>JAJDBP010000031.1 GCA_029261295.1 Nitrospirales bacterium | reverse complement strand
AGCTGCCAAAACACAAACAACATCAGAAGGTTTGGGCTGGAGACTAGAGAAAGAATGACAAAGGTCATCAGGCCAAGTAAGGCAAAGAATCGAGAATAGTCTGCATCACCTTCCATGTATCGAACGGAGTACACATGAATGACGGTGCTCACACTCGTGATCAACACCATCATGACTGCACTCAGACGATCAATGAACAGACCGAATTGAAACCAATTATTTGGTTCGGAATGGAAAGATGGAAGCATGATCCGAATGGGTCCACCCGCACTGACCACGTAGAGCACCCAGAGAGAACAGATACATGCTAGCGCCACCGCCGAGACTCCCACTTTTGAACTTTTTTCTCCCAGGTGTCTTCCGAAAAAACCGAGGATTATGCCGGAGGCTAGAGGTAAAAGAGGAATGAGAATCGCGAGGAGCATCGTCATACTGGATACTCTCCAAAAGATTGGGAGAAATCGCACGTGTCTTTTAGGAAATAATCGGCTGGCAAAAGAGATGTGGGTAACGCTAGGTGTTCCTTCAGACCTGATAATTTGACGGCCTCACCTTCTTTTTGGTCGTCGGTGATCATTTGGAGGGTTTTCTCATATGGATGTTCAGTGGTCCGACTGCTGCTTCCTGGCTCATGCTGCGTAACACCATGCAGAAGAGTCTGTGCCTAATAGGCAGCTGGTTTAGAAAACGTCCGATTGGCGACCATTTCGATCACGCGAAGTCCATCGAACTTGGCAACCATCTCCGACATGGTTATCACGCCAATTCCGCCCACTCCTTCGATCGCATACACCTCGGGCATCGGCACTTCCCACCCGTCCAAGTATAATTCCAAGCGAGGGAAATCCACGTGACCTGAGTTGACGACTTGCACACGCAGGACATGCCATGTCCCTGGTTTTGGTATTGCGGGACCTTTTCCTATGAGCATCGGTTTTCCATTTTGTACTCGGTACGTGCTCAATTCCTTTGTATGGAGATTCACGGTCACCGCGTAGAAGTTCTTATGGTCCTGAGCGGCTAAGACGATTCCCGCTTCACCCCCTTCTCCCGAAGACATCTCGCGAATGCTGACAACAATATCAGGTAACTTCAAATTTCCCGTGTCGGATAGCAATACGTGAAAACAGTCTTTTTGCGAACAGGGATGTGTTTGAGTCATGACGTGAGGAGTACTGGGAGCCTGTGGGTCAGCCTCAATGCTCCATTTCCCTGTTGACTCCTTTTGGTTGCTTCCCGCTGAGAATCCAGTAGGGAGTCCGCCAATTGGTTCCTGATCAAAGTTCCAAGTCTTAAACAGATCTTCCGCTTGAGCATGAGCCCGCCAATGAACCTCGGGGCTAGGAAACACATCAGAAGATTCTATTTTTCCCCCGGTCGATTGAGTTGGAGAAGATGTAGAAGATGAGGACTCTGCGCCAGCGGCTGGCGACAACATCACCCAAACCCAACCGAAGGAAATGACAAACAAGATACACTTTGAACGCAAAAAGTGATTCATACAACACCTTCTCATAAAAATAAATAATAGTTACAAGAACCCAACCATGAAATCATGGGCTACTATCGACGGCCGGGCAACACCCTGATAGCTCAGTTGTTGAAGGTGTTGCCTCCCGTGTTCAAACATTTCGTTATCCTCATTTCCAAAATTACAAAAGATACCGGAACAAGGTGATCGCCAGCTGGTCCCGTTGTATTGGTTTCACCAAGAAGCCTTGAGCCCCACGGTCACCTAGCCGCCTGAGCAAAGTCGGAGCCATGACTCCACTCATCATAATAACCGGCAGCGAAGGAGCGACTTGTCGAATTTCATGAAGAACGTTCTCTCCAGCGGGCAATGCAAAATCAACGGACAACAACACAAGGGCGACCTGTCCCTGTTTAATTGCCCTCATTGTGTCCAAGCCCGAGTCGGTTGGAATGGGCACGCAATTCAACCCGGCGACTAAACTGCATAAGGAAAGACGGTCCTCATTATTCTTTTCCGCAACCACAACATCTAAATTACGAGATTGCCCTTTTTTCATCAAAATAAAACAGAATACCTAGTGAACGCAAATACGAAAAATTTCATTGTCCGCTATCATTCTTCAACCTCGTGTTCCCCCAGTCCAACCTACGAAGAGTCAAAAACCTACTATACAATCTTTTCACCATTTCTCTTTCAATTGGCCATGGCAAAAAACTTTGGATTCCGACCCCTCTTCTTATGTATTTCACCTTTCGTTTCTTAGGAGGACAACCCATTTGCCTGGGGACGACCATTGATTCGTATGATATCGGCACTAATTAGCATAAGACAAATACATAATATGAATTTGATTCATTACTTTTTTAAATGTATAGTTGGAAGATCAATGGACTGGCTCAACTACCATCACTTGTTATATTTCTGGGTTATCGCGCGGGAAGGCTCAATTAAACAGGCCTGTGAACGACTCAGCCTGTCGCAGCCTGCACTCAGCGTTCAACTTCGGACGCTTGAAGACGCAGTGGGTGAACAATTATTCGAACGGGTTGGCCGTAGATTAGTTCTGACTGAAATTGGAAAAATTACTTATCGCTATGCTGATGAAATCTTTACCCTAGGCAATGAATTGACCAACACCCTAAAAGGACGGGAAGCTGATCATCCTGTTCGCTTGGTTGTTGGGATCGCAGAGGTCGTGCCAAAAATGGTGGCCTATAAATTGTTAAAAGTAGCTTTTCAACAGTTTGAGCACATCAAGGTCGTCTGTTGGGAAGGTCGATTAGAGCGACTCCTAGGGGAGCTCGCTCAGCATACACTCGATATTGTACTGACTGATGCCCCTGTCCCTCCAACAGTTAGCATTGAAGCCCACAGTCATTTACTCGGAGAAACCGGCGTGACGATATTTGGAACGGAACCTTTGGCCCGTCACTATCGCCGTAAATTTCCACAATCCCTGGATGGCGCACGATTCTTGTTACCGACGAACAACTCTGTGCTGAGACGTGGGATGGAGGAATGGTTTCGCAAACACCAGCTTCATCCGACAATTGTTGGAGAGTTTGAAGATGGGGCGACGATGAAAGCGTTTGGGCAGGAAGGGCACGGTTTATTTCCTGGGTCATCCGTAGTCGCAAAGGAAATTACCCGCCAATATCAGGTGCGCACGGTTGGCCACATTCCAGAGCTTACAGAACAGTTCTATGGCATTACGGTCGCTCGACGCATCAAACACCCTGCTGTCTTGGCCATATCTACGTCGGCGAAAGAGACGGTCTTTAAGTAATACCTCACAACCCTAGGAGGAGCAGAGATATACTACTTAACCCCCTTATTGATTTGACAGGATTCGGAAACCCACCTTTTCAGAATTAACAGAGAGACCAATCGATTATGGTCCACCGCTCTAGATTCTAAAACTTCATCGCACTAATTGTCCTAAAAGATCCGCCGATTTTGAGGTCGGGGCATAAGCACACAACCTATTTTTTCTTTCATAAAACCAAACCCGCGGGGGCCAAATGGCCCCCGCGGGTTCATAAATACTCAGGTATCCATCTCACCCCCCATGCCACAACTCATCTTGTTCCACGTCATAGTGTTGAATTGGCATATTCTCGGATGCGGTAGTCGTAGAGGTAGGGGGGCCCGCCTTGTCCGACCCATGCCACAACTCATCTTGCTCCACATCATACGGCTTGACGGATACATTATCTGCTGGACTGGTGGTTTGGTGGGAAACCACTGCCTCTGCCCCATGCCAAAACTCATCTTGCTCCACATCATAGTGGGTAGGGGCCGCCAATGCGGTCGAGCTGCCAAGCAAACACAGACTGATCAATGTCGTAGTGAAGATTTTCATGATTGACCCCCATATTTTGAGTGTTTAGTAATGTAGGAAGCTTTACACCTCCCAGCTATCCTCCCTGGATGAGCTCGTCCAGGGCACTATGGGAAACATCGTCATGCTTCCCACTTCTCAAGCAGGCATCTCTTTCAAATCCTGCTTAACGAAAATCATTTGACTCAATTTCGTTTTCTTCATTCTTTAATGAACTATGTTTGCTCCCTATTTATTTCTTTCTCATTAATTTCAATATAGCCTTTTAATTTAATTATACAAATATATAATTTATAGTTAATTCATATAATTTTTAAATGTATACTTTATGACAAAATACAAGACCAAAAAGAATATTGACGAGCAGGGCTTCCGAAAAAAAATCTTCCGGAAGAATGGCGCCCATTAGACATTCCAAAAATTCGACTTGCTCTATTTGAAAACCAGGCTTTGTATATGAGATAAGGCCAGACAAAAACTGAGAAGGACAGGTAGAACCTAGACGTGAGTTAACCTACAGAAGAAAAGTGAGTGACACTGATATGGGAGAGGGTTAGTATTTTTCGTTCAAGAACTTCCGGACCAACGGGCTATCTTCTCTCGAGAGAAGATAGCCCGATTTAGCAACTTAACTGCCTCTTGCATCTAAATCTTCACCGTCAGATATAAGGCTCCTTTCCCACGATGGACAAAGATGAGAGCGTCTTTTTTCTTTTCTAAGTGAGAGACGACTTGAACGAAGTCTTGCTCTGAATGCACTGGCTTTCGATTAATCTCACTGATGACATCGCCTTGTGCCAATCCGGCTCGTTCTGCCTGGCTCCCTGGTGTCACCTCCATCACGACCACACCACTCACCTCTTCGGCTATGCCTAACTGTTGCGCCATTTGGCTATTCAAGTCTTGAACGGCCACTCCGGCAAACGGGCCGTCTTTTTTTATGTGGTTAGTACGAGCCACTTTCGTGGGCTCGTTCTGTTCACGAATGACGGGGCTCAGGGTGACTTTTTTCCCTTCTCGCATGACCATGAGCGATATTTGATTTCCCACAACTGTATTCATCACTTGCCCTTGCAAGCCTCGTGGATCTTCTACCGCTTGCCCCTCATATTCTATAATCACATCACCACGTTGAATACCGGCTTGATCCGCAGGGCTTCCAGGCATCACATTCGTCACGAGGGCCCCTTGGGTTTTGTCTAATTGAAACGACTCCGCTAAATCAGGAGTAATGCCTTGGATCCCCACACCCAAGAATCCTCGTACCACTGACCCAGTCTTCACCAAACTCCCATAGATGGGTTTGGCTAATTTGGTGGGAATAGCAAACCCTACTCCCTGATAGCCTCCACTTCGAGAAAAGATGGCGGTATTGATTCCGACCAACTCGCCCCGAACATTGACCAATGCCCCGCCAGAATTCCCGGGATTGATGGCGGCATCAGTTTGAATGAAGTCTTCATATTGCGTAATGCCCATCCCGCCTCGACCTAAGGCACTCACGATTCCCAAGGTCACGGTGGAATTCAACCCAAAGGGATTGCCCACGGCCAACACATATTCGCCCACTTGCAGATCGGAAGAGTCACCCCACGGCACAAAAGGCAGATCGGTGCCTTCCACCTTTATCACGGCCAAGTCAGTTTTCGGATCCAGACCCACTACCGTTCCTGGATATTCCCGTTTATCGGGAAGCGTCACGGTAATTTGTTTGGCTTCCTCTACGACATGATTGTTGGTTAAGACATAGCCATCGGAGGAGACGATGACCCCAGAACCGGCCCCTTGAAGATCAGGCATCGGGCGCTGATTGCCACGAGGTGGGAATCCAGGATTACCCGGCAACCCAAAAAACTCTTTCATCGGATCAAACGGCCCGCCAGACATGGGCACGGCGGCTTGTTTGCTGACGGTAATATTCACGACGGCTGGAGTCACGCGTTTGGCAATATCGGCAAATCCTCCTTTTTGGAAATGAGGAGGATCGGTGGCTTGACCACTCTGATTCGCTTCTGCCTTATGAGCAAAAGTTTGAGCAGGATTATTCCACCCCCCAAACAGAAGGGCACCAGCAAGGATACCGATTCCTGCCAATCCTAGACCCTTTTGCCACACGTGACCAAAGTCCTTTTGAAACACCGCGACTTTTTCGTTCCTCTCCATATGCCGTCCTCCTTGATGAGAATAAACCAACATCGCACCTTGCTCATACAAAGAGCATACAGGGGAACTCTAATATGAAGATTAAATACAGATTAGAATTTTTTAAGACTAGGAAGGCATACTGCGATTCAACGAGACGAGAAATTCCGAACTGCGGCTAGTGTGAAGGCTGGCAAAGTGAGACAACCACCAGGGAAGGGTTTGAGTATTTTCAGGCAAACTCTTCCCTGGAGACCGTTATGTGTCATTGGTAATCGTTAGACGACACCAGAATAATATCGAATGACATCCGAGACAGAAACCACACCAACAATGCGCCCACTTTCCGTCACAGCCAAATGCCGAGTCCCTTTTTCCTTCATGAGACGAACGGCTTCAACAATCGGATCGCTGGTTTCAATGGTCACCAGGGGTTCACGCATGCAGGTTTTGACCGTCGTGGTCGTAGCATCCGTCCCAGAGGCCACCACTTCACTCGTTAATTCGGTTTCGGAAATAGAACCAATATACTCATCGCCACTTTGAACTAATAACGAACCGATCTTCCATTTCTGCAAGCTTTGTCCGGCCTCCCGAAGCGTGGCGTCTAAGGATATGGTTCGAACCGTGTGGGCCATAAAGTCGGAAACACGCGGACCAGTGGCTTTCCGTTTTTTCGCTTCCTTGGCTAATGACGCTCGACGAGATTCTAAATCAGCCACCGCACTTTCAAGTACACGATGTCGTTGGCGAATGGTTTCTCGCTGCGATTGGGAATTCGTTCCCTCTGGAGCTTCATCGGTAAGATTTAAGAGACCCGCGGCTTCTCCGACTTCAGCATATTCATACGTATCCAACAAGGGCGAAGAACTTCCAAACACTTCAGCCAACATGTCCTCGGTGACCGCATCAAACTCGTTGAGAGTATCTGCGGAAGGTTCCTTCATGAGGTGTTTCTTTAAGGCTTCCAATTGCTGACGTAGTCGCTGAATATCTTGATCTAACGACTGTGATCGATCCGGTTTTGTCGCGATTTGAGATTTCATAAAGCCTCCTCTGCTAGAGAGATAAAATGGACTCTGATCCTACCCGAGTCGTTAGATGGAGGCAACCAAATTCGAGCGGAGGCACCAGGAAAGGTGTTGAAAAAGCCTGACTTAGGATAGCCAGAAGATTGAGGAAACTACCTAATTGAGTGGAGCCTTATACTTCCAATAAACTGGAGAGAAGAGTGGCAAGACCGAGGAAGCTGAAAAATCCCACCACATCAGTAATCGTGGTTAACACAATAGAGGAAGATTGAGCAGGATCTTGTTTCATCGCTTTTAAGGCAATAGGAATAATAGCCCCGGATAATCCTGCGATCACCATTGAAATGATCATGGAGAGCCCAATAATAACGGTTAAGCCCAACGACCGGCTCCAGAGAGCCACAGCCAAACAGGCGGTAGCCGACACCGCTAATCCATTCAGAAACGCCACGTAGACTTCTTTTCCACTCACGCGCAGCCATTGTGAAGGTCGAATATCTCGCAAAGCCAACCCGCGAATCACGACAGCGAGGGATTGGGCACCCGTATTCCCCGACTGGCCTGCAACCACAGGGAGTAACACAGCCAAAGCGGTAAATTTCGCAATCGTGCCTTCAAACATCCCCACCACAAACGCTGCTAAAAAGGCCGTGACTAAATTTAATTGCAGCCATGGCAATCGTTTCTGAACCGAAAACCACACTGGAGACAAGGCCCGTTCATCCTTATTGGCCCCGACCATGGTGAGCAAATCGGCACTCGCATCTTCTTGGCTGGCTTTAATAATGTCTTCATTGCGTACGACGCCGACCAACCGATTATCTAAATCTACCACTGGAATCGTGAAGAAATGTCGTTCTTTGAAGAGCTCAACTATTTCTTCCCTGGATTCCAGGGGATGAATCGTCGGTAAATCGCGAATCATGACGCCCTGTAGTTTTTCTTCAGGATCAACCAGCAACAAATCACGCACGGAAAATTTCCCAACGAGTTTGTGATGACGATCGATGACATACAGATCATGAACATCTTTTTGCGCACGTGATCGAACATGCAACATGGCGTCTCGAACGGTCAGCTCTTCTTGTAACACCAAAAACTTGGGATCCATGATACTACCAACGGATTCCACCGGATATGTCATATACGAGCGAATCTCTTGGGCATATCGTTCTGGCACACGGAACAAAATGGCGCGTTGTAAATCTTCATCTAATCGCTGAAACAACGCGGCTGCGAGGGCCGGCGACATATGAGGGATCACCTGCTTCAATAAATCGGTAGGCATCAGCGTGAGAGTTTCCGCTGCAATAGGGGGAGTAATACTGGACAGGAGATTTGCCGCATTTTTGGGACTGGTCCCTTGCAGAACCCGGAGAATATCCGTCGCGGGATAGGCCTCTAAAATGCGGGCGGCTTCCTGATGATGTTTCAGAAAGAACGCTTCATTTAAGACATGAGCCCCACCCCATCGAGGCGCAGCTGTATCCACCGCTTCATGGCTCATGAGCTCGGTTTCCGTTCATGTAGGGTCTGTGCCACATCTGTCATCAGACGGACACCTGTAATGGAATAGGCTTCCCATAGTTGCATCAGTGAGTCACTCACAGAACCCAAGGGCGCTTTGCCTTCCACGTCTTTTTCAATTCGACGTAACATGCGATAACGCAACGCTCCAAAAAATGTTCCCCATCGATCAACAACCGGTAACGTATGAAATCGGCTCCATTCCGGATGTTTGATAATTTCTTCAAGATTGGCTTCGGCCGACAAGGTCGTAATTTGGGCTTCCATTAACGTCCCAACCAGATGATCGGACGAATCAACCAACAATTGTCTCAGCGTGAGCACCCCCTCCAATTTTCCGTCGCGATCAATCACATAAATGTAATACATGGCCTTTTGACCATACGTCCGGATACGCGAAACGGCTTCTTCAACGGAAATATCTGGCGGTAACGTGAAAACTTGAGGGTCAGCTAAACTCCCCGCTGTATTGGGTGAATAGCGTAGTGCACGCCGAAGCGTAGAGCCCATCGAATTATCTAAGCGCTCTAAAATATCATTACGACTAGTCTCGTCAAATTGTCGAAGTACGCCGATGGCTGACGTGGCATTCATGGCACTTAATACGTCGGAGCTTAATTCTTTGGAGAGTTCGCCCAGAATTTTCGCCGTCGATACCGGTAAACAATGCTCTAACACATTGGCAATCTCTTCTCCCGGCAACAACTCCAAGAGCGCACTGGCTTCTTGCGGACCCAGCGACTCCAAATGTCGAGCCGCCTCAACTGGATGCGCTTGAAAATACCCAAGTGTGAGATGGCGCTCAAGATCCATATTTATTTTTCTGGATGCGAAATGACTGCGGTGGATTCAGAAAAATGAGAAGCCGGAATAATCACGCGACCTTCCCGCGTCTCTACAACCACAGAAATCGGAGTCACAGCCACGACCGTCCCCTGGGTCTCTCCAACCTTCACCATCATTCCCACTCGAACAACTGGACTCAAATAATGTGCAGCAATCAAATTTGCCACAGCAGAGCGAGAACCTAAGCCAAAGGACAGGGCCGCCCCACCAATTAACCCGGCCAGTAAAATCACAATCGTATTATTCAGCAATTCCGTATCAATCCCCAAAGCATCAATAGCCGTCACCACAATCAACAATACCACCGCCACATACACGGCCTGAGCGACCATCGTGCCATGAGTGATGCCGGCAGAGCTGCATGTCATGGTAATCAATTCACGAACAAAGGTTGCAGCCATTAAACCTATTATTAGCACCAAGACGGCAATCCCAATTCTGGGGATATAATTGGCAAGGCCAGTTAATGCATCAGACGCCATCGTTAGGCCTAAGGTGTCCGACGCTTTAATAAGAAAGACTAAAAAGATAATCCAGAATCCTACCAGGCCAAATATTTCTGAAACCTTTTGTTTGGTCCCCGATCGTTCAAGTAACGTCTGAACAGCCGTTCGGCTTAACAATCGATCAAAGCCCACAAATTGGAGAAACCGTATGGTCGCGACAGACACCACTCTGGCAAGAAGATACCCCAGACCTAATAGGAAAATGGCTAAAATTATCGTGGGCAAAAAGGCCAGAATTTGGCTCAGGCTCGCTGTAAACGCCTCAGTAAGGCCTTCCCACCAACCTGCCATCGTTAAATTTTTGTCTTCCATTTTTTAGGAATACCTTTTCATGGAATGTTTTCAGCCAATATTATCAGGTGGAATATCTCTCTTTACGTCTAGAAACCCAATGTTCATCATACGTCTCTCATTCATCCAGCTGCAACCGAACTATACCAGGCACCTTCCATTTTTCTAAGCAAGAGCCAGCGCCCTATTTCGCCGACCTCGACGCTCCCGAGTAACAACCTGGGCAAAACGGGCATTGGCCGGATTTTTCAGCCAGCCATTCAGTGATCCGTTCAACCTGACCCGCCATGAAGGGTAGGCCGAATCTTGCGCACCAGGAAGATTTGGCGTATCCAATTCTCCCAATAAGTCTTCTAGTTGCACCATAAGTAACTGAGACGGGGTTCTCGCTAAATACTGATACACCCTCATCGCCATTTCAGAAGAGAGGGCAGCCGGCATTGTCTCAGGCCCTGCAATTCCAGCCCGGCACAAGGACTCCCATAACTGACGCCGAGCATCTTGGCGATTTTCGGCGTCTCGAATTTTATCCTCAGGCATTGGATAGAGATTGGCGTCTTCTTTCACTTCAATATCTCGGCCCGCCCAATATCCCTTCAGAGTGGGCAAATCATGGGTGGTCGCCGACACCAATGCTTGCCCTGGAAATTGATGCGGCAAATGAAACGCCCCGTCCCCTTCTCGCTCGAATAATAACAGCCGATACGAGAGCAGACCCGCCCCTTCAAGTTTTTGTTGAATGGCAGGAAGGACCGTCCCTAAATCTTCACCAACGACCATCACCTTATGCCGAACGCTTTCCAAGGCTAACACCGCCAACATTTCATCAACATACGTTTTGACATACAACCCATCTTGCCCACTTCGCCCAAATGGCACCCAAAACATCCGGAACAAACCAAGAGCATGGTCGATACGAAGGACTCCACCATGCCTCATATTTTGGCTCACGGTTTGGCGAAAAAATTCGTAGCGATGACGACGAAGGGTCCGGGGGTTTGGAGCGAGTAATCCCCAATTTTGTCCCTCCAAATTAAACGCATCTGGTGGTGCCCCGATGGTGGCCTCTTGGGCTAATTGGCCTTGAAAGCTCCAGGCATCTGCTCCATCAGGATGAATGCCCACCGGGAGGTCATGATAAAGACCTAGCCCCAGAGATGAGGTTTGTGCCACACGATCCAACCTCGTCAGCTGAAGTTCACAAAGCCATTGCACATAATAATAAAACTGAATCCGGTCAACCTTGGATTTTTGAAATCGCTCAACACCCAGGGACGTGGGATCCTGAAAGTCAGCGGGCCAGGCCCGCCAGGCCTCCCCGTTGAAGAATTCAGTCAATGCCTGAAATGTACAAAATCGTGTCAGGAAATTTGGACTCTGTTGGACAAAGGAAAGGAACACCTTTCCGCGCCGGGTTCTCTGCTGAAGATGCTGCCGTTTAAAGACACGATACAAATCTTCCAGAATAGACATCTTGAGCCCTTCAACTCTGTCATACTCAACAAACTGGCCAGATCGATATTCCTGTAGGGTCGCTTGAAATTTTTTCGTCCGGGAGAGGCGTTGCAGTTTGGGAGAAGACCGCCATTCCGCTACCTGTTCAATATTCAAATACAACGGGTTCCAAGATAAACGACTTGAGGGGGAATACGGGCTGCGAAGGCCCGGAGTTAAACTGTGCAATGGCTGAAGCCCAATGGTGGCAGCCTTCCAGGTTTTCCCTGCGGTTTTCATAATCCGTTCTAAATCCCGGAAATCACCAATGCCCCAATTGTCCCGAGAACGAATGCTATACAATTGCACACCAATTCCCCATTCCTTTTTAGCCCGAGGGGGAAGATAGCAACGTTGCGGTGCAGCAATCACGAAGCTTTCGACATTCAAGACACGAGATCCTAGCTTGATCGCCAGACTCATCTCGTAATACCCCAGACGAAAACGACCCGGAAGAGTCACTTGCATTCGCGTATAACCGATGCCCTGAATGATGGTTTCTTCAAGAACAACGCAAGAAGCCCCTTGGATAGTAAACCGTCGAATCTTTCCCTGTTCATTCTTCATTTGGCATTCGAGCACCACCTGCTCTAACACACAATTTCCCAACGGGAGCACGACAGGAAAACAAAAGGGCGTTCGTGTTTCAGGATAGTAGAGCAGGACAGGATCAACCACCTGGCTCCAACGCCCTGTAGTAATTTTTTCACATTCTCGTTGAATATCTCTTTCTGATTGAATATCAATACCCAAAGCGCGTAAGACAATTCGAAGCGACTCATCCGTGGCCTGACGAGATTGACCGCGTCCATCAATGTATTCCCATTCCACTCCCACCATTTCAGCCAATGCTCGTAAGTTTTGGGGTGGTGGAGTCATGGAGCCATTCTTGAAAGTCTTAGAATCCATCGACAGCTTTTCTTCTACTTTAACCATGAATTATTTCGCTGGAAATTTAGTTGTATCCGTTCCCACTATTCACGTGAAATCGCTTAAAAAACACTGAAATTGTGAGTATTTACCCTCTTTTGAGATACCATAAAGAAGATGTTAGGGCAAGAAAAAACCCTTACACAGTTTTCAGGGGAAAGATAAGAGAGACTTCTCTCAAAAGTTCCTTTACAGCTTGGGACCTCGATGAAGGCTTTTATAGTCCCATTTTGTCATTGGTAAAATATTCATTTACGTTTTACAATGATAAAGACATCAAAGATCTGGTACAGCCCATCTGGAATCTAAAGGAGTCATACCCCGTTGGGGTCCTGTTTCATTCAATCATCATACAAAAGGAGGCGTTATGGATTCTGATACACGAGTCATTCTGTGCGGAGGATTAGCCATGGTCACCGGCATTCTATTAGGCACAGGCCTAGGACTGTTAATGGCCCCGCAAACAGGTCGAAGAACCCGGCGACAAATTAGAAATTATCTACATGACACCACTGACGGTATGAAGGACATGGCAGGTGAGACCAAAGACCGAATGAACGAATTCATGGACAAAGGTAAACGTTTCGTCGAAGACCGGATTTAACTCTCGCAGAGCGACTCTTATTCGGATTCGGGGAGCCAGAACCCTTTAAATGGTTTGGCTCCCCGCATTCGATGCCTACATTTCAGCCTGAGCCTCTCTCCCTTTCGAGCCACTCCCATACTTCGGCCCACAATTCGGCTGTCTGGAAAAGTCCACACAAAAATTCGCGAGGCTAGATAGTCTTTTAGAAGAACCAACGGCAATATAAAACAGCAGGATAAGGGGCTAGAGTTTATTGAGAATTTTTGTTGTGTGGTTTCGTGTACCGCAGACCCATCAAGGCCATAGCACGACCTTCTAATTCATACACCTTTCCTCCTCGCCAAGTTTTTGGCATATCTTTACTGTCTGTAATTGCCGTATCAAAAACCCATTCCCAGGCGACCCCTTTCTTATGCGCAGGCAAGGTAAAAGAGACCGCCTCATGATAGGCGTTTAAGAGCAATAAAAAGGAATCATCCACGATCGGATTGCCCAAATCATCCATTTCTTCAATCGCATCTCCCGCCAATCGAATGCCCAGGGTCAATAAGCCCTTATCCCAATCTTCCTCAGTCATTTCTTTTCCATCACTCGCAAACCAGGCGATATCTTTCACCTCAGAGTCCTTAATATGTTTGCCCTGAAAAAACCGCCGCCGATGAAAAACCGGGTGGTCTTTTTTTATCGCAATAAGATCTTTCACAAAATCCAGGAGCTCCGTCTGGGCTTTTGTCATATTCCAATCGAACCAACTGATAGGATTATCCTGGCAATAGGCATTATTGTTGCCCCCTTGCGTTCGCCCAATCTCATCTCCCCCTGCAATCATGGGCACACCCTGAGAGAGTAAGAGAGTCGCAAAAAAGTTTCGTTTTAGGCGTTCCCTCAGCTGTTGAATGGCCGGATCATCGGTTGGCCCTTCCACTCCACAATTCCAACTTTCATTATCATCCGTCCCGTCTCGATTATCTTCTTGATTCGCTTCATTATGTTTTTGGTCATACGACACCAAATCGTTAAGGGTAAATCCATCATGGGCCGTCACAAAATTGATGCTGGCATACGGCTGTCGCCCACTTTGTCCATACAGGTCACTACTTCCAGCCAAGCGGGAAGCAAACTCACCCAATAATCCGTTGTCCCCTTTCCAATACCGTCGAACCACATCACGATATTTACCATTCCATTCGGCCCACCCGGGGGGGAAATTTCCAACCTGATACCCACCTTCACCCAAATCCCAAGGCTCAGCGATTAACTTCACTTGTGACAAAATTGGATCTTGATGAATGATATCGAAAAAAGCACTGAGACGATCGACATCATGAAGTTCGCGTGCCAAAGCCGAGGCCAAATCAAAGCGAAACCCATCGACGTGCATGTCACACACCCAATATCGCAAACTATCCATGATTAATTGCAAGGTGCGAGGATGTCGGACATTGAGGGTATTTCCACATCCGGTGTAATCCATGTAATACCGTGGATTGTCCGGCGATAACCGGTAATACGCCGCATTATCGATTCCTCTAAAAGACAACGTCGGGCCGAGGTGATTCCCTTCTCCAGTATGGTTGTACACGACATCCAAAATCACTTCGATCCCCGCGCTATGCAGCGTTTTGACCATCGTCTTGAACTCATAGACTTTTCGGCCCTCACGAGGATAGGCGGAATATCGAATATCCGGGGCAAAATATCCAATCGAGTTATATCCCCAGTAATTGGTGAGTCCCTTATCAATGAGAAACTGGTCATTCACGAAATGATGAACAGGAAGCAATTCAACCGCAGTCACCCCTAAAGATTGGAGATAGGCAATAATGGGTGGAGAGGCCAGCCCTTCATATGTTCCCCGAAGATGGTGCGGCACATCGGGATGATTCATGGTGAAGCCTTTGACATGGACCTCATAAATCACGGTCTGCGCCCAGGGAATTTTCAGTAACCGATCGTGGCCCCATGAAAAGGATTGGTCCACCACCACGCACTTCGGCACATTGGCTGCATTATTCCGTTCATCCATAAGGAGGTCTTCTTCAGATTGACCCACTCGATACCCGAACATGGCATCCGACCACTTCACAATTCCGGTGAAGGCTTTGGCGTAAGGATCGACTAATAATTTTGACGGGTTAAATCGATGGCCGGCAGGCGGGTCATAGGGACCGTGCACTCGATACCCATAGAGTTGTCCAGGTCGTACTTCAGGCAAATAGATATGCCAGACCTGATCGGTACATTCTTCTATGGACAAGCGAATCCGTTCACGGTCTTGGGAGTCGGAATCGAACAAACATAAATCGACCCCTGTCGCATTTTCAGAGAAGATGGCAAAATTCACGCCCTCCCCATCCCACGTCGCTCCCAAAGGATAAGGGCGCCCCGGTCGTTGTCTCATGTACTCGACTCCCTATTGATCAAGAAGTAAAAGTCCTTATCATAGACAGATCATTGGAAAAAACTGCAATATTACGGTAACAGGCCATGCCGGATCTGGGAAGCCCCATTGGCTTCTACCAAACATTCCACTTGCCCAAGGTGACGCACAGAAAAACCATGCTAGAATAGTTTTTTTGATGGGCTAAACATCCGGATCATCAACCAGCACCACTCAGGTTTTTTTCAATCATGCCTCATCGACGACCTGTACCCAAAACCCAAATTCCCGAAAGACAGCCAATTGGGGCTCTCATCACTGGGCCCTCACAAGTTACCTTTCGAGCATGGGCTCCCTGGGTCAAAACGCTCGCGGTGGAAATTTTGAGTACCACGCCAGAAATTATTCCTATGCAGCCCCAGCCTTTTGGCTATTGGGAAACCACGGTCTCCAATGTTGGCGTGGGAACTCGCTACCACTATGTCCTTCACGAAAAACTCACGCGACCAGACCCGGCCTCTCGCTTCCAACCCGAAGGCGTCCATGGTCCATCAGAAGTCATCGACCCATCATCTTTCGTGTGGACTGACCAACAATGGAAGGGGCTCCCATTAGCAGACTATATTATTTATGAACTTCATCCTGGAACCTTTACTAAAACCGGAACATTTGACGACATCATTCCCTTCTTACCATATCTCCGGGATGAGGTTGGCATTACCGCTATTGAATTGATGCCGATTGCACAGTTCCCAGGTGCCAGAAACTGGGGCTATGACGGCACCTACCTCTTTGCGCCCCACAACACTTACGGGGGGCCACAAGGGCTACATCGACTCATCGATGCTTGCCACGGAGCAGGCCTCGCGGTGGTGTTAGATGTGGTCTATAACCATTTAGGACCAGAGGGCAATTACTGGGGAGATTTTGGTCCGCTCTTTACGGACCATTACCGTACCCCGTGGGGCAGTGCCATGAACTACGATGGCCCTCATAGCGATGGAGTGCGAGATCTCATCATTTCCAATGCGGTGTATTGGACACGAGACTTCCATATCGACGCTCTTCGATTGGATGCTGTTCACGGAATTTTCGACTCAAGCGTTACACATATCTTAAAAGATATCCGAGATGCCGTTCACGAATCTGCTAATCAAGAAGATCGAATAGCTTCTATCATAGCCGAGAGCGACTTTAATGACGTGAAGCTCCTTTCGCCTGCCTCAAAAGGTGGGTATGGCCTCGATGCACAATGGAATGATGATTTCCACCATGCCCTCCATGCCCTTGTCACTGGCGAACGCCAGGGCTACTATTCCGACTTTGGCACACTCGATCACGTTGCAACAGCTCTTCGCAAGAACTTTGTGCTCTCCGGCCAATATTCCCAGCACCGCCACCGCAAGCATGGAAATTCTGCCGCACATTTATTACCGTCTCAGTTTGTGGTCTTTGCCCAAAACCATGATCAAATTGGAAATCGAGCACAAGGCGATCGCCTTTCTACCCTTATTCCTTTTGCTGCGCAACAAGTGGTCGCCGCCTCGGTTCTTCTCTCCCCGTTCATTCCATTGCTGTTCATGGGTGAGGAATACGGCGAGCATGCGCCCTTTCAGTATTTTATCGATCATGGAGACAAGGGATTAATTGAGGCTGTTCGCAAAGGCCGGTTGGCTGAATTCAAACCATTTGGCTGGAAAAATATTTCAGATCCCTATGCTGTCGAAACCTTCGACCACTCCCGTCTCACCCCTCCGGAAGCTCGCAACGCGATGCAGAAACAAATGGCAGCCTGGACCAAACAGATTATCACCTTGCGCAAACAACATGGATCTTTAGGCACAGGAGTGAAAGGACATCAGTTACGCGTGTGGATGAACCCCGAAAAAACCGTCCTAACCATCTATCGAAAAAACCCCAATTCCAACGCAAATCTCCTCATTTTAGGATTCAACGACCAACCCACCACCCTAAAAATACAACAACCCAAAGACACTTGGAACCTTCTCTTAGATAACACCCAACCCGAATATGCTGAGCGAGATAGCGCCTCTTCTCAATCAGCACCCGTCACCCTTGACCTCACTTCCACTAAGCAAACCCTCACCCTCCCCGCTTTCCCAGCTTGGGTCTACAACCAACGTTGATGTTCAAAAAGAGGGGTAACACCTTGTGAGATCTAATTCATGAAACGAGTTATATGGATTGAAAAAAAATCAGGAAACCTAGTTGGTCCTGCGAAAATAGGGTGGGTTGAAGTAAAAGAAAAAGGAAAACGCCTTGAGTATCAAAAACAGATCTTTCGATCATTACGTGGGCAAGGGTACAAATCAAACTTTTTTGACATGAAAACTGGTGATGAATATTGGATCTCCGGGTGCAGGAAAGATGGTCGAGATGCTCTCTATAACACGGACGTGGAAATCGATGAAAATGCTTTGGAAGAATACTGGATAAAAATTCGTGGCGTGCCAGAAAATCTAGCAAAAAACAAATTTCGTGCTCCCGGTAAGTACTGAAATTGAGGATGAAGAACGAACCAGCTTTAAGCAGGTTTGAAGAAGACGACGCTTAAAGGCGGGAGAGTGACAAGGAGAGAGAAGGGTTGGTTGTGCCAGGGAATGGGATCAGCTCGAACGCTTCCGCCGTTACCCATATTGCTGCCACCATAGATTTCTGAGTCACTATTGAGCACTTCTTTATACAACCCATCACGAGGCACACCCATGCGGTATTGCTCCCGTGGTACTGGTGTAAAGTTTCCTGCACACACCACACAGTCTGTCTGATCCTGCGCATAGCGAATATAGGTAAGCGTAGAGTTGTCGCTATCGTGCAGATCAATCCATTGAAAACCGTGCCAATCAAAATCGACTTGGTACAACGCGGGCTCAGATTGATAGAGTCGATTCAAATCGGCGATATATTGCTTCAATCCTCGGTGCGGGGCATAGTCGAGCAAATGCCATTGCAAACTATCATCGTGATTCCATTCCCACCATTGGCCAATTTCCGCTCCCATAAAGAGCATCTTTTTTCCAGGATGACCCCACATATGGCCATAGAGGGCACGAAGATTCGCGAACCGTTGCCAATCATCTCCAGGCATTTTATCCAGGAGCGCCTTTTTCCCATGCACCACTTCATCATGTGAAAGCACGAGCACGAAATTTTCCGTGAAGGCATACATGAGCCCGAAGGTGACTTTGTCTTGATGGAATTTTCGGTACACGGGGTCCAGTTGAAAATATTCCAAGGTATCGTGCATCCAACCCATATTCCATTTAAAGGAAAACCCCAGCCCGCCCACATAGGTTGGCCTTGAAATACCAGGCCATGCCGTGGATTCTTCGGCAATGGTCATGATTCCTGGATGCTCTTGATGGGCCACGGTATTTAATTCCTTGATGAACTCAACGGCATCCAGATTTTCATTGCCCCCATGTTGATTAGGCACCCACTCACCATCTTTTCGTGCATAGTCCAGATAGAGCATGGATGCCACGGCATCGACCCGTAACCCATCAATGTGGTAGCGATCAAACCAACTTAAGGCACTATTGATGAGGAAATTTTTGACCTCGATCCGGCCATAATTAAAGATTCGACTTTTCCATTCCGGGTGCCAACCCATTCGTGAGTCCGCATGGTCATAAAGATGAGTGCCGTCGAAAAATGCGAGGCCATGCGGATCATCAGGGAAATGTGCTGGAGCCCAATCCATAATGACGCCAATTTCGGCTTGATGACAGGCATCGACAAAATCCATAAAATCTTCTGGCGTCCCAAACCGACTGGTCGGTGCAAAATAGCCAGTCGCCTGATAACCCCATGACCCATCGAAGGGATGCTCCACAATTGGCATAAGCTCAATATGTGTGAACCCCATGTCCTTCACATACGGAATCAGGTGTTCGCCTAACTCCCGATAGGTCATCCACCGATTGCTCTCTTCCACGACCCGTTTCCACGAGCCAAGGTGAACTTCATAAATGGAAAGAGGTTGCTTCAGTGGGTCGCTGGCTTTTCGTGCTTCCATCCAACTCGAATCGCTCCACTGATGCTGCAATACCTCACAGACGAGTGACGCTGTTTTGGGGCGATGTTCAGCCGCTGTGGCATAAGGGTCGGCCTTCGCAAACGGCATGCCTCCGCCCTGCGGCAAGATTTCGTATTTATAGATCTCCCCGTCACGTAGACCTGGGATAAACAATTCCCAAATTCCCACGCCTCCCCGACTCCGCATGGGATGTCGACGACCATCCCATTCATTAAACGTACCCACGACGCTCACCCGCTTGGCATTCGGAGCCCATACCGCAAAATTGACTCCTTGCACACCTTGATGCGTACAGGCATGTGCTCCTAATTTATCGTAGGCTTTATAAAGTTTGCCTTCGCCAAACAGATGTAAATCAAACTCGGATAACACCGGGGAAAACGCATAGGGATCATGTTGCTGGAAAGTATTACCTTGGGTGGTGGTGACCCGAAGGAGGTAGGTGGGATCTAACACTTTGCCTGGGAAGAAGGCCTCAAATACCCCATCAGGTGCCACAAGCGTCATGGGCAAGGGGTCCGCATGTCGTTCAGGAGGAAGATAGGCCACTTCGGCGGCATCGGGCAAAAAAGCCCTGATCCGAATATGCTCCGCCTTTCCCTGTTTTTCTCGGTGTGGGCCTAGGATGGAAAAGGGATCCCATTCCTGAGCGGTTAAAATTCTCTGAAGTTGTTCTGGGGTTACGGGCATTGCCAATCAAAAGGTTCTATGTTAACTAGAAAGAAGTATATCAAACTCTCTCCCCTATGTATTCTGTACTCTTTACATTTCTACTCGTTCTGTTTTTTGCTGTTGCCTTTTCATTGCAAAACGCCGAACCGATTATCATTAATTTTTTCTCGTGGCGATTCCAGGGCTCTTTAGTGGTCATCCTTCTCACGGCATTGGCCTGTGGGGTCCTTCTGAGCGTTCTCGCCTCCTTTCCATCGTTTATTAAGAAAAGACGGCTGATTTCTCAACAGCAAAAGACCATAACGGAATTAGAGCAAACGATCGCCAAACACACAACGACTGTAGACACTGACGCTGTTGTGATTCACTCACCTGACGTATGAAAAAATCTCCTCCCACACGCCGGAAAAGTTCGGTAACCGAACGATTGCCCCAAAAGGTCCTGGCTATGATTATGGCCGGGGGCAAAGGTGAACGATTGATGCCTCTGACCGAACAACGGAGCAAGCCTTCAGTGCCTTTTGCCGGCAATTATCGGATTGCCGATTTTGTGCTGAGTAATTTCATCAACTCAGGCATTCAAGCCATGTATGTGCTCGTGCAATATCGGTCTCAATCACTCATTGAGCACCTTCGACGAGCCTGGCGTTTTAGCGGACCCAATCGACAAGCGTTTATCACTGTCGTCCCTCCACAAATGAAGGGACGAGGAAAATGGTATGAAGGAACGGCCGATGCCGTCTATCAGAACATCAATCTGATTCAGGATTTTGCCCCAGGTCTCGTGGCCGTTTTTGGAGCGGATCATATTTACCGGATGGATCTTCGACAAATGATCCAGTTTCATCTTGATCAGCAAGCCGAAGTGACCGTGGCCGCACTCCCCGTCCCGATTCATGCCGCCAAAGGCTTTGGCATCATTGAAGCCAGCTCGGATTATCAGATTATGGGCTTTGAAGAAAAACCCGCTCAGCCTAAACCTATGCCTGGTAATCCAGAAATGTCATACAGTTCCATGGGGAATTATATTTTTAATGCGGACACGTTAGTTCGAATCTTAGAGAACGATGCCAGCAAAGCTGGTACCCATGATTTTGGGCGAGATATAATTCCATCCCTCATCAAGTCCCATCGAGTCTTAGCATACGATTTTATGGAGAATGCCGTACCAGGGATTCATCCCTATGAAGAATGGGGCTATTGGCGGGATGTGGGAACGATGGAAGCCTATTGGCAAGCCAATATGGATGTCTTAGGTGAAAGCCCAATCTTTGATTTACGAAATGTGAAGTGGCCTATTACGACAGATGCGTTGACTGACCCGGTAGCCAGCATGGTTCGTTCGCAAATGGATGATGCGATGGTGGGCCAAGGGAGCCTTGTGATCGACAGCACGATCACCCGCTCAATTATTGGCCGAAATGTTCGCATTGGCGAAGGCTGTACGATCGAAGAATCTATTATTTTGGATGGAACGGTTATTGGGCCAAAGTGTCATCTCCAGCGCTGTATCGTTGATCGGTTTAACGTGATTGAATCCGGCACCAACTTGGGTGGCGACAAAGGTCGTTTGGTAAAACGCGCTTCAGGAAAATTAGGGCTCACGACCATTGCACGTGGAAAATCCTATGGAGGTCGAGCGATCACATCATCTTCCTCTCTCACGTGATCCATCGATCATGTCTGCTGACGTTCCTCGTATTCCACTTTCGACCTACCGCTTGCAATTCAATCGTTCGTTTACTTTTTTAGACGCCGCCCGACTGATTCCCTATCTTCAAAAACTCGGCATCACTGATTGTTATGCCTCCCCCTATCTCAAAGCCGCACCTGACAGTACTCATGGCTATGATGTGGTTGACCCTACGGTCCTCAATCCTGAAATTGGCACCGAGGCGGACTACGAGGTCTTTATCTCCACGCTACAGAAGCATGCGATGGGGCAATTGCTTGATGTCGTCCCCAATCACATGGGCATTGCTGGCTCTGCCAACCTCTGGTGGCAAGATGTTCTGGAAAATGGACCATCTTCTCATTACGCCACATTTTTTGATATTGATTGGACGCCGGTTAAGCCAGAACTAGCAAACACTGTCCTGCTTCCCATTTTGGGTGACCAATATGGGATCGTTTTAGAAAATCAAGAAATCGTCCTTCATTATGATGATGGGAAACTTTTCTTACAGTATTATGAACATCGCCTGCCTTTAGATCCTTCTACATGGTCTATTGTGCTTAGTTTTCGGCAAGACGATCTCCCTCAGGCTCTTGAGGAAGAGGCCGCTCATCTCCAAGAATATCACAGTATCATCACCGCCCTTTCTCATTTGCCAACACGAACTGAAACCGATCCAGAACGTATTGCTGAACGCTATCGAGAAAAAGAGGTGATTCAGCGCCGACTCTCAGCTCTGGTCTCCGTGTATCAACCCCTCAAAGATTTTCTCCACGAAAATCTTCGATTACTCAACGGCAATAAGGGCACCCCACAAAGTTTCGATCTTTTAGATTCATTGGTTTCCAATCAAGCCTATCGATTGGCCTATTGGCGAGTGGCAGGAGAAGAAATTAATTACCGACGTTTTTTTGATATTAATCAATTGGCAGCCATTCGTATGGAACAACCAGCCGTCTTTCAGGAAGCTCAACAAAAAATCTTTGACCTGGTCTCCTCTGGTGCGGTAACCGGATTGCGTATTGACCACGTAGATGGGCTGTATGATCCCCAAGGCTACCTGGCTCAATGGCAAGCCTGGGCCGCTCAACAGTTCCACGCTGCTCCCGACTCCCAAGGACGAGTGCTCTACATGTTAGTCGAAAAAATATTAGGTACCGGGGAACGATTGAATCCCGACTGGCCGGTTCATGGCACAACTGGATATGGTTTTCTCTCGCTGGTCAACCATCTATTCGTTCACCCTTCTCATCAACGACAATTTGAGCAGATCTATACGCGATTCTCCAAGCCCTCACTCCACTATGATGATCTAATTTATCATTGCAAAAAATTGATCATGACGAGTTCTATGGCTGGAGAGATCAATGCACTGGGGCACGAACTCAATGTGCTTTCTGAACAGAACCGCCGCTCCCGTGACTTCACGCTCAATAGTTTGATTTACGCCATTCGTGAAATCATTGCGTGTTTCCCGGTCTATCGCACCTATATTCGTCCAGAGGCAAAGGAACCGATCACTGACCGAGACCGTGCCTATATTCGACTAGCTGTGGCACGGGCCAAGAGGCGGAATCCTGCTCTCAGCAATTTAGTTTTCGATTTCATTCGTGACGTGCTGACGAATACCACCCCACAAGACTCGACCTCTTTGGATTGGGAAATCATTCGCCCCTTTGTCATGAAATTTCAACAAACGACCAGTCCAGTTACGGCCAAAGGCGTAGAAGACACCGCATTCTATCAATACAACCGCCTCACCTCGTTAAATGAAGTTGGTGGCGAACCACAACATTTTGGCTTATCTCTTTCAAAATTCCATCATTATATGCAAGAGCGGGCTGACCATTGGCCTTGGAGCCTCTCGTCAACCTCCACTCATGACACCAAGCGCAGTGAAGATGTTCGGGCACGCATCAACGTCCTCTCTGAAATTCCTATCGAATGGCGGAACAGACTTCGCACTTGGACTCGCCTCAACAAAAAGGCTGCCCATCGGCTTGAAGAGCAATTGGTCCCCAGCCGCAATGAAGAATATTTGATCTACCAAACCTTGCTAGGGATCTGGCCTTTCGATTCCATTTCCGATGAAGTCCGTACGAAATTTTCAGAACGCCTCAAAACCTATATGGTCAAAGCCTTACGGGAAGCTAAAGTCACGAGTAGCTGGCTGAATCCAGATGAAGCCTATGAACAGGCGGTCTTGAAATTTCTTGACCGTATTCTTTCTCCAACAAACAAGAATGCCTTTTTGGAAGATTTCCTGCCATTTCAGCGCCGCATCGCAGGGTATGGGCTGTATAATTCATTGTCTCAAGTCCTGATTAAAGTATTGGCTCCTGGAGTCCCTGACTTTTACCAAGGGACCGAACTTTGGGATTTATCCTTAGTTGACCCAGATAACCGAGGGCTTATCGATTATGGGTATTATCAAGAACGGCTGGCCGAATTACAGGACCTCCAGGAAAAGCTCGCCCCAGTAGATCTTCTCCAGTTTTTGTTCCAACATGCCGACAATGGCTTGATAAAAATGTATATCACGCAGACTGCGCTTCTCTATCGCAAACGCCATTCTTCTCTCTTTTTGAATGGCACATATGGTCCATTAGAAACACATGGAGAATATGCAGACAATATCTGTGGATTCATTCGACGAGAAGGCCCTAAGGCGAGTTTGACTATTTTGCCTCGATTCTTGACTCAACTCATTGGCGACCCGGCAAGCCTACCTGTAGGAGAGTCTGTCTGGGGCCAAACGGGAGTCTCTCTTCCTTCAGACTTTAAGAGCCATTCCTATCGCAACATTTTCACCCAAGAAATTGTGTCTCCACAAAATGACTCAAACATGTTAGAATTACCCATGGCCAGGTTATTTTCACATTTTCCTTTTGCGGTACTGGAGCCCCTTTCATGACTGTGACCAATCTCAACACTGTCCGCCCTAATGATGAGGAAGAACTATCCGACCATGATATGCCTCAGGGAGAATTAGGCTGGGAAGGCCATGTTCATGTCACCGACGAACTTCCCTTATGGAAGCGAGTTTTGGATACGTGGCCAGAACTCCGAACCGGCTTTTCGTATAGTTTAGTATTTGCTTCTGGCGTCTGTTTAGGGGGAGCCATCATGGCCATGATGGGAACCGCCAAAAATAACCAACGACAATCATAACCATGGTACGATCAGGAAGGACCTCACGATGAGTGATAATAATGGACAAGGAGATTCAAGCTGGGTCAATGGGTTTGTCTTTATTGCCGGGTTTTTATTAGGAGCCGGAGCCGCCATTATGCTCACCCCAGAATCTGGCTCATCACTGCGCAACCGAATCGTCCGAGGTGCCAGAACCGCCCAGGACGAATTTTCTGAGATGGCAGCTCAAACCAAAGAAGCCATGCAGTCATGGTCCGAAGAAGCGAAAGAAACCATGAAACATGCAGCGACACGGGTTAATTCTGCAGTCGACACCACCAAACAAGCCGTTAAAACTTCCCCAGAAAATTCATTTGAAGACTAAGCGATCGGTCTAGCCCACTTCTGGCGACGATCGGAGAAATCTATCCGATCGTCGAATTTTCTCATCTCAATTCATTTTTCCAGTCTCCTCCATCTCAATTGCCCTTCCAGGTTTCATAGAAACTTGTTCGTTCTCACTAATCATGGGACACTGTAGTCTATGTCTCATTCCCATGGTTCACCCTCTCCTCTGACCCACCGGCTTAAACTCGGCCTAGTCTTAAATGGCATTATTATTCTTGCTGAATTCATTGGAGGCTATTGGACCAATAGCCTTGGGCTCATTAGTGATGCCAGCCATAACCTTATCGATCAAGGTTCCTTGTTGCTTGCCTTATATGCCCATATTCTAGCTAGTCGTCCCGCAACTGAAGAACGGACCTTTGGCTACCACCGTGCTGGAACCATTGCCGCCTTCCTCAACAGCCTCACCTTACTCATATCTGGCCTCATAATCGCTGGAATTGCGTTTTACCGTCTGATGACCCCACTGGAACATATTCCCGGCCTGTGGGTTATGGGAATTGCGGGAATCAGTATGATTGCCAATTTTGGAGTAGCGTGGTTATTGCGACAAGGGGCTAAAAACGACTTGAATATTCGCGGCGCATTTCTTCATATGATGATGGATGCCTGGATGTCAGTAGGCGTCATTCTCTGTGGGCTGGGCATCGCCCTCACGAATCTCACGATTTTAGATCCTCTCATCAGCTTGGTCCTAGTGGTGGTGATTATTAGAGGCAGTTTGCCGCTCTTTCGAGAATCATTGGATATTCTCTTGGAATCTACTCCCCCACACCTCAACACCTCAACAATTGTCACTAACCTCGAAGCGATTCCTGGAGTCAAAAAAGTCCATGACCTCCATATCTGGTCAGTGGAACCAAGAATTATCATGCTGACATGTCATGTTCTCGCAGACATGGATACCGTCTCAGATAAAGATCAACTCCTCCAGCCCATCCAAACACTTCTTTCATCACAATTTGGCATTCATCATCAGACCATCCAAATAGAAACCGAATGCCATGAGAGAGATGACCTCCATTGCAACCTCAACCACCTCACAAAAGAATCCTCAGATGAACCCGCCATGCCTCACGCCCATCATCACTGAAATAATGCACCTTTGTTACAAATGATTCACAACGCCTATCCGCAAAAACATGATTCGAAAGCGATCCTGACAAGATGTGCGTACCTTGTTCCCCAAATATCACTCAAACCTTGATGAACATTTAACCCAATTTCCCTAATGACAAATTTTCAAAGTTCAAATGCGATTCAGGTGTTGACCCACAAATTGCATTGGCATATTCGGCACTTTGGTGGAAGGTCGAACTTGTACGAAGGCCTCAGGGGAATTTCTGTGAGCGTGTGCAAAAAACCTAGGCGTTCTAAAGAATTAATTATAGAATTTCCGTGGAACGAATATATGAATGGTATGCCTAGCTCAACCAAGGAATTCGAAGTTCGTATAACAAGTCTTGTGGAAGAAGCTATATCAAACGGATGGGATCCTGATTCAAGAGGCAAACCAAGGGTCTGGATAATTCCTAAAATAACTTAGATTGCGCTTTCAAATTAATAGTTTGTTGAAACCTCCTTTTGTCCTGTCAGAAATTAACCGTAGTTCTTTTTCCACCAACACTTTCAACTCAGCCAATTGGGCTGACGCTCAAATTGATTGGCGGACCTTGTCTGAGCAAAGCGAGTTGATCTACCACTCCATAGTATAGGTCCGCACGATTTAATAAGTCCGACCTGGGTATTAGTAAATTTGAGTCCTTTGGCCAAAACCAAATGATCATCGGAATGACCTCTGAGTCCAAGAGGAAAGAAGGCAATGAAGTTAAGAATGCTTAATATTCTTATCTCGGTGAAACACTTTAATTTTCAATAGGCAAGCCACACCAGCTCCTAACACCAACCCAATCCCCCACCCAACCAATACATCGGTAGCGTAATGTGCCCCCAAATACACACGTGAGATTCCAACAAGAACCATCAGTGGCCAGAGAACCCACCCTAGGGAGGGGTAGAGAGTCGCAAAGAAAGCAATGGCTGTACTCGAATTGAGTGCATGATTCGAGGGCATACTAAAGCTTCCCCCGCATCCGACCATCTCATGAACCTGGGCAAGAACTTGGCAAGGGCGAGAACGACCAATCACATTCTTCAATTGCCCTCCTAACAAATCACTCAACCCTATGAGCAGTCCTAAAGTTGGTGCCGCAAATTTGGCTTCATCCCATTTAATCCAGCCCCAATACACGACGGCCAAAATCACAGGAATGAGCAAATTGCTTTCTTGTGAGCATTGCAGCATAAACCAATCCAACGCCGGGAATTGACCAGCCCATCCATTAATCACTCGAAATAATTCTTCGTCAAAAGACATCATGAGCACTCACGATCTAGCCTCTTTTTCGGAACATCGCAGCCAAACCATTTGAATCATCACTACAACATAATACCCTTCATATGCTACCATGTGGCACCCAAGAACAAAGGAGTTATTTCATGTTGATTGATACCCATGTCCATCTGGATGACTTACGATACGACGCTGATCGAGACGCAGTCTTTCAGCGCGCGGAGGAAGCCGGAGTCGGCGCATTCATCACCATTGGCTGTGACCTTTCTACCAGCACTTCAGCGGTAAAAATCGCCATCGAACGCCCTAATGTCTATGCCACTGTGGGGGTTCATCCTCATGAAGTGAAGAGAATTGAGCCTCATTGGTATGAAGAACTTCGGCAATTAGCCCAACAGCCCAAAGTTGTGGCATTTGGAGAAATTGGGCTTGATTATCACTATGATCATTCCCCCCGTGAGACCCAACGCCAACAATTTCGTGAACAAGTGGCACTAGCCAAATCCCTCAACCTCCCCCTTGTGATCCACACACGAGAGGCTCAGGAAGATACCATGACCATTCTGAGGGAAGAGCATGCCGAATCGATAGGAGGGGTTTTTCATTGTTTTTCCGGGGATCCTTGGCTGGCCAAGGAAGCGTTGGACTTGGGATTTTATCTCTCATTTTCTGGAATTATTACATTTCGCAATGCCACGCTACTTCGAGACGTCATTCGTACTGTTCCGGATGATCGTATCCTTATTGAAACCGATGCTCCCTACCTCACGCCAGTTCCCTTTCGAGGGAAACGCAATGAATCAGCCTATGTAAAATATGTTGCAGAACAAATAGCAGAATTAAAATACCCAGACTCTGCGACTGGACTGGAGCAAATTTCTCAATTAACTACGAATAACGCCAAACGTCTCTTTAAAATCTCTTCATAATCCGATTTCGTTGCCGAAGTTTTTTTGGCAATTTTCTTGGATTGCCCTTCTTTTCTTTCGACCTCACTATTGGACTCTCACTGTCATCTTTGTCCTCGGGCTTTCCTCTGGCAACACGAACGGTTGCTGATGCCTGATTCCCTTTTTGCAGCCGAGTCAGAAATTCCTGAGAACGAATAACAAAAGCCCCATGTGCGCGAGCCACATTTGTCACTTCTAAGTCAGAGGACACAATAGCGGTCTCTTTTCCATATTGTCGGACGAGCTGTTGAATGATTTGGTCGGCGCGTTCACCCTCTGCCGAATAGATGACCGTCACCCCAGATTGATGAGCGGTGTTTCGCATGTTTCCTGGTTGACGCCAAGCATCAAATATCACAGTAATAGGACATTGAATACGCTGCCCATAGAGGCCAAGTCTTGCCACAAATTGATCACGATGCCCTTCTCCTTGGCCCACAACCTTTTGTGGAGGAAGACCCATCGCTCCTAAGACATTATAGCCATCAATAATGAGATGCTTCGGTGTCACGTCTCTTTCCTTTTTGTTCTGCCCTTCATCACCCAACCATGCCCAGTTTACCCCCGAAATGACGGAAGATCCAATGTCGCCTTGCTTGACAAGAAGAGTATCTTCTGGGAAAAAGATATAAACGGTTTTATTCTCTATGCCAGCCTATCGACACGCTTCTCTTTCATTTAGCCTCATACTCTTCTTCTTCCTTTCTCCAGTGACTGGTTTTGGAGGAGAGAATGAGTGGCGACTTCCTTTGTTGTGGGAAACCTCTCCCTACCTTTCTTTAGTCTCCAAACGCTCCACATCGACCTCTATCCAAAACATTCGAGCCCATCAGCATAAGAAATACACGCGCCTCGTTTTAGACTTAAATCAAGACGTTCAACCTGCATCCACTGAGCACAGAAAGAAAACAAAATTTCAACTTGAGCTCCCCAACACCCGCATTCTTAAAAAGGCTCTTTCAAAAACCTCTGCTAAAACCTTTCCCATTGACTTAGCCATTTCCAGAACGGCCAAAGGCACACTCATCCTCTCGATCCCCACAAAGCCTTGGAAACGGTATAAATGGTATGTCCTTCATAAACCTTCACGTATCGTGTTGGATCTCTACCCGGCACCTTCTCAGAAGCGTACAATGGTCAAAGCTTCTGAACCAACAAAAAAACCATCGGCTCAACCTCCAGCAGTCAAGAAAACACCGCCGCCTCCCGTTATTGTGCCTCCGCCGGTTGCCTCAGTTCGAAAAAAAGAGATGGTGATTGTGCTAGACCCTGGTCATGGAGGGAAAGACCCTGGCGCTCTAGGTCGCAAAGGGACGAGAGAGAAAGATATTGTCTTGAAAATTTCTAATTACCTTCGAGATCTATTGGCGAAAAAAACCAAAGCCAAGATTTTCATGACGAGAGAATCTGATGTTTTTGTCGAATTAAAAGATCGAGCCACATTTGCCAATCAACACAAGGCCGACATTTTTGTCTCCATTCACATTAATTCTCATCCTAAAAAAACTATAAAGGGTTTAGAGCTTTATCACTTTGGAGAGGCCAGTGACCCCCGAGCACTTGAGGTCGCTGCTCGCGAAAACGGCACCCCTCTCAAAGATAATGGCCCGGCTTGGCAGTTTATTCTGGCCGACAAACTCCATGATAAAAAAATTGAAGATTCTCAAGAGTTTGCCTGGACGACCAAAAAAGCTCTGGTGAAATACCTCAAGCCTTTTTATAAAATAAAAGATCATGGTGTAAAAACCGCCCCATTCTTTGTGCTTCGTATGACCACCATGCCAGCAATCTTGGCTGAAATTGCTTTCATCTCCAACCCCACCGAAGAGAAACTACTCAAAAGTTCTACCTACCAAAAACGTATGGCTCAAGGAATTTTTGAAGGCATCAAATCATATATTCGCCCCTTACAAACCGCTTCTCGCTAAATCCTGCACCTCACAGCAACCTCCTCCACATCTCTGTCGCCACCTTTTATTCTAAACTCGTGTCGGGTAACATCTCTCCACATTTCTGTTTTTTGAGATGACATGTATGACTGTGGTTACGGTCAAACTTGAACAATAATATGCCAAACATTAAGCTCACCGTGGAATACGAGGGAACGGCCTACGCAGGCTGGCAACGACAACCTCACCAACCAACAGTTCAAGCTGCAATTGAAGACGCTCTTTTCAAAATTACCCAGCAACACATCCGTGCGGTGGGAGCAGGAAGAACGGACTCGGGTGTACATGCGTTAGGCCAAGTCGTCAGCTTTCACACGGACAAACCGTTGGCTGCTATTCAATGGGCCTCAGCTCTAAATAGCACCTTACCAAAAGACATTTCTGCCATCTCCAGCGACATGGTTCCGGACGATTTCCATGCACGATTTAGTGCAAGAGGGAAAATTTATGAGTATCGCATGATCTTACAACCTTCTCGACCAGCCATAGATCGTCATCGAGCCTGGCATTTCCCCTATCAATTGGATATGGATGCGATTCACCAAGCCATGCCTCATTTCCTTGGCACCCATGACTTCACCTCATTCCGTGGACAGCGATCCCAAACAATAAATCCCATATGCACAATTTCACATCTTTCTCTTCAATCGGAATCATCATCATTAATCATACGTATAGAAGGTGACCGTTTCCTCAAACAGATGGTACGCGCCATTGTTGGGACCTTGGTCGAAGTCGGACAACATAAACGCAACGCGAATACCATGAAAGATATCTTGGAATCAAAAGACCGCAAAGCCGCAGGACGCACAGCTCCCCCCCATGGGCTCTATCTCGTAAAGGTTCTTTACTAAGAAGAATTGCCTCTAGATATTTTTCCGGAGCAAGATCACCGCGACATCTTTCCAGAAGAAATTTTGATAGACTGTTCTTAAATATCATCTTCTAGCTGTTACGAAGAAAGCCAAAAGATGCCGACAAATATTCCTGCTGAACTGGATCATCCTACATTTCGCTTAGCGGTGGCACAGTTTGACCAAGCCGTGCAGCATATGGCGCTCGACCCCAATATGCTGGAACGCTTAAAGTCGCCTCAACGTGCCTTAGCTGTCAGCGTTCCTGTCCGAATGGATGATGGACGAGTTGAAGTCTTTCGCGGGTATCGCGTTCAACATGACCTTTCCCGAGGCCCCACAAAAGGCGGCATTCGTTACCACCCAGATGTGACCTTGGGGGAAGTCAGTGCTTTGGCTATGTGGATGACCTGGAAAACGGCCTTGGCTGGCTTGCCCTTTGGTGGGGCAAAAGGAGGGGTGGCCGTGAACCCCACATGTCTAACAACTGGCGAGTTAGAAAGGCTCACCAGACGCTATATTGCTGAAATATTTCCGTTTCTTGGCCCGGATAAAGACATTCCAGCACCAGATGTTGGAACCAATGCCCAAACCATGGCATGGATCATGGACACATATAGCCAACAGGTAGGATTTTCAGTTCGAGATGTCGTCACCGGAAAACCACTCTCGATTGGAGGCAGTTTGGGGCGGGAAGAAGCTACTGGCCGCGGTGTTGTGGATATCACAATGGAAGTCCTCCACTATTTCCATTTCGACTTATCTGACACAACCGTAGTTATTGAAGGATTTGGAAATGTCGGCTCTCACGCAGCTCGGATCTTATATGAAGAGGGTGCCAAGGTCATTGGTATAAGTGATCGATTTGGTGGCCTCTATAACCCCAAAGGATTAGACATTCCCGCCATCATAACCGAACGAAAAAAAGAGAAACCACCGCTGCCCTCCTTAACGCAATTTGGTGAATCCATACTCCACGAAGATCTCTTAACACTACCTTGCCGCGTACTGATTCCAGCCGCCTTAGCTGAACAAATTACCAGCACGAATGCCCCAAAAATTCAATGCCAATTCCTTATTGAAGGGGCTAATGGGCCCACTACTCTCGCAGCTGACTCTATACTTCATGACCGTGGCATTATGGTAATCCCAGACATTGTGGCCAATGCTGGAGGTGTGATTGTGTCCTATTTTGAATGGGCACAAGATGCGCAACGTTTTTCGTGGGAGGAGGCTCATATCCACAGCAGACTGCAATCCATTATTACCAAAGCCTTTAATCGCATTCTTCAACAAGCCGAGGACAAAAAAATTACAATGAGGACCGCTGCGTTGATTGCAGGGATTGAAGAGGTAGCCATGGCCCACGAATGCCGAGGTTTGTACCCCTAAGTGAAAAACGGGAAAGGTAAAGAAATATTAAATTATTGCTAACCAATGCCATTCAAGGAGGAATTATGCGAGTTCTCCCGAATAGATTTTCATGACTGTGGAGAGAAATTTTAAAGCTTCAGGTTTTTGGCGCTGAAAGGAATTTCGACCGATAATAGAACCAAAACCTCCCCCATCGCGAATAGCCCTCGCCTCATCAAACATTCTTTGATCTTCACCTTTCGCCCCACCAGAAAAGATCACGATTCGTCTCCCATCAAAGGTACTCTGAACAACATGACGAATACGATCTGCTGGAGTCCCAATCTTAATTTTCTCTGCTTCATAGACCTTCTTAGCAGCAGCTTGTTCTAAATGGGCACTTGGCACTTTGACTTTAATAACATGCGCTCCAAGTTGAGCGGCAATCTGTGCCGCATAGGCCACCACATCGATCGCGGTCTCTCCTTCTTTACTTAATCCTGCCCCTCGGGGATAAGACCACACCACCACGGCAAGACCATACGATTTAGCTTCTTCTGTAATTTCCCTCAGGTGTTGATACATGGATTGGCTATGAGCCGACCCTGGATAAATTGTATAGCCCACTGCACAACAGCCCAATCGGAGAGCTTCTCTCACACTTCCTGTTATGGCAGAATTCGGATCTTTCGTGTCTAAAAGCGAGTCATTATTGTTTAATTTTAAAATGAGGGGGATTTGCCCGGCAAACTCCGCTGCCCCGGCTTCAAGAAATCCAAGTGGGGCCGCATACGCGTTGCACCCAGCTTCAATACCCAATTGGAAATGACTATGTGGATCGTACCCTGAAGGGTTTACCGCAAAACTTCTTGCAGGCCCGTGCTCAAATCCCTGATCAACCGGGAGAATGACTAGACGACCAGTTCCACCCAAGACCCCGTTCATCATCAACCGAGCGAGATTGCTTAAGACGCCAGGAGGATTACCATCATAATTCCTCAAAATTTCTTTCACACGAGGTGTCATTTCGACTACTCCTTCCAGGAAACATGTATCAAATTTTCAATCAAAATATACCAAAAAATACTACAGTCTATAGTGTAAAAGAGCTTGTCAGCTAAAACAATATCTTTAAACACCTTGAGTGTAATCTTTTGATTACCCGCCTTTCTCTTCAACCTTTTTTCGAAGTGCAATCAATTCCTGTTCTATGGCTTCAAATCGTTCTGCAATCGGGTCAGGGATATTCGTATGGTCCATCGTGGCTTCGGGAAGCCGTTCCCCGTCGTATTTGACGATGCGCCCGGGATTACCAACCACCGTAGAATTTGGTGGAACCGAACGGAGGACAACGGCATTAGCACCAACTTTCACATTATCACCAATAGAAATGCCACCCAAGACCTTGGCACCAGCTCCTACCACAACATGGTTCCCTAGCGTTGGATGGCGTTTGCCACGTTCTTTCCCAGTTCCTCCTAATGTGACTCCCTGAAACAATGTCACATAATCCCCAATTTCTGTCGTTTCTCCAATCACCACGCCCATTCCATGGTCAATAAAAAAACCGACTCCAATCGTTGCACCAGGATGGATTTCTACACCGGTTATCCATCGTGCCAGTTGAGATATCAGTCGAGGGAAAAAGGGAATGTGGCAATTCCAAAGCCAATGGGAAATCCGATAGGCTAAGAGGGCATGAAACCCCGAATAGGTGAGAAACACCTCCCAACGGCTAGTCGCAGCTGGATCACGCTCAAATACGGCTTGGAGATCTTGAGCAATTTGGGTCACCTTTGGCATTCATTCACCTTAGCCGACCAATAAGATAAATACGCGGACATCATCTTCTCTCAATTTTTTAAAGACTGTATTAAGCACACCGCCAAAACCGCAATCCCTTCTTCCCGACCAATCATCCCAATGCCTTCTCCACTCTTGACTTTAATATTGACCTGAGAAGCATCTACGTTGAGCGTTCGGGCTATACTTTCTTGCATGGGCTTCAAATAAGGAGCCAGTTTTGGAGCTTGGGCACAAATGACCGTATCCAAGTTAACAAGCTCATAATTTTTCTCCATCAGGGTCTGTACCACATTATCCAGCATGAGCAAACTCGAAAGATCTTTAAAAGCCGGATTACTTGCCGGATATCGCGTACCAAGATCCCCCTCTCCCATTGCTCCTAACAACGCATCACAGACTGCATGGGTCAACGCATCCGCATCGGAATGCCCATCAAGGCCATGAGAATGGGGTATTGTGACTCCCCCTAATATTAAGGCACGGCCCTCCCGCAAAGGATGAATATCATATCCTTGTCCAATTCTCATATGACCTTCAAAATCCTATCTTTCTTAGGGGATCCAAACGACTAGAAAACCGAGAACCCATTACCCCTTATGTTTGATCTTATTTAAAATGGCTTCTCCAAAAATCAGATCATCTGGCCTCGTAATCTTAATATTAAAACAACTGCCCTCCACAACGGAAACGGGATAGCCCTTTCGTTCTATCAAAGCCGCATCATCCGTGACTTCCCATTGATCTGTGATTGCCTGTTGATGAGCTTCCAGCAACCAATCATACCGAAACGTTTGTGGCGTTTGAATTTGCCATAATTCTTCTCGATTAAGCGTTTCCCGAATCACGTGTTTGTCATCAACCCGTTTGACCGTATCATGAATAGGCATGGCGACAATGGCTGCCCCAGTTTGTGCCGCACACGCTATGTTTTTTTCTACAATATCCGCATGAATAAACGGACGGACCCCGTCATGAACCAACACAAGATCTGGAGGATTGGAAATGGCGAATAACCCATGACGCACCGAATCCTGCCGGCGTTGTCCACCCACCACAATTTGAGTGACTTTCGCCAGCCCAAAGGGCTTCACAATTTCACGCCAGCAGTACTCAATGTCTTCTTCGGGAACGGAGAGGATGATTTCGCGAATTGATGGGATCTGTTGAAGAACTTTGAGGGAGAGAACAAGAAGCGGAAAACCACCTAGGCTAAGGTATTGTTTTCTGGCTGCCATCCCCATGCGGGTTCCCTGGCCTGCGGCAGGGACCACCGCCACGACAGATTTAGACACGCGCCAAACTTAACTCCTCACGCTCGGTTTCTTCTTTGATGCGTGTAAAAATCATTCGTCCAGCACTCGTTTGCAACACACTCGTCACAATGACATCCACCGTTTTTCCTATGGAGTTTTTAGCATGATCGACAACAACCATCGTGCCATCGTCTAAATAAGCCACCCCTTGGCCAGATTCTTTTCCTTCTTTTAAAACAAAGACACGAATGGTTTCCCCTGGCAATACTACCGGCTTCAAGGCATTACACAGATCATTGATATTCAACACTTCTACTCCCTGAATACCCGCCACCTTATTCAAATTGAAATCATTGGTTAAGACCTTTCCATTCATTTGCTTGCCCAACTCAATCAATTTGGTATCAACTTCTTTGACATGAGGGAAATCATCTTCCACCAATTTCACTTGAATATTGTTCATTTTTTGGAGCACATTCAGAATATCTAGGCCTCTTCGCCCCCTTGCTCGCTTTAATCCATCTGAAGAATCCGAAATATGCTGCAATTCTTGGAGAATGAAATGGGGAACGATCAAGGTCCCTTCAATAAAACCTGTTTCACATAAATCAGCAATTCGACCATCAATAATCACGCTGGTATCCAGCAATTTTGTTTTTAATGCCGGATCAGAACCTTCAGCATCTATCGCACCATCTACCCAACCTTCTTTTCCAAAGCGCAGCCCCATACTGAGTCCCCAGTATGGAACCCCTAAAAATAGGATTAATAGAGCCAGCAAAGAAAAGACCGAGTTCCCAGCACTTCCAATCAAGCCAGTGGAGAGACTAATTAAACCAGCCACGAGAAGGCTGAGGACAAATCCCACACCACTCCATAAGGGCACCGCCAAAGGAACAGAACGCAACAGATGTTCAGCAGCAAGAATGCTGGCTCCTACCACCACACCAATAAGCGCCCCAATTCCTAAAATTTCAGTTTGTCCGTCCGAGAGACTCCAGCCCAAGGACATGCCTAGCATCATCCCAACGACAAGGAACATGACTCGTAACACCATACGAGATTCTCCTTCTCTTAGGTTTATGATTCAGGAAAGAAGACCATCTTCTATCTTCAGCACATTTCCACAATGATAAATATTGCACAAATCGTGAATTACTTCAATTCAGATGAGAACATTGATTCCCATTACCACTGACTATACAAATCTTTTGACTTTCACCATTTTGGCAAATCGTGAGAAAAGGCTTTGGAAAAATTGAGATAGTGGAGGAATCATCACTTGGAAAATCCATCACCAATGGCAGGATGTTCCATTATAGGGGTTTCAACATTCAGGGGCAATCATAAAATGGGATAAATTCTTGGACTTCATCAATGAAGATTCAGGCGGAGAGGGAATGAGAATGACTACCTATTCTAGAAGTCCCATCAAGTTCAAGTCGCCAATAAAGTTATTGGCAAGGAATGAAGGAGTACGTTTGAAGTGCGAGAGACCTAAGGGACTTTAAACGGTGAGGGCTTGGCTCACTTCGGCGAGTTGAGATTCCAAATACGCCCGAATTTGAGAGAGTTGTTCTTGGGTCTCCGCTTCAAATCGTAGGACCAAGGCAGGTTGAGTATTAGAAGCACGAATAAGCCCCCACCCATTATCAAAGCGCACCCGAACTCCGTCAATGGTAATTAATTCACGAATGGGCAACTCCGCCGAATTGTCCTGCTCTGTGCTGGCAATGTCTTGAAGGCGTTGAGTGACCGCTGCCACAAGCTGAAACTTTTGGTCATCTGAACAATCGACACGAATTTCAGGAGTCACTACCGTTTGTGGGACATCGGCCAACAGATTCGAAAGCGGTTGCTGTTGTTTCGCCAGAATTTCAACAAGTCGGCACGAGGCATAAATGGCATCATCATAGCCATAGTACCGATCAGCAAAAAAGACATGGCCAGACATTTCCCCGGCCAACACTGCCTTTTCTTCTTTCATTTTTGCTTTAATAATGGAATGCCCCGTTTTCCACATGATTGCGCGACCACCACGTTTTGAAATATCGTCATAGAAGACTTGCGAAGCTTTGACTTCGGAAATAAAGGTACTGCCCGGATGTTCTTCCAAGACATCTCTGGAAAAGAGCAGCAATAATCGGTCACCCCACAAAATTCCACCGTTCTCATCAATCACGCCAATTCGGTCTGCATCGCCATCATACCCAATTCCCACATGCGCCTTCGTTTCATGAACCTTATCAATTAAATCGGTCAGATTCTCCACAACAGTTGGATCAGGATGGTGGTTGGGGAAATTTCCATCCAACTCACAGTACAACCCTGTGACCTGACAACCTAATTGTTCAAGCGCTTCTTTGGCTACCAGAGAAGCCGCACCATTTCCACTATCAATCACGACGTGAAGATGATCGGCTTTTACCGAAGAAAAGTGGTTTTTCAGAAAAGCCAGATATTCAGGAATAATGAGTTGCTCAACTACGGTTCCTACCCCAGATGTAAATTCCTCAGCATCAAACACATCTTTTAAACGCTGTATATCCTTTCCATAGAGGGCTTCTTTTCCCACACACATTTTAAAACCATTATATTCTGCTGCATTATGACTTCCCGTAATCATAATGCCGCCATCAACGTCACAATGAAATAATGAAAAATACAACAGGGGTGTTGCACACAATCCTAAATCAACGACGTTCACACCGGATTCCGTTAACCCGGCAATGAGTTGGTCTCTGAGAACAGGTGAGGTCAATCGACCATCACGGCCAACTGTAATGGTCTTAGCACCTCGTTCTTGTACTAAAGTGGCGTACGCTCGCCCAATTTTCCTTACCACCTCAGGCATCAATTCCTTTTCGACGATCCCTCGGATATCATATTCGCGAAATATCCCCATCCTATTCCCTTTCACATTCTGATTTCATACGAATTTCTATTGAACGGGTTGTAACCGCCCAAAATCATCCTTCAATCTGACAATATCGTCTTCACCTAAATAGGGGCCATTTTGGATTTCTATGATTTCCAATAGATTTTGTCCTGGGTTTTCTAAACGATGGGGGGTTTCTTGTGGAATCCCTGTGCTCATTCCAGCCTGCAGATCATAGACTTCTTCACCACGAGTCACACGTGCAGTTCCCGTGATCACCACCCAATGCTCACTTCGTTGATGATGCAATTGCAATGAAAGCCGTTTCCCTGGCACAACCTCAATACGCTTAACTTTATATGCATGCCCTTCCTCTAAAACGGTATAGGCTCCCCAAGGCCGTTGCACAGTTCGATGCTCTAAATGTTCAGGGGCTTTTTGTTCCTTAAGAAGACTGACTATCGCCTTCACATCTTGCGCTCGATCTTTCCGACAAACCAACGTCGCATCGGGCGTATCAACCACGACCATATTGTCGAGTCCAATCGTGGCTACCACACGACGATCGGCAAACAACACTGAATTCTGACTGCCCATATCTATAATATTTCCATTCCGAACATTGCCATCCTTATCAAGGGTGGCCACTTCCTCTAAACTTCCCCAACTTCCAACATCCGACCACCCAAAATCTACCGGAACCACAACACTGCGAGACGAATGCTCCATCACCGCATGGTCAATTGACAGTGAGGACATTTTGGCGTATGTCTTTCGCAGTTGCGCCGGAAATTCTGAAGTCCCCACATATTTAGCAAGACTTTTAATCTTTTTCGACATGGTTGGATTCTGCACAGCCAACTCTTCCAGAATACTTGAAGCCTTCCAAACGAATATCCCACTGTTCCAAAAATAATTTCCAGACCGGCAATAACGCTGGGCAGTGGACAAATCCGGTTTTTCCACAAATCGGGTGACCGAATAGCCAGTAAACGGTCCTTGAGATCCTACTTTCTTCCGTTTATTCGGTTGAATATATCCATAGCCAGTTTCGGGTCTAGAAGGGTGTATGCCGAAAGTCACCAAATGGCCATGAGTGGCCAACTTTGTTGCAAACCGGACGGCCTTGATAAACTTTTTCGTCGCTTTAACCACATGATCGGCAGGGACCACCACCATCACCGCATCTGGGTCTCGATGCATCAATTGAAGCGCCGTGAGGGCAATAGCTGGTGCCGTATTTCGTCCTTCTGGCTCTAGAATAATGTTATCAACGAGATCATCTTTCCATTCATTTAATTGAAGTCGAATCGTTTCAGCCTGGATATCATTAGTGACAATAGTCATCTGTTTCGGCGAAATATCTTGGATAAGCCGTTCGAAGGTCTGTTGTAATAAGGTCCCTTCTCCAATAATACGCAATAATTGCTTGGGGAAGCGTTCTCGACTCAATGGCCAAAACCGAGTTCCGCTTCCACCGGCTAGGATGACGCCAAACACATGTTCGTTCATAATGAATCCTTTGTCTTCTCAGGGCAAAAAATTACCCAAATATAGAATCATTGCCTTCGGCTGTGTACATAAGGATATTCCATTATGTCGGATTTTTTTTCTCAAAACTCAACACACCGTGGAAAAAACTTCTACTTCCGTTTAGCAGTTAAAATCATATCAATGACCTCTCGAACAGCTCCCTCCCCACCATTTTTCTGACAAATATAATGGACCACCTGCCGCACTTGGTCGACACAGTCTCCCGGAGCCGCCGCATAGCCTACGGCTTGTAAAGCACCAAGATCATTCACATCATCTCCAATATAGGCCATTTCTTCAAAAGGAATAGTAAATTTTTCTGAGAGTTGGGTCAAAATAGATACCTTATCCTTTGCACCTTGGAAAACCTCTGCAATTCCAAGTTTTTTAGCACGCCTTGCAACAATCTTCGTTTGCTCCGCTGTTATAATGGCCACAATGACTCCCTCAGCTTGCAATAACTTTATGCCCATTCCATCACGAGTATTAAATTTTTTCAATTCTTCCCCTGATTCTCCATAATACATACCAGCATCGGTCAACACGCCATCAACATCAGTGGCAAACAGCTTTAGGTCTTTAAATAGTTTCCTCGGACTTTTGACAATCCGTAAATGTGTTGGCTTTTTAAATGACTTCACGTTTCGAAGCACTTTGGTCGCTGAACTATTGGGTTTATTTTTTTTCATAAGTACAGGAGAGTCCTTCTAGAAGCAGTTGGCAAATAACACATATAATATTTTCACACGTACCTGTATTTCCCTAAGTTCTATAAGACGGTACAATAGACACAGATGGTAACAAGCCGCATAATTTTTCCCTATGTTTTCTTTCATTCATCTGAATGATTTTACACAAAGAAACTCCATGCTTTTTCGTATGACTCTCATTTTCATAATTTTCTTAGCCATCAGTGTATTGCCTGGGTGCTCCACATCTGATCCTCAAGGAGGACTGGCAACGGCCTTATGTTGGCTCCGCCCATCATGCGTGCCATCACAGCCGAAAAGCACTACACCACCTCCTAAACCTATTCCAGCTCCCTCCAGCCAGAAACCCAAGCCAATTCAAAAGGTCAAATCTCAAAGGCGAGTAGAAAAATCCTGTTTAACATCGGCCAAAGCCAGAGTGGAGGCCTCAAAACCCTATCTCACCGTTTCATATGTTGAACCAACAACAAACGCCAAGGGGCAAGACTTAACCAATTTGGCCAGGACAACAATATATCATGACCTGGGCATTGGAATGGTCAAATATAAGGACATTCCTGCAACCCGTCCACAAGGAGGCGGCCAGGTTCAAGAAAAAGTATCTTTTTCTATAAGTAAGGGAACAAGCATTCAGGTAACGATATGCATTACGGCAACTAATACCAGAGGACAAGAAGGGTAAAAATCCTCATTGTTGTAATTTATATCCTTTTTTCTCCATACAGTGACTGATTGCTAACCCCCTGGATACAGAATCAGTCCACCAGTCGTTCTTGTTATTCTTATCCACTAACTCCTGACATTCAGTCTTCGCCAACGTGGAGCTCCTTTCTTGTCCATCTGTAGCTATCCAAGTCCCTTGCGAACATTCTCCATACGGATGACACAACCGTTCAGCTCGGCTGGATTCATAATTCGGATCCAGATACGAATTCCAGACACTACACCCCCCGACTAATATAAGCATCAACAGGCTTAGTGCCTTCTTCCTCTGAAATAATTGCTGGTAATGATTGAGTGGCTTATGACGGAATTGCGTCATGAGGGGTTCTCCTGTGACGTGAATACCTTCCAGACATCTCATTGAACATATCGGACGGACCAAGCACAGAAAAAAGCGGAATAGCAATGCCCATTCTGCAAAATGGTCTTGGAACTTCTAGCCTTGGACCTAAATTTGCCCTCGAATCCAAGCCCAAGTGATTCCCATATATTCATGATAAGCCAGTTCAGCCAACCGTAAACCAGAGGCGGTTGGGAAAAGATTTCGTGGAGACCAAAATTCTTTAGAAGGTTTCCATGGACCGGCGGGAGCAGGAATGGGGTTAAGACCCTGCTTGAGAAAAAGCTTCATTGACCGGGGCATATGAAAGGCACTGGTCACCAAAATAAAAGACTCTTCCTTAACAAGATGCCGAACATATAGAGGATGATCTTTGGTATCTCGAGCTTCAACTTCTAAGACCATATTGGATTTAGCCACACCCAATTCTTCGGCCACTCGACTTAATGTCGTCGCTTCGGCAGGACCACCAAATCCAATCCCCCCAGTCAAAATTAATTTTGTCCCTGGGAGAAGACGATGCAAACGAATACCTTCCATAAGACGAACGCGGGAATGGTGGGAAATTTGTAATTGAATAGGCAATGACTGGTTTCCAGAGACTCCTCCCGCCAAGACCACAATCCATTTAATAGCGTCAGTTCTCATGCCACCCTCCTCTTTCGACTGTACCTCTGCCAGATTCAAAGGAGGATATGCTGATTCAAGGGTGTGGAGGATTCGACCAGAAATACCTTCATAACTACATAACAGAAGAATCGTTGTGCCTAACGCAACAAGAATTTTCCCTGTTTTTTGTCGCCGGGAAAACAATAAAAGGAGAAGGCCAAAGGCAATCAGTTCAAAACAAATAGACAAGGGAGAGAGCAGAGGAGCCAGAAATTTTTTCAAACTAAACATGCCAGAATTCCAACATCCACAAGAGGATAGATGACAAGAAGAACCCGTAGGTAATTTACAGGATTATTTCCCTTCGCACAAGATTTTTCCGAGTCAGGGTATTGCTGACAACGGAAATGAAGACTTTGAAATAAGTTATAGGAGTTGCTGGGGCAGAAAAAACAGGGGGTGGCGAAAGCACAAAGTGTCTACCAAAATTTTAAATTCTTGCAGAGATGAGCAGCCTCTAACTGCAACAGAAGGATGAATTATCAGCTCGAAAGGTACTGAAACACTGAGATGAAATAATCAAGGTTGTGAGACAGGGCAGGCTCGTAGAACACTTTGGACTTGTCGATCAAACTCTTTATGTGCCGAATCAAGACTTCGTTGCGCAACAAGAATGTCTTTTAGCAAATGCCGCTGTCGGGGCTGATGTTTCACGCAATGAATTTTCCCTCCATCAAATCCTTTGCGACTCCGACGACATCCATCAAATACTTGAGGAGGTTGTCTTAAACTGAACTTGGCCTCCTGCAATTGATCATGCTTTTGAACCACGCGATCTTGTGCCGCCTTTAATAATCCAACAGATTCCGTACAGGAAAAATCCCAAGCTTCACCCCACACCAAGGGCGCCATGAAGGCAACAAAACCAATGGTCATGATCCAAACTCGCATGTCCAACCTTTCAGAGAGGGAGAATCTCTTCGTCCTTTTTCTCAACCTAACTCTAGGACTAATCCTCAACAATAACTCAAAAGGGGAACAGAGGCAGGACAGAAAGGATAGGAGGAGGCAGGGAGATTTTCACGCCTGCGATCATCAACAACTTAAAAGAACGAGCATTATTTGAGAACAAAGTGGGCACGTCGATTTTGGCGAAAACAAGGAATGGTTTGTTCCTGACAAAACGGCTGGCTTTTCCCTAGACTCAGCACCCGTATCTTGGAAGCAGATACACCCAAATTGATAAGATAATTCTTCACAGCCTTGGCTCGCCGTTCACCTAAGATAAGATTGTAGGCTTCTGTCCCACGCTCATCACAATGCCCTTGAATTAACACCTCGCGATTAGCATATCGCTTCAAAAGCACCTTGGCATTTTCCTCCAAAATAGGAATGGCATCTTGGCGAACCATCGTTTGATCATAATCAAAAAAGATATCTTGCAATGTCCACGACAGTGTGGTGTCCTCAGCAGATTGGGCAAAAATTTCGTTGGAAAATGAATCATTGGCCGGAGGAACAATCGAAGGAGAGATTGGGGCAGGCGTTGCTATAGGGGCGACAGGAGCAGGCAATGATAGCTTTTCCTGTTCAATTGAAAGATCTGGCAAAGTCTTGATCGGTGGTAGAGGGAGGGGTTCAGCTGGTGGTTTGACCGCCACGGACTCTACTCCATGACTGACCACGGCGACCTCATGCGAGGCACTACAGCCGACAACCATGCTCAAGGTTACCAACAGAAATAAAAAATTGTTCCAGTGCCTTTTTGCCATCAGTTTAGACATTTTGTGAAAAACGTAGAAATCGGCCACGCCCAATAGGGAAAGACCGACAAACATGGGTTAATTTGATTCATCATACATCTTTCCCCCCAAGAGTAAAAGTCAAGTATATTCAGTTTCGAGCAACACCTTGACGGTTTTTTTTTCACATAGGTATGATTTCAAGCCCACTCGGTAGATTTCTATAAATATTCGCTCTATTTCCATTCCACGGCACATCCCTGAAAACCCTGATGATTGACGTTCAACATGTCACCAAACAGTATGGCCAAGTCACGGCTTTAAATAATATCTCTTTTTCCATTCAAAAAGGAGAAATCGTCGCATTTTTAGGCCCGAATGGGGCAGGGAAAACGACGACCATGCGCATTTTGACAGGATTTATGCCTCCCACGTCCGGCACAGTACACATTGCTGGCTTTGACTGCTTGGAAGAGCCTTGGGAAGTCAAGAAACATATCGGCTACCTTCCAGAATCACCACCCCTCTACTTAGAATTAACGGTCACAGAATATCTCACCTTTGTTGGACGAATTAAACGCCTTGGCACAGAAGAATTACAAGAGCGAATGACCCTCATTCTCCAGCAAACTGGGTTGACCGAAGTACAAGGTCGAGTGATTGACCATTTGTCGCGTGGCTATCGCCAGCGAGTCGGCTTAGCCCAGGCTCTTATTCACAATCCTCCGGTGTTGATTTTAGATGAGCCGACTACAGGCTTAGACCCCAACCAGATTGTTGAAATTCGCGACTTGATCAAAAGCCTAGCAGGGTCTCATACCATCATCTTGAGTACACATTTATTGGCCGAGGCCACGGCTATCTGCCAAAAGGTGATCATCATCCATCAAGGCCAAATTGTAGCCATTGATTCACCGGAACAACTCGGGGCCAAACTTCGTCAATCAGAAATTCTCAATCTTACGGTCAAACATCCCGATCCCGAACTCTTGAATGCGCTTGGAAAAATTTCTGGGGTCATCAAGGTTTCCCAAGGACCAACACCCAACTCCTATGCCTTAGAAACACAGATTGGAGAGGATGTCCGGGAAGAACTGACGAAATTAGTCGTCGAGCGAGGTGCTGGACTCTTAGAGCTCACCACCCAAACCGTAAGTCTTGAAGATGTGTTTAAGGTGCTTACCAAATCAGATAAGCCCGTTGGCTAAGACAGGAATACCCCCTTGCGCCTACATCACGATACGAGTTCAGTCGCCACATGAGCATGAACCCCGTCCATACCATTGTTGCTAAAGAGTTACGGAGCTTTTTTGTTTCGCCCGTAGTCTACGTTATTGGAGCCATCTTTTTGGCCGTGATTGGACTTTTGAGTTATCAAGCCGTGGCCAATGCCAGTAACCAAGCCTTGCGACTCATGCAATTACAAAATACTTACGCACAACTCAATCTCAATGAAATGATCTTCCGTCCTTTATTTCAAAGCATGAACCTCATTCTCATGATTATTTTGCCCTTGTTAACCATGCGCCTTTTTGCGGAAGAACGAAAACTCCGGACATTCGAACTACTCCTAACCTCGCCGATAGGCGTCAATGAAATCGTGTCGGGAAAATTCCTCAGCGTAGTCATTGTTTACTCTGGTCTCTTGGCATTAACGGCACTCATTCCTCTGACATTGTCTGCCTATGCGACCTTTGACTGGAACCCGATTATTTTGGGCTACCTCGCGCTGTTTCTCCAAGGATCTCTCATGTTATCTATTGGGTTGTTCGCCTCAGCTCTCACAGAAAACCAAATCATTGCCGCATTTTTGAGTTTTGGCCTGATCCTTGGACTCTGGGTGCTTGGGGCCTTAAGCTCAGCATTTGGTGACTCAACATTGGGGAATATCCTATCCTACCTCTCCTTCACCGAACATTATGAACGACTCATTCGTGGGCTATTGAATATGAAAGACCTCGTGTACTACATAACGGGGATGGTCTTTATGTGGTTTGCCGCCCACCAAGCCATTGATGCCTACCGATGGAAGTAACTCGCGTCGCTTCCATACTTGGAGTCTCCGGACTGATACTGACAATGGGCGGCTTCGGTCTTCCTCTCCTGGCAACAGGAACCGAGAATACAAGCTCTATCGTATTAGGAATTGGAACGCTTTGCTTACTCGGATATGTGGGCATCCATTTTCAAGGACTCGTGAGGGGATCGCACAAGCGTACCACTCGACTAGGCACACACAGTATCCTCGCCATTATATTGGCGGCCCTTGCAGTGGGACTCACCAACTTTCTCGCGGACAAACATGGACCAGAATGGGATTTTTCGGAAACCAAAAATTTCACCTTAAGCCGGCAAACCTATCAAGTACTTCGGGCCCTCCCTCGTGAAGTGAACATTCATGTCTTTACCCGCGACGGTAGCCCTGGATACGGCGCCTACCAAGACCTACTGACGACCTATGAAAAAGAAAGCCCTCTTGTGACCGTGGAATTCATTGACCCGGAACGACACCCCGACAAAGCCAAAACCTATCAGGTCACGCGCATAGATACGGCTGTTATTGAAAGCGGCTCACAACAGATTTATCTTCAGCGTGCATCCGAAGCTGATGTGACCAATGCCATCCTCCGAGTCACAAGAGACAGCAAAAAGCTCGTTGGCTTTACCACAGGACATGCAGAAAAAAGTCTATCCGATACGGAAACACCAGGCATGTCACGTGCCGCTGACGCTCTAAAGAAACAAGGCTACGAAGTTAAAGGAATAGACTGGAGCACGATTGAATCCAGCAACCCTTCCTTGTTGGTCATATCCTCGCCAACGCAATCGCTTCTTCCTAGCAACGTCACTCAAATCAATAAATTTCTCAGAAAAGGTGGTCGACTCTTGGTACTGTCCGACCCCAGCAGCAAAGATTCGCTAGACCCCCTCCTCTCACAATGGGGCATTCAATTGGGAAGCGGGATCCTTGCCGATGCACAAGATCGCCTCGGCCGAGGCAGTCCAACCGCCTTAATGGTTAGGACGTTCACCACGCATGATATTACCGAAAATTTCACGACACCAATTATTTTTCCGGTTTCGCGTTCAATCACCTACGATGCAGACCAAGGAAAAAACTGGGACTTTGAGCCATTAGCTCACACCTCTGAAAAGAGTTGGGAAGAAACCACGCTTACCAGTACTGAACCAGTTCTTGATGAAGGGTCCGATCCAGAAGGTCCTTTTTCAGTCGCGGCCGTCCTCACGTCAAAACGAGTGGGGCAGGACCAAAAACCCGAGTCGGCGATTGTCATCGTTGGCAACGCGGCATTTGCCAGCAATGGATGGCTGACGTATCCTGGCAACACTGATTTTTTCTTAAAAACCATGGCATGGCTCGCACAAGAAGAGGCACTTGTCTCACTCACACCCAAAGAACCGGCGTTTCATCCATTTGTTCCTAATCCATCACAAGAACAATCATTGGTCTTTTTTCAAGTGCTCTTCCTTCCCCTCCTCGTCTTATTTTTAGGCCTCTCCGTATGGAAAAGGCGGCGAAGCCTCTAATATGTTGAACAATCCAACTCGCATCACTATCGTGTTAGCCCTCATCGTGTTGGGATTAGGTGGCTATATCCTATTCGTCGACATTCCCCAGACTCGTCAATTCAAAAAACAAGAAACACAAGAACGACAACTCATACCTTTTGATGATCGAGCAATCACCACCATCACCTGGTCTACAGCCACGGAAACCATCGAATTGAAGCGAGACAAGAAATTTCGTTGGACCATTACGAAGCCCATACAATTTTCTGCCGATAACCAGGAAGTCCGACGGATATTACGGGCCCTCACCATTGGAAAAATTAAACGAATCATTGAAGATGGCCCGACAACATTGGAGAAATATGGGTTAGATCCCCCATATCTCACCCTCACGCTGAACACACCGGAGACATCCCAAGTCATCGCTTTAGGCGATCGTGGACCCTTTGCGCCGTCGCTCTACGTCCAGACCAAAGCGGACAACCAAGTCGTCCTCACGACCTTGGATGTGATGACCTTTGCGCAAAAAACCTTGCCTGATTTTCGATTGAAAGACCTTCTATTTTTTGATCGAGAACGCGTTCAAGAAGTACACATTCAGAATAAAGACGCCACAATGGTCATGGCCAGAACGGCGGGCGTCCATAGCCTCACCCCAAATTGGATGTTCACCAGTCCACTAAAAGCCCCAGCCGACAAAATAACGGTAGGCACGCTCCTTATGGATTTAAGCGGACTTAGAGCCACGGGGTTTGTCGATGCAGAAGAAGAAAAACAAAAGATTCTAGGACAACCGGGGCGCACGCATGTTGGAGTCACACTATTGGAAGGACCAAAGACTCATTATGTCAGCCTGTATCAATTTCAAGATCCAGAAAAAGCCTATGCCGTCACCTCTAGTAAAGGCCCGCTCTATGAAGTTTCCCCAAGTATTCTGAAACCCATCACGCGAGGAGCCTTCTACTTCCAAGATAAACGATTATTCGGCATGGAGAGCACCGACCTAGTCATGCTGGAAGTCACTACACCACAGCTACGCTTTGTGCTTATCAAACAACATGACGAATGGATACGCGAGTACGATCCCAATACTTCGTTAGACCAAGAAGTGGTAAAACTCTTCATTAGTCGCGTCGTGGATCTTCCCACAGAGATTGCCCATCCTGCAGGGTCAATCACACCCAACCAAACAGGCTTAGCTTCCCCCACCGCCACGATTCAAGGCCGAGGTCGCCAAGGACAAAAGACCGGACTGCTCGTTTTGGGAAAACGTGAGAAGGGGTTGGTGTTTGCAAAAGGGGCCGGACACAAAGGCCTCTATCAAGTTCGCTCCACGATTCTGGATCAAATTCCTACACAGAAACAGCTAGGCCTGAAAGGGAATTGAAACTGCCAATAAACCTATTAATTCCTGAAAGGCCAAAAACGACTCTCATTCCGGATAGGGAGACTGAGTCTCTTCTTTTTTCATTTTTTCAAAAAATCGGTCGGAATCTTGCTGAACTTCCTTTTTGGAAGGTTCGGGTTGAGGCTCGGGTGCTGAAGAGCAGCCCATCAAAATCATTCCTAGGAGTAGAACCACAGCCATTCCTAAACGCCTCATTCCATAATCAATCCGTGTCATCAAGTTCATCAGAACCCTCCTCTTCACATGGCCTCATTGTAGGAAAATTACTCTAGGTCAACTTGTATAATACTCTAATCGTCACTTAATTACCTCACAAGAAATCTTTCAAAATTGACTGGGATAGAGGGGTCTGTTACCTTTTCATCCAACCTCAATTGCTACCCCAATCTCAGAAAAAAAGGAGTCGTTTGTGACCACTATTGGTGCCGCCCAATTACCAGAACAGCTTCGTCAAAAAGCCGATCAACTTCGAATTCATAGTATTCGCGCGACCACCCAAGCCGGAAACGGCCATCCAACCAGTTGCTGCTCGGCGGCAGATATTGTCGCAACGCTCTTCTTTTCAGTGATGCGGTATGACCCCAAGGATCCTCGAAATCCTGATAACGATCGATTTGTCCTATCGAAAGGACATGCGGCTCCCCTTCTCTATGCCGCATGGGCAGAAGCCGGGCTCTTTGATCCTAAAGAATTACTTGAACTTCGTACCCTAGAGTCAGACTTAGAAGGACATCCAACCCCTCGCCTTTCATTTGTCGATATGGCCACTGGTTCTCTTGGCCAGGGCCTTTCGGTCGGGATTGGGATCGCGCTCAATAATAAATATTTGGATAAGTCCTCCGCCCGAACCTATGTGGTGTTGGGCGATGGAGAATCGGTGGAAGGTTCGGTTTGGGAAGCTGCCGATGTGGCACGCCAAGCCAAGCTCGATAACCTCTGCGCCATTATAGACATCAATCGCCTAGGACAATCAGACCCCACCATGTTGGAACATAATCTTGATGCCTACAAAGCCCGCTGGGAAGGCTTTGGTTGGCATACGATTTGTGTCGATGGCCATAACCATGCTGAATTGCTTGAGGCCTTTGCTAAAGCCAGCCAGACAACAACACAACCAACCATGATTCTGGCTAAAACCTTTAAAGGCAAAGGTATTCCCTTCGCCGAAGATCATCCAACCTGGCATGGAAAACCGTTGAATGCAGAGCAAGCTGAAGAAGTCATTGCTTTATTGAATCAATCAATTTCCTCTCCAGCTTCTTCACTTCCTATTGCCTCACCAACAGCAGTACAACGGACAAACGGTTCAGCCAAACCGCTTCCTGCCCCACCTTATGGACCGACCGATTCGGTGGCAACTCGGGAAGCCTTTGGAGTCGCATTGGCTGAACTCGGGGGAGTCAATCCGTTAGTCGTTGGATTGGACGCAGACGTAAAAAATTCTACGTATACAGATAAATTCGGCAAGAAATTTCCTGAACGGTTCTTTGAAAATTTCATTGCTGAACAAAATATGGTTGGGGCTGCCGCCGGACTTGCGGCCTGTGGCAAGATTCCATTTGCCGCGACCTTTGCCGCATTTTTCACTCGCGCCTATGATTTCATCCGTATGGCAGCAATTAGCCAATCCAACATTAAACTCATGGGTTCGCATGTCGGCGTCAGCATTGGGGAAGATGGGCCCTCGCAAATGGGGCTAGAAGATTTGGCCATGATGGCCGCCCAGCCCGGGGTCGCCGTCTTGTATCCTTCAGATGGCATGTGTGCCTATCGGCTCGTGGAAACCATGGCCAATCACAAGGGCATGGTCTACATGCGAACGGGGCGACCCAAAACCCCAATCCTCTATGACACAAACGAGACCTTCACATTGGGCGGCTCCAAAGTTCTCCGAAAAAGTGAGAAGGATCAACTCACGATTGTGTCTGCAGGTGTCACCCTCTTTGAGGCCTTGAAAGCACACGAGGAATTACAAAAAGTGGGAATCTCGGTTCGGATTATTGATCTGTACAGCATTGTCCCCATTGATGCCGCAACACTGAAACAAGCAGCACAGGCCACGAATAACCTGATCTTGACCGTTGAAGATCATTACATTCATGGAGGGCTTGGGGATGCGGTTCTGAGTGCCTTGTCCACGGAGGGTGTTCGGCTCCATAAAATGGGAATTACAGAAATTGCGCATAGCGGGAAACCAGCCCAACTTCTCGATCACTATGGCCTGAGTGCACGTGCGATCATTGAAAAAGTTAAACAACTGGTTTAATAATGTTATTCAATGGCTTCACAATCCAGCATTGATTCCCTGCCGCTGTTTGCCTGCCTTTCCGAAGCGGATAGACGGGCATTAGCCAAGCATGCCGTAGAAGTTCCCATAAAAAAAGGTCAGTTCATCTTTCGCGAAGGCGACCCAGCCGACTGGTTTCATATTGTCCAACAGGGCAATGTGAAATGCGTGAAATCTAATCCAGAAGGACGTGAAGTCACTCTCAAGGTGCTCATGCCAGGTGACCTGTTTTGTTGTGAAGCTTCAGCGTTTTCCGGAGACGCTCATCCTGGCTGCGCCCAATCCATGGGAGAAGGGACCGTCATTAAAATTCACCGCAAGGCCATGCTTGATGTCATTCAACGTAATCCTGAAGCGGCAGTCAGCATCATTAATTATTTAAGCCACCGGCTCAGGGAATCACAAGACAATGCGAAAGGGTTTGCTCTGGACCGCGCCGAACAACGAGTCGCGGCCCTTCTGGTTAACCTCACGGAACGTTCTGGCATTCAAGAAACAAACGGCATACGCATTTCCGTGCGGCTGACTCATCAAGATTTAGCCGATATGGCAGGACTCACCAAAGAAACCACCAGCCGAATCCTTGGCCGTTTCAAAAAAGAGCAACTCCTTGCGGGCTCTGGAAGGCAGTTAGTCATTCAAGACCTCTCGGGCATCCAACACCTGACCATCAATGCAAAGCTTTAGGTTTTTTTCGTAAAACCCACGTTTCAGATTCAATCCACACCTACTGAGATTGTTGAAAAAGCTTGTCATAAGAGTCTTCAACTCAAAACAGCATATTACTGTGGAATCATCCATCTCATGATGCCACACCCTCAAATTTCTTCAGAGATCCCCATACTTTTTTTCCATTCCCTTTAGACAGAACAAGAGATATGCGATCGAAATCTTGAAAGATACTCCTCTAGAATGCCCTCGCTTGAATACCGCACACACCAGTTGGAGAATTTCTTTCTGACAGAATCCGTTGAAAGGTTGCATATTACTTAGGAAGAAGAATTAGGTTGAAATATACTTAATATTGCAACTTATTGTGGAGTTTAAAGTAAATACTTATTAAAATTTGTTGCCACGGTATATTAAATTTCATATTGTCTCTATGAATGGAAACACAAACACACCTGAGAGGAACAAACTGACCATGAACCTCTTTTCATGTTACCCACTTACAGCCTTTCGTTCATATAATATACATACTCAACAATAACAACCTTCCCATGCACTACAGGTCTTCAACCGATCCCGGGAATCCCGGAAGTCCCGTCATCAACGATGAGTGGAAACTTTTTGGCCTCCATTATCACAGGTTACCCAAGATGGCTCATTTAAAGGGAAAGGACGGAACCTATCATGCAAACGAGGAGGTCTGGATTTAGGCAATTATCAAAGAGATTACCAATGCAAAGATACGCTACCGGCATTTCAACGAATTTCTTCTATTAATACACATGTAAGTTTTCTGTTGATTGTAGATTAAGATGCAGCTGAAGATTTTTATTAGTCACAGTGCCAAGAAGGATTGTACAAGAACAATCCTAGCCACACTTTATGATACGCTTGCAAAGGAAGAGAATATCGTCCCAATTCTTGATAAAGAAGACCTAGTTGCCGGTGCTAGTTGGCGATCTACAATCAATGTTTGGTTAGGCTCGTGCGACGCAGCCGTAGTGCTAATATGTAGGGATGCCCTAAAATCTGACTATGTTGCCTATGAGACGAGTGTCCTGGCATATCGCCATACAGACCAAAATGATGGCTTCACATTAATTCCCGTCTTTATTGATGGAGTTGATTACCCTCAAATTCAGGAGAGCAGGTTATCGCCGAGTTTCATTCAGGAAATACAAGGATTTGCAATAAATGGCAATGCTAATCCGAATAATATTATGAACGGTGTGGTTTCAAAGCTTCGAGAAACGGCGGAAAACGCTAGATTTTTGGAAGAACCACGGTTTGAAGAACTTTACGGATTACTAAAAAATATAGGTGAAGTAGGTCTAAAAGGTGGGTATAGAGCAATAGTAGCACAGGGAACAACCAGAGGCACCGAAATTGAAAGGCATAATTTAGAAAAATGGTTCCCAGGTGGTGATTTGCCCTTGAAGTTAGCTCTCAAAATGACTGCAGCTGGTTTCAAAGGATCCGCTGAATCACTCCGAAGCATGCGCAAGTTCCTCCCTGAACCCATAGCGAATAATTTGAAGTATTTGATGGATCTTTTATCCTCTTCCTGGGTAGATCACAAAGCAAGAAAATTGATCAGGGAGCTTCCCTCCACTTGCTCCCCTCTGGGAATCCAAACCGAAGAACAAAAAATAGTCGAGATTTACGTAAAATGTGCATCTCATTTGCCCTTTATCGATTCATGGAGAGTTATTGGACTAAATTCAATATACGGCCACGACTTCGACTACTCAACCCTTAAGAAGGAAGTTGAAAAGATACTCAAGTTGGAGTTAGAGGTGGAGGATACAGCACAAATTAGGGATAGCCTCGGAGATAGAAGTCTAGTTCGGGACTATATTTTCGTGGTGATTCCAGGAGAAGGTATCCCGGACACTCACATTGGCAAGTTGAGTAAGGAAGAGAATTTCAAAGAAGTGGTCTTTGTAAAGATGAAGAAGTTTAATTCTGCACCACTAGAGGTAGTCCCAACTTCTCCAGTGACATGGTTGAATCCACCATTGGAACAGGTTGTTGAGGATGAATTTCTGAGTATGGATGGTATTAAAGTGCAGTTATTAAAGGGAGTCCAATGAGATGAGATTAGAATACAATCGAGAATTCGATCCTGATCGCTTGCCATTGAAACGACCAAAAACACATGAAGGCCTAGCAGACAGACGATCTTCAGCACCCTATGTCTATACAGAAGAAATTATCCTTGCCATTAACGTCGCCCTAGCAACCGGACGCCCTCTCTTGGTTCGAGGATCTTCAGGAACTGGCAAATCAACATTGGCGAGAAACGTCCGAGATATTTTGGGTTGGCGCTACTATGAACGAGTTATTACATCTCGCACCCAGGCAAATGACTTACTTTGGGAAGTTGACCATATAAAGCGGCTACAAGACGCAGAGGCTAAACAACTTTCCGGAAACTACCAACCGTACATTAAACCTGGTGTGTTTTGGTGGGCTCTGAATAATAAACAGGCTTCGGATTGGGGCGTGGACCCCTGGAAAGGTCCCGAATCAAAGCAAGCCGTGGTGTTGATTGATGAAATAGACAAAGCCGACCCGGATGTACCTAATAACCTTTTAGTCCCCCTGGGCTCGTTAGTGTTTCAGGTGGAAGAAACCTTTACCGACGTAGACGGTTCTGATAATCCGCCGCTTGTCTTCATTACAACAAACGAAGAACGTGAGTTGCCCAAGGCATTTCTCCGACGTTGCGTCGAGGTGAAGCTAGCTCTGCCCAGTCCGTTTCGCCTAGTAGAGATCGCGAAAGCTCACTTTCCCACGACCGTCGATGAATTGATCCAACGTGTTAACTTACTTCTATTTCCGGACAAAATGACATGGGATGATTCCCAATCAAATGATGGGATCAGCCCAGCTGAGTTCATAGATACCATCCGGGCTTGTTGGAAAATGGACTCGAAGACTCGCAAAGAGATTTTTGAATTAATCAAACAAACTACCGTCTGGAAACATGGACGAAAAGCCCCTAGGTAATAACGCCCTCAGAGATGTTATCGAGGCGTGGAAACGGCTTAATCCCCAAGATGCCAGAACCAAGCAATCGATGCTCAAAAGCTTGGGCTATGAAATTTCTAATCTCACAGAACCAGATCCAACCGAGCACCTGGGAAAGAGGAAAAACCTTCATAGTCACGAACCGCTGAAGTCCAGAAGAGATGTCTCAGGCTTTGGCCAAAGCGAATCCATCCCAACAACTGAAAATCACGACTCCAACAAGGTAGAATGGGAACAACCCTCGCCAAATCGAGCGAATAATGAATTACAGGAAAGCGCCAGATACAAGGATGAAAACTGGTTGGCTACTACGACTAAAGAAGGTGCTCCAACTGAACTAAACCCACTTCTGCTATCGGCGATTTTGATTGAAGGACCGCATCAGGTTCAGCAATCGCCATTCCAGCCACCTGGCCGAGAAAATCCCTTGCTGAGTCATCAAAATTTGGTATCCCCACCTGATTTGGTGCCTCTCTTCAAATCAAATCTCCATCGAAGCATTTATGTGCAACTGATGGCTATGCAGGTTCCTGAAGGCGAGATGGATGTGAGGGAACTTGCCTTAAGAGTGGCCCAAAAGAAGGCATTACATCGCGTGCCTCGCTTTTCTGTTGCTAGCATAGCTCGAGGGGGGCAAATCTTGATAGACCGTAGCAATTCTATGCTGCCATATGTTCAAGACACCTTGGTAGCGGCATCCTTGATCAAGAGTATTTTCGGCTCCGATTCAATCCGCGTCTTGCACTTCGCCAACAGTCCAATGCGAGGAACAGGAAACGGTTTGCGCCGCCATTGGCAACCCTACCCAGACGCATGGTCACCCCTAGAGCGAACTCGCGTTCTTGTCATTACTGATTTGGGTATTGGTGATGATCGAGGGGGCTTACCCTCAACTCCTGAGGAATGGTTGGAATTCGCGCGTTTTGTCTCGCGTCGCGATTGTCTACTGACAATCCTTACGCCGTATGGCCCAGATCGGTGGCCGCCAGTTCTTGCACAACGATTGAAGATTATTCATTGGGATCCCTCTACCACTGCTTCAATTGTATCCTATCATACTAAAGCACGATGAACTGGCGAAATTCCATAGTGGAAAATTGGAGTCGTGACGCCCCCAAGGCTTTCGAACTTGCCAAGCTTGTTTCGTTCAGCTCACTCGTTGAACCGGCTTATCTTCGAGCAATGAGAATAGAACTGGCTTCGCATCTCAATGCCGGATATGAGGCTGATCTGTGGCTGAGCCCCTTCGTGCTCACGAGAAACCCAACAGGATTTGTTTGGGAACCCAAAGCTGCTGAAGAGCTACGCCGAAGCCTCGCGCAGGATCCTGTTCTTTATGAAACGGCCTGGACTGTCTCGCAACCTCTTCACGCGTATCTCCCTTCTGCTGTCAGGCTCGAGGAAGAAGTCTGCTATCTACAGTTTAGTACGAACCCCGATAGTCGTAACAGAATCAAGGAACTTGTTAGATTTGCGCTTTCTGCAATGGTGGAAGGAGGGCAGAAGGGCATAGCAAATTGGGCAGCGCGGGCATTGCCACGATTTCCTGCGGAAGTGCTATCGATGAACGAAACACGCGTGCTTCGCGCAGGAGCCCATATGCGTCTGGCAACGAACATGAGTGGCCCTGCACTGCTAACTTCGGAGCGTGCCGAGTGGATGGGTTGGGTAGCGCCTGAGGGACGAGAGGTCAAAGTAGGACTACGCCTTTTTTTCGACCGCCTAGAAATTTTCAAACCTTCAACTGAAATGGATTCACAGACAACCAAGGTCATCGAACTTCCTAATACCGATCCATTAATTCTCGAAATTGAGGAGAATATTGAGGTGACGCAAAGCCAGGAACAAAGGAAGAACGTTAATTCCGACTTTGCTGGCTTCTTGCCATTTTTCCCTGAAGATGAAGAGGTGGCACTAACATTATCAGGCAACCTCAATCGTCGCTATGGGATCCCAGTTGTCCTCCATCGCATCGATAAAAATAATGTCTCTAAAGCTAGAAGTTCCCTATCGAGTGGAGTCCAAGAGGGCTCATCCTTGATAGTCCTTTTGACCAAAGGACTACTCAATTCTCCCTTTGAAAACCTCTTTAAGGACATCATTAAAGGGACGGAAACTATACTCTCCAAAATTATTCCCATAGACCTCGGACAGCGTGTGCCTGAATATTGGCAACGGTTAAATCCGGTGGCGCTTTCAAAAACAGCCGAAATTGATTCGGCCATAGTAGCCATCGAAACCCGAATGCGCGGTTCTAAAGCACCCCGTCGTGTGGCCTTTCGACTCGACCGTTCTCATTTCGTGGAGATTTCTAGTGCACCCTTGCGGGTCCGAACGCTCTTAGGAGCTGTTTGGGAGTTGGCTGAGTCCACCAGTGAGATGAAGAAAGCTGAATTGCACCAACAGAAAGAGGTACCTTCCAGCGCCAAACGTTGTTTCGTCATAAGCCCAATTGGGCAAGAGGGTTCATCCATCCGCCATCATGCGGATGACGTTTTCGAATTCATCATTCAACCTGCGATGACGTCGATGGAAATAAAATCACTGCGCATCGATCACATGAAAGAGACGGGACTCATTACGAAACAGATGATTAAAGAGATCATCCAATCAGATATATGTATTGCAATTTTGTCCGGAAATAACCCCAATGTCTTCTATCAACTCGCCGTCGCCCAGGCGGCATCACGTCCGGCAATCTTGTTGATTGAGAAAGGGCAGGATTTGCCATTTGACATTCAGAACTTACGGATCGTGGAATACTCACTACAGCCGGTCGCTAGTCTGATAAAAGGAGTTTTCGCGAAAAAAGTGGAAAAGCAAGTACGGAGCATCCAAGAACAGGGATGGATGGCGCCAAGCTTATTCCAAGAATTCAGTTCTGGCCACCAGATTCGCTGGGAGCAGCAATTGCCGAAGATGATGAAATCGGCACGCCCCTCGCCCCTTCCCCCAAGACTCGACAAGGACTTTGAGTTACCATTGGGTCAGCAACGACGCATCAAGTTTGTTACAGGCGACATCCAGAGCCTACCTATTCAAGCGGACGTGATAGTTAGCTTGGTAGATATAAACTTACAACTTGCCCGCTACCACGATTTAGCGATTTCTGGAACGTTGCGTTATTTAGACGCAGAGAAAACAGCCGGGGGGGTCGCCACGAATGACACACTTAACGAGGCCCTCCAAGAGGAAATTGTCAAGTTAGGTTTGAAACCGCCATTTTCCCTTGGCTCAGTGATAGCAACCAAAACCAATGGACTCAGGGAGCTCGGGTTCAAGTACGTCTTCCATGTTGCCGGACTGCAAGGTTCACTCAATTCTGGGTATCACACCATGGGAGATTTGCTGAGTGATTGTGTGCGAAACGCCTTCCTTCAATTTTCCCAACTTGCTAAACGTGAAGACTCTAAACTGGAATCCATTCTCTTCCCAATTCTAGGTGCGAGCACCTCTGGTCTAGAAATGATTGAGGTCGTAGAGAAGTTGCTAAAATCCATAGTGGAAGAAATGGCAGAGACTGACTCCTGCCAAACCGTGTATATACTCGCCTGGCTTGAGCCCCACCTCCATGCATTGCATCAGATAGCCACCAAAATGAAACTGAAAGAAGTGGCAGAAAGTGCATAGGATGCGTCGCGGAAATCGGCAGTAAGTCTACATCGGTCCAATATCATTGGGGCTACAAAAAGATTACCTCAATGAAACAAACGGTTATCCTGAAACTCCCATACCTCAAAGAAATGGCTCCTCTGGCAATCTCCTAACCACAGCCTATTCAATTTACCCTCCATATTCAGATCTTCTGTCGCACAACATTTTCCCCAATCTTTCTTTTATTTGATGATCTATATCATTGTTTTTTCGGATGATTTCTCTATGATAGCCCTTAGAGAAGTAAAATAGACTGTCATCCAGCCGCTATCACGAAAGAGGAGAACACCATTGATGCTTGCTAATATTCATTTCCTTACTACTCGGATAATCGCCGTCGCCTTATTTATGGGTCTGCCCCTTATTGGGGTTTCCTCCACGGCCGGGGCTATGGACATGCCAACGATTCAAGCCACCCTCACGACATTGCCTAAAGTCCCAGCCCCTATAACCAGAAAAGGTCCCGCCAAAGTCGTGGTGAACGTTGAAGCAAAAGAATACGTCGGAGAATTAGCAGATGGGATCAAATATAAGTTTTGGAGCTTTAATGGGACCGTACCCGGTCCCATGATTCGGGTCCGCGTGGGTGATACCGTCGAACTCCATCTAAAGAATCATGCAGGTAACAAATTCCCGCATAATATGGATTTGCATGCGGTGAATGGTCCAGGTGGAGGTGCCGGCGCCAATCTAGCGGCTCCTGGGCAGGAGGGCGTTTTTTCGTTTCATGCCTTAGCCCCAGGCTTATTTATCTATCACTGTGCATCACCGGTGCCGAACATCCCCGCACACATCGCTAATGGCATGTATGGATTAATTCTCGTCGATCCAAAAGAAGGCCTCCCACCCGTTGATCATGAATATGCGATCATGGAAAGCGAATTCTACACCATGCCCAGCAAGGACAAGGGCGTCATGGAACTCTCCATGGAAAAAGGTTTGGGCGAACATCCAGACCATGTCGTGTTTAATGGCAAAGCCGGAGCCCTGATGGGAGAAGAATTAACGGCCAAAGCCGGGGAAACAGTCAGAATGTTTGTGGGCAATATTGGCCCAAATGGGACGTCTTCATTTCATATCATTGGCGAAATATTTGACAAGGTATATGTGGAAGGAGCGATTGGAGGAACCGTTAATAAAAATGTCCAAACAACCTTAATTCCTTCAGCTGGCACTACCATTGTGGAATTTAAAGTCGATGTACCAGGGGCCTATCTCTTAGTGGACCATAGTATCTTCCGTGTGGCCAAAGGCGCGGTAGGCATTCTTAGTGTCTCTGGAGAAAACAATACCAAGATTTTCAATGAGATGTTTCCTCAGTAATAGCCTCATCTTTCTTAAAGCGGGGGGCAAGGGTTCGCCCCCCGCTCTCTCCTTCTTCCTTTATCCAGGATTCGGGGCCATAAAGACGAGGACTCGAAGTCGTTGCTGGGTGTGATTCACAACGCCATGTTCTTCACCAGCTGGAGCCATGGTCCCCTGTCCCTCTTCTAAAATTTGGCTATCAGGCCCAACCTGAAAGGTGCCCTGCCCTTCTAACACAAAATACAACTTATCTTGATCCGCATGAGCATGAGCCTTTTGGAGCTGCCCCGGCTCAAAACAATACACATCACAAAAAAACCTCGAGGTTTCAAACACATTTAATTTCTTCATTTTCTCTTCTGCAAATGTCTGGTAGTCCTTCAACTGAATAACCTTCATCAATACCCCTCCTTGAATTTCATGAATTTGTCAATTCTCCAAAACCTTTTAAAAATCAAGAAAATGCCCCACAATCTCCCGACTCGCCAAATTTAGCCTTGAAGCCGCCTAGGCCTTGTCTGATATGATGAGAAATAGTGAACAATTTCAAAGTCCTGGCAATGTTACCTGAACAACCTTGGGGGATTCGAGGGTAGATTTTCAGATGAGGGTTTTACCCCAGTATTACTGAAAACGCTTACCTGTCCTTCAATAGCACTCAAAGAATTTTGAGGCCCCACTCAATGTCTAAATACGGATCATTTACTTTGACCATCGGTCATCCCATTCAGTTGCAAGGCTTCAGTGATGGTGCGGCAGTTTCCTGGTCCCAAGACGAGGAAGCACTCCGACAGATAAAGAGTGAAATTGAAGGCCTGTTTGATGTGTTCAGCGATGAGGTCTATCCATATGAAGATTTTTACCAATATGTCGAATCAGGATTTATTCAAGGCATTACAGAAGCTCAAACCATGAACGACGCTTCAGCCAACTGGGCTGGGCTCAAAGTCATCGCCTTACTCAGCGCACCCTACAGGCTGGACCTTGATCAGGACGAAGGGGAGATTTTGGCCTCCTATGCTGACCGGTTCACCAATCATCCTTTGGGTTTGAATTTCCTCTCTCAAGCTGGTATTCCTGTTGACAGGAATCAAAAGACTCAAGTGGCATCGGCCCACAAGCAGTCCAGTTCAACGCCAGAATCAAAAAACAAGTAACCTTAGGAAAGGATTAGCATGAACGCTCACCATACTCCCTTAAAATTTGCCTTGGCCCTCTTTCTCTTCACATTTGGTCTTCTGGGTTCAACAACGATGGCTGTCAGTGCGCTCCAAGGCGAATACGAAACAATAGAGGGAGAATCCTCTCTACACGAATCCGGAAAGGTTATTTTACTAGAGTTCGCCGATTTTTATTGCCCGCATTGCCACATGTTTGAACGAGTCGTCGTGAGCAAGCTCCAAAAAGAATTCGGCGATCAGCTTGAAGTGCGGATGATCGGCTTTCCAGTGATGCCCGGAAAACTTCCCACGGCGTTTGAAATGTATAATCAAGCCGTCACCATGGGGAAGGGCCAGAAAATGAAGGAAATCCTTTTTCAAGCCATCCACGACAAGGATATTGAAATTTTTGATAGAACCATGCGGAAGTTGGTTCTCAAAGAAGTTGGGTTAGACACGGTAGAATTTGAAGCGGGTCTGGCCAGTGGAAAGCCCTTTCAAGCCTTAGGGAAAGGAAAAGAATGGGGTGAACGCATCAAACTCACCCATACCCCAACCGTGGTCTTGGATGGCAATCTCCGTATCGGAAATTTAAACTTTGCCAATCTGAAAATTGTGATTCAAAGCATTCTCGACCAAGACAAGAAATCTTAACGCATCATATTTATTGCCAGTTTTAGACCAGAAGGAGATACACAATGGGACGCAAAAAATCAGATGGGGAATTCTTTCCCGAAATGAGCGAAATTTTAGAAGGCATGCAAGAACTCATGTGTGACGAAGATGGCAATCCTTTGTCTGCGGACCATCCTCAATACAAAAAATTCGCGGGCCTTATGGAAAACATTGCTGAGCGTGCCCAAAAGAAAGATCAGGAGAATCCTCCCTTATCTGGACCTCAAGGGACAGCCTAACCATTCAACCCAAGGATCAGGTTCAAACTGCATATTTCATTCAAATCATTAACATGAGAAAGATCTCTTTGCATGGAAATCGACCCCAATAGTCTCGAAAGAATTAAGACCTTTATTGAATTTATTCAACAAGCCAAACAAGACAAGGTCGATCTGTCTTTTGTGAGTACCCCCACGGAACATGGGGACAACATCAACGTAATAGCCAACATAGATGGCCAACGGATCAGCCATGGAATTGTTTTTTGGGATTTGAACCTCCTTCAGAATCAAGGCTTGGTGGACACACTAGATGACGAAGATAAAGCTTTAGGGCTCAACGTCACAGATGGGATCGTAGAAGATACCGAGAAAATACTCGCGTTTGTCAGGGAAGAAATGGGGAAATCTGCTGCTTCATAATCCTCAGCCAACATATTCCAGCCTTAATCTGCCTTCACATCATTCCTGAACCAGGCAGCTTTACACCGTAAAACAAAGCCCCAGTCTTTGATCATTCGACTTTTGTAATATCCAACCCAATTTGTTATATCCTGTTCCATCAGAACCTAACAGACCACCCGGTGGCTCAAGACTTTTGTCGCCATTCAACATGGTGAACTTTGAATGGTGCTTATGCATATATACCTGATCCTCATCCTACCTGTTCAATCCACCCACTAGGAGAACAAACCATGGCTGAACCAAACAACGCCGAAAAGACAGAACCCACCATCAGTGAGTATATGGCTCGCAATGTCAAAACCATTGCCGTCAATGCCACCCTCAAAGAATTGAGCCAATCATTTATCGATCAAGGGGTGAGCGCATTACTCGTGACTGATGGAGATGAATACGTGGGTATTGTCTCAGACAAACGTCTGGCTCGAGAGGGAGTGGCGAAAGGCCTCAACATGGAGACGACGACCGTTAAAGCTATCATGAGATCAGAGATGCTTCTTATCGAAAGCGATCAACCTGTTCGAGCCGCACAGGCTATGATGAAATCGAATGGGGTTCGACATCTTGTCGTGACAGAAGCTGGAAAAATTGTCGGTATAGTGACAATTAGCGACCTCATTCGCTACTTTACGGATTTTTTTGAGGGGTAACCTGCACATCAAAATATTCACCAATAACATTAATGTGTGCGTTTTCACTCAAAGCATTTAGCGCGATTTTGATAATCGACCCATTCACCTCAAATACACTGCCATCACTACTCATAAAAATTACATAGAATCAATGAGTTGAGATAACATTTCTCTCTTCAAACCTCATGCAGTAAAGGCATAGGATTTGCTTTAACATTTATTGGATTCTAGCAATTGAGAAGAACGTTGTAGTCCCTCCCTTGCTTTCTACTCCCATTTACAATCTCAGGAAGTAAAAAATATCAATGGACTTCATTGGCAATAAAATTAAAGGTTTCCTTTCAGAAATGAACCCGTGGCCGAGAATCCGGATCATGGGAAATAACATTGCGCAGGACACACTCGCAGGGGTCACGGTCGCCTTCATCGCATTGCCGCTGGCGTTGGGGTTTGGCGTAGCTTCTGGCCTTGGAGCCATTACCGGCATGTGGGGAGCCATTGCTGGGGGATTTGTTGGGGGCCTATTCGGAGGGTCAAATGTTGGGGTTAGCGGACCGACAGGCCCAAAAACCGTTCAGCTTGCCGTGGTCATGCACGACCACATGTTGGCGAATGGCCAACCAGATCTGAGCTTCGCTTTCGGATGCGTATTTTTGAGCGGCGTCATCATGCTCATCTTGGCAGCTATGGGCGTCGGGAAATTCATCTACCTCACGCCCTATTCCGTCATATCCGGATTCATGTGTGGCATTGGTGCCATCGTCATTATCATCGAATTAAATCCCTTCCTCGGGCTTCCCACCCTTTCATCAGTTCGTGAAGCCTTGTTGTCTATTCCCAGCTCCCTCATGAACACGCATTTTGATGCGCTCATGATTTCCCTCATCACCTTGGGCACAATATTGATCTGGCCCAAGATTACAAAAGTGATCTGGCTCCCAGCCCCTCTCATAGGTTTAGTCGTGGGCACAGCCATCGCCAATTTCTTAGCCTTGGATATCGACTACATTCCAGAAGTGCCAATCGGCCTTCCTGATCTATATCTTCCCCCGATCAGCCAGTTCTATGACATGCTTCCTCCAGCGGCCGCGCTGGCTGGATTAGCCATCTATGACTCCCTCCTGACCTGCGTCGTCATTGACCAAATGAGCGATGATGACCGACATAACAGCGACCAAGAAATCTGGGGACAAGGCCTAGCCAATATGGCAGCAGGCTTAATCGGAGGCCTCACCACTGCGACCGCGACCATGCGGAGCATTGCCAATATTCAATGTGGAGCACGAACGATTCTCTCAACCATCGTCCATGGATGCGTACTCCTCGCCCTTGTTCTGGGCCTAGCACCCTTAGCCTCGTATATTCCTATGGGTTGCCTCGCAGCCATCCTTTTTAAAGTTGGGTACGACATCTTAGACTTCCGAGTCTTCCCCATTCTGCATCGCATCCCCACCCCATCAAAAATTACTTTTTGGACGGTATTCCTTTTGACCGTATGGGAAGACTTATTGGTTGCTGTTGGCGTAGGACTCGCCATCGCCTTCTTCCTCTTTGTGCGGGACATGAGCGAAATGTGGAAACCCAAAGTCGTCGGCCTTGAGGAAAGTCAAAAATCTGGCGCTGAACTGGTTCCAGCCCATCTGCGAAAACAAATTGCTGTCCTCGAACCTAACGGTCCCATGTTTTTTGGAATTGCCGACACCCTCTACCGCCAGGTGGATAAGCTCACTGATTACCAGGTCCTTATTATTTCGCTTATCCATGTGCCTATGGTCGATCTGTCAGGAGCCTTCGCCCTGGAAGACATGGCCCACCACGCGCAAAAGAATGGCACCAAAGTCCTGATTAAAGGAATGAACCCCGCCGTCCGTCGGACCCTCAAGGAGCTAAGCGTGATGGAACATATCGGGGAAGAAAATTTCGTAGAAAATTTCGAAGCCGCCCTCAATGAAGGCATTGATTACATCGGCGAACAATTCCTCGGCCGAGACATCCCTCCCAAAACCGCCTAATACCAAATGCTGTCTTTACAGGAGCGGCTATAAATGCATTCTTCTTTTATCAAAGAACATGACCAAAATTGGCATTTCATTGCCAAGTAGAATAGAGGACATTGATTTCATTCATGAGCCAAAGACTCCTTCTTCAACACGGCGACTCCACGTTTAGTCATCCCCGTGACCCGCCCTTCCTTAAACCAAACCTGTACGTTCGTCTCGTCATAGAGAAACACAAGTCTATTCTGTAAGAGATCAATCTCCGTGTCATCCGGGGGTAGAATACGTAGCAACTTGCCTTCCAATACCGCTTTGCGATCAGGTTTTCCCAAAAGAGCCAGCACCTGACCAGAAGTCATATCCAAGGATATAGATGTTGACTGATTATCGGTTGGCTCCAGTACCCCACCCATCCCCGTCACGAGTATCACTAAGAACCAGGACATCATCATACGCCCTCTCCCCCCACACACTGGCTAAGGAAAAGTATCCCCCTATTCACATTGTGAATTATATCCCCACCCGCCAAAGTAAAAATATTGTTCCCAGGAACCACTGCTTGATTTAAGCTGAATATCATAACAGTCATCATCACTCACATTGGTCGACATACCGGTGGCTTGCCGATAAAAATTATTGGTATCCACATACCGAATAGAGCGTTGATAGGCGGCCCATTGGTATCCAAAGGAGGGCATATATCCACTTCCCATGTCGGTTCGCGTATGTTGGCTATTAATATTTCTGTTAATGATCTCGCCCCCGAAGCTTGTCCGAGAGGCAAAGTTCCGCAGACCGTTGGAATCAAAGAGCGTACGGGGATAATACCCTACCCAGGTATTCCCATACCGTAACCACCAATGCCCAGACTCCCCATCCTTATACCAAAGAAGTTTAAAGGTATGCTGAGAACCACCATGCGAGCTATAGTTTGTAAATCCTCCACCAATGTATACAGTGTTATTAACCTGAACAAAGGCCCCACAGGATAAATTGTAACATCCGCCGCTGCCATAGTTGTCAGGCGTAAAATAAATAAACAACCTGGAACGCCAATCCCCATACAAATCTCGATATTTCTGCCAGCCCCCTTCTATCGTTTCCTTATTGCTACCGGAACCTCGCACGACCCATATTTGAGACAAGGTAAATTCATCGGAACGCTCGGTATAGGGCTTCCAAATATTCAACACGCTTTCTCCACCCCAATTGCTGACCCATTTGTGGGCAGTGGCATATTGATGGAGACTGGTCGGCCCATCTTTTGGTGGGGTTTTATGAAAAAAAGCCTCTAACGTTTCAAAGCTTTGGAGAATGTCCATGGTAAGATGCCGAATCGGAACGGACCCCTGCGGGCAATTTTTCCCTCCTGAAGAAAACTCCTGTTCAAGGGAGAGTCGATCAGGATGCTCAGCGGCTCCTTGTCTATTCTTGTCCATTTCTTCCTCACGAACATTGTGGCGAGGCTTATATTCGATAACGTGCTTGACCATATCAGGCCTTCGCAGCGCTGGCTGTTTCTTGATATCCACACAGTCAATTTCATCCCCAGCCGGGGAAGTGAAATGAAACACGACATCCTTGGGATCAATATATTGCGTCAGATACTCCTGCATGCGGATACGTTCTTTTTCATTGAGAACCCGATCCTGCGGTGGAGCGGAATGGCGAAGTGGGCCTGGCTCATCCAAGTCAGGAAGATCCCCGATGTCAGCCACATAAGGATCCGAGTCCTGCCCATTGGGCGGATAAGGTCCGTGGCCATGACAACTGGCAAGCAGAAGCACTAGCCCTAGACTGCCTAGGAAAAGATGTCCGAACCTCACGTGGCAAAAACCATGATTGTTCCTCTTTCGCATGATTGACTCCTTTCCAAAGAAAAAATGTTTGGCATTCTTCCCCTTACCTTCTTTTCCAACTTCCGTCGTGGCCTATTTTGAAAGAAGGAAAAGGTCGCCATCTGAACTACGACTCCACCTCTGCTGAGAAAGCAGTGTTTGTGCCATTTTTTCTGTAAAAAAAAAGGAACAGCTTCACACAAGGGAAGACGTTGAAATTACACAGAAACTTAAGAGAGATCTCTCTTAATCAAAGCAGAGAGTGAATAGAAAACTATATCTAAAGTGATACACTTTTTATCCATTTGTATACATGAAAAAAACATCTACCTGAGAGAAATACCCGAGTTTTTCAGCACAACTAGCCAATAAGGGAAAACCCATAGTAGGTAAAGTTCTTCCCGTGTTTCCAGCTTTTGATAGAACATTTCACGCGCACGTCGGCACTTCACAGCTCTTAGCAATCTGCTAAGCTCGTCTTGTCTCGTTCCCTCATTGAGTTCGGAGGTCATGGCTAGCCATATGCCAATCAAAAGTTTGGTGAAAGCACTACTCCCTTCACAGGTTCGCCAATGGCTATGGGCACGAAAAGTAGCATTCGGCAATCGACGGATTCGAGAGCTTGGCGATCATCTCTCAACACAACTACAAGAAGCAGCAGAAAAGGATATATCCCTTTTAGATGGCATAAGCACAAAAGCCGAGTGGGAGACTTTCTGTGAGGAACGCATGGCAGCACTCCGTCTTTCCCTCACCAACAATGTGACGAATTTGGAAACCCCGAACTCGGTTGTCAGTGGTACAGTAGAACGAGATCGATACCGCATTGAAAATATCGTCTACCAGGGTCACAGGGATGTACCCGTGACAGCGAACCTCTATCGTCCAACCCTAAGCTCTCAGAAAACGCCAGCGATTATCATTTGTCACAGTCATCACGAGCCCAAAACTCAAGAAGAATTACAATGCATGGGGATGACGTGGGCTCAACAAGGTTGCGCAGTCCTCATTATGGATTTACTAGGGCATGGTGAACGACGGCAACATCCCTTCGCCTCACCAGCGAACTACAACGATTCATTTCGTCTTGACCGGCAAGACTATTACTTCCGACATGTGCTGGGCATGCAATTGGATCTGATCGGCGAAAGCTTAATGGGATGGATGGTTCAAGATGTGAGGCGTGGCATTGATTGGTTATGGGCGAATCCCCAAGTTGATCGTGACCGAATCATCGTCATCGGGGCAGTGGCAGGGGGAGGAGATTTAGCAGCAGTCGTTGGTGCATTGGATGAGCGTGTGACAGCAGTGGTCGCATTTAACTTCGGGCCTCTCTCGATGGGTGAGTGGGACTCAACAAGAAGTCTTCCGGATACGGCTCGATTGGGATTCTGGCCATGGGTCATTCTTTGCTCGATTGCCCCACGCCGATTGGTCTATGGACGAGAATTTTCTTGGGATCCTCAGCATGATATGACTTGGAAATATCTTGAAAAAGTCTATGAGCTCTATGGCCAACGCGATGCGCTCCACTCAGTACACGGGTCCGGCCGAATATCGCGGCATGGTCCCCTGGATTCCCATTGCACCAATGTCGGTCCCATCCATCGCAAGCAGCTCTATCCCATATTGCAAGAATGGTTTGATATTCCTGTTCCTGAACAAGAAGTGACCGAACCGGTTCAAAAGGCAAAGCTGGAATGTTTGACCAAGGAGGCACGCAAAACATTCAGCCCGCACCGGGTTCATCAAATCACACCAGACATGGCCCAAAAACACCTCACCACTCGTCGTATTCTGCGAGAAGCGGAAGAGCAAGGCACACAGGCGGGACAGTTGCAACAAGAACTCACCGAGATTCTGAGACCCATAACGCCCTTCCCATCCTATCGAGTGCAATCAACGCGTCGAGGTTTTGGAAAATCGGGCTATGTAGTCTTGGAAGTCGAAGAAAACCTTTTCGTCCGCTTTCAAATTCTATGGCCGTCTCGTTTGGGCAAAACGAAACCACCAATAGTGATTGGTGTGACGCAGGAGGGGAATCTCAGACTCAAGAAAGAACGTCTGCCAATGATCCAGAGTCTGTTGGGTCAAAAGATAGCCGTCTGTTTAGTGGAAATGCGAGGGATCGGCGATGGGCGACATGGCGAAGTGTACAGAGGCAGACTCAGTCCGAGCGCCGGTGTCACTACCACAAGTCTCATGCTTGGGGAAAGCTTGCTCAGTTCTCGCGTGCGCGATCTACGAACCGTCATAGACCATCTCCGTAATCGAAAAGAAATCGATGAAAATCGAATAGGTCTTTGGGCTGATTCTCTTGCGGCACCCAACCCACATGGGAAGAAACTCGCCGTCCCGTTAGATGCCACTCACTATCCAGAGCGAGGAGAACCGTTAGCTGGAGTGGCCACTCTCTTTGCCGCGCTGTACGAACCAGACATCCGGGCCGTGTATATACAGGGAAGTCTTCTAAGTTATGAGGCAATGCTAGATGAACCATTTGTCTATCAGCCAGTGGATTCAATCATTCGAGGATTGTTAAGAATCGCCGATTTACCTGATATGGCCGAGGCGTTGGCTCCTCGTCCCCTACGAATAGAAGGACTAGTGGATGGGTGCAATCGGCAGATCAGCCGCAAGCGAGCTGAAGAGACCTACAACAGAGCCCGAGCGGCCTATGCTCAAATGAACCAATCTCATAGATTAACCATCCAGGCTGAAAACGCTTCTGGTGAGGATATCGCAAAATGGTTCATGGCACATATATAAATCCTGCATGCCCTAAACCCAGTTCCTGCAAACAGTAAGAAAAGCCTGTAAGGGTCAGAAAGAGAAACCCACCGGGGGGTTTTTAGGGGCGGGTTATGTGAATCATTCCAGGCATCTTAGGGAATGCCTTCTACTTATTTTTTAGAGACTGGCCCCAGAAGATGAGAATTTCCTTCAGGCCAGAGGGAGTTTGAAGAAAGAGCGGGGTTTGAGTGAGCCCGACAAACGTTTCCGCCCTTCCAATGACTTCGCCTTTGACTAAAGCCTTGACGATAATTTTCTTACCCCTTGGAATAGCCAGAAGCCGGACGTTTCCAAGTCCCTCCACGTTGACAGACCCAATCTCATCCTGAGTCTGCAATTCTTCCGAATGAATGGAGACATTCACACGCACAGAAGCGGAGGCATGTCCGGGAAAACAGAGCACCATTCCCAATAGAAGTATAGATAAAAAATATTGCATAGTGTCGATGACCGTTCGCCAAGCCCCAGACCTGGCTCGAGGATTTTACCCAATACCCTTTTAATTTCCTTAAGGAGTCACCGTCACATCTTGCGAGGCATCCGGAAATCCATTGATAAAGTCACCCGACGTCGCCGTAATTGTACAAGACCCGGTAGTCAGTGGACCATGCGCCACCCCACCGGTGGCGACAGAAGAGGGAGATCGGCTTTGATTGGGTTGTACCTCTACGGTTGCCTGAGCACCAGTTGCTGCGTTGGTGATAAGTTGGCAGACCTCTGGATTATTACTCGTCGTCAAGATCTGTAACGTACCCGCCCCCGCGCTAACGACCTGTTCATTGCTCAAAGTCGTCCCGGCTTGATTGGGAATCCCCGTACGGACCGTAAAGGAATTGTTCGGTGCGTTGGAAGAAATCGTTGGAAATAAACTCAGAATATCCAGGACCGGCTCGACAATCTCCACATTCACCGTCCCATCCGTAAACCGCGGCTCTGTCGCTGTGATCGTCACCGGGCCCGTCGCCCCCGCCACCCCTTGCACCGTAATATTTCTGATCGTCTGGCCATTGGCAAAGACCACATTGATCGACGTACTCCCTGCCGTCGCCCCATCCGGCGCCACCAACGCTACCGCCGGATTACTGCTCGTTAGCTGTACCGTCGCGCCCCCATGATCGCCTCCACTCAAGGTCATCCGGAAATTGCTGTCTTGCAACCCTCCGCCTACTCGCGTTCCACCAAACGCGGTGAAGCTTATATTCGCGGCCGTCACCGTTACATTCACTGTCGCAGTATCTGGGCCAAACCCTATCGCCGTCGCCGTAATGTCCGTCGACCCTGTCACCGCCGACGGAAACGCCGGAAACGTCACCGCACTGCCCCCGGAGGCCACATTACCCGGAGATCGAGAATTATTCACTGGCACGACCACCTGCCCCGTGCCCGCCGTGCCCGCATTGGTCACCAGCGACCCAAATGCGGTATCACTACTCGCCAAATCCACCGTCAACGGCCCCGCCGCCGCACTCACGAGCTGCTCAGGGCTCAAGCTCGTCCCGGCCACATTCAAAATCCCTGTACGGACCGTAAATACATTATCCGCAATCTGCTGTACTGTTGTGATCGTATGGGTTGGCGACAGACTTAGGATATCTACTACCGGCTCGACAATCTCCACATTCACCGTCCCATCCGTAAACCGCGGCTCTGTCGCTGTGATCGTCACCGGGCCCGTCGCCCCCGCCACCCCTTGCACCGTAAAAAACTTAGTCGTCTGCCCTGGGGTAAAGGCAACTTCCAATATGGCATCACCTGCGACAAAACCTCCATCGGATAGCAACATGCTCGATGGATCACTACTTCGCAGTTGAACAGTTACTCCAGCATGGGCACCACTACTCAAGTTCAGGCGGAAATTGCTGTCTTGCAACCCTCCGCCTACTCGCGTTCCACCAAACGCGGTGAAGCTTAGCGACCCCAGATCATCAACTTGTGGGCCCATCGTGACTTGTACGGCATCGGTCCCAAATTGCAAGTTCGTAGCCGTGACAGTTGTATTACAGGGGATGGTCGCCGTCCCGCCATAGGTCAAGAGCACTTCTAATATTGACTCACCCGCCGGAATCGTGGCCGTCGGGGCCACAGTCACACAGGTCGTGTCGTCAGCACTGAGTGCGACATTGAGCCCGCCAGCTGCAGCCGGAAATGGCTGACCCCCACTTTTTATACGTAGAAAGATATGGCCTGTTTCGAGGTGGTCGAACTGAACCGTAGATTCCAGAATTTGGAGATCTGCAGTCACCATCGCGTTCGTGACATCCGGAGCAAAACCGACATTACTGGCCATGATGTCTGCGATTCCCATGGTTGTACTATTGGCCATGATTGTTGCATCAGCGGTGAACTCACCTTCCGCAATTACAACGGTTGGGGTAAGCACAGAGACGATTGCGGGATCGCTGCTCGTGAGCGCAATGGTCACGCCGCCCGCTGGCGCCGGATCCGGGGCGATGAGGACCGGAATCTGAATGGTTTCGCCCAGCGCAAGTGTGCGTGAACCAGGGAGGTCGATGACGCGATCCGTGACTGAGATGGGTTGGCTGACGGAGATATAACCATCGGCCAGACCATTCCCTACGATATTGGTAAACCCGACTGTTGAACTGCCAGTCACCTCGAAGGTCGCCGTGGTCCCTCCTTGTGGCACGGTTACCGAGTCTGGAGATATGGTGGCCACCCCCAGGTCATCAGAAGACAATAAGATCGTTGCTCCACCTACTGGCGCAGGGTCTAGTAGCGTGACGGTTCCCGTGACCGTTCGATCAAGTCCTACTAATGGAATGGTCAGACTGAAGGTTCGGGCATTGACCGTGATCTCTGATGAAGAGCCCACCAACCCTGTCGAGGTGGCATCGACCGTCACGACTCCGGTTTCTGTATTGGAATCTGCTGAGAAATCCACACTTGTGGCCCCACCGGGAACGATGGCAGTGGCTGATACCGTGACTTTGCCATTGCTTGCGCTAAGATTGACGACTTGTCCACCTGCTGGCGCTGGCGCGTCCAACACCGCCGTGAGCGTGAGACTGGATCGCGTGAGCATTTGTGCTGGGGCTGGGCCCAATGTGACCGTTTGCGGTATGGCGACTGCCGTGATGATGACTTCGTCAGGTGTCGAGAATGCGGCGGTATCGTCTACTACTAGTTGCGTGCGATATTCTCCGCCTAGGTCAGCCGTGAATGTCGGCATGGCCATGTTGGCATTCGTCAAGCTGGCTGCACTTCCTTGCGGAACGGTCGTGAGCGTCCAGGCAAAGTTAATGGGATGTCCGTCCGAATCAAATGATCCGCTTCCATCCAGCGTGACCAGATCACCTGCGGAGACTATTTGATCCAGCCCTGCATTTGCTATTGGGGCAGTATTCAGGAGGACCATAAACGTGTTGGTCGTAGATCCGGTGGGAGTTGTTACTTCCACCGTTCGACTGCCCGTAGGTGCAGTGAAATCAATCGCAAAGGTCACGTCAATTCTGGTTGTGTCGGCATCGCCCGTCCCGCGATTTGTCAAGGTTACACCCGTCCCGTCAATCGTCAAACCCGTGACGTTGATTAAACCTGTCCCGCGGATCTCCGCATTGACGGTCTGCCCCTGCACTCCAAGGCCGGGAATAATCATGGTGATCGTTGGTGGCCCTTGCACGGTCGTAAACGTGGCGACAAAGTCCTCGGTCAACCCATTGCCCGCTAGGTCACGAACACCGTTGGCACGTATTCGAATCGAAATATTTTGATTCATTCCTAAAGGGCTTGCCGGGGTAAAGGTGAAGCCGGAACCCCCATCCAAGCTCAAGGTCCCGCTGAGGCCTCCATTGTTGACTTCAACATTGAGGCTGTTCACCGTGTTGGGATCAATACCTTCGCTAAAAGCTACGGCGATGACCGAATCCGTAGGAATTTCACTGGCACCATCAGCTGGCGCGATGGCGTTCACCATGGGAGGGGTACTGTCGTTGGTCACAACCAAAGCCCCTCCAACTGTATCCACTGACACCACTCCAGAGATATTGCCCGAGGCATCCTCTGACTGCACTTGCAGGGTGTTGGATTGAGACGGGGTTAATGTGACGAGAACATTGAATAGGCCAGAAGGTCCGGCTTGATTCGTCGCGATCGTAGCTCCTCCTGTAACAGTCATGGTACTCAAGGGCTCGGCGGATCCACTGACCGTAATTTGATTAAGATTGGTTAACGTTACGACAGGAGTAACCAACGGGTTGGCTGGTGGATCTATATCAGGCGGCTGCACGGTGAAGCTGAAAAGACGTACGCCGTTAGCCGGGGTTTGCAAGGGATTTCCACAAGTATCTTTCAACCCATCCGTCAAGCGCACATGAACCGTTCCCCCGGCAGGTAAATTAGCACTGGGAATGAAGGTGATCGTTTGCTCCAGATTACTAAACACGGCTTGACCGGCGATGGGCGTTGCCCCAGCAATATCAATATCTCCTCCGATTTCTGAGGCATTGGTATACACACTAAAGGTGCTTGCCCCAAGATCACCTGGAACGAATGTGAGCGTGGCTGGATTCATTCGATTGGTAAAGTTGAGCACTACCGACTGATTGAGCGGACGATCAATTGACCCTTCTGCCGGATCAATGATCGTGACCTGAGGAGGCGTCACTCCTTCACATTTCTGCTCAGTACTGAACGTCCACACAAAATCTTCTGCCAGCGTAGCCGATGACGTGGCACTACAGACTCCGCCACCCCCACCTTTGATAGTAGTGCGATAGGTTGCATTGTCTTTAAGAAATACCTGGCTATTCGGGGCATCTAATCCCAATCTCATCGCCGCAATGGTTGTCCCACCTGCTGGTGGGTTGGCCAGCGTGAGATCGATCGGAATATGTCGCACGGGGTTGCCTAAGGGATCGAGCTCTTCGAGAACAACCGTGCCTGTGGAGGCTAAATCCGCTGAGACGATCTCAAGAATCCCCCCGCCTCCTGGGATGGGTTGCGTCACGACATTCGTCCAGGTATCTACCGTGAGACAGGCGCTTTGCGGCGTGAAAACGGCCAAGACCGATGTCGTAACCGGGATATTGGGTTGTCCATTCAATGGATTGATTCCAATCACCGTGGGGACAGCATCTGCAGGGAGCGGCTCAAAATTTGCCGGAAAGGTATTAGCAATATTGCAAGGCGCTCCATCAGGGCCCGTATCAACCGTCAGCGTAATGTTTTCCGACGCTAATCCCTGACAGGCAATAATTTCACCCTCAACCAGGGACTGAACACGAAAGGCAGAGGACACCGTCGCGCCAGGGTCGATATGCCCGAAATTTTTTATTTCGTGTGAGTTGGGGATAGGAACGTCATTTTCGTCGACTAATAGCACATCGCCGCCCAAAAAGAGTTCCATGCTAGCATAGAGGGCAGGTCGATCGGATGTGTTCGTAACATCCACAAATAAGGTATAAATTTCATTCACCATCACATCGGGCAAACCTATCCGACTCGGATGACGAACAACCACATCAAGTTCGGGCGGGCCAAAGACTTCGACTGATGTATTCGCTGAGCCATTCATCGGGAAGGGCTCAGTCAATCCCCCACCGGTAATGAACCCATCAAAATTGACGGTAATGTCATGCGTCCCAATTCCGTCCCCGCGCACGATAAATTGACCAGTTCCGTTGGTCTGTGGACCAATGGTCCCTAACGTCACCATATCGATGTCACCATTGGTATTAACATCACCCACATTAGTTCCCAAGCCAGCTCGCACGGGAGACAAGCCTGAAGGCAGAGTGATCATGGTATTCACATCCGTCAGGATGAACGTCTCAGAGGTATTCTGAATCAGAATGGTCACTTGGAAAAATTCTTTAAGCGTCTTGATGCGACCATCGATGATGATGATGCCCGGTATCTGAGGCCCGCCCTCCTTCAACTGCACCCAAAAAGGCAAAGCACATCCGGTGATACATCCGCCGCCACCGCCGCCGCCACCACCACCACCACCGCCACCGCCGCCGCCACCGCCACCACCGCCACCCCAACCGCCGCCACCACCACTGCCGCCACCGCCATACGCTACGGTGCCACCTGGTGCCTTGTTAGGCCATTTGCCAATCACAGAAATGGTGCTAGGGAAAGAAGACCCAAACGAGCCAATGGTTAATACAACGGTATAGACGGATACGTTGAAATTTGTCGGATCATCAATATCGATCACGCCATTATCCACGAGCGTTTCTATCTCTTCCACTGTCAAAGGTCGTGAAGAAGCTTGAGCAATAACAATCTCTGAAGGATCGACATGCATGACGGTGACTTGTTGGGCCGAGGCGACAAGTTTGGGTGCCACAGACAAATCATCAATCGCGGACGCAATCAATATATTGCTTGAGTTTCTTCGTAGCGGCACATCCAGGCAGAAATTCGTGGTCGCCGCATCCAAGGTCGTTGACACCACGCTGGCTCCACCTTCTACCCGAACAGTCGTGCTCTCTCGAGCGGTTCCACAGAGTGAAATAACGGAGAGCACACTCACCGGGTCGACGGGATTAAGTATTGGCGCATTAAGGGTCGACGTATTCTTCACCGCTGGCGTACCGGCAAACCCGGGCAATAGTATTCCGCCAATCGTGGGTATAACCTTCACTGAAATCACGCCATCAGCTAACCCACAAGCATTGATACCGCTAAAGCTGACGGTTCCGGGACCTGATGACCCATTGAAATTCGTACTGATGACAGCCGTCCCGCCCTGATCCGTAAGGACCACATGGAAACTGTCGCTTGCTAAAGAATCTGATCCAAACTGTACATCCCCACCGACGTTGGAGCAGGTCGTTGCGGTGATGAGGTCAAAGGGATTGAACTGGACTCTGGCACTCAAGACAGGATTATTTTGGACAGCGGCCACCGCCTGACCCTCAAGAAGAACGACAGTATCTCCTTCGTCAGGGTCGTCACTTTGAACGGTCAGTAATCCTTCAAACCTCGTTCCTGCACTCCCAATAGGAGTCGTAAGAGTGACCACGAGATTCATCGAGGATCCAGGCGGAATGATGAGCGGAAACATCTCCCCCGGGGTGGGCACGACCGAAAAATCCGTATGATCCACCATCACCCCAAACACCGTGAGAGGCCCAAGACCAGTATTGGTCATCGTGAGAGTTTGGTCGACAGATTTCTCTTCTGCGACTTCATCAAACTCAAGGGATGGGGGCACGCTCATATCACCAGGATCGCTCGCGACGATTCCTTGACCATTCGCACTCACCATGACCGAGGAACCATCGAGTTGTTCAATGGTCACTGTTTCTGAAAAAGGTCCAGCGCTTGACGGAGTGAATCCGATCCCCACCTTCCGAGCCGCTTCACCGATCGAAATGGTAAACGCCGTTGGGGCAAAAACCGTAAAAGGAGGCTTGGTGGAAATAGACGTGATCGAGAGGGGGGCATTCCCCAAATTCCCAACCATGACATTCATCGTGGATGAGAGGCCCACAAAGACATTTCCAAAATCCAGGTTGAGTGGATTCACGTCCAGTAAGGGCATGGTATGAATGAATTGCTGTAAGAAGGGAATGATCTCTTCGGCCGTAGGACGGCACCCAGTAGTCTCCGTTATGCCATTGGTGAGATCAGTTCCATCTAATCCGTTGAGAAACCGGATAATTAAATTGCCATCCGTCATGGGGGACGTGGTCCCACTACAATCGACATCCAGCATCGACAACCGTCGATCTTCCAAATATGCAGCGATGGCAGCTGGATCGGTCTGTTGTGCACCGGCACCTAACACACCATCCGTCATGGCGCTCCCTCGCAGACCAAACAAAAACCGCAGGATGATCTTGCCATCGGTGGCGGCTTCAGCCGAGCCATTCTCATCAACATCCAACGAATCTTCCGGAAAGGCTGCACTCACAGCACTCGAAAGCGGTTCATCTATCGCCTCAGAAGTCTCAGGCCTTCCTTCCTCAGCGACCAACCCTTGCGAATCCATCGGCAGTTGAGTCTGTGTCGTGAGATTGATGGCCCCACCATCATCCCCAATTTCCAACGACATCATAGTCGGGGAACAGCAGGCCATTTGCAGGTTTTTACTGGTTAAGGTAAAGGTCACGCTTTTTTTCTTTGTCACCGCCAGTCGAATGTTGTGAAATTCGGCAGTATCAGCTCCCTTAAACGTATAGTCCGTGCTTCCGCGCCTTCTTTTCTTTTTGGTAAAGGCTCCTGAAGGAATCGTTTGAGAAAAAAGGACGGTACCTTCCGAGTCACGAAGGGTCACCATCAACGGCTCTTGTAGTGGGTCGATCCCATTACTGGCTGGCGCTAAACGAATCGTTCCCCGAAGAGTCATACCATCCAGCAACGGCCCGCGTTGGGTTTGAAGATTGGGATTTTTAACCTGAAACGATTCAAACTCCACGGCTGCAAACAATGGAGAAAACCATCCACATAACAAAAGAAATACCAAGGCAAGCAAAAGACAGATTTTGTTTTGATTAAGGAATGGCCTATGGACTGCATTGGTCATTGTGGAAATCTCCATTAGTTCCTCAAAAAAATAATGCCATCTTTCAGGAAATCCCCTCAAGATGGCATTCATCCGTAAACGCCGAAATTATACGTTGCTTATAGCTGGAATGGCCGATCTTCCTGGAACCCCGAAGCCCGCACCCAGGCTTTCCAAGAGCGAAAGACTCTGACCAAATTCGTGAAATAAGTCAAGAATATTATTGGAGAAGTACCATACAACCATCAAATATGATGTGCGTTTGTACCAACCAGCAGATTCAATCATTCGCGGATTATTAAGAATAGCCGATCTGCCAGATATTGCAGCAGCATTGGCCCCTCTCCCCCTGCGAATGGAATACTTAGTGGATGGAATGAATCGGGAAGTGAGTCAGAGAACAGTTAAAGAATCATATGCTTTGGCCAGAGCTATATATCACCAAGCCGAAAACCAGGACCTTCTCTCAATCCAAGCTGAGAAATCTTCAGGAAATATAATCTCTGAATGGTTTTTGTCATATTTATTATAATCAATGACATGAACCAAACCTCAAAGACTAAAAAAAAGATTTCTATCTTTTTAAACATCTTTTTGGTTAATATATATCTCTTTTATTGGCTCTAGACTAATGTCGAGATTCGGATGCCACATAAGCTTACAATTCATTGAAATAAAACACTAAATCTTGCGCGGAGAGGTGGCCGAGTGGCCGAAGGCACCGGTTTGCTAAACCGGCGTAGGGTCAAACCTACCGAGGGTTCGAATCCCTCCCTCTCCGCCAGCCTTCGCCAAGGCTTCGGCTGGTAGGCCGGCACAGATAAAGAGCGATGGTTACTACTAGTAGGCCAGCACAGATAAAGAGCTTAGGCGGACTCTCAGGATTCCTTTCTTATGAAGTATGTGTATTTAATCAAAAGCGAATCCCATTCGAATAAAACCTATGTCGGGGTCACTTCGAACCTCAACACACGCCTGGACAGTCACAATGCTGGCGGTTCTACCCACACCTCAAAGTTTACGCCGTGGAAGCTCCACACCTATGTGAGTTTTTCTGAAGATTCAAAAGCCCTTGCGTTCGAGACCTATCTTAAGACGGGTTCGGGACGACCGTTTGCCAAGAAACGACTGTGGTAATCAAACATGAACAGCTTTGGGTTCAGGGTGAAACCCCATTTGAAATGTCTTCGTTGTCACGTTGCTATCTTCTCGTCAGACACTCGGATTGATTTTTTCAACCACATCAGTGCTAATCTTTCTGACTGACTCTTCCACCACATCCTCACATCCTATTCTGTATGCGTGAACATCGTTGGGAATCTACATCGACTCTGTCCTTTGACGACATTTTGTTGGTGACGGATAAGCTACGACAAGCTGGCTTAACTACTATGCAACCTGAAAAAGAGATGATTACGTATATCGAAGAGTGGGACGTGTCTGATCTTGATGAAATTAATCAGCTTGAAGCATGGCCGACCGAAGATGTCACGCTCTTACATGTGTTAGACCAGTGGGAGGGTGATTTTTTCTTACTTGCGGGTGGGTACCATACGGTCTTCCAGAAGCACCAAACGGTGAATACCTATTGCTCCGTTGCTCACCCCTGGCGAATAGGGCGTCCGCTCGCCACGCTTCAGCCTTTAGCTTCCTTCTGGATAGGATTTCGCCATACGCACGGCTTTATTCGCGTGCGATTACATACCACCGAAATTATTGCCCCTGGAGAATCTGTGGAAGCTCCTCGTGACCAATTTTGGCTCAATGACCGTCAAGAGGGTTTTCGTTCAGCTATCGAAGTTCTACAATTACCTCTTGAAGCCAAAGTCGATCATCATAAAGTTTCGCTTCAAACCTCACGAGACGACACGCCTTTATTTTGTTCTTGGCCTGACGCCTTTGGACCTTGTCAATTTGAATTAAACTCTCCTGACCCCTTTGAATTTCTCGTTTCGGCCGGCCAACTTGCGGCAACAATCTCTCATCCAGCAAACCAAGTCCGCGTCTATCTTACGGGATTTCCTCAGCAAGCCTTACGCGATTTCCAGCAACCATCGGCCGACACCCGATTGATGTACCGTTGCTCGCTTCATTGCCAGTTAGAAGAAATTCCGGAAATTTTCTCCTTACTCAAATCACGAGGGCGGATGTATGGGAGTTTGGCAGAATTTCAAACTGGAGTTCCCTTACCAGATGGGGTCGATGCTTCTGCTATTGTTGGGCTTGTTGGTTCTGAAGGAGAATTTCGTTTGGAGATACGACTGAACCAACATCCGCTTTCTCATGAAGAAACGGAATGTTGGTTCGCAGAATTGGTGGGGCATCCCCTCGTCTACGCTCCACTCCCCGTCTTTCCCTAGAAGTCTGTGGGGAAAGTTCGAAAGCAGCGTTCTCGTTGTTCAAAGGCCTCAGCGTACAACCAAGTACGCTTCACCCATTTCCCTGCCTGCGGCCTTGCTGGACGAGCCTTTTTGAACAGCTTCCTCGCCAGTGCACAATCAAACAAACAGAGACCTAACTCGGACTCGAAAATATTTTTTATATGCCCTTTAATGTGTTTATAGAGACGCTAGGTAGGAAAAGCTAGCATTGTCTTCGCGGCTTGGCAAACTTCTTTTACTGAAATTTGACGCATACAACTGTCTTCGCCGCGGGAGCAACCGGGATAGAAACATTCTTCGCAATCTAATCCCTTGTAGATAACTTGAACAGATAACCCGCGAGGGCCCCAGACCGAAGGATCTGAGGGACCAAAGAGTCCTAACACCGGGCACCCTACCGCGGCGGCAATATGCATGGGCCCACCATCATTGCCAATGATCAGATCACTCCGCTTCATTAAGCCAATTAATTGAGACAATTTCGTACTACCCATGAGGCTGATAGGCTTGTGTTTAGTTAAATTTCCAATTTGCTGACCAATCTGTATTTCTTTAGGACTTCCAATGATCCCTACATTCATCCCCTGTTCACTTAACCAATCAGCTAAAGCCGCAAACCGCTCAATTGGCCAGGCCTTAAACGTATACCGTGCCGTTGGGTGTAACAGTACCAATGGTTGCCCTTGGCTAAACACCTCGCCAAATTCTTCTTCCTTTGGCTCTGTGATAACAGATTTCAGATAGATCTCAGGTTTTCCCACCGACTCGGTAATGCCCAAAGCTTCTAAGGCTTGTTGATGATATTCCACCATATGCATGGAACCATAGGCAGACGGCAAGACTTGTGAATACAACCGTCCGCGCCAACGTCTTTCTCGGTTATATCCTAATCGGGTCACCGCGCCTGATAGCCGAGAAAGAAAGGCTGAACGATCACCATCGGTCAAATCAATGACCGTATCAAACTTGGCCTTGCGCAATCGCTGGATAAATCGGAGTTGTGTCCACCAAGATTTCTGGGGCAATACCCACACTTCATCTAAATAGGGATTATCCTGTAAGACAGCCGAAGTGCCTGGGTTCACAAGAAAAGTAATTTTGGCATCGGGGTATTGTTTTCTCAGAAGAGGAAGCAGCGGAGTCGATAAGACCACATCACCCAGATAGCGAAGCTTAATCAGGAGAATGCGTTTACCCTTTTGTTGCTCCTGAGAGGTATCTTCATCAGCTTGAGCTGCAGGAACTTCGAAACTTTTCAGGTTAATCAATCCCATTGAAGGCCTCCTGTAAGTATGGCCAGATAGATACAAAAGCAAACACGGCTAACACCATTTCCAAGAACTCTTCGATCATCATAAAGAAGACTTGCCCCGAAGTACCAATCCCCAAATAGGGTAAGGTATACGCCCCAATTTTATCTAGGGCTAAGCAAATGGCCAATAAAATCCCAACGAAAATTACATGTCCCAACCACAGGCTCCCTCTCCTCCAAGCAGGCCCAATAGCCGACCAGAACCGTATACAGAGCAGGACTCCAACTCCCACACAGGGCAGAACCATCAAGGTTAAGACTACGATTTTTTCAGTTAATGGAAATTGTGGGTTCCAATAATTAGCAAATTTGTCCAGGTTCCAACCTGTAGCCCAAACATGGGCATCTAGCTCACGTAATCCAAACAGTAAAAAAATAGGCGAGATGAGCAACCATTCTATCCGAAAAACCCTATCACACCACCCAGCCATAAACGACCATGTGAATGCCATAAACCACACGGCCGCACTGATCCGTTCCACGGGCCCGTTTTCTGAGGCGACCACCTCGCTCCAACCTTGAAGGCCACTTCCTAATTTGATCAACACAACCATCACCCCACAAACACCTATGACTTGAAGACACGTTTGCCACCACCATAATTTTTGAATTGGTGGCTCATTCCCGTTGTGAGTTGGTAAAGGCCATCGAATAGAATTCAGAATACTTTTCATGTCACACGGTAGGAGTAAGATCCATTAATTTCAAATAACAGCAAATTAAACCCACGGCAAGACCCAATCCGGCAGTCCCAACCTTCAAAGAAAAATGGTTCGTTGGCGTAGAGGTCAGCCAACCCATTAGGCCATAGAATCCAAGGCTTCCAAACCCTATTGAGAGATACAATATCACGAGTGCTATCCCTCCCAAATCATACCCATAGGGCATCCAAACTTGATAATAAGGAAATTTGGGAAGAAAAAACACAGCACAACCTGCGGCAAATATCACCCAAAAAATCCACGACCCCAACCACTTCATTTCATCATTCCCGAATAGTGTAGATAGAGGGCTCCCGGTCTTGAGTCGGGCTACTGAGATTCACCATTTATTTTGAAATTGTCAAAAGCTTCTGCGCTAAGTCCATCACATCAGCTACCGTTATACGGCATAAATACTCATAATCTTTTTGATAATTAACCTGATTCCAATAGGCATCATTCTTTGTCCCCTTGGTCAGCATCCAAGTATTCTTGCTCCATGGCGCATATTGAACCGTGTCTGCTGCCCCGTATAACCCAATGACTTTCGGCCTGGGCAAAGCTGAAGCCAGATGCATCGGGCCGGTGACATTCGAAATCACCAAGTCCAATCGGGCTAACACCGCAATTAGCTCACGCAAGCTCGTTTGGCCAGAAAGATCTAACGACTTCGTCTGCATGCGATCGCTAATAGAATGACAAAGGGACATGTCGTCATGACCACCCAACAATACAATTTGCGCTCCATAGCTTCGAGAAAGTGCATCCCCAATTTCGGCAAATCGCTCCGACGGCCAGACCCGCCATTGAGAGCCCGCGCTTGGGATCAATCCTATTCTGGGCAAATAGCCATTGGGGGGGTTCCCCAACAAACGCCGTCCATCATCCTCTTCTTTGTCCGTCACATACAATTCTAAAGGGCCGGCTTCCAGCGTGGCATCTCCAACCAATGTCTGCACCAGTTCTAATTTTTGTTCAATGAGATGGTTTCTATCACGTTTGATTTTAATGGGATGACTATAAAGAAACCCCCGTCCATGTTTCCTGAAATCTTCCCCATACCGTTTTGCCGCACCAGAAAAATATGTGAGAACGGCACTTCGTGGTCCACTAAATAAATCCAGCACCACATCAAATTGCTCTTTTCTTAAATCACGAACAAGATGAAGCCAATTTCTTCCTCGCTTCCAGCAGGGTTCCTGTTGTGATTTTGCGCGATTAATAACGATGAGACGGTTAATTGACGGATTATTCAGCAGGACTTTCGAGGTTGATTCATCAACAAGAACCGCACAATAGCCGTTTGGATAGGCCTTCTTCAAAAGAGTCAGGAGAGGGGTAATCAGAACAACATCGCCGATGACACGAATCGCAATAATTAAAATACGCGGTTGCAATTCTTGACCTAAATGCATTGGGGTCCGAGAAACATCAAAATAATTGTCAGCCATACTCCACGGTCCATAACCATTTCGTCACAACCACCTAACGGCTCACAGGCCGGCTTTCATATGCATGATATAATCCTTCCATCATGCGTGTACGAGAAAAAGTTTCTGCCACACGGTTCTTTGCTTCTTCCCCCATACGCTGACATATAGCAGGGTTCTGGCATAAAGTGAGGAGCGCTCGGCATAAATCATCCACATCGGCCGGCTTAACTAATAATCCTGTTTTTTCATGTTGAACAATTTCCGGAATCCCTCCAACGGTAGTGGCAACAATAGGCTTACCTAAAGTCATGGCCTCTAGCAATACGATCCCAAGTCCTTCCAGAACGGAAGGGAGAACAAAAATATCAAACTGTGAAATAAAGATTTCTGGATTCGCTTGAAACCCAGCAAAGAGTACTTGATTGGTCAATCCCAGAGATTCGACTTGCGTTCGTAAGTGACGTTCATATTCATCATCACCCGTCCCTACAATCACTAAAAAAATATTCGGAAACAATTCTTTAACCTGGCCCATGGCTTCTACAAGATATTGTAGCCCTTTCCTTGGGAAGAGATTGGCGACGGTTCCCATAACAGGTTGCCCTTTTATTTGCTGCAGGACGGCCAAGGTCTCCAATGGTAAGGGGGAAATGGGGTCCTTCCTTGCTCCAACGCCACTCAGAAGCACTTGAATGTTTTTTGGTGAAACACCGGCATCCTTCAGGACGTTTCCAATGCTTTTTGAAACTGGGACAACCAAATTTCCCTTGTCCAACCAATATTGTGAAACCTTTCGTGGTTCAATTTCTTGTCTGACATGGATGAGACATGGACGGCCCGTGAATCGCCCAGCCAAAATTCCGAGCGGAGCCCACCAATAATCATTCACATGCAATAGGTCAATATTCCATCGCCGAATAATACTCATTAATTTATAGACGGCAAACGGTCGCAAAAATATGTGGAACAATTTCCTCCATGCTGGAAAAGAAAAGGAAATATGGGGGATGTGCAATTTCTCCAATTCTGTAATTAACGGACCATTGGATGGACAAACCACGTAAGGTTCAAATCGTTTCCGATCTAAGAATTCCAACCATGACAACAATTCTCTCTCTGCGCCTCCAATTTGAGCCACTCCATGGAGATAGAGAACTCTTATCCCCTTGTTAGGAAACTGTGCCATTCCACAATACCCAGTTAAAATATGTGCCGCTTCATGAAATGGTCAGCCAAACTCAAAAATGATTTTTCCTGGAAACACCCTCACGTGCGTTCTGAAGGAGGTATTTGTGAGTTCTCACATTTCAATTCCCATAATTTTGCATATTTTCCAAATGTATACATACTCGCAAACCCCGCATAAATTACTCCACGAATACCATCACGAAATCCCTGTTTTAAAAAATATTTCTTGGTAAACGTCACCAAGGGATTCAGGAGAAGATGCCACCAATGAACATTGCTTGTAAATTTCCCACGTTCTTTGGCGGCAAGAGTAATGTATAAAGAAAACTTGCGAAAATGATCTGCAATCTGGCGCTCCGTGTAATGCAGTAAAAATCCTTCCAGATTCCCAATTCGACCTTCGACGATTAAGTTTTCATGAATCTCGACATCATTATAGGTGGCTTTTCCCTTTCGAAAAAGGCGAATTTGGGGATCGGGATAGGCTCCACCCCATCGAACCCAGGCACCATAAAATATATTTCGGCGGGGTATACGATAGGCGACCGGGTCATGCGCCATCCAAGACTGTAATCTTTCTTGAATTTCCTTCGCCAATTCAGGAGAAACTCTCTCATCAGCATCAAGGATGAGGATCCAATCACCCGTGGCTTGTTGAATGCCATAATTTTTTTGGGGGCCATACCCCTCCCAGGGTCTGACAATGACGTCTTGTGTATAGAGCCGAGCCAATTCTATGGTCCGATCGGCACTTTCCGCATCAACAACCTGAATCTGTTGAACCCAATCCACACTCTGAAGACATTCTTCAATATTCTGTTCTTCATTTTTCGTAATGATTATTGTGGAAAGGGAAAAGGAATTCATGAACTCATTACCACCTTTTCTCCATTAAGGTATTGGTCATTACAAAATTTCAACCCTCACAAAAACTTAAAGTAGAGAAAATCCCTCTACCTTTTCACCTGGCATTCCCACAACTTGGCATACTTCACAAAGGCATAGTAAGCATAAAGGATAGAAAGTATGAGGCCAGGCTTTCGATCGAAAACCCCTCCTCGAAGAACAAACATTTTAAAAAAGGTAAACAAAGGATGCGAAAACAATTGATGGGCACGAAAACGTCGCCCTTCTGAATGCATCACTTGAGCCCTCAAAGTAGAATATCTCTCCATTTTTTGAAAATACTGATCGAGATTTCGAAAAGGAATCTGTTCGACATGTGACTGAAGAACACCTGTCTTTCCTGATACCTCAAATCCCTCATGGACCAGATCTTCTCGATAGCGCATATGGGCTTTATGAAACAATTGCGGCTGACGATAGTCTGGGTACCATCCACAATGTTTGATCCAATGACCTAAGAAGTAATTCTTTCGTGGAACCAAATACGCCTGTGCCGGTGGATCATGAATCAACAGGTTTTTAATTTCTTGCTGAATTTCCGAGGTGGCCCATTCATCCGTATCTAAACTAAAAATCCAATCATGTTCCGCGTGAGTAATGGCCTGGTTGCGCAATGCACCGAAGCCCTGAAAGGGATAGTGAAAAACCTGGTTGGTATATTCCAAGCAAATCTCAGTTGTGCCATCAGTACTATTCGAATCAACGACAATAATTTCATCCACCCAATGCAAACTATCCAAACACCGTCGCATATTGGGAGCATCGTTATACGCAATGACTACAGCCGAAATTTTTCGTGGCATGTCGGGACCAGCCAAAACTCGTGTTCCTCCCTAACGGCTAACCTGGCTCAACATCGCAGCTCGCTCACCAAAATTTGTTCGTCATTTCGAAGGGCAGGTCAACGTTTCGCGAATGATTTCTAAAAGGGAACCGACAGAAATAGATTGCAAGCATTCCAAGTACTGGGAATGACGACATACTCGTTGCCCACAGGGGCTACACGCGAGCTCAGTCCGTCGAATCAGATGTTCCGATAATGGATAGGGGCCAGTGGCTTTGGGTTGGGTCGGTCCAAAAATCCCCAGCACGCGTGTCCCGACACCTGCAGCCAGGTGAATCAGTGATGAGTCATTGCCAACAACAAGCTTCATTTTTTGCAACATTTCAGGCAATTGACGAAGAGAAAGTTTTCCAACCAAGCTGACAAGTCCGTGAGACTCTAAATAACGAAACTCCTTCGCAGATGGACCATCGGTTGGTCCACCTAAAACCACCACACGAAGATTCGGTATCCGTACCAGCTCATCAGCTAACTGGACAAACCGATCCAGGGGCCAAGATTTTAAGGCAGAACGACTCCAGGGGGCCAAAGCAATCAATTTTTGGTGTTTTTCGACTTGTGCATTATTCAATATCTCATTAATAGAATGTTGATCTTCTGCCAATGCGGGAAAATGAAAAGTCGGGCGAGAAGTATCCGCACTTAGAAATTCCGCAATCGCCAAATTTCGATCAACCGCATGAATCTCTAAGAGCCGCCACGACGTTTCTCGATCTTTTGGCAAAGAAACACGATGCGTATACATCCACGGCGCCCCTTCTCTGGCTCGTGCAAACCCTACGCGCATAGTAGCACCGGAAAGCATCCCTATCAGTCCAGTACGAAAAAGTCCTTGGAAATCTATAATGAGATCGTACGGTTGTCGTCTCAGAATAGAGACGAGTGTCGGCCAATTTCTCCAAGAAAAATCAATGTGCACAACCTCATTGACATCCGGATTCCCTTCCAAAATCGATGCCCATTGTGTTTTCACAAGCCAAGAAATATGAGCGGAGGAATATCGTTGGCGGAGGGCAGCCACCGCAGGAAGCGTGTGAACAATATCACCTAACGAACTGAGCTTGATGACCAAAATTCGCCGGGGAGAAATGTTCATAAACCTCTCACGCTTCTTACTCCAGAAATGGTCAATTTTATTTTCCTGGCGAACGTTGATACCGTTCCACCAAATCTCCTTCAATCCAATCGATAGCCTGCACAAATGATTCTGCCACATGAGCAATGGGAAATTTCCCATGATCCCTGGCCCTCAAAGCAGCCGTACTATATTCACTGGACATCACCAAGACACCTAAGGATCCTGCCTTGTGGGCTGCTTCCAGATCACTTGACTTATCGCCAACGAAATAACACACAGACAAATCAAGGGTAAACTGTTCTGCCGCTTGTTGAATCATGGCGATATTCGGTTTACGACAGACACACTCCTCTTTGGGATGGTGGGGGCAAAAAAAGACAGCATCAATTGTCGCATCATGGACCAGAAGAAGGTTTGTGAGTTTTTGTTGAATTCCTTGAAAATCCTGAGCCGTCATGAAGCCACGGCCAATGGCTGATTGATTGGTAACAAGGATAACCCGGACCCCCAATTGATTTAAACGACCAAGTGCTTTTGGAACACCGGGAAATAACACCAATTGTTCTGGGGAGGTCACATAGCCATGATCCTCATTTAAGGTTCCATCCCGATCGACAAATACCGCAACATTCCGTGGGATTGAGTTTTTCATGAGTCAACAGATTCTTTAGCGGCATAACATGTCAAAATTTCGTCCATCTGTCCCATGATCGTCCCAACGACTTGATTGGTAGACACGTTGGTCATACAGCGGTGATCAATAGGGCATGCTCTCAGTAAGCAGGGTGAACAACGCACCTGCTCTCGAATGACATAGGAGCTCTCCCCTACCGGTTGAGTCGTTTTCGGATCGGTTGAACCAAAAATAGCCACAACCGGTACGCCAAGGGCTTGAGCCATATGCATCGGCCCCGTATCATTCGTCACCAACACCGCACAACGACTGAGGCCACCCATCAGCTCATGAACCGTGGTCTTACCCGATAAAATTATTGGCTGAGTTCGCATCTGATTAGCAATTTCCCTTCCCAGACCTTCCTCCCCTTTCCCTCCAAAAAGAACACAACGGACAGTGGCATATTGTGGATATTCTTTCTGAATTTGTTCGACAATTTGATCCCCAACCTCTGCAAATCGAGAAGAACCCCAACGCTTAGCGGAACCATAAATGGAACCGGGATTAATCCCGACAAATAACGTTTTGGATGAAGAATACAGTTCAGCCAACTGTGGCGACCCGGGCAACTGATTATGAGACGGGGCAACTAACTTCGGAAGACGATCTTTTGAAGGGATTTGCGTTATGGCTTGTACCAATTGTTGATAATAGTGCGTATGGTGTAAGGATTGTTCTAAAGGAAGTGGAACAGCTTGAGATAACAGCCAACTTCTCCCGTCAGTCGCATATCCAATTCGTGTTGGAATGCTGGAAAGCATGGCAAGAAAGGCTGCTTCAAAGGCATTTTGGAAAAGTATAGCGGTATCAAAGGCTCTTGCCCGTATGAGTCGACTCAACTTCAACAGTCCGAAAATACCCTGATGCTCTGCTTGATGTTCATACACCAACACATTCTTAATTCCACATTGGTCCCGCAAAATTTCAGCAATGGTTGGCCTGGCTAAAACAGTCATGTCTGCCTGATCAAAACCCTCGCGCAAATCCATCAGCGCTGGCAAACACATGACGGCATCCCCAATCCAATTAGGGACACGCACAAGAATATTTTGTGGGGAAATCCGGCTCATCATTAAACGTTGCACTCATGAGGTTTCTTTTAATCCAATTTCATTTCTCATTCACAGAAAACCGGCATGATCCAATAGTTCCAAAATTTTTTGTTCTCCCCGCAGGAATTCTAATTCGGTAGAGAGAAACCATATTGGATCCTCTTTCGTAAACCATTCCCTTAGTTTCACCGCATCCTTTTCCGTTGTCATGACGATGGCATTCTCATATTGGTTCATTTTTTGGTGAATGACGTTGACCTCATTCTGGCCATACGCACAATGATCTGAGAATAGAATTTCCTCTAATATCTCAGATCCATAATCTGCCAACATATTTCGAAATGATCCGGGATTTCCTATCCCACTCACAAGCAAAAGTGGGAACGCCAATAACAATTCCAATTGTTGGACCTGGTCCGTGACAAGATGCTGAACCTGCTTGGGTACCGATTTCAGAATAATGGGGCTTATCGTCTTTCCTAAGGACTCCTCAATACGCTGTTGAATAGGCTCGATTGAGGAATGAGAATCTGCCCGTGTGAAAATAAAAGCCCCGGCTCCTTTCGTGGCTTCCAAGGGTTCTCGCAATCGCCCTGCCGGCAAAACGTTCGACAGCCCCTGGGAATCTGTTCCATCAAATAACACCACATCAAGGTCCCGAAACAACGACACATGCTGGTAGCCATCGTCTAAAATGAAACAATCACAGGGTATTTGCTCCAATACCCATTGCCCCAAATGGAAACGATCCGGCCCCACTGCCACAATAGCCCAAGGACAACGTTGAGCAATCATCGTTGGCTCATCACCAGATATCCGCCATTCTTTGATTTGGCTCTGCCCATCCGACACCATGAAGTTTTTGGATGGGTCCTGGCGTCCATACCCACGGCTCAATATCGCGACTCGTTTACCTTTGGCAGACAGTTGCTGGGCTAACCAAATAACAAATGGCGTTTTCCCTGTTCCCCCTACTGTGATATTTCCTACACTAACAACTGGTTTGGGTAAACGCCGCCGTGGGAGCCATGCCTGTTGATAGGCCGTCCGACGAATTCGAACAATCATACCATAGATGACAGAAAGGCCCTGCAAAACCCAGGGGCAATGTCGTTGAAACCATTCCCAAATTTTTAGCTGGAAGGGAATATGAGATGAGCGGAGGGTACTCACGAGAAACAACAGTCCCAGGTCATCGTTCACAATAGGGCTAAGATACACTCATAGAAGAGGGCTCCAAATCCTTCCTCATAATATTGGGATTCTCCACAGAAGAGTCGAAACTGGACTTACCCAAACCGGAGGAGGTAGGGCCTGAATGCATGGTCAATTGGTGAATCATTCTGAGATTTTTTTCCACGACACCACGATTTTCTTGAATAACGGCCAGGGCTTGCCTACCCATCTCTTCAGCTTCCTGAGGATTTTTGAGCAGGCGTAACAGTTGTCCCTCTAATTGTTGAGGTTGATGAATTTGAATAGCCCCACCAGCTTGTAGCAGTTGATGAGCAATATCTCGGCAATGGTCCACGTACGGTCCAAACAAGACGGGACGACTCCATTGCGCAGGCTCTAAAAGATTATGCCCACCCACGGGAACGAGGGTTCCTCCAACAAATCCTACAAACCCCACCCTGTAAACAAAAGGTAATTCACCTCGTGAATCTAAAAGGATCACTCGTGGTGATTCTTCGTGATTCCAGATGGGATGCGTCTCATTCATCTGACTACGTCGGACAAAGGGTAGGCCGTACCGTGCAATGATTTTTTCCAATTCTGAAGCCCGCTCAATATGTCTGGGAGCCACAACCAACACCAGGTGCTTCTGTGTTTTGATGAGGGACTTATACGCCTCAAGAATAAATTCCTCCTCTTGAGGATGAGTGCTTCCTGCCACAATGACTAACTCTGTTTCCTTGACTCCCAATGTTGTTCGGATAGCCATAGTCGAGTCATTCTTCTCTCGAAGCTCCAATGATTGGTCAAACTTCATATTGCCCGTCATGTAAACCACACTGACTTTGGCTCCCAATTCTCTGATCCGTTCCGCATCTTGAGTTGTTTGCATCAAGGCTAAATCAAAAGAAGACCAAATCTCTTTCATAAACTTTCTCACCAGCCGATAACGCGGAAAAGACCGCGAAGAAATTCGGCCATTCACTAAACACACAGGTACCTGATGTTGCTGAAGACTTGTCAGCAAATTTGGCCAAATTTCTGACTCAACCAGCAGAAACAAACGCGGATTGAGGACTCGCACATAACGGCTCACCGCCCACCACATATCCACCGGGGCATAAAAATGTGTGGCAATCCCCTTTAATTGCTTTAACACCATTTCCCGCCCAGTTTCGGTTACGGTGGACACCACTATTTCCTGACAAGAATCTTCTTCCTTCATAGCTTTGAGTAAAGGAACAATTGCCGTGACCTCCCCTAACGAAGCAGCATGAACCCACACCAGCCGCTCAGACCGAGGTTGCAAATCTGTAGGGACTTTCCCCAATCTAGCTAAGAAGCCCCGTCGACATCGCTTTTTGGTCATGAGCAAAGTGATGATGACTGGGAAACACAAGATCAGTAACGCATTATAGACCAACCAAAACATAAGGAGGTTACCTGAAAGGGGAAGATGAATCTTCGTTTCTGGCATGAAGAAAATACGAAGCAGGATCAGATTGCTGGACAGCTATTTCAGCTTGTTCGGTCAAGGTATTCAAAATACGTTGCAATTCTTTCCCATGGGCAATCAACTCATCTTTCTGAAGAGCCCTTTCTACAGAAATAGGGTTTCCCCAAACAAACAATCCAATCGTCCATGGAAAGGGAATTTGAAATTTATCCCAGCTAGAAAAGACTTTTTTTTTGAGCAGGCGAAGGTCAAAGGTACGATAGGAAAACCGGTAAGCTTCGCCAAAGATATGACACCCGCCTGCACCTGGCAAGACGGACCACGAGGCCCATCTGGAGTAATCACTAAATCCTTCCCTTGCTTTCCGGCAAAGACTAACTGACGAAGAGCCTGCATCCCTCCTCGGGAACTCGATCCTCGAATCGCACCAAAACAAAATTCCTTCATGATATTGGCAATAATTTCGCCATCCCGATGATGGCTAATCAAAATTGAGGCGGATTTCCCTCGATACGCTAATGGCATCATAAGTTGTCGCCCATGCCAAAAGGCAATAATAATGGGATTCCCTTTTTGAATGAAGGCATCCACTGTTTCTCCGCCAACTGTTGCTATGGTCATCGTCCTACCCAATAAGCGTATTCCCCAGGCGGCGATTGCGGGAAGCACGGACAGCTTTAACCAAGTCTTCATAATCGCCTCATTACCTCAATGTATCAATTGGTCGAAAGGGGTTGCAGTTGGGTCAGCTGAAATTGGGTTTGGTAAAGCCGAGTATACAATCCCCCTTTTTTCAATAACTCGTCATGGGTTCCAATTTCTTCAATCCGCCCTCGTTGCATCACCACTAAACGATCGGCATGTTGAACCGTTGAAAGCCTATGAGCAATAACCAACGTCGTACGATCCTTCATTAAATTAGCCAGAGCTTGCTGCACCAGTTTTTCTGATTCAGAATCTAAGGCCGACGTGGCTTCATCAAGAATCAAGATTGGAGGATCCCGCAAAATTGCTCGAGCAATGGCCAGTCGCTGTCGTTGTCCCCCAGACAATTTCAGTCCATTTTCACCTACCAAGGTATCAAGCCCCTGTGGCAGGCGATCGATAAATTCCCATGCATAGGCAGCACGCGCTGCCTCAATGATTTGTGGCTCGGTCGCATCCGGACGACCATAGGCAATATTATTCCGAATCAAATCATCAAATAACACCGTTTCTTGAGAAACAATCCCAATTTGTCGACGTAAGGACGATCGATCAGCTAATCGGATGTCCAATCCATCAATGGTCACTTGACCCTCTGTCGGACGATAAAATCGTGGGACAAGATTGACTAACGTCGTCTTGCCACTTCCACTCGCCCCTACTAACGCCACCACTTCACCAACCCGAACGGTCAGATTTACTCGATCCAAAGAAGGATCCTTCGCACCCTCATAAGAAAAACTGACGTTTGAAAAGTCTATTTGACGTGTAATAAGAGGCAACATTTCCTTGCCTTCATCCTTTGCCAATTCACTATCAAGATCCAACACCGAAAATACGCGTTTCCCGCCTGCTAAAGCCCGCTGGATGGATGCATTGGCACCAGCCATTTTCCGGACAGGGCCATACGCCATAAATATGGCGGTGAGGAAGGAAGAAAATTCACCAAATTTCATTTCTTCAGCTATCACGAGACCACCACCATACCAAATAATAAATGCCACTCCAAAAGAACCAATAATTTCCAACATGGGAGAAGAAATCGCTGAAGCCTGAGAAGATTTGACTTGAACTCTTCGATACGCTTTATTCATAAGAGAAAATCGTTCTGATTCTTTCTCTTCCTGGCCATACGCTTTGACAATTTTAATTCCCGTAAACGCTTCTTTGAGTACTGACGCCATACTACCAATCGATTCTTGGCCTCGTGTCGAAAGCCTTCGAATACGTTTTCCAACGCGAATCAGGACATAGGCAGATAACGGTAATACCACTAAGACCACCGCAGCCAACTCTGAGCTTCGATAAAAGGCCACACCGATTAAGACAATAAATGTCAGCCCTTGTTGAAATATATCCTTGAGGATACTCGGTATGGAATTGGCCATTTCATTGACATCACTAATGACTCTAGCCATGAGTCGCCCTGAACTATTCGCATCATGAAAACGAATAGGTAACCGCACAATTTGAATGAATAATTGCTGCCGAATGTCAGCAATCACCCATTGCCCAACATACCCCATTAAATAGGATTGACCATAAGAAAAAACAGCTTTAAAAATTGTGAGAGCTAAAAGGGCTAGGGGCAACATCACTCTAGACTCCTCATTGAAGTCTATGAAAATATCTTGCAAAAGAGGAGCCACTAACATAGCCGTGGCCCCTTGGCCCGCTGCAACTCCCGCAGAGCAGAGTATGGCTAGAAACAATCTGAATCGATACGGCTTAAGGTACGCGACGATACGCCATAAAATGTTCATGGACGAATCTCCGTTAAAATCATTTCTGCCGCACGGCGTGAAGCTCCTGGGTTTCCTAATGATTTTCGAAGAGCTCGGAAATTTTCTTTCATCGTACCTTGGCGAGTTGGATTTCCTAATATTGCCAGAGCTTCTCTAGCAATGTTTTTTGCAGTGACACGCTCCTGTAGAATTTCGGGAACAACCTCTTTTTGGGCTAATATATTGACTAATCCAATATAAGGAATTCTAACTAGACGTTTTCCAATTTGATAGGTAAGGGCTGACGTTTTATAGACGATGACCATTGGAGTGCCTATTAAAGCCGCCTGAAGAGTTGCGGTCCCTGAAGCAACAAGGACAAGATTTGAGGCCGCGATGACCTCATTAGGTTGCCCTTTAATGAACTTGACTGGGGGAGCATTGGGTAGAATCTCTGCGAAAATGGAATCTGCAATGGTATCCGCTTGCGCCAAGACTAATTGTAATTGTGGATATTTCCTTTGAATAATATTGCACGCCTCTAATAATGTAGGTAAGAGATCCTGGACCTCTTTGATTCGGCTACCGGGAAGTAATCCAACGACCATCTCGTTCGGCTTTAAACCTAAAGACCTGCGTTCCTGCTCTACATTATATGATTCTGCCAGCTCATCGAGAAGAGGATGTCCCACATAATCACAAGTGACCCCCGCATTGCGGAAAAAGGCCTCTTCAAATGGCAAGATGGCTAATACATGCTTGATAACCTTTCGGATCAAATGTACACGAGCCTGCCCCCAAGCCCAAACCTGTGGAGCAATGTAATAGATCAAGGTTTGGGAAGCTTTCACGGCAACTTTGGCAAGACGGAGATTCAATGCAGGACTATCTATGAGAACAATCGCATCAAAGTGAGTTTGCTTTACCAAAGTTGAAAGTTGACGTAGGGTTTTCCAGGCATTCCATAATTGGCGAATACCTGGTACTCCCATCGTATCCACGCGTGAAACATTTGGAATCAATTGCACCCCTGCCTGAGCCATATGTCTTCCCCCTACCCCTATAAGGGTAATGGAGGGTTCTAAATCTCGAAGAGCTCGAGCCAATTTCGCGCCATGAAGATCACCGGATGCCTCTCCTGTCACAAGTAGAAGATTGAACATGTAAGATTAGATTACACCACGATAGGAATAAGCACTCGATGAATGACCTTACAAAGATAGCTCCATAACGGATTCTTGAATCAAAGTGACAATGTGACTGGCCATTCGTAAGGCTTCAACACCTTCTTGACCCGATACACCTGACTTCCCCGTTGATCCCAGAACTGACTGAGTAAAACAGTCTAACTCTCTTGTTAACGCATCACCTTCTGATTCAGATATCTTTTGCGATTGGACTCCCCGATTCATGGAGTCAGTTGCCTGGCAAGTATTGATCACGGCCTCCTTTAAGCCCAAATCAACAGAAATGTAGCAATCTCGCTGATAGATCCTCAGCTTCCGCAAACGTCCAGATGAAATTCGGCTCGCCGTTAAATTCACTAAACATCCTGATTCAAACAATATCCTGACGTTCGCAATATCTGGATGTTCCGTAAATACCGGCATTCCTCTAGCTTCAATGCGCTTTGTGGGCCCAAGGCCCAAGGACAAAATTAAATCAAGATCATGAATCATTAAATCTCGAACTACATCCACATCCGTCCCACGAGGCTGGAACGGGCTGAGCCGATGGCATTCAATGAAACCAGGTTTTTGGATCAAGGGACGAACTGTATCTAGGATGGGATTAAACCGTTCAACATGTCCAACCTGGAGAATCTTTCCTTTGTCTTTAGCCAGTTGGACTAATTTTTCCCCTTCTTGTTCATTGGTCGTGATGGGCTTTTCAACCAGGACATGACAACCCGCGTTCAAGCAAGACACCACCACTGAAAAATGAGCAGAAGTTGGAACGACAACGCTCACTGCATCGACAAGGGGTAGTAACTCATGAAGGTTACGGTAGAAGGAAAGGTTAAATTCATCCGCAATCGTTTGTCCCCGCACAGCATCAGTATCAGTAATCCCAACGACCTGGGCCGACGACAACGTCGAATAGATGCGGGCATGATGGCGACCCAGATGACCCACACCAATGACTCCAACTCGTAGAGACTGTGTCATAAGGCAACGTGTATGGGAAATACAGAAAGAGCTCTCTGCCACTGAGGACATTGAGGAAAAGGGTTACTGAGAGAGTTAGGGTGAGTCAGAAATGGTCGATTCAATCGTTTCAGTCTTCCCAATAATAGCAATTCCGGCTTTGTTCGCGCGAGAAATCACCTCTTCGCGGTCAAGAATGACTGTCTTGTTAGCTTCGATGGCCAGCACAGAAGATTGAGCCAAGATCATGGTTTGAATTGTTTGCGGTCCAATGGCAGGCAGATCAAAACGCAAATCTTGCTGAGGCTTCGTTCTTTTCACGATCACTCCCCCTTTACCGGCAAGCTTCCCACCTCGAGCAATCGCCTCATCAGTACCTTCTACGGCCTCCACGGCAACAATCACCTGGTTTTTGACCACCACACATTGCCCAATATCCAATGTTCCTAAAGTTTCTAGGGTCTCCCATCCAAACTGAATGTCTTCTTCATCTTTTTTGGTGGGCCTCTTTTTTGTCAAATACCCTTCATCGGCTAAAATGCCTTCTAATCCAAATGTTGATTCACAAATCTCAATTCCTTCACGTTCCAATTCTCCTGCCACCTCACGAAGAATGGCATCGTCCTTCCAGTGCTTCAAACGACTAAAAATTGCTAAGGCTCGAAGATCGGGGCGAAGAGTGGTAAACACATTGGTCTTTTTTATGCCACCTAGCATCACAGCCTGACACACACCATCTTGCTTTAAGGCTGCCAGCGCCTTGCTAAATTGACCAACTTTTAACCAATGAATGTTCTCAACATGGGATTCAAGTTCCGGAAGGGTAGAGCCCAAATGCGCAATGGCAGAAACGGTAAACCCTAATCGACGAACATTATCAGCAAAAATAATGGGAAACCGCCCATCGCCTGCTATCAGCCCAATGGGCTTACCCTCATTGGATGGGTTCACAGCCTTCTCTCGCGGTATTAGGACATTGACTACTCTTCATCATCATCCAGTTCCCGAGAGGAGACTTGACAAATTCCTCGACTAGTACTTTCAAGAAAGGTCAATAAACTCAGAACATCCGTACTCTCTCCATAATCATTTCTCGCCAATTTGATAGCTTCTTGAAGGCGATGGCCCTGCCTGAACAGCAATTCAAAGGCGGCTTTAAGGGTCGCCATTCGCACAGCTGAAAATCCATGTCGCCGCAAGGCAATCGTATTCAGACCGAACATCTGCGCTCGATAGCCTCCTGCTGCACGAACAAAGGGAGGCACATCTCGTCCTAATGCTGAACAACCACCAACCATGGCATATTCCCCAATGCGAACATATTGATGAACGCCGACGAGCCCCCCAATGACCACTGAATTTCCGACAGAAACATGCCCAGCCAAATTGGCCGCATTTGCCATGACGATGTGATTGCCCAGTTCACAATCATGGGCCACGTGTGTATAAGCCATCAAGAAGTTATGATGTCCAATCCGTGTAATCCCATTTCCAAAAACAGTGCCTCGACTAATGGTCACATTTTCACGAAGAATATTATGGTCCCCAATACTTACCTTTGTTGGTTCATCTTTATATTGTAAATGTTGCGGAGGTGTTCCTATGGACACAAAAGGTGAAATCCGACAACATCGGCCAATTTCGGTATGTCCCTCAATACACACGTGTGGGGATAATTCAGTTTGGTCCCCAATAGTGACATGTTCTCCAATCACGCAATAGGGGCCAATACTCACATCTTCTCCAATATTGGCTTTCGGATGTACAATTGCTGTGGGATGAATATTCATCATGCTCTCAATTCATGACGGGATTAGTTAAAAACCTTAAACCCATCAATCTGGAAAACCAAGGTATGGCAAGCCTTCAGGCGGAAATCTCCTCTTCCATTCTCACCATAGCCGTCATTTCTCCTTCACACACTAATGTAGAATCGACGGTAATTCGACCCTTCATTTTCCAAAATGGGTCTTTTCTCCGAACAACTTCCACCTCCACCCTCAATTGATCACCTGGAACAACTGGGCGCCGAAATTTAGCTTTTTCAATGCCGGTAAGAAAGACCGTCGGTCGTCCTTCCCCCTCCGCAGTCTTTCTCGCTAATACACCACCAACTTGTGCCATGACCTCGAGAAGTAGCACGCCAGGCATAATGGGTTGCCCAGGAAAATGACCTTGAAAAAATTGCTCATTTGCTGTGACATTTTTTAATCCAACAATCTGCTTGCCCTGCTCTAACTCCACAATTTTATCAACTAATAAAAAGGGATATCGGTGCGGAAGTAGAGCTTGGATCGCCAGGATATCTAATATCTCTTGAGCCATAGAGACCTCTCCTTAATTCCATTCCCCAATATTAATCAGACCCCTTGTAAACACTCGACAAACGGCATATCTAGATATACTTAGGGAATTTCCACTTTTTCACTCTGATTCATTGTCTGAATGACTTCTTTTGAAATATCCCAACTTTCTTGATGAAATAACGTTCCGGAACTGGGGCCATGTTCAATGACCAATCCTAAATTTCTTTCATTGGCAATCTGAGTCACGACTTCTCCCACTTCACGACGAAACTCATTTTGTAATTCTCGTTGTCTGTCTTGTACTTCACGATTTAATTCAGCGACTTTTTGTTGATAGGCGCCCATCTTTTGGCGAAATTGTTCTTCCTTCAATACCTTTGCGGATTGACTCAACACCGTCATTTGCGCACGCAATGACTCTTCCAAATCACGAAGTTCCCTTTGTTCTAATTCAATAAGAGCCTGTCGGTCTTTCATAAACGCATTCAGGTTGTCGGAAAGACGCCGCCCTTTCACGGTATCTTGTAAGATTCTTTGCGGATCAACAACCCCAATAATAAGACCAGCTGGAGGCTCACTTACTCCAGAAGCACACCCCCCTAGACCTAGAATGAAAAGCAAGAAGATGGGGAATATCCAATGACTCAAAAAAATATCAGATTCGAAAACTCCAAATCGATCATACCTCATATTTTACCACTTTAGTTTTCATTTCACGTTACTAAAATACTGAGCCAATAGAAAATTCAAACACGGCTTTTTTTTCACCTGGCTCCTTATCCAAATTAAATCCATAAGCAGCCCGAAGAGGCCCAAATGGTGAGATCCATCTTACTTCAAATCCGGCCGCTTTTCGAAGATCGAAGTCTAAAGGTTCACCAAACCCAAAGCCTTTTCCATAATCAAAAAATATCACACCATTTAATTTAGCATCTGGCAAGATAGGAAAAACTAAATCATTATTAAAGATTAATTGTTTATTACCTCCTGCAGGATCGTTACTTGAGGTAACCGGTCCAGCTCGACCAAATTTAAATCCGCGCACGGTATTAATACCACCAATGAAGAAAAATTCTGGAACAGGAAGGTTCTCTCCGCCGAATCCTGTACCATAGCCAATACGCCCACGAATCGAATGACGAAGATCCCAAAATGGAAGCGGAGTGTATTTCAATGCATCGAAAGAAGTACTATAAAAGTTATTGGATCCCCCAAGTAGCTGGGTCCCAAGGCTTGTACGAACCCCAACCCGCACCCCTTTTCTAGGATCTAGGTAAAAATCGCGCGTATCTCGAAATAAACTGGCACGAAAACCAGTGGTGGACTGATTTCCTTCCTGATCTTGGATAATTTCTGGGGCATCATTATCAACATCACGAATTTTGATATGTTCGCCAACAAAAGTAAAACTCCCTGACAGATATTCAGAAAACGCCCGGCCAAAAGTAAGATTGGCCCCAACCTTCGTTTCGTCGTAGGTTAAGAAATTCGTGCGAGTACGGAACCCATCTATTTGAACAGAAGTTAAGGTATCAAGAATAGCTGGATTCCTGAAGGTAATAATTCCTAAGGTCCTTCGTCCGCCTAACTGCCCTCGAATCTTTGCTAAATAACCACGGCCTAAAAAATTCCCCTCCGAAATATCCGCAATCAGAGTAAACTGATCTAAGGTACTAAAACCTCCTCCAAGACTAAAGGCTCCTGTTGGCTTCTCTTTGACTTTGACGTCTAAATCCACTTCGCCAGGAGCATTTTGTTTAGGAAGAATTTCGACCGTTTCAAAAAAGTTCGTGTTATTCAGTCGCTGAAAACTGCGTTTGATGGCAGGAGAATTAATCATGTCTCGTTCATTGACACGCAATTCTCGTCGAATGACATTATCTCGCGTTTTATGATTCCCCGTAATGCGAATATCCCTGATTCGCACCACTTCTCCTTCATCGATAATAAAGGTAATATTAGCGCTTCTCGTGCTTGGATCAGGTTCAACTGACGGACTCACGTCTGTAAAGGCATACCCTCGACTGCCATAAAGATCTGTGACCCTGGTGATTTCATCTCGGATTTTAACACGCTGAAAAACATCACCAGATTTAACGGGAAGGCCTTCTCTCAGTTCATTTTCAGGAAAAACCGAATTCCCTTTGTATTGAATTCGGTTCACGATATACGGCTCTCCCTCTACAATGGGGAAGACCACGGTAAACCACTCCTTGGTATCATCCAAATCTATGCGAGGCATGCCGACTTGAATATCTAAATATCCTTTGTTCATGTAAACTTCTTTGATCCGTTCAATATCATTTGGCAATTCATCCTGCCGTAACACACCAGTATCCGAGAAAACGGACCATGGCCAAGACCATTCTTGGTTGGCCATAAATGCCCCTAATTGCTTTTTCTTGAGAACATTTCGTCCTTCAAATTCAATGGCTTTGATATGAGCCTGTTCTCCTTCTTCAATATAATAGGTCAGACGGGCCTGCCCCTCCTCAATCATATCGACAATTGGAATGATCTGGGCATGAAAATACCCTTCTTCCTGATAGAGTTTTCGAAAATGCTCGACCGATACCTTTACCTGCTCTTGGTCTAGGAAGGTCTGATTTCTGATTGTATTTTTTTCACCTAGATTTTCATCAGTTAATTCATCATTGCCATCATAGATAACTTCAACGGTAAAGGGTTTTTCCTTAACCAGAAAAAGAACCACGACTTCATCGCCCCTTGCCTGAGTCGACACATCCACCTTTTCAAAAAACCCCATACTGTATATCTTTTGAATTTCCTCACGAACCCTCGCTTGAGAAAACTTGTCCCCGGGTTGGATCTTCAATTTTCCGATAATCGCCTCACGGTCAATATGCCGATTCCCCTCTATTTCAATCGCTTGAATTCGATGGTTCGTACCCTGAGCCTGAGCGCCACTTTCAAACGAAGGAAGCACCGCAAAGACCGAAAGGGCAGCCGCCCACACAATGAAAAAAACTCTCAAAAAAAAGTGGTGAGGCAACGGCATGAAATTTAAGACAGCCGTCTCAGGGAAGGGCAAAAGAATCCACCAGCCCTGATAATAGTGGGAACATCAACAGAAAGAGAACAAGAAGAGAACACAGGTTCATTAAAAGTGATGACCTTGTTCGTCGCTGAAGCCACTAGCATAAAATTTTATTGGTTGGCATACCTGCGGGGAAGACGCCCAATGAACAAGGTTGGAATTTCGATAACAGATAGATGAGAGATTATATTCAGGGAAGGATTCCTTGTAAAGCATGGCCAACCAATCCGTTTGTCATCTTAGACTCATCACCAAGAAAAAGAGCTCCTGGAAAACCTTGACAACTTTTTTCACCTTCTCCTAGTATCGAAAGTTGTGCATCGAAAACACCTACAGACTCATTTCCTCTTCCCTTCGTCTCTTTGCCTCGTCATGAAAGCCATGGGCATCCCGTTATGACAGAAGACACACCAGAATTTTCACCCCCGTCCCTCGAAAATATCCCTGAGGAATTACCGCTCCTGCCGGTTCGCGACATCGTGATCTTTCCCTATATGGTTCTTCCACTTTTTGTTGGCCGCGACCTTTCGATCAAAGCGATTGAGGCCGCTCTTTCTTCAGATCGATTAATTTTCCTCACGACTCAAAAAAATCAAGAAACAGAAGAGCCCACTTCCGAAGATCTGCACGAGACAGGAACGGTCGGAGTGATCATGCGTATGCTGAAACTCCCAGATGAGCGTATAAAAATCCTTGTACAAGGATTGGCCAAGGCTCGCATTCAGGGGGTGACCCAATCACAACCTTTTTTCTCAGTTCGACTCAAAACGATCACAGAAGCATCATCTGAAATCTCGCCACTAGAACACGAAGCCAGCATTCGATCTGCTCGCGAAGGGTTAGAAAAACTGCTCGGGTTGGGGAAAGTCATTATGCCCGATGTCCTCACGGTCATCGAAAATCTCGATGACCCTGGGCGTCTCGCGGATATTATTGTTTCGAACCTTGGACTTAAAGTCGATACGACCCAACAAGTACTCGAAATTGAAGATCCCCTTGTTCGTCTTAAGTATGTGAATGATATTCTTGGGAAAGAACAAGAAGTGCTCGCCATGCAGCAAAAAATCCAAGCAGATGCCAAAGGCGAAATGGATAAAACTCAACGAGAATATTTTCTTCGCGAGCAATTGAAAGCGATCCAAAAGGAATTAGGAGAACTCGATGATCGCACTGAAGAAGTCGCAGATTTTCGCCTGCGTATCGAAGAATCAAAAATGCCTGAAAAGGTCCAAAAAGAAGCCGAGAAGCAACTGAAGCGTCTCGAGAAGATGCACCAAGATTCTGCTGAGTCCGGTACGATCCGTACCTATTTAGAATGGATGGTGGAAGTACCTTGGAGTCGGCGTTCGACAGATAATTTAGATATTGCTGAAGCGTCTAAAGTTCTCCATGAAGATCATTACGATCTGGAACGTGTCAAAGAACGAATCTTGGAATATTTGGCTGTCCGCAAACTTAAGGCCAAAATGAAAGGACCCATTTTGTGCTTTGCTGGACCTCCTGGCGTGGGAAAAACATCATTAGGGAAATCCATTGCCAGAGCCCTTGGTCGCGAATTTGTTCGCATAAGCCTTGGAGGGACCAGAGATGAAGCCGAAATTCGCGGACATCGTCGAACATACGTAGGAGCGCTTCCTGGACGAATAATTCAGGGGCTTAAACAAGCTGGCACTGTTAATCCTGTTTTTATGCTGGATGAGGTCGATAAAATTGGCATGGACTTTCGAGGGGATCCTTCAGCCGCCCTCCTTGAAGTTTTGGATCCTGAACAAAATTCTGCCTTTGTGGATCACTACCTTGGTGTCCCGGTTGATTTGAGCGATGTCATGTTTATTACCACCGCAAATTTGACAGACCCTATTCTCTCAGCCTTACGGGATCGCATGGAAATCATTGATATTCCTGGCTACTCAGAGGAAGAAAAGCATGGCATTGCCCTACGCTATCTCATCCCCAGACAACTTGAGGAACATGGCATCACCTCCCAGCACCTTCATATTACCGATTCCTGCTTAACCCATATTATTTCTCAATATACCCGTGAAGCTGGGGTTCGGAATCTTGAGCGCGAACTCGCCAAGGTTATGCGCAAAATCGCCAAACGCATTGCAGAGGGTAAAATTAAACAATATCAGGTATCCCCAAGAAATCTTTCTCAATTTTTGGGAGTGCCTAAATTTATTCCTGAGCAGGAACAAGAAAAGGATGAGGTGGGCGTTTCAACTGGCCTTGCCTGGACAGAGACTGGAGGTGATGTGTTGTATGTGGAGGCCTCCGTCGGTAAGGGTAAAGGACAGTTGACATTAACTGGTCATCTTGGAGATGTCATGAAGGAATCGGCTCATGCCGCTTTGAGTTATATTCGCTCTCAGACCAAACAATTAGACATCGATTCCAATTTTTATTCGAAACTAGATATCCATATTCATGTACCTGCAGGTGCCACGCCTAAGGACGGACCTTCCGCAGGAATCACCATTGCGACGGCATTGGCATCCTGCCTTAGCCAAATACCGGTTAGGCGAGATATTGCCATGACTGGAGAAATCACCTTGCAGGGGCGCATTCTCCCAATTGGAGGATTAAAGGAAAAAGTTCTGGCAGCGAAACGGGCACATATCAAAACGATTATTATTCCCAAACGCAATCAAAAAGATTTAGATGATATCCCAAAACATCTCGTAAGAGGATTGGAATTTATTGCGGCTGATAACATGTCAGAAGTTTTGAAAACTGCCCTTCGACCGAAAGGCCGCCAAAAGTTAAAATCCACGACAATCCCTTCTCAATCGACTTCAGGACGACGCAAAAAAGTGGCCTCTCCCAGCACTTCTCGACTACCAGCTCGACACAAGGTGACCCGGGCTTCCTGAGCCAGACGCTATGACCCCGAATCGCCGAACGGCGCGTCTTTCGAACCTGGGGGAATTCAATCTCATACAATCAATTCCCCGTCAATTGAGCACTCAAGGTTTTCTTCCCACAATTGGATTGGGGGATGATGCTGCGGTCTTTTCCCCTTCCTCACCACAACACGTGGTCCTCTCAACGGACCTCCTGATTGAAGAAATTCATTTTACGAGGAAAACCGCCACACTTTACAACATTGGGTATAAAGCTGCCGCTGTCAATCTAAGTGACATGGCTGCCATGGGAGCCACTCCAACAGGAATTTTTGTCTCCATCGCCTTGCCGTCTTCCTTAATCCAACAAGATTGGCAAGAATTCTATAGAGGCTTAGGGGCACCTTGTAAAACCCATAAGGTAAGACTTCTTGGAGGAGATACCTCTTCTTCTCCTACATCCTTATTTATCTCGATTACCATCATTGGACAAGCCCACCCTGAGCATATTCTGACTCGAAATGGAGCCAAAACCGGAGATCTTATCTATGTAAGCGGCACCCTTGGCGATTCAGCAGCAGGTTTCGCCTACCTCAAGAAATATAAGACCCCCCCCAAACCATCAACTCTTTCAACACCCATGAGCTATTTAGTACATCGCCACCTCAACCCCACTCCTCGCGTTGCTCTTGGGCAACATTTGGCGTCTCAACCCTACGCTTCTGCTGCCATGGACCTGTCAGATGGATTGTCCCGAGACCTCCAGCATCTTTGCCGACAAAGCCGAGTGGGCGCGTTAATTTATAGCTCTCACATTCCCATGTCTCAACAAATGCAACGTTATGCCAAACGCATTCATACGACTCCCCTTCATTGGAGCCTTCATGGAGGGGAAGATTATGAATTACTGTTCACGATCCCTCAAAAATGGGAATATGAACTCGAAAAGTTTATAAAAAGACGCCGAATACCCATTTCACAAATCGGAACCATTCAACCTAAAGGGTTTGGCATCCGAATAGAACATAGTGAGAATATACAGGATTATTTACAACCCCAGGGGTATGAGCATTTTTCTCCAAGAACCGAAAGGTAAGAGCACGTCATGCTAGGACTGGCGTCTCTTCGACAACGGCTGTCAGAAGTTCTCCACCTTCAAGAAACTCCACACCGCACCGCATTAGCCTTTGCAACGGGAGTGTTTATTGCCTTTGCACCCCATTATTTATTTCATACCGCGAGTGCGGTATTTTGCGGCTGGATGTTTCGATTAAATTACGTGGCGATATTCCTCGGATCCTTCATTAACAACCCATGGACGTTCATTCCTATTTTAGCCGCGAGTCTGTATACGGGAATATTTTTAATGGGTCATTCTTCTCATCCAGATATTGAATGGGAACAATTGTCCATGGATAATATTTTTGACCTTTTGTCTCCGTACCTCCTTCCCTTTATTCTTGGTGCCTGCACACTTGCAGTAGTTGGTTCGCTGCTCGCGTATCCCATCATGCGATGGACTATTACACGATTTCGAAATACCTCGTCTCCCAAAGCATCAGAATCTCGCGTATAATGTCAATGTAGTTTTACCTCAATGCGCATCAGTTCCTAAAAGACATGCGACTAATCGAATCATCCGCACCCCCTTTTGATGGGGTCTCCCTTTTGGCTGATCCCATTCATGGGTATATTTCTCTCACCGTCCCCTTTACTAACACCACAACCAGGGAACAGACAGAAAAAGATCTGATCGACTCTCCGTGGGTTCAGCGCCTTCGTTACATTCTTCAACTCCAAAGTGCTCATTGGGTGTATCCAGGTGCAGAACATACTCGTTTTCAGCATTCATTAGGGACAATGCATTTAGCTGGCCGCTTCATGAGACAGCTCTATCCTTCACTCCATCGGATCATTCCAGATCTTCCATCCTTGGCCTTTTTGGAAGAATTTGTGCGCATTACCGCCTTGCTCCACGACATTGGACATGGGCCCTTTTGCCATTTTTTCGATCACCACTTTCTCCATCAATATGGTCTCTCGCACGAATTGGTTGGACAACACATTATTCGAGATCACTTAGGGGAAATAATCCGAAATATTCAGAGGAGTCCATCGGGTTATTTCGCCAATGGCGAACAGCTGAATCCTGAGCATATTGCTTTTCTTATACTCAAAGATCCTCACCAAAGCACAAAAGGCCTTCCCTCATGGGTCACGGCACTACGCCCTCTATTAGGGGGTATTTTCACGCCAGATAATTGTGATTACGTGCTGCGGGATTCGTATATGTGCGGAGTAGCCATAGGCCCAGTCGATATTGAACGCCTCTTACATTACACATTTTTCTCATCCCATGGTCTCACGATCCATCAATCAGGGCTCTCAGCCCTCCAAATGTTCTTACATGCAAGGCTGTATCTCTATGCTAATGTCTATTACCACCGCACCACTCGGGCGATAGATCTCCATCTCCAAGAAATATTTCAGCCAACATTGCAACTTCTCTTTCCTCACAATCCTCTCAAGGCCTTATCTCGGTACTTACATCTGACTGACTGGCACGTTATGGAAACCGTTCGAACTTGGCCAAAATCCCGCCATCCAGGAAAACGCCGACTCGGGGTCGAATGGGCCAACATTTTGAATAGGCATGTTAAATGGAAAACCGCCTTTAGCCTTTTAGTGCCGATTCCTCAGGGCTCTTCCTCTTTTCAACCACAGACCTTTTTAGCACGTATGCGCAAGTCCCTCCCGCTAAAATTGAGAGAGACAGACATTCGAATTGATTTTGCCTACAAGGACCCTCGCCCAATCAACTTATTACAGATGGGAGGATTTCAAATATTCGTTTGGAACCCTGCCACCAACACCATTGACAAAGAAAGTTTACGGACATATCTACAACATCTTCCCGCTCGGATGATCACCTTACGAATTTTCAGCCAAGATCATTCCCAAGATATGGTCTTAGCTCAAGCCGCAGAGAAAACCCTCCAAAAACATTGGCCGGAATTACTTCACCCTACCTGAACACTCTACTATTGAGGATGTAAAACACCCGTCAGATTTATCAAAAGGATATTCAACTAGAGGGCGAGCCAAAATGGAATGCCTGAAAATCTTGAGCTAAGGTCAATTGAAGACGAATGATTTGGGTGCTTGACGCAGAAGATCCCATTGCCCCATTTTCACATCTCACACAAAATCCCAAGAGACCTTGCTTAAGAACTTCAAGACTTCGAGAGAACAGCGTATCCTGAGGGACATTAAAAAGTTTAACCTTGACAATTTTTCCATCCTGTAGATTCAACAGAACCCCAACCGTTCTTTTATTCGCAGGAAGATACCCCCCAACTGGCAAGGCTTCAGTAATCGGCGGCTTCCATTGACTGAGAATCCATTTTTTTAAGGGCAAGAGAAAACTCGCATCTTCAGGCATTGGCATTCGATCTTCATGCTCAATAGAACCAGGTGTGGGGACCGTTTCAAGCACAATAGAAAGATGTTCATGTGGAATGGGGACCATAACCATATCAAATGTCATATGTTGTTGATCTCGCTCAACCCAAGCTATAGGAAATTCGGCAACCCCACTCAATAATGGCTGAGGCCATATGGGGAAATAAATTCGATTAGGATTTGTGTCCTGAAAGATAGACTCCGTTTTCCATGACCACTTTGAATAGACCGCCATCAATTCCCCTTTGGTATTAAGAGCCCGCACAAACAATCTTCGAGGTTGCTGAAGATAACGAAGGAACAAATGACTGATTCCCGTATCATCAGTTGACTTCAGTGAAACACCATCCAACTCCACATTAACATTTGTGGCATATTCCTCTCCTCTCGCCTTCTCCAACACATTCAAAATATTACTGGCTTGCATAAACAAAGAAATGGGGATGCTCAAGATGGGTAATATTTTGGGTTTTTCGTAAGAAGACTCCCAGAAATCATAGCGTGGCTGTCCTATTTCTGGAGACCATCCGTTTTCCCAAAACGCTTCAGCCACACCCAAGGCCTCCATACGACTTTGAGTCATTCGCTCTAAGGAAAGCTGGAGATCAAGTTGATGTACGGAATCTTTTCCAAAAGAATTTTTTCTTCTTGGATGAATACCCTCTCCTTTGCCTACATCATGCTGAATAACGTCTCTATGGCGATCAGTTTCCCCTCCATTCAAAACCATAGGCACTGGCAATTCGTAAAGAGTATTGAAAAAATTCAGAATTTGAACAACAAGAGCATGTTCAATTCTCGGAAGTTCGGATTTTTGTCCTTGAGCACTCATCGATTTAATGATGATGCCTGTTTCCACATCAACAACCTGCACATCAACTTTTAAACTATGTTCATGGTGATAAAATCCTCCCCTCAATAAATAACGCACACCTTGTAAATGCCCTAACTTTACCGGAGAGACGGTAGATGAAAAACCTTGATGTTGAAGCCATTGTTCACGGAGAATCGACCCCATGGTGTCACGGGCAATGATGGAAAGAGTCGGTGCGGAGGCTAAATCATGTGTCAGCATCTCTGACAAACTACGACCCAACCAATGAAGCCGAGCATTGGAACTTAAATTGTCAAAAGGAAGAATGGCTAACGTATACGGAAGAGCAAGGGATAGAGGATCACTTTTCTTATCTGGTGAAGAAGAAGCGGAATCCGGGAAAACTGCTCTTGAATCAGAAAGAATTACCTGGCAGCTACAAAGCCCAAAAAGACAAGCAATGAGAAACCACAACCACTTTTTGGAATTAGCCAAGGACGGAATTGTGATGGGTTTTTTGTCGAAAACGCTGGATAGTTGCTTGAGATCTGAGAACATGGCGGATAATGGCTTCACGATCATCAGGAGCTATTTGTGAAAACTCAACAGCAATCTCAAAGCCCTTCCGCTCTTCTTGCTCCACTGGATCAATTCGAATAATTTTCCCTACTACCTGCATTGGAATGAATGGTCGCAATATCAACCGCAACACAAGAAAGGAATGAAGGGGGAAGTCTTGCTCAGAGAAAAACCTCATCCCCGATCCACTGATATTGACCTTGGCTAATTCTGGAATTGTTGGCTTTACACCTTTGTCTTTTCCCAAGGTCCGAAGAATCGAGGTCAGCATCCAATCAATTCGTGTCACCATTTGTAATAACAACGGATCACGAATGCTTTGGTCATTTTCCTCAACCATGGCCTTCACAAGATCTGGCGACACAGCCAATTCTTCCCATTGCCACTGACTAAATGCTGCTTCATCTAACTCAACGGAATCATAGGAAAATGCAAGCGGCACTTCGATCCAGAGACACACTGGGACATCCGAACGACAATCTTGCCGACGATCTTCAGAATCAATCATCCCATCATCCATTTGCTCACCTTATTGTCCTTCATAATTTTTTAAGGCAGTAAGCCTTCTTGAGAATTCCGAATCTCGACAAGAATATCCCGAGCCTCTTTTGCTGCACCATGAATTTTTTCCAATTGAGGCCTCAGTTGAATATCCTCACAACGACGGATCGCTAATTCCGAAAAAACGACAATGGGTAACAGCTTGTTTGAAAGGGAATGTAATAAGGCTCCCATGTGGGCGGAATCAATTGTCTCCCTTGGAGAGGGGCTCTCTGACTGAATACTATGGGTAGGTGTCATAGACTACTCACAAAACATAGGACGTTATTTCAAGAAATGTTATTTACTCCTAACCCCCATACTAGCTAGCAAATATTACACCTAAATTATGGGTTAATTTTACAACCAAAATGCAAGAGAAATAGCTAATTTTGAAAGAATACTAGGAAGGAACTGATCAATGTACGGAAAAACTTACCTCGACAGGTCAATTGTTTCATAGAATACACATAGATTACGTTCTGGGTATTAAATTTTATAAGAGAAAATGGGTTGGAAATCTCAGGGCCCAGAACCGGCAGAGGTAGGTTGTATTAGATGCTTAACCGATATCGAACTTGCAGATCCGTATTTCCAACCCATCGCCGCTTTAGAGCTTCCAGTTTACGACGATGATTTTGGGCCTCTCCCAGATGCTGTTGTGTGAGGGCTTGAACTTCTCGAATACGAGTCATCATCCACCGATCATACGGTATGAGTTTTTGAGCCACTTTTGAAGAAACTTTCTCCAGAATTCCACTTTTTTTTCGACGGTCATACAATTGCACAACTTGATCCCATCGACCATGCTTTGCGGCATCAACAGCCTCTCTCGTCCATTGCTCTAGCAACTCATCGTTAGCCACCTGACTCATCTTCTTACATACCCACAGCTTTGGATTTAGTTTCTTGAGTGGCTAATTCTTGCCAAGCTTCTCGAATCACACTCAAACATCGAATTGGGCCTTCCAAACATGCTGGTTCATTTTTCATGTTGGCTTGGGTTAATTCGAATTGAATATATTCGTACAATCGTCGTAAGTCAGTTGAAATATTTCCACCAACTTCCATGTTTAAAGAGGCAGAGAGCTCGCCAACAATCCGAAGAGCTCGATCAAGAAAACGGGCTTTGTCATTGGAATTTTTCTCGACAATTCCTTCTTGAGCCAATTTCATCGAAGAAATTGCTCCGTCATACAATAAGACCACGATCTGCACTGAAGAAGCCGTCGAAATTTGCGTGGTAGCATAAGCTTGAGCACCTACCATCGTATGTATCCCTTCCTTGGAAGTTATTGAGTCGGTGACAAGGCCGTTAAGGCATCAAGTTGACTTTCAAGGCTCGCTAACAACCCATCTAAATTAGCGAACTTCAACCGTTGTTGTTCTTCATACTGAATGAGGGCTGATTCCTTAAAGAGAATCTGATCTTCGAAATCATCAATGAGATTGGTCAGGGCTTTCTGCTTAATGGCTAAAGCACCTGATTGCACATCATCCAATGTATCCACCGCATCCACCACCAGTTCAGCGATTCCATCGGTCCCTGTTGTCGCATTTTGAATAAACAAATCACGAACGGCGGTATAATTGTTACTCAGGGCTGCATCAAGGGTTTCCTCGTTGAGTTTAATCGAGCCATCAGTCGTCTGAGTTTCAAAGCCAATTTGAGACGCCCCAGTGAACGTGGTTAACCCACTAATTTGTGAAAAGGCTGCTTGTCGTATTCGATCAAGCACAGTTCGAGTAAGCGATTCGCCAACAAAAACTCCTCGTTCCCCTGAATCGAGATCAAAAACTGATTGTTCTTTGATAAAGGACACGACTTCATTATAGGCGCTCACAAAACTCGAAATTCCTTCTTTCACCGCGGTGGTATCACGAGTTACCGCAATCGTCACGGGATTTCCTACATCATCAGCTTGAAGATTTAGCGTTAACCCAGAAATAACGTCCGTCAAAGTATTACCAGATCGATTAATCGTCAGGGCTCCAACACCTTCTCCCAATACGATTTCGGAATCTTGCCCAGCTTGAAACGTATCTACGCCGGTGTTGACCGTATCTAACGTCGTATTATCCGCAGTAATGGTGATGGTATTACTCGCACCGGTATCATTGGAGGCCAACACCAAGCGATACGCTGGAGTGGTCTCTGTGCCCGTATTAAGAATCGAGGCATTCACTCCTGCGCCAAGATTATTAATGCCATCACGTAGATCTTCTAATGTCCCGGTCGCACCTAGATTCACAGTTTGAACTGAACCAGTTCCTAATTGAAAGGAAAAGGTTCCGGATGCTCCGCCAACAATATCAGTATCCTTAGTGGCAACTGCTGTTGACGCTGTTGACACAACTTGATGGGCTGAAGCCAAGGCATTCACAGTCACCGTATGAGAACCTGAAGCCGCAGTCGATGACACACTTGCGGTTAACAAGGTTTGGGAACTGGCAGAAGTAACACTGACTTCGTTTTTATCAAAACTCAGACGGGTTCGGAGACCATTGGCAGCACTTTGGAGTCCTATTAATTTAGTTCCCAACGAGCCAAAATTCGTTAATTTTTCCTGAGTATCAAGCTTTTGTTGATTGACCCGGTCGATCGGAATTCGCCTAGCTTGGACTAGCAAATCGACAATTGGACCAAAGTCGATTCCATTACCTAGTCCGCCAAAACTAATCATAGGTTTTCACTCCCAAAAGAATATCCGTTGAAAAGAGGGTATTGAGGGAAATGTACTAATTCAAATGACTAAAGAGCTTAAATTTTCTCTTCCAAAAACAAACCAGACTGATCAGCAAGAAAACGCTCAAGCTTCAAAACTTCTTCAGAAGGTATTTGTCGGATCAATTCACCAGAACCTTTATCAAATACACGAAAAATAACTTGATTCAGATCCTTATCTACAGTCAATTCAATACGTGGCTCAACATGCCGCAAGGTTTCTTCCAACCTGCTTACAACTGCTTCAATATTTCCAGAAGTAGACCTTGGGTTTTGAGATCCTTCAAAACTGCCGACCTCTTTTGGCTCCGTACCCTTTTTTTGGGGGGGGTCGGTAGCTCCAATCTCTCTAGGATTTTGACTATCTCGCACCCGAATTTCATTTCCAACCGAGAGCGCGATGATGGAAGAATTTTGAGAAATGGTAGAAATCATGATGACTTCCTTTAATTAGGGGAAGAGGCCAGGTCTAAGGCCTAGCCTCTTCCCTAATTGTTTTGCTTTACTGCAGCAAAGACAACGCTGCTTGAGGTAAAGTATTGGCCTGCGACAGAACCGATACGCCGGCCTGTACTAAAATTTGGTTTCTGACAAATTTCGACGTTTCAAAGGCTATATCAGCATCACGAATTCGTGATTCCGCCGCCGAAAGATTTTCATTCGCGACTTCCAGGTTTTGGACAGCCGCATCAATTCGATTTTGTAAGGACCCGATATTGGCTCGGGCAGCAGCTGTCGCACTGATGGCACTATCAATATTGGACAGAGCCGCTAATGCCGCCTGGGCAGTTGAAACGTTGGTCGTCGTCAACCCCAATGCCTGTCGATTTAAATCGTTCAGACCAATTGCCAGCGTATCATTGGCTGAACTACGGAACCCAATTTGAATGGACAGGGATTCATTCGCCGTAAGCCCGCCTGTCCCACTCAGCAACTTCACTCCGTTAAATTCCGTCACATTGGAGATACGATCAATTTCAGAACGAAGAGCCAAGAATTCTTGATCCAAGAATGAGCGCTCGTTGGATCCTAAAATGCCACTGGCTGATTGTTCAGCTAACTCTCGAAGGCGGCCTAAGAGGTTTCCGATATTGGCCGCGCCACCATCAGCAATCTGTAATAAACTGATTCCGTCGTTGGCATTCCGAACGGCTTGGCTGATACTACGGACTTGAGCCCGTAAGACTTCGGAAATACCGAGACCAGCCGCATCATCCGCAGCTCGCGTGATTCGTAGTCCAGAGGAGAGACGAGAAACTGACCCCTGCAACTCGTTTTGATTCAGGTTTAAATTGCGCTGGGCAATCAGTGATGAGATGTTGTTGTTAACGATAAGTGCCATAGATTCCTCCTTGATGGCTGCTCCTCAAAGGATCCGTCCTTTAAGGGAGAGAAAGTTAAATAAGCCGACTGGCCTCCATAGAGATTGGTAAACTAACCAATTTTTTTGTCTGGCCTACTTATCGTCCATCAAAAGTGAAACTTGAGAAATTCATTAACAAAAAAATCTTGGCTTTTCCATACTGTGCAAAACCCCACAAAACCAAAAAGAAAATCCTGCGGATTAAAGATTCGGATCTGACCTGTATTTATTGCGGCAGACGTGGAATTACCTCATACTCCAACATGTCTGTCACCCGCACCTCATCCAAACTCTGCCTAGCATTCATGAGTTCATTCACCCAAAAGGGCAGATCCTCTGTCTCTCTTGATTGCGGGGGACCAACCGATTGATGAATTTGATCCCATTCCAGGTAATCAGCAATTTGCCCAAACCATTGATCTAACTGTCGCATCCCACTTTTTCCCTGCCGAAAATCTTCGACTAATTGTTGGGCATTTTCACGTATCTGCTGTCCAAACTTCTTGGCCGTTTCTCCAGAATTTTGGATAATACTGTCCATTCGTTCACTTTTGGCCGAAATCTTTCCAAACGTGCTGGCAACTTTAGCCAAGGTAGGAGGCACCAACTCCAGGTCGGTCATGGGATGATCACCAATAATCAGTTGGGTCACCAACCGTCCTTTAGCCTGCGCCCGATCACTTAAATCCGCCAAAACTTCTTCTAGGCGATCTGTCTCTCCAACTTCCCAAGTTTCTTCATCCAATTGCACCAGCATATAGATTTCTCCTTGAAGGTTCAGATGAATATTGCACGAGTTGCCCAAAGACCTGTCTCGCACGCGTTTGCCAAATTTGATAGGCCATGACACATTCCTCGGCCATCCCAAGAAGAGTGTCTCCCTCTAAATTACACGTCTCTCGGATAGACGCAACAGCAAGAGGGCCATACGCTAAAGAAGACCTCGTCAGTTCTTTCATTGCCAAGGTTTTGCATTTTAATTGATGTTGAACTTCTTTCAATTGCTGAACCGGGACTCGATGCTGACTGCACATCCGAAGCACCAGTTCAGCCTGTTCACACATAGCATCAAGTTCAGGGGCTATTTGTTCCCACAACATTTGGTTTTCTGCTAGATCCGGAGGAGAATGTAAAGGTAGGGCCCGTTGACTAATTTGCCCGGTGAACATTTCATACCAATAGTGTTGCCAATAGACTCCATACCAAGATTGAAGTGCTGGTGCATGGCCAGCTCTCAAAACAAACGTGCCCAACTGATCTTCAGTAATTCCTGCCTCATATACTCGAATATTAGATGCAAAAGTCGGAAATCCTCCTTTCCCTAAAATATGCAGAGATAAATTGGCAATCTCATACGGAATGATTTGATCTTTACAAGCATGATGGGGGCAGACTTTGTCGAAGCCACAAGGGCCACACACAATATCGGGTTGTACGACCCAATGCCCTGACCCAAACGGTCCTGTTTCCCAAAAGTCCACGTGTCCAACGGACACATTCAAAACGGGGGTATCCACACCCACAGCCATATGCATCGGGCCTGTGTCGTTGGTGACCATCAATTGACATTTGTGTAAAAGGGCGAAAAGCTCTGGCACTGATGTTTTGCCAACGGCGTCACACAAAGCCCCCTGCCCACCGGCCTGACGGTAAGCCTGTATGGCCTCTTTCACTGCAGGCTCCTCTTTCTTCGTTCCTATCAAAACAAAACCTATATTTCGATCATGACTCAAATGTGCCATCAATTGGCCAAAATACTCAGGGCGCCAAGCTTTTATTGGATCGCTGGCTCCAACCTGGACGGCAACCCAAGTGTTCGGTGTTCCTGAATTCTGAAGAAACGTCTCAGCCCAAACCAACGTTTCATTTCGCACACTTAACTTAATGGGAGAAAAACTGCCTGGCCCACTTCCTCCAAGCGAGTAGAGATCGACAATATTGAAGCGATTCAACCCTCGAAAGACTTGATAATCTAAAAAATATTTCATCCACGAGTTTTTGACGAGAAAACTACCGTCGCTTGCCGTCGTCATCCCTCGTTCATCGGCACATCCCAAATACTTCACCAGAAAAGCACTGCGTCGATTAAAGGTCAAATTCACTACACGGTCATATCCTACTTGAAGCAAAGGCTTAGCCCAGTGAGAAATATCTTGATGCAAGGACACCACATCTCGAGCACACACTCGACTATCATCCATCAATCCTTGAAAGTCATAGGCCAATACTTGTCGAATTCCTGGAAGCAGAGTAGCTACATGTGCAAATTCTTTGTCGACAACCAGATCAATAGCTACTCCTGGCCATTCTTCGTCCAAACGACCCACCAGGGGTATCATCTGAATCAGATCCCCCATTCGCGTGATGTTGATAATGAGAACTTGTTTCATACAAAATCGCGTTTTTCTTGACGATATTCATCCATCATAAGAATTAATAACTCATCACGGTTCAACTTCGCCTCAGGACCTTTTTGGCGAATCACCTTTGCTAGGTCCACTAACTCCACTCGATCCGTCTTGGGGAACGATTCCAAAAGTGATGCCAATTCTGGGTAATCACGGCTACGTGCCAATAGCGATTCTGCCTGACGGTCTCCTCGCAAGATGCCCCCAATACGATCTGGAGAGGCAAGGCCCACAATGCTTAATAGCGTCTGCATGCGATGAAGATAGGTATGCGACATCACGACACGTTTCCTAGAATTTTCTGCCATAGATTGTCGCTGCTCAGGTTCATGAAGATATTTCCTGACAACTGAAACAAGTTCTTCTGGAGTCCTCATGACACTCATCATTGAATCATCAAATAACTCGGGCAATAGGGTTCGTTGATCAATGACTTGAAAGGCACCACAACTCGCGAGTTCAAACGTTCTTGGATTCACACTATCCCCATTGGGATCAAAGCCTTCACTCGTATAGGAATGAAGGTTGACATTCACGGAGGTGCCATTGAAAATTTTCACACTGGTGGGTGTATCGATCCGCTCCCCATTTCGCTGCAGGACCGTCTGTAATCGCCCCGCCTGTTCCCATTCATTACCCCATAACTTAAAAGTCCACTCATCCCTTAACAACTCTGGCAAAAGCTCACGACGATTGTGATAGCCCGCACCGAGGAAGGAGACATCCGAGCCTAACTCCTCTCGCTCCTCTGAGGTCAAAGTGACTGATTGATGAATGGTTGGGTCAGCTGCGAGAGGTAAATAGGAAACGTGTGAAGCCCCGGCATTTTTAAAGGCATCCAAACAGGCTCCTTGCTGCATGACAAACCAAAAGTCATACCCGCTTATCATCTGTTGCCAATAGGTTAAATGACGAAAATTTTCCACAAACCACATGGCCGTCATCACTTTCTTGCGACGCATTTGCTCAAGCACAGCCATCGACAAAGGAGACTGGGACATCGCCAGAACAAAATCAGGAGGATCTTCAGCCACATGTGCCAGACTTATCACTCCTAACATATCGCTAAACCTCTGCTGGACCGTCAGACGAAGGCGAGCATCTCGAATAGTATTCAGATGCTGATAACCAGGATCATGCAGACTATGGTCAACCCAGCTCACTCGATGGCCTAAAGCCTCCAATGCACGCACCACGTACCCAGCTATGGGAAGAGAGCCTCCATAGATTGGACCGATTACCATAATATGCAACCGCCCATGAACCCCCTCGGCTAATTGGTCCCGAAGTTGGGAGCGAAAAGCATCATATTCCTTCGGATGAATCAGCAATGCCGGTTCATAGGTTAAGAGTCGAAAGCGAGACGCCTGTTGAGCGACTTGCAGGGCCATCTGCTCTGGATTACCCCACACCCAGCAGATTCGGTCTCCCCAACCCTCCAAAGATCGAACAGAAAACACATCGGCCAGCTCTGAAAGATCTGGGACAATCACGATGATGACCGAGCCTTGAGCTAACTTCGAACACATCGCTTCTACGTGGTACAACAATCCCACACCCAACACGACTAATATTTCACCAGGCTGACAGTTTTCCGTTTGATGGTTGGCCCATAGCTCCCCCTCTCGAATAGGATCATAAGCACTATGTATCGCTCTGTTCTTCACCACTGCAGTTGGAACACCAGATTTTGCAGGATGAATCGACAGGGTTCCTCCCGACGCTTTCAAAATTTTGGCCGCTAATTCTGCATCTTGGCGCCGAAGTAATTCTATATTTTTTTGAAAGATCGTCATGCTGAACATCCTGTATTTATCGAATGAGACTTCAAAGCCGAATGCTGTTTAAACGGCATATCAGACAACCTTTCCCAAATATTTTTTCGCTCAGCTATTGCAACATCCAGCTTTTCTTCATTTAAATAGAACATGCCCCAGTCATCCCGATGACCAGTCCACAACTCCCAACCCGATAGCCCACCACTACTGCCTTGACCTTGCATAAGTTCAATAGTTTCATTAATTGGCCATGTACAAGGATTCTCAGGGTGATGATTGAATAATTGCTCCCTACAATTTCCAGACTGCCCGTTCCCTTGATGCTGCCACACATAATGTCCCACCCCGTATGGCCCAGTTTCATGCACACGTGCTCGTGAAAAATACCAACCAATGGCCCGTGCTCCACAGGCAACTCCTAAGTGCAAAGGACCAGTATCCGATCCAACAACCCATTGGCAGTGATTAAAAATATGGACGAGTTCCGGCAAGGTTGTCCTTCCTACGCAGTTGAGTAGTCGGGAATGGTAATGTGGAGAAAGTTTGTCCTCTAAAGCCAAAGCAGCTTCACGTTCGCCTGCACCTCCAATAAGCACACACATAGAATTAGGAAGATGCTCAGCGCTAGCTTCAATCAAACGACACCAGGTTGACACCGGCACACGACGATCGTTATCTCCAGCACCAAGGACAATTCCGATTTTGGAGGTTGAGGAATCCTCCATTACTCGAGTGAGATCCGCCGCCAACTGAATATCCTTAGATTGTATGCCGGGAAGAACTCTTGGAGGTTTTACCCCACATATTCCACAAAAGGCATCCGCCAAATGAATACGGTTGGGGCCACGCTCATAAGCCACTTGACGCAAGTATTCCACCCATGGAGAACAGTTCGTATTTAAGGGGCCCTGGTCCCCTGCTCCCACCACTCGTGTTCCTAACAAATGTGCCGCCAGAATACTTCGAGGATGATTATTCAAGTTATAGACTAATGAATATGGGATAGACGGAAATCGGGAAAAATACTCCACCGCATGCGGGAAGGATTGAAGAAAGGTGTCCTCCCACTCCCTAGCAAGAACATGCCAATCTTCTCCGTTCCATGGAATGATTTGGTGAATGCCCGGAATACATTCTCCTAAGGATTCAAGTGGAAAGGGACAGAGAAGATCAAAGAAGCTTTCAGGATATTTCTCACGAAGAGAGGAAAGAACGGGAAGAGATTGCAGGAGATCTCCTAGCCTGGCTAGCTGAATGATTAACATTCGCGGTAAGTCTGCATTCCAACTAGGCATATTTTTCCCGTCTTAAGGAAACGCAACAATCAAATAAAACAAAACATATTAAAAAATAATTACCATCAGATTTGAGGGTACGATATTCAAAACGCATTCCCTCCTTTGATTTTGCGACCGGATCATCCTTGCCATGCCAAATTTTTACAAAATTTGAAATTTCTTCAGCCTGCAAAAATCGCTCAAAAGAATAATAAGAATGCAAAGGTTGGACCGCGATAGGCCATGAACATTTGTTCATGCCCTCCTATAAAAGAGGGATGAAACTGCACTACGAAAGAGAAGGAATTATGGGAGTTTTACTAAAAGTAACTAACAGGAAGCTTTAGCAATTAGAAGGGAATCAATGGAAAAAGGAAGCAATCGAATACTCCTAGCGACTTTTGACAAAATTTTCTTGTTGTGACGTCCTCGTAGAAATTTCTCGCGGATTCAACGTGATGTTCGATTCAGAAACCCATGAATTTTGCAAGAGGTTTCTATCTTCCAGGTTAAGGAAAAACAGTGGTCGTATCTGATTTTCCGAATATCCAAGAAACGTAGAGGGAACATTGAATGATTCAAATAACCATTCATAGTACTCAATCGTGTCAATCTTCTGATGGGCATGTCCCTCAAAAAATATTCCTTTGGTCGTTTTCCCTAAAATATAGCGAAACAATCTATCCCGTTGCATTAATTCTTTCGTACGATAGACAGAGAAAAAGAACGAATAGTCACAAAGCCCAGGGATGGACTGATTGATTGTTTGATCAAAATTCGGGTCATTGAAATCAACGTGAAGATAATGGAGATTTTTACAGCCTGCGACCTTTTTTATTTGCTTAGCCACAGCAATCGTATCTGGCATTCCTTCAATACCCCACACCTCTTTCGCCCCATTTTGAATGGCTTTCAAACTAGCCTGCCCTAGATTACATCCAAAATCTATAATAATAGAATCTTTGAACAACGCTGTGTCAATCAAGCTAAAACGCTGTGAACTTCGTTGCCCTGTAATATTCAAAAATGGAAAAGAGTGATAATTCTGAAACCAAATTAAATGTTGAATAGAATCTTGAAGTTCTTTTTTTACCGGGTCTTGCAATAATTGAGAAAATTCTTCTTCGAAGACCAACAAGATCACTGGTACATGCTCTTCATGGTGCAGAGCTGAAGCCGATAATCGCCTTGCTCCATCAAGCATATACATTGCACCCTTTTCAGCAGGGGCCCCAAGATATTGTAAAATGGTGCCTGAGATATAAAGAGGCATCCCAAGCGTTTCACCTGTTCTTAATTTATTCAGATGGGCCACAATTTCCTTTTTCCGAGTTTCTCCCTCTTGTTGGGCAAACCGCTGATCAATATCTTCTAAATCTCTGGGCTGTAAAGAACTAAACGATTGACCCGTAAGGCCATGGACTAATTTACAGTTCACAGTGAGAGCCACAACCCGATCCCACATATCATAGGAACGTTTTATAGATTGCGAGAACTGCCGCTGAAAAACAATTGGAAGAATTTCCTCAACGGCGTCAATTCCAGTACCGAAGCCTGAAATAGCGTAGTCATTTAATGCCTGATGAACGGCAACTGAATGATCAACAACAGCAATCGGCACCGCTCGAATATAAGTTTCAGTATTCCCTGAAGGAGGCTGAAAATACGACTGTACGTGCTTATGTTCATAGAGCGTAGATTGGTCACTTTGAGCTTGAGTTTGAACATGAGAATTTTTGGGGTCTTCCTTCAGACATTCGCCTAAATCTTTCAAGCCATCATATTCTGGATGAAACAGCTGTAGCGTTTCATAATGTTTGTGCGCCTCTACAATTTCCCCAGCCCGGTAACACACCCCAGCTAAGGCAAACCGTATGTCACCGTTTGCTGGATTTCGATCGAGATATCGAGTTAAGTGAGAAAGTAACTTTTCCCACCATTGCAAGGTTGTACCAGATTGAATCAACCCATTAACCGCTTCTAGATTATCGGGATTCGACCTAATCACATTTTGGAATGCTTCCCAAGCTTTCTCGGCCTCTCCAGCACCCATCCATGACATTCCTAAGCCCAAACCTGATTTTGGAGGATCATACCCATTGGTTAAAGCTTGCTGAAAAGAATCCACGGCTTTCATGTAATCCAAAGATTGAATAGATAAAATGCCTTGTAACCACAAACCCAATCCATCAATTGAATTCATAGCTAGAATGGCTTTCACATGCTGAGAAGCCTCTGGCAAATTCCCATCCTTAAGAGCTTGTTTTGCGAGTGCCCCTCGAGCCTCTGTATTTTCTCCAAGGGAAAGAACCTGTTTCCAAAAACCACATTCATTTTCGACCATTTCAAGCACTTTACAAACACCTGCTGCCCAATGAAGAGTATCCTTTTCATCTGGCCACGTTGAAGCATCGGAGAGTTGCATACGAATCGCTGAATCAATCTGCTCGTACTGTTGTTGCTTTGGCCCATAACGCCTTTTAAGTAAATTCTCTTGAACAATTTTTGCATGCTCCCACTGATATTTTTCAACCTCATTTTTGAACGGTTCAAGCTTTAGTCCTAATTTTCCATTCTCCGAAGAATATCGATTGGAATAACCCGCAGAAACTACATAATAGTCCTCATCGACCACAATTTTGTCGCCCCATCGGTCCATTAACAATCGTCCATTTTGCCGTTCGGTTTCCGGATTCTTGCGCCCAGGCGTTTGCTCTTCCAGATGATACAAGACACTTTGAGGTTGATAGATCACCTTTTCCCCAGACTCTCGAACTTTCAAACAAAGATCTACATCTTCAAATCCATTCAGATATTCTTCATCAAAGCCACCGACGGAATGAAACACTTCCTTACGAATAAGGAGGCATGCAGCCGTGACGGCTTGGAATTCTTGCCGGATATTGGCAGCAATAAAATCTGACGGCACGCTATTAAAAATATGGTATGGAGTAAGACATTTTTTTGAAAAAACTACCCCAGCATGTTGAATGGTCTCATTGGGATAGAGGAGTTTACTTCCAACAATGGCCACATCAGCATGCTGTTCCACTTCGTTCACTAGAGCAGAAAGCCAGCCTACCTTGGGAATCGTGTCATTATTTAAAAACACCAAGTGTTTTCCTCTTGCCTTTGTTGCACCTTGGTTGCAAGCTTTGGCAAATCCACGATTAGAATCATTGGTAATCACTTGGATATCACCTTCTAAGGATGCGAGAAATTTTCCTGTCCCATCAATAGAAGCATTATCCACAACAATTACTTCGTAAGAACATCCATGTGTCACTTCTGCTAAATGGCTTAAACATTGCCGAGTCAACTCGACCTTGTTGAAAACTGGAATAATAATGGAGCAATCGTAAGATGCTCTATCTCTATCAGACAGATTTCTAGAGACTGAGTGGGAAGCCTGGTGAATATTTTTAGATTCAGAAATCATTTCTGCTTTAGCATTCCCCCCAAGCCAAGCCGTTTTATAATGAGACGCCCATTGCTCAAACATTCGATGGGATAATACCCATTCCCTCAGCTGTGCACCTTGCACTTCCGATGAATCAGGATTATTGATGTGCTCACGAATAGCTCGAGCCCACGACTGAGAATCATTGGGAACTCCTGTGACACAGGCAATTTGATAGGGGAAAATATCTGTTGCCACCACGGGATAACCTAAGATGCCATATTGGAGAATTCGCAAATCACTCTTTGCTTCATTAAATTCATTCAACGCCAAGGGGGCCAGCGCCAAATCTAAATTCAAATTGGCCAACTTCGCTGGAAAGTCTTGCAATGGCACCATTGAATGTGTCTCCGCCTCAAAACGAACCCCAGGCTGAACTTCAGGAATTTCACCTAAAAATACCCATTCCACTTCTTGTCCTAACATTTCAATTACCGGGAGCAAAATGGCTACATCTTCCCGATGCACACCAGCTTGTCCTACAAATCCCACACGAGGACGACTCCCCGTTCGCCGACGTGGGTTTAATGAGCTCCAATGTTCAGGGAATAAACAATTAGGAAGAAGAGTCGCCTCAATGCCCCATGCTACCAAGGCTTGTCGAAGGGGTTCTGTGGAGACGGTGACACAATCTGATTGAGCCATGATTCGAAAGAAACACTCCAACATAGGGCGGGTAATGACCTGACTATTGTTATTGTCCTGAGGAATTTTCCATAACAAATCATCGAAATCATGGATAATTCGTGTACCTCTCGATTTCGCCGCTTCCAACATTGGTTCAATCAGATTAGCAATCCGTTGAACAACAATAGCCTCCTGCTTCCCCACCGGAAGATCGACTGTACTTTTCCAAATATCGCCTTCCGACAACATTTGTCCTGCCAATTCATTGTTCTGCCTTAACCAATCCAGGGGATAATACAGGCGAAGTCCCCCACAAAAAGAATCATTGGCAATAACGGAGACTCGACGCGCACTTTGAGATGAGCTTTGGCAATCTTCCTTCTCAAGAAATGGCTTAGTTGACTGCCGAGTTGGAACAGATAGAGGCGAAGGCTCTAATTCTTCAGACTGAAAAGTTTCCAGAAAGGTTGACTGGCAATACAGAGATTTTTGGCCTCGTTGATACAGTTCAAAATTTTCCTTTGCTCGCCCTTCCACATTGATATGTCGTAGATTGTCTTTAAATTTTCGATAATCAGCATATTGGCGTTCTTCTATTCCATCCTCAGCTAGCGATGTTCTAGGATCGATGTGGGCAGCCCTTCCAGCAGGCAGATGGACACCGACTTGCTCATCCTCCATATAGGCATGCATGAGACCAGATAAAGTGAGACGGATCCCATAATCTGCATCTTCTTCACCATATAAACCATAATCCTCGCACCAATATCCTAATAATTGCTCAGTTCGCTTGGGGATTAAGACACAGGCCCCACCAAGATTCCCGGTCTTGGGCCTGACCTTTAGTCCATTGATGATTTGAATCGGATAACTTTTCGGTTCAAAATTATAGCCTACCATCGCCAAGTCCGAAGCAGCATCGATAATCCCAACCATCCGTTCGAGCCAATTCGGTTTTTGAATCACAATATCGTTATCAAATTTTACATAATATTCGGCATTGGGTTCTTGACTCCAAGCTAAGTTTGACGCTTTAGCAATCCCGACATTTTCTTTTAAAAGAATTAAATTAGTAATGATCCCCTCTTTTTTCAGTCCCTGAAGATATTCACCAGTCCCATCCGTACTTCCATTATCCACAACGGTAATGACATGTGGAAAACATGTGAATTCTAATAGAGAAGCAATCGATGATTTCGTGAATTCAAGCCGATTAAAGGTCACCATCCCAATATTGACATATCGGTTAGCTGGCACGTTCTTAAGGTAATGAAGCCTTTTCACAAAATCCTTCTGCGGGGGAGGAAATTTGTCTTGATATATTCTTTTGACGAGTTGTGTTTGCTCTAAACCCTTATCCTTGTTTGAATTAACCATCCCCTGAGGATTGTGAAAATACACGCCTAAGAATTTCGGAATATATTTAAATGAATATTTTTGAGCAATCCGACACCAAAATTCATAATCGGCCGCAGTCTCTAACGATTCATCAAACAGTCCAAATTCTTCATGCACCTCCCTACGCCACATGGGTTGTGGCCCTATATGACAGCCTGAAAGCATAATTTCCTTGGAGTATTCCGGGCGAATTGAATACCCACACCTTATAAAACGTTGAAACGTTTGGTTTGCATAACTCGTCACGAAAATATCGCCGTAGACCAAACCTGCCTCTGGATTTTTCAACAATTCCCCTACCATAATTTCAAATGCATCAGGTCGATACCGATCATCAGAATTCGCAATCGTGAAAAACTTCCCTGATGCGACCTTAATTCCACGATTGACTGCCGCTGGAGGGTATTCTCGATCACCAGTCCTTAAATAAATGATATTGTTATATTTTTTTTGGAATTCACGAACAATCTCAATCTCATTAGCCGGAGACCCCGTTTCTATAATGATAATTTCTAATTTGTCTACAATAGTTTGACCTTCTAATTCTTCTAATGCTCCACATAAAAACCTTTCAGAGTTATACACAGACACAAAAACGGACACTAGGGGTTCAGATTTTTGATGCACTGTTTGCTCCAAAGGCCCGTTGATTATGGGAACATTCACAAGAACCTCCTCCATCAATCTATTCTGATTTCTTGGTATATTCTTGGTTGTCCGTCAAACAAAATCCAGGAACTTAAAGATTTACGAGATACATTTGCATTCTAAATGGTCAATCGCGTTAGACCGCTGCAGATATTGGTTGCCCAATAGTGCTTTCTTGTTTACCAAAACAACAATTCTCCCTGTACCACTGAAGCGTTTTCCTCAGACCTTCCTCCAATGTCGTTTTGGCAGAGAATCCCAATAATTTTTGAGCCTTTGCTGTATCAATACAGCGGATGGGAATCGTTGAAGGTTTAGACGAATTAAACATAACGTTAGCACGTCTAAAGTCATCAATTTCAAGTAAAGTCTGCAGAATATCCTTGATACGATAGCCGGCTCCACTTGCCAGGTTGATCGGATTAAAACCGTCAAGCTTTTCAAATGCGAGTAACATTCCCTCAATGAAATCCTCAACATATATAATATCCCTTACATCCTCCCCGGTTCCCCATACTTCAAGTGGATCATGCCTTTCGACAACTTTTCTAAGTAAAGCTGCCGTCACGTGAGAACGTTGAAAATCAAATTTGTCATGAGGTCCATAAAGGTTTGACGGACGGACTACCACAGCTGACATAGGGTTCTTCACTTTTTCAGAGTATATTTTGCACAAGATTTCGCTATAACGTTTCATCCACCCCGCCCCGTAATAGGCCTCATACGGATCATCTATTAGCCATTCCTCCTCCAGATTCGCCCGACCACCGGCGGGAGGATATACAATGCTGCTACTAACAAATAAGATTTTTTTAATTTTCGCGTTATATGCCGACTCCAACATTTGAGCATTCATCACTACATTTGACGTGACATGAACCAATGGTGTTTGAGCGATAACCGCGGCACCGGAAGTATTCGCTGCACACATAAACACGTAATCCATACCCTGAACCACCCGTTGGCAGTCTTCTAAAACTGTCAAATCGGCCTGAACATATTCAATATTCTCAGCACGAATAACTGGGGGGGAATTGTGAAACGTGGCACGAATCTCACACCCTTCACCTAAAAGTTTTTCAAGCAAATTTACCCCAATAAATCCTGCGCCTCCAGTGACCAAAATGTTTTTATCTTTAAACATTTTCCTTGCCCTCATCCCTTCTAGATACAATGGGATTTTTATTGGGCCACCAGATGTTCAACTGAGGGTCATTCCACAAAAGCGTAAATTGGCCAGCCCTGTCATAGTATGACGTTTGTTTATAGTGAAAAATGGCTTTTTCACTAAGGACGAGATGGCCATTGCCAAAATGAGGCGGCACCAAAACCTGCAGCCTATTTTGATCAGATAAATCAAAAGCCTCCCATTGGCCAAACTGAGGCGAATTCTTGTCCCAGTTCACTACCACCATATAGAACTTGCCATAGAGGCATGAAATCAATTTCCACGTTTGTTGATCACCATGAATCCCCCGCAAAACCCCTTTTGTTGATACGGATATATCATCTTGAACAAATGAGCAGGTCACCCCACATTCTGCATATAACTGCTGATTGAACGTTTCAACATAGGTACCTCGAAAGTCTTCAAATATGGTAGGAGGCTTCATGAGTAAAACGCCTTCTAATTTTGTTTTGCGAACTTCCATATTAAAAGCCCCTTACACATCAATGAGAAATGGCTAATTCTTCTCGACTCTGTTCATATATATTCCTAATTTCCTGGAGAACATTTCCGGGAATTGATTTGATTTTGGTGGCTAGATAATTTTCATTGACCTGGTCTTCCGTTAACATCCCTGGGATCACCGTGGAGACCATCTCAAAAGCCAAACAAAATTGAAGAGCAAATTGGGAAGGCGAGCGAGGAACATCGTGTGGAATGAGAGAGGCTAGGCGTTGATTATTTGAGACCCATTTTTCAACCTGTAATTTTGACCACCGACTACGATGATCTGAAGCAGGAAAAATCTCTTGGCCCGTGTACTGCCCCGTAAGATATCCAAAACAGAGGGGAGTTCGTCCAATCACTCCTACCTGTTTTTCGGCGCAAAGTTGGAATAAGCCATTATCCAATGCACGCTGATCAATGAGGCTAAAATTTGATTGAATACAGGGAAATTGAAACTTCCTAACGACCTCAAGGCCCTCTTCAGGAGATCGTACGGAAATTCCAAATGTGCGAATTTTGCCTTCACTCTTCAACGTTTCAAAAAGCTCGAGAAGATCCCAATACTTGTCCAAATCATGTAAACTTGGACCATGTAATTGGTAAAGATCCAGATAATCGGTCTGTAATCTCTGCAAAGTTGCCTCTAGCGAACGACGAAGATAGCTGGGAGAAAAATCTTTTTGGTTTGGACTGGCATTCATTCCTCCCTTGGAGGCAATGATAACTTTTGTCCGTTTATCCTTAAACGCTTTTCCAATTAGATACTCTGAATGCCCGAACCCATAAAAATCGGCCGTATCATAAAAGTTGATCCCTCGATCGAACGCACAGGATAGAGCTCGAAGAGACTGTGTTTCCTCCGTTGGCCCATATGCCACTGCACCATTGTGGGTCCCACCAATTCCCCAACAACCAAAACCAATTTCAGAAACGAGAAGTCCTGTCTTCCCCAACACTCGATAATTCATGATTTCCTCAATAGTGCGCAGCTAATTCAAACGTAGAAGCATGAGTCCCATACAAATACGCGCCCTTTTTATTCCCATACCAGACCACTTCTCGACACCAGTCATCCCATGTGTTCCAGGCTTGGTTCGTCCGGTCAATGTGATAGCGGGAGGAGTGTTCAAGTACTGGAAGCACCTTTCCATGAATGATGGCTTGGTAAAATTCCCAAACCCCAAAAGAGAGCTCAATCTCCATATCCTCTTTTTGAAATGGGATTTTCAATAAATGCCGATTCAGTGAAAGTGCATCTTGTAGCAGTCCAGGTGGAAACGATTCACCACGAGCAATTAATAATTCGTCAAAAATTTCTCCGGCTTCATGGTAAAAGGCCTCTAACTTTCCTTCCACACAAAGCTGAATGAGAATAAATTCATCTGCAGGCCACCAAATCTTCAACCATTCTTTTGAGTAACAATATTCCGGTCCGCCCTGTTGTATGTGTTTCGCCTTATTCAGAAAAAATTGCTGAATCTCGGAAAAGATTGGGCGATGGGAGGGTTGTGGCATCATCAACGCTTCCAATAGGTTTCTGTATTCACAGGAGGCAACCTCATGAAGAATAACTAAGGGAATTTGTAGCAGCTTGTCGAAATGAGTAAGGCCAGCCATCCAACATAAGGCCCTAGTTTTGACCCAATCTTGTTCAGGCATCGCCGACGTCCCAACTACTAATTCCTGATCCTCTAAAATTTCTCCATCTTCTTGCCCCTCCAGGGTTCCATGAATATTAATGATCTGAGAAGTCACCATTTTCATCCCATACCGCTTTTGATATTCTGGATCACCCATTTCTGCATTCGGCAAAATAGAAAGGTTGTTAAATTGGATTCTATTGTGTTGTCCATTCGTAATAATTTCACTAATACCCTCAGCAAAACTCTCATACGTTTCCTCAGGCAACCCCAAAATCATATCGCTATAGGTGGGAATACCATCTTTAGCAAACCTCATCTGCAATTCTTGAAAGGATTTGGTTGAAATATTATGCCGTTTGGAAGCTTTGAGGGCCGCAGGATCCATCGATTGGAATGAAATGGTCACTCCTTTATTCAATCCGACATCATGAAGTAACTTTTGAACGTTATAGGCTCGATCAGTGGCATTCTTGGTGTTCTGCACCGATAAGGCTTGAGGGAAACCGGAAGTCTTCTTCATCTCACCGACAAATTGAACAATCTCATAATCTCTCGGCAGCAAACCGAAATTCGCATCACAGCAAAAAATGAATTCGATCTTGTGGGTGGCAAACCATTCCACCTCCTGCATCAATCGACTCATGTCAAACTTGAACACTTTTGAAGCAATGGCAGACCCCCAATCACAAAACGTACAGGCAAAGGGACACCCACGATTTGTTTCCCATAAGACCAGCCATTTTTCATTGGGATTTTCACGTATCAATTGCTGAAAAACATCCTTCAAATAGGGAGAAGGATATAATTCTAAATCCTTAACTCGTCCCCCTCTTGCATGGGTCACAAAATTGTTATTTGTATTAAAAAAACTTACCGCGGGAATGTCTTCCCATTCTTTCTTCCCATGTCCTTCAATAATCGAAGTAAAAACCTGCTCTCCCTCGCCATGACAGACCAGATCAATAAATGGGTGCTCTCGAAGGAATTGTTCAGGCCGGTCGGGAACCTGTGGTCCGCCAAAGACAATGACTGTTTTTGGATTTATTTTTTTTAACTTTTTTGCAATGGCTAACGACAGACGAATATTCCATACATACACGCTAAACCCAACAATATCTGCAGGAGCTAAATGCTCAACTGCTGTTTCCACTTTCATTCTCGAGTAAAGAGGGACCAAAAACTGAATTGACTCCGGGTTTTTTATATTTTCTAGAGCATAGGCCTGAAGCAAACCCACCGAATAAGGAAGATAATTCTGCCCAGAAAAACTGTTATTGATTTGAACCAACCCAATTGTCGTTTTACCCATCAACAAATTCCTCTCCTACAATTCGCGAGCATGTGATTTTGGGTGATACCGACATACAAAGTTTTCAACTAATCGTTTTAAATGCATCGACTTTCCCCGCCATCTACCACCAGACATGCTCCATTCATAAAGCTTGCTGATTCCGAACAGACGAAACCGACCACCGCAGCAACTTCATCCGGCCTTCCGGGCCTTCCCATTGGGCATTTTTCCTGAATCACAGAATGAAATTTATCTGGATTTTCCTCTTTAAACCTTCCCCAATCATTTCCCTCAGTAAAGATCGTACCTGGGGCAATACTATTGAATGTGAGACCATCTCTTACTAAATCAGGGTTTCGAGCCAATGTTTTCATCAAAGTGATCTCCGCACTTTTTGAAACTGCATACCAAGGACGTCCGGTTCCTTCTCGTCCTTGAATAGACGCAATAGTGACGACACGCCCCCAATGTTGATTTCGCATGAGAGGAATGGCTTTCATTGTAAATTTTATGGCGGCCATGGCATTCAGGGAATAGGTATGTAGCCACGGCTCTTCCCCTAATTCTTCAATACTTCCTTCAACTCGTCCTCCCCCGCCCCCAACATTATTAATTAAAATATCTATGGTTCCCCATGCATCCACAATCGCACCAATCACCTGATCGGGAATTGCATCTTGCGTCACATCTCCTTGTATCCCAAGGCTACGGCACCCTTTAGACTTCAATTCCTGAACTGTTTTTTCTAAAGGCAAAGATTGTCGAGAGCAGATGGCAACATCACACCCCTCTTCGGATAACCCCAGAGCAATGGCACGCCCAATCCCATAACTTCCTCCCGTTACCAAAACTTTTTTTCCTTGCAAACCTAAATTCATTTACAAAGGTTTCCATATCACACAGGTATAACCCTCATGATATAAACTGCCAAAATACATTCTTTTCACTTTAATAATTTTGATTTTTTTGTCAGCTTCAAGCTTTTGTAAATATGGGAAAAATTCCATAAGATATCCCCGGTCGGAGTGGTACCGCATGGCTAGGTAATCAAGGAGGTTATCCTCATCGTACAACTCATAAATGGGCTCCACATGGATACAGACCTGAGGTTTTTGGTCACAGAGAAAATCAATGAAGGGTTGATATTCTTTTCCGATTTGTTCCAAAGCACACACTGTCAACACGGCACTGCTTGTTTCCAATTCCAGGTCATGGCCAGGCGAGAAAAAATCAAACTTCCTCCCAGTCAAACGCAATGCCTTCACCGCTCCGATTTTATTGACTAGGTCTACTGATGATTGGGCCCAATCTAATCCAACAAGAGTTTTATTTGGAAACATTTCTGCTAAGGCCACTAAATTAAATCCACTCCCACAGCCAAATTCGTAAATACTTTGAATCGAAGAAAAATATTGCTGAAACAACCAATGGCGCAACACTGAAAACACATTGCCTTCAAACGATGGGACACAAGGACGAATAAATTCACGATGTAATCGTACAACCGGGTGCGCATCGAGAAAATCTGGAGTTAACGCCTCACCAGAATGGTTATCCTGAGAAAACCGTTGTGAGGTTTTTTCCCACGCACTATTCCAAATTCCATATCGTTGAGGTCCAACAGTGGAAAATTTTCTAGAATCCAGATTTTTCAAAATTTTAAGGACAAGACCTTCCTTTTCCTCCGATTCTACAGGGGAGTACCGAAAATCAAATCTCCTCAAAAAATCTTGTGTATCAAGACCGATATGTGAAACTGATTCCCCAATGAGCTTTGCAAAATCAGATACGCTCAATTCGGATACAGATTGGGCGCATTCCAAATGACGCTGCCCGTTTTCCTCTAATTCAGCCAAACCAACACTGACCCCCATCACACGATAACCTTTCTTACGGTCATGCCCTAAAACGTTTCCTTTACGATATATCCGCCGGGATTAGGGCACCAATCCAGTCGTTGAATTTTTACCTTTTTATCGGCAAAGAATTCATCGACAGCTTTACTTTCACCTTCCCATGGAGGGATCCCATATTCATCGAAAAGAACAATCCCACCGGGTACCACCAACGGCCACAAATGTTCTAAGCCCACTAGAGTCGGACGATATAAATCTGCATCAAAGTGCAGCAGAGAAATCCTAAGACCTGGGTTATCGTTTACATATTGAGGAACCGTTTGTTCGATATCCCCTTTGACTAACACCACCCGCGGCTTGTAAGGAATAAACCGATCTTGATCAAAAATCCGAATGGCATCTTGAAGTTGCTCTTCAAATTGATCGCAGGCAAATCCTCCCTCCACTTTCCCTAATTGCTGATTTTCTATGCCATCTTTCTCATCTAACTTGCCAAATCCTTGGTGATTATCGAATCCAACGACCTTCTTATGCCGATCGCCCATATTCCTAATCTCAAGGAAATTCGCCCATGACAGCAGAGAGGCTCCTCGATACACACCCAGTTCAACTATATCCCCGGGTAGCCCCATTACCTGTTTATAAAAATCATAATGCGCGAGAAATTTTTTCAAAAAAACTCGTCGAGAATAGACTTGGAAATTTCTCCAAATTTCTCGTTTTGAAATATCGAATTTTTCAAAATGCTCATCAAGAAGGGTTTCAATATTGTCATCTGCCCCCCAATTGGTTCGTCCATCAATGACCCCATTGCCTTTTGGATTACCATCCTGTGACTGACTCATGGAAACTCCCTTACCGTGCCATCTGTTCGCACGAATTGACCTTCGATAATATTAAAGTAGTCTTTTCCTTCGATTGCATCCTCGGGAGATACCAGCCGGAACTCCAAAGAGCGCCGGGCCAGAGTACGGCCTTCTGGGACAAATGTTCGATGAATGGTTAGGTCTCCAAAAAGCAAACAATCTCCAAACGCTAAATTGTAATGTTTCACCGATGCCCATTCTTGGCGTGCAAGACCCGCCCCATGCCCATCAAGTGGAACATGGGCAAGTTCACTGTTTTCATCTAGTGCAAATTGAAGAGTGGAGTGGCGAGAGGGAAATTCATTCATGGGAATCCAACAGGTCATAATTCGTTTATGTCCTCCTGCACCAAGGATCTTTTGATACCCCACATCTTGATGCCAAGGAACTAAATGATGTATTGATTCCACCAGCCTCACTTGTGGAGGAAACACCACCCATGTATAGGAACCGAGAGCTAACAAAAGCTCAGCAGACGTTTCTCTCCAAACCTCATACCATCGAGGATCCATTCTTAAAGCATCAGTTCCTGCTCCTAATTTCAAGCCATTTACTTCACGTTGGGTAGGAGCGTTCATTTGCCGTTCATCTTGGATTCTTTCAAGATGTTGTCTCAGTGCTGTAAGGAGACCAACCGAAAATCCCTCCGACACATGATCAACAAAATGGCGAGACCGTATAGCGGTATTCATAAGACCTTTCATCTACCTTCAACGTAAGACCACATCTCCGTAATCCCCATCAAAACGGTGCTGATCAATGAACTTTCCCATCAGGACATTCGCACGAGTTGGACTCGCTTGGACCTCATCAGAAAGTGCTCTAATCTGGGCCGACCTGTGCCCTTCAGGAATTGCGGCAAGATCTTGAATAAGTTCAAGTACCTGCTGCCCCTCTGTACCTTTAGCCCATGTCTTTCGGGCAATTTCTAAAGCAAAATCGAAATATCCAAGCAGTACAGCCGTGACGAAAAGGACATAATGCTGTCGACATTGCTGGAAGGGACTTAGCGATTGAGAATGGACGGTTTCTTTAAAAAAAATGGCATCCGCCCAAAGAACCCTTTCCTGCCCCATTTCTTTTTGTTTATTCAGTTGTTTACACGAACGAAAGGCCATTTGAGAAAACCCGTAAAATGAAAATCCACGTTCTCGAAGAAACATTTCTACCTCTGAGAAAAGCTTTTGTTCGCTATAGATCTGACAAAATTCTACCTCTATGAGAATTGCGGATGTTCGTTCTGTAAGGGTTCGTTCTGCTCCAGTTAAAATTTCAAATTCTGTCCCCTGGGTATCGAGCTTCAAAAATTCTCCCCAATAAGGCTCATGTGCTCGACGGGAAAACAACACCTCGTCAAGGGTAGTCGTCTCCACTCCTGTGCTACCAGTTTGTTCAAACTTCACCATGTCATACCGTTCGATAAACTCTTGATTGGGAGGTCGCAAGGAATGATTCGTTTCGGCTGCAAGTAAATAAAGAATGGAATTTCCTGTTTTTTCTGCTAGGGCAACAGGTTCGAATTCACAAGTGGCCCATGAGGAACCGTTCTGACCATCCTCTTTCAATCGTTGGCACTCATCCTTATCAGGTTCAAATCCCAACACTCCCGTGACTTCAGCTAAAGGTTGAACAAGTGGATGAATTCCTCCCCTTGCACCAATATCAACAAAACCCAAAGGTCTTTTCTTTAATTCGCTATAGGGTGCAATCATTTTGAAAAGAGGGTGATTAGTAAGTGTGTTCACAAGCACTCCCTTGTAGCATTCGATCATGAAGATGATCTTTAGATAAGGATATTTCTTGACGTTTTGCCGAAAAACCAGATCGAAAAGCCTCTCCTTTCCGTATATACGTCAACAGCAACGCGTGCCTAAAATTATTTTCTGTGGAATTATTATGCGAGGAATGAACCAAATGCCCATGAATAAACACCACTCCTCCTTTATCGACACATAGATCAATAGGAGAATACTTCTTGGGTATGAGGGCTTGCTGACACACAGCATTGGGATCTTGCCCGAACGTATTGCTCTGTGGAATAGCCTCTGTCGGTAAGATCTCCTCAGTATGACTTCCTGGAAAAACAACTAATCCACCGTTTTCAGGAGTCACGTCATCCAAGGCCACCCATGCCGACCCAAAGACCTCTGGTTTGGCTTGAACATAAAAATTATCCTGATGCTGAGAAAACCCTGGTGTTCCAGGTCGACAATAAAAGAATTGGCTTTGGAGTCCACTCACTGGTCCAGAAAAGAGTCCTTCTAAAATTTCGATTATCTTTTCACACCGCATAGCCTGGAAAACCTCCTCATGCAGAAAATGAGGATTCATCACAGGAGTCAACGTTCCATCCTTATAGGAAGGAAGTTCCTGTGAAGCAGCAATCAAGGCATCACATTGTTTAGAAGTAAAAATGTTATCGACAATACAAAAACCTTGTTCTTGAAAAAATGTGTGGTCAAAATTTCTCAAAAAGGTTTTCCCCTTAAATTTTCGGTTACGCGACCAACCGAACTCCCGTCTTCCATTCTGCTAAAATTAAGAGAGATAAAGTCGGGATATGCTCAACCTCTCCGGTCAACACTAAATCCTTAAAGGTTTCTGGGGAGACGACATGTACTTCTTCATTTCCTTGAATTGAAGCCACTCGATCTCGTTCGCAGTCTTTGGCCAAAAATATATGCCCCCTTGCACCAGATCGATTAACCATTAAATGCCCGCTTCCTAATGGCAAAAGATGTGATGACCGATATCCGGTCTCTTCGAATAACTCTCGAGCTGCGGCCTCTTCCGGGCTTTCCTCTTGATCCACAGATCCAGCGGGAAATTCTAGAGTCATTCGCCGAACCGCATGCCGAAACTGCCGAACCAAAATAATTTCGCCTTTAGTCGTTAAACCCAGCACCAAAACGCCATCGGCACTTTCAATCCGGTAAAATGGGGGTTGGTCTTTCTCAACACCCTCCTCCCATATTTCTTCATGAACATGAAACCATGGACATCCAAAGACCTCATTACTCTTAACCAATCTTGGATAACCCAAAGGGGAGCAGGACTTCTCAGCACTCATTTAGTTGCGATTTCCCACAAGATTTTTTTCTTTTATTTTCTTATTCGCTTTGATCATTGAAAGATCTCTTTTTTGCATAACCTTTTGAGCGCCCTCAACCCCAGAAGCATATCCTCCATTCGTAGCTTTATAGGATTCATCATAATAAATAATACTGCTGCCTGATTGGGTGAAGGTAAAAGGTACGCAAATATATGGCTTCATTGCCAAAAGAAAATTTGTCTGCTTGAGGATCGGAACATAAAACAACATAAATCCACTGCCGCCCGCACCAGACAGTTTTCCTCCAATTGCTCCATTGGCTAAAGCTTTTTGATAAATTTCATCAATGGTGATGTTGGAAATATCGTCTGAGAGTGATCGTTTTAACATCCAGCTCTTATGAAGCAACTTTCCAAATTCCTCTAATGGCCCCTTCCCACTTAAAATGCTAATTCCCTGGTCCACCATGGAAAACATTTCTTTCAGTACAGCAGAGCGTTTACAGAAATTTTTGGTTGAATTAATCGCGATTTCGGAACCTAATCGACTTGTTCCTGTGTACAGAAGAATAAGACTCTGCTCCAATTCCTCTACCCGCGCTGAAGATAACGTGACCGGCTCAACTTCAATCTGTCCGTTTTTTGAAAATTGAATGAAATTTAGCCCACCAAACGCTGCAGCCACCTGATCTTGAGAACCCACCGTTTCCTTTAAAACTTCCTGCTCTAGCATCGTGGCCTGACGAGCCAATTCCATTTTGCCCAGCATGCCTCCTTTCAAACCCGTGAGGGCTTTTATAAGCCCCACGGAAAATGAAGAGCTGGATCCAATTCCACTTCTTGCAGGCAAATCACCTTGATGCTGGATTTCTATGCCCTCCGAATCATCGAAACCTAAGAACCGTAACCCTTCGCGTACCGCGGGATGCAGAATTTCTGCAATGCTTGATACCGTTTCAATATGAGACCACACAATACGGTGTTTGATATTGAAAAATGGTGGGAGATGTCGGCAGCTCAAATAACAATACTTATCGATGGTGACAGACAGAACAGCCCCTGTTTCTTTGAGATACCATTGTGGGAAATCTGTCCCACCTCCAAAAAATGATAAACGATACGGGGTCCGGGAAATAATCATGCGGCCAACACTATATTTTTGGTTTTTTCGCGGTGATAGTCGAGCAAGTGATGAAGCGTGTCTTCAAATGGGATTTCTGGGACCCACCCAGTCGCTTTATGAAATTTTGTCGTATCTGGTATTTGTAGGGTCACATCTGAGGGTCGAAGAAGAGCCGAATCCACGACATGTTCGATAGGACATCGTGCCATCCCTTTCAATAATCCAAGCATATCGCCGCAAGTCATCGTTCGATTGCCCCCGATATTATAAACTTCACCTGGCTGGCATTTTTCTAAAAGCAGCCAATAGGCCCGAACCGCATCACGTACATCCGCAAAAGTTCGAATACTGTCCAGATTCCCCACCCTAATCGGGTTGTCACAAAAACCAGATTCTACTGCCACGATTTGTTTCGCATAGGCACTTTCAGCAAAAACATCGCCTCGGCGAGGCCCGGTATGAGTAAACATCCTCGTCCGATACGTTTTAATCCCGTAAGAGAGAAAATATTGAAAGGCGACCATATCTTCCCCGACCTTAGATACCGCATAAGGACTGGCAGGCCGAAAAGGATTCGATTCCTTAATGGGTATTTCATCCTCTAAAACCTGTCCATACACTTCCGAAGAGCTACAGACATGAATTTTCGTATCAATACCTGTGATTCGGATGGCATCCAATAAATTGGTAGTACCAATGACATTCGTATGCAGAGTATCGGCTGGGGCATCAAAACTGGTGGTGACAAACGATTGGGCGGCTAAGTGGAAAATTCTCTCAGGCTGTACTTTTCGAAGAAGAGCCACCAAAGAATGAAGATCACGTAACTCTGCATAATGTAAATGGATCTGATCCTGGATATGATCGATATGGGTTAAAGGGCTACGCCAACGCAGCATCCCATGAACCTCTACCCCAGGTTGCTGAGCCAAAATATACTCGGCAAGATGACTACCCACCATTCCTGTAATTCCTGTGATCAAAATTTTCATGATGCTTCTTCCCTTATACTGATCTAAGGTTGTATCGCTATTTTTAAAAGGGCCCCTTAAACCGTTTATAGACATCAGCCATGGATTGGGTATCTGGCAATTGAATTCCATGCTCTTCACTCCCAAGAACAAGTGTGGCTATCGCATGGACAAATTGACGAAGATCAGGATAAAAGAGGTCTTCTAACGACTTAGCCGTGGGGCAAGGAGCCGGTTGCATTGCCAGGGTCACCACTGGCTTCTTTAAACATCCAGGATTTCGTTCGGCCACCACTCGACAGACCTCCGCACATACCCCGTATTCCTTCCAACTCGTATCTGCCACTATTAATCGTCCGGTTTTCTCCACACTTTGCATCACTAAGTTCCAGTCAGGATTCGAGACACAATGCAAATCAATTATTTCAGATTGAATACCAGACACCTTAGCTAAATGGTCTGCTGCTCTCATGGCTTCCAACACCATGATAGACGTAGCCACTATCGTGACATCATCACCTTGTCTAACCAGATAAGATCCAAAAGGGTCATCCCCATAGTTGGGAGTTACAGGCTCGACGTGAAAATTCAAGTCATACATGAGCCTATGCTCAAACGAAATAACAGGGCCTCTATAGTCAGCGATGATCTTAGGATACGTATGTAAAATGGTTTGTGAGCTTGATGGCATCACAACTTTCAAGCCAGGGATATGAGCAAAGAGGGATTGAAGACTTTGGGAATGTTGCGCACCTTGGCCCCAACTACGACCCACAATCATTCGAATCAGCATAGGAACATCAAATCGGCCACCAAACATATATTTGTATTTGGCTGCTAAATTGATAATTTGATTCATTGCCAGCAAGGAGAAATCCGCCCTGATATGGGTCTGGATTGGATACAACCCATTTAAGGCTGCACCAATCGCAATTCCAGTCATTCCTTCTTCCGCGAGGGGTGTATCCATCACTCGATCAAAACCAAATTCTTCTGCTAATCCTATGGTTGAACCAAAAATCCCTTTATGATCATCCGCTCCCTGGCCCATGATGACGACAGAGTCGTGTCGTTGAAGAGCTTCACGCATAGTCCAGTGAAGCGCATCACGATAACTCAGGACTCCCCCTTCGGTGCCCAGATGTTGATCGAGCCCCTTTTCTTCGGTCACAGAAGAAGTAAGGTTTGTATTACACAACATCACGGAGTAACTCCTCGATGGAGGGGAATGAACTACGTTCTGCAAAATGAACCGCGGCATCAATTTCTTGGAGGATGGAGGGCCGAAAAGATTCCACTAATGCAGGGTATAGATTGAGCGGATCTTGTTGTTTCCAACATTGGGCTTCTTGAATATTCCGGTACCCACACGCAAAGTCTTCTCCTGGTCCTACATGCTCTTTGTAGCGGAAGGTCTGAATCTCCACAAAAACCGGGCCTTGGCCAGACCGAACCTGTTTTATGACTTCTGCCATTGTCTCTGACACTTTTACAAAATCATATCCCTCAGTAATTTGGTAAACCGGAAGGCCATAGATTTGGGCATGCTCAACAATTTCATAGTTTTGCCTCGCCTTTCGAAACGAATGTACGGCAAGTTCGTTGTTCTCACATAAGAAAATTACCGGCAGCTTGTGCAAGGCCGCAAAATTGAGTGATTCATGATACACACCCTCCTCAGTCGCCCCATCTCCGAATACCCCAACAATGACCTGATCTTTCCCTAACTGTTTAGCAGCCAATGCTGCACCTACCGCATGTGGAATCGTGCTAGCGACTACTGCCGAAGCCCCCATTAGACCAACTTCAGGGGCCGCTAGATGCATCGATCCAGCCTTTCCACTCGCACATCCAGTCACTTTTCCATAAAGTTCCGCAAACATTTCATTTAAATTTCCTCCCTTGGCCAAGTAAAAGGCATGGCTTCGATAGGTACAAAAGAGGAGATCATTGCTTGTCAGGGCATGACAGGCACCGACAGCCACCGCCTCTTGCCCAATCGACAAATGCACCGGACTTTGAATGGCATCGGAGGGATACAACTCAATAATCCGTTCTTCAACCAGCCGAATACGCAGTGCCTGAAAAAACAATTCTTCAAATAGATTTGTTGAAGTCATTTCCATTCTTCTCGCGGTACGAGGATCATGAATAGGTCAACGAGGGAAAATCATATTTCGCAAAAACACGTTGGGCGTCAGAGAAGGATGATGGGGTGCCAATATCAAAGACCTCTTCACCCTGAGCATAGCCATATAACCCATTCCCAACCCATTGGGGGAGAATCTCTCGCTCAAAGGAAGCATATTGGCCTTCAGGTATGGATTCAATAACCTGTTGTTCTAGAAGATATACCCCCGCATTGACCCATTCAGATTTTCCGGTGGCCTCTTTTTCAGAAAATCTCTTCACCACCCCACCCTCCCCTAGTTCCACGAGTCCGAATGATCCACTACATTGTTTTGTGGCAAGTGCAAGAGTTATGGCACTGCGATGTGTCCAATGAAATTCAAGAAGTTGTTCAAGATGGATATTGACGAATGAATCCCCATTGAAGACGAGCATGGGAAAAGGGTCTTCAAACCGTGCAACTTGCTTCAAGGCACCACCTGTTCCCAGCGGTGTCTTTTCATGAGAGTACATCAATTGGAGCCCCTGATAATCATGATTCAATGTGCTTGAAATAGAATCTGCTAAATGTCCGGTACACAAAATCACTCGTTTAATCCCAGCTCTCACAATCTGGTCTAAGACATAGGTAAGAAACGGTCGCCCGGCAACAATTGCCATAACTTTTGCTCGATCCTCCACCACAGGTCGTAACCGTGTGCCCAATCCACCGGCAAGAACTACCGCAGTCAGTCGTTTTAGAGATGGATGTTCTGTTTTTTTTAGATCAAGCAAAGGATTTCCAATCCAATCTACTTCTGTTTTAGCAGTTCATTGACTAAGCGCCATCAATCAAGAAACGGAATACAAAGAATGACATCTGAGAAGAACTACAAATTTTGTGCCATTGCTCCACGAAAGATGGGGATTCAATGTCTCAATGTTTTGTGAAAGTTAAGGGAAAATTTTGCCTATTTTTGGTCGTCTACTCGAACGTGTGGAGGTGGAGATGAGGAGATTCAAGTGTGCCACTTATAAACACTTGAACCGAAGGATGCAGGACAAAAACGGTTAGGGAGATGACTGAGGATTGAATCCCTTGGGTAAAACTTTAAGATCCTTGGGAAGAGATTGGATTTGCGAAGGATCAATGGAAAGAGCATTCAGATTTTCTTTTCGGACGGCTTCGTAGAGTTCCTCCCGGAGAACACGCATATGGGAGGGACATTCAATACCAAGGCGCACTTGCCCCCCTTTGATTTGAACAAGAACGATTCGAATATCTTCGCCAAGACGTATGGCTTCATCTTTTTTTCTCGTTAATATAAGCATGGTATCTTTCTTGGCCGATGAGTTGAGAAATTTCGTAACAATATTCTTTTGAACAAAGTTAAACCGATGCCGCTTCCTTAGTCGCGACCACTTCTTGCTGATTGTCTTCTTCTTCCACGAGAAGAGGAAAACGTAATGGCAGAGATTCATTCAAAATTAATTGCTTCCCCTTTCGAGTTCGCAAATTTACGACAAGCGGGGCACGAAGGTTTGCCGTAGCTTGTTCAGGGTGCCCAGAAGGAATAGTCACCACAGCCAGAATCAACACTGGATCCGTTTGTCCAATCTCCAATTCCGCAAGGCCCTCATTTGATATTTCGACTTGGAATTCAGGATTGAATAAATGGACATCAACGATGACAAAACCCAAATCAGGTTCTTCCATGCTTTGAAACCATTGATATAAGCAATCGTCTGCCACGTCCAACACCACAAATTTCTGGATAGCAGGAAATCCCACAATTCCGGTGGGAAACGTCAACAGCGAATCTTGTGTCACCTCAATCTCACCCAATTGCCTTGATCGAATGGTTATCATCGATTGTACTCCCAAAATTTCTGAAGAATCGCCAACAGACAGCACTAGGCAATGTTCTTCAATGTAGAATTAAACTTGACTCCCTGATTAACAGGTTTCCACAGGAACAGACTCTTGCAACGCATCAGCACATACTCGCGCCAGTTCATCTAAGTCATAAGGTTTTTGAATAAACCCAACGACTCCTTGATTCAACAAATCTTGTACTGCATGATTACGATCAAATCCGGTACAAAGTACGACTTTACTCTCAGGACGAATTTTCCTAAATTCGAAAAAACACTCTGGGCCACTCATATCCGGCATCACCATATCTAACAAAACCAAATCAACTGGATTACTCATTTTTTTGGCATACGCAATAGCTTCCTGGCCATTCAAACAAATGGTGGTGACATATCCTAAAAACTCAAGGATAGCCTGCGCAGCTTCGGCGACTGCTCGCTCATCGTCCACAATCAACACCGTTCCTGTTCCAACTGAAGGCCCAACCCCTTCCTCTAGCATAGAGGGAGACTGCTCACAGGAGACAAAAGGCAGATACACACCCATCGTAGTGCCGACCCCAATTTGACTGGTTACTTCGATATATCCATGATGATTTTTTACAATCCCGTACGCCATTGCTAGCCCCATTCCTGACCCCTGCCCCTTCTCCTTTGTCGTAAAAAACGGCTCAAAAATATGTGCTTGTACTTCCTGGGACATTCCCTCCCCCGTGTCCGTTACGCGCACAACCAGATAGTCTCCAGCAACCATCCCAGGAATAGTTGATGCTTGTACAGAGGAAACTCGATCGTTACTCGTACGAAAATTTAATTCTCCTTTATCCGACATGGCATGCGAAGCATTCACGGCTAAATTCATGAGCACCTGATACAACTGATTTGGATCACCGACAACCCAAGGCTCCTCTGCCCAGAGGTCGGTATGAATTCGTATCGTCTTATCCACAGTCCGCCCCAGCAACCCTGTAACCTCTTGAATCACACTATGAACATCAACAGGAAGATGATGATGCTTTCCCTGTCGAGCAAAACCTAACAGTTGAGACGTGAGTTCTTTGCCACGATGCACGGCTTTTGCAATGACATCTCCCGCCTTCCACAATGGATTAGATCCATCAACTCGCATCTTCAAGAGTCCCGCATGCGCAAGAATCGCCGTCAATATATTATTCATATCATGTGCCACACCAGAGGCAAGGCGACCGACGGCTTCCATTTTTTGGACTTGGCGCAATTGTTGTTCCAAGATGGCATTTTCTTGAGCCATGTGTTTCCTATCGGACGTATCTCTCGCAACCACCAAGGTTTGCTCATCCCCTTGAAACAGAACGTTTCTCTCAAGCATTTCAACAGAGAGTTCTACTCCATCTTTCTTTTGCAAAATGGTTTCTTGCCATTTCTTCGATCGCTGTTCAGTATGTATTTGGTGACCATCAAACGAAAATCCTGGAGGGTGAAATAGAAGTTTAACGAGAGGCATGCCAATGAGCTCATGAGACGAATATCCTAATTGTTGAGCTCCATCGGCATTAATATGTTGAATCACATATTGTTTGTCATAAATCACAAGTATATCCGGAAGTATTTCAAACAGGGATCTAAATTGAGCCGCGGACTCAGTCAGGTCATTCGTTCGCTTTTCAAGTAGATGCTCCACGCGAGTTAACGCTCGTTCCCAACGCCATTTCTCACACAAGGCCACGAGGCTTTGAGAAGAACACTCCTTTGGTAGATACACTTCAGATCTATTGGCAAGAGAAGAACATTCTCGCTCTTCCTCCGGTTGACCCAACACAAGACAGAGCGAATGAGCACAAGCTTTCTTACACCATGCCAAGAGAGCGTGGGTAGAACTGTCTAAAACAGAATCATCAATAATGATAATATCTGGAACCGCCAATCCAGATGCCGTTTGCATTTCTTTTCCGCTCCTCCAGCCCTGAACTTGCCATCCACGCTCCACAAATGTTGATCGAATTCGTTTAATTGTTGAATTATTCGAGGATACAATCCAAGCCAGAAAACCTTTTGGCGCCATGGGTTCCTGAAGAAGACGTTGAACCTGTTGTCGAATACTGGACGGTTCTGCAGGCAATGCTAAAAAGGCAGAAGCCCCAATGTCAGCCAATAAATTTTCCGCATCTTTTCCAGAATAGGTTGCCGATACGATTAACACCGGAGGCGCCTTGTCCTCCCCTGGGATACCTTGGGTATGTAGTAATTCACAAAATTGCCAACCATTCATACCTGGCATATGTAGATCCAACACGATTCCATCAGGCACATGTCCTTCTTGTAACCACTGCCAGGCTGTTGCAGAACAGGAAAAACTGATAACGTGTTGATGCTCCGCCTCAAGCAAACTTGCTAATAAATGCAATTGAACTGGATCGTCGTTAATGACGAGAAGAGTGGTCATTTTTAGGATTCAGAAGTAATTGGCGACACAAACATTGGAGAGAAGGTTTCTTCTGTTTGCGAATCAAAGTGCACAAGCTCTACACCATTGCGTCCACCATTTTTCACAACATATAATGCTCGATCCGCCGCTTGAATGAGGCTTTCAATGGGAATTGAATCCGGATCATTCCAAGTCGCCACTCCTTGGCTCACTGTCACTGACAAATCGACATGATGAAAACGAAATGGTTCAGAGGAGACAGCAAGACGAATCCGTTCAGCTAGCAATAGGGCCTGGGAATCATCGCTATTGGGCAAAACGACTAAAAACTCTTCTCCGCCATAACGTCCAATGGCATCATACGAGCGCAAGCAATTTCGCATCCGTCTCGCCACTTCAATGAGAACTTGATCTCCAGCCACATGGCCATACGAATCATTCACCTTCTTAAATCCATCAAGGTCAGCCAGAATAAGACTCAAAGGCTGATGCTCACGCTGAGCCCGATTGATTTCATTTAACAGTGCATCAAGGATCGCCCCATGGTTAAGAATTTGAGTTAAGGGGTCTTGCATCGCTTGAATCCGCAAGGTTTCACGAGCCGAGATCAGTTCATTCTGCAAATCAACAATACGTTTCCCAGCACGCAACCTGGCCTCTAATTCTCCCAAATGAAATGGCTTTGTAAGATAATCGTCAGCTCCAGCATCCAAACCAGTTATCAAATCTTCTGGATTATTTCTCCCAGTTAACAAGACAATGTACACGTAAGGGCAATCTTTACGTGAACGAATTTTTTGGCATAAATCCGGACCATTTATGCCGGGCATCATCCAATCTAAGATGGCCACATTAGGGACTGATCCGCTTTCTAATATCTTCCAAGCCGATTCTCCGTCCGTACAAGAAATGACCTCATGCCCCCATTGGCGCAATCGATAGACCACCATATGCAATGTTAAGGGATCATCATCAACAACAAGAATACGCATTACAAAAGGCCTTCCCCTTACCAATAATTGGCAATGGATTTCATTTTTAAATTACCCTGCTTACCTGCCATAATCTCAGGTCCGCAAATTCACAATTACCGAATAAAATTCAACAAACTTGTTTCAAATTGCCGTGTCAAAGTGGCCATGGAAGCTTCCAATGTAACTTGCAAGGACGCCAGATCAGAGGCCACTTTGGCAAAATCTGCATCTTCAAAATTCGAACGGAGTTCTTGGGTATTCACATTCAATAAATCTAAACTATCTTGAATCGTGTCTAAACGATTCACACTTGCTCCAATCGTGGTACGGGCATTGGTCACCTGGGCCAAAGATTGGTCAAATTGCCCAATCGCTGCTTCGATTCCATTCACATCATTGGAAACTAAGGCTTGATAAAAATTTTGGAGGTCTTGAAAAACATCCGTGGTCGGCCCCGCAAATACTTGACTCCCTGGAATATTGGATTGAACCGTTTGACCGTCTCCAACTTCCAGGTCAATCACTGCATTATCCCCTTGATAGACGTACCCCACTCGAACAAAAAATTGATCCCCAGCGACTGGAGGGGCTCCGCCATGAGAAATAGTGGTGCTGACCCCATCAAAAGAAAATGGTGCCCCAGAGGCATAGGTATTCCCAGTCGATACGGTTTGATTGGTAGAAAGATTGAGAATGTCAAACTGTGTTGGAGAGGTGAATTGAATTTGATAACCATCAGGCTTTAAAGCTGAAGGCGTAGCTACCACTGTCGAAATAGAAGCACCACCTGAATTCGTGGAACTGGCAACACTCGTTGCGCTTCCCGGGACAAAAGGCTCAGTTTGGGTTTCATTCCCGGCAAAAACAAATCGTCCATTCAATTGGGAATTCCCAATATTGGCCAATCCTAAGATTAACTGTTGAACCTCTTGAGCGGCATTGCGCCTTTCATCTGCGGAGTACGTATCATTACGCAACTGAATCGATAATTCTTTTGCACGCTGAAACGTATGGCCTGCTTGATCTAAGACACCGTCAGAAAAATTCAGGCGCCCAATCCCCTCATTCACCGTTTGCAAACGACGTTCGGTAGTCCGTAACACATTGCGAAACTGACTAATTCGTTCGGCGGCCGACGGATCATCAGAGGGCCGGTTAACCCGCTTACCAGACGAAATTTGTTCGCTTCGAATAGAAATTTCGTTCCGAAAATTACGGATAGCGGAGACTAACGCATCAACTTGTTGACGATTTGTGACTCGCATGCCTTCCCTTCTCGAGAAAAACTATTAGTCATAACCATATTTTTGCTTAAAGGCTGCAACCATGAGGTTCACCAAATCTATCGACCTAGAGACAACAGGGTTTGAAACAATTCATCTGCCACAGTAAGCATCCGCGCTGAAGCTTCAAACGATCGCTGAAAACTCAACAAGTTGGTCAATTCTTCATCTAAGGATACTCCTGAAATACTTTCCCGAAGACTGCTTAATTGTTCGAATTCCAGAGTCGTTGATTGCAATCGTGATTCAGCTTGCTGCGTCGCGATTCCCACATCCCCTACGGTCTGAGCCTGATAATCATTGAACGTGATATTCCCAAGAGTCGCTTGACGAGCGGTATGAAGACCGATCAAGGCCAGCGCATTGGTATTATCCCCTGGAAGACTTAAAGCAGTAGAGGCTGTCGCAATTTTATCGGTATCGGTGAGTGCCACCCCAAAGCCTTGAGCTGCCCCTTCATGAGCACTTATTTCAAACACATCGCCTGTAGCTGGAGATCCCGTAATGACCACATCTAAGCCATCAAAACTCACAGGATTACCTGAGGCATAGGCACCACCAGAAATGACCGTGGCACCGGTATCAATGTTCACAACATCAAATACCGCTGGACCAGAAAAACGCACTTCATAACTTTGGAACGTCTGTAATGGAGGACCAGTGACAGGTGTAATGGCCAGGGAAGTCCCTACGGCTGATCCACTATTGGTATCACGCGCCAAGGGTGCTTGGGGTGTTAAGGCGGAGAAAAAGAGATTATTGGTTGTTCCATCTAACGCAAAACCAACCTGATGCTGTTGATTAAATTCATTGATGGTTACGGCTGCCAATCGATCAAGTCGATCTTGAAAGGCGACAATATCCGTATCCCGGACGCTGAGGAGTCCACCAATTTTCCCTCCTTGAATTTTTCCTGAAATAGCGAACGCGCCTCCGTCACTTCTCACAAATGCCACATCATCGAATGGTGGATTGTCAGCATCGGGAACTGTAGACAAGGCATTGGCATGGTTCCCACCAACTAACAATTGCCCACCGACATTGATGCCAATGCCGTCACGAAGCTCGATTTGTTCAATATCAACCAATTCCGCAAGATTGTTCACTAACACACCCCGCTGATCACGTAAATCTGAGGCTTCACGCCCACTCGATTCGGCTTTAAAAATATCATCATTCAACGCCGCGATATGTACTGCTAGACCATTAATCGTTTCGACATGCCGGCCAATTTCGCCATTCGCACCTAACCGAATTTGATGCAACGCTTGTGTTTTCGCTACAAACGTATCACTTAAAATATTCGCTTTTGACAAGAGCACCGTACGTTGAATTGGACTTTCCGGATTGGTGGCAACATCTCGTAGTGCATTAAAAAATTCAGTGATACTGTGGGACAATCCCGAATTATCTGTTTCACCTATCAGGCCATCTGCTTGAGCCAATAACGCATGCCGCGTGGAGAGAAAACCTAAATCTTCGTTCCCGGCCGTAACTTGATTTTCGATAAATACGTCTACGGTTCGCCGTATGTGTCCGACATTGACGCCGTTCCCAATCACCCCTTCCGGTGGCTTCGCCGATTCCAACACCACTTCTTGACGAGAAAACCCTTTAGTATTGATGTTGGCTATATTATGAGAAGTCGTCGCCAACCCCTGCTGATGAGCTTGAATTCCTGAACGAGCAATATTGAAAATATGACTTATGCCAGACATAACCTTACTATCCGTGGAGATGTACTGAATTGGGAACCGAAGGAAAATGTAAACTTCCAGTCCCCTGATACACCGGACCGCTTCCTAAACTCGTATGAACGAGGTTGATGGCTTCTCGAACCACATGCTGTGTCCGCCGGGTAAGCGTCTCATTTTCTTTCCCTTTTTCCTGAATCTTCGCGGTTAATTCAAATAAGTCTTGAAGCAGTAAATCAGCAGAGGACGCTTGAGACCCTGAAGTCCCTTTCAACCACAATCCCAGCGGTTGCTGTGCATTTCCTGCCAGCTGATGCAAGAGACCTGTCACTTGTTGTTCGTATCGGCACATTCTATCCAAGACTTGTTCTTTCTTTTCCGTCACATTCGCAACCCCTTGTCTATCCATCGAAAGGAGCCTCTGCTTCTCATCACCAAGGAGATCCATAAATTCTTGAAAGACCACACGCATCTCCCCTAACAGCACCAAAAGATAATCCCAGGATTCCGAGGAACGATTCATAGAAAGGGTACCTTCCATTTCAACCAAGTTCCTTAAGATCCCAGAGCGTTAAGAATGGTCTCTCGAGTAATCGCATTTGCAAGCTGATTGGGAGTTGCCAACTCAATTCCCTTGTCTAATGCCTGTTGAATGCCTTGAATTCTGTCAGTTCGCAGGTCGGGCAATTCAGCCGCGCGAGAAGAATGGGTACGAATTTCCAGTGCCAATCGAGAAAGGTCCACCGCATCCGCCGATCTTTGGGAAACCGTCGATGGCTGACGTGTGTCTTTTTCCTGATTGTCTTTGGATTGGATCTGAAAGAACAGTCTCCCCAGTTCACCACTGGGATCAAGGCCCGGTATCGTCATGGCTTCATGCCTCCTTATCTTTATCTATCGGAGACAACACCAAGAAACTTTACTCAACGCCTTAATATTTCATAGAAGTTGAAGGATTGGCAGGAGAATGAGTGAGGTCTTCATTACGGGCAACAGCATCTAAAACGTAGGCAGAAAGCCCTATTCCATCAGCTTGGGCTGCTCGTTTCCCAATTTCTTCGTCATAAAAGGAATAGAACATGTCTCCCATTTTATTTTCCGTCAAGAGCCCTTTGGGGACGGTATCTCGCATCTCTTTTAGCATATACGACAAAAAATACGCTTCAAACTCTTGACTGGCCCGTGATAATTCCCCACGCCGGGCCAACTTCTCTACTTGGTCGAGCTTACTTCCCGCTAAGGCATTCGTGACTTGAGAAGTTTCTAAGGGCCCAATTCCGTTGATCATATATTCCTTTTTTCAAGCAGCCACACCCTAAAACGCCTCGAGATTTCCGATGGATAAGAAACTCCAGGAAAGCGATGAGGGCTAAGAGAAACTAAATAAGCTCTAACTCAGCTTGTAGGGCCCCAGCCGCCTTGGCTGCGGTCAACACCGCTACCAAATCACGAGGCGTGACTCCCACTGAATTTAAGGCCTTTACTAAATCACCAAGAGTCACTGACCCATCAATTTGAACCACACGTTTTTGATCTTCTTCAACCTCAGTTTCCACATCAGGAGTGACTACTGTTTCTCCGGCAGCAGACCCAATAAGTCCAGGGGCCTCGGGCTGAGAGACATTAAACTTCGTTTGTATTTTGATAGTCAGATTTCCATGAGAAATGGCCATACTCGATAGCCTGACATGTTCTCCCATGACAATCGTGCCGGTCCGTTCATTCACGACAACCTTCGCACTCACATCAACGTGTACATCCAGGCCTTCAACTGCCGCTATCATTTGTACAATTTTCCCTTGAAATCGCTCCGGCACTGCTACTTGAATTTGCCCAGAACTCACCGGCGATGCCAACCCATCCCCCAAGTGTGCATTAATGACTTCAGACACACGCAAGGCTGTCGTAAAATCTGCTTGGTGCATGGTCAAAGAAAAATTCTCCCATGCATTCATATCAACTTTTACGGCTCGTTCCACAATGGCGCCACTGGGAATAATGCCACCAGATTGTTGGTTTTTCACTACCGATGTTCCCCCACCTCCCACTTCAAACCCCGAAGTAGAAATAGGACCCTGGGCAACCGCATACACCTGTTGATTTGCTGCTTTGAGTGGGGTCAGCAGCAATGTTCCACCTTTTAAGCTTTTGGCATTCGCCAGCGATGACACTTGGACATCCAATTTCATCCCAGGCCTGGCAAACGGAGGAAGCTTCGCCGTGACCATGACCGACGCTGTATTACGAGTGAGTAACTGAATGGGATCAATTTTTAAATTCACGCCCATGGTATTCAACATAGAAATGATGGCCTGAGCAGTAAACTGCCCTCCAACCACGGAGTCACCCGTACGATCCAGTCCAACAATCAACCCGTATCCAATTAACTGGTTGTCACGAACGCCTTCAATTGATGCAATATCTTTTATACGTGCCGCCTCAGCTAATTCCAGCGTTCCAAGGCTCAATCCAAACGGTATGAACGAGGTTACGAGCAGGGAAATCACGACCAGCCAACAAACCGATTTCCAAGACCTGGTCGGTTTTTTATTCAAACCCTCTCCCCCGCAGTAAAAAAAATGATTTCATCATTCATAGGACATTGCGTTACTCTAAAATGGAGTCAACCAACTAAAAATTCGAAGGGCCCATCCTGGAGACTGCACATCATCCACCACTCCCAACCCAGTATAGGAAATATCTGCATTCGCCACAGCTGATGACACCACGGTATTTTGTGTATCTAAATCAATTCGTCTGACGATTCCCTTTATCGTCATCGTCTGCTTTTCACTATTCACCTTTACTTGTCGTTTTCCTTGAATTCGCAAGTCGCCATTGGGCAAGACTTCCACAACCTGGGCAGCAATCGTCCCGGTCAAACGATCCTCACGGCTCGTTGACCCCTCCCCTTCAAACTCATTAGATGTTTCGGCATCAACATCAAAAAAATTGGCAAAGTCTTGCGCCAAATCATGAATGCCAAAGAATCCCCCACTGACATTGGCACCGATGCTGGAACTTCTGTCCGCTGTCGTATTAGCTGTCTTCGATCCACTGTGTTGTTCCACAATTTGAACAATGACAATATCACCTACACGACTGGCTCGACGATCTTCAAACATAAAGGCTCGACCATTGTCAGGCTCCCACAATGAACCCAAGCTGGCTGCCTCAGGCTCAGCCAATACATGAGATTCAGTCTCCACCTGTGCACGCTTGGGGAGCTTCACACACCCGATAAATCCACTTCCCCCAACACAGAACAGCAAGCACAGGAGCAGGCAGGTTAAAGAAGATGGCTGGTGTCTCAAAACCTCACCTCAACTAAACCAGAACCCATGATCGTCCCTATGACCTCTCGGCCAGAATGTTGATTCTTTACGGGTATGGTATCACCGGACTTTCCAGATGCCTTCGCCAGACCAACGGCCTGAACGAATAACCCCTCTCGGCGGACTTCAAGCATCACTCGATCTCCTTTATGTACAATTGGAGGATCATCCAACATGATTTTCCGAATGGGTTGGCGAGGAGGAAGAGGGCGAAGCACCTGTTTTCCTATGACCGCATTTGGATCAAGAATGAAATCATGCGTGAGTGAGGGCACGTCCACCTTAATAGTGGTGATATCTTCTGCTACGACCACTTCATTCGGTTTTATCCATCTCACTGGGGTAGCCACCCTGGCTTGAGCTTTTATTTCTCCTACAACATTCACAGTCTTAAAAAATTGGCCACTCACGAATAAACCAACTCGGAAACTACGGCGCCCCATTCGTGCCCCTCCCGCCAATTTCTCAATCTCAAGTTGAAGTTTTCCTCGTGGAATAACTAATGGTTTTTTAGGAAATAGGATTCGTAGACTCACCAGATGATTTCGTCGGCCATATTGTCGCGTAAAGGCAGATACAATAACTTTCCTGAAATCCTCAGCAACTACAAACTTCCCTTTAGAGGGAGCAGCTTGGGATTTGATGGCCCAGACGTGATTCACGTCGGGCCACCCAGAAACCCCGACAATCAGCAACCCTATGAACAAAATCTTATTCATCAATTATCGCTTCAGTGTGTTCACGACCTGCATCATGTCATCCGAAGCTTGAATCGCTTTGGCATTGAGTTCATAGGCTCGTTGCGCCACGATCATATTCACCATTTCATCAGCAATATTTACATTTGAGATTTCTAAAAACCCTTGCTGGATTAGTCCAAAACCTGTTGAAAATCCGGGCGTCCCTTGTTGGGCAGGGCCGGAAGCTGAACTCTCGGTAAACAAATTATTCCCTTGAGCAATGAGTCCTGCGGGATTATCAAATCTTACTAATTGAATTTGACCCACTTGTGTGGCCTGAGACACACCCGATAAAAGCGCGGAGACCGTGCCGTCTTGCCCAATATTCACTGACAAGGCTCCAGAGGGGATCGTGATACTCGGGATGAGTGGATCCCCATCACCCGTCACCACATTGCCAGTACTGTCGCTTTTAAAGGAACCAGCTCGGGTATACATGGTTGTTCCGTCAGGTCGAGTGACTTGAAAGAAGCCAGCCCCTTCAATTGCCATATCCAATTCATTAAACGTTTGCTTTAAACTTCCCTGTACATTTTCTTTTGACACCGTGACCGGTCGAACTCCCAACCCAACTTGCATCCCCACCGGAAATACCCCAACATTCGAGGCACTCGCCCCAGGTGCGCGCGAAACTTGGTACAGCAAGTCGGCAAATTCCGCACGACTGCGTTTAAACCCTGTGGTATTCACATTGGCTAAATTATTGGCAATCGTATCGATATTGAGTTGTTGGGCGAACATACCCGTAGAAGCTGTGTGCATCGCTCGGATCATTCGTGGGTTTCTCCTTTGTTCATAAACATAGGCCTAGATTACCCTTGGACTCGACCTGCTTGAATGGCTTGACTCGCCATTTCATCCATCGCTTGAATGGCTTTTTGCATTTGCTCATATTCTCGGGTGACTTTAATCAACTCCACCATATCCATCGACGGATTCACATTCGATTTTTCCAACATGCCCTGGTGAACCGTTGTCTCCCGAGCTTGAGTGGTTTTCTCAGGAACAGTCCAGTATAAATCCCCGACTTTGACGATTCGTTCTCCGTCTGACACTTTGTCCAGTCGAAATTTGTCCACGCCTTTATTATTCACGCTGATATTTCCAACATTATCAATGACCATATCTCCAGGAGGTAATTTAATCGGTCCTTTTTTTCCAACCAATGGATCACCAGTATGCGTCACAAGATTCCCCTCGGGACTCCGGTGCAGTTTTCCTCCACGGAAATAGCGAAGCCCGTCTGGAGTTTGGACGACAAGAAAGCCTTCCCCTTGCAGCCCCACATCAAAAGCTTCACCCGAATGAGCCAGAACCCCTTGAGTCCGGTCTGGATGCACCGTTTCCATCATGGGGAATAAATCAATTCCCGCAACCGAAGGACCAGACACCTGCCCTAGAACTGTTGCAAAAATTGGCTTATCCTTTTTAAACCCTGTCGTATTCACATTCCCAATGTTATGGGAGAGAACTTCCAGTCGACGTTCGAGGGTAATAGCCCCTGACAGGGGAGGATAGATTCCACGGTTCATGAGTATCTCCTTGCCTAGAGTTCACAGCAATTTGTGCAACGGATGTGCCAATGATCACTTCAGGCAAAGCCTTGAAAAAGCAATCCTTCAACCCACTTCCCCTCAATACAGCTCCAATGTAGTTTTTTGCCGAAATATAACGCCCAGGAGAACTTCCTGGTGCGGTTTCCACTCAATAATGAAGAGTTTTTAGATAAGTGAGGGGGTGAGACTATCTCGATTGCTTCAATAACAATCGGCAGAACTTTCCACCAAAGCAGAATCCTGCCTAGTTAAAAAGACAAGGAAGAGTGAGAGGAAAAACAGGAGGCAAAATATATTTTTTCAATTTCTAAAAATGTAGGCTCTTTTGGACCCGATGTTGGTACTTAGGGGAGAAAGGGTTGAGAATTCCTTTCCGGAGCCTTGGTGGCTCGCAAGATCACTAACTCCACTCGTCGATTAGCAGCCTGCCCCTTCAAAGTCCCATTTGATTCAAGAGGACGAGTACCCGCATATCCTGTTGAAGAAAAACGATCGGATCGTAAATGATGAAATTCCGTCATATACCGAACGAGCGTATTAGCCCGTGCCGTGGAAAGATCCCAGTTTGAGGGAAATGCAGCCGTATTGATATGTTGATTGTCGGTATGCCCTTCAACCGAAATCAAATTTGGAAGATCTCGCACCATTCCAGCGATTAAATCCAAAAATTCTTTGATCTGGGGATTAATCGCAGCGCTCCCACTTGCAAACAACGCGTCATCGGTAACTCGTATGGTCAATCCTCGTTCGGTGGAGGAAATTTTGACGCCTTGTGGTGCTTTCACAGTATTAATCGCATTGGCAACCTTGAGAAAGGCTCGTCGATTCAGTTTGGAATTTTGCCGTTCTTTCACGACAATTTGCCGACTTTTCTCGATCGGCAGATTCATAATAGAAAGTTCACCAACCGGTTTGGCGTTTGAAAACGATATGGAAAGTGAATCACTCAGGACTTTTAATTTTCCTTCGTTGACCGAGGACACCGAATACATCACGACAAAGAAAGCAAAAAGGAGAGTAATAAAATCGGCATAAGAGACAAGCCACCGTTCATGATTTTCATGCTCTTCGTGCTTCTTCTTCATTCGTCTGCTTGCAACCTAAAAAAGACAGAATCCGCCATCTACTTATTTTTTTGAGAACTCGGCAAAAAACCGCTCAACTTTTCTTCAATCATCCGAGGATTCTCTCCTTGCGCCACGCTCAAGAGCCCCTCCACCACCATCAGTTTTCCAGCAATAAGATCTTTGGCTTTAAGCTTGATTTTATTTCCCATTGGCAGGAATATCAGGTTAGCTAACCCTACCCCATACACAGTGGCCACAAACGCGACAGCAATACCACCGCCTAAGGCCGATGGATCAGCAAGATTTTCCATCACATGAATCAGACCTAAAACCGCGCCAATAATTCCCACGCATGGGGCATAGCCTCCAAACGCTTCGTACACTTTGGCATAAGAGGAATATTCATCTTCAAGCACCCCAATTTCCACTTCAAGAATTTCTCTAATCTTTGGCGGTTCAGTACCATCCACCACAAGTTGCACTCCTTTGGCCATAAAAGGGTCGGACAGACTTTTCATCTGTCCCTCTAAGGCTAAAAGACCCTGCTTTCGACTCACATTGGACAACTCCACAACCTTGGTAATGACCCCGTGCATATCTACATGTACATTGCCAAAAACCATACCCGCGGCCCCAAGAGATTTCAAAAATATTGGGAGCGGGAACTGAAGCATGACAGCCCCAATCGTTCCTCCAAAAACAATCAGGAACGCCGTAAATTGGAGAATGGAACTGATGTGACCACCCTCTAGGTGTTGTCCTCCAACGATAGAGCCAAGGGCAATAAGAATTCCTAGTACAGATAAAATATCCATTCTATTCTGCTCTCCTTAACAGATAGCACCAAGGCCGAATAACAATTTCAAATCCAGCAAAATCAATAAGCGCCCATCAACACGTCCCACACCTCTATGATATAGCTCTGCTCCACCTCGCCCACTGGATGACGGAGGTTCGATTAAGTCTTGGGAAAGTCTCATCACTTCTTCAACTGAATCCACAATAAATCCCAGAATTAACCGCCCTACTTCCACAACGATAATCCTCGTATCCTTCGTATATTCGGCCATCGGCAAACCTAAATGGGTCCGAAGATTAATGATCGGAATGACTTTTCCACGAAGATTGACGACACCCTCTACATAATGTGGGGCATTGGGCACATGCGTAATTTCTACCATGCGAATAATTTCTTGCACCCCAAGAATATCAATAGCATATTCCTCAGGGCCTAACTGAAAGCTCACAAGTTGCAATTCTTCAATTGCATCTTCAAGTGTCTCCTTTGGAGCTACCCCATTCGCAATGGCATTCATCATGGCAAACTCCCTCCTGCCTGGCTAACAATTTCAAGCATGTTCTACCTCACAGGATTGAACACATCTCGAAGGGAAATCCGATCTCCCTATGAGTAAACAGACGGAAACAACCGCCTGCATTAAGCCTGTACTTAACTGAATATCCGGAAGCACAGCATCGGCTAATTTCGCCTCCACTACCGCTCGGGGCATTCCATAAATTAAAGAAGTTGATTCATCCTGAGCAATAACTATACCCCCATGTTCCTTAATAGCTTGACTGCCAACCAAACCATCATTGCCCATTCCCGTTAGCACAAAGCCAATAGTTGATCGTCCAAATTGTTCAGCAGCTGAAACCATCGCTCCATCAATAGAAGGCCGATAGGGATAAGGAAACGTTTGAGTCGGAAGGGAAATCATCGCTTGTCCATTCCCCTGCCGCGTTATAAAGGTATGCTGGTCTCCAGGCGCAACAAAGCCTAGACCAGGTTGCAGAACATCTCCATCTTGAGCTTCACGAATGGGGATTGCTGAAACCCCATTTAAATTCTCCGCAAATACTTTGGAAAAGAATTTTGGCATATGCTGAATAATAAGAAGCGCTCCAGGGAAAGATTCTGGCAGATCCTGAATAAGCGTTTTTAGGAGGCTTGGCCCACCAGTCGAAGCTCCAATGACAACCAGAGGAAAATCGGTTGACATGGTTGATTTACCCTCACCACATCCTCGTTTTCCTCTCACAACTGGAGGCAATGTTGAATGGAATTCCTTACGAACACTCGATGATGAGCCAAGGAGTTCAGTGCCGCTCATTGGCAATCCCAACGCCTTCTTCCTAAGCAAGCGATGTCGCATCTCATGGGCTGCTCGAATCTTGGAGGGTAACAATTCTTCGATTGCCTTCACCTCCTGTGCGGTAGGTTTTGGGATAAAATCAACTGCACCCCGTTCAAGCGCTTGCAAAGTTACGGATGCTCCTTCTTCCGTATAGGCACTCACCATAATGATAGGCAGAGGGGTGTGAGCCATCATATGGTCTAATACCTGTAACCCATTCATACCAGGCATCTCTATATCCAAGGTCATCACATCTGGTTGAATTCGTTGAACCTGCTCAATGGCATCTTGTCCACTTTTTGCTGTTCCCACCACTTTCATATCATCATATTTCATAAGCATCATGGAAAGCCGATTACGCATGAAAGTCGAATCATCAACAACTAAGACGCGTATAGGTTGCTGGTTGACATTCATTTCAACGTCCTCATGCAACGAAAGACCAAGAGGAATGTCCACAAACCAGTATCAATGTCATGTAACTTCACTGACTTTCCATTAATTCCATACAATGGATTCTTGAGGCCTCAATCCCCACTCTGATAGGGTGAAAAGTATTATTCGTATTATTATTTTCATAAAGGATATTCATCATGGATAAACAAGCAAGTTCCCAAGCCGAACGTCTGATGCTTGACGCGAAAAAAGCCATACTTCAAGAACAGCATCAGCGCTTCCAAGCCCTTCAGCGTGAAGAACGCTGGGATGAAGCTTGGAAGCAACTTCATGTCACCCTTTCCTGTGCAGCAGACCTGCTGAAAGACTCGGTTTGTTTGTTGGAAAAGGCCGTGACGCAACAAAAACAATTGCCACCCTCTACTTCGTCCTCCGATCCTCTTCAATCGCTTTAGTGTTGAGGGCATCAAAGGAAAGTCATGGATACATGAAAAAAGAAAGCATTTAGGCTCACGTTATACTTTAAAGGCACTCACCGTTTTCTGTAAGTCGCTGGCTAACATACTAAGCTGATGACAGGCTTGAGCTGATTCACCGATCCCACTTGTCGTTTGCCGAGTGGTTTGCGTCATGGATTCCAAATCACCTGCAATTTGGCGGGTCGCGCTGGATTGCTCTTCCGCAGCACTGGCAATTTGTTGAATCATGCCAGTCGTTGAATTAATCATTGATTGTATTTTTGAAAGAGCCTCTCCGGTTTTATTGGCTAGCTCCACACCCTGTCCGACCTGGTTAGTTCCTTGCTCCATAGACGCCACAGCAATTTTGGTATCCTGTTGAATTTGCCGAATCATATCTCCAATTTCTTTGGTAGCTTTGGTTGTCCGCTCAGCTAATTTCCGCACCTCATCGGCAACCACGGCAAATCCCCGACCTTGCTCCCCAGCTCGTGCTGCCTCAATTGCCGCATTGAGAGCTAATAAATTTGTTTGATCAGCAATATCCTCAATAACCCGCACAATTTCTCCAATTTGATCTGATGACCGACCTAAATTGGTAATAATATTCGCTGCTTGAACAACTGCCTCAGATACTTGCTCCATTCCTGTCACGGTTTGAGCCATGACCTCTTGCCCGCTTCGTGCTGTTTCTGATGTTTCTTGAGCAATCCGTGCTGCTTCTGTTGAATTACGTGCAACTTCTCCTGCAGTCATTGTCATTTCCTCGACTGCCGATGCAGACTGGATTGCACGAGCATCCTGACCTTCCGCCGCACGAACAACTTCATCAGCCGTCGATGACAATTCTACTGTCGAGGTGGCTAATTGATTAGTTGCTTGATTAACTAAGGAAACCGCGCCCTGCATTTTCTGTATAAATAAATTGAAATCACGTGCTAAATCCGTGATTTCATCCGATCCACCACCAACAGGTACTCTCTTGGTTAAATCCCCTTCACCTTGAGCAATATTATGAGAAATAGCTGTTAACGCATGAAGAGGCTTTAAGACAAAGATATGAACAAGCCAATAGACCGCAAGAAGAAACACGGCAATAATTCCTATCATCCATAATCCAGAATGCATGACTGAATTCTGCATGGAGGCTTGTGCCTGTGTCATAGGAATCGCCACAGATAGCATGCCAATCACATCTCCAATATTTTTACCTGCGTGGCAATTGACACAGGCTTCCACAGATGCCCTATCCGCACTGGCTCGTAAATACGTTGGCACCCCGTTCATGATTTGAATATCGCTCACACTTTCAGCTCCACCTTTGATCATGGCTATGGCTTTTTCCTCAAAGGCATCTTGTGGAGCATTAGCAGGATTCATTGGCTCATCGCTTACCAAACGAGATTGATACACTCCCTGCTCCGCAAGTTTTTGCCCAATTTCTTGTGTGGCGGTTGCAGGAAATGGAATGGCCTCAGAATTTAAATGATGGTCACGAGCAACTTGCAAATACGGCCCAGCAGAAGATTTTTTCATTTTCCCAACATAATTTTTTGCAATATAGGCTCGCGTGACCTCAATTTGGGCTTGAATAATTTTGCCTTCCTCTTCCAATAGGATTCGCATTCGGCGTTCTTCCTGCTGATAAATCCCCAAGAGACCACACACAATTAATACCGTAGCCATGACGCCCAGAGAGACAAGGAATTTTGGTCCTATTCTTAAGTTCAACATAGACACTCCTCAAGAGAAACAATTCAAAAATACCAGCATTTTACTCTTTTAGCGTAAATCGATTCAGTGAAGTCTGTAGGTCCGCAGCCAATCCCGAAAATTGGTGCGTGGCTACCGCTACCCCTTGAACATGTTCTTCATTTTCCTGGCTAAAATGTGCCACTTGCTGAATACTGGAGGAAAGCTCCCCTGAGACTTCCGACTGTTGTTGAGTCGATACAGCAAATTGCTGAATCATATCCACGACCCGTTGAACACCTTTCATAATCTCGGTAAGTCGAATTCCCGCTTCTCGAGCCAAAGCCATACCAGCTTCGGATTCCCGAGTTCCTGCCTCCATAGAATGAACGGCCTCATTTGTCCCCTTTTGAACCATTTCAATAACATTGGAAATTTCTTTGGTCGCCTTTCCCGTTCGTTCAGCTAGTTTCCGCACCTCATCGGCAACAACAGCAAATCCTCGTCCCTGCTCTCCAGCTCTGGCAGCCTCAATCGCCGCATTCAGAGCTAAAAGATTTGTCTGGTCTGCTATATCTTCAATCACACCTATAATATCTCCGATTTCCTGAGACCGTTCCCCTAATGTTTGAATTTTGCCTGCGGATTCCTGCATCCGATTCGAAACTGATTCCATGCCTTGAATGGAAGAAGACACAATTTCGCCTCCTCGAACTGCTTGAACATTTACCTCTGAAGCTGTCGAAGCTAAACCTTGAGTATTTCGAGCCATACCTTCAGCTGTCGCCGCCATCTTCTCTACAGACATGGCTACCTGAGTTGCCTGATTCACCTGCGATTGACTGACGTGAACCACCTGATTCCCAATTGCGGACAATTGAACAGAAGACTGGGACAAAGATCGCGCGACCCCTTGAGTTTGGAGCAGCATACTATTTAATTGATCTAACAAATGATTCAAGGCTTTCCCCATCTGCCCTAACTCATCTTGGGTCGTGACCGGTACTCGATGAGTAAGATCACCTTCAGAGGCTTTTACAGCAACATCCCAAAAAGGCTTCAGACGACTAATGACTTTTCGGCCCATGAGTAGTCCTAAGGGAACAACAATGAGTAAGCCAACTAACATTTCGAACAACGTATTTTGTATAAAATGTTCAACATTTCGAAAGGCCTCTTCTTCAGGAATTTGTACAAGGAAGGACCATTCCAACCCCAGGAACCCTCCGTCTTGCTCAAAGTGACTGAAGCCAATGACCTGCCTCCCCTGTTTCCCAGGATGAAAATTGGTGGAAAACCCTGATTGTCCCTGAAGCGCAGACTGGGCTGCCGCCAAACCCAGTTGAGCGAGATTGGTTCGGAACAGCACATTTTCAAGATCATGCACGATGATGTCGCTCTGGTGAATAGCCGGTGCATATTCTAAAATGGTAAATCCCTCGCCATTCTGCACCGTAATTTCTGCCCCAGGAAATCTAGATTGCTTCAAATCCTGATAAGCTTGTTGAATAACTTCCTCAATGACGGAATACTTCATACGCTGTGTCCAATAACCAACCACCTCGCTTCCATCATAAAAGGGAATGGACAAACCTACCGTCAACCCATTTTTACTAGGAAAAATAGCCTTAACATCTCGATCCACTTTCACATCTTCTACAAAAACTCTTGTTCCGTTTATAGACTGAAAAATAGGATTATCCGATCCTGAATCAACGCGGTTTTGTTGAAACGCTTGAAACCAGTCTGTTGAACGAAAATTTATTTCGTAGAGACCCTCAGTCTGGATCGACTGGCCTTGACTATCTCGGTCATTCGCTGCAATGAGTTGCCCATCTTTATCAACAATCTGAATCAAATAATACGCACGAGAATCCCGAATATAGTCGTTTAAGACCTGGACAATTTCATTGGCTTCACCTCCGACTTGATACCACAGGGTACGGTCCTGCAGAATCCGATTCCGACTCATGATTTGGGCATCAACAATCCGTTCTCGCAAGGACTGAATAACGGTGCGACTTAAACGTTCAGCCACAGTCTGATACCTTGCCCCGACTTCTGTTTCTAATGCCTTGGCTGCCTCAAAGACTGAATAGAGTTGGATGCTAAGAGGTATGAGAGAAAAAAACACCAGGATCGCAACGAGCTTGCTTGTGATACCAATATGTCGAAAATATTGCATTTTATCTAGATTTCCTGTGTTCGCTTAGAAAGGATGGTACGACGCGAAATGTGAATGGGGAAAAACCCGTGAAGAAACACAACCCAAACGATGACATCCATTCACCCATGAACCGGTTCATATTCCCCCCCTCCAAGATGCTTCACAAGTTTGTCTCGAAGATCAGAGGGATTAAATTTTGTGACGTAGTCTGTCACCCCCATCGACTGTCCCCTCTCTACATTACATTTGCCGGAAAGTGAGGAATGCATCAAAATGGGTAAATCTTTCAGGTGAGAGTCTGCACGGATATGTTTCGTAAGAGAAAAACCATCCATTTCAGGCATTTCAATATCTGTGATCACTCCTGATAGGTATTCACAAATAGATTTCCCCGCACCTTCAGCCACTTCGGCTAATTGCCGCAATCGTGTCAAGGCCTCTTTTCCTGTTTGGGTTTCTTCCCATTTCATTCCCAATCGTTCCAAAGTTTTGACGATTTGTTTTCTAGCCACAATCGAATCATCAGCGACCAGAACTCGTTTACCAGCAAGACCTCGAACCATTTCGATTCCGACAAACACTTCTTCATCCGCTCGGGGATGTAAATCAGCCAATACTTTTTCCACATCTAAAATGAGAACCATCCGACCATCTTCTAGTTTTGTGACGGCCGTCACCGCCCCCTGCTGACTGGAATGCACCATGGGGGGGGGGACTTTGATACTTTCCCAAGACATACGAATAATCCGATCCACACCACCAACAAGAAACCCTTGTTTATTATCGTTATATTCCGTAATGATGAGTTTGGCTCCCTGGAAATCTAAAGTTCCCAAACCTAGCGCTTGCTTCAGATCCACCAGAGCTAGGTTTTCCCCACGTAAGTTTATGAGCCCCAAGATTCGTGAATCAGTCTCAGGGATCTTCGTCACAGAAGGCATTTTCATCACTTCCCGAATCTTAAAAACATTGATGCCATAGACTTCATCAGTATTAAGATGGAACATCAATAGTTCCATTTTATTTGCCCCAGCTAAGCTAGTGCGTTGATCAATCTCTGCCATCCATTTCGCCATAACGTACTCCTCAACCCTTAAACGGAAGCCAAAGCCTTTGCCCGTTTGATCTTTCAATTGTTGTCAACATTGGCTTTCCATATTGCGCGATAGTCAATAAAAATAAACCTACCAAAGGATCTCGCTACTGGATGGACGCAAAAGATGTCCCAGCCACATTCTGCACCAAATCGGCCATATCCAAAATTAGCACCACTTTTCCATCACCCGTAATAGTCGCACCAGCCACTCCTTGAACATTAGCCAAAAATTCTCCTAACGGTTTGATGACGACTTCTTCTTGTGCTCGCAAACGATCCACGACAACCCCAAACCGTTGTGCGCCTATAGCCACCACAACCACATACCGTTCATCTCCCAAATGATCATTGGGAATTTGAAAAGTCTGGGCCAAATCTAATAAAGGAAGAATACGTTCTCGAAGATTAAGTACTGCCTGGCCATTGACACTTTTGATGTCCTCCTTTGTCACTTTGACGGCTTCAATGACGGAGGCTAAGGGAACAGCAAAGATGGCACCTTTTACTTCAACCATGAGGGCTTGAATGATCGCCACAGTAAGTGGAAGCTTAATCGTAACTTGACTACCTAAAGTGGGCTCTGAATCCAACTCCAAGCTCCCATTCATTCGGCTAATATTTGTCCGAACCACATCCATTCCAACTCCACGGCCAGATAAATCACTCACCTGATCTGCGGTACTAAAACCTGGAAGGAAAATAAGTTTCATAATGTCTTGAGGACTCATCGCGGTCAGCTCAGATTCACTAATCAATCCCTTAGCTAAGGCTTTTTCCGCAATTTTTTCAACTTGTAACCCTCGACCATCATCTTCAATCCGAATAACTATGCTATTCCCTTCTTGAAAGGCAGCCAAGCGAACCGTGCCTTCAGGATTCTTTCCAGATTGTTTCCGCTCTTCGATCGACTCTAGCCCATGATCCATCGAATTTCGAACTAAATGGACTAAAGGATCCCCGAGCTCATCAGCCACTGATTTATCAACTTCTGTATCTTCCCCATTAAGCTCTAAACGTACTTGCTTGCCTAATTTACTCGAAAGATCTCGCACCAACCGAGGAAATCGGGAAAAGACTTTCCGAATGGGAACCATCCGTGTTTTCATGACGGCAAGCTGCAAATCTGACGTCACAAGGTTGAGTTGGGCCAAGGTGAGACTCAGTTCACGAACCAAAAGGTTCGTCTCATCTTGTTCCTCAAGTCCAGATCCAATCTTCATGAGTCGATTGCGTCCGAGAACCAATTCGCCAACCAAATTCATGACATGATCAAGACGCTTGGTCTCGACACGAACGGTCATGTCTTCTTCTTTTCCACCAGCAGTCTTTGCCTGTCCAGCAGAAGCAGCCTGGACTGTTCGAGACGCTGCCTCCTGCATTTTGTTTAATACTTCGGAAAGAGCCACCGGACTTTCAGCTTCGGAAACAGGAGTGCTATTGGAGGGCGTTTCTGCCATATCCACCAGGCTCCCATCTACAGATCCCGAAGCTTGTGACAACCTGTCCTCCTCCTGATTCCCTTTGCCTTCAGAGAGATCCCCAGAATCTGTTAGCACATGGCTTATCGATGGAGATGCTGGCTTAACATCCATTAAATCTGCCGCACTATCCATTGTCAGGGTTAATTTATTCACAATCAGGGCTGTATCGACATTGGAATCTCCACCCGTTTCTCGAATATCGGTATGTAAAAGCTTGACGGCATCCACAGCCTCAAGAATGATGTCAATAATAAAAGGTGAAACACTTATTTCTCCTTGTCGCAATTTATTCAACAAACTTTCGGCCTGATGAGCCACTTCAACAAGATGGGTAAACCCAAGGAAACCTGCTGAGCCCTTCATGCTATGCATGCAACGAAAAATTTCATTGAGCAGTTCAGTATTGGTTGGTTCAGTTTCTAACTTCACAAAATGTTGATCAAGCGCTTCCAACATTTCTGAACTTTCCGCAAGGAAATCGTTCAGTATTTCTTGCATTTCATCGTTCATACAATACCTTTTTCAACACGACACCATTTCATGGGTTTTTCCACCTTTTTGATCCAAAAGGCTCACAATCAATCACACCCAAATTCCGATAAAATATCGTCCACAAGATCTTGTTCAAGAGCTGTCGTTTGCGAAGATTCCAGTTGACGAAGCATTTCATAGCCACGTCCCTCTTCCTTCTCGACTGCCCCATCCTTCTTTTGCTGGATACCGAAGATCACCACAAGCTTTAAAAGCTTATGCTGCACTTCATTTAAAATTGTGACAAGTTTGGCCACCCGTTGGGCAACAAGATCCTGAAAAGCAAGTGCCACATGGATATCCATGAGTTTTCCCTCGTCCGACTTTACTATTTCCTCCAGAGCTGCAACATCAGAGGCATGCTCCGCCGTTAAATTTCCCCCCATTTTTTGGAGGATGGTTTTCATGGAAACTCGATTGGCCTCAAGAGCCTCAGTTAAGGTCAACACACGATGAGCGCCATCTTCAGTCATTTTTGCTAAATCGTTTAAATGTGCCGTTGCTTGTGGAAGCTGGTCAGAGGTGGTCGTGACTGGGGATTCCATGTCACGGATAGTGCTGGTAATCACTTCAACGTATTTAGTCAGTTCCGCCAATTCATTATTGATGGAATGATTTTCATCTTGAGAATCCGTTGTATTTTGTTCAATATGACGATCTACCAGCATAGGTTTCTCCTTATACACCAAACAATAAATTCCATCCGAGATAATCGTCAGGCTTTTGCAGGTTGCACGTTGGCAAATACTTTCTCTAGTTTTGCTTGAAGAGCTTCCGCTGTAAATGGCTTCACCACATAGTTACTCACCCCAGCCTGAACAGCTTCGATAATATTTTCTTTTTGTGCTTCGGCCGTTACCATTAGAAACGGGAGATTTTTTAGTTCCTCATCGGCACGCACCGTTCGCAATAACTCGATTCCTTGCATCACAGGCATATTCCAATCCGAAACAACTAAACCAAAATCTCCTCCTCGCAATTTAGTCAAAGCCTCTTGCCCATTTTCGGCTTCTGTAATATCGGAAAAGCCGATCTGCTTTAAGACATTTTTCACAATTCGGCGCATAGTGGACATATCATCTACGACTAACACTTTAATACTTGTATCAATCATGCTGAACTCCTTACTACTAGGGCCCAAGACCCTCTGTTAGACATCCCTATTAAAAAGAAAATATAGATACACCCTTGAACACGCACTAATTCTAGAGACGTAATACATGCAGTACATTGAAATTCGGTTTATTTTTCTCCATTCTTTAGATTTTCTTTCAAAAAGTTTTCCCTCTTAAGCCTGGCAAGCCCTTTAGGGCACAACACCCCCTAAAGAAAATAAGGAAAACTTTTATTCTGGTGTCTTTATTGAAATTTGGAACGTGGGAATTTCTGAAGGGGTTTAAGATTGGGAATAAGAAGAATAAGACCCGCGATTACATCAGTGGCTAACGGGAGAATTAGTGGTTTATCGAAATCAAAGGGGAGGTAAAAGGCTTGAAAAAGAAACCGTGAAAAGCCTGCTGGCAGTTAGATCCTACCGGCGACCAAACCTGAGGCATCCTCTCCTCAGAATTTGAGTCGTCGAAACCATCTGCATGCTGATCAAGAAACAATGGGAACCCTACCGAGAACATGAGAATTAGGACGGAAAAATGCGTTTAATTTAAGCTAAATCGATCTCGACCCCCATTTCCAGAAGCGGCACCAACCATATCTTCTTCGCCTCCAGCATTTTGTACCCAGGCTTCAATTTCCTCTCGAACAAAACGCCAATGCTTTCCTACCTTATGACCAGGAAGCCGGCGTTCTCGAGCTAATTTGTAAATGGTCGACTTCGGAACTTTCAAAAAAGTCGAAACTTCACTTAAGGTCAGCAAATCTTTCATCGTGTTACCCTCGTTAGAATTTGGCCAATAATGTTTCTAGTATCGGACTGATTTTTACAAAACTTGAGACTTGCTTTAAGATTATAGGAATATATTTCTTCCTGTTTCACGGTCTTTCTCCTTCAGCCCCTTTCCCATTGATTAAAACTGTTCTTTTTGGCGTGAAAACCCCATTTTTTTCCCATGAAACCAGCGCATCCTGGAATTGGGACCGTAAAGCCACCCACTCGTGGCTCATCTCTTCAACCCCATTTTGTAACTCCGAGAGATGACTATCAAAAGTGGAATTCTCCAGCCACTCTACCTTTTTGGCAACGTGATTTGCCGCTAGTGCGAATAAGGCCCCTTTCAATTGATGGGCCTTTCGTTGGAGCTCGCGTCGATTATCTGTCTTGACAGCCTCCTGCATCTCTTGAATTAATGAAGGTGTTGTTTCAAGAAAAATTCTCAATAAGTCACAGAATAATTTTTCATCCCCTTCCAGGGCTTGAAGAGCAGCAATAAAGTCGTAAGGAGGGCTTAATGCCGTGTCTTTTCCGGGTAGCTTATCCTCAGCAATATTGAGTACAGCTTCCCCTTGAATCAAATGTTCGATATGTTCAACCATATTTGGAGAATATGGACGGTCGATATTTCGCCATTCAGTGCTTATCCAACGTTCAAGAACTGTTACTAAATCTGGTAAATGAATGGGCTTGGACACACAATCATCCATCACATCGCTCCAACTATTTTGAGCCTGCTCAGTTAAACTATGAGCCGTCATTCCAATGATAGGAATATGCCAAGGGGCGGGCGAGCTTGAGGAGGGTTCAACCTGACGCAATGAATACCGCTCTTGAAAGCAGGCCGTAGTTTCTAACTCTCGAATGACTCGCGAAGTTTCGAATCCATCCATCCCTGGCAATTCCCAATCCATCATAATGACATCTAGATCTTTTTCGAGAACATAGGTTAGGGCCTGAAGACCAGACTCTGCCACATGGACCTGACATCCAAGCTTTTCAAGAAACCCGACAGCAACTTTTTGATTGATTGGGTTATCTTCAACAACGAGGACTGCAGGCTCCCCCCCCCCATTCTCCTTCAACACTTCCTCACTCACCGAACCTTCCTCTACATGCTGATTACGGTCAGCGGCTATCAATTCATCAGGTTCCCTAGTATGCACCATTGGAGTCACACAAGAAGCATCACCTGTATCAAGCTCATTTATCACACAATGATAGAATTGGTCTCGATGAATGGGCATCGTAATCACTTCATCAAACGGTATGGGATAGTCCTTATGTTCTTTCCTCAACCAAAAGGGAGTAAGGGCGAACAGACGTAGATCTGTAAAAGGCGTTAATTGAATCGATTCCAGCAAAACTCTCCACTCTGCCTGCATCACTTCGTTACCAAGGACAACCCCCAACACATCTGAAAGACACTCTCGTTTGCTTTCTAAAATGGCTAATGTCTCTTGTGCATTATTCATTCGTAAAACACGCACACCTTTGTCTTGGGAATAACGGGATATCACTTCAATAGACGCATCCAATGAAGATGACGTACAGCAGACAAGCAAATATTTGGTTGAACTAAATCTATTCTTCTCCTGATCAATGATTGAACCAACGGGAAAAACGAATGGGAGATCACACCAAAAAGTCGCCCCACTTCCAATTTGACTCGTGACTCTGACCTGGCCGTTCATTAATTCAGCCAACTGTTTACAAATGGCCAACCCTAAACCCGAACCACCATACTTTCGACTCATGGAGCTATCAGCCTGGGTAAATACTTGGAAAATTTTCTGTTGCACAACATCAGAAATTCCGATTCCAGTATCCTTCACGGAAAACCTGACATAACCCACGGAGCCCTCTCCTTGAGATTCAGAGACCCCTGGCTCGCTTCTAGAACGGACAAGAGGCTCTTCAGATTCAACGTCAACCTTCCTTATCTCGATAGACACCGATCCATTGGTGGTAAATTTAAGTGCGTTGAAAATGAAATTACTCAAAATTTGTCGCAATCGATGTGGGTCACCTAAAAGGTGAACAGGAATATCTGAGGCCGCATATGCCGCAAGATCTAAACCCTTGTGATACGCCCGCTCAGCAAACAAATTCATCACATCTTCCACTAACGCCAAAGGATTAAATCCTATTTTCTCTAATGCCATATGCCCTGATTCGATTTTAGAAAAATCCAAAATATCGTTGATAATAGCGAGCAATCCTTCTCCAGATTTCTGGATTATGTGGATACATTCCTTTTGGTCCACATCCAGAGAGGAATCTAACAACAACTCCGCCATGCCAATGACACCATTGAGAGGGGTTCGAATTTCGTGACTCATTGTGGCCAAAAAAGCCGCTTTTGCGTGGGTCGCAGCTTCGGCTTTCATTAATGCCTGATCCAGTTCTTGATTTTTTATTTCTAAGGTATCAGCAAAGGCCGATAATTCCTCTTCAGCACATTTTCGTTCAGTAATATCCATACCGTAACCACGAAGGAGTCCAATTTCTGGATGAGGGGCGAAAGTCCAGACATAGTGTCCCTCTCCAATTTGAACGTCGACATTGGTCTCCAGAGTTTTTTGATTCAAACAGCGAGTCACCATTGGAAGAAAGGGTTGGGGCAATACAGTTGAAAATCCATCTTGGTTAATCGAGTTTTCTTCCATCAAAGAGACCATAGAAGGATTGGCATACAGAATATGGCCTAATGCATTCACCTCGATTATGGGAAAGGGGCTTTCTTCGGGAATAGAGGCTAACCGACTAAATTCTTTTGCTAATTCGGTTTCCGAGTGTAAATCTCGAAACAGAAAGAGAAAAACAGGGGTTGGCGAATGTTCTACCAACACCCCCTTCCACTCCACCCAGGTCCATATGCCTTGCTTGGATTTCAGGCGAGCACGTGGTATCCAGACCACCATTTCTACTTTTAGTCGTTCTAGTATGGACTGTGGACTCACTTCATCTTCATCCACCCCTAGAGAATCAAACACTTCCATGAAGAACACATTGGGGGGTTTCCCAGCTCCCCGGCCTAAAAGACGAGAACCGACCGCATTGACTTCTGTGATCACACCGTCACCATTCACGAGACACGCACCAATTATCAAGCTATCCCATAAACACTGCGCGATGGCTGGGTTCCCCCACATACTGGCTAGAAAAACTCCCGAGGATCAATAGAATACTCTGTAGATTCCAAAACCTTCACAATATGAACATCATCAGTTTGATTTTCCTTATTTGCCAAGTTACAAAGCCAAGGTTCTTCAATATTTTCTCCATCCTTGCTCCGAAAAATTTTCACGACCGGCTTGACACTCACATCCGAGTTTGGCTTTATCACGACGGCCTGCTCATGCGTAGAAAGTTGGACCACCGTACCAATAGGGAACACTCCCAAAGTTCGGATTAACGCTTCAATATGTAAAATGGGGAATTTACCTGTTTGGGCTTCTTTATACAGTTTTCGAATAGCTAAGGCCGCCGGCAAAGCTCTCAAGGTTCCTCCTCCAGTCAACAGCTCATCAAAATAATCCATGACTCCTAACAGTTGGCTAGACTCCATGAGGCTATGAGCTCCATGGGAGGGAGGGTATCCAGAACCATCCTGATACGAATGGTGCTCACCAACCATTCGGACAATATTTGGAGAAAATTGTGCCTGCCGCTGAAGCAGCGCGATCCCAATCGTGACATGTTGCTTTAGCAGTGAAGAATGTCTTCCTTGTTCCCTCCCTGCCTTGACCACATTTTGTGGCAACCGAATATAGCCGACATCATGTAATAACCCCGCAACACCAATTTGCTCGAGCTTCCCTTCATCCCATCCTAATTGAAGACCAACCAAAATCGAATACACTGCCGTATCTAGAACATGGGCATAAAGAGGTTTATCAAATTGTTTCAGGGAATCAATCAAAAGGATTTGTGACAAAAGGCCAGGATGAGCAACGGCCTTCTTGATTAGTTTCTGAGCAAGGGCATGCAGTGTGGGTTGCGGAAGGGGCTGGCCGGTCTTCCCCCCTTCAAATGCCTCTTTTACGGCAACCATCGCATTGTCACGCAACTCCACGATCTCTTGCTGAGTTTTCGTTTCCTCAGACACACCCTCCAATTCAGGCTCCTGGTCAATCGCGGAAAAGCTTCCCTCTGTTTCTTTGATAATCGATTGACCGTGTTCGCCAGTCTCTTCTAATTCATCTCTCTCAATTACACTTCCACCATCAACCCCCACTTCAGATTCATCGGAAAGACCTATACCTTTAGAGGTGTCAATTTCTACTTCACGAATTCCTGACCGCTTTAATTGTTCGACCTCCGTCATAGTTTTTAGAAGACGTCGGTGGCGAAAGAAGGGAGATTTCCACCAAGAATCCAGAATACGCACTAAAAACATTCCAGGCTGCAATTGAGCTGTAGAGATACGTTGGCGAACAGAAGGGCTAACGGTTGAAGATGGGCTAGATAGATTAGGCATTGCAAGTCAACAAGATGAGTTTATACCTCAAGATCTAATGCCAAAGTTCTGTAATGTTGAGCGAGTGACTGGAAATTTCCTCATGGCTAGAACAACCAATAGGCACTCACAACATGGGCAAAAATAACCGCGTGAGAGAGAAGGTTTAGGTTGAAGCCACGACAGAACCTTCGTGACTCTTGGGGACTTCGTCTATGGTCGAATACAGAGGTATCATTTTACCAATATTGGCCAAATTCAATACCTGCTTCACGTAGGTTTGGGGATTCACTAAATAGAAGGGAACTTTTTTACTTTTGAGGTTCTGATGACAAATAACAAGTAGACCCAATGCTGAACTATCTACAAAGGTGACTTTTTCCAAGTCTAGGGCAATGGCACACATAGCCTCAGTTGCCAGCTCCATTTCATCCTTAAACTCTTTTCTCGAACCAAAATCAAATCGTCCTTCCAAATGCACAACGACCGTACCCTGGATTTGTTCTTTCGTAATATTCATAAATCGGCCTCTCCATTCATAATCATCAGTCTCATATCTCAGACCATGGATCCAACTTGCCTTAACAGTTCAACCTTGTCGTTTATATCGGCTCATGCTGGTTAAGAGTTAAGGGCTATTTATCAAAACATGGAGTAAGTACAAAAATTATGAAGGAAGGATATTGTGCCCCTTGACCACAGGGACAACTTTAGGATTTGGCATGAAGACCAACATGAGATTCAAATTCCTCCTCTACCTGATTCAATTCAGGACCGCTGTTATACAAAACAAGATTTTGTAAATGGTGTGGGCTCTCATTACCGATCAGCTCGGTAAATTGCACAGCTAATCTTGGGGATTCATCTCGGATGACCATACCTTGTGCTTCAATCGTTGGCCCACCCTGCCCCCCATCAAGATGCAAAAATACCCGACAGGGTGTATCTGGAGGCAGAATCGTCTCACATCGAAGTAAAAGACCGTTAAAACTAACATTCTCCAACTTACCTTGAATAATTACATTCCCTCCAACCCGCAGCTCAGCATGAAGAGCCACTTTCACACGTGTAAACTCTCGTTTATTCTCTTGGCTAGGCATATGACACCTTTCAATAAAAATTTTCTGGTTCTATTTTTTCCAGACTGAAACAAACAACGGTTGGGCTTGGCAATCAAAAACCAATTCACTCATTCGCTCTAGACCCAGAGGCTGTAAATGATTCTCCGTGGTGGCCTCAACACTAGGAAGTGAGAGCTGACAGGGCTCAGGAAGCAAGGACTTAATATTCCCGCCAATAATATTGGTCAATTCATACATGGCATCCAAGGAATCTTGTTCAGTGCCACAACCAAACTCATGCGAAAAGATTATCGCTGCAGCTGCGGCTGCCAATTCGCGCGATCCATGCAACAACACCGCTCCCGTCCAGGCACCTGTAATCTCAATTTTTCCAGTTAAATACTCTTCAATCGGACCCATACCACCGGAAAACTCTCGAGGGCCAATATTCAACCCCAGCATGGAGGCCCAAGTCGTCTCGGTAATTTCCAGTATTTCCTTCTCAAGAAATTGCATTCAAATTCCTCCTATGCCCTCTTTATTCGAAAACAGGATGTTCCACTTACTGGAACTCGCTCGTACCCTCCATCAACATTAATCGTGGTTTCAGATCCCCCTAAGAATAAATAGCCATTGGGATCTAATAAGGTACGAATATTCGCTAAAATTTGTTTTTTTGTTTCCATATCAAAATAAATCATGACATTGCGAAGAAAGACCAAATCCAATTTGGGAAAAGGAAGCCACGATCCAGCAAGGTTCATTGGCTTAAAATCTATTCGTCGACGAATGTCATCTTGCACCTGCCAATTCATACCTTTCTTAGAAAAATATCTCGTCAAACAATTCGCAGGAAGACCTCGATTCACTTCAAGCTGGCTATATTGTCCAGCCCGACATTTATCGACCATTTCCTCTGAAATATCCGTCGCAATAAATTGAATATTCCAATTCTTGAGGGCAGGAAAATGTTCGAAAATGGTAAACATGACGGAATAGGGTTCTTGCCCGCTTGAACTTGCGCCACACCACATCTTCAAGTGTTTCATCTGTCCTTTACGTTCAATGAGATCTGGAAAAATTTGATCCCGTAATACATGAAATGGAGTCAGGTCACGGAAAAAACTTGTTTCGTTCGTGGTCATCGCTTCCACCGCTTTTTGATGTAAAATCCCATAGGGGGTAGATCGGAGCTTATCTACCAATCTATCCAAGGAAACGAAGCCCTCCCTTTTAGCAAGAGGTTCCAGCCTTGATTGCACGAGATAGGCTTTTTCCACTTCCAACACAATGGCAGAACGTGTCCGTACCATTTCGCGGACAAAATCTAAATCCTGTGATCGTAATTCAGCTGAATCCATTACCGTTCTTTCGCTTAGACGATCACAGGTTGAACCCGGCCAGCACGAACTTTGTTCATTATTTCAGCAGAAATGAGAGAAAGAGGTACGATGGCATGAGCCAATCCCGCTTGAACCACCGCCCCAGGCATCCCCCAAACTACACTCGACGACTCATCTTGTGCGATGACTTGACCTCCAGCCTCATGGATCATTTGGGCCCCTCGTAATCCATCTTTCCCCATTCCAGTCAATAGCACAGCTAAAACACGCCCACCATAAACCTTCGCGACTGACCGAAACATGACATCCACAGCAGGACGACAAGAATTTTCTGGAGGAAGTTGATTAAGGCCCAATACCACCTGTGTTCCGTGACGTTCGACCACCATATGATAATCCCCAGGGGCAATGGATACGTGGCCGGGCTTAAGAATATCCCCTGTTTGCCCTTCTTGAATGGGAACTTGAGCTTGGGCAGCCAAACGCTCAGCCAAACACCTGGTAAAAATTGGAGGCATATGTTGGACAATCAAGATCGGCACGGGACAATCGTGCGGCATATGAGAAAGTATCTCTGCCAAGGCACTTGGACCGCCCGTTGAAACACCAATTGCCACAATATCTACTGAGGCCCGTTTACTTGAAACCCTTGATTTCGCTTCTGAGGCAGTTCTGGTCTGAATCAAAAGTGACGGATCGCTCGTTTTCCCAGAAGTATGTTTTGCCGCCAATGCTTTAATTTTTGGGACAAGTTCTTCACGAATGCGTTGCATGGCTAATGTGGCGCTACCCATATTGGCGGGCTTGGTCACATAATCATTAGCCCCTCGGGCTAGTGCTTCCAGAGTTTCACGCGCCGCGCGTTGACTCATCGTACTAAACATAATGATCGGAAGATGTTCATGGATTTTTCGAATTTCAGTGACAGCAGTCAATCCATCCATCTCTGGCATTTCAATGTCCATCGTGACCACATCTGGAGGAGTGTTCAGTATTTTAGAAAGGGCAATTTTCCCGGTCGCTGCAGTACCAATGACCTCAATATTTTGATCTTCTGACAATTCTGCCGTGAGTAATCGCCGGATCACGACCGAGTCATCAACAACCAACACTCGAATTTTTGGCATCTTCAACTCCAAGAAAAAAGGGAGATTTCAATCAAGAAAGTAACCAACCCCTTCGTGGTTAATTCATGGCATTCAAGTATGAATGAATATTCTATTTTATTCCTAAGATTTTCAATTTTTCCTGAATAACGTCTTTTGTAAATGGCTTCATGACATATTCATTCGCTCCAGCAGCTAGGGCCTTACCCATTTGAGATGATTCTGTTTCAGTAGTTACCATCATTAACGGCAATTGCCGGTAGGTTGGATTCGATCGAACTGCGCGCACAAAATCCAAACCATTCATCTCTGGCATATTCCAATCAACGAGCACCAAATCCGGCTTTTCCATCGTCTTCAATTTCTCAAGGCCTTCCTTGCCATTTCCAGCTTCTTCGACTGTCCCACCCACTGATTGCAAAATTTGCTTTAAAATTATTCTCATGGCTTTTGAATCATCGATAACCAATGCACGCATACGCCCTCCTTCATCCATTAAACAGTAAGATTATTAATAGCCAGAAACAAGAAGATGGCTGTTCTTGCTATCGCTCCATTACCCCATCTGTCACCTTTGTTTTTTTATTAAGTGAGCCCTGAAACAACCGTCTGTAAATCAGCAGCCATTTTGGCTAATTCGGCAGAAGCCTGCTGTGTTTGTGTTGCCCCTTCTGTGGTTCCCCTCGCAGCATCTGCCACACTGACGATGTTCCCAGCAATTTCGGTACTTCCCTTTGAAGCTTCCGTGACATTACGTGCCATCTCATTCGTGGTCACCGTTTGTTCTTCTACCGCACTCGCAATGGTATTCATATGATCATTTACTTGTGTAATGATTGTAGAAATTTGGCCAATCGCATCTACAGAACCTTTCGTATCTTCTTGAATGGCTTCAATCATGCGACTAATATTTTCTGTAGCTTTCGTCGTTTCTTTCGCGAGCTCTTTCACTTCATTAGCCACAACTGCAAAACCCTTCCCTGCATCACCGGCCCGAGCCGCCTCAATTGTTGCGTTCAAGGCCAATAGATTCGTCTGCTCCGCAATAGTTGTAATCACCTTAATAATACTGCCTATCTCAGCACTACTTTGACCTAATTTCCCCACCATGGCATTGGTGGACTCCGCCACGTCTACCGCCTTAGCTGCAACTTTGGCCGCATCAGTGGTGGTCTTTGCAATTTCTTGGATACTGGCAGTCATTTCTTCCGATCCGATCGAAACAGATTGAACATTAATACTGACCTGCTCTGCCGCAGCAGCCACAAAGTTGGCCTGATTTGAAGTTTCTTCTGCCGTAGAACCCATGGTCGAACTCACCGCCGTCAACTCTTCAGATGCACTCGCCAGATTTGAGCCAATCTCAGCAATATTGGTGACCCCTGCCTGTAATTTTTCAGCCAGAATCTTTTCTCTTTCGACATTTTCCAATTGAGCCGCGTGAGTTTTTCGTAGTTCTTCAGCCATCGAATTAAATGAATACGCCAAAGAATCTGTTGTAGATTTTGCTTGGACCTGGACCGTCAGATCGCCCTTGCTCAACGTATTGGCCGCACTTTCGATCCCTTTAAAATAATCAATCATTCCCCGAAATGCATCGGCAAGAATTCCAATTTCATCATCAGATTTATGCTTAATGGTTTGCTGGGTATCACCTTCAGCAAGGTGAGTGGCCACAGCAGCCATTTCTTGTAAAGGCCGTGCAATCATGGCCGAAATACCCCAAGCAATACTGGCAATCACCACACCCGTACACACCGCAATGCCAATAATCCAAAACAACAAACTCCTTGTTGCTTCATTGGCTTTTTCAACAATTTGCTGTATCGGCCCAAAAGCTTCGGCCTCTTCAATTTCGGCTACCAACGCCCATGAAAATGATCCGTATTTCACCGGAGCATAGGCGCTCAACACCGTTTTCCCCAAATAACTGGTGATCATGTGTTCACCGGTCATCCCATTTAACGCCGCTGCCACACTTGGGGTTTCAATGCTTCCTTCCTTGGGGTTTCGAAAAGAATGAATGATACTACGATGAGTTGGGTCCCCAAATGAGTCGGACCGCATCAGTTTGTCCGATCCAACCAAATAGGTTTCCCCCGTTTTCCCCAACCCCGCTCGTTCCCCCATAATCAGGTTGATCCGGTCAATTGGCATCTGAAACATGGCAACACCAATTTTTTTGTTTCCGTCAAAAATCGGAGAGGCAATAAAACTAGCGGGAGCTTGATAGGAAGGGAAATATTGCTCGAAATCCACGAGAACCACCTCTTCCGGTGTCTGAGCAGCATTCGCTTTTCGAAATGCCTCTCCAAAGTTTGTTTGTGCATATGGGCCATTGATCAAAGAGGTACTAAAATCAAGTTCTTTGAAGACGGAATACACGATATCACCCGTTTCACTATCAACGAGAAAAATATCGTAATAGCCAAATTTATCTAAATAGTTACGAATAACGGGGTGGACCTTTTTATGAACAGCGCTATAACGGGATTGATCGCCCGGGTGATTTAATAAATGTTTGGAACCCAAGGGGTGAGTATTTTCTCGAATGTACGCTTGTTGTAACGCAATAGAATCATCATCCAACTGACCAAGCTTTTCTAGGACGAGAGGATCGTGTCCTTGGTTTTGCGATTTAAATTCTTGAGAAAACTCCCCGACATAATAGGTTTCCAGTTTTGGTCGCATAACGCGGAGTTGCCTACTTGTAATCTGATTGTCTTTTTCGAAATTTTTAAAAGCCTGGCGAAACTGTCCCATGGCTTTAACCACCATCTTATCTTCAGAAAATGTCACTATTTGATCATTGATCATATGAAAATAACGTTCTACGGCTGCTCCTTTAATGGCACGAGTAGAAGCTAATTGCTCAAAGACTTGGTTTTTTAGTGCTTGACCTGCTGCTTCTTTTGCTTCACCAAGCGCCACAGTGGCATTACTGTATGCAATCCAAGACACCACGACCAAGGGAAGGATACTCAGCACTAAAAACAATCCAATTAATTTTGGTTTCATTTTAATATCAGCTAACTGCTTCATGTCCTCACCTCCGAAATATTTCCCATGACCTACCCTTTCCTACTAGAATTCAGATGAATGTACACAACTCCAATATTAACGACTTGAACTCTCATTTAACATTCGCCCACTGATTCCTTCCACCACATCTAGGAAACAGCGTTGAGCCATTGAAGACTGACAAGGGAGGCCCTCTCCAGATCAATATTTTATAATTTCCTTAGGCGGCATCCTCTTTTTTCGTGTCTTCCTGGGAAGGGACAAGCAGTGCTTTATCTAAATCCAAAACTAACAACAATCGCCCCTCTAATTTATAGACACCGGAAATTAATTCTCGGGGGACACCATGAATAGTCGCTGGAGGAGTTTCAAACGAATCACTGGACACTTCCAACACATCCCCGATTTCATCGATCAAAAGGCTCACTGCACCTTCATCCGTTTGAATCACAATATTCATAGGATCTTTATTGTCACATTCGGAAATATTAAGTCGACGGCGTAAATCGATGGCCGTCACAATTTGCCCTCGCAAATTTATTAAGCCACGAACGACTGAAGACGCCTGTGGAACACGAGTCATTGCTTGCAACCGAATGACTTCTTGTACCTTAAGCACGTCAATACCAAAAAAGAGTTGACCAACATAAAAAGTACAAAATTGTTGAGTAGCCACTTAATTAAACTCCAACACTTTCTGGTAACTCATATGCGACTTCAGGCATGAGGGTGTTTCGCCACACCGCATTCACATCTAAGATGTCCGTGACGTAGCCTTGCACAACAGCTGACCCTAGAATCCCTGGCTGTTCGGATATGACAAGCGAGCTAACCATGACATCAACGATATCTATAATTTTATCAACCATGATTCCAGCCTGACGCCCCTGCTCATCTACGACAACCATTTGAAAAGATTCGGTACGGTCTGTTGCCGTGATACCACCTTCTGCCAATAGAGAATTAAGTCGAAGGATAGGCAAAATGGCCCCACGATATTGCACAACTTGTTGTCCTCCAGCCGTTTCTTTGACTTTGCCTGACATTTCTTCCAGTCGAGCAATATGAGAAATAGGGATGGCCACTCTACTCTGAGAACCTACTTGCACCAAGAGAAGAGTCTGACGTGCTTGATTATCCGCACGTGTGCAGTCTTCCTTTTCTGCTTGTTCCGTTTCACGATTTCCTAATTTCGCCTTGGCAGCTAATCCGGCAACATCAAGGATTAACGCCACCTTGCCATCTCCCATAATCGTTGCGCCCGCATATATTGAAACGCCCTTGAGTTGTTGCCCAAGAGGCTTTACGACGATTTCCTCCGTGTCGTTTACTTCATCAACCACCAACCCAAACCGCTCCGTATCAGCTTGTAGCACCACAATATTGGAGATGGGAGGCATTGAGAAATTGGGAAGATCCTTCTGGCTACTCTGATCCAGACCGATAACAGTATTCAGATAAACGAGAGGAAGTAATTGCCCGCGCGATCGAAAGACTGGTGCATCATGAATGACTTCAATAACCTGTGATCCCTGCTCTCTATCCACTCGGACGAGTTCCAGTAAACTGACTTGAGGGATAGCAAAACGCTCACCAGCCGTAGTCACAATCAATGCGGGAATAATGGCTAAGGTCAACGGAACCTTGACCTTAAAAGTTGTACCCTTTCCTAACTCTGTCACAATATCAATGGTCCCACCTATTTTCTCAATATTGGTCTTCACCACATCCATCCCCACTCCCCTGCCAGACACATTGGTCACCTTATCCGCTGTCGAAAATCCCGCTTGAAAAATCAAGCTTAATAATTCACGGTCCACCATCTTTTCTGCCTGCTCTTTCGTCACCAGACCTTTCTTTATTGCCGTCTCAACCACACGCTGGACATTAATGCCACCACCATCATCACTCACCTCAATGTTGACTTGCCCGCCTTCATGAAATGCCCGAAGGAAGAGGACTCCTTCCCGGGATTTGCCACGTTCCTCTCGTACCGCTGGGGCTTCAATCCCATGGTCAACAGAGTTTCGAACCAAATGGGTCAAAGGGTCTTTAATCGCTTCAATGAGTGTCTTATCAAGCTCTGTTTCCTTACCTTCCATTTCAATGCGTATATCTTTCCCACATGAGATAGCTAGATCCCTAACCACTCGAGGGAATTTACTCCAAATATTGCCAATGGGTTGCATGCGCGTTTTCATAATGCCTTCTTGCAATTCTGTCGTAATTACACTGAGCCGCTGTGAGGCCTTCAATAATGACGGGTCTTCTATTCGTGACAAACCTTGGCCAATTTGATTTCGTGTCAAGACGAGCTCTCCTACCATATTCATCAATTTATCCAGTAATCCCACGTCAACTCGGATAGAAGATTCCGTAACTGATGACCCTCGAGTGTCTCCGCTTGCCGCAGGAGATTCAACTTTGAGAAATTCAACGTTTTGTTCTAGGGTAGAAAGAGAAGAAGGAGACTCCTCGACAGGCAGTATTTCTGGATCTCGTATTCTTTCCCCAGAAAATCCACCTTCTCTATTACTTGGCGCATCAATAGCGAGCGGTTCGGACAAGGTCCTCCCCTCATCAGAAGCCATATCCTCGGAAACCTCTCCATCTTGCAAAGCTACTAACACGGCTTTTAATTCCGCATAGTCTTCAGCCCCATCGTTTCCAGTTCGCTCGATAGAGGCCAACATTTGCCGAACCGCATCCACCATCGATAACAACGCACTGGAAATTTTATTCGTTAAGGTAATTTCCCCATCCCGTACAAGACTCAAAAGGGTCTCCCCTACATGTGCCAGGTTTTCTAAATTGGAATACCCTAAAAATGAGCAGGTCCCTTTGATCGTATGGATAGCACGAAAAATACTGGCGAGTGTATCCCCTTGCTCGGGATGTCCTTCAAAATCGACCAGATCTCTCTCAACAGCATTGAGATTCTCATCGCTTTCGACTAAGAACTCTTGAATGGCCAAGTCCATTTCGCTCATACCGCAGTCCTTTTCTGTCAAACCTTGAGTTCTTCGTTCCCAGGTGACAAATCACACTTGGACATCTCCACGGAATAGCGTTTCCATGTTTGAGCTTTTTCACTCAGTGAGGCTAACTCACGTACAGCTTTTTCTAACCGCTGGCGTGATATATCCTGAAATTGCATAGACATCACGATATCGGTGACTTGATTCGCATGCTTTTGGGCAGTAGAGGTTGCATGCAATACCCCTTCCTCTAATTTCGAACTTTTCGCCTCTATTAATGACGTGATTTCCTTCACGCGCTCTTGTGTTTTTATCGCTCCCGACAAATCAATCGAAGCAAAGCCTTGTAAAGAATTCATCGCCTTTTCAGTACTTTGGGTCACCTCTGAGACCACACTTTTAATATTAGCGGCAGCCACGCCTGAACGATTCGCAAGCTTAGCCACCTCCTCCGCAACAACGGCAAACCCCCGGCCATGTTCTTTGGCTCTGGCTGCTTCAATTGCCGCATTCAGAGCTAACAATCGTGTTTGATCGGCAATAAACTCAATTTCCTCTAATAGGGGGCTAATACGTTTGGTGCTACATTCCATATCATCCACCACTAAGGCTACGTTCATGCCCAACTGAGATGACTCCGTAACACTCTGTGCAAAGGTACCAATAATAGAATTCGTTTCTTCTAACAGCGAGTCATCACTCTCTGCTGTCTCTCCAGGAGTCGGACAACTTTGGAGTTGAGAAGCCGTAGAATGAGCATCTTGAATAGCCATATCCGTAATTTCTTGAAAGCGCACGATAAGCTCAAGTACCGCATCCTCTACAAGATTCGCGACTTCTTGAATTTGAGAAACCACATGATCCACGATAGGCTCAACGATTTCGGCATTTTGAGAATAAATTTCTCGCTTGACCCGTTGTTCGACAACTTGCTGGGTATCCAAAAACTTTTGTTGCCATTTTTTTTGTTGGATCCCATACATCATCCCAGCTCCAACGAGAATGCCGACAACGCCACACAATGTCTCAAGAATCATAACAATTGTTCCTCACACCACAATTCCCTACTTTTCTTCACTGAAAATACCCATGCCGCTACATGGCCATACCACCGAAGAGGATTCTTCGCTATTCAACTTGTCGGCTCAAAAATCTCCGGCTTGAAAATTTATGAAAAAAATTTTGAAGGGAACAGTGAAAGTCTCGTCTATAAATTGACTACTTCCACTGGTTGACAGAATACTTCCTCTTGAACCTTTTAATGACTTATCACGCCTCAACTAACACTTTCTTAGGCTTTGATTTCTCAACACGAAGATGGGCAAGAATTGCCGAAGGGATATCAGCCAGTGGAAGAATTTTATCAACAGCACCAGCCTTAATGGCCTCCTTCGGCATGCCGAAGACGACACAAGATGCCTCATCTTGTGCCAAATTAAACGCACCAGTTTTTTTCATATCCAGCATGCCTGAGGCTCCATCATTACCCATCCCTGTCAATATCACTCCAATACTATTCGCGCCTGCAAACTTCGCCACGGATTGAAACATCGGATCGACTGCGGGCCGATGCCGATTCACGGGGGGCGCTTGATTTAAGGTGACATAATAGCGTGCCCCACTTCGCCTCAACTCCATATGGAAATTGCCTGGCGCGAGGAGGGCCTGACCGGGAATCACGCTATCACCCTCCTCAGCTTCTTTCACATTGATTTGACACAACTCATTCAGCCGATTGGCAAATGTTTTTGTAAACCGTTCAGGCATATGTTGTGTCATCAGGATAGGAGGAGTATTGGGAGGTAACACCTCAAGTAACTCTCGAAGGGCTTCGGTGCCTCCGGTTGAAGAACCAATGGCAATAATCGAATCAGTTGTTTTAATCATAGATGACTGAGCAGCTAATTCTTTTATGCGATCTGAGCAGTCTGTCGAAGGAGTACGTTTTTTCAGAGATGCTTGAGCTGCCGTTTTGACTTTACTGACAATTTGATGAGAAAGCTCTTCTAGACCCTGTCGAATGTCGATACTTGGCTTCGTCACAAAATCAACGGCTCCGGCTTCTAAGGCATGCATGGTCGTGGCGGCACCCTGCTCTGTGAGAGAACTCACCATAATCACGGGGATGGGACGAGCCGCCATCAATTTTTGCAAAAAAGTTAACCCATCCATTTTTGGCATTTCAACATCCAAAGTCAGAACGTCTGGATTTAACGCCTTAATTTTATTCCGAGCGATATAAGGATCAGGGGCGACTCCTACCACCTCAATATCGGGATCTTCAGAAAGAATTTCTTTTAGCAACCCACGAATCAACGCGGAATCATCAACGATCAAGACTCGTATCGGCTTCATGCTTAACCCTTCCCTTCTTAAAATAGAGTCACATCCGACTGCAAAGGAGCTCGCTGCAGCTTGGCCTGATACTGCACCTCCTCCTCTGCAATGGTTTTAGCCACAACTTTGTCAAGTTTTTTTAATAACACTTTTCCTGAATCGGTAAAATAATAGACTTTGCGAGGGCAGGCTTCTCCCACATTGGCTTTCATAAGCGGCACCCCTTCCTTATCGAGGAAATCTAATGCCCAAGCCGCATTTTTTGCTCCAATATCAATCGTGCCATCATAGATCTTTGCTCCTCCAAACACTTTGGCTTCAAGACGTTTTTTTTTCCCTCCACGCTTAAGAATTTCATTGATCAACATCTCCATGGCAAAACTGCCATAGCGACCAGAATCAGACCAATTGTCATGGCCTTCCGTTTTTGAAGGAGAGGCTAGCATGAAATGATTCATCCCTCCGACCTTGACGAAAGGATCGTGTAGGCATACCGAAATACACGATCCTAAAATGGTATACACCACTTTCGGCTCCTGGCTCACGAAATATTCTCCAGGAAGAATCACCGCAACTTCATACGGGAATCGAGCATCTTGAATCCGCCGAATATGACCGAATTCCATTAACCCTGAGGCAGACATATTTTCCTATTTGTGTTGACAAAATTTTTACGCCAATAAGAACCAGCGTTTTTTGACTTCTTTTTTCTGGCAATTCCGTTTTCTGTTTTACTCAAATGGCTTTTGATAAATCGTGGGTTGAATATAATCGAACTGGTGGTCAATCCACTGCAAACTTTCCGAATGCCCAATAAACAGATAGCCCCCTGGGCGAAGATACTGAAAAAACTTATTCATCAATGTGCTCTGAGTGGGCCGATCAAAATATATCATGACATTACGACAGAAAATGACGTCTAGGGGAGTGCGAATAGGAAAGGTTGGACCCATAAGATTGATTCGACGAAAGGCAATCATGTCTATCAATTCTCGACGCATTTTCAATTTGCCTGACTGTTCTCCCTTGCCACGAAGAAAATGGCGACGAATCACATCTTGTGGAAGTTGGGCAACTCGTTCTTCTTCATATATCCCCGATGCCGCTTTGGCTAACACTCGGGTAGAAATATCTGAGGCAAGGATCTTTAAATCCCATCTTGACCGATCAGGGATACCGTCACAGAGAGTCATGGCAATGGTATAGGGTTCTTCTCCAGAAGAAGATGCAGAAGACCAAATTCGTATGGTACGAGTCACCTGAGCTTGAGAAATGACCTGCTCTCGAAGAAAATCAAAATGCACCGGCTCACGAAAAAAATCAGTTTTATTTGTCGAAATAAGATCGACGAGACGAGTCAACTCTTCTTCTCCGCCTCTGCCATTCACACGATCATAATAGGCCTGATACGAGGAAAGCTCTAACTCTCGAAGTCGTTTCCCTAATCGAGAAACCAATAGGGTCTTTTTTTGCGTTTCTAACTTTATGCCAACCTGGTCATAGATCAGGGATTGGAAAAGCTCAAATTCTTGATCAGTGATCGTTGGTGCCATGGCTGAGTCCTTCGAGTTAAGAGTCTGTTGATACAAACAATGAAACCATACTCATCAAAATTCTTAGTCCCATTTGAAAATTCTTTATTCCTAAGTAAACCAAAAATCTAGTGACGAGACTTCCCAAGCATATGCCCTTTACCTAGTGCTTCCTCTATCTTGGTATCGGCAAACAGCAAGACAGAACTTAGGAAAGATTTTGTTTTCGGTGAATATTTCTAAAAGGAAGGAAGGGCAAAAAAAAAAGGCGTGGATGGTTTAAGAACCACCCACGCCTAAATGTGAGGACTACTTCAGAAAAATTTGGTTATTTCATACGGACAACAATGGCACCCATGAAATCGCCTTTTTTCCAATCTTTTTTTGTCGTCTTGGGATGTTTGTTATGACAATCAGCACAACCTTGAACAATGGCAAAATCTGCCGACATCCCAATAGTCTTGCCGCCATCTTCTCCTGTCAGAATTTTTTTCCCTCCGGCTAAAGCTGCTAACATTTCCTTTTCTTTGGGACTTTTGGCAGCATTAGACGCATAGAGAGGATCGGTTCCAAGCAGACCGAGCTCAAAACCACGAATTTCCTTGCCAATTTCTTTCACAAACTGGGCTGGAAGCATAATGCCATGATCATCTTTGACCCAGGCCTCATTACCTTTAATCCCACCTTTTTTGGCATCGGCCAAAACACCTTTAACATACACGGTTCGAGCAGCCTTGACGGTGGCCAAAACCATTTCAATAGCTTTACCCTTGCTCATGTCGGCCGCTTGCCCTGCAGGCAAAACCAACAACAGGCCAAGCATAAACACGCCCAACATTGTGCCAATCGCAGTCAATCGTTTCATTGAACCCTCCTCCGGTGAATGTTGAAACCCTTGAATAAAGGTGAACGATCCTGGTCTTATTTGGGGGCCTAACCCTATCCGACATTATATGGAACAGTCAATAATTAAACTGTTCCATAATTTTGCAGTTAGGTCAATATACCATGCAATTAAAAACGGGAATGAAAAGAAAAAGAAAAGGGTAAGCGAAAGCAAGAAAAAAGGAGCGACTCTACAAAGCGCAAGCTCCTTTTTTCTTGCCCGACCTTCTAGAATAATCGGTTAGAATTCTTCAAAAAGATCATCTTCTGTATTACGGCGATTATGGCCATTAGTACTACCCACCTTCACAAGCTCCGAAGGTACGGTTTGGGAAACCGTATCTGTCTTATTCATGGTATTGTGAGATTTCAGACTTGCGGAACGACTAAAAGCTGATGACCTTGAAGCTGCTTTTCGAGGAGTCTTGTTCCCTCTACCTAGATTCGCCTTACCATCATGTGTTTTAAAGAAAGAGACTTGTTGGAATAAATCTTCTGCTTGGTGCTTCATGGCTTGGGATGACGATGTGGCTTGTTCCACCAACGCCGCATTCTGTTGCGTCCCCTGATCCATCTGCATCACCGCCTTATTCACCTGATCAATCCCACTGGCTTGCTCCTGTGACGCCGCACTAATCTCTGCAATAATATCTGTCACTCGCTTCACCGAATTCACGATTTCCTCAAGTGTCTGCCCCGATTGATTGACCAAGTCACTGCCATCACCCACTTTTTCTACTGACTCGTTAATTAAAGCCTTAATCTCCTTTGCGGCCGTTGCCGAGCGTTGCGCCAAGTTACGTACCTCTGAGGCGACCACCGCAAACCCTCTTCCCTGTTCACCTGCTCGCGCCGCTTCCACCGCGGCATTCAGTGCTAACAGATTGGTTTGGAAGGCGATCTCATCAATCACATTAATAATATCGGCAATTTTCTTGCTACTCTTATTAATCTCATCCATCGCCTCAACGGCTTTTTCCGTCACCGCGCCGCCTTTTTCGGCCACTTCCCGGGCCGTCACCGCTAACTGATTGGCTTGTTTCGCATTATCAGCATTTTGCTTAATGGTGGAAGTCATCTGTTCCATAGAGGCACTGGTTTCTTCTAGTGCCCCAGCCTGGGCAGATGTCCGTTGTGAGAGATCTTCATTGCCCTGCGTAATTTCGGTGGTTCCGGTGGTGATTCCTGAAACAGCAGTCTTTACAGAATGTACAACCTCACCCACTCGATCAAACATGACATTAAATGATTCCCCTGTCCTCCCAATTTCATCACGACTCACGATGGCTGTTCTGGCAGTCAAATCTCCTTCTTTGGCTTTGGCCGCCATGGCCTCTAATTCTCTCATAGGTTTAATAATTAACCGGGAGAGCAAAATATACAACAAAGCCATGGTCACTAACCCAACCACCAAAATACCTAAATACATTGATTGAAGATTGCTATTGAGCTGTGCCATTGGTGCATCCATAGGAATTTGAACAGATACCGCCCCTAACATATCTCCAACAGCCTTACCTTTATGACAGGAAACACATGCTTGGACACTAGCCAAGTCTGGAGTCGCACGACGATACATCATCATGCCATTGATCGATTCAATGGCGGAAAATTCTGCTTGTCCACCCCCAAGAGCTTCCAGGGCCTGTTGTTCAAACCCATCTTGAGGCCCATTTGCAGCGTTCAATGGTGCGGCACTTATGACACGTGCATTGTAGACACCTTCTTTGGCAAGAGTTTCAGACGTTTCACGTGTAAAAGTGGCTGGAAATGGCACGGTATCAGGGGCATCATGATTCATACTCACTTTCATACCTGAAGCTTTCGCCTTTATGACAAATTGCTTGGCTACATAGGCACGCGTGACCTGTATTTGTTTTTCAATGATGGCAGCCTGATTACTCAACACTCGGTTTAAATCAGCTTGCAATTGTTGTCCAAGAAAATACGCTCCCACTGCCAACAAACTGGCAATGACCATTAACGTCGTTAAGACAACTTTTGGTCCAATACCTAATTCATTCCACTTTCGTATTTGAAGGCTATCCATACTTAACCCTTTCCCTAGTCACATGGAAGATGATTAATAGTCTAATTAATAAAAAAAATAGGGAAATAGTTTACAGCTATATCATTTCCCTTTCCTATATTATTAATAATTTACATTCCTTGTTGAGTCATTAAAATTCTTCAAATAAGGCATCGTCGTCTTGTCGACTCTTCGCACCCCTACGACTTCCTACTCCCACGGGTGTTGATGCCGAAGGTTGGGTCGTGCTACTGGATTCTCGCGATGTGGAATGTTCCCCTGGACGACGGGTAAACGTACCAGTCGAACCCAAGCTGCTACCATCGTCCGAAACCTTAAAGAAGGCCACTTGATCTAAGAGCGCCGCCGCTTGTTGTTTCATCGATTGCGACGACGACGTCGCCTCTTCTACCAAGG
>JAJDBP010000004.1 GCA_029261295.1 Nitrospirales bacterium | reverse complement strand
GGGACGACGGCGTTTGTCTTTGATGTGACGTTGACGGGCGGCCCGGTGGATACAGATGTGACGGTGGCCTATACGACGGCGGATGACAGTGCGACGGCCGGCAGTGACTACACGGCGACGAGTGGCACGGCGACCATCACGGCGGGCACGACGGACACGACCATTACGGTGGACGTGACGGGGGATACGGACTTTGAGCCGAATGAAACGTTCTTTGTGGACCTGTCGAACCTGCTGGCCGGTGGCCGGGCGGTGACGCTGGTGGGTGCGCAAGGCCTAGGAACGATCGTCAATGATGATGGGGAACCTACTGCGGCCATTGGGGATCGCGTTTGGTTGGATACGAATGGTGATGGTGTTCAAAATGCTGGTGAACCAGGCGTCCAAGGCGTTACGGTAAGCTTGAAAGATGGGACGGGGGCTATTCAGGGCACCACCGTCACCGATGCCAACGGGAATTATCTGTTTGATAATCTCACTCCGGGTGATTACAGCATTGGGATTCTTGTTCCTGACGGCTTTGAACTCACCACCCAAGATGCTGGTGGTGACGATGCGGTGGATTCCGATGCCGATCCTACAACGGGGATGACGGGCGTGCTCACTCTCGCTTCTGGCGAAACTAATTTGACCGTGGATCTGGGGCTGGTGGCGATACCAAATAATGCACCGGTGATCACGAGTAATGGTGGTGGCGATATTGCCCAGCCTGATCCGATTTTGGTTGAGGAGAATTCGACGTTTGTCACGGACGTGAATGCGGATGATGATGGTCCTCAAGATGCCCTACAATACAGGGTCTCTGGTGGGGCGGATGAAACATTATTTGCTGTCAATCCAAATACTGGAGTGTTGAGCTTTATTACTCCTCCCGATTTTGAAAATCCACAGGGCGCAGGAGATAATACTTATACAGTCGAGGTAGAAGTGAGTGACGGGGAAAAAGTCGATACCCAATTGATCAATGTGCAGGTGACGAATTTCAATGCAGATCATGCACCTGGAGATGCGAATGGCGATGGTGTTGTTGATGAAAAAGATGTGGCCGCTGCCTTCCAATTCCTACGCGATCCAGTAAATGACGAAAATGAATTTTTAGACTTGAACGGTAATGGTAGAATTGATATAGCCGATTTTCGAGCTTGGCTGCGGACAGAATGGTTAGTGAATAGACCGGTAGTCTAGCCTTCCCCATTTGGGGAATAGGTTAGAGTTGAACCAACTGTATATTGTTTGTTGGAGAGTTTATTTAATCGAAGGAGTTATGTTTATGGCAGGCAATCGTCCAAATGCTTCAGCAAATTCCCAAGAAGGTAACGATCCGAATCCCACCGTGAAATGGGATGATTCAGGTATCACGAATTCATACGCGAATGTCTGTAATGTCTCCAGTTCACGGGAAGAAGTCGTGTTGGTATTTGGCATTAATAAGGCGTGGGAGCGGGGGGCCAAGGACGTTCAGGTTCAACTGACCAATCGGCTGATTCTAAGTCCTTTTGCCGCGAAACGTTTAGCGGGTCTTTTGAATAATGTTCTGCAACAATATGAAACCAGGTTTGGTGTTTTGGACCCAAACGTCCCCCGGTCGTCGGGTGACCAGCCAACAGCAGGGTCAGCTTAAGTCTAGACACATTAAGGGATTTTCGGAAAAAAGAGGGGGAATGTTTTTGAGAGAACATTCTCCCTGTTTTTTTCTATCGAAAAAAAATCTTAAAGGCCAAAGCCAAATGAATATGGTTTTTGAGGGGCAATGAATCATGGTTGTCATTATTTTATGGGCATAGTTTTTTATCTCTCGCACTATTATGGAAGGATCTTCATCACCCCAAGAATCTCTTGAGCCTACGACTTCTTCCTCCTCGGCTTCTTCTTCCAATGTGCTAGACCCACATTCCCAATTGTGGGTTCAATTTGCCCAAGCCAACTCAGTCAAATCATTCTGCCAGGCTTGGTTGAATCTGCTTTGCCATCTTATTCCAAAAGTATCAGGGGCCATCATGTTAGTTGGTGAGCCGAGCGGCGGATCCTTTAATGCAGCTGCCATGTGGCCAACGGAACAAAAAGACGTCAAGCGTCTTGTGCCCTCGGCCCAACGATCTCTCAAAGAACGGCGGGGCTTGATTCATCCAAGCGAGACCATTTCTGATCTTTATGAAGTTGCGTTTCCTTTGGAGGTGGACGGGAACCTTCATGGAGTTGTGGTATTAGAAGTTCGTTCCCAGACCGACGAAGCCCTCCAAAATATTCGACGGCAGCTCTATTGGGCCTCCTCCTGGTATGAAGTGATGGTGCGGCGTCAACAAGCCGGAGAGTTTCATCTTGTCCAAGACCGCTTACAGTCAGCTTTGGCCCTCGTAGGAACCGCCTGCGACTCAGCGGAATTTACCCAAGCTGCGACATCCTTTGTCACCGAGTTAGCGACTAAATTTGATTGTGATCGTGTCAGTCTTGGGTTTCTTCGTGGAGGGCGTGTTCGGGTTCGGGCCCTGTCTCATAACGCCAAATTAGAAAAACAAACCAATTTGCTCCATGCGGTAGGGAAGGCCATGGATGAGGCCTTGGATCAAGAGGAGATTGTTGTGTTCCCTCTGACGAATGAGTCGTTGGCTCAAGTGATTCGGGCGCATCAAGAATTGGTTCGTCAATTTGGCTCAGGAGCGGTCTGTTCCATTCCTTTACATATCGATGGAAATTTTATTGGAGTCCTGACCCTTGAACGACCAGAAGATCGGCCCTTTGATAGGGCCACGATTGAAGTGTGTAAAGCGGTTGCGGATTTGGCTGGGCCTATTTTAGAAACGCAACGGCGCAATGATCGTTGGCTCATTACCAAAGTGGGAGATTCTAGTTGGACCACCGTAAAACATTTGGTCGGGCCCAAGCATGCGGTCATGAAATTATGTGTGCTGGTATTCGCGGGTTTGATTGCCTTCTTTTCCGTGACGCATAGCGAGTACCGGGTCTCAGCCAAAAGCTTGTTGGAGCCATCCGTGCTGCGGTCTGTGGTGAGCCCCTTTAATGGATACGTGGAGACGACCCATTTTCGAGCGGGAGAGGTCATTCAGGCTGGAAATATTCTGTGCACGCTTGATGATCGGGAGTTGAGGTTGGAACGATTAAAGTGGCTGAACCAACTCGATGAGTTAGAAAAGAAACATAATCAAGCGTTAGCCACTCATGAGGTGGCCGAAGTGACGATCTTGATGGCCCAAATGGAGCAGGCTCGTGCACAATTGTCGTTATTGGAAGAGCAATTAACTCGGACGAAGTTAGTCGCCCCCTTTGATGGGGTGGTGGTCACGGGTGATCTCAGCCAAAAGCTTGGGTCTCCGGTTGAACAAGGGGAAGTGTTGTTTGAAGTGGCGCCGCTCGATGCCTATCGGCTGATTGTACAGGTGGATGAGCGAGATGTTCGTGATATTACGGTTAAGCAGCGAGGGCAGTTATTGCTCTCGTCTTTACCAAAGGATCCGTTGGAATTTTCTGTAGAAAACATTACCCCGGTCTCGACGGCCGAAGAGGGCCGGAATTATTTCCGAGTGGAGGCTAGTCTGGATCATACTTTGCCTCGTCTGCGACCAGGGATGGAAGGAGTAGCAAAAATTGAGGTGGACGAACGCCTCTTAATTTGGATATGGACGCATTCGGTGGTGGATTGGGTGCGGATGACTGTATGGAAATGGCTTCCCTAAAATGATGAGTTACGAAGAATGACGGAATCCTTGTTTAGTTCTTCTTGGTATCGTGTGGCTGATCTAACTCCACGCCTACGAAGTCATGCCAAAATTCATCGCCATCAATATCGCGAGCAAACCTGGTTTGTGTTGCAGGATTTCTCGACCGAAAAGTTCCATCGGTTTTCTCCTGCGGCCTATCACATTATTGGGTTAATGAATGGGCAGCGCACGGTCCAGGAACTCTGGGACCTTGCTGCAGAAAAACTCGGAGATGATGCCCCGACCCAAGACCAGCTGATTCAATTGCTCGGACAGTTGCATGCCGCAGATGTCTTGCAATGTAATGTTCCTCCGGATACCGCCGAATTATTCAGGCGGGGACAAAAACAAGCTCGGAAGGCTTGGCAGAGCCGCCTATTCAGTGTTTTTTCGTGGCGCTTTCCTCTGATCGATCCCGAACGATTTCTCCAAGTATTCCTTCCTCTCGTTCGACCACTGTTTAGTTGGGGTGGGGCCATTATCTGGGCCGCCGTGGTGTTCCCAGCCCTCATCCTATCTGGGGTGTACTGGACCGATCTGACAGAGAATATGTTTGATCAGATCATGACGCCCCAAAACTTGATTCTTCTCTGGGTCCTCTTTCCCATTTTGAAGTTATTACATGAGCTCGGTCACGGGTTCGCGGTGAAATACTTTGGTGGAGAAGTTCATGAATTGGGAATTATGATTCTTGTGATCAGCCCGGTTCCCTATGTAGACGCGTCCTCGTCTTGGGGATTTCGAGAGAAATGGCAACGGATTTTGGTGAGTAGTGCCGGAATGCTTGTCGAGGTGTTCTTGGCCTCCCTGGCTTTGTATGTGTGGATCAGCGTGGAGCCAGGGTTAACTCGAACCTTGGCCTATAACACCATGCTGATTGCGGGAGTCTCAACCATTTTGTTCAACATCAATCCGTTACTGCGATTTGATGGGTACTACATCTTTTCAGATTATCTAGAAATTCCTAATTTGCGGACACGGGCGAATAGTTTTCTCACCTATGTGTGTGAACGGTATTGCTTTGGTCATCAGGAAGCGAATCGCCCGCAAACAGCGGAAGGTGAACCAGGATGGCTGGTCTTTTACAGTATTGCCGCTTTTTTCTACCGTATTTTTATCATGACAGCGATTGTCTTCTTTTTGCTTGATGAATACTTTATGTTAGGGGTCATTTTAGGAATTTTTGGAGTGGTGGCCTGGTTGGGTGTACCAATGGGGAAGGGTCTGAAGTTTCTGTTTACCAACGCGCGTATCCGGGCTGTGCGAGGTCGAGCGATTGCGGTGAGTGCAATGTTCGTCGCCGTACTCATTGGACTCTTTGGGTTTGTTCCCATTCCTTCGCGTACGATGGCTGAAGGGGTGATCTGGGTTCCTGATGATTCGTATGTACGAATCCAAACTGATGGTTTTGTCAAAGAAGTGGTGGTGCCATCAGGGCAGCATGTGCTCAAGGGTGATCAGTTAGTGATTTGTGAGAATCAGGAACTCTCGACCGAAGGGGCGGTCTTAGAAGGGCGTTTGGATGAACTTCAGGCACGTTACCGAAGTGAATGGCCGACTGACCGAGTAAAATCTTCTATTTTGGAAGAGGAAATTGCATACGTCAAAAATGAATTGGCGGACGTTCGACGTCGGATGAACGATCTCATTGTTCGAAGTCCCAGTGACGGAACGTTTGTGGCCCCTCAGGCCAATGATTTACCTGGTCGTTTTGTTAAGCGTGGAGAGCAACTGGCCTTTGTAGTGGACCTGAATCAAATTCGAGTTCGGGCAGTGGTGCAACAAGGAGAAATCGATTTAGTGCGAGAACAAACCCAGCAAGTGGAAGCCAGATTTGTGGAAGCCATGCAAGACACCATGACTGCGGTTATTCAGCGAGTAGTCCCGACGGCCACAGATGATTTGCCCAGTTTGGCATTGGGTACGGAGGGTGGAGGCGCGGTCCCGATGAATCCGATGGATGGATCAGGCAATAAGGCATTGCAAAAATTATTTCTGGTCGATCTCTCGTTGCCTGGGGAGACAGGAGTAGTGAATGTAGGAGGACGAGTGTATTTACGGTTTGATCATGGCTATGAACCGCTGGTTCAACAATGGGCAAGATCCATTCGACAACTATTTTTGTCTCGCTTCAATGTCTAATCTTTCTCTTCACTATCCTTCAGTTCTTGGGGCGTACCCTGAACGAGCCCTCCCGCATGATGGGTGGTGTGACAAGCAATTGGAGAAATTGGTTGGAGCCCTGCACCAGCCATGGAAAAAACGACAAGCACAGTCTCAGGGCTTCATCAAGGCGGTGAATGCTCATGAGGCTACCTATGCCAATTTGACAGAAAAGAAAATATTAGAAGCTGCTCAGGTTCTAAAAACGGAGCTACATACCCATCGTTGGCCGGAGGAGCTATTAGCCAAGACTTTTGCCTTGGTGCGCCAGGTGGCTAGCACCGTCCTTGGGCAGCGGCATTACGATGTACAACTCATCGGCGGGCGAGTGCTACTAGATGGCATGGTGGCCGAAATGGAGACCGGGGAAGGGAAAACCTTGACGGCGACCCTACCGGCATGTACGGCGGCTCTTGCCGGGATTCCGGTACATATTATTACGGTGAATGATTATTTAGCCAAACGTGATGCCGAGTGGATGCGTCCTGTTTTTGCCGCACTTGGGTTAACCGTCGGGGTCATTCAAGGGGGGATGGATCCCACGACGCGGCGAGCCATTTATGCTTCAGATATTTCCTATTGTACGAATAAAGAAGTGGCGTTTGATTATCTGAAAGATCGGATTGTGCTCGGTCAGCAACCGCGCCGTATGCAATTGCAATTAGAGCGTTTGGGCGGGGGGGATAATCGGTTAGACCGACTGATTTTGCGCGGGTTACATTTTGGAATTGTTGATGAGGCTGATAGCGTGTTGATTGACGAAGCTCGCACTCCGCTCATCATTTCAGGGCCAGGAAAAGATAAGACGGAACGCAAGGTGTATGAAGAGGCGTTTTCGTTATCCGGACAACTCAACCCTGATACAGATTTTACAATTGATCCAAAGACGCGAACGGTCAAGCTCACGCCCTCAGGATCAGAGTGGCTGAAGCAATGTGCCGGCACATATGGGAAGATCTGGAACAGCCGACTTCGTCGAGAAGAATTAGTCAAACAAGCCTTAACGGCCTATCATTTGTTTCACCGCGATCAGCAGTACCTTATTCAAGAAGGGAAGATCAAAATCGTGGATGAATATACGGGCCGAGTGATGGGTGATCGATCATGGGAACGAGGCCTTCACCAAATGATTGAAGTGAAGGAAGGATGCGAATTGGGTGAACGGCAAGATCCGTTGGCGCGAATCACGTATCAACGTTTCTTTCGTCGATACTTACGGTTAGCTGGTATGACCGGGACGGCCAAGGAAGTCGTCAAGGAATTTTGGGATGTCTACCGATTACCCGTGGTGAAAGTGGCCACGAACAAACGCGTGAAACGAAAGGCCGCTCTCTCTCTCATTTATGCATCAGAAGAAGAAAAATGGGACGGGATTGTTCAAGAAATTAAGCAGAAGTTTAAGGAAAGACGTCCGGTCTTAGTGGGCACCCGTTCCGTCGCGTCCTCTGAACATTTAGGGGAGTTGTTGGCCAAGGCCGATATTCCCTATCAATTACTCAATGCCCGGCAAGATGCCGAAGAGGCACAAATTGTCGCAAGGGCTGGGGAGGCCGCCCAAGTCACGGTTGCGACGAATATGGCAGGCCGCGGGACTGATATTCGGTTGGGCACGGATATCGATAAGCGAGGGGGGCTTCATGTCATCGCCACGGAATGTCACGAATCACCAAGGATTGACCGGCAATTATTTGGGAGATGTGGCCGGCAGGGAGATCCGGGGAGTTATCAACTTATCGCCTCCTTGCAAGACGAACTCATGGTGCGGTATGGAAAAGGAGCTTGGCGATGGGTCCTGAGTCATGTGATGCCCAACGGTGGAAAAATGCGAGCCAAGGTTGTGCAATGGTATATCGCCCAGACACAACGAGTCGCGCAGCGGCATCATCGAGTGATTCGTCGAGATTTACAAAAGTCTGACGAACAATTGGAAACAACCTTAGCATTTTCTGGTCATTTAGAATAAGCGAGGAGGAGGGTTATGTTTCGTCGTTCATGTGTGTTAGTCATGGTCATGAGTGGGTTAGGGTGGTTAAGTGTGATGGGCGGACAAGCAGAAGTGCATGCCAGAGATCTAGATTGTCTGATCGAACCGTTTGTCGTGGTGACGGTGAGTAGTCCAGAAGTCGGGCTCTTAGAAGAGGTCACTGTGGACCGAGGAGATGTCGTCGAGGAAGATCAGGTTGTGGCGGTACTTGATTCAAGCGTGGAATCCGCCACGGGTTCGGTTAATCACGCGAGAGCTCGGTTGACGAACGATCGATTGGCCGATATGGAATTGCGAAAATCAACCGCAGAAATTGCACGCCGAACGATTCGGAGTCCGATTCCAGGCGTCGTGATGGAGCGTTCTTTGTCAACGGGAGAATTTGCCAAGCAAGATCCGATTCTCAAAATTGCTCAATTGGATCCGTTGCGGGTAGAAGCCTATGCCCCGGTGTCGATGCTTGGAAAAATTGTGGTGGGTGCAGAAGCTCAAGTGCTTCCACAAGCCCCCGTGAATGGAAATTATCTGGCCAAGGTCACGGTCGTGGATCGAGTCATTGATGCGGCCAGCGGAACGTTTGGTATTCGTCTGGAGTTACCTAATCCCAATTTCCAACTTTCGGCTGGTTTGAAGTGTAAGCTGAGGTTTGCCAAAGAATAAGGAGCAATCGAAAAGGTGACGGAACAACTATGAATCTTATGTATTCAATACGAACTTGGACAGGGATGCTAGGTATGGTGGCTGTCCTTATTCCAGGCGGGATTCTTCATGCCAAGGAGTATGATTGTCTTATCGAACCCAATGCCGTGGTCAATGTCGGGTCTGAGGTTGAGGGAGTGTTGAGCCAAGTCAATGTGGACCGGGGTGATATCGTTCAAGAAGGGCAAATGTTGGCCAAATTAGATACCACGCTTCAGGAGTTGGCCGTCAGAAGTGCCAAAGTACGTTCCGACAATGAATCGGTCATTCGGACTAATAAAACTCGGGTGGAGTTTGGTGAACGTCGATTTACCAGGACCAAAGAATTATTCGAAAATGAAATTAGTTCGTTGAGTGAATTGGATGAGGCCGAAACGGCAAAAATATTAGCCGATTTGGCCTTAGTGGAAGCGCGCGAAGCCAAGCGTCTAGCAGAGATTGATTTTAACCGTGCTTGGGCCGAACTAGAAATGAGAACGATTCAAAGCCCGATTAAAGGCGTCGTCATTGAGCGATTTCTCTCAGAGGGAGAACTCCTATCCCGCACTCCGATTGTCAAGTTGGCGGAATTAGATCCATTGCGAGTCGAAGCCTTTCTTCCAGTCAGAATGTTGGGGAAGGTTAAGGTTGGGATGAAGGCAGAAATACAGCCAGAAGATCCTGTCGGTGGCCAATATACTGCAAAAGTGACAGTGGTGGATCAAGTGGTGGATGCCGCCAGTGGAACATTTGGCATTCGTTTACGCCTTCCGAATCCAAATTATTTTCTTCAAGCTGGCTTGAAATGCCGTATGCGAATTTCTCTTCAATAACCCCTAAACTTGTTATCGCAGGGATCGGGTGACACATCATGGAGTACACAATGAACGATAGGTGGAAAGATACAGTGAAATTATGGGTAGTGACTCTGGCCATAGTTGGCTTGATGGGAGAAGGGTGGGCTCACTCTGCAGAACTTCCTCCTTCGTCAGCCCCCATCTATCAGCTCAGTTTACGCAAAGCCATTGAGATTGGTGTGGAAAATAATTATGACCTCATTCTCTCGCGAGAACGTATTGAAGAAGCTCGTGGGGTGGCCTTAACCCGTTTAGGAGCGATGTTGCCCAACTTGTCAGGAGAAGGTAACTACACCAATCGTAAGGTGTTTCAAGGACAATTCGGTGGCCAGGATGCCGTCTCTCGACGACGCAATATCCATGATCTTCGCGGACGGCTTACCCAAAATATCTTTAATTTAAGCCTGATACAGCAATGGCGATCTGGAAAAACGGGTGCAGAGGCCGCAGGTTTTGAAGCGGAAGTCACCAGGCGTGATACGATCTCGACTATTGCTTTACTCTATTTCGAAGCTATTCGAGCTGAAGCGGCCGTGCTGGCAAGAGAAGCCAATGTCAAGTTGAATAAAGAGTTATGGACTATGGCTGAAGGAAGGAAAGCGGCGGGCGCGGCTACCGGTCTTGATGTCACGCGAGCCAGAGTGCAATATCACAGTGAACGGCAGCGGCTTCTGGATGCCGTGATTGAGCGGAACCGATCGCGTCTCAATTTGATTCGGGTGATGGGGATTCCCAACGATACGAAAGTAATCTTCACCGATGCCCTCAAATTGGTGGATATGCCCACACAAACTCCTGAAGAGGCCATTGCGATTGCGATGGATAATCGAGTCGAACTCAAAGCTCAAGATCGCCGCCAAATGGAAACGGAACTTCGGTTAGACGCCATTAAAGGGGAGCGTATTCCCTCATTAGATGTGCGGGGCGATTATGGTTTGATTGGAGAAAAATTTGATGATCGATTTAGCAGTCATACGGTCGGGGCGTATTTGAGTATTCCGCTCTTCGATGGAGGACAACGCGAAGGCCGCATTCAAGAAAGCAATAGTCAATTGCGACAACAACATATTCGCACGAAAAATCTCATTCACCAAGTGGGGTTGGATGCGAGAGATGCGCTCCTCACGCTTGAGTCTTCAAGGGAACAAGTGTTGGTCTCTCGTGAGACCTTGGAGCTGGCACGGAAAGAACTCGAGCTTTCACAAAAGGCGTTTGCGATTGGCACGATTACCCATTTGGAAATTATCAATGCGCAAGCCTCCCTTGCAGATAGTCGAGATCAAGCCATAGAAGCGCTCTTTAATTTTAATGCCGCACGAGTCAATATTGCCCGTTCTCAAGGCCGAATGGAGTTGCTCTATCAGGAGAAAGCCATCACGGCCCAATCTTTCTATCTTGGGTTTTAGGCCGAAAAAGCCCTTCCTCTCTTCCCTGCCATCAATCATATCCGGCAGGAGAAATGTGACCGCACGCCAGTTTTCTTCCCTGTTCATTTAAAGAGACACCAAATTTGGGGGAAGGATTTTCGACAAAAGTTCCTTCACAACCCACCTACATCGTTTGGAACGAAAAAGAGATGCTGGCTATGCTTCCAAGCCGTCGAATTCGTGGTTTGACGCGTTCCGTGGGACGAAACCATTATTGATTCGTCTCAAAGAGCGAATCCTTGTCAGCCGGTTTATTTGAATAGCCGCTCCACGAAGGCAGACGACAGGTGGTTGAGAAGGAGCAGAGGAAAACGGGACGCTGTTGGGTGAATGATTGAGAGGAAGAATAGGAAACAGTGGATATTAAAAATTTGTTATTGGATACCAATCATACATGATCGTGGTTGTGATAGGGACCATGAAAAAACGGCTCTTAACCTAAAAAGGTCAAGAGCCGTTTTCGTGTAAATTTTTCTAAAAAAGGAATGGGTTATTTCTTCCACCGCCGCCAGGCGAGTAACCCAAGGGAGCCCGTGCCCATGAGGAGCATGGTGCTGGGTTCTGGAATGGGGTTTTGAGTCGGTTGACGGACAGTCACATTACCGGTTCCTTTTGAAAAATCAAGCAGAGAGAAGTTGGTCCCGCCTAAAGAGGCGAAGCCAAAATCTAGGGTGCTGGGGCCTGAGTCTATGGCCTGAAAGAATAAGGTGCCCAAAGTCACACTGTCTCCTTGTGCGAGTTGAAGGTCAGCATCGGACTCAAGGCTCGCGTTGGTAATAAACGTAACACCCCCATTTAAGAAAAGTGGTGGATCGTTCGGTAAGTCACCAAACGTTCCAGTATCCAGGGCTGAGCTATAGGTAAAGGATGTGGCCGTTAAGACCAGCGGATTATAGGTCACATCCAAATCGAAGCTGGATACGATTTGATTTATTCCTCCGACTTCTAAGCCAGTTACCACGATATCGACCATTACGATATCATTCACATCCACCGTTTGGTTAGGGGGGACGAACTCGAGAGAGATGGCTTGGGCTTGTAGCGGGAAGAAGAGACAGGCAAGCGAGAAGAGGCCTGCAAGCCCATAATTTTTATAAGAATGATTGCGCATAATAAAACCTTTCTGTGTGTTGTAAATCTTTAATAACTTTTAACGCGTATCAACGCAATGTCACATTGAGAAATTGAGAAACATAAATGATGACCAAAAAACGCTGTATGATGCATAAACTTTAGAGAAATGCTTCAACAATGTAAAGCCCTCCATTTAGGTGATTTGTGCTGACGAAGAATAGAAAGATGTCAGAAAAATTTACATTTCTTGGCACTCCTATTGTAAGATTGAACGACAGTCTGCTCTCTTTCTTACAAAGTCTGAAGGGTGTATGTTCTTACATGCTGAACGGGGTTTCCCCCGTTTATGGTCCGGATTCAACAGAGCGCTCGAATTCCTAGGTCCTACGCCATGTTGGAACAATACTTTGAAAAATCCCTGAGGAATCCATGCTTGGAATAAAGACATTCCGAATGAAGGGACTAATCTTTGGAAAGTGGGCATTAGTCTTGGCCTTCGCAATGGGAGTTGTCTTGGGTGATTTCTATACATCACTGGCTTTTGCCAAAAGCCAGACGGCGAAGATACCTGTCGAGGTCCCGGCACAGTCCTGGAAGGGGGTGAAGCTCCGCAATCTTCCCAGAAACGCGGTGGTGGGTGTGATGGTAAACACGTCAGGCCCGGTGACCATTGCGGTCGTGAATAATCAAGGTTATGCCCAATTTCCTAAATTGGAGCATCCCTTGTTTTTAGGGACAGCGGATTCTCGGTTAGCTTTTTCGGTCACGATTCCCCTGGCGGGGCATTATTTCTTAGTGGTGGATAATCGTCGGCATCACGAAGCCCGCTCCGTTGAGTTAGAGGTCCGAGCGTCGAAAGCGAATTCAGGGTCAGATCACAGGCCTCACGCTCAATCTCCGGCCCGACTCAGACAAGTCGAAGATCAATTGCAGGCTTTTTCGAATCGCGTGGCACGGGCGTTGGTGTATAAGCCTGTTCGCATGTTTGTTCAGAAGTGTGATTCCAGGGACCTCTTTCTTCGTTCTTCCTTTTCCTTGGGTCTCTGTTTGGAGTATGCCAAATGGCTTTCCTCAAATTTAGCAGACAAATCCTTGGCAACTGATGCCATTATTGTATCGTTATTTCATGAACTCTCTCATTTACTTTTGAAGCAATGGGAGCAGCCTTTGGCCGATGATGAAGGCATGGCCACGGAATTAGCGGTGACCCTGATGAAAATCTTTCGACTTGATGGGCGGTTACGTGGAACGGCTGAAGCTTTTTCTGGACAGACGAGGCTTCTGAAGAATTTAGCACAGTCGTTTCCTCAGGACGAGCATCGAATGTCTTCTGAGCAAGTAACCAATATGTTGAAGTGGGTGAACGAGCCTACCCTGGTGTCCAAATGGCAGCCCGTCTTAGTTCCGCATTTTCAAACAGCCTTACTCAAGCAATTGTTGCGGCGGCCCGAAGCCTGGACGAATAAATCTCTCATTCAGCAAGAACTTCGACAACGTAAGGCTGCTGATTTGGATCAGCCGTCTTCACCTTCCACGTCCGACTCCTTGGTTTTTTAGTCGACAAGTCTATGCGGTTTTGCTGCAGGTTCAGGATTGAATCAGGTCTACCTGGAGGTGAACTTCCTGCCCTTGTCCCTCACCAGCTTGATCTCATTGTTCACATGCGGTAAAAGAGTTGACAGTCACTGATTTGATACCTGTTTTTTCCTAGTAGTGCCCTTTCCCCCTATGCCGTAAAGCTATTACGGGTGAGGGAAATTGCCCCCCCAACCGGTTCAGTTACTTATCGTGAGAACGAGGAGGAATGGTGATGGGTCTTGAGATGTCTCCGGAGTTTCGTCTACGGATCAATGAAGAGCACGATCCCATTCGATTGGTGAATCTGATCGCCAAAGAAGGAGGCCGCCTCTTGCAGGCTGAAGGAGTGGGAATCCTTTTTTTTGATCAAGAACGTTGTGAGTTATGGTCTCCAGTTAAAATTGATGGTCAATTGCTTCGCTTGGATGCTCGACTGGGCATTGCTGGGTCCTGTATTGCTCAAAAAGAAACGATTCATGTTGGGAATGCCCAGCACGATCAACGGTTTTATGATGGAATTGATGCGAAGACCAAGCGAAAAACACGGTCGTTGTTGGCGATTCCCTTGAAACTTCCACACGGTGAGGTCTTTGGGGTTTTTGAAGCGGTCAACAAGCGTGGTGGGGATTTTTCGTCGAGTGACGTTCGAATGGCTGAGGCCCTGGTTGCTCAAATTTCTGGCCCCTTGAGCCGCGCACAATTGGTTGACCAGCTACGATTTCAACATCAGCAACTGATAGAAGAAAATCATCAGCTCTGGAAGGAAGTTGAGGGGAAGTTTTCCACTCAACGGATCATTGGCAATAGCCCACGGATGCAGAGTCTGGTCCGACTGATTGATCAAATTCGAGAGAGCTCGGTGGATGTCCTCATTACCGGGGAGAATGGGACGGGAAAAGAACTCGTGGCCAAAGCGATTCACTATAATAGCCCGCGAGCTCGAAAACCCTTTGTGGCCTTAAATACCGCCAATTTGCCAGATACCTTGGTTGAAAGTGAATTGTTTGGGATAAAAAAAGGGGTGGCGACGGGTGTGGAGGGTAGGATTGGGAAATTCGAGGAAGCCAATGGGGGCACTATTTTTTTAGATGAGATTGGAGATTTAGGGATAGCTGCTCAAGCCAAAATTCTTCGCGTCCTTCAAGAGCGAACCATTGAGCGAGTCGGTGAGAGTGTCACGATTCCTCTTGATGTGCGTGTTCTTGCCGCAACGAATGTCAACTTACAAGAGGGTATGAAAAAAGGGACCTTTCGGGAAGACCTTTTTTACCGCCTCAATGTTGTGCCAATTCGAACGCCTTCCCTTCGAGAGGTCCCTGAAGATATTCCGGTGTTGGCCAATTATTTTTTGGATACCTATTGTCAGCAGATGAACAAGGAGCCGAAGAAAATATCGTCTGGAGCCCTCAGGTGCCTGAGTGGATATTCTTGGCCTGGTAATATTCGGCAATTGGAACACGAAATAAAGCGACTCATTGTTATGGTGCGACGGGCTACCATTTTGGAAGATGATTTGGAGGAAGGAATTCGTCATGCAGCACCTCCCACGAACAGGATGGAGGCGAATGGGTTTCGAACGCTTCCCCAAGCTGTTGAAGATCTTGAACGACGGATGATTGCCGAAGCGTTGCTCGTCTGTCGACATAATCAAGTACAAACCGCGAAGCGGCTGGGCCTGAGCCGGCAGGGCCTGATTAAAAAGATGAAGCGATTCGAATTGTAAAGGTTTGTTCGAACTCTTGATGTTTCCCCCGCTCCTCTATTGGCCATGCTTGGGGATGGTCAGCCATATTGGCTTCTCTTGATATTTATTTTTTGGCACGTTCACCCCAGAGAGTTCAACCACCACTAGATCTGTCCAGAAGATTGATGGTGCTGGCCAGTAGGTGTGTTGCCATTCCCTTCTTCATTCCTCCCATTCCAATAAACCGTTCCTCGAAAAATTTCCTTTTGCTAATGTGTTGAAATTAGTGCCACGGCTTTGCCGATTATTTGGATGATGAAGTCAAAAAATATTATGGCGATCAACGGAGCTTGGTTTGTGAATTGTTCTCTGTACTCATTTTAAAAATGGAAGCTTGGGTGGCTCGAGTTAGCGAGATCAAAGTCGAGGAATCCATTCGTATGAATTGTCAAAGACGTGCCTTTGTCAGGAAGGTAGGAGCTGAGACGGCTCTCTCGCATTTCCGATAAGAACAAAACTATGAGGTTGGACATCTTTTAATTAGACGGATCTGAGGGGGTGTCTGAAGATCCTGTATTCGTCGTGCTGGGCTGGTCGTGAATTCGGACGAGGGAAAAGGATCGAGTGATTTAAAGCCAATTGTTGATCATGAGGAAGGGGGACCAATAACTGGGATGTCGATAGGCGGGATGAGTTAAGAGGTCCAGTTGAGCCTGTCGTAGGGCTTGGGCTTTAGATATGGCCGGATTTTTTAGCTCTTTATAAAAAGTTTCGACGATATCCGAAGAAGCCTTGTCGTTAATAAACCAGAGGGTGGCCAGTGCACTTCTCGCGCCGGCTTTGATTGCCACGCCTGCCAAGCCTAGGGCTGCTCGGTCATCTCCTGCAGCTGTTTCGCAGGCGCTGAGTGTGAGAAGGTCAAGAGGGGTTTCTCGAAACTGAAATAAACCAATTAATTCATCGAGCCGGTTCATGGTCAGTTTGCCATCAAATGCTAGGAGAAAAGAATTTTCGACTTCCGCTTCAAATTTGCCGTGGGAGGCAATGTGAACGATTGAAAATTCTTCTTTTTTCATGGCTTGTTCCATGCGGGCAATGACGAATTCATCGTTCAATAATGTTTCTCCTTCAAAGAGAACGGTGAGTGCGGCTAATTCGGCTTTGACGTTTGGAAGGGGCGAGAAGCCCTGACTGGCTTCGGTCAGACCCACAGAAAGAAGGCGTAATTCACCACGACGGGTTGATGTAGCGTCAGTTAAGGTTAAGCCCGGCGTCGTGGCCAGGGCATACTTTTCAATCAAGAAACTTTTGCCATCGTGTAAAGGACCCATCGGAATGGTCCGCAGGGGACCGTCTGGGACGAAGACCACCGTCTCAACCTGAGATTTTTCAAATAAGGGTTCCATGGGACGAATCAAGAGGTCGTAAAGGGATTGGGCATGCGGGAGATATTGACGAGTCGTACGTTTTTCCAACAACCGTCGGAAGGCATGGACAGACTGGGCCAATTCTTTTTCAGAAATAGAAATCGTTAATCGCTGAATCGTCTCTCCGATGCTCACAAGTAGTTCAGTTCGATCAGGGAATATAATGGGATAAATAATGGCCGTATTGGTCGACACCTTGTCGATGGTTTGAATGCGGGCTTGGGTCGCCTCTACGCAATCGTCTTTAAAGTAATCTTGTAATTCAGCCGTTTTAAAGCCTTCCACCGTATTGCGAACCTGAATGAGGAAGTCTTGTTGAACCGTTGCTTCTGATGTGGCTTCACCTTGCTCAAGTAAGAGGTCGGCGAGTTCAAAAAACATGGGACCAATGGTTTGGCGGAATGACGTCGCTTCTTTCAACCCGAAGACCAATTCTCGTCGAATAGGTTGAAGCGTATAAATCGCACGTTGATAAGAAAGGATGGCTTGATCAGGTTTCCCTACTGTTCGAAGAATTCGCCCCATTTGCCATTCCCATTGATACAGCGATTCGGGCGCATAAGTCCGCTGGCTGGCGAGAATGGCACGTCGGGTAAGCTCTAAGGCTTCCTCCCAGCGTTCCTCCTGTTCATATACATGCCCTAAAAACCCCCATCCGTATGATTCGGTACGCCAATCTTTGATTGAGGCTGCCATGACCGCGGCGTCGTGAAATGTTTGAGCTGTCTGAGTGGCCAACGCTTGCAGCTGAGGTCCGGTGGTCTGGTGCAATATATTCGCATAGCCGTTCCCTACGCTGAGGAGCGCCGAAGCGATGTCATGGCTAGGTGGCATGGTTCGTAACCGAACTTGTGCTTGGTCGAACCGTTCTTTCGCATCGACCAGGGAATGTTGGTAGGCAGAAACAAAGCCGGAATTAATTAAGGCACGGACGGCGAGCGTGTGTGCGCCATCAGATTGGGCAAGAGCGTACGCCTCCGTATACGCCGCCAAAGCCTGATCATAGTGTTTCTGGCTGACAAGAGCATTGCCAAGGTCATTTAACAGGCTGGCCACTAACAACGGTTGCGTTTCCTGTCGGGCGAGTTCTAGGCTTTGCTGTAAAAGCGTAAGGCCTTGCTCAGGTTGGTTGAGCGCGAACAGGACATTTCCTAGCTGGCCCATGGCCAAACTGGTGGTGGGTGAATCACCAAGAGTCTGTTCCAGATTAATTGTGAATTTTAAAACAAGTTGGGCCCGTTGATATTGCCCAAGTCCGATCAAGGTATGCGCGAGGCGAAGAAGCGCTTGCCCTTGCTGTTGAGGATTATCTTCAGCCTCAAATTGATGGGCGGCTGAGGAGAAACTTTTTGCCGCCTCTTCAAGGTCGCCATGTTGCGCAAAGGATTCCCCTTGAGACAGTAATTGAGAACTGGAAAATTCTTGGGAATCGACTTCGTCCATAGGCAAGAAAATAATACATGCGACGAGGACAAATCTAGGAAGCAGGGTGAGCCTGAAGTTTGGGAGTTGAATTTTGGAAGGATTGAGAAAAGAGTAGAAGTTCATACGAAATCCGATCAGATTGGACAAAGCAAATTGTAAGAGCCTCAGTCATGTAATGCAAATAAGGTTCCATGACTGAGCACAGAGGAAAAAGGATATTGACCGCCCATCCCAAATCTGACCTGACCCAAGGTCTGCGAGTTTTCTCTTGGAAAAACGACGGATGAGGAATCCCAACGTTTAACGTGTCCTTGTGCTGGGATGAGGCTGAAGCAATAAATCTCTAGTGATATCGAGTGGTATATGTCTGAGGGAATAACTGCGAAGTATCAGGTCTTCGAATGAAAAATAACTGAACATTCCAATTGCCTCTTTTAACTCCTACGCTGATATCCAAAAAACCAACAGAATGTTTGCTTGAAATTGTATCTATTGAGATGAAAAATGTATCTAAAGAGATACAAATGTACAATCTTCGATGCAACTTCAGTTATCCCCTGAAATTCTACAAGTGGCTGAATTGCCTCATAAATGTATTAAGTGGTGTCCTGGGAAGAACCAATTTTATCAAGGAACTGTTATTGCTTGTGGATTTTATGGGAAGATAGGCCCTAATTGATGAAGTTGGCGTATTTTCTTAGCAGAAAGGCACAAGGGATAATGGTAGGTAGGAGCCGTCTTATTTTTTCATTATTCATAATCCATAAAGGAAGCGTTTTATGGGGTGCGCATTTTCTGATGGGATGTGTGGCGATGATGAACGAATTCACGGACTGAAAACATTTTTTAAACCCAAGACGGGTTCTCCTAGTTCTTCTTCTCCAATTTCCGCACCTGGTGCGTGGGTAAGTCCGCACTCCATCCTCACGTCTTTAATCTCCTCTTATTCTTTGATGTTGCCCGTGGCTCTGGTTGCCGCCAATGGGGAAACAGTCTCACGTACCCAACGTGAATCTCGACAAAGTGCTTTCCCTCCTCGAGTGTTGACACCAGCCATAAACACATTTCATCTGGCACAACACGACGGCAGCCTGCCCTTAAGCTGTGAACCCAACCATGGGCAAGTGCAGGAGCCGGTGGAGTTCCTCTCTCGCCATCAAGACTTCACCATCTTTCTAATTCCCACCGAAGAGGTCCTAGCGCTACGCAGGGTAAACAGTGAAAAATTAGAAGGAAAAAGTGAGAAGGGAAGTCATGAGCCGTTAGGCGTGAAGTGTGAAGGAATGAATCTTTCCCTTCCCTTTGTATGGGGAGGTGCAGGTGGGGTAGATAGCCTGGAAGAGAAAGTAGCGACAACCTCATCGGTAGTACGTATGAAATTCGCTGGTGGCAACCAAGTGTCAACCGTGAAAGGTATCGACCAACTCCCCGGCATGGTCAACTACTTCATTGGGAACGATCTCGATCAATGACACACCAACATTCCCATTCCCCAACAGGTGGAGGGCAACAACGGTGTGCTTCCATCGGTCCCGGAAGGGCTCCTGATTGGTGTGGAGCGACGGAATGCCATGAACGATCACACGTGCCGCCGTTAAAGAAAATACAAACAGTGAAGAAGCAATGCTTGAAACAACAATAATGAGTAAAGAAATTCCGGCAAGAGGAATTTACAGGACAAAGGAGAGACCCTATGCGTTCTAAAATTTGGTCCATCATCTTTATGGGGTTGTTGGCTCTATCCGTGTTGGTTGTTGCGGAGGTACCGCTGGCTCAGGCCCAGAATGCGAGTTTACGAGGAGACTACAACTTCACTTTTACCCGTACGTGTGAAGCGAGCGATGGAGCAGGAACGCCCCTAGGTGTTCCGACTTTTGCCATTGTGATGGCAGGTAATCTCACCTACGACGGACTTGGAGCTGGGAGCTTTTCTGGCCAAGGATTTTTGGTTGCACCCGGCGCATTGAATGGCACTGACCAAACGTGCAGCGTGAGCTACACGGTGAACTCGGATGGGAGTGTGCTGCATCAGTTCAGTTGTAACCTCACGTTTACTTCTGGCTCGCTGAATACCCAGACCGCCACATTAACTGGCAACGAAGTGCTAGGCCAACTCAGTTTGGATGGAACGGTGATCGTGTTGAGCAACACTGCTCCGAACATAGAAACGTTCACGCTTGGGGCTAATCCTCCGAACTCGAGAGTTTGTGCCGGAAGCGGACTGGCCACCAGTCAACGCTGAAGAAAGTATGAATTTCAAAAATGAAAAAGGTTAAGGAAATGTAGCCGAGGAGATTTATGAGTGTCCTGAATATACATTCCCACTTCGTAAAGGGTGTTGTCATCCTCACCATGCTGATGAGTATGGTCAGTCTGTTGCCGACCCTGTCTCAAGCCCAGACCATTTCTTCTGTCTTCCCTGATCCTTCGGTGACCGGTAGCGCGGTGACCATCAACGGTTCAGGGTTTGGGACAATTCAGGGGGGCAATACGGTCGCATTTGATACGTCCCTGTCCACGGTTCTAAGTTGGAGTGACACGAAAATAGAGGTAGAAGTGCCTCCTGGGGAGGAAGGAGCGGCGAGCGTGGTGGCCGCAGGCAGCGCCCCTTTTGGAGTCACCGTACAACCCATCATTAACTCCATTGCCGTGGCTCCGACAACCCCCACCATTTCAGTGGGCGGCGGCCAGCCATTTACCGCGACCGCCACACTCAGTGATGCGACCACCCCGGCTCTGACTCAAGCCTCCATTCTTGGCATTTCGCTCATTGCGGGAGCGAACCGACTGGTTGCCGTCGATCCCGTAACGGGCTCCCTTTCTCCAATCAGCAACCCACTTCCAGGGCCAACGACTATCAGTGCCGGCGTGGCGGCATTAGATGGACCGGTCAGTCGCTATTTTGTCTCGGCCGGAGGGCGCCTCATAACTATTGCTGTGGCAACCGGAGTGGTCACCGATTTCCCCTTTTCAGGAACCTCGGGTGTGTCGTCGTTAGAATATGATGCGTTAACGAACATGCTCTTTGGGATTGCCGTCATCAACGATGGCGGCGGCGTCAACAAATTAGTCACGGTGGATCCCGCCACCGGGATCGTCACCCCTGTGGCCGGCCCAGGTATTGGCATTCTGCCTGGCCCACAGAATATAAGCGCGGGTCCGTCAGCCATGGACGTCGACGGGAACCGATATTTTGTGACGACGGGGGATCAAATTGTCACGATGAATACCATGAATGGAACGTTCACCAATGCCACGATGGCCTCATTAGCACCTGATGCGGGGGCTACCGGTGTCTCCTCATTGGAATATGATTCCGTGGGGGGGACATTGTATGGGATGACATTATTTCCGGACTCCGTAGCCACCGGAGGAACGCCGAATAAGTTGGTCACCGTTAACCCTGGCACAGGAGAAATTGCCGACGTGGCGGCAGGTGGTGCCGGATTGTTGCCCGATCCGAGGAATGTGAGTGCAGGTGCGGCAACCCTCGATGCAGCGTCGAATCGACACGTCGTGTCAGTCGGGGGCAATCTGGTTGTCGTGGATACCACCAGCGGAGCGGTGAGTTCTGCGGTGGCGTTTCCGGGAGTCTCCTCGTTGGAAGTTTTGCCGCTGTGGAACAGCTCAGACCCGGCCGTCGCGACCATCAATCAAAATGGCAACGTCATCGGACTCAAAGGGGGAACAAGCATCATTGCCGCCAGGGCAAACAATATAGAAGATGCCACGCTCCTAACCGTCACAACCAACGTAGACCTCACAATCGATAGCATTGTGGATTCATCAGATCCGGTTACGGCCAACGCTGCTCTTTCTTATACCATTAGCATCATGAATACGGATCTGGCTGATCCGGTCGACAACGTCACTCTCACCAACACCTTTCCCTTTGGAGCCACCAATGTCGTAGGGGTACCAGTTCAGGGAACCTGCGATCCTGCAACCGGGACAGAAGTGACGTGTTCGCTAGGAACTATTCCCGCCAACACCACCATTCAAGTGGTGGTGAATATGAAGGCCCCGGCCAGCGCAGGATCGGTGGACAATATGACAACAGTCACCGCCACATTTAATGTCGATCCCACTCCGGCGAATGACACGGTGATCGAATCAACAACCGTGAACGCGGTGGACAAAATCTGGAATGGTAGTGTCGACAATGTTTGGAACACCCCGGCGAATTGGGAACAGGGGGCAGCGCCGCTATTGGATGAAACGGTCTTGATTCCCAATACCGCCAATCAACCGATCATCAACAGTAATCCTCCCAGGCTCGGTGGGCTCACCGTGGAAGCTGGAGCAACGTTAACCGTGGGCAATGGTCGTACGCTCATCTTGTCAGGCACCATTACGAATAGCGGTACGATTCTCGTCAACTCGACGACTGGTGGCGTCTTCACGGACTTGCGGATCAATGGGGATGTGACGCTGACGGGCGGCGGAACCCTGACGTTGTCCACCACCGCTGTTCACGCCCGGGTGCGAGCGCAGACCGCAACCGATCGGCTGACCAATGTCGACAATACCATTCAGGGTACCGGTAACCTGGGGGCCAATTTCATGGCCTTGACGAACCAAGGGACGATTGTGGCGACGGCCACGGGTGGCGGGACGGTGCTTACGATTGATCCGAGTACGTCCGGGGCCATTAACACCGGGCTCCTGCGTGCGAATGGGGGCACCCTTGAACTGTTGGACGGGACGTACGACAACACCAACGGCACGATTGAAGCCCGGGATGGGGATGTGGTGGAGCTGAACGGCGCCACGGTCTTCAATGGGACGTTACAGACGACCGCTCCAACTGGAGTTATTCGTGGGACGGGGACAACGACGTTAGATGGTGTCATGAATACGGGCGCCTATGAGATTGACAATGGCAGGATCACGAATTTAGTCGGCACGATCACCAATAGCGGCACCATCCTCGTCGACTCGACGACGGGTGGTGTTTTCACGGACTTGCGGCTTCAGGGGGATGTGACGCTGACGGGCGGCGGAACCCTGACGTTGTCCACCACCGCTGTTCACGCCCGGGTGCGAGCACAGGCCCCGACCGATCGGTTGACCAACGTCGACAATACCATCCAGGGCACCGGTAACCTGGGGAGCAATTCCATGGCCTTAACGAACCAAGGGACGATTGTGGCGACGGCCACCGGTGGCGGGACCGTGCTCACCATTAATCCAAGTGCGTCCGGGGCCATGAACTCCGGGCTCCTGCAGGCGAATGGAGGCACCCTTCGGCTGCAAGGTGGGACATATACCAACACCGGCAGCACGATTGAAGCTTTGGCTGGGTCGGTGGTGGAGCTGAACGCTGCCACGGTGGTGAATGGGACCTTGCAGACGACTGGGACTGGGGTAATTCGACATCAACCCGGGGCGTCGAATGTCACATTAAATGGGGTGACCAATGCCGGGGCCTTTGTGGTGCCGGATGGCGAGTTAGTAGATCTAATCGGAACCATTACGAATAGCGGCACGATTCTCGTGGATTCGACGACGACTGGCCGCTTCACGGACTTGCGGCTTCAGGGGGATGTGACGTTGACAGGCGGTGGAACCCTGACGTTGTCCACCACCGCTGTTCACGCTCGTGTGCGAGCACAGGCCGCGACCGATCGGCTGACCAACGTCGACAATACCATCCAGGGCACCGGTAACCTGGGGAACAATTCCATGGCCTTAACGAACCAAGGGACGATTGTGGCGACGGCCACGGGTGGCGGGACCGTGCTCACGATTGATCCGAGTACGTCCGGGGCTATTCACACCGGGATTCTGCGTGCGGATGTCGGAAGCACGTTGGCGTTTACCGATGCCACCAGTCAAACAGCCGGAAGCCTTCTGTGTAATGGCGGGCCTATTCAATTCCCATCGGTCGATCTTCAAGGGGGAATTCTGACCGGGATCGATCCGGCCGTCGGATCTTGCTTGAACGGCGATGTGACCAACAGTGGCGGGGTAGTGAGTGTAGGCTCCTCTGCCGGCAAGGCGACGATAACGGGAAATTACATTCAAACGGCCGGCGGAACCTTGAACATGGAGCTGGGCGGCCTCACACCAGGGACGCAGCATGACCAACTTGTGGTTACCGGCACGGCGACTCTGGGTGGCACACTCATCGTGCGCCTTCTTCCCGGTTATGTGCCAAGTGCGACCAATATGTTTTCGATTCTCACCTATGGGTCGGTGGTGGGCGACTTTGCCGCCAAAGATTTATTGGGCGGGGTGTCGCTCTTTAGCGCGACTCCCCTGGCGACCCTCTATGAGATTGAAACCCTTGGTAATCCGATTACAGTTACTTCTAGCGGTACGTCTGGAGTTGGGTCGTTGCGCGAGGCCATTACGACGGCCAATGCCACGGGCGGTATCGATCTGATTGCTTTCAACATCGGCGGTGGCGGACAAGCGACCATTAATCTAGCAATGCCTTTGCCCACGATTACGGATCCCGTAGTCATCGATGGGTACACGCAACCGGGATCGAGCCTTAATACGTTGACGACGGGCAACAATGCCACGATTAACATTGAGTTAGATGGCACAAATGTCTCAGGGGGATCAGGATTAGAGATTGTCACTGGGAATAGTACCGTCCGTGGGCTCGTCATCAATCAATTTGACCAAATGGGAATTGAGATGAGTGGAGGAGGGAACAACGTTATTGAGGGTAACTTTATCGGGACGGATCCGACGGGGACGCTTAATCGAGGGAATACTCTCAATGGCGTGTTCATCACCACAGGCTCAACGAATAATTTGATTGGCGGGTTGACGCCGGGGGCCGCCAATGTGATTTCCGGCAATCTCATTCATGGGATCAGCGTCTTTGGGGTTGGAGTTTCGGGCAATGTGATTCAGGGCAATCTGATTGGGACCAATGCGGCGGGAACAGCGGCCTTGGGCAACGATGCCGTGGGTGTGCTTCTAGCCGGCGTTGCCGGCAACACAGTGGGGGGCACCACGCCCGGCGCGCGGAATGTCATTTCCGGGAATGGGGAGATAGGCGTCGAGATTTTTGATCCTGGAGCGGTGAATAATCGAGTGCAAGGGAATTTGATTGGGACGGATATCACCGGACTTTTAGATGTAGGCAATGCCCTTGCTGGCGTCGAAATTGATGACGGGCCTTCCTTTAATACGATTGGAGGCACGGAGCCAGGCGCCCGGAACATCATTTCCGGTAATGATGAATTCGGAGTGGAGATAGCGGGTGACAACAATCTCGTGCAAGGCAATTACATTGGTGTGGGTGTTGATGGGGTGACGCCGATCGGAAATACGCTTGGAGGGGTGGGCATAGGCGGTATTTTCCTCATCATCGTCGGGAACCAAAATCAGATTGGTGGAGTTGAGTCGGGCGCTGGAAATCTGATCGCGTCTAATGAAGGGCCTGGTGTGACGATTGTGGCGACAGGTGGGGCTGTGGCTATGGGCAATCAAGTGCTCGGCAATGCGATATTCGACAATGCGTCGGTGGGGATCGATCTGGGTTTTGATGCGGTCACTCTCAACGACGCAGACGATAGTGACACCGGTCCGAACAATCTCCAAAACTTCCCGGAAATGACAGTGGCCTTCACGGGCAGCACGGCCGTGCAAGGCACGATGACCAGCACACCCAATACGCAATTTATTCTAGAGTTTTTCTCAACGCCGACCTGCGATGCCTCTGGGCATGGTGAAGGCGAAACGTTTCTGGGTCGAACAGCGGTGACCACGGATGGGACAGGAGTCGCTCCCTTCAATGCCGTGTTCAGCCCTACCGCCCCTGTTGGTCATTTCCTCACGAGCACCGCTACGGAATTCCCAGGCAACAACACGTCCGAATTTTCGCAATGCCTCGAGGTGAAGAATGCCGGCGTGGTGACGCATTCATTGAACGTCACCACCAACGGGAATGGCAGTGGGACGGTGCAGACGACGGTCTCTGGGCAACCGGTGCTCGGCATCGACTGTGGCGGGGGGGCAGTGGATTGCACCGAGGTCTACCCCCAGAACACGGTGCTGACCCTCACCGCCACGGCGCCAGCAGGTTCCGTTTTTGTGCAATGGTCCGGGGAAGGCTGCGCGGGGGTGGCGGGCGCCAGTTGTACGTTAGCGCTGCCTCACGCGCGGACGATCACGGCCACGTTTTGTCCTGACACGGGTGGCTGCGAATTCCCCCCACCCCTCCTTGGGGTGGAAGTGGAGTCCTATTGGTTTCAGCAAGCCACCGTGGCGTGGCGCCCCAACCCGATCTGCACCAGTTATTTCGTCTCCACCGGCACGACCCCGGGCATCTTTGGTGCCCCGGTGTCTGTGCCAGGCACCGAGAGTACCGTGACGTTGACGAACCTGCCTCCGGTGGATCATGTGGCGGCCGTGCAATGTGTCATCGCCGCCAGTGCATTGACCGCATCATCGAGTCTAGAAGGGTCGGCGTTGACGGAAGAACAAGTGAGTGGTTTGTCTGCCTCCCCCACCTTCCGCCCCATGCAGGGTCGCGAAGATTGGACGGTGGTGGATGAAGGCACCCCGCCCTCCGATTGGGTGCCGGGGGCCAATGGGAGCTTTGTGCAACAGGCCAATACCCAGATCCCCGAAACGGCCCCGGGGGATCTAGCAAAGCGAGGCACCTTTGCCCAAAAGCGCACCTTGCAATGTCGACAAAACTACACGATGTCGTTTCAGCTGTTATCTGAGAGCCCCGGGGCGTTGGGGGGGATGGTGCGCGTGGCGGACGTGGATCATTATTACCGGTTTTCGCTGGATTGGGCGGAGGGCTTCACGCAGCCTCGCCTGCGCCTCCTGAAACGCGCGAATGGGGTGTCGCAGTTGCTGGCCGAAGAAGTGATCGGCGACGGAGAAGAAGAAGATTTTGAACCAGGCAACATGCTGCTCAAAAGCGTCACGTTTCAGATCAACAATGAGCAATTATCCGTGAACCTCGGAGGCGGGCCGTTACGATTTGGAGGGATAGTGCAGGATACGTTAGGCCCGATCCTGCAGGGGACTAATATTGCCTTGTATGCGTGGAATAATCCTGGTAGTCGGTTTTCCGAACCGTCAGTGGTGGAGGTGGTGGACTATTCGGGGGCCCCGCCTCCTATCTGTGCGGCCTTAGAAGTGGGCGCCATTGGAACCGGAAGCGGGCAAGTATCGAGTACACCCGTCGGCATCCAGCTGCCGGGCCAACCGGCGGTGAGTTATGAAGTAGGGACCCAAGTGGGCTTGCTGGCTACGCCGGATACGGGGATGCTTTTTAACGGCTGGAGTGGCGACAATGCCGATTGTCAGGATGGGCAGGTCACGGTGCAAACGAATACGCGGTGTGAGGCCACGTTCACGGGCGTGCCGTCCCCGAGTGTCACGCTCGACGTGGATGACAATGGCGTCGCGGAAGCCGACTTTGATGGCAAGTTGATCGTGGCGTATTTATTTGGCCTACGGGGTGATGCGTTAGTGCAAGGAAATCTGGGATCCAACGCCACGCGCACCACAGCCTCCGCCATTGAGGCCTACCTAGGTTCAGCACGTACCACAATATTGGATGTGGATGCGAACAATCAGCTGAACCCGATGACCGATGGGCAGCTCCTGAAACGGTTTATCGCAGGAACCCGGGGAGCTAACCTTATCACCGGGGTGGTGGACCCAAGTGGGGCACGCAACACGGCTTCTGCGATTGAAGCGTTTCTGAGCATCCATCTGCCGGCTGCCCAACAAGCCCAGGGGGTGACGGCCAACAATGTGACGGAGGCCCTCGTGGTAGCGGACGCTGAGGTCCAAACTGAGAGCGCACCTTTGGATGAGGAGAGCGAAGTCACGGGGGAGGAATTAACGACGGCAGGAGAGACGACCGTACTGGCCGAAGCCCATGCCGCCCTGGGGCCTGAGGAATTGGAAGGCTCAGAAGGAGAACTAGTCGCGGCGGTCCCCGCTGAGCCAGCCCAGAGTACGGAGGAAGCTTCTCAAGAACTTCTTGAGCCAACGGCGACACGGGCGACACTCCCAGCGCTGGCGCCGGCCGCCGTGGAGTTGCCAACCCGAACAGCCACAGACCCTATTGACCCTGCAATCAAAGCGGACGACCACCTCACTACAGAGGTCAGCGAATCTCCCGTGATGAAGAGGCGTCCATTAACAGAAGCCTCAGTGGTGAGGGAGAGGCACACGCGGACGGTTGTCGCGACGGCGGATAGTACGTTGCTGAGGCAGGCCCCGCATCGCAATGTGGGGGCACAGCCCGTGCTGCAAGTGGGGGGGAAGAACTCTCACCATGCGGTCTTGCAGTTTGCGCTTCCAGACCTGAGGCCGGAGCGAGTGGTTTCGGCGCAGTTGGTCTTGACCCCGTATCAAGGGCGGATGAGGGGTCAACGGCGGTTTCTGCGGCATCCCATGCTTGAGGTGCGACCGTTGACGGACATGTTTGAGGAAGGCAACGGCCAAGGCGGGAAGAAAAAGCGGGTTCGGGGGAAGGGCGCAGGCGTGACCTGGGCCTGTGCCGTGGATTCCAATATTCGTAATAACAAAGCCGACTGTGATCATGAATGGGCAGGGGGGCAGGCGAATCTTCCTGCTGGGATAGCCACGATACCCCTAGTCTTTGACTCGGTTACCCAGCAATACCAGTCCGATGTTCTGTCTCTGGCCAGGCGTGTTGTAGAAGATGGCCAAGCAAATCTTGTTCTTCTCATGATGCCTACTACGGCTCAAGGTGTATGGCTCTATGGGAAAGAAAGTGGTGGAAACTTTGGTGCGGCAAGTTCGCGTGTCCCTCACCTCCACCTAGAGTGGGAGGAATGAATCCATCAATCAAATTATCTATAGTGTTAAAACTATCAAATACCCCCTTCCCCCTCCTCCCACCCCTTCGTTCCTCTTCGGACGGAAGCCCTCACGGGCATGGGAGTTCTGAGATGTCTTAGTTGACAGTTAAAATACTACAGAAAGAATGTAAGAATTTTTTTCCATATGGTGTAGCAAGGTTCTGACAGAAATAAAGAGGTCTCCATTTTGCACCTATTTATCTACTGAAAGGCGAGAAGTGGAGAACCAGCAATGAAAGTCGAGGTTTTGAGTTCATGACCTATTCACTGTTGTCAATCACGTTGACAAATTGTTCCAAATTCGAACAGGTCAGAAGACTCCCTCTCAGAAAGGATCGCAATGGAACGTCATCCTAATCTTCAACAAAAGCAAAGCATGATCCTGCGAACGTGTGGATGGGTGGCTGTAATTATTTTTGTGTTCGTGAGTGTTGGTCTTTTCCCCGGGAAGGGCGCTCATGCAGCCATTGGCGATGTGTTGTCCAGTACTCGAATTCCTGCATTTGCTGATGGCGCTTTTCCATCTCCCCGTAATCCTCCTCTATTGAACGGTGATAGATTTGGGTCATCGGTGACGGGCTTAGGCGATCTAGACGGCGATGGGGTCGGAGATTTTGCGGTAGGCGCGCCATTTGATGATGAAGGAGGTTTTTCCAAAGGTGCGGTTTGGATCATTTTTATGAACGCGAACGGAACGATAAAGTCTCATAACAAAATATCGGATCCTGATCTTATCAGCGGAGAATTTGGGGTGTTAGCACCAGGTGACGAATTTGGTACTTCTGTGGCCAATTTGGGTGATCTGGATGGAAATGGGGTTACGGACATCGCTGTAGGCGCTAAGGGCCACTTTCAGACCGCTTCGGACCAAGGAGCGGTGTATATACTTTTTCTAGCCGCCTCGGGTGGAGTTATCAATTTTCACACCATTAGTCATGATCGTGCTGGATTTCCGGCGAGCCTTGACAGCAACGATCGTTTTGGAAGTTCGGTAGCCGGGGTCGGGGATTTGAATCTAGACGGGATGGCAGACGTGATCGTTGGTGCGCCGGGGGACGATGATGGTGGCGTCTCAGGTGAGACGGGAGCCGTGTATATTGTGTATTTGAATGCCAACGGTTCCGTGAAAAGGACTCTGAAAATATCTGATACGACTGTTGGTGTGAACCCGACCCTTCAGGACTTTAATGAGTTTGGCTCTTCGGTGGCCAATCTTGGTGATGTGGATGGTAATGGGATTCCGGATCTGGCCGTTGGGGCTCATCAGGATGGCGACGGAGGGTTTGGGACGGGTGCGGTGTGGGTGCTGTTTCTTCAAAGAAGTTTTGAGGGGTCTCCAATCCCTGTCTTGCGTGAGAGCGTTCAATCAGTCCAGAAGATTTCTGATTTCGACGGAAACTTCAACGGGGAGCTGGAGTCGCCAGATTTATTTGGCAGTTCTGTCGCAGGGTTAGGTGACATGAATGAGGATGGAATTCCCGATATGGCTGTTGGCGCAATTGGCGATGATGATGGGGCCTCTCAGACCGGAGCCGTATGGCTGTTGTTTCTGAATACGGATGGGACCGTCAAACGAGAGCAAAAGATTTCTGATTTGTTTGGAGGGGCTGTTCCGAATTTAGAAGACGCAGAAAACTTTGGTTGGGATGTGTCTGCAGTCGGAGACTTGGATAACGATGGTGGCTTAGAGTTGGTAGTGGGGAGTCCCTTGAATGATGCTGATCGTTTTGGCATTCCGGAAATTTCTAATGCTGGCGTTGTGCGCGTATTGAATTTAGACCCTACCCCGGAAGCAGATCTCCAAGTGACCATTTTGGATTCCCCAGATCCGGTACAGACGGACAATGTGATTACCTATGATCTCACCGTGACCAACCTGGGCCCGAATCAGGCCGAGACCGTGGTCCTCAGTGATTCCCTTCCTCTAGGAACGACATTTGTGAATGCCACTGCAGGATGTGGATTTGATAATAGTGGATCTGATCCTTTGGTGGCTTGCTCCTTTGGAACGCTGCTTCCTCAAGAAGACCGACAGGTGCAAATTTCATTACAAACTCCCGGTGCCCCTCTGATCTTGATGAATACGGCAACGGTGAGTTCTTCGAGCAATGATCCTAATTCCACAAACGATTCAGCCACGGCGTCGACGGTTGTCCAAAGTCCCAATCCGTTAGCGGATCTGTCCGTGACGATGATGGATTCGTCTGATCCAACTGCCATTGGAAATTTTCAATACAATCTTCTCGTCACCAATCATGGTCCTGATGTGGCTACAGATGTCAGAGTGACGGACATTCTTCCTGCGGGCTTGACATTGGGCTCCGCTCTTCCGAGCAATGGTTCATGTGGCCAGGGCGTTCCGGTCATTTGCCTGTTGCTGGACATGACGGTAGGCGAGACCGCAAACGTGACGGTTACCGTGAACGCGGCGATAGGCGGGAGTTATACAAATACGGCTTATGTAGGGGCGGAACAACCGGATCCAAATTTTGTCAATAATTCTGCAGAGGAAATAACCACGGTCGGCACATTTACCAAAACTTGGAGAGGAAAGAACTCCAATCAGTGGGAAAATCCAATCAATTGGTTACCCCCAGGTGTTCCCGTCAATGGCCAACCGGTGTTTATTCCCATCACAAATACCAATCCTGTCCTCACGAATCCTGGGGAAGCCGAATCGGTTGTTGTGCAAGCCGGTGCGAATCTTACGGTGAACAATGTTCTTACCCTTGGGCCGAGTGGCAACATCCAAGGGTTAGGCGAGATTGGAGGATCGGGAACGGTGGTCGTCGGTGGCAGTACCTGTACGTTGGCCGGCAATCTGCCGCATGTCACTGTGACGGGAAAATGTTCACTCATCGGTAATACGTTCGTCTCCGGAAATCTCACTATCGATCAACCCGGATCCTTAGAGCGGCTTACGGTCAATGGCCATCATCTTTCGATTACAGGCAATCTTACAGTCGTGAATTCACCGGGAGGCACCACGGGTCTGATTATGACGAATCCCGCTGATCGTGTGTTGGTCGAAGGGAATGTGGTGTTTACGACTGACCAAAGCGGAGCCACGACGGTGGGGACGTTAACCGCCGGGGAGTTACGAGTGATGGGGCATTTTTCCCAAACGCACAATGCGGGAGGGAGTATTCCATTTGCGGCCACTGGGTTAAAAGTCATTTTTCAGGGGCTCTCTCCTCAAACCGTTTCTTTTTCCCAACCAGGCTCAACGGCTTCTCATTTTGATCACGTGGATACGGCCTCCTCGTCACATGTGATTCTAGCATCGGATGTGTCAGTGGCAGGCTCATTTTCCAATTCAGGCACTTTACACATTCCTGTTGGAACAACATTAACTGCAGCTCAAGGAGTGAGTAATGAGGCGGGCGGAGTCATTGAAACAAGCGGCACGGTTGTTGGTGACGTCACGAATGCGGGGTTTCTGGCACCGGGAAATTCTCCGGGGACATTTGTGGTGAATGGAAATCTTACCCTAGCCAGCACCAGTACTCTTTCGATGGAGCTGGGTGGGTTTCAGGCTGGTGTGGAGTCGGATTTGGTGTCGGTGACAGGGGATGTGACCGTGAATGGCACACTCCTCTTCGAGCGAGTGAATGGGTTTACGCCTGTGCTCAATGATACGGTGGAAGTGCTGTCCGGCAACTCGATTGCTGGAGCCTTCCACACGACACACTCCGCACAGGTGCAGAACGATCTGGCGCTCGTGCCGATCGTTGGAAGCACCGACATTCAAGCGTTGACGCAAACGGTTCCGGTTACGCAATTTGATTTAGTGATCACCACGAATGGGTTAGGGAATGGCCTGGTGACGAGTTTGCCACGGGGAATTGAATGCGGAAATGGACAGACTTTTTGTCACGCAACTTTTCCTGCGGGAACGGTGGTAGAGCTGTTTGCCCAACCTAATGGTGCCGGGGTCACGTTTGGTGGATGGGGAGGCCCTGGGTGTGCGGGGGTTCAGGATGTTCGCTGTACGGTGAGCATGACGCAAACGCGACACATTACTTCCACGTTTAGTTCTAATACCTTTCCAGCTTTTTGGCAGTTTTTCCCCTGGAAACCGTTTGGTCCAACGGTTATGTCCCTAGGCTTTGGGCAAGCGGCAGCGAACTGGGGGCCAGATCAAGACCAAGATGCCAATTTACTTGCTCACTACAATCTCTACGTGAGTACCGAATCAGGGAACTATCAAGGGGTGACCCCGATTAATGTCGGAACCAATACCGCCCATACGCTGACCGGCTTAACGCTTGGCGTGACGTATTTTGCCGTGGTGACGGGCGTCTTTAACGAACCACCTTCGGGGTTGACCGGGACGTCTGCGCTCTTAGCTGGCCAACAAGAAAGTGCGGTCTCAGAAGAAGTGCGATTTGAAGCCACTGGGGGATTAATAGGGTGGACGGTGATTGATACTGGGACACCGCCCTCCAGCTGGCAAGCCATCAATGAGGAAGTGAATAACGGGATCGAGCAAACGATACCCACGGCGCAAAATCTGCTTGAGCCTGACTCAGCCTTGCCCAAGCTGGGGACCCTTCTGACGCATCCCTTAGCCGATTGCCGGCCGGATTTTCGGATGAATCTGCAATTCCGATCGAATGATCTCAACGAAGCTGGCGCGATGGGCGTGGTCTTTCGCGTCAATGGCCCCCAAACCTTCTATCGCTTCACGGTGGATTGGGAATTGGGACAGGATTCCCCACGGTTTCGTTTAGTCAAACGGCAGGGGACGGAGGTGAGCTTTTTGACGGATGTGCTGACCGGGGCAGATACGGAAAAAGTTGACGCGGGAGGGGATATGTTTTTTGATGGGGAAGGGCCGGGGGCTATGACGCAGAAAAGCCTCGAAGTGATTCTAGAGGGACCGCGCATACAGGTGCGTGTGGGAGGCCTTACCGTGTTTGATGCCACGGATACTCACAACCCCATTGAGACGGGGGCGGCGTTTGGATTTTCGAACTGGCGGACGATTGGTAGTCGATTTACGGTGCCGACGATTCCGTTAGTGGAATACGGTGAAACTGTCGCGAATCAAAATTGTGCAGTGTTAGAAGTGCAACAGATTGGGACGGGGGAGGGGACGGTGAGCACGGCTTCGGTGCAGCCGCCGGCGGGCGCGGCGTTGCCCATTGCGGAAATCGGGATCCCCGGGTCGCCAGGAGTCACCTATCCGGTGGGAACAGTGGTGGTGTTAACAGCCGCGGAGGATCAGGGTTTTTCGTTTGATGGCTGGGATGGTCCTACCGCATGTCAGCTGGTGAGTCCGACCAATCTCAGCGTGAATGTGACAGAGAATCTCCAATGTCAGGTGAAGTTTGGCGGCTCGTCAGCGCCGGCAGTGACGTTGGACATTGATGGGAATGGGGTTACGGATCAAATCGATGCGGCGGTGTTGCAACGTGGCTTGTTTGGATTGGAAGGCGCTGCTTTAATGGAACCGATTGTTGCGTGCGACAATCCTGATTCAGATCGGTGTGGTGATCCGTTGGCGATCAAAGCGTATATCGAGGCCGGTCGTTCCACAGTGTTCGATCCGGATGGCAATGGGCAAGCGAGTCCGACCGCGGACGCGAATCTTATTGCTCGGTATGTTGCGTGGAAGCAGGGGGGCGAGGTGGGAGATATGACTGAACTGATTCGAGGGGTAGTCGACCCCACGTCGGGAGGGCGAGTGATACCCAATGATGAACAGGCGACTGCGCAAGCGATCGTGACGTTCCTCAATCGCTATTATTTGAATGGACAACAAGCCGTAGCAGCGGTGGGCAGTGCTATCCAGGGGGTGGAGTCCACGGGAGAGGCCGCAGGCACAATGGAGGAACAGGGCCTGCGGGAGGTGAGCACCGAGGTGCGATTGGGGGTTTCGCATGATAGTACCGTGATGGCCCATCAGCCCCATCGGAATGTGGGAGCACAGCCGGTGCTGCAAGTAGGAGGGAAGCAGCCCCATCATGCGGTGGTGCAGTTTACACTCCCGAAGCTCCTTCCCGAGCAGGTCATCTCGGCGCAGCTCGTGCTCACGCCGTATCAGGGGCGGGTGAAAGGCACTCGGCGGTCCCTGAGTCATCCTTCGCTCGAAGTGGTGCCCTTGCGTGAGGCGTTTGTGGAAGGCAATGGGCAAGGCGGCAGGGGGAAGCAGGCGCGGGGCACCGGTGCGGGGGTGACGTGGGCCTGTGCGGTAGATGCCAACATTCGTAATACGAAGGCTGATTGTGCACAGACATGGTTAGGCGGTTTTTCGATGGCCAATCAAGACATTGCTCGGTTGCCCATGGCGTTTGATGAAGCCACGCAGCAGTATTCGACAAATGTAATGCGGTGGATACGGGAAGCCATTTTGCGACAGGGAAGCCTTCTTTCGTTAGGAGTTCTGCCGGCGAACCCTGAACAAGTTTTGCTCTATTCGAAGGAGGGGGCGGCAGACAATGATATAGGAAAAACAAGGATCCCCTCCCTTCTCATTGAACTAAAGGAGTAATAGGAATTCCCATAGGGGATCATTGACGACATTAATGTTGGGACCGCCGATTGCTGTGAATCAGCAGGAATGGAGCATTATCTTGCATTTTAGGAGAGGTTCTGGTGAGATAGGCTTTTATTTGGAAAATGGGAGAATCAAATATGAAAAGACCCATTCACATTGAAAATGAGCCCCGAGGTCGATTTCTACTAAGTTTCATGATAGTGGGGTGTTTGCTAAGTGTGTGGCATGCCAAGTCATGGGCGGAAGTTGTCACTTCGATTCTTCCCGATACGACCCTCCCTGGTGGACAAAATTCAGTCGTGGCCCCTGTGATCGAACCTTCGGGGACTCGTTTTGATATTACTGGGGGTCATACCCAAGGATCGAGCTTGTTTCATAGTTTTTCTGATTTTCAAGTGGGTGTAGGGGACACAGGAAATTTCTATTCTCAAGGTGCCGCCAATATCTTGAGTAGAGTGACAGGCACCAATCCCTCTCATTTGTTTGGGACGTTGGGGGTTGATGTTCACCTTCCTGCTGTCCAACAATCCAATGCCAATCTTTTTTTTCTCAATCCGAATGGAATCGTGTTTGGCCCTCAGGGAAGCCTCAATATTGGTGGATCGTTTTATGTCACGACAGCAGATTTTATTAGTTTAGGGGAAGGCGAAGGGCGAGGTATTTTCTCCTCAAATGAAAGCCAGATTGGGAGCATGTTTACGGCTGCCCCGCCTTCTGCATTTGGATTTTTATCCGGCAACCCTGCGTCAATTTTCATCGATGCTGGTGCGACTTTGAATATGGCGAATAGTGCGACTTTGGGTATCGTGGGAGGAGACATCGATATCGGGGATCGGACGATCAATGCTCGGAGTGGGAATATCATTTTGACATCATTGGCCTCTAATGGGGAGGTTTCGAGCGCCATCCAGGGAGGGGCGGCATTTTCAGAGGGCACGTCAGGTGTGACCGATTGGGGAACGATTACCTTTGACAGTACATTTTTACGTGTATCGGGAAAGTTAAATTTGAGTGATCTCGAAGATCCGACCACGAGGGGTGGGACCATTATCATTCGTGGCGGCCAACTTGTGCTGGACAATAATTCGCAAATTCGGAGCGACACCGTCGGCAATCTTGATGGGGCACCTGTCGCTATCGATATTAAGGTTCAGGATGATGTCATGCTTTCGGGGCACAGTGCGATCACCGCTCGTTCTGCTGGTGCATTAGATCAATCGAACGTGTTTCTCGGGGATGCTGGCGATATCCTGATTGAAGGAAGACAGATCGATATTCTGGGCGGCTCGACGTTGAATGCTATCGTCCAAGGTGGTGGGGATGGAAGTGATATTCTGGTCCAGGCCCAAGGATTGAGGCTTGGTGGTGGAAGTTTCATCAACTCCCAATTGTCTTCAGTCTATCAGGGGCAAGGTGGGAGTATTGATCTTGATATTGCGGGTAGCTTTATTATCGATGCTGGTTCGCAGATCAAATCTGAAAATTTGAACAGTCCAGCCTCAGCCTCGGATATCCATATCCGTGCACATCAGTTTTCTATTAATGCGACTGGGACTGAAACCGGTATTGTTGGTATAACGGGGGGAAGTGGCCGGGCGGTCAATGTGGTCTTAGATGTTCAGAACTTATCCTTAACAGGCGATGGGGCACGCATTAATACTCGCAGTATTCCAACCAATATTTCTGGAATACCTCCGAAAAGTGGGGGGGGGGTTATACTCATTCAAGGTATCAATGGGCCTGGTTCGGTAGCCGATTCGGTCATCCTTGATGGGGTTGGTGCTGGCTTAATTACAGAGACTGCCGGGGATGGCACTGGGGGAGATTTAAGTATTCATGCACGCCAAGTGGCGGTGAATAATAGAGCCAGATTATCGGCAAGTAGTGGGGGAGTTGGGGATGCCGGTCTTATTACCTTGAATCTGAATGCCCTAGAATTAACTGGTGGGGCTCGCATTGATAGCAGTACCACGGCAACCGGTGCCGGAGGCACGGTCACCATACAAGGGCTTACCGGAGATGGATCTGATGCGTCTATGGTTGTCATCAATGGCCAAGATCAAAATGGTCTTTCCAGTGGTATTTTCACGACCGCGTCCGGGGATGGTGGAGGAGGAAATATTCTTGTCCATTCGGATACCGTTCAACTCGGAACCTCTGGAACCGTCTCTTCCTCAAGTGAAGGTCAAGGTAATTCTGGGAAGGTCGAGTTTCAGGTGAATAATAATTTTTTGAGTGACGGGGGACGAGTCAATACTTCAGCTGCTCAATCTACAGGTGGGGATATAGTAGTGCATTCTCAGGGCGGCATTGATTTACAGAATGGTTCCATTATTTCGGCGCTAAGTTCGGGTTCAGATGCGAACATAGCTAATGGCGGGACCATTTTCCTTGAGGGGCTTGATCATGTTCAGCTTTCTGAAGGATCATCTGTGACGGCGGCCAGTACTGGGGTTGGAGATGCGGGGAATGTGACGGTGATCGGAGGCGCATTCGTGGGGGTTGATGCCAGTACCGTTTCAACCACTGCCCAATCGGGTAACGGTGGGAATATTACCGTCACCTCCCAAGATACGATTGCTCTCACGAATGGGGCGAATATCTCTGCAGAAAGTTTTGGGGCCGGTGATGCGGGAAGTGTGAGTATCATCGCTCCCACTATTATGGTTTCTGGATCTTTGGTAACAACAGCAGCGGCTGAGGCTGCAGGTGGAGATATTCTTTTGGATGGTTTTCGAACGGTGAGCCTCAATAATGGGACTCAGGTCTCCGCGTTGAGTTCCGGCCTAGATGCTAGCAAAGCTAGTGGTGGGAATATTACGCTTCGATCGGGAAGAAATGTTGCGTTAGCGAATTCATCGAAGGTGACAGCGGAAAGTTCAGGAGCCGGAAATGCCGGAAGGATCGCTCTTTTAGCTGAAAATACTATTCGGGTGAGAAATAGTTCTATCACCACCGAAGCCCTTCAGGCCAATGGGGGAAATATTGAGCTGAAAACGAAAAAGCTCATTCAAGTTCAAGATTCCCAAATTATCAGTTCTGTTAAGGGAGACAAGGATACGGGTGGTGGAGATATTTTCTTGGACCCTGATTTTATTGTTTTGCAAAATTCTCAGATCTTGGCCAGGGCTTTCGAAGGTAATGGAGGCAATATCAATTTAGTGGCCAATGTGATTTTTGGAGATCTTTTTACGATTATTGATGCCACCTCTGATTTAGGTATTAGTGGGTCCGTGGATATTCAGGCACCCATTCAAAATTTAAGTGGCACCATTGCTCCTCTTCCTGAAACGCCTGCCAATATCGGGACCATGTACTCGGCCAAATGTGCTGCTCGAAAAAACGGAGAATTTAGTAGCTTTGCCGTGGTTGATCGAAGTGGGCTTCCTCAAGTTCCAGGAGGATGGCTTTCCAGCCCCATTTTCCCACTCCTCGCCTCTCATCCAGCAGCAGATACTCAAATGGCCGAAGCAACAAGGAGTGCATCGAAGCATCATCTTTCCTCACATGAACCGAAACGGTTTAAATCCCATCAGTTTATTGGATGCTAGATTTGGGGTTGGGCCCCAATTGATATTTTCCAGGAGTCCTTAAATTTTTGCTCAGCCTTCTCTCGTTCATGCCCCTCTTATATCAATGAAGACATTCGATTCAAAGATTCCATCATCATGTCAATTGACTTCTTTATGAAAATCGGCTAGTAAATACGATAATTCACCTTTGAATTTACGTATTTAACTTTACTCGAGCATTCGCTTCACATTCCTGAATTTGGAGTCATATATAGTCTGATCACATACTCACATTGGCCGGTTCATTGGCAGAAACCGGACTATTTACCAAAATGGAGGCTTCCATGTCTGAAGGTCGAGTTTTAGTTGTAGACGATGAAGAAGATGTGCGGCGAACTATCCGGCTGACGTTAACCAAAGCCGGATTTGATGTGGTTGAAGCGGAAGATGGGCAAAAAGGCATCGACGCCATTCGATCCGGGGACAATCCTCTGGCGGTCGATACGATTATCTGTGATATGCAGATGCCCAATGTGAACGGGATGGGTGCCATTTCCTATTTCCGTGAACAATTCCCCTCAGTCCCGGTCATTGTGTTAACGGGGAATCCAGACTTTACGGATGCCAATGAGCTCTTTAAGCAAGGGATTGTCGAATACCTCACCAAGCCGATTGAATCGGAAAAGTTGGTGGAAGCCGTGAAGAAGGCTGCGAATAGCCATGAGCTCTTTAAAGATAAATTTGCCACATAACCCTAGAACGATAAGAGATGACTAAGATCACCCGTCCCAGCGCCACAAAGGTTTTGAAACGATTGGCACAGCCTCGATGACGATTTCACCACAACAGGATCGACGGGAACGGGAGCTGGACGCGGCACGACGAATAAGCGAAGCCCTCTTTCAACACTTGAGTGTGGAAGAACTTGTTGAGCAGGGATTAAAGATTGCCTTAGAAGTGGTGAATGGGCAAGCGGGGTCTGTGCTGCTCGCTAAACCGGAAACCAAGGAATTGGTGTTTTACCATGCCATTGGTGACAAGGCTCCTCGGCCCGGTACTGCATTCCCGTGGACCGAGGGCATTGCAGGGTCGGTGTTTGCCAAAGGCGAGCCGATGGTTGTTCAAGACGCCAAGAGTGATCAACGGCACCTCGAAAAAATCGATCAAAATACAGGCTTTAACACACAGGATATGATTGCCCTTCCACTCAAACGGTGGGAGGGCCATCCTATTGGTGTGTTGGAAGTCATGAACAAACAAGATGGTCGCTTAGATCAAGATGATGTGGCGATCCTCACCATCATTGCCTCGTTCACGGCCCTATCCATCGAACAAGCTCGTTTATTTCAAGAGGCGAAACTCGCTGAAGTGGCTTGCATTCTTGGGGATATTGGACATGATGTGAAAAATCTACTGATGCCGGTGTTATGCGGAGCCTCATTACTCAAAGATGAGATTGATGAAGTGTTTACCGAAATGAAAAGCCCGGTTCCAGCCAAAGCCCAAAAAAGCCATGACCTGTGCAATGAAGTCATTGAAATGCTGAGTAATAATGCCCGTCGCATTCAAGATCGCGTGAAGGAAATTGCGGATTGTGTGAAAGGCCTCAGCAGCGCGCCAAAGTTTTCTTCCTGTAAAATGGCTCATGTTGTAGCCTCGGTCTTTGATACGTTAAAACTCTTTGCACAAGAAAAAGGGATTACGCTGCATCATGAAGGGATTGATGACCTTCCACCAATCCAAGCCGACGAAGGCCGCCTCTTTAATGCCTTTTATAATCTCGTAAACAACGCCGTGACGGAAGTACCAACCGGCGGTACCATTACCATTCGCGGAAACATCCACACTGCGGATCACACTCTTCAGATCGAAGTGGTGGATACTGGGCGTGGGATGCCAGCCGAGATTCGGGATAGCTTGTTTACGACAAGTGCGATGAGCAAGAAAAAAGGCGGGACCGGGCTGGGCACTAAAATTGTCAAAGATGTCATTGAAGCCCATTCTGGAAAAATTTCAGTGCAAAGTGAAGTCAATGTGGGAACAACATTTTTCATCCATCTTCCTTTAGGGCCTCACCCCGCCTCAACGGCCTCATCCTCCAATTAACAATAGTTTTTGATTGCTGCTTGTTCTTCTTACCTCTCGTCACCTACCATTTATTTCTAGCCACCAATTGTCTGTATAAAATTATTAGCCATGGGAAATTTTTCTTTCTGGAAAAGATTTCCTTTCATCTTCTCTGACAAACATTTCCGTGGTCATGATCATTCTTGGGTGAACGGTGAGCACCTTTATGATCGCTAAAAAGGGAAGTCAATACGGATGAGTGTGAAAATTTTTTCCCGCTGGCTGGCAACCAATGAATGGTTTCAAGTCATGGCTCTTGTGGTTTTGGTTGTTCTGTCCTTAATCGGGATTCGAACCTTGGGAGTGTTGGAAATCCCTGAACTCGCGGCCTATGACTGGACTCTTCAGCTTCACGCTGATCCCATAAGCTCTACTGCTCCTATCGTGCTCGTCACGATTTCGGATGAAGATATTCAATGGTTGGGTCATTGGCCCTTATCAGATAGGGATCTCGCCCAATTACTGCAAGAGCTTTTGCCCTCACAGATTCGGGCTATTGGATTGGATATCTATAGAGATATGCCAGTGCCTCCAGGGACCCAGAAGTTGGAGGCGATACTTTCTCAAAACCGGGAAATTATTACGGTCATGAAATTTGGTGAAGCCATGCACGGAGGGATCCCCGGCCCACCGGTCCTACAGGAGACGGATCAAATTGGGTTTAGCGATTTGATTGTGGACTCAGGGGGGATTGTTCGGCGGGGCTTGCTTTTTCTCAATAATGACACAAGTTTTGAAACATCCTTTGCGTTGCGACTGGCCATGCGATATTTCGAACAAGATGAGATTGTCTTGCAACCGAGCTCTGAGAATCCAGAACATGTGGCTTTGAGGGACGTGACATTTAGGCCATTTGAAGCAACGGATGGGAGTTATAGGAATGCGGATGCGTCGGGGTATCAATTTCTGCTAAATGCGACGGCGTATCAACTCTTTCCGAAGGTTTCCCTAAAAGCGGTGTTAACGGGGCAGGTTCAGTCTGAAATATTCCATGATCGTATTGTCATGGTAGGAGTGATGGCTCATGGAGTAAAAGATTTTTTTAATACGCCGTGGTGTGGGTGGTGGACAGACTGCCATCATATGGCTGGAATTGAATTGCAAGCCACTCTTGTCAATCAACTCCTTCAAGCGGCGTATGGGGGTGCCGCGCCTATTCAATCAATTTCAGATCGATGGGAACATACTTGGATCCTCTTATGGGGAATCTTAGGTGGCCTTATAGGCTGGAGAATGCGAAAGCCATGGATATTTGCTCTTGTTGCAAGTCTTGGCTGTATCGTGATCGGGACGGTGGTGGTTGTGGCGATTCAGGAGGGGTGGTGGATGCCGTTCATCCCCCCCATCTTGAGTTGGATAATTTCAGCAGGTCTGGTTACGTCATTGATGGCTAATCGGGAAAAACAAGAACGGAAAATTCTTTTAGATATTTTTGGTCGCCATGTGGCCCCAGAGGTTGTGGATCGTTTGTGGGCGGAACGCAGGGAAGTATTGGAAGAAGGACGGTTGCGTTCACGGAAACAAATCGTCACCACCATGTTTTCTGACCTTGAAGGCTTTACAGGAATTTCAGAAAAACTAGAGCCGTCCGAACTCCTCGATTGGTTGAATGGGTATATGGATCGTATGGTCGGCATTATCATGCGATATGGTGGGATAATTGATGACTACCATGGGGATATGATCAAAGCTGATTTTGGCAGTATTGAACCCCGTCTGACTGAGGAGGAATCCCAATATGACGCATCTCAGGCCATTGCATGTGCCTGGGAAATGCGGGAAGAAATGGAACGATTGCATCAGGAATGGAGGACCACAAATTTACCAATAGTCCGCATGCGGATCGGCATACATACTGGGCCAGTAGTGATGGGTTGTTTAGGAAGTGCCAGGCGTATGAAATATACGACCATTGGAGATACGGTGAATGTCGCCTCACGCCTCGAAAGTTTCGAAAAAGAAACGCAAGCGGAGTGGTCCACTCAGGGAGTGTGTCGAACTTTAATGGGAGAAGCCACTCGACAAGCGATTCACACTCAGTGGCAAACGGAACGGGTTGGGACGTTTTGTTTGCGTGGAAAAGAACAAGAAATGGTGGTGTATCGATTAACGGGAAAAAGGCATCCCGTTTAGCAAAGGCATCAACAGCTATCAAACATCAGAGAAATGTCTGGGTAATCCTAGATCTCAACTTCCTGACCCTCTTGAAGAATGCTCAGAGAAGGGAGGGATAAATCATGAAGCTGGTTGGCAATTTGTTCTCGAAATTGTGGTTTTAAATGGAACACATATAGAGGGAGTTCTGGCTTGCCGATTTTTTGGTATTCCTGTACTAACAATTTCGGGGTGAGGTGCTTGCTTTCTTTGGCAAGATTCTCATATTCATTCGGAAATGATGTTTCGATAAACGCGCCTTTTAGATTGGGGATTCGAGCGGCCAGAGCCCAGAGTTCCTCGGTTTGGTAGGTGTCACCACTATAAATCCAGGCCGACTGATCATCTTGAATAAGGAACCCCACGGTGGGTACCGTGTGATTCACATGGATAGGGGTCACCCGGATATCCCCCAGCAAGGTGTCCTTGCCTTCCGTCAATATCGATGCTTGAAGGTAGGGGGGTTCTCCCTTTGGGAGAGTAAAAAAATTAGGGTACACTATTTCATTGAAAATATGCGTTTTAAGGCCATCTAACACATGAGGTATGCTGCAAATATTAATGGGCTGCCCATTGGTGCCCACGCGATTATCAACAAGCGGCGGAAGACCTTTGATGTGATCAAGATGTAGATGAGAGAGGATGACATGGTCAATACGTGTTTGGCCTTCCAAGTCGAGAGCTGATGCCACCGTACCGGCATCAACTAATAAGTGGTCGTTCACGAGGAAGCCAACGCATTGGCAGCGATGGCTTTCCCCTTTTTGAGAATAAAAAAGGTCAGACCCGTGAGACCCCAGAATTTTAATTTTCAAAAGAATTCCTTCATGTCACTAAACGGGAATGCCAAGATGAAGGTTGACGAGGTCCAGTCTGTGTTCGTGGTGGAAGACAGCGTGATTCACTGATGAAAAATATTGGTGCATTGTACTGAATGCCTGCGCAGAAGTCAGTGATAAATGTCACATAAATGCTCATAGGGAATTTACGTGTGGCGTATGGTCTGATGCAGGAGGATTTCTTGCTTGAGAATAGTAATGTGGCCTCGAGTTTGTAAAACCTTGATCGCGCGACTCACTGTTTCCCGAGAACAACCAATCATATCAGCGATATCTTGGTGGGAAGGACGTGGAGAAATGACCAAATGTCGCTCTAGCGGTTGTGGGGAATCGGGTGTGACTAGGGTGTGAAGACTATGGAGGATTCGCCCATAAATATCCAGCATCACTAAACTTCTCAATCGTTCATCGGTTTCCCGAAGTCGAGTGCACAACGCTTTCAATAATTTTAAGCCGAGAGAAGCATGGGTCTGAAGCAGCGACGTAAAGTGACCTTGATCGAGTCGTAGAAAGACGCAGGATTCTAAGGTGGTGACAGTGGCGGATCGAGGGGCCGATTCAAGCAACGCCATCTCTCCCAAGAAACTTCCTGGCCCTAAAATGGCCAAAATAAACTCTTTCCCCTCTTTTCCTATCAAACTGATTTTCACTCGTCCAGATAAAATAATGAGTAAGTAATCTCCAAAGTCTCCTTCCTGAAAAACAAGACTGCCCTTTTCGACCCGCTGGTTGGAGGAAAAATTCAACAAGAGTTCCAATTCTGGCGTATTCAACTCTGAAAAGAGGGGGATATTTTGGAGCCAGGCCGAACTCCGGACGGGATTTGAGGGATTCATGATGGACTCAGAGTAATCAATATCGTTAAAAATTCCAAGAGAAAGAATACTGACTATCCTGGTTCTCCGGTTTTAGCTTGGACGGAAAATTTTTGGAATATGTACCTAAAGTGATAAAAAAGTATCTAAAAATAGACATGTTGACGGGAATTGGACATACGGAAATCCAAGGGCCCATCGAGATTCTTGTTATTCACTCTCTAAAAACCATGCCTAGCCCCTTTATCGATACGTAGAGTTTTTCTTTCTATTGTATCTCTTCTTCGGTATCATTCTTGCGCTACTCCTAGGGAAAAAGGTGCGAGATGAAACGAAGCTTATTCCCCTCACCAACCGTAACGTCCTTTGTTTTTCCTTCCCATTTAAATAAGCAATTTTGGAATGGGGAAACTGGTCTCATCTGCACCAGGGTTACCCTGTTTATCCCGGTCACCTTTTCATCTAGGTGCGATGAATGGGTGTGCGGATTCTTACCTTTCCTCATGAACCATGTACTGTCTGAATGCTCCACAAGGAGAAACCATGCTTAAGTTTCTCAAGCAATTAGGGTTTCAAGTGAATGGCCTGCTCATTGGCCTTCTGTGTTTGGCTGGTCAAGGAGATGGGAGCCAAAGAATCACGTCATATGACGAGCCATCCTCCATAAGTTCATCGGGCTCAATGGCAATTGAAGAGAGAGCAGAACTCGTGAGAGTGGATCTTGAATCAAAAAAGAGTACAGGCAAAGCTACTAGACTACGTGAGATTGGCAAACTGCCGTTAAGCTTCGAAGAAAATCAGGGACAAGTCGATGAGAAAGTGAAATATCTCGCGCGCGGTAAGGGCTACACACTATTTCTCACCGAGACCGAAGCGGTCTTATCGCTCCGCAACGCAGCAAGTGAAAAGTTAGAAGTGAGAAGTGAGAAGGAAACACCATCTGTATCCCCTCTCCGCAGTGGGAAGAGGGCTAGGGTGAGGGGCGAGGCAACCAAAGACCACAATGCTGGCAAAGGTGAAAGTGGGACCTCCGTCATCCGCATGAAATTCGCCGGCGCCAACTCGGCACCAAAAGTAAATGGCGACGATCAACTTCCCGGCATTGTGAACTATTTCATCGGCAACGACCCCGACCAATGGCGTACTCAAATCCCCACCTACAAAAAAGTCCAATACGACAATCTGTATGAAGGCATCGACCTAGTCTACTACGGCAACCAAGGCCAACTGGAATATGACCTGGTGGTCGCGCCCGGCTCGGATCCCTCCCAAATTCAATTGGCGTTTGAAGGGACAGATGTCGTCACCGTCGATCCCGACACTGGCGATTTAGTGATTTCTCTCTTATATTCTGATCAATCTCCTCCCCCTAGTGGGGAGAGGGTTAGGGTGAGGGGCGACGCATCAGATCTTGAAAACGCCACGGCTCTCCGCCTCCTCAAACCCCACGTCTATCAATTGGTCGACGGTAAAAAAGTCGAAATCACCGCCAACTATGTTGTGCAGGCAGATTCGTCTCAGGTCTCCCTTCTCCCTTCTCCCCTGAGCACGTCTTCCGCGGTCAACATTCAACTTGCCTCCTACGACATCACCAAACCCCTCATCATTGATCCGGTGCTGCATTGGTCTACCTACTTGGGCACCACTGGCAATGATGGTGGCCGCGGCATAGCGGTGGATTCGGCAGGGGCGGTCTATATAACGGGAGAGGCTGGGGCTACAGGCTTTCCTGAGGCGGTAGGGAATCCGATTCAACCCAGCGGTTTCGCTGGTGGTGTCGGAGATGCATTTGTATTGAAGTTGAATTCGGCAGGTACGGCGTTGATCTATGCCACATACATGGGCACCACAGGGGCTGATTCTGGCAATGCTATTGTGGTCGATGCAGCCGGGGCGGTTTATGTGACCGGCGAAGCTGGGGCGGCGGGTTTTCCCGGGGCGTTGGGGAATCAAATTCAACCCGGCGGGTTCGCGGGTGGTTCTAGAGACGTCTTTGTGGCGAAATTAAATCCAGCAGGTACGGGTATTGTCTATTCTACTTATCTGGGCACTAGTGGCCGTGATAGGGGAGTTTCCATTGCTGTGGATGGATTGGGGGCGGCCTATATCACGGGGCCGACTGATGCAGCGGGCTTTCCTATGGCCCTGGGGAATTTGATTCAGCCCGGTGGCTTCGCTGGTGGACCTAATGATGCCTTTGTGGCCAAACTAAATCCGGCGGGTACGGGGCTGGCCTACGCCACGTATCTTGGGACGAGTGGATGGGACGAAGGCAATACCATTGTGGTCGATGCGGCTGGAGCAGCGTATGTGGTGGGCGAAGCTGGGGCGGCGGGCTTTCCCGGGGCGTTGGGGAATCCGATTCAACCCGGCGGCTTCGCCGGTAGTGGTTCCTTTGGTGATGCCTTTGTGGTGAAGGTGAATCCGGCGGGTAACGGGTTGGTCTACTCCACGTATTTGGGCACCAGTGGTGGGGATGCTGGGTGGGGCCTTGCGGTAGATGGGGCAGGGGCAGCCTATATCACCGGGCCGACTGAGGCGGCGGGCTTTCCCGGAGCGTTGGGGAATTTGATCCAGCCGGGCGGGCATGCGGGTGGAACGGATGTCTTTGTCGCGAAGGTGAATCCGGCTGGTACGGCGCTGGTCTACGCGACCTACCTGGGCACCAATGGCGAAGATTTTGGGCATCACCTTGTGGTGGATGCGGCGGGGGCGGCCTATGTCACAGGACAGACCGGTGCAGCGGGTTTGCCTGGGACTTCGGGGAGTGTGATCCAGCCCGACGGGCATGCGGGTGGTCAAGATGCCTTTCTGGCGAAGCTGAATCAGACGGGTACGGGCATTGACTATGCGACGTATCTTGGTACCAGTGGCCGTGATGTAGGCGTAAACCTTGAGGTGGATGCGGCAGGGACAGTCTTGGTTACAGGGTTGACTGAAGCGGCAGGCTTTCCTGGTGCATCAGAGAGTGTCATTCAGCCCGACGGATTTGCCGGTGGTGTTGATGACGCCTTCGTTGCCAAAGTCTGCAACAGCCCTCCGCCGGGCACAGCACCTGGCACTTGGATTCAACCATCAGGAATTGGAAGCATGGTCGTAGCACGGGCAGCACATACTTCGACCCGGTTGGCAAATGGGAACATTTTAATTGTGGGAGGCAATGCGACCACTCCTTCTTTTGTGACGCATGTCACTGCTGAAGTTTTTGACTCGACAGCACGAATTTTTTCTGCAACAGGATCAATGGACGATGAGAGGGCACTTCATACGGCAACCCTTTTGCCAGATGGAAAAGTTCTGGTTGCAGGGGGGTCTGGAGCTACTGGGACTCTCTCAACCGCGGAACTTTATACGACCACTTCTCCAACATCAGGTGTTTTTACCAATACGAGCGTCAGCACTGGAGGGATGCAGGTGTCTCGCGCGAGCCATGCAGCGCTATTACTGCCCGATGGCAATGTTCTTTTAGTTGGTGGATTTACTAGTGGAATTGGGACAATTGGCAGTGCCGAACTCTTCGATTCAGCAACTGGATTGTTTGCCTCCTCACCCCCAGGGCCAATGAATATACCTAGACAAGCTCCGACCATGACATTGTTGCCAAATGGGACAGTATTGATAGTGGGAGGTTTTTCAGGAGGAGCCTCAACAAATTTAGCAGAAATTTACGATCCTACAACTCAACTCTTTACGCTGACAGTCGGAACTCTCAATACGCCGAGGGGATCGCATCGTGCCACGTTATTAGCGAATGGAAAAGTTCTTATCACCGGGGGACGAAACCGAATTGCTACCAACAATGATTTCGCGCTCGCGTCAGCAGAGTTATATGATCCGGTTACACAGGAATTTTCGGTTACGAGTTCTATGATTCATGAGCGGGCCAGTCATGCAGCAGTGTTGTTACATGAAGGAAGGGTTCTTATTGCTAGTGGGTTTGAAAATCCTGATGGAATCTTAGCGAACTCTCCAAGCTTGAAATCCGCCGAATTGTACGATCCAGGAATAGGTGGGGGTGTGTTTACTCTCATGGCACCGCTAAATTTCCCCAGGTCTAATAGTTCCGAATTTTTCTCGGTTTTACCCAATGGGCAAGTTCTCGTGATTGGAGGTTCTTCTAGCACGAGCGTGGCTGATTTAAGCACCGCCGAGCTGTATACCCCGAATCTGTGCGGGCCGGAGTCGGATTTGGTATTAACCGTGACTGATTCGCCGGATCCGGTGACGGTTGGTACGTCTCTCCAAGTTGACGTGCAGGTGTTAAACGGTGGGCCAGATGATGATGCAGCTGAGGTAAAAGCAGATACCGACTTCTCGTCTACGGATCTGACGTTTGCGACTGGGGGGCAGGATCCAGATTGTACGGAGGGCACTGGGCCAATGAGTGGGCATGTGACCTGTCAATTTGGACTCATCACCAAAGGGGCGGAGCCCTTACGCACGATTATCTTTGATACCACAACAGCCATGCCTGGTATCAAGGCGATTACCTCCACAGTGGAAAACGTGGATGAATTTGATCCGGACTTTGGTAACAACACACAGATCAATACATTTATTATGCAGTCTGCGAATCCTACCACCGATCTCATCCTGACCATCACAGACACCCCCGATCCTGTGCCGCTCTCGCCGGGCATGTACAGCTATACGCTGACTGTCGACAATATGGGAACGGATGTGGCGATTGCCACTGTGGTGACGGCTGACATTCCGACAGGCGTCACCTTGGACTCAGCAACGTTCCCCGGCGGGACTTGTTCAGGGACTGGGGCAGGACCGGCCACCGCCACCTGCAATGTGGGTGACGTGGATGTGCTGTCGGCCACGCAAATTATTCTCAACATGACCCCCACCACCGCGGGGACAAAAACGCTCACGGCTACGGCGGGGAGTACGGGGCCGAATGCGGTGCCGGATTTGGACGATTCGAACAACACGAATATCACCGAAACCACGTCGGTCGGCCTCAAGACGTTCACGGTGAATAGTGTTCTTGATGGTGGCGATGCCGTACCAGGGGATGGGCTTTGTGAAACAGCGACGCCGAGTGAATGTACCTTACGTGCCGCCATTCAGGAAGCCAATCACCTGAACAATTCGGGCCTGGATGTCATCGGCTTTGATGTCAACGCAGGTGGGCAACAAACGATTTCCCCGGCCTCGGCTCTTCCCATCATTTCAGACCCAGTGGTGATTGATGGTACCACCCAACCAGGGTTTATCAACGCACCGATCATTGAATTGAATGGATCTTTGGCGGGGGCGACAAGCTTTGGTCTCTTCATGAATGGTGGGGATTCCACGCTCCGTGGCTTGGTCATCAATCGGTTTGGGCGAACAGGGATTGTTACCCAATCAGCTGGGAATCGGATCGTTGGAAATTATATTGGAACGAATCTCGATGGTACGGCGGCCCTTGGGAATAACGAAGAAGGGCTAACTGTTGAGGGACCTGACAATATTGTAGGGGGGACGAGGCCGGAAGATCGCAATGTGATTTCTGGCAATGCTCGAATGGGCATTCTCATTCAACAGCCGACCGCCACCGGTAATCAAATAATTGGTAATTTTATCGGGACGACTGCGAGCGGACATCTCGCGTTGGGCAATGGAGTCAACGGCGTGCACATTGTGGCCGCTGCCACGGGGAACACGGTTGGCGGGCTCCTGCCAGGTTCCGGCAATGTGATCTCTGGAAACAGTGGGGGCAACGGGGTCATGCTTGGTGGCAGTGGAGGCACTCTGGCCAGCAACAATTTTGTTCAGGGTAATTATATCGGTACCAATGCTGCTGGGACAGCTGCTTTACTGAATGGCGGGGGAATAACGATTACCGGACCTGACAACATAGTGGGAGGTACCACTGCTTCTGCGCGTAATGTCATATCAGGAAATGGTACGCGAGGTATCCTTATTACAAGCGGGGTGTCCGGTCCGAGTGCTTTCAATAATACGATTCAAGGCAACTACATCGGGACCGATGTCACCGGAAATGTAGCGCTTGCCAATGGATTTGAGGGGATTTGGATTATTAATGGGGCGGCCAATAATACGATTGGCGGAGAGGTCGCTGGTGCGGGGAATGTTATCTCTGGGAACAACGCAACTGGATTACATCTCGGTTCGAATACCGGAGGAGCGAGTGAAAACAATGTCGTGCAAGGGAATATCATTGGGCTAACAGCTAGTGGAGATACAGGTCTAGGCAATAGCGGACATGGCATTCTCATTATCACAAAGGGTAATACGATTGGTGGGATTACTGCATTTGAGCGCAACGTGGTTTCGGGGAACACCCTCAATGGAGTTGCAATTGCCAATGCCGGGGCCACGAACAATGTTGTCGAAGGGAACTATATCGGCATGAATTCGGCAGGCCTACTGACTATCCCTAATGTGGTTGGTGTGAGCATCATCAGTTCTGGTGGGAATACCATTGGGGGGGTGAACACTGTACCAGGTGTGGGCTGTGCAGGTGCTTGTAATCTCATTTCGGGGAATTCAGATGACGGCGTGAGTATTAGTGGGTCTGGCAGCGATGCCAACACGGTTGCGGGCAATGTTATTGGATTGGATATCAACGGGAATGTCTTGGGCAATACCGATGACGGCGTGTTCATCAGCGCTCCTGCTAGTCGGAATATCATCGGGGGAACCACCGCTGATATGCGCAACGTCATTTCTGGCAACGGCGACGGGGTATCGATCTTTGGAACTGCGACGCTCCTCGGGAATATGGTGCAAGGCAATTATATCGGAACGGATCCAACCGGCCTGTTGGATCGCGGCAATCTCATTCGCGGCGTGCGGATTGAAGGGGCCTCCGGCAATTGTATCGGCGGCACCGCACCGGTCGCGCTGGGCGATCCCTGTGTAGCCCCTATCGCGGGCAATGTCATCGCCGGAACCGACGGGGACGGGGTCATTCTCGAAACGACGGCAACCGGCAATTATCTGCAAGGCAATCTCATCGGGACGAATGCCTTAGGTACGGTCGCGCTAGGAAATGCCTTGACCGGAGTCAGTCTTAATGGCACGGGCGTCGCCCTGAATAGTCCATCTAACAATACGGTTGGGGGAACCACTGTCGCAGAACGGAATGTTATTTCCGGCAATCTCGGCAATGGCGTCGTTATCAATCAGACCTCCTCCTCTAACATGGTTCAAGGCAACTACATCGGATCGGATGTCACGGGGACCGCGGACCTGGGGAACACCCAGCATGGCGTGTTTCTTAGTGATGCCCCCACTAACACGATTGGCGGCATAACCGCCGGCGCGAGGAACATTATTTCGGGGAATGATTCCATCGGTGTAAGGATTTCCGGCCCCACGGCAACTGGCAATCTCGTGCAAGGCAATTACATCGGAACCGATCTGACCGGTACGGTCGACCTGGGTAATACCCTAGACGGAGTTTCTCTCGCCTTTGCAGCCAATGGGAACACGATTGGTGGGGCAGTGGCCGGCGCGCGCAACCTCATTTCGGGAAATGGAACGGGAGTCCCGGGTGGAGATGGCGTGGAGCTGACCAGTCCTGGAACGACCGGCAATCTTGTGCAAGGCAATTACATTGGCACGGATGTGACCGGCCTGCTCCCCATGGCCAACTTCAACGGCGTACATGTTACCGGCGGTGCCTCCGGGAACACCGTGGGCGGGACCCTGCAAGGCTCGGACAACGTAATCTCCGGCAACGTGAATACTGGTGTTTCCTCCGGTGGGACTGCCTCGACGCCCACAAACGGAAATCTCATTCAAGGCAACTTGATCGGCACCGACGCGACTGGGATGAATCCACTTGGCAATGGAGGTACGGGCGTCCTTTTCGTTCAGTTTTCCAGTTTCAATGAGATCGGGGGTACTGTCCCTGGGGCAGGGAACACCATTGCGTTTAATGGCGCGGCAGGGGTGGTAGTGACGGAGCAAGTGATTTCTCCTGGGAATGCGGGATCCGGCAATGCCATTAATCAGAATGTCATTCACACGAATGGTGGCTTAGGAATCGATTTGGCTTCCGACGGCATCACGCCCAATGATCCGCAGGATGTGGATGGGAGTCCCAACAATCTCCAAAACTTCCCGGTGTTGGAGGCGGCGCTGAGTAATACCAACAGCACGACTATACAGGGAACCTTGAATAGTACGCCGAATCGAACCTTCCGGCTGGAGTTTTTCTCTAATTCAGCTCTTACTGGGTGTGATGCATCAGGCAATGGCGAGGGAGAAGCGTTCCTGGGTTTTGCGAATGTGACGACGAATGGCAGTGGCGACGTGGGGATTGAAACCACATTTTCTGTGCAAATACCCGCTTTGGATAGTATCACCGCCACAGCTACGGACCTCTCCACGGGGGACACCTCCGAATTCTCCAATTGTGTCACGGTCACGGCCAACCCCATTGTAGTGGCGCAGAGAATATACGGACTCATTTCCGAGAACTCCGGAAGCACGGCCCCCGGGACCCCGACGCATCTATTCTCCTTCTTGGAAGATGGTTCAGATCTGACCGACCATGGTGCCGTGCAAATCAGCAACACAGATATTTTCTTTGCCGATGGGCTGGCGCTTTCGCCCGTGCATGGCCTATTGGCGTTTGAACGGGCGGAATTGCAAGCCGAGGCGCGCCTCATTCAGATTGATCCTACGACGGCGGAGGCCACGGTCATTGGGTCGTTCCAAGCGAATCTGGAGGGCATACGGGCAGCGGTGTTTGACGAGATGGGCCAGCTCTGGGTCGTGGATATAAACGCGGATGAACTCCTGCGCATTGATCCTCTCACCGGTGATGAAGTACTAAGTAGTCGGGTGGCGATGTCCCTCGATACCAATTCCTTTGATGTCAATCGTTTCTCAGATTTAGCCGTCAGGGCTGATGGAATTATGTTCCTCGTCAATAGAAATCAATTCTTTCACCTCAATCTGCAAACCGGCGAGTTAAGCCTACAGTTCACGGACAACGTGCCAGATCCGGACACTAGTACAGCGCCCTTCCATAACGGGGCCGCCTTTTCAACCAATGCCGGAATGTTCGATCTGTTCACATTTGATGGCCAAACTCTCGATGATGTATTCCAGTATGATCTGGCCTTGAACTTTTCGCGCACCGAATTAATTCAAGACGTGGTGCCCACGGTCAATGCTGGCCATGGCGATCTGGCCACGTTGACTCCCATGGCGACGGATTTGTTCCAGGTCACGATCGATGCAACAGCATTAAGCGCGCCTCAGTTTGCGATCCGGAGCATCGGCAGATTTGATGGCACGGTGTCCCAAGACCTCCAGTTGGCACCGGGGGCGTATGAATTCTGTAATGTGCGGTGTGGTGGGACTGTGTTTACCTTCACGGTCGAGAACGATGGGACCGTAGATTTTGACGTCAGTTTGGAGGCTTATATCAGTGGCAGAGGGACGGATACCCTCGTCGTCAATGGCTTCACGGTGAACATCGATGCCACGGCCCTGACGGCGGCGACCTTTGGCCTCCAGACAGTAATTGGGGCTGCACTGATTGTACCCTCGATGGAGGCCACGGTTGTTCAGCCTGTCACGTTGGTTCCTGCCTCCTATAGCTTCTGTGATGTGCGTTGTGGGGCGGCGACGTTTGCCTTCTCGGTAGAGGACGACGGGACGGTGGATTTCGATGTGGCCCTGGATGGGTTCCTGAGTGGGCGTGGGACGACGACGTTGGTGGTGGATGGGTTTACGGTGAGCATTGATGCCACGGCCCTCAGTGCGCCGACCTTTGGCCTGGCCGGAAATGGGTCGGGTGGACGTCAAATCGAGAACCTCGTACCAACGACAACGGTGCAGACGTTCACGCTGGTAGCGTCCACCAACTATGTCTTTTGTGATGTGGCCTGTGGTTCGAGATCCTTTCTCTTTACCGTGGCCGACGATGGGACGGTGGACTTTGATCCGACGTTAGATGGATTTCTGAGTGGGCGCGGTACGTCCACCTTGGTGGTGGATGGATTTACGGTGAACATTGATGCCACAGCCCTCAGTGCGCCGAGCTTTGGTATTAGCGGGAACGGCTCGGGTTCACGGAGGATCGCAGACCCAGTCGATAGTACGATGATACTTACGTTGACGTTGGTGGCTGCTTCGAACTATGTATTTTGTGATGTGACCTGTGGCACGAATACCTTTAACTTTTCGGTAGAAAACGATGGAACGGTGGGCTTTGATTCGGCGTTAGATGGATTCCTGAGTGGACGCGGCACATCCACGTTGATGGTGGATGGATTCACCGTAAGCATTGATGCCACGGCCTTAACCGCGCCGACTTTTGGCCTCGCCGGGAATAGCGCCGCCTCACGGAGAATCGCAAGCCCAGTGGATAGTACCGGAGTCCAAACGTTCACGCTGGTGGCGTCCACGAACTATGTATTCTGTGAGGTGTCCTGTGGCGCTGAGACGTTTGAGTTCACCGTCGAGAACGACGGCACGGTGGATTTTGCGCCATCCTTGGGGGCCTTTGTGAATGGGCGGAGTACAACAACGTTGGTGGTGAGTGATTCTGTGGCCGTGGGCCTAACCCTGACTGTGAATGTGAATACTGATGCTGTGGGATTGAGTGGTGATGCCAATCCCGGTGATGGTGTTTGTGAAACTGCTACACCCGGAGAATGTACCTTACGTGCGGCGATCCAAGAAACCAACCATGCCAATAATTCTGGGCTCGACCTCATTGTTTTTGATATAGGCGCGGGTGGCCAGCAAACGATTGCTCCGACTTCCCCCCTCCCCAATATCAACGATGCGGTCGTCATTGATGGCACCACTCAGCCCTTGTTTGCCGGCTCGCCGATTATTGAATTAGATGGGACGGGTGCGGGGGTCGTAGGTGGTCTGAATGTTCAGGCTGGAAATTCCACCGTCCGCAGCTTGGTGATCAATCGGTTTAACATTGGGATTCACTTGGGCACGAATGGGGGGAACCTGATCGTAGGCAACTACATCGGGACGGATGTAACGGGCACGCAGGCTCGAGCCAATGGGAGTGACGGCATTCGTATGACCTTCAGCGCGAACAATCAGATTGGCGGCACTACGGCAGGAGACAGAAACATTATCTCAGGCAATACGAATGCTGGGGTGAGCATTGGAACTCCGACCTCGTCCAACAATCGTGTGCAAGGAAATTATATTGGCACGGACGCCATGGGGACGAGCGCGTTGCCCAATACCGTGACCGGGGTGGCCATAATCGAGGCCCCCAACAATACCATTGGTGGCACGGCCTCAGGAGAGGGCAATGTCATCTCGGGAAATAACGCGGGTGGGGTAGCGATTGTCTTTCCAGATTCTACTGGAAATATCGTGCAGGGAAATCTCATTGGACCCGATGTGACCGGGACCGTGGCCTTGGGGAACGGTAGTATCAATTCCGGCGTGACCATCAAGAGTGCTTCCGGCAATACCATCGGAGGACTGTCGGCTGCCGCCAGGAATATCATCTCGGCGAACGGCGGAAGTGGCATCTCTGTCGTCGTCAATGTTGTGGCGGAGGGCCCCGCGGAAGCCAATGTCATCCAAGGCAACTACATCGGGACGGATATCACGGGTACCGTCGACATGGGCAATGGTGTCCATGGGGTGTCACTGTCTAATGCGGACAACAACTTGATTGGCGGGACGAGCCCGGGGGCTCGCAATATCATCTCAGGGAACGATACCCAAGGGATTGGCATCAGCGGGACAAGCACGGGGAACTTCGTACAAGGCAACTACATCGGGACGGATGTTTCAGGGGCGGTGGATCTCGGGAACACGCTCCATGGAATACTATCTTCCGCGACTGCTGGCAATAATACTATTGGCGGGACGGTAGCCGAAGCTGGAAATGTGATTTCGGGCAATGACGGCGACGGCATCCAATTCGTGAATGCTGCTCCCGGCGGCAATCAGGTCCAGGGCAACTATATCGGCACGAATGCGGCGGGGACATTGGCATTGGGCAATTCCGGGAATGGCATCGGACTTCTCAGCAATGCGTCGAATCACACGATCGGTGGGACGACCGCCGGGGCCCGGAACATCATATCCGGGAACGGGTCCACTGGAGTCTTAATTTTTGCCGCCGGGGCGACCGGCAACCTTGTGCAGGGCAACTACATCGGCACGGATGTCACGGGCACAGTGGACTTGGGCAACACTGCGGAGGGTGTGTTCATCAGCGGGGCTCCCACCAACACGATTGGAGGAGTGATCGCTGGGGCGAGGAACATCATCTCGGGCAATGCCCGCGACGGTGTGGAGATCAGAGGCGCCGCAGCAACCGGGAATCTTGTGCAAGGGAACTACATTGGGACGGATGTCACAGGGACCGTGGATCTGGGCAACACTACAAGGGGAGTACGGATCATTGATGCGTCCGCCAACACAATTGGTGGCACGATCCCCGGGGCCCGGAACGTGATTTCGGGGAACAATCTTAACGGAGTCTCCATCTCCGGCGCAGGGGCGACTGGAAATATTGTTCAAGGCAATTATATCGGCACGGATGTCAATGGAACCGCCGCCCTGGGTAACAGCCAAATGGGCGTGCATATCAGTGGGGCACCCACCAATACGATTGGCGGGATGATTGCCAGTGCCGGGAATCTGATTTCGGGAAACAGCTTCAGCGGCGTTGATATTGAGGGTAGCGGATCGACCGGGAACATGGTGGAAGGCAACTTCATCGGGACGGATAACACGGGGGCCGTCCCCCTAGGCAACACCCTCCATGGCGTGCGCATAAGTGGAGGGGTCAGCAACACGATCGGTGGCACCACTGCGTTGGCTCGTAACGTGATCTCAGGCAATAACGCGAACGGTGTCCTGATCTTTGGCGCGTCGACCGGGAATTTTGTGCGAGGCAATTATATCGGCACAAATGTCAATGGGACTGAGGACCTGGGGAACAGCCAAGATGGGGTGTACATCGATGATGCGGACACGAACACGATTGGCGGCGACGACGCGGCAGACGGCCTAGTCGATGGCCTGGTTGGCGCTCGCAACGTCATTTCGGGAAACCTGTCTCACGGTGTCCTAATCTCCGACCCGGGAGCGACTGGGAATTTTGTCCAGGGTAACTTTATTGGCACTAATGCGGCCGGAACGGCGGCCCTAGGCAACGGCGACCGAGGCGTGCGAATAGTATTTTCGGCCAGTGGCAATACCATCGGTGGCACGGCCGCCGGCGCCCGGAACGTCATTTCCGGAAATGCGGGCGCCGGTGTCGAGCTCATTGGCTCTGCGACCTTGACTCTGGTGCAGGGCAACTACATCGGCACCGATGTCACGGGGGCGGCGCCCCTGGGCAACGGCAACGTTGGAGTGCTCATTAATGAGGCGCCCAGCAACACGATTGGCGGAACAACCGCCGGCGCGGGTAATGTCATTGCGTTTAATACGCTGGATGGTGTGACGGTGAATGGTACCGCTGCCACGGGCAATGCCATTCTCGCCAACGCCATTTTCTCCAACGTGGAATTGGGGATTGATTTCAATCTCGACGGCGTCACGGCAAATGATCCCGATGGGACGGACGATGACACGGGCCCGAATAACTTACAGAACTACCCCGAGTTGTTAGGCGTGAGCGACGTGGGCGGCGCGACGGTGGTGGTGGGCACGTTGACCAGCACGCCCGACACGGCGTTCACGGTGGAGCTGTATAAGAATGGCACCTGTGATGCGTCGGGGTTTGGCGAAGGGGAGACCCTCGTGCACACCGAAGCGGTGACGACGGACCCCACCACCGGCACTGTCACGTTTGAGTTCACCGTGGCTCCCGCCGTCGCCACGGGGTTTGGCCTGACGGCCACCGCGACCGACCCGCAAGGCAACACCTCTGAGTTTTCCAACTGCCTGCTGTACACCGTGCCCCTGTCCGTCCTGGAGGTGCGGTTGTTAGGCAATGGGATCGGCACCGTCACGAGCACGCCGGTGGGTCTGGCGCTCGACAGCCAGCCGGGGGCCGCCTGTACGGGCAATCAAGGGGCGGAATGTCGGCTGGTGGTGCCCCAGAACACGGTGATCGAACACCTGGTGGCTGAGGCGGCCTCGGGCACCAACTTCATCGGCTGGAGTGGCGACAAATGTCGGGGGCCGGAGCCCTGTGTCTTCAGTGTCACCGCTCCCCGGACCATCGTGGGCGCGAGCTTCTGCCCAACCGTGGGCGCGTGTGATCTGCCGGAAACCCCGGTCGGTTTTTCGTGCGAATCCTATTGGCCGAACACGATCACGTGTTCGTGGCAACCAGTGGCCGAGGCCATTGGGTATCGGGTGCTCCGAGGGGAGGCTACGCGCGAGTATGACGTCAGAGAAGATATAGGCCTGGTCACCGCGCATACCTTTACGGGGTTAGAACCAGACGTCACCTACTATAAGGCTGTCTCCTCGCTTACGCTGCCGACCAGTGGGAGTCCCCTCGTGGCAGCGGCGGTGGGCGAGCCCGAGGCCAGTGCGCCCTCGGGCGAACACATCCACACCAATGTGGTGGAGTTTGCCGGGGATCGTTGGGTGACCAGCGCCCCCGCAGAAAATGAAGTCGATGGCCCCGCGATGTGGGAACCCAGTACGACGGGGCCGGTCATTTTGAAGGAAACCTCTGGGGTGCATGATCCCATCGAAGCCGAGGGCCGTGGGGCCCTCATTGAGCGGCCGACCGGGTCGTGTCGTCTGGATTATAAATGGTCGACGAATATTCAAGCGACGAGTATGGCTGTGGGCGGCGGGCAGGGATTGATCGTCCGCTATCGCGATGAGAACAACTATTATCGAGTGGCGGTGGACTGGACGCAAGGGCCGACGCAGCCGCGGCTGCGCTTTCTCAAGCGGACGGGGGGCGTCTTTACGGAAATGGCCCCCGATGTGGATTTGAGTGACGAAGAGGCGTTTCATTTGGGGCCCGCGGGGATGCCGCAACCCAAACCGCTGGAAGTCATCGTGGAGGGCAATCAGTTCACCGTCTTTTTAGATGGGCTGGCGCAGTATAGCACTGTGCCGGATGCAGCCGTACACGACGGGCTCGGGGTGGGCTTTGCGGTGTGGCAGAATGGCGCCAATGCCTTTAGTCCCCCCAATGAAGTGCCTATTGAATACCTCGGCGATCCTCCGCCGGACTGTGCCGCGTTAGAGTTGGTGGCAGAAGGGACCGGGACGGGGACGGTGCAGAGTGTGGTGCAACCGGCCTTTCCCGAAGAAGAGGCCGCCGCACTGCCGGGGACCCCCCAAGCGGCCTATCCCTTAGGCACCACGGTCCAGCTCACGGCCACCGCGGCAGAACCGACGGCAGGCTCGGTGGAATGGCGCGGGTGTGGGCCGGCAACCGAGACACCCGTCATGGCCTCCACGTTGGCGGTGGTGATGGATCAGACGCAAATTTGTCAAGTGCGGTTTCCGGGGACGCCGACGCAAGTCGTGACGTGGGACGTAGATGGGAATGGCGTGGCGGATACGCGGGATGCGGGGATGCTCACGCGGTGGGCGTTTGGCTTGCGGGACGCGGCCATGGTCGAGGGCTTGATTGATACCAACGGGGCGCGGGCGAGTGCGGGGGCGATTGCGACGTATCTGGAGGCTGCTCGGCTGACGATGGTGGATGTGGACGGCGATGGGGTGGCGGGGACGTTGACCGACACCCAAATCGTGATGCGGTTCTTTCACGCCCTGGCGGCGGGGCAGACCGAAACTGAGCTGCGGGCCAATAGCGCGTTAATCACTGGAGTGGTCAACCCCAATGGCACGCGCGTGACGCTGACCGCCATTGTCGATCATCTCCTGCGTCATCTGCCCAGTGGCAGTGGCGTCGTGAGTGCTCTGACCGACCCGGGGAGCGAGGGACTCCCGACCCCGACAGTCGAGAGTCTGGAGGCCCCGCTGACGCCTTTTGCAGATGTGGAATCGGAGGAGATGAGCAAGCCAAGGCAGCACAAGGAGAAAAAGAACACGCGGCAAAAGAGGCGGTCGAAGCGATTTCGGAAAAAGTAAATGAGCGAATATTCAACCTACCTAAAGCGGTGGTGACGAAAGAGGTTCTTGCATGAGTCGAGTGATGAATCGTCTTAGATGGATGCTTCCGGTGGTGGCCGTCGTGATGGTGGGAATGGGAGGGCTCGCGAATGGGAATCCCACGGGACCTTCCGTTCCCGCGCCGATCACCAATATCCATGATGCCCTGGATCCAACCATTGTCTCTGATGAATGGACACACCTTGGCAATGAGCATTCGAAATCTCTTCCCAATTCGATCAGAGCCAGCAAAATTATTCCCTCCTTTGGTCGTTTGCCCTTGAGCTTCGAAAAAAACGAAGGACAGGTCGATGCAAATGTGAAATACCTAGCTCGCGGCAAAGGCTACACCTTGTTTCTCACTGAAACGGAAGCGGTCTTGTCCCTGCGAACAGGGAAACGTGAAACGTTAGAAGTGAGAAATCAGAGGGAGATACCATCTGCATCCCCTCTCCCTAGTGGGGAGAGGGCTAGGGTGAGGGGCGAAGCAACCAAAGACCATAACGCGGGCAAGGGTGAACGTGAAACCTCTGTCGTCCGCATGACATTCGCCGGTGCCAACCAAGCGCCGACCGTTTCTGGTGATGACAAACTCCCCGGCATCGTCAACTACTTCATCGGGAACGATCCGGAGCAATGGCGCACGAACATTCCCACCTACAAAAAAGTGCAATACGACAATCTCTACGAGGGTATTGACCTCGTTTACTACGGCAATCAAGGACAATTGGAATACGACTTAGTTGTCGCCCCCGGCGCCGATCCAAATCAGATTCAACTCGCCTTTGAAGGCACAGACAAGGTCATCGTCGATCCCACGACTGGTGACTTAGTGCTTTCCCTCCCATTGAACAACTTATCCCCTCTCCCCAGTGGGGAGAGGGCAAGGGTGAGGGGCGATGCATCAGATCTTGCCGACGAACCCGCCCTCCGCCTCCTCAAACCCCACGTCTATCAACTCGTCGATGGCCAAAAAGTCGAAATCCCTGCCACCTATGTGGTGCATACAAAATATTTTCACGCCTCACTTTTCTCATTACCAATTGTGGAGACGGCTCAGGTTCCTTCTCTTTTTAAGGGCGAGGGGTGGGGTGAGGGTAAAGACCACGAATTGGCTAGCGTCGCCATCCAACTCGCGGCCTACGACAGCACCAAACCGCTCATCATCGATCCTATATTACATTGGTCGCGGTATCTGGGCGGCAGCGGGTTTGATCAAATCGACGAAGGCATTGCCGTAGATAGTGCAGGGAATATGTATGTAGCAGGGGCAACATCTTCGGGAGATTTCCCTGAAGTCACTCCTGGCCTTGGTCACACTACAGGCGGTGCCTTTGATGCGTTCGTATCCAAAATTAACTCGAAAGGCACGGCGTTTATCTACTCGACGTACCTCGGGAGCGCCGGAGATGATCGAGCGTTTAGTCTCGCTGTGGATAATGCCGGGAATGCCTACGCCCTTGGACAGACTGATTCCGCGGTGTTTCCTGCCAGTGCGCAAATTGGCCCAGGAGGTGGCCTCGATGTATTTATCGCCAAACTCAATCCGACAGGGAATGCTCTGGTGTATTCCACAAAGTTGGGCGGAGATACCACAGACCGTGCCTTTGGGTTAGAAGTAGATGGCGCGGGGGTGGCGTATCTCACAGGATTCACAAATTCAACAAATTTTCCAACGGCCAACCCATTTCAAGTCGCTACGGGCGGGGCAGCCGATGCGTTTATCGTCAAGCTGAATGCCGCCGGGTCGGCCTTAGAGTATGCGACGTATCTAGGAGGCGAAGGAGCAGAGCTGGCCTTTGATATTGCGGTAGACGCAACAGGGTCGGCCACCATCACGGGAACCACGACTTCTTCGGAGACGGCGCTCATTCCTTTTCCCCTGGTCAATGCTTTTCAAGGGACGTTTCAGGGAGGAACCGCCGACGGATTTGTGTCGAAACTCAATGCGGCAGGAAGTGCTCTGGTGTACTCCACCTATGTGGGTGGCGATGGAGGTGACGAACCGTTCAATGTCGCCGTGGATGCAACAGGGGCTGCCTATGTCGTAGGCCGAACCAGCACTCCCCATGATTCCCCTGCGCCTTTTCCGTTGACAGCCAATGGATATCAAGTGGTGTATGGTGGAGCCTCGACCGATGCGTTTTTGGCAAAGCTGAGCGACGTTGGAGTGTTAGAATATTCCACCTACTTGGGTGGTAGCGGGAGCGACACCGCATTCGCCCTAGATTTGGATGTGACCGGGGCACCGGTTATCACAGGGACCACACGGTCTTCGGAGTTGATGACTGATCCCTTTCCACTGCTCAATCCCATTCAGGCAACATTAGCCGGGGATTTCGATGCCTTTATCACCAAATTTGATTTAACACGCCTCACGGATGGTTTGGACAACGATTTGACGGGTGGCCCTGATGACCCTCCAGAAGCCTTGGTCTTTTCAACCTTTCTGGGCGGCACCTTACAGGATCAGGGCTTAGGAATTGCCGTTGATTCAGTGGGAACCACATATGTTGCGGGAGATACCCTTTTTGCAGATTTTACCGATGCCACGCTTCTGCCTCCCAGTGCTGCCGGAGGCACTCAGGCTTTTGTCACTAAAGTCTGTCCCGATCCACTTGGGCCGACCCCGGGGACGTTTACGGACTTGTCCCCCACAACATTATCTGTGGCGCGGGTTGGGCATCGCCTGACCCGACTGCTAGACGGCAAAATTTTGATAACCGGTGGTACGTCCGGCGGATTAGGAAACCCTGCTAGCACGCTCAATACCGCGGAACTCTACGATCCCACCACGCAATCCTTTACCCAAACGGGGTCGATGCAGACCCCTCGAACGATCCACACCGCCACCCTCTTGGCCAATGGTCTGGTCTTAGTCGCCGGTGGGTTGACAACGGATGGGAATCGACTCAACACGGCGGAACTCTATGATCCGGCGGTAGGCGCCTTTGTCCCTGGCTTCCTCCTGATGACCGAGCCACGTGCGGAGCATACCGCCACGCCGCTTCCCGATGGTCGGGTCCTCCTGGTGGGCGGCTCTACCGCCCCGGCGACCCGCAGTAACACTGCAGAATTCTTCAATCCTTTGCCCGCTAGCTTCATCGCGATAACCGACACGATGACGAATAACCGTAATGCCCATTCAGCGACGTATCTGGCCAATGGCACAGTGCTGGTGGCGGGGGGACGCACCAACAGCAATGCGGCTATCTCGGGGGCGGAACTGTTTGATATAGCCACGGAGCAATTTTCGGAAACCACTGGGCCTATGGGTGTGCCGCGCAGCGATCATGCGGCCACGTTGCTCCCCAATGGCACTGTATTGATCGCGGCAGGGTCCAGGCATGATCTCGGTCCTCCAATTGATTCGACAGTCCCGTTGGCTTCCGCGGAACTCTACGAGATTGCGACTGGCACCTTTGCACCCACTGGGTCACTCCCAGCTCCGTTCGCTGGCGTCTCCGCCTTCGGTTTGAGTCTTGGGGGAACGCTGATGCCCAGCGGCAGAGTGCTGATTGCCGGTGGGGCGAATGACACCGCCAATGCCTTGGACACGAGTGTGCGCTATCACATCGACTCGGGCGTATTCGTGCAGGGCGGGGACATGACCAGCCCGCGACGGGGGACGCGACAAATTTTTCTGGAGCCACAAGGGCAAGTTCTGGTCGTTGGAGGAGTTAGTGAGAACAATGGCAGTTTGAATACCGCTGAACTCTACACGCCAAATTTGTGTGGCCCGGAGGCAGATATTTTCGTTGTAGTGAATGATCTGCCAGATCCGGTCACGATTGGGGCTCAATATCAGCTAGATCTGACCATCACCAACAACGGGCCGGATGATGCCACGCAAGTGGACTTCACGGTGACCGTACCGACCGGGGCGACCTATGACAGCGTCACGGGGGCAACGTGTGACCCTCCAGCCGGAGGAGCCGTGTTGTGCCACTTGGGCGCCCTCGTCAATACGGCCACATCCCTGGCTACGATATTCTTGAACACAACCGGTGCCACTCCGGGCATCAAAAGCAGTGAGATCGAAGTCACGTTAGTGGGCGAATTCGATCCGGACTTTGGCAACAATACCCACACCGAAGAAACCATCTTCCAATCCACCAATCCCACCACCGATTTCGTGCTGACCATCACCGACACGCCTGATCCGGTGGCGCTGTCGCCGGGGACGTACAGCTACACCCTCAACGTCGACAACATGGGCACGGATGTGGCCATCGCCACAGTGGTGTCCGCTGATCTCCCGACAGGTGTCACCTTAGATTCGGCAACGTTCCCTGGCGGGACCTGTTCAGGGACTGGTGTGGGGCCGACCACGGCTACCTGCAATCTGGGCAACTTGGATGTCCTGACCGCTACACAAATCGTGCTCAACGTGACTGCGACCCAAGCGGGGCAGTTCATGCTCACGGCGTCTGCCACGAATGATGGCTCGGTGCCGGATGTTAATGCGGCGAATAATACGAACATTTTGGAAACGACCTCCGTGGGCATGAGCCAGTTCACGGTGAACTCGAATAATGATGCCAATGACAACCTTTGTGATGCCACGCATTGCAGCCTGCGCGAAGCCATCAATGCCGCCAATGCGAGTTCGGGGTTGGACATCATTGCGTTTAATATTGCGCCAGGAGGGCTGCAGACCATTGGGCCGCTTTCCACACCGCCCCTTGCGTCCGCTCTTCCGGCCATCAACGATCCCGTTGTCATTGACGGGACCACTCAGCCTGGCTTTGCGGGCATGCCGATCATTGAACTGAATGGGTCTTCCGCAGGAAATTCGAATGGCCTCAACCTTGTGGCCGGCAACAGCACCGTGCGGGGGGTGGTGATTAATCGGTTTGTGCATCAGACTGCCAGCAGTGTGGGGATTACGATCTCGGGTGCGGTGGGAAACAATCTGATCGAAGGCAATTACATCGGCCCCAATTCTGATGGGCTAACGGCTCCCCTCCAAGCAGAAAATCCCACCTTTGGGGTGCATGTTGTCAACGCTAACAATCGGATCGTGGGCAACGTCATTTCCGGTACGAATTCTTTTGGGGTCTTTATTCAAGGAGAGGGAGCGACGGGCACGGTGCTACAAGGCAATAAGATTGGCACGGATGCGTTGGGCATGGCGCCGCTGCCCAATGCCGTACGAGGGATTTACCAAGCGGGTGCCAATGGGACGTTGATTGGCACGGACCAAGATGGGGTGAATGACGTGGCCGAGCGCAACATCATTTCTGGTAATACCACGGACATCCTCATCGCTGATTCAGACAATAATACGATCGCGGGCAACTATATAGGCGTCAATGCGGCGGGGACAGCGGCGATTGCTGGTGGTAATCAAGGCATTCACCTGTTAGGGGCCAGTGGAAATCAGATTGGTGGTGTGGCCACTGATGCCGGGAATATCATTTCTGGGCATGCTGTGGATGGCATCACCATTACCAACAATGACACCTCAGGGACCCCTTCCACGAATAATGTCTTGGAGGGGAATTTCATTGGAACGGATCATACGGGGACCATAGCCATTCCCAACGGGTCAAATGGCGTGAATATTCTCAATGGCGCCAACAATAATACGATCGGCGGTACGGTTGCTGATGCCCGCAATGTTATTTCCGGTAACGGCGCAAATGGTGTGGTCATCACGGATGCCGGAACAACGCTTAATTCTGTGCAAAGCAATTATATCGGGACGGATGTCATCGGCTCAGCCCCGATTCCCAATCAATCCGATGGTGTCCTCATCCTAAATGGGGCAACGAACAATACTATTGGGGGCGTTGGCGGGACCCCCGGGGGTCTCTGTACAGGTGTGTGCAATGTGATTGCTGGAAATATTGCGCATGAAGTGAGAGTAGGTCTGGGAGCAGACGACAACGTCATCAAAGGAAACCATATAGGCCTGGGCATGGATGGAGTGACTCCCATACCTAGCGTTGGGGCAGGCGTGTTTTTGTCGGGTGGGAGCAACACGATGATTGGTGGCCCGGCATCGGGAGAAGGCAATGTCATTTCCGCGAATACTCAAGGCATTCAAATCCTTTCAAGTAGTGTCACGGGAACCATAATTCAGGGGAACCGCATCGGCACGAGCTCCGATGGGCTCATGGGTATGGGAAGCACCAGTAATGGGATTGTTGATGGTGGAGGGATCGATACTGTGATTGGAGGGCCAACAACGGGAGCAGGCAATCTCATTTCGGATAATTCGAACGGAATTCATTTGTCGAATACCACGGGAACGCTCGTTCAAGGGAATCTTATTGGTACGGATATTACAGGAGTCGTCGGATTAGGAAATAATGGGCGAGGAATCTCAGTGGATACGGGAAGCACTGATATTACGATTGGAGGAACGGCCACTAACGAAGGTAATACCATTGCGTTTAATGTAAGGCAGGGAGTGGGATTGTCGGTTGACGCGGGGGTAGGTAACCTGATTCAAGGGAATGCTATCTTTGCTAACAATCAACTCGGGATAGATCTTGTAGACGGCGTGGAAGATGGTTTTGGGGTCACGGCGAACGATCCGCAAGATGTGGATGGCAGTCCCAACAATCTCCAAAACTATCCGGTGTTGGCGACGGCCACGCGGGTGAGTGGAGGCACGGAAGTCCGAGGGACGTTTAATAGCACGCCGAGTTCTACCTTCACGTTTGAATTCTTTTCGAATGTCGTGTGTGATGTCTCGGGATTTGGTGAAGGCGAAATGTTGATTGATGCGGTGCCCGCGACTCCCCAGATTTTTGACCCTCTGCCAATCACGACTGATAGCAATGGTGATGCTGATTTTTCTGCCACGATAGCGGGTGTCTTGCCAGGACGGTTCCTGACAGCGACGGCGACAAACGTGACGACTAACGACACCTCCGAATTTTCTGCCTGCATTTCGGTGAAAGCCGAGAACCGTATTTATGGGACGCAAAGCCAAACCGTTCCTGGCCATAATACCGGTCTGCCGTCACACCTTATTTCCTTTGTGCCGGAGGATTCGAATCTCCCGGCGAGTGCCGATCTGATTGACCATGGGCCGATTCAATTTCAAGGGACGGACGTCTTTGTTGATGGATTGGCGCTTTCCCACACCTACGGCTTGGTGGGGTTTGAAGGAGAGGGCGCGCCCGATCCACTCACCGGAATGCGGTTGGTGCGCTTCGATCCGATCACCGCCGAGGTCACGCCGATAAGGGTGACCTTTGACGCAGCCCTCGTGGGGATCCGCGGAGCCGTGTTTGATTCGGGTGATCAGCTCTGGGTGGTGGATACCGAGGCGGACCAAGTCCTCCAAATCAATCCGTTGAGTGGCGAAGAAGAGCCCGGCACGCGGCAGGACCTGACAGTCGGGGGAAGTCCCTTTGATGCGGAAATTGCTGGTGATCTAGCCATTCAAGAAGATGGCACCATCTATCTAGTGCATGTCGACACCTTGTATGTGCTGGATCCGACTACCGGCGTTCTCACTGTGGCGTTTACGGATACCGCGTTGGATCCTGATTCGGGGTTCCCACCAGCGTTTACAGGTCTCACTTTCTCAACGCTGGCCCCTGCAGATCGGATTTTTGCCACGGAAGGGCGAGGGCAAGATGATGTGTATTTCTATGATAGTGACTCGGCCTTTGCCCGCACGGAATTTTTAGAAAACCTTGTCCCAGCCGTAGAAATTGGCCTGAGCGATCTGGCCGCCTTCACCCCGGTCCTCGCCGACATCACTATCGACGCCATCGCGCTCTCGGCACCGACCTTTGGCATACGGAATACATCCACGGGGGAAGTTCACAACAACCTTGATGGGACAATCCCGCAACTTCTTCAACTTGTACCAGGTACATATGGCTTCTGTAGTGTGGTCTGCGGGGTCGCGACGTTTGAGTTCACCGTCGAACCTGATGGCACGGTTGACTTTGACGCGGCCTTGAATGGCTTTCTGAGTGGTCGAGCGACATCGACGTTAGTGGTGGATGGGTTCACGGTCAATATCGATGCCACGGCGCTCAGCGCCCCCACGTTCGGGCTATCCAGTGGCGCAGGCGTGATTGTGCAAACCGTGGATGCCACGGTGGTGCAATCCGTCGTACTGGTGGCTGGGTCACACGGCTTCTGTGATGTGGTCTGCGGCGGCAGTAGGTTTACCTTCACGGTGGAGAACGATGGCACGGTTGACTTTGACGCGGCCTTGAATGGCTTTCTGAGTGGTCGAGCGACATCGACGTTAGTGGTGGATGGGTTCACGGTCAATATCGATGCCACGGCGCTCAGCGCCCCTACGTTCGGGCTATCCAGTGGTGCAGGCGCGATTGTGCAAACCGTGGATGCCACGGTGGTGCAACCCGTCGTACTGGTGACCGGGTCACATGGATTCTGTGAGGAATTCTGTGGGGCAACCACATTCTCCTTCACAGTTGAAAATGATGGCACCTTTGCCTTTGCCCCGGCTCTTGGGGCCTTTCTGGGTGGACGGGGCACCACCACGCTGGTGGTGAACGATCCCGTGGCGGTGGGACTGACGCTGACGGTGAACAGCACCTCTGATCCCACGGGGGCGAGTGATGATGAGAATCAGGGCGATGGCCTGTGCTACACCGGCAATACCCTTCCAGGCGGGGAGCAAGAATGCACGCTCCGTGCGGCCATCCAAGAAGCTAATCATGCAAATAATGCTGGGTTAGATCTCATCGCCTTTGACATTGGCGGGGGCGGAGTGCACACGATCTCGCCAGCGAGTCCACTGCCCTTCATTATGGATCCGGTCCTTATCGATGGCTCTACCCAACCAGGGGCTAGTCTGAATACGAATGGTCCAGGGCTTTCGAATAATGCGGTGCTCCTGATTGAGTTGGATGGGACCAATGCTGGGGCGTCCCATGGCCTCGTGATCAATCCAGGAGGCAGCAATTCCACGATACGCGGTTTGGTCATTAATCGGTTTACGGCCGATGGTATTTGGATTCCTACTAATGGTCCTAATGGCGGCAACACCATCCAGGGCAATTTCATCGGGACCGATCCGATGGGGTCGATGGATCTTGGTAATGGTAACGAGGGTATTCACATGAACGGTAGTGTCAGCAATCGCATTGGAGGTTCTGGAATTGGGGAAGGGAATGTGATCTCTGGTAATGATAGGGAGGGTATTCGGATCAGGGGAAGCACATCGATCGGGAACGTCATTGCGGGGAATCTCATTGGTCTAAAGGCGAATGGGATTGAGGTGCTCCCCAATCAGAGAAATGGGGTTTGGCTTGTGAACGGGGCTTCCAGCAATACCGTGGGAGGGCTGCTTCCAGGCAGTCGTAACGTCATTTCAGGAAATGTGCGCCATGGTGTGCAGATTCAAGGTGCCATTTCGACAAGCAATATGGTGCAAGGCAATTATGTTGGCACGGATGTTTCCGGTCTTCTGGCATTGGGTAATAGCCTCAGTGGCGTCGTGTTGTTTGAAGCGCGTAACAATACGGTCGGGGGAACCACCGCAGAGGCGCGAAATGTTATTTCGGGTAATGCGGAGATTGGCGTGTTCCTCACCAATCAGGCTCGTAACAACGCGGTGCAGGGAAATTTCATTGGCACTAATGTCGCCGGAACCGCAGCGGTGTCGAATCTCTCCTATGGAGTGTATGTGGAAGGGGTCGGGACATTGGAGAATACTATTGGAGGGATTGTGGCTGGAGCGGGCAATATCATCTCCGGCAACGAAGCTCAAGGAATCAACATGGCGGCGCAAGCCTCATTGAACAACGTGCAAGGGAACCTCATTGGGACGGATGTGTCCGGCACCGTGGCGTTAGCGAATCTTGAGGGGATTCGGATAGACAGTGCCAATCAGAACACTATCGGGGGCACGATCCCTGGGGCCCGGAACGTGATTTCGGGAAACGATCTTAACGGAGTCTCAATCTCCGGCGTAGGGGCGACTGGAAATATTATTCAGGGCAATTACATTGGCACGGATGTCACCGGTACTGCCGATCGAGGAAACACGCAAGATGGTGTGCGGATTACTAATGGGGCGCTGGTCAACACCATTGGCGGGACTTCTGCGGGGGCCCGCAACGTCATTTCTGGGAACGATAGTCAAGGTGTCAATATGACCTTTGGAGCCACTGGGAATCTTGTACAGGGCAACTACATCGGGACCGATGCGACCGGCACGGCGAAATTGGGTAACGGGCAGAATGGAGTGGGGCATGAAGAATTGGCCCATGGCAATGTCATCGGGGGGCTGACTATTGGGTCTAGGAACATTATTTCAGGAAATAACACAGGCGTGGGTATCGGGACCGGGTCATTCGACAACATGGTGCAGGGCAATTACATCGGTCTGGATGTCACGGGAACCGTAGTCCTAGGTAACACCGTCGATGGCGTGCGCATTAGCCAGGCACCGACCAACACGATAGGCGGGAACACTATTGGAGCTCGGAACCTGATTTCGGGCAATGGCACGATAGGGGTTCGAATTCAGTTGCCTCAAGCCACCGGCAACATTGTACAGGGTAACTTCATTGGCACCGATGTGACTGGAACGGTTCCACTTCCCAATGTTACAGGCGTGAGTCTTGGTAATGGGGCTTCGCAAACGACGCTTGGGGGACTCACTTCGACAGAACGTAACGTCATTTCAGGCAATCAGTCCGAAGGGCTGCGTATCGGGGATGTCGGAGTGGTCGGAACGACCACTTTGATACAAGGGAACTACATTGGCACAGACTCGACTGGAGCCATAGCGCTCAGCAATGGGATCGCGGGGATCATACTCGACAATGCCTCAACGAGTAGTGTCAGAATTGGTGGGGCGAATGCAACTCCCAGCGTGGCTTGTACCGGAGCGTGTAATCTTATTTCTGGGAACCCGCATGGGATTCTTACCGAGGATCTCTCTGGGGGCCATATTATAGAGGGGAACTACATCGGGACCAATGCGGCGGGGACGGCTTCAATTGGGAATGGATTTGGCGTTCGGACCGGTTCAGGGGGGAATACTATTGGAGGCACCACGCCGGGAACGGGCAACCTCATCTCTGGGAATGTCGAGGGCGGTGTGAGGCTAAATGGAGCTGGTGCTATCAATAATGTGGTGCACGGCAACTTCATCGGAACCAATGCGGATGGAACGGGCCCGCTTCCGAATAAGAATGGGATTACCGTAAACAGTGGTGCGAGCAATAACACCATTGGAGGAACGACGCTGGCGAGCCAAAGAAATATTCTGGCGTTTAATGCGGAAAATGGAGTACTTTTCCGGTCTGATGCAGGAATAGATAATTCGATTTCACAAAACGTCATTCACTTCAATGGCCAACTCGGCATTGATTTGTCAGAGAACATCGCCGTGGGCGACGGCGTCACGGCGAATGATGTGGGGGATGCGGTCACTGACCCTGATACGGACTCCGGTCCGAACAACTTGCAGAACTACCCGGAGTTACTGGGGGTGAGTGACGTGGGGGGCGCGACGGTGGTGGTGGGCACCTTGACTAGCACGCCCGATACGACGTTCACGGTGGAGCTCTATCGCAACGGCACCTGTGATGCGTCGGGGTTTGGCGAAGGGGAGACCCTCGTGCACACCGAAGCGGTGACG
>JAJDBP010000030.1 GCA_029261295.1 Nitrospirales bacterium | reverse complement strand
ATGTCCGTTAATGGCGTCGTGCGGTCAAACACGTGAATATCAAATCCCTCATCCTGTAAAGCACGCATGGCCGCCAGCCCTTGCAATTCATTAGGACCGCCACGCCGTACCCAGATTTTCACTCCCTTGAGCTTACCTTCGCCTTTGGCCTTTCGGAACGCATTAATAATTCCGCCAAAGGTTTTTTTCACGTCGGTAAAATTGGCAATAGCACCTCCGACAATAATATGCTTGATATCAGGCAGGGAACAGATTTTTTCTGTCAGCACTTCTACTGCCCAATCTGGTGGATCACCAGAATATTCTGCATAATTTGCTAATTTTCCGCCGCGTGCGACCACTGCATCCGAGTAGTAGACGCTGGCTCCACCACCTGCTGGAAGCATGGCAATGTCGCCACCAGGAATTTCAATGAGTTTCACCGACCCTTTGACCTTCGCATCTACCGCCATGACTTCTTCTTCGTTGGTGGTATAGGCACGACCAAATTCAGCGGCGAAAGGGAAGGTCCAATCTTTATGTCTGAATTTCGCATCGCCATCCAATAAAGTCACGGCATCAAGAGCGACCAAATCGCCGCTTGAGTTTTGGACGACCGGATTGATTTCGACATATTGCGCATCTTCATTATCAAAACAGGTATACAGTTTCTTTAAAAATTCGGCCATTTTCGTGGCCGTGTCCCCAGAAAATCCAGCATCTTTCGATAATTTCGCTAATTGAGCATCCGTTGGAGCTTCTCCAATTTCGACTGCCAACTTCTGGACTTTTTCCCAATTGGCTTCAACTTCCACACCGCCGTAGGTTGTGACCATCACATCCACGCCTTCGCGAGTGGACTTGACCGAAGCATAATATTCTTCCTTATGATCGATCGCTTCCGAAACAATCACTTCACGAATGGTCACGGACTCTAGCTGTTTTCCCAGCATCTCCTTCACAGCAGATTTAGCCGCAGCCAAATCTAGCCCCACCTTGACCAGACCTAACTTGAAACGAGAACCCAATGCTTCATGAGCTTTGACGACCAGCTTGTTCTTTTGCAGCCAATCATTCACCTTCGAGAGTTGTTCGAACTCTTCGTTTGATGTAACGACAACATAGTTTGGGGTTGAAATTCCCCATTTTCGCAGCAAGCCCATTCCTGGACCTTCAAGGACTTTTGCCATAATCCTACCCTTCCGTCAGGGACTAAAATGTGAAAGACAAAATCAGACCAACCCACCAGACCGTGGGAACGTGCATTGTACGAAGGGCTGTCATTGTCTGCAATCAATCAAAAGGCCCATTGGACATCTCACGAAAGTCCCAGAAAAGACTCACGGAAATGGGGCCCACCGGCAAATCGTCATAGCCATAGAATGTCTATTAAAAACAATCGTTCAACGATAATGCTCCAAAATATTAGCGAGAACAGCGGATTGGTCTTCAAAAGTTCTCGAAGAAAACCTTGTAGGGCCAATTGAGAACCGCTTGAGGCTAGATTAAATTTGTGGAAGGAAAAGGGTAAAACTGGAATGCCAACAGACTAGAATGCCTAATTTATAGGCAAAGCAAAACACGAGGAAACGATCTATGTATTCATGACCGCCAACGTTCGATCGACCACATCTTGGTTCCCAATAATGAGGACAGTACGCTGATGTAATTTCAGAGGTTCGATGTCCAAGATGCGTTCCTTACCAGAAGAGGCGGCTCCACCAGCCTGTTCGGCAATAAAGGCAAGAGGATTGGCTTCATACATGAGCCGGAGCTTTCCTTCGGGACTTTTCTTGGTGCCGGGATACAAAAATATCCCGCCTTTGAGTAAATTGCGGTGAAAATCAGCCACCAGGGATCCCACATATCGAAGAGAATATGTATTGCGTAACTCTTCTATAGCCTTTTGAGTGCCTGAGTCAAAACCCTTAAAGTTGCCTTCATTGGTGCTATAGCAAGAATTTTTTTTTGGAATACGGATATTGGAATTGGTCAGACGAAAGATTCCATCACTGGGATCAAGCGTAAAGCCCTGAACACTTCCATGAGTGGCCACGACCATCATGGTACAAGACCCATAGACCGTATAGACCGCCGCGACTTGTTCGTTCCCTTTTTTCAACAAGGTCGAACCCGTGACTGATTCATCAGCCTGTCTTTTCCAAATTCCTAGAATCGAACCCACGCTCACTGCCACATCGATATTGGAGGAGCCGTCTAGTGGGTCCATTTGCACCAGATACTGGTGCACAGGACTGTCGCCGACAATAACCGTCTCTTCAATTTCTTCCGAACCAATGGCCGCCACTCGCCCACATTTCCTCAAAGTATCGACTAATGTATCAGAGGAAAAGGTATCCAAAATTTGGACGACCTCGCCCTGAACATTTGTCTCGCCTGTGACCCCCACCGCATGCGCAAGCACCGCCGCTCGCACTTTGGCTTGAATATGTTGGGCGCCATCGGCAATCCCCGCCACAACCGCCTCTAAGCCATCGTATTCTGCAGATCCTTCCCAAGACGACGCTGAATATTCCGCAAGTGTTTGAAACATAGAGAAAATTGTATCTGTCTTCCCAGAACTCGTCAATTTTGTTTAAAGAAGAAGATGCGACTTCGCCTCACAAACAATAACGTTGCTTAAGACGTCGACTGACCTCTACGAGTGAGTTCGTATAAATAGACCATCTTTCCTGCCTCGTTTCCTTTTCGGGGATGCCAGTTCAGAGGGATTTGTTCAATGGATATGTGAAACCTCTCTTGGAATGCGAGTTCGATGGTATCCAGCCCTAATCTATTAGGATCACAAAAAAGGCCTTTGCCTCCTGGGGCAAGCACTTGTTCCAAGACCTGAGAAATATCCGCTAGAATTGCTTCGTCATAAAAGACTTCACAGCCTAACACTACATCATAGCGTTCATTGGATTGAATCTTTCCTGACCAATCCAATGTACACGTATCAAAGTTGGTTATTTGATTTAATCCGCATGTCTCCTTCACCGCTTCTAATGTGACCGGAACCATATCTGAAAACATGGTAAACGCCCCGAGCTGTGCCGCGACCACTCCGGGTACCCCTGTCCCACAACCAATTTCCAACACTTTGGTGCCTGCCAGTTTGGATGGGAAAAATTGATGAATGAGATATTCCGCGAAAGCCACTGAGGACGGCCAAATCCGATCCCAATAGCCCCACCCCAAAGATTCGTCATCTCTTTTATCCAAAGGAGTTTCAACAGAAATGTCTCGTTTAGTTTTACAGACAATAGAGACATCCCCAATTTGAGGAAGGGTTAGAATTTGTACACGACTCACGCAAAGACCCCTTTAAAATGATATCCCCTGTTTTTAGTAGGCCCGGGCTTTTCTCGGAACTGATTCTACAAGAAAGGCTGGGGCAAAGGAGAAAAAAATTCCACCCACCCTGTAATGTTTAGATAGAGAAAAAAGACTTATCTCTTAGGAATGTGATTTTTTAGAATTATGAACTCGTCAGGGGAGAAAAATATTATGAGACGTTTAATTAAGAACGTGGGTATCGTTTTAGGGGTTATGGCCGTTTTTTTGGCACCATCGGCTTTTGCGTTTGATTTTTCCTCATGGGATGGGCTGCTGAAAAAATACGTGGCTCCAAAAACCATCAATGGGGTCAGGCTACAAGCCGTCGATTACAAGAAACTCGGAAAAGATCCGTCCTATACGAAATTGATAAAAGACTTGGAAAAAACATCACTGTCCGATTTAAAGAGTCGAGAGGAGAAACTGACGTTTTGGATTAATGTCTACAATATTATGGCCGCCAAAATGGTACTGGATCATTACCCGGTGGAGAGTATCAAAGATGCTGGCAGTCTCTTTACCGCCGTCTGGAAAAAGAAAGTGGGTGTGGTGGCTGGGAAAACACGAACGCTCAATGAAATTGAACATGAAATTCTTCGGAAAATGGGTGAACCTCGAATCCACGTCGCGATTGTCTGTGCCTCCGTAAGTTGCCCTGATCTTCGTGGAGAAGCTTATACGGTCGAAAACCTTGAAAGCCAACTCAATGATCAAATGAAACTCTTTCTCGCCAATTCCAAAAAAGGGTTGCGTGTGGATGTGAAAAAAGGCCGAGTCTACGTCTCTTCAATTTTTAAATGGTTCAAAGAAGACTTTGAATCGAAAGGTGGCGTACGAAAATATCTTGCCCCTTATGCACCTGAATCGGCCATGGGCACGCTCAAGAACGATAAAGTGAGTGTCTATTATTTGGACTATGACTGGGATCTCAACGAACTGTAGGGTCTATGTAGATAAGATATTAGATTTCATCATCTGGATCGCGAAGAAGGGTGCAGACTACACGGCGTTCAGCACGAGGGCCGTCAAATTCACAGAAAAAAATGCTCTGCCATTGAGACAACCCTAATTGGCCATCAATGATAGGAATCGTTTCTGACGGTCCCACGAGGCCCGCCTTCAAATGCGAGTCTCCGTTGCCATCTTGGGCATCATGCAACCACACACCCGGCGGAATGAGTTTTCGTAGCAAATTGACCACATCCAGAGGAACGCTATCGTCCCAATTCTCTTGAACCATCAGAGCTGCCGTCGCGCCCTGCGCATAGATATGCATCACCCCGTTCTGAATGGAGCTTTGAGTAAGAACCGCACGCGTAGCTTCGGTTATATCGATTAACTCTTCCCTCTGAGTGCTCTTTATCAGGATGGTCTCACGCATTAACCAAACCTTAGCAGATATTTGTCGACAATCTTTCTTTACTTTACCACCACAGTAATCGAATCCGAGACGGTCACCATATCATGGTCGTGTGTGGCGACTTTCACGGTAACGGTATGTTTTCCAGATGCCACATCATTGAATGTGCCTTTAAAACCCTTTTGATAGGTTCCGTCCAAAAAGACATGGGCATGATCAGCCATTACGCCCTTTCTAAAAGAATAGACTAAATCAAATGAATTCCCGACTGTTGCGCCATTCTGTGGCGAAGTAATCGTAATCGCCGACCCATCATGAGTATCAAGTTGCTGCCCTGCCCAAACTTGATACGAAAATACGAAACTTAAACACAATACAACAAAAACCTGCCTTTTGAATTGGCGCATAAGAACCCTCCTCTGTGTTTATCTAGGTGTTCAATGAGTACAAGGCTGTTATTATTCTAACGTGCACAGACAACCAGGTGAAGATGTTTTTCCTCCGAGTGCCCCATGATTCGATATATACGAATCCTTGCTTTTATGATTTCAATAATTTTTCTCTTGGTAGGAAATGTCCTAGCCTACCAGGAAGAAGTTGATTGGATATGGAACGACATGAAATCCACCGCAAGAGGGGGACCCGTCTGCATGAAATATATCGTGAAGGCCTACCCTATTAAGATTCTACGAGGAAGCGTTTCGGGAAGGACTTGCATTCACAATTCTATTGAATCGTATCGAAAAGGGGATCAGGAAGAGGCGTTAGGTTGGATCCTGGCTGGACAATGTCATAATCGTCTTGCTCGCGAAACCATCGTCAAACATGCCCCAAAGGTCTTAGAATATGTGTTGCAACAATACGGGAATGATGATCCCGCAAAGCAATAGAGGAATCCCAGCTTCAATAGCATTCAAGTCATATAAAGGTTTAAGACAAGGAAGCCTCCAATTGTCTCCTACTCCACAAACGAACAGGGCCGAGCTCTCATGAGAACCCGGCCCAGTTTCAGACCTACCCTTTATTGTCGTACAGGCGTTTCTTAGTTCAATGTCGCCAGAATTTTGTTGAAAGTGGCGCTGGGACGCATGCCGGCTGCAACCTTGTCATCACAGGGACGGTAATACCCACCAATATCGACAGGCTTGCCTTTGACAGCTTTGAGCTCTTCAAGGATTTTGTCGACATTGGCTTCAAGATCTTTCGCGATTGGGGCAAATTTGGCTTTCAAGTCTGGATCATCATTTTGATTGGCTAATTCCTTCGCCCAATACATGGCCTCCCACACATGAGAGCCGGCGTTGTCCAACTCACCTAATGCACGCCCTGGGGCCTTTCGATTGTCCATGAGTTGCCCAGTGGCTCGATCCAGCGTATCTGCCAACACTTGTGCTTTTTTGTTGTTTTTGAATTGACTGAGATGGGCAAAGGATTCGGACAATGCTAAAAATTCACCCAGTGAATCCCATCGCAAATGGCCTTCCTTCACGAATTGCTGCACATGTTTTGGCGCTGATCCTCCAGCACCTGTTTCAAACAATCCTCCACCATTAATCAAGGGGACAATGGACAACATTTTTGCACTAGTCCCCAATTCAAAAATGGGGAACAAGTCAGTGAGATAATCCCGCAAGACATTTCCCGTGGCCGATATGGTATTTTTGCCATCTTTGGCCCGTTGCAATGAAAGCTTCATGGCATCCACTGGCGGAAGAATTTGAATATCCAGCCCATTCGTATCATGATCCTTGAGATACCGATTCAGTTTTTCAATGATCTGTGCATCATGGGCCCGATCCTTGTTCAACCAGAACACAACTGGCGTTGAAGACGCTCTCGCTCGCTTCACCGCCAGCTTGACCCAATCTTGAATCGGAATATCTTTGACTGTGCAAGCACGGAAAATATCGCCTTTTTCCACATCCTGTTGGTGCAGCACATTGCCCGCTCCATCAATCAGCCGAATGCTTCCATTACCTGGAGCTTCAAACGTTTTGTCATGCGAACCATATTCTTGAGCTTTTTGCGCCATCAAACCCACATTGGGCACACTCCCCATCGTCGCGGGATTAAACTCGCCATTCTCTCGACAAAAATCAACAACAGCCTGATAAATTCCCGCATAACTCCGGTCAGGAATGATGGCTTTCATATCATGTTCTTTACCATCTGGCCCCCACATTTTTCCTGATGTCCGAAGCGCGGCTGCCATCGAGGCATCGATAATCACGTCACTTGGGACATGTAAGTTGGTAATGCCTTTATCCGAATCCACCATGGCCATCGTTGGCCCATTCTTCAGTGCCGCTTCAATGTCGGCTTTGATCTCAGCTTGTTGCGCTTCAGGCAAACTTCCAATTTTGGCATAGACATCGCCTAATCCATTATTGGCGTTGACGCCTAATTCCGCAAAGGTCGTTTCATGTTTTTTGAACACATCTTCGAAAAATACTGTCACGCAATGACCAAAGATGATGGGATCAGAGACCTTCATCATCGTCGCCTTCATGTGTAACGAGAAGAGAACATCAGGATCTTTTTTCGCATCAGCTACTTGTTCGACAAAAAACTTTCTCAATGCCGCAACACTCATTTTGGTCGCATCAACCACATCACCCTTATCAAGCTTAACACCATCTTTTAAGATTTTGGTGCTGCCATCGGCTCCTGCAAATTCAATTCGGCCTTTGCCAGCAGCCGCTTCTGTAATCGTCGCTGACTTCTCATTACCGAAGAAATCTCCACCTGACATATGTGCCACATGCGACTTCGAATCCTTTGTCCATTTTCCCATTCGATGCGGATTTTTCTGTGCATATTGCTTTACTGAAGAAGAAGCGCGACGGTCAGAATTCCCTTGCCGCAACACCGGATTTACCGCACTACCTTTGACTTTATCAAATTTGGCTTGAATGGATTTTTCTTCATCATTTTGCGGATCTTCAGGGTAATCTGGAATGGCATAACCTTGATCTTGCAATTCTTTCACGCATGCTTGAATTTGCGGGATTGAGGCACTGATGTTTGGCAACTTGATTACATTTGATTCTGGTGTCATCACAATCTCACCGAGCAAAGCCAGATCATCCGGTTGCCGCTGTTCGGGCTTCAAGTTATCTGGAAATTGCGAAATGATTCGACCAGCCAGTGAAATGTCTTTGCGCCCAACGTTCACCCCTGCTGTTTTCGCAAAAGATTGGATCACCGGCACAAACGACCCACTGGCTAACTCCGGCGCTTCGTCGACTTTGGTGTAAATGATATCCGGTTCGGCTGACATAGCGTTTCCTCCAATTTAGAAATTTGATAGCTGAGAAAAACCCAATTAAGGGAAATCTGATAATCTAAGAAGTTACCAAGCTTGTGATTTTAATAAGAATTTGGCCGGTCGACAATCAACCGAAAGGCCCAGTCAAAGGGGAGAGACAAAAGACCCAGACCAAAAGAAAATTTAAACATATTTTTATATGCGCCTAATTTACATTAAAGAAAGACATTGAAATTCAATGACTTATAACACCTTTTCAATTATTCGGTAACATTCCACAAAGCTAGCGCTCACAAAGATTGCTCATTAGTTTTTAGGGTAGCTTGAGGAAAATATTTAGAGCAATTGACGCCAGTTGAGGATTTGAACCGGAAGCATTCGAAGGGTCTTGGCGATGGGGCAGGTATTAAGCGTGATACTAACATCGTTATTTGGCACTTGAACCCGGTCAGCATAGAGCGCGCCGTTGAGAATTGACGATCCCAGCCCTCCGCCAAATGTGGCTTGACCCGACACCACAACAAGTCCTTCCCATTGAAAAGGAGCGGCGATTTGAACGTTGCCCTTGACCAACAGGATGCCATATCCAGTCACCTGAGAAACTATCAGAGTGCCGTTTGAAGGCTCCGCATATTGCACTGCAGGCGAGGTGGCTGAACCTACATTCACTCCGATCAAATTACTTGTCACCAATGTGGCCCCCTTCTTTAGCCTATTGATCTGTTGGTCTAGACCTAGAGCAATCAGGCTTACCTGGGGTTTGGCAGGATTTCCCGCCAGACTAGCCGTTCCCATGAGAGTTGCCGAAGATGCCATGGAAATAGGCGGAAGACCGACGGAAAACAGCCCACAGGCATCCATACCTTGAATAGTGATCCTGCTGCCTGAAAGCCCCAGCTGATTTCCTACATATACGGGAGCCCACAATGGTGGGCCGGCGGGATGAAACACTTCAGCCTGAAGAATCGCATCTGCCTCTTCAACCTGCCCATGGCTCGTAATAACTTCAATCGGAGGATACAAGGACTGAAGAGTCGTCGTGAATTGTTCCGGCTTCACTGAAATGGACAATGGGTAGCCAAACCGCACCAGCTGCCCACGGTTATTCTTGGAATGCAACGTGGTCACACCATCTCCATCTAAATAATGTGGGGAGGCCTGTCGATGTCCGGCCTGTTCAGCGTCATGCTCGGTCTTGTGATGCACTTTAGTCCAATACTCTAAATCACTTTGCACACTATTTTGCTGAACGAGAGTATTCGTGGGATTTCCTGAGAGCGGAACGTAGTTGGTGAGTAGGGCATTGTAGGTGGGATCCTCTGCAAACTTCCATCCAGCTTGGGGAAAGACATAGACTGACCAATTAGGTTGATGAGGCGAGACCAGATCACCCAAAAAGACTGGGTTTGAAGTAGGCCCTCCTCTTAAGCGCCGTTGGGCTTCCACCAGCCCTGCCTCTGCCGCATAAAAGGTTTGGATGGCTCTTCGGTAGTTTCCGCTGATCTGCAACTCCGTTGAGGTGGCAAAGAGAATCGTCGCTCCCATGATGCCGGACACTGCGACCAGTAATAGTGCGGCAATGAGGGCACTGCCTTTCTTGTTGTTCAACAAGTCGTTCTGTCTGACCCATCTTTCCCCTGTCTTCATGCTTAGAGATTCCTTGGGGTCAGACGAGAATGGAGAGTCATCGTTCGATATCCTCCATTCGGAAGGTATTTAAGATCGGGATCTTCGGTCCGAGCAGTCACAGTAATCTGGATTTGTCGAATGCTTGCAGATGCGAGCGTTGGATTTCCCACATGATCAAAATACTCCACCAGAAATGATTCGATATTTTCTCCAAAGGGTTGATTGCCCCCACCGGTGTTACGCCGGAGAGTGTGGGTCTTGGAATCATAGACAAAGGTAATGAATTCGTTGGGATCGGCAATGAGACCGTTGCCATTCAAATCCGCCATGATTATTAGACGCCCAGGGTCATAGGTAATCCCTAGAAAATCATTATTGAGATTGGTATCCTTATTGACCCCACGCGGATCATATCCGGCCATTAATAATTCCCGACTCATGACATCCATAACGACTCGTGCCTGTTGTTGCATCTCCAACCGATCTTCCCGCACATACTGCGCCTTAAGTTCACTGACGTAAAGAGAGTACACCGCTCCCACCGTGACCAAACTCAACCCGAGTGCCACAACCATTTCGATAAGGGTATATCCGTTGACTGATTTTTGTGAGGGATAGGACATGGTGCAGGTATTAATCTGAGATGAGGTAGGTTTTAAGAAAGGTGGTATGCGCTCCCTTATCCCATTGCATCATGACGATAGCTGTATGTAATCCCGGCATAGGATCATGGGGCGTGATCGTCAGGGTGCGTTCATGCTGAGGTGCTCCAGTGATAGTGCCGTAGGCCTCAGTAGTGCTCAAGGGAATTATTAATCCCGGTGGCACCCCTTCTCGCTTGACGTCTTCCATTTTTTCCTGGGCTAGAATAATAGCTCGGGTCATTTTTTCACTGGCATTCACTCCGGTATGAGCCACGACAGAAAATCCTGCAAAACCCATTAAGGCGAGAAAGACGACGGCCATGGCGATCACAATTTCTAGCAAGGACAATCCCTGCTGATTCCGCACCAATTTTGGCGATGGCTTTAATTGTTGTATCTGTAGGCCCATCTAGGACTTTACTTTTATTCGGCCAGTGATACTGATCGTAATTTTTTTTGAGCCTGCCGAATTCTTCAGAGTGATGGAGGCTAGATTCGAGGCGGTACCACGAGGTAAAAACGAAGGGTTGTTTGAGGCCATCAACGTGACATCTTGATAATCAGCTTGGATATCACGTGGTTCTTGGGATTCACCAACATCGATTTTTCCATTATTGTTTTTATCGTCTAATATCAGATAATGTCGATGGTCTTGAAAAAAAACTCTGTGACGGTTTCGTGCGACCACAGCTCTCATCTTGGCTGAAGCCAAGTCGGACATCACCTGCCTTACTGCCCCGTTCAATCGCCAATGAGGCAATTGCGTGGAAAGCCACATGTTCGTGAACAGCAGGGTAATGCTCAAAATCCCTAGTACGATCATGAGTTCCATGAGAGTAAAGCCCTTTGATGCTGTTGGAGACGAGTTGTTCATCTGTTGCGCTTATCATGTTTGATTCCTCCATGAATCGACTTAGACCAAACCAGGAAAATACCACTGCCAAATATCTGGGCCCCAAATCATTGCGATGAAGGCGCCTAGCGCTAAATATGGGCCAAAAGGAATGTACTGGTCTTTTTGCATAACCTTAAAGACCACAAGCCCAATTCCGATTACTGACCCAAAGACTGACGCGATCATTAAGGTGATGAGAGCCTGCTGCCAGCCTAAAAACGCCCCCACCATCGCCAAAAATTTGATATCCCCACCGCCCATTCCTTCTTTGCCAAACACGTAGGGACTCATCCAGGCCAAGACCAACAAAATGCCTCCACCAACCACAATTCCCAGTAGTGAGTTGAGCCACCCTGTGGGCAAGACCAAGGAGCCACTCAGAACCCCAATCACGATTCCCGGTAGGGTAATGACATCGGGGATTATTTTGTGATCCCAATCAATCCATGTGACCACCCAAAATACTGAGAACAATCCGGCATAGACGACCGCTTCCCAAATAAACCCAAACCGCCAGACGACCAAGAGATAGCCCAGGCCGTTGATCAACTCAATGACAGGGTACCGGGGAGCAATAGAACCTTGGCAGGCCCGACACTGGCCTTTGAGCCAAAGAAAGCTTATCAATGGCACATTGTCGTACCAGTTGATTTGTGTCTCACAGGCTGGGCAGGCTGACCGTGGGGCGACGATAGATTGCCCATTTGGGATCCGATGAATGCAGACCGTTAGGAAACTGCCTATGATGGTTCCCAGAGTAAAGACGCTGAGCCAAACAATCCAGTGAGCCATAAATGCCACATATTCCGTAGTTAATTCGACTAGGGTGAGTTTACGTATATTTTCAGTTTACAATCCCAAAATGACCTGATATTCTCCCTTAGATAATTTGCCTAGCCAAGGATTCCGAGGACCTCATGAATACGAGACCGAAACCCAAACCTGCCGATGACACACCCATCAAGCGCAAACGCCCAGAAGCCCTAACCCAACGGGAACAGGAAATCCTTCAACTCATCTGGTCCGGTTTGAAAAATAAGGAGATTGCGCAGCGGTTAAAGATTAGCGTCAAAACTGTTGAAGCCCACCGTGCCAATATGATGAAAAAAGTTCGGGTATCGAATGCAGCCCAATTACTCAATGCCGCTATTCAAGAAGGGCTTATTCAGATCAAATAAGCCCGGCGTTCTTCCCCTTCTGCACTCGCTGTCGGGCTGCTTCAAATAGAGTCACTGCCACAGCTACTGACACATTCAAGGAATTGATCTTTCCTAACATCGGGATACTCACTCGTTCGTCGCACTTTTTGAGGACGATCGGTCGAATCCCTTCCCCTTCACTCCCAAACACCAAGGCAAGAGATTCTGTCAGATCAACTTCGGCATATGAAGTTTTCGCTTCAGCATCTAGCGCAATAGTCATAATGTGTCGTTTCTGACATTGTTCGACAAATTTTCCGGCGTTGGCTACCCGGGCGATGGGAACATGCTCTAACGCACCGGCTGAGGCCTTGGCCACTCCTGCCGTTAAACCCACCGCTCTATGTTTTGGAATGACAATACCATGTCCTCCTGCTCCGTCCACTGTCCGAATAATAGCCCCAAGATTATGTGGGTCTTGAATCTGATCTAAAACCACCAGCAATGATGGGGTAGGTCGTTCATCGGCTTCATCTAACAATTCTTCCCCTTCCAAAAACTGTTTGGCAGCCACACTTGCGACAACCCCCTGGTGGTGACGGTCCCCTGCTAGGCGATCTAGTCGGTCACGAGATTCTACTGAATACGGGATGTGTCGTTCTTTGGCGAGACGTGTGAGAGGAAAAAATCTGCCGTCAGATTTAGCTAGCCACAGGCGTTCAATAGCACGGCTTGGCGATTGCAGGGCTTCAGTAACCGCATGAAACCCGTACAGCACATTTGAAAATTCATCGTTTCCAGCGTGTTGTGCCATCTGGTCGGTCTTCGAGAATAATGCCTCGGTCGGCTAGTTCATTTCGAATTGTATCGGCGGTGGCAAAATTTTTCTTTGTGCGAGCTTCATTACGGAGCTGGATTTGTTGTTCGATCCACTCTGTGCTTATTTCAAACTTCTCAACATTCGAAGAAATATTATGATTGGATTCAACAGATGCATGCGCAAAATGTTTCGTAGAGTTGACGGGCCAACCCTTTGCGGAAAGCTGAAAAATCCCTAATGGCTCTCCATATTTCTTGAGACTTTCTGAAACTTTTTTCTTTGCCTCATTCGACAACCCTTTCACTAATAATTTATTCACTTCTCCTCGAAGGGCATGAAAGGTCCCAAGAACCTTTGGCGTATTAAAATCATCATCCATACTTTTTTTGAAATTATTGGTAAATTTCTGCAAGACTGGGTCACAGTCTTCATCCCCTTGATTGCTTCCTTCGGAATCAAATTCCTCTAATCGCTGGATGAGTCCATAGATACTATCCATTGCTATTTTAGCTTCGGGAAGAGACTGCTCGGACCAATTCAAATCACTCCGGTAATGGGTGGACATGAGGTAGTAGCGCAGACATTCACCGATTATCGCTTCGGAATCTGAAACCGGTGATTTGTCAATAATTTCTCGGATAGTGAAAAAATTACCAAGTGATTTGGACATTTTTTCTTTATCCACAGTCACAAACCCATTGTGCACCCAATATCGCGCAAACTCTTTACCCGTATAGGCGCAAGATTGGGCAATTTCATTTTCATGATGCGGGAAGATTAAATCCTTGCCTCCACCATGAATATCGAACGTCGGACCCAATGTCGCCACGGACATCGCAGAACATTCAATATGCCATCCAGGTCGTCCTTTTCCCCATGGGCTTTCCCAGCCGGGTTCTCCAAGCTTTGAGGCCTTCCATAATGCAAAGTCCATCGGATCTTGTTTTCTCACATCGATTTCAACTCTGGCTCCAGCTTGTAATTCTTCTAGATTCTTACCGGACAGTTCGCCATAGGAGGCAAACTTCTTTACCGAGAAGTACACACCCCCTTCGAGCTGATAGGCAATTCCATTGCTTACTAGGCCTTCGACCATGGTAAGAATATCCTGCATATGTTCTGTGGCTCGAGGTTCTGCCGTAGGCCTGGAAATGCCCAATGCCCCCATGTCTCGATAAAAATTCTGAATATAGCGTTCACTAATTTCATTCCAGGCCACTCCATCTTTTTCTGCCCGGTTTAAAATTTTGTCATCGATGTCAGTAAAGTTCCTCACATAGGTGACCTGGTAACCAGAAAACTCCAAATAGTCACGGATGATATCGAAGGTGAGAGCGCTGCGCGCATGGCCTAAATGACAATCATCATAGACCGTGACCCCACAGACATACATGCTGACTTTTCCAGGAAGCAAAGGGGCAAAAGCCTCTTTTTTTTTGGTCTTAGTATTATATAAAAAAATCGACATCGTTTAGGATTCTCGCGTGGAAGTCTTTTGAGTGATTTTCTGACCCTGATGCTTGACGATCCAAAATCCTGCGACTAATAAAACAATAAATACGATGGAAAAAATATTGAAATATTTTTCGATGATTTCTTTCATCCAAGGACCAAAAAGTTGAATGGCTCCAGCTACCAGGAAAAAGCGCCCACCTCGGCTGACTAGGGAGGCCACCATAAAAGTTTTGAAATCCACATAGAATGCACCAGCTCCAATCGTGAAAATTTTATATGGGATTGGAGTAAAGCCTGCAATAAGGATCGCCCAACCTTCGTAACGTTGGAAATACTGATGCACGAGATCCATGCGATCTTGCCCCATAATTTTTTTCAAAATAGGGCGCCCACCATACCAGCCAATACCATACCCCAATGCCCCTCCTAGAACTGAGCCCACGGTGGCAACGGTGGCATACCACCAGGCATTCGCAGGATTACCAAGTGTCATAGCAATGAGCAACACATCAGGAGGGAGCGGAAAAAAAGATGATTCAGCTAAGGCCAAGCCAAATAGAGCCGGAACCCCGTAAGGCGAATCTGACCAAGATAGCATCCAGTCATATAATTGTTTCACCAAATCCATGTGTTTTGAAAGAGAAAATTAGGGAGATCGAACAACAAAATTGCCTAGAGGAACTTTAAACCTTTTTCCCAACTCTTCAGGGAATCTAGGGCTTTATAATCGGTTAAATCTAAATGCAGCGGCGTCACGGAAACAAGATTCTTTTCCACCGCATCATGATCGGATGGTTTTTTTCTCGCCCAGGACTCTCGTTGGCCTGCGATCCAGAAATAGGACCCTCCCCTAGGATCCACTTTTTCTACCACTGGTTTATGATATCGCCTTTGGCTCAAACTGGTAAATTGAATTCCGGCTATGGGATTTTTTTTTGAGCTAGGAACATTCACGTTCAGAGTGGTTCCTTCTGGCAAACCTGATTTCAATATCCGATTCGCTAACTTCTCGGCATACTGCCCAGCTTCGGCATAAGAGCTTCCGGCACTATCCTCTAACGAAACAGCCATTGACGGTATCCCATAAAGCATCCCCTCCAACGCTCCTGCGACCGTACCTGAATTTGTAACATCATCCCCCAAATTCCAACCCTTATTTATTCCCGAAACCACCAACGTCGGCAGGTCGGACTCCAAAATTTTGCATAACGCCAAGGTGACACAATCCGCAGGAGTGCCATTGACCGCAAACCACCGGGTCCGAATTTGTCGAAGCCGCAACGGCTTATGAAGGGTCATGGCTCGCCCTACGGCATTTTGTGTTTTCTCGGGAGCCACAACCCAGACTTCCCCTAATGCTGCCATAGCTTTCGCAAGGGCACGGATGCCCGGAGCATGAATGCCATCATCGTTAGTCACAAGAATTCGTTTTGTTTTAGCAGTGACCATAATGTAATTTGATTTGGCAGATGATACAGAAAAGCCCGCCCCAAGTTATTGGAGCGGGCTTGTCAATTTACTCAACTGTTGGACAATTGAGTTATATGCTTTTCATAAATTCTGCTACAGCTGCCGGATCTGCTACTCCCATAATAGCTGAAGGAGGCACCGTATTGGATTTTTTCCCAGTCAAGCCACATTCAATTTCATCCGTAATCATTTCAACGGGCATGGACATACCCCCGTAGACATGTGGCCCCGCCACAATCTTTGCATTGGAGAAGCCATAAATTGCCGTAGCCACATCCTTGGCTAACCATCCGGTATAATTAAATTCTGGAATGACAATAAGCTTAGCTTTACCACAAAGCTTTCTTAGTTCATTTGTTGGAAATGGTCGTAAGGAACGAATCTTGATCAATCCTGCCTTTATACCTCTTTCCTGGCATTGCCGGACCGCTTCGCGAGATTGGGCCGCGGCACTGCCTGAAGCAACAAGAAGAACGTCTGCTCCATCCACATCCTGAGCTTCTAACAGTCCATCCATATATTGCTCAATATATTTTCTTGACCGCTCAACGCCAGCCCAAACTTCCTGTTGCCACACCGCGTGAATATTGTAGGCCATAAAGTTTGATTTTTGGACCGGGGCATCACGAGATAATCGAGCAGGAGGATTTTCAGCATCTAATACTGGCACAGACCCTCGGTAAGGATCCCGAGCAGGTAACTTGAACTTTTTATCTGGCATCGCACAATATCCTCGAGCATGCGTCACAAAGAAACCATCACAACAGACTCCTACAGGGAGCGTCACATCATTTTTCTCGCTAATGATAAAGGCCTTCATAATAAAATCGAACAAGTCCTGTTGATTTTCCGCGTGGAAAACGAGCATTCCACTATGCAGAAGATAGGCAATTTCAATATTATCCGGTTGGATTGCTAACGGAGCATTAACCACTCGGCATGTAAACATGCAAACGGCAGGAAGACGGTGGCCAGCCCACGAGACGATTGGCTCAAGACCTCGTAATGTTCCTGGACCTGCCGTGGCTGTAAAGGCTCGAACACCTGCGCGCGAGGCCCCAGCAATTGCCGACATGACTCCATATTCTTCTTCGCCTCGATAGAATTCCTTCACATACCCTTCTCCATACAAGACACCAATTAATTGCAAGGTTTCACTTTGTGGAGTAATAGGGTAGGCCACAGACATATCAACATTTGAGCGCCTCACCGCTTCTTTTGCACATTCACTCCCCGTAATAAATTCCCGTTCACGAGGAGCTTCAAAAAACATAAATTCCGGAGAAACTTCCACTTGGCTTTTAGCAGCCCCATGAGGATCTTTTCTTCCTTTTGCGCTATCAGCCTTTGGTGCTTCCGGAGCACTCGTAATTGGATCACCTTGGGGATTGGTTTTGATTTCTGCTTCTAAACCTTCACTCATGGCTTCATCTCCCCTATTGGAAAAGTAGAATTTTCTAACAAAACCTATCCTTCACTCTTCATATTTTCAGCTTTATGCCCAAAAGCTGCAGCATTGCCACTCTCAGGATCAACCGAAGGCCCAAAATTTAGAGGATTGGTATGTGTTATCCCATCATGTACTCTGGACTGCAGTCCGGTAAAACGTACATTCTCTCCATTTTCTGGCAATTTAATTCCCATTTCTTCGCGTACCCGCTTAAAGACGGCCACAACCCTTCGAATCTTCGCGGCATCAGAATCTCTTACCGTAAACATGGCATCTTCATGGCCCTGTTCCGCGCAGATGGCCGAAGTCCAGCAGTTGGTTCCAGCTCGAATCATCTTGAGAGTCAAATTGGCATAGTGACAATGTACACCGATAAAAATACAGGCTTCAATTTTATTTCCCCAAATCGTGAGATTTGGATGGTTCGGGTTGATGACTTCTTCCGGTTCAACCTTAGGGTACTTGGGACGATAATCCGGCATGGGAATGACAAGCACTTCCGGCAATTGAGCTGCAAGCTCTAATACAGCCCTGGCCTTATCCGCAGCATGCTCGTTCCAATTCCACAACACCAACGGACCAGGAAAAATCGTTGCATTTTTGCGCGTCAACATCGTACGGGCCATGGCTTCCATGGCCAGCTCTTCCGCAACGACATGGCCAAATTTCAGACCATGTCCTTTGTCTGGCGTCAGTACACCAAGTTCTGCAGCAGATGGAGGATGGAAACCCTGTGGCCCTGGAGCCACAATTGCGTCTTCTAGTTCTTTCGTTAATTCCACGTTGGACTCCGATTCACATTAAAGACGAAATTAGCAAGGAAGCGATCGAGCTTAGGATTGCCACGGACTTGCTAATACCGCTTTGGTATTTTTTTCTTTGTAAGTAATATTTGGGGTGAGTGCTTGATCCCCGATTTGATCAATCATTTCCATCTTAATGGCCTTATGCTTTGCCATGTTATCGCATACCCACACACATTGGGCGCAACCCTTACAACGGTCGACAGCCACATAGGCCGACCCATATTTCAAGCCCTTATCTTTTCCTGCCTCAGTATCATATTGAATCGTATTAGCCTCTGGGCAATATTGTGTGCACAACTTACAGCTAGTTGCGGCACATATTTCCTGATCAATATTTGCAACTAAATACATCGCTTTCCCCCTTTCAATTTCATCCCTTTTTAAGCCGAAGCCTTTGCCTTGGCATCTGTCTGGTCAGCCATTGAGGAAGCTCCCAATGTCCAACCATTATCGACGGCATAATCCCATCCAGCCTTGACCACTGCTAAATTTTTATCAATCAGCTCTGCCTTTTTCTTAAACTTTCTTTCCACCACACTATCCAAAGCAGCAGTTCCTCCGGAAACCACAAACCCTTTTCCGAGGAATCGATCTTTCACTGCCGTCCCGCAGGCCTCTAAATTTGAAAGGCCCGTAATTGCACCAATTGACCCAACCATCGCCATGTTCGTAGCCAAATCTATTCCCGCCACATCTAACGACATTTGTGTCGCCGGAATGTAATAGATTTTGGCATTTAACTCTTTCAATTCAGCATCTTGATCCGGCTCAAGCGTCATAGGTGTATTACTATTGATCAGAACAATTCCATCCTTTTTTAATCCATAATAAAATGGATTCGTGTAGCTCTTCCCATGGGTGATGCACTGTGGATGAAAGATCATGAGGATGTGGGGAAAGGTAATTTCTCCAATTTCATAAATAGGCTCATTCGAAACCCGCACATAGCTTTCTACCGGAGCCATCCGCTTTTCAGATCCGTAAAAAGGAACGATGGTGCTTTCCCCTCCAGCATTAATGACCGCCGTGCTAAAAATATGCGAACCGGTTACTACACCTTGGCCCCCAACCCCTGCCATACGGATGTTATAACGAATAGCCATATTAAACCTCCCTAATCACAATGTAAGCAGCCAAAACCCTACTAATGCTGACAGAAGAAGCTACCCCTTCGTCACTGCCGCTGCAGGCTTCGGGAGATATTCTTTATATCCATAAAGGGTAGATAAATGCTCTTTTGCTTCGTCAGAAATATATTCAGTAAATGCATAACGATCGCTCTCAACATCCTTACAATCTTGCAACACTTGATCTGTGGGAATCGCATATTCAATGTTACAGGACGTGTAGGCTTGGATATACGTTGGGCCCACTTCTCTGGCAATTAATATCGCTTTTTTAATGACACTTTCCACTCGTCTTGGATTATTAGGAACCACCGTGGCCACATAGGCACATCCAGCAACTTTGGCCATTCCTAGCATATCCATTTTCTCAAACTTTTTCCCCAATGGCGCCATTTTTAAAACCTGGCCCTTATTCGTCATTCCGCTTTCTTGACCACCCGTATTTCCATAGACTTCGTTATCCAACATGATGGTCGTAAATTTTTCTTTTCTAAACCAGGAATGCAGCGTTTGAGCAAAGCCAATGTCTGCCATTCCCCCATCACCCGCCATCACAACTACGTCTTTAGGTTTATCTCCAAATCGTAATCGAAGTCCGCGCGACAACCCACTCGCCACCCCATTTTGATCACCGTAATTTCCATAGACAAAAGGCACAGCTGCTTGAGAAATCGCCAACCGTCCACAACCAGCCGTTCCCACGGTAATTGTGTCTTCAGGATTAGGAAAGGCAATAAAGGCTAAACGAATAAAAAGCGTCATTGCGCATCCTGCACACATAGGATGCTCTTCCATAATTTCTTTAAATGTCCCGACTTGTGACACCGTTGTCTTTTTTCCAAAAGGACCATGCTCCACCATATCGCGATATTCTTTGGGCATAAACTTTCCAAAGCCTGGAGTAAATTTCACGTAATCGAGACTCATATCTTGTCTCCTCCTTGTTTAAAAATGTCGGTTTGAGAAACTCGCCATTCACTAGTGAAAAAAATTATCTCGTATCTGCTTAAAACTATTGAGAATACTTACTATTTATCAAGCTAACAGAGAAACAAGACTTTATCAATTTTAGATAGGAATAATCTAGGTGAATTTGACTGACAATTCAATACAAAAGAAGGCCCATTTCCTAAAAAAGAAGACCCATGGGGTCTTCACGCTGATTAGGCCTTTTGTCCCAGGATGGATAGAAGGCAAAAATGGAAGGAAAGGCCGGATCCGAGAAAAAAGCAATAATCTAGGAAGAAAGCCTGAGCCGGCACACCACGTTGTGGAAGGGTTAACTAGTCTAAAATATAGTGAATCGGGTCAACGACTTTATCATTGACGGCTACCTGATAATGGAGATGGGGCCCTGTTGAAAATTTCCCTGTGCTACCTACTAGTCCAATAAGATCCCCTCTGTGGACCCGATCACCATATTTCACGAGAATTTTTGACAAATGTCCATAGGTGGTCTCAATCGAAAATCCATGATCAATGCGAATAAACTTCCCCATTCGGCCATCATAGGCTGCAACCACCACTTTCCCAGAACCAGGAGATCGAATTTCGGTACCTTTTCGAGCGCCAATATCCAAACCAGCGTGTAAGGCCTTTTTCCCTGTAAATGGAGAAACCCTTGGTCCAAACCTTGACGTTATTGATCCCTTTACAGGCCAAATTGATGGAGTTGAAGCCCATTGAACCGCTTTTTTTTCTGCAACCGCAGAAAGATTTTCCAAAATTTGGCTCTCCAATTTGCTCTGGCGACTTAACCAATCAAGACCCGTTTTGATCTCAGAAATTTGTCGGACCATAGTGACATGGCCTGGATTTGAAGCTTGGTTTGCCCTGGTTTGCTGAGCTGAGCTGGCATCTGTTTTTTGAGGATCCTCTGAGTCTTGCTCATAAGGAAATTCTTCGCCACCTTGCCCAGGAACTCCCGAAGGAAGCCCTTGGATCTCATCCGGCTCAAGCCCAAACATGGTTTGCAATTTACGGTTTAGCGTTTCTAGAGCCAGCATCCGCTTTTTCATACCATCAACTTCAGTTGAGAAGGTCCCCGTTTTAGCCCGAGAGGTGCTCAATTCACTTTTAATTTCCTCCAGCTCACTCAATTGGCTCCATTGATACACATAATGCGTCACAATACCACCTTGAATAAGGAGTAACGCCAACCCCAAAATTAACCCATGCTTCACAAAAACTTTACGGATTTTTAGACGCCAGGGATTAGCCCGGGCACCGCGAAACACAATAACGGTCAGCGTATCTTCGGATTCTTTCATTCGTTCACCGATGGGGTTAAAGGAAATTATTCAAAAATCGTGATTGCCCTATTATTTTTAAAACTACGATTATTCGGTTTGATGAACGGGCTTGGTCACTTCAGAAATCCAGTTCAAATATTCTGGTAGCCCTTCCTGAATTGGAAGGGAAATCACCTCTGGAACACTATAACTGTGCAAAGACTTCACTGTCGCTGCCACTTCTTGAAAAACCCTGCTCACTGTTTTGGCCATGAGCAAAACTTCTTGCTCTTCCGTGACTTTGCCTTCCCATTGAAAGATAGAGCGAATTCCAGGAAGGATGTTTACACAGGCGACTAATTCTTTCTCGACCAACGTTCTCGCAATTACCGTTGCTTCTGCTTCAGATCCTGCTGTGATCAGCACCACTATTTGATCCATTAGGAGGTGCCCATTTCAGCTTTGTTCGAATAAACGATCAGTTTACTCCAACGCCAAGATTCAAGAAGGGAGGAATCTATTCAATACCCTCCATTGTTTATCATTATCGGCTGTTTTTTTCCCAGCTGAAGTCTAAAAATAATCCTCTTGCAGCAAAAGATCAACCCACAATTGATACCTTTTTTTCAGTCTTCAATAATTCCAACAACTTAGCGCGGCAACAACCTATTTGGGTCCTGATTTGCTAATCCCACCAAATCGGCGATTGCAGGCTTCAAAGCTTCTTGTAAGGCTAATGGATAGCTCTCTGCCGCATCCTCCAGACCATAATAAGGGCTATCAAGCTGCTTCCCTTCAAAATCCATCGTCATACTCCAAAGAACCTTTTCTGGATTATTTGCCGGGGTAAGACGTAAATCTAATTCCAAGCCAGTGGTTGTTTCACTCATGGGAAGCCCTAAAATCCAAAAAATCGTGCCTACTGGGCCTAATAGATAGGTATAAAGTCGTCGATTCCACTCCGTGGATCTCAATCGTCCTCGAAAAGCTAGGTCTGCCGGTTCTTGTTGAATATCTTTCACATACTTTACGGATGAATAAATTCCTGACTGCGAAAGTTCTGCGGCAATGGCCTTGCCGAAATCTTGTGACGGATCAAACCGGACGATATCTACTTCTTCAGGATTTACAGCTTCTTCTGGGCGCTCATACATAGTGTCGCCATAAGGTACGAGAGGAATTGTGGCTTTCCAATATTCTTCTTTTACTCCTTTTCCTCTCATGTCTTCTAACGGCAGTACAATGGCTTTCGCTGCGACGGGTGAACCGGCATGATGCTCCAGATATTTACCTGAGACAGATGGAGGATATTCCCAATTTCGATTACCTAAACAACCAGAAACGGCTATCATGGCCAAAATTACAAGAATGTGGACCCATACCCGTGAGAAAGAAACACCCATTCTTCAGACTCCTTTCTTTATTTGGTATTAACCCCCTCCATAACCTCACACTATTAAGGCTTTTTGAAGGGAAAACGTTTCGTGGGGGAGGTAAACTGTTGGAGATCAACCGGATCTCATGAAGTGGGGGAAACATAGCACAATCTAACTGACCAGGCACAGTCTCTAGCCGAATAGGTCAGGGGTCAAGGAGAAAACCCGCCAGCACGAGCAAAATGCTCTTGAAATTCTTGATACGTTTTGGCGACAGGAAACTGAGGGTATTCCTGGACAATAGAATCGGGGGGACAAAAGAAAAACCCAGCATCGGCCTCTTGTAACATAGAAACATCATTATAAGAATCACCGCCTGCCAATACCTTGAATCCTAAATTCTTTAAGGCACTGACAGCTTTTCGTTTCTGATCTTTCTGACGAAGAAAATAATTGGTGATCATTCCTTCACTATTGATATCCAAGCTATGGCAAAAAATAGTAGGAAATTGAAGTTTTTCCATCAGGGGCTGCACAAACTCATAAAAAGTATCCGATAGTATAATCACCTGAGACCGAGGCCTTAGCCATGCCATAAATTCTGGCACACCAGGTAGAGGTGAGATTCCCCGAACAACTTCATGAATATCATGAATCGAAATGTGGTGAGCCCACAACACATCCAACCGCTTCTTCATCAAGACATCGTAATCAGCAATATCCCGAGTGGTAAGACGAAGTTCCTGTAATCCAACCTTATCAGCCAATCCCAGCCAGATTTCCGGAAACAAGACGCCCTCCATATCCAAGCATGTAATGACAGGTTGTACCAATTTTCAATCCTAGGCTAGGTTCATCGCGGCTGTTATTTGGAGGAAAAACAAGAAACAATAATCCTGGTGATCATAAAAGAATTGCTGGCTGCGTCACAACTCCCAGATAACATTCAATGAATTTCCCAATGCCCATTACCATAGATTGATGAGATCTCCTGGGGTCTCACAAAAAAAATCCGGTTTCAAAGCGGCTACTCGTTCGCGATTGCCGTAACCATAGCCCACAGCACAAGCGCGAATTCCCGCGGCTTGAGCCGCGCGAACATCATTGGTGCTATCACCAATCATGACAGTGCTAGCCGGATCAGCTCCCAAGGCCTTGAGAGCTCGTTCCAACATAACCGGCTCAGGCTTGAGCTCACTTGTATCACGTGGGGCTTCCACATGTTGAAACACATCCCGGGCTTGTAAACCATCAACAATAGCAAGGGTATACTCCAAAGATTTGTTGGTGACAATGACCATTTTTCTATCCTTATAATGGTGAAGCACCTCCCAAATTCCTGGATACCATCTTGTTGTCTGAACACAATGCTCTAAATAATGGAGCCGAAACACTTTGAGAGCCCGCTCATACTGCTCCTGATTCCCCTCTCCAACCGAAAGACGGAGCAGCCGCTTCACGCCATCGCCCACAAAACTAAAAATCTCATCAACCGAACGAAGTGGCAATCCCAAATCTCCAAGGGTGAGATTCACCGCCGTGGCAATATCCACCTTGGAATCAATTAACGTTCCATCGAAATCGAAAAACAATACCTCGGCTCGCCATCTGGTCATTTCTGAATATCTTTCTGGTTATTCGTTTCTAATTGTTTTTTTAATGAGGCAAATAAAGCTTTTCTCTCGACCTCAGGTTCACTCAATTCTGTCCATCGCACAAAATTTATCAAACGTTGTCGACCAACATGAGGGGGCAATTGAGGATGAATAATTTGCCATCGATCGTATACGGCTTTGATATGAAACAAATAAGATTCCTGGTGCGGATCAGGAACAAAAGTCACACTTTCCCAATGCATGGTTCCTACCACATCAAACACCACGGGAATTTTGGCTTCAAGCCCACTAATAATTTCCCATTGTCTCACATCATCCACAATGTGATATTTCGAGATAACCACGACTTGGCCCCACGAAATTTCATCCTCCCAGTCTACATACGGGTCAATGACTTGCCAGGAAGACGCCTCTAATCGAGCTCCCTTTTTATCCAAGGATAAATATTTGTTTAACGTTTTTACTGGATCTTCTTTTATATGGCGGTTAAAAGAATGAGAAGCGCTAGGAAGGACGGCCAAAACCCCGATTACCATCAATAAGATGCCCCTAGACACACGTTGTTTACCGCTCACCTTCATACTCAACCTAAACTTGCAGGACAAACATGACAGAAGGACAACGGAGAGGAGGGAATACCGTTACCCCTTAAACAGGATAACTAGAATAATCCCTAGAAGCAGCCAAAGAGGAATGGACAACATGAGGCCCCAAGCTAACCCTTGTGCTGTTTTGAGCCGACCTTTCAACGTTTGCTTTTCAATGGCCTTCGAAATGCGTAATTTCACATCTTCCAAATGAAACGGCTTAGTAATGTAATCATCCGCCCCTCGATTGATGGCCTCAACTGCCGTACCTATAGAAGGGTGACCGGTAATCATCAGGAAGATCACTTCATTATTTTTTATTTCACGGATGCGTCGCAATAATTCCATGCCATCCATATTGGGCATTATCAGATCAGCCATGACCACATCAAAATCGCCCTTTCCATATTCGGTTAGGGCTTCCTCGCCATTATCAACAGCCACCACGACATACCCGAGAGACAACAAAAACTCTGACAAGGCTTCCCTGACTCCAGTATCATCATCTACGACTAAGATACGTTCAGCCATTGACGCTCACCCTTCTTGAAAATTTCCGAAAATTCCGCATCCATTCACACCTTGCGTATTAGAAGGTTGGAAAATCTACCACCACCACATCCGGTGGAACCGTAAATTTCAGGTGATCGTCCAGAAGCCCCTGATTCACCTCAATATCTTGAAAATGGACTCGGGATATATTCCCACTCGTTTCAAAAATCGTGATGGTCTGGATAAGATAGGATTCTGGAAATAATTGCAGTTGAATTTTTCTTATTGTTGGCGCTGTTTCTCCAACTGGATTAGGAGCTAGAGTCAATTTCGGCAATTTCTGCGTATTTTTTGTAGACTCAGAAGATTCCAACACCGTGAATTGTTGAGACAGCTTCCCTACACCTAAAAGAAGAGCTAAGGGGCCCTTAGAAGCTGAAATTTGTGTAAGCGTACCTTTCACTACTTGTTGATGTTCAGGCACATACATCATCACGGCATCGCCATCGACATAAATATGCTCTTTCGACGGTTCAAGATAATCCCAGCGTAAGAGCCCTGGCTTTTTTAGATAGAACTTTCCATTCGATTTAAATCCCGATTCAAATCCTTCAATAATGGTTTCTTGAGTAAACGAGCCTTGCAAATCTTGAGTCTTGGCATAACGATTATCCACACGACCAACAAGATCATCCGTCTTGGAGGCAAAGGCAGGAAATCCGGACAAAAGAAGAATCATTCCCCAGAAAACGATAAATTGCCATGGAATACGGTTCTTCTTCATCCAATCTCCGCTGTAGCTGTTCCTCTGGCCAAGACTTCCCTACGTCCATCCCGCCCTGGAGCACTCACCAGCCCCTCTTCTTCCATTTGTTCAATCATGCGAGCCGCACGAGGGTACCCCACCCGGAGGCGCCGCTGGATAAAGGAAGCAGAAGCTTGTCCAGTCGTCATAATTAATTCCCGAGCTCGTTCGTACGTTTCATCTTCAGCTTGATCCTTAGTTGACGATTCTTCCGCCGCCGCCAAAGCCGTTTGATCATAAACTGGAGACGCCTGCCCCTTGACCCATTCAACAACATTCCGAACTTCTTCATCTGAGACATAAGGGCCATGTAATCGAACAATGCGCCCAGTCCCTGACGCTAAAAACAGCATATCACCTTTTCCTAGTAAACTCTCTGCCCCATTCGCATCTAAAATCGTGCGTGAATCGGTTTTCGAGGACACCTGATAGGCAATTCGCGCAGGGAAGTTCGCCTTGATAATCCCCGTCACCACATCCACAGAAGGCCGCTGCGTCGCAAGAATGAGATGAATCCCGGAGGCCCTCGCCATTTGAGCAAGTCGGGCAATCCGATCTTCAATATCTTTTGGAGCCACCATCATCAAATCTGCAAATTCATCAATCACTACAACGATATAAGGTAAAGGCGTATGATCTTCAATCGGAGTTTCGAGAGAAGGTGCCTCTTCAAGATCCATCGATTGCCCTTTACTTAACTTCTTTTTACTCCGCCCAGCCGAGCCGGATTCTTGAAGTTCCACTACTTTCCGATTATAGGCATCAATATTCCGAACACCCAATTCGGCCAACACTCGGTAACGCCGTTCCATTTCCTGCACCACCCAGCTGAGACCACGGGCCGCTTCTTTCGGATTAGTAATGACAGGTCGAATGAGATGCGGGATCCCATCATAGACTTGTAACTCCAACACCTTGGGGTCTACCAGGAGGAGTTTGACCTCATCAGGATGAGCGGTGAACAAAATATTCAAAAGCAAGCAATTTAATCCCACACTTTTGCCAGAACCAGTCGCACCCGCTACCAGCAGATGAGGCATGGTGCGTAAATCGGTGACGACAGGACGCCCATAAATATCCTTTCCCAGAGCCAGCGCCAATTTTGACCGGGCTTTGGCAAAGGCCTCCGAGGTCAACATATCTTTTAAGCCCACCGTTTCCCGCTGCGGATTGGGGACTTCAATGCCCACCGTTGATTTGTTAGGCAGAGGAGCCACGACCCGCACTTTCAAGGCCTTCAGGGCCATCGCCAAATCATCGGCCAAGGTGACAATCCGTGCGACTTTAATGCCTGGTCCTGGTGCGAATTCATACATCGTAATCACCGGCCCAGGATGCACATCCGTCACACTGCCCTCGATCCCAAAGCTGCCCAATGTTTGCACCAAAATGTCCGATTGAGATTTCAACACCGAATCGGTCTGATGCGCCGCCCGAGCGGCATGCGTATCCAGAAGTTCAACTGGAGAAGGCATTTTGTACGCTTCCCCGACGGTTTTACGCACCAGATAGTCATTGTCGATTTGATCAGTCAAAGCCAAGCGTGGCTCTGCGTCAAGAAGAGCGGGATTCGTCTCAGATGGTGTCTTTGATCCCTTGGACGATTCCAGGATGGAATCCAACCCCAAATTCCCAATTCCTCCTCGCGCTGCTATTTCTCGATTGATACGAATAGATTTATTCTTTTTCGGTTCGGAATCCTGTGTTCGCCATTCACGCTCCTTCAGAGCCGCGAGGGATGTTGCTAAGTGATCCCATATGATTCCCCCAAGAGTGATCAGCCCACGGACCATTTGTCCAAGAGACACGGGAACCAACAACAAAAAGGCCACTAATAACATGGCCCCTAAAATAATGATGGCACCAGTCGAGGCAAAATAAGTTCCCAAGACTTCCGAAAGTCCCTGGCCCACAAATCCTCCAGTATTGAGCCCAAAAGCATCAGCCTTCACGAGAGGAGATGCCTGCAAATGCAGCAACGCGCTGACCGACAAAATGGCCAATAACGAACCCAACACGCCAACCAGGCTCACTTGCAGTCGTTCCGACCACAGAACCGTCAGCCCAAACCCCACAAAGAGCAACGGGAGTACAAATGAACCTCCGCCCAGCATCTTCAATAAAGAAAAGGCAAGCGTCGAGCCCACAAGACCCACGGCATTGTCTGGAACCAGTTGCGATGAAGAATGAGGGAAAAAGAGAACGGGGTCGGTTGAGGAGAAAGTCAAAAGGCTCAGTAACCACAAAATTCCAGCCGTGGCCAGAAAAACTCCTGCAATTTGAACGGTTAATGAAGAAGATTCTTGAGGGGTCTTTTTCTTTTTGGCTTCCTTCTTACTCGGGAAAATACTCATACAAAAAATCGTACCATAAGGGTTTCTATCGAGCAAACAACCCTTAGGATATTCGAATATGCTACTCCAAAGAAAAGGGTTATATTAGGGAACGGTTGTTAACCGAAAGACAAAACCCTGCTTAAGGCCTGAAACTCCTGAACGGATAGAGTCTCTGCGCGACGGGCCAGAGAAATTTCCGTGTCCTGTTGGGCTCGCTCTAAGCATTCGAATGAGATGCCTGCGGAACGAAAAGCATTGAGGAGGGTTTTCCGACGTTGACCAAATGCAGAACGGACTACCTTTTGAAAATGGGCTAAGCCTTGATATTTCCCCACAGAATCCTGTCGCATATCCAAACGCACAACACCTGAATCCACATCCGGAACCGGACGGAAACATTTCCTGGAAACCTTGAAACCAAACCGTACCTCGGCCAGATGCTGTACCATCACAGTCAACACTCCATAGTCTTTGGTACTCGGCTTCGCCACCAATCGTTTGGCCACCTCCTGCTGAACCATCAACACCATCCGGCTAATATGTTGTTGCGCCTCTAATAATCGAAACATGATGGGCGTCGAAATATTATAAGGAAGATTCGCCACTACCACGGAAGACGGCTCTAACTGATCGAAATGATATTTGAGGGCGTCCTGCTCTTGGACAACAAGATTGTCGTGCCCAACCAATTCAGTCTTCAAAAATTCCACCATCCTGGGATCTACTTCTAAGGCCAACACTTGCTTAGCGGACTGGCACAACAACCCTGTCAGCGCACCGCCACCCGGACCAATTTCACAGACCGAATCAGAAGACTTGAGGTCAGCTAGGCTGACAATTTTTCGGATCAGATTAGGGTCAATCAGAAAATGTTGCCCCAACCGTTTGCGGGGATGAGGAGGAATATTGGCCATTACAGGTGAGGGAAAAGAAGTACCCGATATGAAAAATAGGATTGTCGAGATACGATCGTCAGGGAATGCCCGTCGTTTGTATATCTTTGGCCAGTTTTTTAAGATGTCGGCGGCACATATCGACTTCATCCGCTAACTCATCGAAGACATCTCCCACAAAGTACGTCGTTTCCAACCACTCCTTCGTGATGTGCTGTAAATATTCAGGACTGACATGGGGCGCAAGGCCATCTACCACTTTCCGTTTCCATTTCGTGACATGGTCTTTCCCCTGTACCGCGTTGAGAGCCTTTTCTGCCTCAGCGTGAATGGTCGTGATTTCTTCTATTTGGCTTTGAATATAGGCCAACAATTCTTCCGTGTCTTCACTCATGAGCTTCCCCTTTACCTTCTATGTACATTGAGCACCAACGTTTCTCCAGAAATCTTCAAAGCTGTCCAGCCTGGCTAGACAGATTCACCTTACTCACTTGCTCTCAGAAATTGCATGCCGACTTCAATATGGTGGCCAGCCACATACTGAGTGACAGCCATTCGCTTCTTATTCGCGGGTTGAATGTCTTTTAGATGTAAAACCCCGTCGCCCGTTTGAACCTGGATAGCATGTTTCGTCACTCCTACAATCGTTCCCGGCGCAACATGACTACCTTTCATGGATAACGGAGAATCCCCGTCTGCCTCCTCAACCTGCACCTTCCAAACTCCCCATCGCTCCCCTTTCACAAACGTATAGCCGCCGGGCCATGGTGATAAGCCCCGAACTCGATTCGCTAAAGTTGAGGCGGATTGGCTCCAATCAAGAAGTCCGTCTTCTTTCTTGAGTATAGGGGCAAGGGTCGATTGCGATTCATTTTGCACCTGAGGTGTAATCGAACCAGCCACCCATTTTTGAAGTGTAGGCACCAAAAGACTGCCACCCATCTCGGCCATCCGACCCGCAACATCCCCTGCCGTATCTTCAGCGGATATCGGCATCACGGCTTGTTCGAGAATGGCGCCGGTATCTAAGCCGGCATCCATGACCATAATGGTCACACCCGTTTCGGGTTCCCCATTGATGACCGCCCATTGAATGGGAGCGGCTCCGCGATATTTTGGTAACAGGGACCCATGCACATTCAGACATCCTTTGGCAGGAAGATCGAGAATGGCTTGAGGCAATATGCGCCCAAACGCCGCCACCACAATAACATCCGGACTCCACGACCGAAGAACCTCCATAAATTCTGGAGCTTTCATCTTCTCTGGTTGGACAACCGGAAGGTTCTGGGCCAGAGCAAATGTTTTCACGGGACCAAACTGGATCTTTTTCCCTCGCCCACTTGGCCGATCCGGTTGGCAAACGACACCGACAACAGCACATTCGGAATTGAAGAGATGTTGAAGCGTGGGAACCGCGAATTCAGGGGTTCCCATAAAGACCACACGCATAATTTCTTTCCCTCAATCACTCACAACAGAAAAACAGATTACCATATAACCTCAGATTCGGAAGAACAACAGGTCTCCAATAGATTTCGTGACAATTTCCCCTGCACTTTGGCGAATTGACTCCTTTTCAAATACTGTGATAGAAGCCCACGCGAAGACAATTTCTGTCACCGTCGACCCCTTTGAATAGGGAAAAGGATCGCGAGCATGGGTGGACATAGTCATTGGTCAACGATCAAACGTCATAAAGGTGCCCAAGATGCTAAACGCGGGAAAATCTTCACCCGCGTCATCCGTGAAATTTCCATTGCTGCCCGAAGTGGCGGAGACCCTGACGGCAATCCAGCCTTACGCCAAGCCATCGCGAAATCCAAAGAAGTGAATATGCCAGTCGATACGGTTAAGCGGGCCATTCAACGTGGGACAGGGGAACTCCCAGGAGTACAATTCGAAGAATTTATGCTTGAAGGATATGGACCAGGTGGAACAGCACTCCTCCTAGAAATTTCTACTGACAAACGCAACCGAGCAGTCGCGGAAGTCCGTAATATTCTGACGAAACATAATGGCACCATGGCAGAGCCAGGGGCTGTGGCATGGCAGTTCCAAAAGAAAGGGTTATTAGTGATCGAAGACCAACCGATTACTGAAGAGCAATTGTTCGACTTGGTCTTGGAAGCTGGAGCCGAAGACGTCAAACAGACCCCCAGTGGATTTGAAGTGATCTCAGAACCAACCGATTTTGAAGCGGTCAAAGAAGCGATACAGAAAGCCCAAATTGAAACCAGCCTGTCAGACATCACGTTTCTCGCCCAAAACCACATCCAACTTGAAGGCCGAGATGCAGAGCAAGCCTTAAAGCTCATGGATCTCTTAGAGGAAAACGAAGACGTCGCGAAGGTCCATGCAAATTTTGAGATATCCGACGAATTAATGGAAAAAATGGCCTCCGAAAGTGCCTAAGCCTTGTAGGAGTTCCTTCATTCTCCCGTTCTTTTTTCTTCTCCCGTTTCTCATATCCGTCAGAATGTTTGCACCTATGTTCCTTTAGGCGAAAGTCTTGATTCTGCGACAAACATGATTGCCTCATTGTCGGGAACCCTCACCTCGAAAACACCGCAAGATGCCATTATTTCGGTGCAGGGCGTGGGCTATCAGATTTTTATCGCTCTCTCAACCTATTTCACCCTTCCGAATATCAACACTGAGGTACAGATCTTCGTCTCCACCCACATACGGAACGACACCATACAACTCTTCGGTTTTGCCACAACAGAAGAAAAACAAGCCTTTTCACTCCTCACCACCATCAGCGGGGTAGGACCAAAGCTCGCACTAAGCGCGCTATCAACCCTGTCCGTCCCTGAATTATGTACCGCAATTGAGACAGGCGATATTGAAACCCTCGGCTCTATTCCCGGAGTCGGGAAAAAATCGGCCAGCCGAATCGTCCTGGAACTAAAAGACAAAACCAACCGCATTATAATTGCTGATCCCCAAAAACCTTCCACGTCCCCAACAGAAACGACTACCTTTCTACAAGATGAAGCCGCCTCCGCCCTCATCAACTTGGGGTACCGCACTCCTGAGGTCAAAAAAGCCATAAATCTCGCAATCACCAAAATGCCTGAAACCTACGAACTCGAAGACCTCATCCGCACCACCCTCAAAGAACTCGCCAAAGCGTAAGAACTGGTCATTTTGATTCGGCAAAAGGGACTGGGCTGTCGGAGGAAAACCTGGGGAGCTAATCCAATAAAGTCAGATTCAATACCCAGGAATTTATTGGAACGACATTAAACCGAAGATTGTGGTCCGATTGCTATAGGGTTGAGAGTGTGGAAGGTAGGCTTTAAAACAGGCATGAGAGTTTCACGGATTTTTACCCTAGGTCACGCTTTCAAAAAACCTCATATAAAAACATAGGGCATTCGCCACGTTCAACCCAAATCCGCCTAGAAAATTCTTAAAAATTTAAGGCGCAATAGCCTAACTATTTTACTTAGGTGGAAACATAGTAACCATTTGAACCACCCAATGTTTGTTGAAGTTGGGCTAGAATATTACGGTCAATATCCTTCGGGTTCAAACTTTCCTTAATTGAGCATTCACGTCCTTTAGCCAAATCGAAAATAACGATGTCTCCTGATTCTTGCATAGTTTCATAAAATGCTACCAAGGGTCTTAGGCGTTCAGATTTGTTTGTTTTGAGAACAAGCCCAATACTGTCATCGGATAACCGTACATAAGAACCTGGAGGATACACCGTCATCGTTGCAATGAACGCATCAATGATGTCGGCCTCACATTTTTCCTTCATTTTGGTATAGAGAAAGATTAAGGCTTCATTTGGGGTGAGGGGATCAGATTTGCCACCATTATTGAGCAGAAAATAATATGCCGTAACCACTCTGACCACTTTAGCAAGAAAAGCAATTTGAACTCCTTCTAGTCCCTCTGGATATCCTGATCCATCAAGATTTTCTTGGTGTTGGCTAATAATGTCCAAAGAGCCTGACGAAATCCCTTGTAGACCCTCCACCATCTGCCGTCCATAAAAAGGGTAGGCTTCGAACAAATTTTTTTCTTTTTTAGATAAATCTTCTTTTAGTTTTTTCCGGACATCCGAGGGAACACGATGGAGCCCAATATTAAAAAATAGGGCGCCCTGCCCAAGGGTCTGCATATCTTCCTGATTCAGATTCAGGGTCTTCCCTAATAATAAAGCAAGGGTACACACATTCATGGAATGCACAGACACTTCTTCTGTTATGTCTTTCGGAGGAGGGGTGTTAACCAAGGTTAGGGTTGGGGACGGACATTCCAAGATCTCCAACATAGACCCAACGATCTTTTTGGTTAGATCAAGCCCTTCTAACTCTCCCAAACTAACTTTTTTTAAAACGGTCCGGTTTTGATTGAGGGCACCCTGATAGGCTTTCTCGGTTTCTTGGAGAGAATCTTGGTGCGTTCGTAATGTATCAAAAAGCTTTTCCTTCTCTTGCTGAAGAGCCTTCGTTGCCTCCTCTAATTCTGTTTCAGAAAAGGAATTCTCTTTTTCCACATTCGCTGGCCTATCGTTCTGCAACTGAGGAACCATGGCTTCGAGAGTTTGGGGGTCAGAAGAAGTAGGATCATATGAAATTTTCGTTAGCCCCTGCTTCTGAATAATGCCGATATCTGTAGGAGAACTGATTTTAAACGAATTTCGGAGAAAAGGATGCTCGTTCCATCCATGATCCAACCGGATGTATAAGCCAACAACTAAACTCTCCGCGCTGATTGGAATCAACCCCATTTAGAACATCCAATTTTTTAAAATTTCTGATTTACCCTTTATTTATCGGACTTTTCTGGTCTAGCTTAACGTGGGTATCCTGTAAATTTGACAAAAAACTAGGATATGATGTCTTCTAAGGCTTACTTAAAATCCAAACCGAAGGAAATAAAAACGTGTGTGATTTTTTAATGCAGAGAAAAGGTAGGGAAAATCTAAAATAGAAATTAGAGAGTTTCGCGGATTTTTTGACCTTGCGCACCGCTTTCCAGGACACGCTTAAAAAAACGTATGACATCAGCCAGATCGAACCAAAAGCCACAATTAATACACTTGGCATTAAAACGACGTGACACTTTGGTGTATTGACGTTCCACCAACATGGCACCTTTGCATCGAAGACATTTCATACAATAATCAAACTCTTTTTATTCATTTCCAAAGACTTTACATCACGACCATAAAGCCCTAGTTAATTAACACTTGCGCTATCGTAACCGATTGAGAATAACTGCAACACATCCTGCCAGCACTCCTCCTCCCAAAATGGTTAACCCCATGGAAAGAACACCTTCCCAGGTTCCTGAATCAGACGACCCATAGAGTAAGTCTCGCACTCCCCCTTGCACCATTAAGATGCCCAGGGTGAGCAGAGCCCCCATCCCAAACCACCAGGCAAATGTTCGCACAATCTCCTCAAGGTGACTCTAGCAGGCCATGAATGCACGAAGAACTTCTTCATTTATTCATCGCAACAAACTCTACTGAGGGCCGAAATACAGTGTCAAGAACGAATAGGGCACGAAGTCTTTAGGAGGATGAATCAGGATCCCCTCCTGCGCGTCCTTTTGTGAGCCCATGGTGCAAAAAAATCGAAACGTTACTGGAGGCATTGTTCACCACAGCCAGCCCAGGCTGCTCACCTCTCCCAGTAGCAATGTTCAATGTCGCTATAGCAAAAGGGGCATGAGGCGTCGCATAATGACGGGGAGGATATCGAAACGTCCCATCCCCCTTACCATATAACAGGGAAATACTCGCCGATTGAATATTCACGACGGCCACATCAGGTATTTTATCACCATCAAAATCCTGGGCCACGCCATGATTGGGACCAGCATCTCCCCCGGAATCCTTTCCTTCCTGAAAGGTGCCATCACCATTCCCTAAAAAAACAGTAATGGTATTCATTTCACCATTGATCACTAACAGGTCTAAGAGATGGTCAGTGTTAAAATCGGCAAAAGACACACTAAGTGGTCGCTTGCCAGTTCGGTAATCTTTTGGGGCCAGGAATGTTCCGTCACCGATGCCAAGCCAAATCGATACCGCATGACTCATAGGGCCACCATTGCTGACAGCAAGATCTAAATGATTATCGGCATTGAAATCGGCCGAGGCGACCGAGGTGGGGGTATCCCCATATTCATATAAAGGTCCCACTCGAAATTTCCCATTTCCCATCCCTAAAAACACCTGAATCTTGTCATTGCGAAGAGCCACGACCATATCTGGCAAAAAATCTTCGTTGAAATCTCCTGTGGTAATACTCACTGGCGTTCTACGGACCATGTATTGAGACCCACGCAAAAACGTGCCGTTCCCTTGCCCCAAAAAGACCAGAGCATGATTATCACCAGAACAGGCAATCACCATATCCAGGTTATGATCCAAGTTAAAATCATCCACTGCCACATTTCGTGGTTCCTGACAGGCTGTAATAATTCTCTGATCTTGAAAGCCTCCATCCCCTGTCCCCATGAGAAGAGAGAGTGAGTTCCCCTGAATGTTCGTCGTCACCAAATCAGCAAATCCATCACCATTAAAGTCACCCGCTCGAATGGAAGTTGGGTTTTTGCCAACGTTCAGGTCTTTGTAGTGGTAAATGAGATCCGGGGGCGTGTAATCTTCCCGGGATGGGCATCCAGCCAATCCCAAGAGAAGAAAAGCAGCAACTATATATGGAGACTCCAAAAACCTCATGAACACCGGTTCTGCTACAGCGGCGGCTTTCGGGAATATGGTGGGAATCATGGCTATACCTAAGAACCAATATGGGGGCAACCGAGTATACGGGTTTGCCCTGATCTTGTAAAATTACTTAAACCATGGTTTTTACTAGTGAATGTCATTGCTCACTGCCCAAGAAGGAAAGGTGCCTTTCCTTAAGAAGTAGTATGCCCCACTAGCAGAGAGTTACAGCTTTATGGTATAGAATTTTTTCGTATGTTTTTGTCGTGTTGCTGAAGGAGGAGAAAATGGCCGTGGAGAAGGAAAAAATTGAGTTGAGTGTGTATGGAGTAGCGGAAATTGTAAAATGGTGCATCACCCGCAATAACGGACGAGTTCCAGGGGTGGATACCCCGGTGTTTCAACACCTACAAGATTTGTTGGCAGAAAAGCCGACGACCAACGATTATTTTACGTTGGATCAATTTTGGAAAACGCGAAAGGTCTTTGAATTTACACCTGAGGACGTGGCAACTATCGACCGTTGCCTCTATGATATTCCTAATTTCGATGGAGCACAGCTCCCTCAAATTCGCTACAAATTCTGGCCTAAAACCGTCGTTCAATCATAAGTTCGAAGTATTCTTTTCCCCTAACTTCTGGTTAGGGGATTTTTTCCCCTACCTATACTTCCACCAAATTTTCATAAGTAATTTTACCACCACTGCCATTCATGAGTGGCCAATACATGCATGCCCAAAATAAAATTGGTGGTGGCATGAGCCACCACGCAGGGCCATAAACGACGCGTCTGGTAGTAGAGACAATTATACGCGATTCCGGCCATCATCCCAGCCAACCACAAATTATGCTCCAACCCAAATAACACCACGGTTGCGGCAAATGAGGCAATTGTAAACGTTCCAAATGCGACTTTTTCAAAGTCAGGATTGACGACCCAGCGAATCAAAAATGATCGCCAAAAGAGTTCTTCCATGAGCGGAACCACAATGGACGCTCCAAAAATACGGACAGCAGCAAGTCCCCAACCTATTCCTGTGCCTTCCTGAAAAGGGTTGTAACCCGTCATCTCCCCCTGAATAGCCCATGACCAGTCCATCCTGACCCAGAATACATAGACTAAGATGCCCACACCTATCGCCAAACTCGCATCTTTGAAATCCACGAAAATTGGCCGTTGCAATTCTTGATAGGACGACCAGAAATAGACCAGCAGACCAAGAACTACCGCTGTTTTTATCGGATACAGCCAAAGGTCAGCCCCAGAATCAACAGGCAAAAGGCTGCTAACAGCAATGAACCCCATGTAGGTTGCAAATGGTAGGATCCGTGGCCACATCGCATTCAACCCTTTCGCTAAAGATCAGTGCGTTCACAAATAAGTCTCTCAGAAAGAGACCTGAGCCCCATTATCAGTTATTCGGAGAAAAAGGATTCGCTCTTAATGGTGGAAGCCAAGCTGAAGGATGTTACGCTTCCCCCTGAAGTAAATCTAGCGGAGAAAAGTCGTCGGTAAGAATTTGTCCAGGTTGTAAAGATACAGGGTTATGAGATAGAAAAAATTCCAACCCTTTATGCGGAAATTGGTTGTCGTTCATCGAACGAATGAGTCGGTCAATAAATTGAGGGTCTTGCATTTTTTTGATCGGCTTTCCCGCAAAGAATATCAGATTGACGGACCCTTTTTTAATGTTTAGCCAATCAGGGCCTGCTACGCCATAGGTAGTAATATTTTCAAACGCCAGTCCCATGGTCGTGGATACTGCCTCGGCTCGGCGAACATTTGCAGGCGCATCTGACGAGGCAAGATTCACCGCAATGGCACCATTCGGACTGACATGAGCACGTAATTCCGCAAAAAATTCTTGGGTCGTGACATGAAAGGGGATCAAGTGTCTGGCAAAGACATCTACCCAGACGACATCATACTGATTAGGGTTGTTGCGTAAAAACGTTCGTGCATCCTGTACGACAACATGGTGGTTGTCTGGCGGGGTATAGTCAAAGTACTGCGCAGCAGCTTTGACCACTGATGGGTCCATTTCCACCACATCTAATTCCAAATTTGGCCAATGTTTCGCTAACCACTTTGCTAGAGAGCCACCCCCATGTCCCAAAATCAAACCACGTGTCGGGCTCTCCATGACCGGCAACACGCCCATCATCACCTGACTATAAGGTAAGGCCAGAACCGTCGGATCAGGTTTCCACATGACCGCATGAAACGTATTATTTAATATGAGATACCGGAATATGTCATTTTCGCTTACTCGGACCTGCTGGTACGGACTATCCTCCTGGTGTATAGCCGGTGGCAAGACGATCACCGGATGAAAGCCCATCCAGGTCATACCACCAACAATGGCAAAAAGCCCGATTTGCAGCACTAGTGAAAGTTGGCGAGATTGCAAAGTCCATATAAGACCCAGGGTCATTAAAACCACGCCCAACACTGCCACCAGTGTCGTGCTCCCCATCCAGGTTAATAAATAAAATGAGGTCCCCCAGGTTCCCACGAGGCTTCCGACGGTGGAGACGGCGATCATTCCCCCCGTATGCCTTCCTAAATGCCCCATATCAGCAATGGCCAAACGCAACAAGGCGGGCAAAACACCGCTCAATCCAAATGCTGGAATTGCCAGCAGGGCACTAGCTGCAAAACAGGGGCCCCAACGCGGATCCTGAACCCACTGAAAGACCTGAAACACAACCGGCTGGCCCGCCCATGCCAAAAGCAGAGTCCAACCTCCTGATGCTACTAATAGACAGGCTAACACCCATTGGGGGCGATACCGATCTGCCAACCAACCTCCGGTGGCATACCCAGTACTCATAGCTGCTAACACCACCCCAATCAGAGCTCCCCAAACAAACAAAGAACTACCGAATACCGGGGCGAGCAGCCGGCTCCCCACGATTTCTAAGCCCATCACCACGGCTCCTGTAGTAAAGGCCGTCGCAAAACACCACCATCGTGGTAGGCTAATAGGACGAACAGGTTGGGAGGAATCTATTTGTGTCATGGGAAACAAAAAGCTATGGGCAAAAGGGAAATGATGCTAAAGCATGCTCTCCAGGGTGTCAATTCAGGGCATGTTGATTTTGTATCGAATTGGTTTTTTCTCGTCAACTCTCTAAATCATGAAAAGTCCCACCACTTGGCAAGATGGATCTCCCTTGTATAATTCGATAATATTTCCTTTCGGATGACCCAATCCACCTCACCTTCATCTAACCCATTGTCTCCTCAAAGCCCACAAGGAGAAACTCACAAGATCAGTCGAGCCGCGGGGCTGATCGGCGCGGCAACCTTCTGTAGCCGAATTCTAGGATTTATTCGCGATATCATTTTGGCCAATTTGTTCGGAGCCAATGCGGCTGCCGATGCTTTTTATATCGCCTATCGCATTCCAAATCTCTTACGAGAGCTGTTTGCGGAAGGCTCTATGTCCTCTGCATTTATTCCCGTGTTCACCGAGTATCATTCTACACGATCCAAAGAGGAAGCCTGGGATCTGGCCAGTGCAGCATTTACGACTCTCCTCACATTGGTCACCCTCGTCACGCTCCTTGGCATGCTGGCAGCCCCAAGCCTCGTCTGGCTTTTGGCTCCTGGACTCCATCATGACGCCACTCAATTAGCCACAACCACCCTCCTAACCCAAATTATGTTCCCGTATCTTCTTTTCGTAAGCTTGGCTGCTTTGGCCATGGGCATTCTCAATGCCCTTCGTTCGTTTGCCATTCCGGCTCTAGCTCCCGTTTTCTTCAATGTCTGCGTCATCGTCTTTGCCTTAGCCATTTCCCCCATGTTTGAGCAACCCATCTTTGCTGTAGCTCTAGGAATCGTTGTGGGAGGGTTAGCCCAATTTCTGATGCAATTACCTGGATTGTACAAAAAAGGATTTTTACTCTCCTGGAATTTTCACCCGACCCATCCGGGGGTGAAAAGAATGGGTGTGTTACTCATTCCCACGCTTTTAGGCTTAGCGGTGACCCAAATCAATTTAACGGTGAGTACCATCTTAGCGTCATATTTTGAGGGAGGGCCAACCTATTTATTTTATGCTATGAGACTCATTCAATTCCCATTGGGGATATTCGGAGTCGCCATGGCGACAGCTATTTTGCCGAGTCTTTCCCTTCATGCAGCCAAAGGAGCTCATGACGAACTTCGAGCCACGGTGAACTTTGGCTTACGAATGGTCTTTTTTATCATTCTTCCATCAATGGTCGGACTCATGCTTTTGAGAACCCCAATAATTCATCTTTTTTTTGAACATGGAGCCTTCTCGGCACTTGATACGATTGGGACAGCATCAGCACTATTAGGATTCTCCGTGGGCTTATGGGCTTTTGCCAGCTATCGAATCTTAGCGATGGCCTTTTATTCCCTACAAGACACCCGGACCCCAGCCGCAGCGGCCATTGTCTCTGTCGGAATCAACATTGGTCTTTCCTTATGGCTCATGACTCCCCTCGCCCATACCGGGTTAGCACTGGCAGCGGGATTAGCCGCGATAATCCATACCCTCATCCTCGCAACCATTTTAGGACGACGTCTTCAGGGTTTATTGTGGCCAACACTGGGAACCTCTTTGGCACGAACAGGAATCGCATTGCTTCCTATGATAGGACTTTGTACATGGATGGCTGCGCTCCCCTTGTGGCAGGAAGCTGGCCTTCATTCTCAAAAAGTGGGCTGGTTATTTCTCACAATGAGCGGGAGTGCTATCTCATACTTTGCCATTCATCACCTCCTTCATTCGGACGAACTCCTACACCTCAAGGTCATCCTTGGAAAAAAATTACCTAAAAGATCTGTGCAATAGGAAGCCATGCTTGCTGTTATTCAAAGAGTCGCCTACGCTTCCGTTTCAGTCGATGACCAATGCATTGCCAAGATTGGTCAAGGCCTATTGGTGTTTGTAGGAATTGCCAAAGGTGATACTCATTCTGATGTCCAATTCATGGTTGATAAAATTCCTCAGTTGCGAATCTTTGGAGATTCGACGGGAAGAATGAATCACTCTCTTCAGGACATTCAGGGGGAACTCCTGTTGGTCTCTCAATTCACTTTATTGGCCAACATGGCAAAAGGCCGACGCCCAAGTTTTGATGCCGCTGCACCCCCTACAGAGGCTCGTCCCCTCTACCAAATGATGCTAGACCAATTCCAGGCTATCGGTCTGGCCATCCAAAGTGGCCGCTTCGGGGCCTCCATGGCGATCAACTTGGAAAATGATGGCCCTGTCACCTTGTTTCTTGATAGCCTCTCCAAAGATAAGGGAGAAAAAGGTTAAGGCTTCGGGCCCATAGGCCGATAGAACTATCTATGAAACTTCCATAGGATAATCTACAACCGATGAAGAGGAGGGAGGAGCCATATGACGCCAATCCCTGATCAACATCCGCTGAAGCAATTATTTGGTCGATTAACTGAGCGAAATTTTTCCGAGGCCCTGGGCTGGCCAGATTTTCAAGTCACCGACTATGTGGCCAATCTTCTTTTAGAGTTTATCCATTCTGATCAACTTTCCCGCATCGCTAACCACGAGGGCGAACCCGTCGAAACCGTAGTCGAACTCTTATACCAGGCAGAATCACATAGCCAAAATTCCTCAGCTGAAAAAGAATGTGATATACACCGACACATCGGTGATTTAACCTTGTTTTTGGCAGGCGTATTCCCAGAATATTGCAGCCGCATTAAATGCTCGGGTTTGATTCATCACAAAGATTTCTTAGTCGACTATGTAAAAGCTGGCAAACGATCGTACGGCATTGTCGCAACACATCAAGACCCTCAATCAAAAAACCCTCCTTCATTATTTCAAACGCTTTCGACTAATTTTGAAATGTGCGTCGCCGGCCTGGGCTTTGTCCGGTTAGATCTTGACCGATTTCAAGACGCCCCTGCTCAACAAGCCAAGACCATTCTTTACCATTGAAAACGTCAGAATTTCGTTCGGAGCCGTTTTTCATTCGATCGGAAATCGAGGCCCTCTTCCACGGAACGAATTTGCCCCAGTCTCCTCTCCCTTTTTGAAAGCCCTCCGACCAAATACCAAAATATGATGCAAATGCATCCATTGAGCTTCAGATTAGGGGGGAATTTGCCGAAATTAAGTCAAAGATTAGGGTAGCGCATACTCTCATTAGCCTATCCAAAAACTAGAAAGACTACCCGACAAATGAGCACGAGACCCTAAACGTTTTTCGTTCATAGGCCCCCTTAACAAGCAAAACTGAAATGACTCCCGAACTCGAAACTAAACTGAAATCCTGTCAGAATCTCCCGAGTCCACCGACGATTGCCATTCAAATTATTTCACTAGCAAAAGAACCGGACATTGATTTAGGTCGCATCCTTCACCTCCTGAATTGTGATCCAGCCTTAGCGAGCAAAATACTACGGACCGCCAATTCTCCCATCTATCCATTTGGCAAAACAGTCGAAAGTCTCAGACAGGCCCTTGTGGTCTTAGGGTTAAATGCCACCATTTCTCTTGCTCTGTCTTTCACCTTGGTCCAGTCCCTACAAACAATGAAAGAAGGCGGGTTGGACTACTCTCTTTATTGGAAACGCGCATTGATTGCTGGAACGGCATGCCGAATTCTTGGCAAGGTTTGTCAGGTTACAGAAATCGAAGAAGTATATTTGGCTGGTCTTTTACAAGACATCGGCATGCTTGCGCTTGATCAGGTCTTCCCAGATTTGTATGTCACTCTTCCCTCTCCACAATCGAACCATCTTGAGATTCTAGCTCATGAAAATCAGGTTCTGGGTATTACTCATGAAGAGGTGGGAAGTTGGCTATTAACGCAGTGGAATTTCCCTGATCGGTTAGGACTTGCCGTTAGCAAAATTGAGGACTCACCTCAAATTCCGATACACAATGAATTGGCAACCTTTATCTCCTGCGTATCCCTATCAGGAAGTATCGCAGAAATCTTCCTTCGGGAAACATCTGAAGGGGATATCCAACGGATAAAAACGGAGGCACAATCGTTATTAGGACTTTCTCCCGATTCCTTGATTGAGATCCTAGAAAGTATGAAGACTCAGCTGCCTGAATTGGAAAGACTTTTTGAGACAGATCTCCAACTCTGGCAGAACCCTCAAACGATTCTTGAACAGGCCAGAGAGTCCCTGCTTATCCGGAACCTTCAAGCCATCAAGCAAGTTGAAGAACTTCAAATATCAAATGCGACGATGGCCTATGAATTCAAACACTTAGAAGAGGACAATCGTCGAGATGCCTTAACAGGTGTCTTAAACCGCGCCAACCTAGATACCTCTCTGGCTTCGGCCTTTGAAGCAGCAATAAAAAATAAGGAATGTTTAACCCTGGTATTCTGCGATTTAGACAAATTCAAGTCTGTGAATGACACATATGGCCATCAGATTGGAGATGTGGTTTTACGATCTGCTGCCCAACTGCTTCAGGTAAAACTTCGTGGAACAGATAGTCTTGGACGTTATGGTGGGGAAGAATTTGTTCTAATTTTGCCGAATGCGCCACAAGATATTGGTGAAAAAGTCTGCGAAAGAATTTTGAAAGCCTTTCGGGAAACCACTCATAAAGCCTCAACCGAGGATAGCATAACCGTCACCATCTCTTTAGGCATCGCCACGCACGGGCCAGAACAGGTTTACTCAACGCTTTCTGACCTGCTCCGGGATGCAGATGAAGCCGTGTATTATTCGAAAATCCACGGAGGAAACCGGTTTACCACCTCCTCGTTTCTCAAGGCTGAACAATTAGCCTAACTAAGACATTCCTTTTTTCATTTCCTCAAATTCTTCGCCAAGAAAAGTCAGAGGCCGCCCTGTTTTTCCCCTCATATTTTAGTCTACCCTTCATCCAACATTCTACTATTTCCCCCGGTCGTTAAACATGTCATAATTGGCTAATGAGGGCCCAATGAGTCATTCTCTTTTTCATTTATCTTTTCCGGTTCGAGACATTGCCTCTACCAAGGAGTTTTATGTCTCGGGGTTGGGATGTGGCATCGGACGACAATCAGCGGTAGCCATCATGCTTAATTTTCACGGCCACCAAATTGTGGCTCAGGTCACTGAAGAATTGGGACCACCCCAAACCAACATTTACCCCAGGCACTTTGGGGTAGTATGTCAAACGGAAGAGGAATGGGCAGAATTGCGAGACCGTGCCAAAAAGAATGGATTGACATTTTTTCGGGATCCCCAATGCCGGTTCACCGGGAAACCCATCGAACACCTCTCCTTTTTTTTAAAAGACCCCTCCGATAATCTTCTGGAATTCAAATATTATAAGAACACCAATGCGATCTTTGGGGAACAAGACTTTTCCCAGATTGGGGATGAACACGAACGCAAGGCAGCCACAGCCAATCCGACCCTACCCACTTAATTCTTCCCGCTGAGTTCCTTTAACCTAACGCCTCTAGGACCTCCTCATAGTGCCCATCAACTTTCACTTTGGGAAACACATGACTAATGGTCCCATCTTTGGCTATGAGGACCGTCGTCCGCTCAATTCCCATATATTTTCGACCATACATCGACTTCTCTTTCCACACGCCATAGGCCTGAATCATGGCTTTGGACTCATCACTGAGCAATGGAAAATTAAAATCATACTTCTGAGAAAACTTTTGATGTGAGGCAACAGAATCAGCACTCACACCAAGGACGACCGCTCCTTTCTTTCGAATGGCTTGGAGACCATCTCGGAACGAACAGGCCTCTTTAGTACAACCAGATGTATCATCTTTCGGATAAAAGAACAGCACGATCTTTTTCCCTTTCAGCTCTGATAATTTCACCACTTTCCCTTTATCATTTGGTAAAGAAAAAGCTGGAGCTCGACCCCCAACCTTAAGCGCCCCCTGATCAGGAGCCTCCTTTCCCTTAGACGCCGTTGAAGCGATCTTCTTAGCTGCCGAAGGTGCGGCTTTTTTTGCGACTGTCTTCTTAACGGTCCCTTTTGCCTTCGCTCCTGCTTTTGAGGTAGCTGCAGCAGACTTCTTCCCCTTACTCAATGATGCATTTGACGACATGAAATCCTCCCGTTTGGAAAATGTTTCAATATTCTATAGGAATCTAAAATGAATCCCTGATTTTACTCGGACTTCGTTGGTTTTTGAACTTTAAATCATTTCTCATTGACCATTCTACAATGTTTCACGCAGGTCATTCTTCTATACCCTGAATTCTACACCCAGAAATTTGAATGGACGCCTTCTCTACAATTGTAGACATCCAAAGCTTTTGGCTTTTTCGGACAAGCGAATTCAATGCAGTAAGATACCTTGGGAATTTTAACGAACAGGATGTGAGAGAACTAAATGAGGAAAGGGTTAGGCAATTGGTTCTTCAACAGGCAAGGTATTTGAGGCAAGTGACGTATAACTACGAAGACGGCTTTCAAGCGCTTTGATTTCTTCGTTTTTCTTTGACAATTCCATCTCCAACATATTGTTTTGAAGTTCCGCGTTTTGAAGTTCGTCTTGGAGACTCTGCAATTCAGGGTGAAAGCGATCAAGCTTTTGTTGAGTATCTTGTAATTCCCCAGACAATCGAGCTTTGGTCTCCTGCAACTCCTTGCTTAAACCAGCATTGGTATCTTGTAACTTTTTGACTTCTTTCGTTTTTTCTTCCTTCGCTACCGATAATTGTGCCTCAACTCTTCCAACCTGCTCTCGCAAATCAGATTTCTCATCCTTCAACCCATGAACAATGGACTGAACCTCTTCTAAGAGATCGGCAATATCTTTTTGGTCAGGCATGTCTTAAATCTCAATTAGCAGTACTTCTCTATCTTTTTCTCTTCACTCAAATACCCTATCGGTGTGTTTTCCTTAAAAATTAAGAGGTTATGAGATATCAATCATAAATATTTCCTTTTGAGAAATGGCTGTACTAAGAGGACTTATTTGTTTTGACGTTCATTCTCATAGGCTAACGAGTTTGGGATCCTTGACATTTTTTGAGGAAGTAGTATAAATATATTATTCCTATCGATTTAGTATGGATTAAAAATGAACAGATTTCCTATAAAGGTTACCTACGGAATAATGGCCACAATCGAACTGGCTCAACATGATAGGGATACCCCGCTTCAGGCAAAAGCCATTGCGGCCCGCCAAGGCATCCCGTCTAGATTTATTGAGCAAATATTGCAGGGATTAAAGCAGGCAGGAATCGTGCGAAGCTTACGAGGTGCACAAGGTGGATATACCCTAGCCCAAGACCCCAATCAAATCACATTGGCTGAATTGGTCAATTCCATGAATGGAAATGAGGTTAAGGCGTCGACAACAGGACAATTAACGGCGCAAACCAAAAAACGTGGGGCTTCAATCACCATTCTGTCAACCATTTGGGAACAGGTTCAGGAAGCTGAGCAAGCCGTTCTTCGAGTGATTTCACTCCAATCTTTGGTTGACCAACACCAAAAACTCGAATCCCAACGCAGCTTGATGTATCATATTTAGCTCGGCGCATGAGGACCCCTATATGTTCATAATCATAAAAGATCCCCACGAAAGACCTTTACCTGAATTTAATCTGCCATTTGGAGAAAGACCATGAGCACGTCACCAGCCTCTACCAGACCACCCATCAAGACAATCCCGATTCCCCAGGAAATAATTGAGGAAATCGAAACGTTCGAAGATGAAGTCGCTCGGGTCCAATCCGGCGATACCCCCATGGATGTGTTTAAACCCTTCCGTCTGCAATACGGTATTTATGGCCAGCGCCAACCCGATGTCCAAATGATCCGCATTAAAATTCCTTTTGGGGGAATGAATGCCAATCAATTACGACAGGTGGCTGAAATCACCGACACCTATGCCACTGGGGTGGGTCACGTCACGACTCGGCAAGATATTCAATTGCACTTTGTCCCACTTCCCCAAGTGGGCATCATCATGCGGAAATTAGCAGAAGTAGATTTAACCACTCGCGAAGCCTGTGCCAATACCGTGCGAAATGTCACGGCCTGTGCACTTGCTGGTGTCTGCCCTGGAGAAGTGTTTGACGTGACACCCTATGCCAAAACCGTGGCCTATCATTTGTTACGAAATCCGCTAAATCAAAGTCTTCCACGGAAATTTAAAATTGCCTTCTCGGGATGCAAACAGGACTGCGCCTTGACGCCTATTCACGACGTAGGGCTTCTAGCCGCCCGCAATGCCGAAGGTGTGATTGGATTCAAAATGGTAGTAGGTGGTGGGTTAGGGTCCACCCCACGTTTGGCGAAAACACTCCGAGAATTTGTTCCAATGGAAGAACTGATTCCCTCCATTGAAGCCATGTTGAAAATATTTGATAATTTGGGTAATCGCAAAAATCGCAGTAAGGCTCGCATGAAGTTTGTGCTCGACAAATTAGGCTTTGAGGAATTTTCAAAACGCTGGAAAGAAACCTATGACAGCATGATCCAATCTGGAGCCACGAAACTGGGGCTAATCCCAGGCGTGTATCCTGACGATCCGCCTCTGATCATGCCGACCAAAAACGGCAATGGGGCATCGGCACAGAGCAACGGTCAAGGCTCGCCAAACGGTTCTTTGCAAAATGGCACAACAACAGAATCAGATGCTTTTACTGCCTGGTATGCCACGAATGTCATTTCGCAACGACAGCCTGGATTTAAAGCAGCAGCCGTTCGGCTCCGTTCCGGTGACCTGACAACAGAACAAATGTTCGTGTTGGCAGACCTAGCCGAACGCTACGCCAATGGAAATATTCGAACCACAATTAACCAAAATATGATGGTTCGATGGATTCCAGATAATCAACTGGCTCACTTTTATGAAGAACTTCTGGCGCATGGCTTAGGTGATCCCGGAGCCGAAGGGGTTGAAGACATTGTGGCCTGCCCAGGAACGGATACCTGTGGATTGGGAATCACCTCGTCAAAAGGGCTCGCCCGCGCGTTAGCTGAGGTATTCCCAGCTGGGAAATGCCCGGATGACCTTAAGGGTGTCGATGTCAAAATCAGTGGTTGCCACAACTCTTGTGCACAACACCATATCGCGACCATTGGCCTTCATGGAGTCGGCAAACGGATTGGTGATCATATTGCCCCCGTCTATGAATTGCATTTAGGTGGCCAAGTCGACGGCACACCAAAGATTGCACAATTAATTGTAAAAGTGCCCGCGAAAAATGTGCCAGCTGCGGTCCAGCATCTTTTAGATCTGTATCGACGAACACGAAAGGACGGAGAATCCCTCCCCGCCTTTATTAATCGTACAGGGAAAGTTCAACTGAAAGACGAACTGATTCCATATACCATTCTCCCGTCGTTTCAGGATGACAAAGAATTTTATTTCGATTGGGAAGGGGATGAGGAATTTTCTGTCGAGGATTTAGGGCCAGGTGAATGTGCTGGTGGTGCATTAGAAATGATCGACAACCGAATCTTAGAAGCCGAACAAGAACTGTATCAAGCACGATTACTGGTCGAAAAGCACCAATATGCCATGGCCATTAATAAAGCCTACCGTGCAGTGGTGGCTGGCGCAAAAGCGATTCTCGTGACCGAAGGGATTGATCCGAATACCGATGCGGATACCTTAAAAGAATTTGATGACATGATTCGCGCCAAAGGACTCTTGCCGGCTGACTATCATAATGTTGCCGAAAAATTTGGTGACCTTGGGAGCAAGGATGCCTCAACAGACTTCACTCAAAGCAAGCTGACCTTTGCCAAGGGGTTTGTCGACGTGTGCCGAACGGTCACAGAACGAATTGGGCAGGACCTCAAGCTTACCCCAGCAGAAGTGGGGGCAGAGGAAACCGCGCCAACAAATGGTTTGTCGCCTCAACCGGAACCATCGACCGCTGGAGAGACTGAGGTCTATGACTTGCGAGGCGTGGCCTGTCCGATGAATTATGTCAAAACGAAGTTGAAATTAGAAATGATGGACGAAGGAGAACAGTTGGAAGTCTGGCTTGATGCAGGCGATCCAATTCGCAATGTGCCTGTCAGTCTCAAAAATGATGGGCATAAGGTCCTTCAACAAGTTCCCATGGATGTTGACGAACAACATTTCAAGGTCCTTGTCGAAAAGGTTGAAGGGTAAACCATTCCAATGTCTGCCACGACTAATACCCCACCGTCTCCAAATGAACTCGCCGAGTGGAACCAATCGCTGGAAGGCCAGAGTCCGCAAAAAATTCTTGAAATGGCTTTGGAGCGATATACCCCCCGTGTCATATTGGCCTGTAGCTTCGGAGCAGAAGATGTCGCCCTCGTGGATATGATGCTCCGGATCAATCCCCGCAGCGTGCTCTTTTATTTGGATACCGATTTTTTATTCACAGAAACGCATGCAGTACAAGATCGAATCATCAAACACTATCAGTTGCAAGATGACCAGGTGATTCAAATGAAATCGGTATTAACTCCAGCAGAGCAAGCGTCCCAACATGGTGAGGGTTTGTGGTTGAGAAACCCTGATCAATGTTGCCAGCTCCGCAAAATTGAACCGTTAACACGAGTCCTTCAACAGTACGCTGCTTGGATTACTGGAATCCGGCGTGACCAATCTCCCACTCGTGCACATGCGGGCCTTGTCGAGTGGGATGCGAAGTTTGGTTTGGTAAAATTCAATCCCCTAGCTTCCTGGTCATGGGAACAGGTTTGGGAATACATTCGCGCTCAAAATGTACCGTACAATGAACTCCATGACCAACATTTCCCGAGTATTGGTTGCACCCACTGCACGGCTCCCGTAATGCCCGGCGATGATCCCCGATCTGGACGATGGAGCAGTTCGACCAAGACGGAATGCGGACTGCACCGCTAAGGGGTTACCCGGCGCGAGTCAACAGCACTTCCACAACAACATCATGAACGGGAGAGGGAAATTGTGCAAAAATTGGCCATCATTATTACTCGCGGTGACTTCAACAACATTCTCCAGACATGTGAATGGATCACATTGGCTGCTGCAAGTGGCATTGAGGTAAGTGGATTTTTCAGAGATGGAGCAGCGAGCCGCATGAGTAAAATTAAAATAAAAGAACTGAGCCTCTCTTCCGACTATCGAGGGCGTGAGGCTACGGTTCGAGATATCCTACGAGAAGAAAATAAAGTTGACCTTTCAGAATTGTTTCAGAAAGCTAAGGAAAGCGGAAACGTTAAGCTTTCGGCATGCAAGGATTCTCTTCGATATTTTTCCTTTAAACCCGAAGAACTTATCGCGGAATTAGACGAAGTTCAAACGGCCGAGGCCTTTTGGAAAGAAGCGGTCCTCCCCGCTGATCAGGTATGGACATTTTGATGATGGGCCACTCCATGGATCATATTATTGCCAAAATTGGCAAGGGGTTAAAAGGCGCGAAGGACCTCACATGGGAAGAAGCCAAATTTGCTCTGAATGCCATTATTGACGGAGAAGCCACTCCAGCCCAAATTGGGGCATTCCTTATGGCCATGCGGATTAAAACGGAGTCCATCGGCGAATTAGCCGCGTTTACCACAACAGCTCGGAAATGCACCCAACCAATTCAATTTCCAAATTCTGCCAACATGATTGATCTCCCCTTATATGGCGAAAAGCACAATACCATTCATGTCGTGATTGCAGCTTCGCTTGTTGCCGGCGCAGCAGGGGCCGGAATATTCATGCATGGAATTGAGAACCCTGGCCTCGGCTACGACCTACCTCGTGTCCTTTACCAGCTCAGGCTCCCCATCGCACAATCTGCTCGTGAAGCCACTGAACAAGTCTCACAACATTCATGGGCGTATATGGACTTGGCTGGGTACCATGCTCCCTTAACAAAGCTCCTCGATTTGCGACAAGAATTTGGCTTACAAAATCTGTCTCATCAGATTGCAAGGTTGCTTAACCCCGCGCAGCTGCCTTCGCAAGTCATCGGTATTGCCCATCCGCCTTATCTCAATAAAATGACCGAAGCCTTGGATATGTTGCGAACATCACGCGCACTCATTATTCAAGGAGTTGAAGGGTTCCCCGAACTCTCTATATCCGGCCCATCATCAGCACATGAATTGCGAAGTGGGCACATTTCCCCCTTGACCTTCGGCCCGGAAGATGCCGGTTTTCGACTTGGCCCTTTCCAAGCCATGAGCGCCAAAATAAGCGCGCAAGAGGGAGCATCACCTACGGCTAGCCCAAACCATGAAGCCCACGTGCTCATTCAATTGTTAGATAATCGCCTGCGAGGCGACCAGCGCGCATGGGTGATTTTCAATGCGGCGCTCTACATTTACGCTGCCGGGCTGGCTTCCTCATTGGCCCAGGCCACACCTTTAGCCAATGATGCGCTCGACTCAGGAAAGGCCAGAACTTTTTATCAAAAGCTGGTCAATACGCAGACTCATACATCCCCAAACAACGATTCACTTTCGACTCCATTGGTGACAGCATGAAACATATTCGGCAATTAGAGGACCAGAGCATCTATATCCTCCGAGAAGCCTACAAAAACTTCGACAACCTAGGCATGCTCTGGTCTATGGGCAAAGACTCCACCGTATTGTTGTGGTTAGCACGTAAAGCATTCTTTGGGCATGTCCCCTTTCCTTTGTTGCATGTGGATACCAGCTATAAAATTCCTGAAATGATTGAATACCGGGATCGTCTGGCTCGCGAATGGCGCTTGAACCTGGTGGTCGGACAAAACAAGAAAGCTCTGGCCGAAGGAATGAACCATGAAAAAGGCCGCATCGCCTGCTGTACTGCCTTGAAAACCGAAGGGCTCAAACTCTTGCTAGAAGAAAAAGGCTATACCGGAATTATTTTGGGCGTCCGATCTGATGAAGATGCCACCCGTGCCAAAGAACGCTATTTTTCTCCACGAGATAAGAATAACGATTGGGATTTCCGCGATCAGCCACCTGAGCTATGGGATCAATACAAAATTTCCTTTCCACCAGGAACTCATATCCGGATTCATCCTCTCTTAGATTGGACAGAAATTAATATTTGGGAATATATCAAACTGGAAAACATCCCATTCCTTGACCATTTGTATTTAGATCAAGGAACCGGCTCACGCTATCGCAGCCTGGGGTGTGCGCCTTGCACCTCCCCGATCAAGTCAACATCCAAGAACGTAGATGAGGTCATTATCGAATTGAAAAATAGCAAAGTGGCCGAGCGAGCTGGACGCGCACAAGACGAAGGTCGGGGAATGGAACAATTACGCAAAGATGGATACATGTAGTGATGACGACTGACACCACCATCCAAGAGCGCATGAATATCGTCATTGTCGGCCATGTAGACCATGGGAAATCGACCTTATTGGGCCGCCTCTATGCAGACACAGGGACACTCCCTGAAGGCAAAATAGAAAAAATTCAAGCCATTTGCCGCCAGCAAGGGAAGGAGTTTGAGTACGCCTTTCTCTTCGATGCCTTTTTAGAAGAACAACAACAGGGCATTACCATTGATACGGCCAGAACGTTTTTCACCTGGGGCGGTCGGCAATACATTATTATCGATGCGCCAGGGCATAAAGAATTTTTAAAAAACATGGTGTCCGGCGCCGCCCGAGCGGAGGCGGCACTGTTAATCATTGATGCCTTGGAAGGGGTTCGCGATCAATCTAAGCGCCACGGTTTATTACTCTCGATGCTAGGGGTCAAACAAGTCACCGTGGTCGTCAATAAAATGGATCTGGTCAATTATCGCGAGGATACTTTTCAGGCCATTGAAAAGGAATATCGAGAATTCCTGACGCAATTGAATGTCGTCCCTCAATACATTATTCCGGCTAGCGCCAAACAAGGCATCAATATCACTCAAATCAGCCCTGAGACCCCATGGTATACCGGCCCCTCGGTACTGGAATCTTTAGCCCATTTTCACCTAGAAACAGCACGGAACGAACAAGCTCTGAGGTTCCCTCTCCAGGACGTGTATAAATTTGATGCTCGACGCATCTTGGTAGGCCGCATCACAGCCGGGAAATTGAAGATAGGCGACCGCTTGGTGTTTTCGCCCACGAATAAGTCCGCCAATATTCAATCTATCGAAGCCTTTAATTGTGATCCCCCGCCGACTCAAGCCATTGCCGGCCAATCAGTCGGTATTACGTTAGATGAACAAATTTTCGTAGAGCGCGGCCACATCGCCACCCATGAAGACACCCGCCCAATGGTGTCTACGCAAATACGCGCCAATCTGTTTTGGTTGGGCAGTCAGCCACTCGAAACCCAAAAAACCTATACCTTGCGACTCGCAACTCGTGAAGTCCCATGCGAAATTGCGGCAATTCATCGCATCGTGGATGCGAATAATCTAGACGATCGTCACACACAATCCATGGTGCAACGCAACGAAGTTGCCGATATTACCTTGCGGACCAAAGCTCCTTTGGCTTTCGATCTGTATGCTAGCTTTGAAACCACTGGGCGTTTTGTTCTCGTCGATAATTATGACGTGGCTGGTGGCGGCATCATCACGGAATTAGTTGCGGACGAACAAGAAAATTTCCGAACTGAAGCCCGAGAACGAGATTCTGCATGGGTGAAAGGCGATGTCGGAGTGGAAGAGCGGAGCTTACGCTATGGGCACCGAGCAGCCGTGGTGCTCTTTACTGGAGCAGACACCACCGCTAAAAGCTTCCTCGCCAGAAAGCTAGAAACCGTCTTAGTTGCCGAAGGGCGCCATGCGTATCTACTCGCTGCCGAGAATCTACAACGAGGGTTGGATGCCGATTTGCATGATACAAAACCGGAGGAAATTGTCCGCCGGTTTGGAGAGGTCGTCCGGTTATTGGCCGATACCGGCTCGCTTGTGATTACCACCACTAATCCATTCCCACCAACTGCCAAAGGGATTGTCCAAACGGTTCAAACTCTGGTCAACCCGATTCAGGTCGTCACGGTTCATATGACCAAAGACCAAACCGGGCCCCAACCAGATCGAGATCTCATTTTTGCCGGACCAGAAGATTTTGATGCCCGTACACATCAAATAATAGAAACCTTGAAACAAAAAGGCATTCTCGCAAAGCCGAGTAGTTCACAACCAGCCGTTCAATTTTCCATTTAATCCTGATGTCCTCCACCAATAGAGAAGATTTCACAAATGTTGAATGGCCATTCTGAGCATTATAGACTGGTCCACAGAATCAACGAAATATTCTGAGAAATTCACATTCTTCCCTAAGCCCTGAATGACGAACTCGATGAATCAAATTACCGATTATATTTTTGTCACGAATGTCATACCTTCGCACGTTTGTGAGGCAGTATTGGGTGAAATTCGCGGCAAAGAATGGACGAAACATTCCTGGTATAGCTATGCGGCTAACGATTATGAGTCCAAACCTGAGAAAGAGCTGGATGTTTTAAACACCACCCAGGAATTGCAAGATGGACTTGGAGCTTTTGTTTTCCAGGCACTTCAAGAATATATGATCAAATACAATCCACAAGACGATGACAAAATCAAAAGTTTTGTCAAAACGTTTACCCCCATACGGTTTAACCGATACTCAGAGGGCACCATGATGCGTGAGCATTATGACCATATCCATTCACTCTTTGATGGAGAGCGAAAAGGAATTCCCATTCTGAGTATTTTAGGTGTGCTCAATGAAGGGTATGAAGGAGGCGAGTTTGTGTTCTTTGGCCACCATGAGGTGTCATTGAAGGCCGGAGACATTATGGTGTTTCCCTCGAACTTCATGTATCCCCATGCCGTCAAAGAACTCACAAAAGGCGAACGCTATACATTCGTCAGTTGGGCATTTTAAGATTGCCCCTCATGACGAAAACATCGCTTCTCACTGCCTCGCCATCCTGCCTCCCAGCGTAATTTTTTACTTTCTCCCCTTCATTTATGAGGGGGACGACAGCTTCAAACCAGCAATTCCCACAACAATCATCCCAATACAAATCAAACGAACGGCATTCTTGGGTTCGGCAAACACCAAGATCCCAATGATCACAGTGCCAACGGCACCAATCCCCGTCCAAACCACATACGCGGTTCCCATCGGGATTTCGCGAAGAGCGAATGCCAGACACACCATGCTGATTCCCATAGCGACCACGGTCCCCACACTTGGCCAGACTTTCGTAAATCCATCCGTAAATTTCAATAAAGTAGCCCACACAATCTCAAAAAACCCAGCGATCAACAATAACGTCCAGGCCATATTACCTCTCTCCTTTGTCTAATGAGGCGCCATTCTCAAATTTTTGTCCCTCGTGCATACGGTCACTATCCACCAGTCATTTAGAACAGAAATTTATGGAGGCAAAAAGTCCACGAAATCTCGGCACGTACGAAAAACCCTTTCTTGATATCTTCCATATTGTGGTTATCTTACCTGGAAAGGCTCTCTGTTTTGCGATACACTAATAGAAGGTTCCCTCTTTAGAGGGAAAAGGGCAAACATTTTATATGGGGGTGACTGGCTTCGACGGGAATCAAGAGGTCAACAGAGCGTGTCGAGCTCTCGGAGTCTCGTAAAACCTTCGGGAAAACATTAATTGCCAACGAACCTTTGGCTCTCGCAGCTTAATTGACTGCGACGTCTCTCCTCTCTTTGTCTGCGGGAGGGGAAGAGGCGACACTTTGCAGGCTGGTCCAATGCTGATGCTCAGAGGCGGCGGATGAGAA
>JAJDBP010000029.1 GCA_029261295.1 Nitrospirales bacterium | reverse complement strand
ATCTAATCGTTCGGGGAATAAGGTCGCTTGGTGGCGATCGTCGCCTTGAATAAATCCGCTCATCACTCACACCTCCCTTAGAAAGGTGGAGTATACCTGCTTGCTGAGTTTTCACACAGCCTGGGTCGGCAGCGGACGGTTAATCGAAAGCAATACGCTGACGCCAAACGCATAGCACTTACTACTTGAATGCAAACTGCCCTTACTCTTGGACTGCTTCGCGTACCTGCTCGACAAGGTTGCCACTACCAGCGGCATCAGCATAAAGATCTTATACGGGAAACCCTACAGGCTTTCTCGATTCTCTCGAACTAACCACATTATTTTATCCAGCACTTGTTGGGAGCGTTGTTGTTCTACTGAATTCAATGTGTTCATTCCGTTTTTTGTATCTGAATCAGGTCGCATTTTTTGATGATGAATGAAATCATGGAATACTGTGTGCATTCCATCAAACGATAACCTCTTTCGTTCCCGCAGAATTTTGTCTGTCACCTCGAGAATGGAATTGCCGGTGATGCGATCATACTGGTTAATGATGGATGCCCTCATCCCGAGTTCGAGTAAAATTTTTCGTTCAGTTTTTTTAAAGGTTTTGGCCGTCTGCCGAACGACGGCCATATACCGTTTTTGAAATTCCTGTATTTTTTTGGTTTTCGCGTCAGTTAATGTTTTGTCCTGTTTGTTGGCATAGCTTGATGCGATCGTGCCCATAAATTCGGCGGGGGTCATGAACGTTTCTTTTTCAAACAGATGTGCGGGAAGTTCTCGTAACATATCCCTCATACAATAAATCGCATCCCAGGTGTGGCCGTCTAGAACTTTGTGCGGGCCTCTATGTGATTTTGCTTTTTCAAAGTAGCTAAACACCCTTTGAAAATTTTTAATCAGATCTTGTTGTTCTTTGAGTAGGTTTTCTCGATGCGAGTCGTTCAAGCCGATTTTATATAACAGATGACGAGACAGATGGTATTCAAATTCCTGATCAAACACCTTCAGTAGTTTATGACGGGAAAACTTTTGAATCGGGGTCTTCTTACCCCTGACGAGAAAATCACTCATTTGAATGAATGTTTGGACGATATATCGAGCCTTTCGTTTTTGTTCGGGAATCGTCGTTGACCAACGATCCGTGTCGTCAAATCGGTACTCGTGGTGATAGAGACCAAACTGCCGCACTGACCCATAGTCAATAATCCCGCCATCCATCAAAATATTGTCCCCGTCCCAATCTAACCAAACAAACAGATAGTCAGATTCGAATCTGGCCGTGACCTGCGCAAAACGCCTAGCGATGTATTCGGCAAGATAGGCATAGCTTTTCTTTCGAGAAAAATGTGCGGGCCACTGACTATTCGACACCTGTCGATCAATGAAATAGTCCGCAGCCGAACGAAGTCCTTTAAGATCTCCCTGCTTGAGATATCGAAAGAGATGTGACGGTCGCAACAAGTTCGTCCCCGCTCGAACATTAATGGCGAATCCTTTTTGGTATTCAATCACGGCCAAGGTTCTCTCCGTCGCTATGCCATTTCTATGGAAAATTTCACTTAGCAGGGCCGCGGTAATACCATCCAAGATGTCTGCATACCCACATCCATAGTTGACGAAAGGATCGCCGGTCTTAAAGAATTTCTTTTCAATAGCCGTCGCTGGGCTTAGGCACGTCGCCCCGGTCCCACAGCTTGATACGTCCCATGTCTTACCCCGATAGAAAATCTGGCCGTTCCAGATACTTCGACCATCTCCTGAGGTACGTCCGGTTTTGTCCGGGTGTTGCAATTGTAGATATCTGGTCGCCATGTACTTATGAGGTTTAATCGTATTTTTGGGAATGAGGGTGTGATGAATCACATCATATTCATTGATAATTTGAATGCCGAAGGTATCCAGAATCATTTTAGAAAGCTTGGGATTCATTTTTGAAGGATGATCCCCAGCAATTAATCCCATTTCTTTCGCGAGGTCGTAGTTGAAATAGGCAAGCGTTCCTCCTTTTCGCAGGCACACGGAGTATTCCACGACCCCCTCAGGGACGGTTTTCTGAAAATCATGTTTCCCATTGATCAGTCTAAATTTGTCGTAACGCCCAGGGTCTTGCTTCCCTTGACGCGCGGGAGCCCGCTTTGGTTTTGCCCTAGGCTTCATAGTTGTAGAAATCGGATAATTACTGAGATTAGTTTAATTTGAAAGTGAGAGGACTTTATTATTCATTAGGCGAAGGAAATGAAAAAGGATGGGGGATGGGGGCGAATTTTTTGTTGTTTGTTGATGGTGGGCGGCGACCAAGTCGCCGCCCGTTTCCACCATTTTCAAAGAATGGGCCATCGAGGGATCTAGACTAAGCCCCCTCTACGATATCCTTCTTCAACGAGCCGATAATTGCCAAGAGTTCCTTGGTTTCCTGTTTGGGCACTTTGAATTTTTTCAAGGTCTTCACCAGATGCCCTGCGACGATATTGAATTCTTTCTCGGATATTCGCATTCCGTTATGCGTCGTCTTCATATCCTTACCTGAGTATTTGCAGGTGCCGCCAGTGGCCATACAGACTAATTCTGCATTCAGCATTTTAAACCGTTTCACGTCGGCCGATGCGAACCGTCCGCCTACCGTCTTGTCCGCCACAAGCCGGTTGACGAATTCATCCACTACCGCCGTAATCGCAGGCATGCCCCCTAACCGGTCATGCAGGGATTTGGTCTGTTCAGCATGGACGAGATACAGGGTGCTGAATAGTCCTGTACTGACTATTGCAGCAGACAACACAAACAGCAGAGCAGCAACAGGATTTGAATGTAAGGTTTGTTTAGACATAGTGTTATCCTCCAATTTTTGATTGTGATTAAACTGCATCAGAAACCACTTGTTTTTTATGGGATCGCATAATCGGTCTTCTTCCCATTTTTTGCATGCACGAGGGTCGCTACGACTGCGTATTTTGATGAAACGAGGAAGTCCAAGTCATAGAGTGTCCCGTCTTCTGCGGTGAAATCCGCACAACTCACAAAATAGGGTGTGGCTCTCCCCATGATTTCTACGCTGTTGTGAAATTCTTTGAGCTTCAACTGAACGACCGTCTTTGAATGAGGATCGAACACGGGGTACATCCCGTTCGCATTGTGTGACGCGATTTCCTTGATGTGCGTCATCATGGCTTTTTGAATGGCATCACGATGATTGGTGGCTACGCCAGGATGTTCGGCCCATGCCATGCCGGCCATGAGGACGAGAGAGAGACAGACTGTTGATAGGGTGATCTTCATTTTGCTACCTCCGTGAATGAGGAATGAAAAATTTTATTTTTGAACATGACCTTGAGCAACAAACGAATACGGTTTCATGGCTGTTACTACCGACCGGGTTTGGCTGCTCTGAGTACGGGATAATATTGCGTAAAGACCCAGTCATCCTTGGCAAATGCTTGATGGCAAAAATTGCACTTATCGGCCGGCATCGCTTTGGTTGTCTTTGTTGGTTTCTTGCCTTCCTGCGTGAAGCTGAAATAGGCCCAATTACCTGGTTCACTTTTGAACCGCTTGGAGTCCTTGATTGTTGCCTCAAGGCCGATGAACTCTCCCATGAAATAACCGGCCCCGCTGACTGCTTGTTTCGACCCTACGCTCACTAATTCCTTCATGAGAATCGTGCCATCAGGGAAAGCGCCGGTCTTTTTCCATTTTTTGAAGTGATCCGGATGGATATAGACGTTATGAAACTCAGGAAACGCGGCCTTCCCATTGTTCAATTCATTGGGGGTGACGGGAGTTCCCACATAAATCCACTCCCGATACCCTTGAGGTTGGATGAGTTCGCCTTGGTCATTAAACGAATACACGCGTTCTCCTTTCTTCTCTGCAATCGAGGGAGTTGCGTGAAAACCCAACAACGAAACAAGGCATCCGGCCACCCCAAGTAAGGTTGGTAAGGGTCGGATGAATGATGGTAGACGCATGATATTTCTCCTTCATAACACCCTCTATTGTTTCTCTACAGGTTCCATCAGAGTTGAGAGGGCCTGCCAATCTGTGGACCAGCCTCATTCCTGTACGGAGGATTCAATTGCAATGAGTTTCTTGTTGAACTCCTTTTATTTCCTTCAATAAGATTTCTTGATTTAGATAAATTGCAATCACTGGTAAAAATGTGTGTAGGACTTTCATCATGCACCTCCTTTTTTGATCGGGAGACTTTTGTTTTGAGTGCACCCATCTGCCAGCGTTACACCTTTGTGCTTTTAAAGAAGAGTTTGTTACATCGTATTTTTCTATTTAAAAAACTTGGATTAAAGAAAATAAAACCATCATGCCTATTAGTTTCAGACTCGCTATTCGTCCGAGACCAAAGACGACCATACCGAAGCGGCTGTGGTCGTTGACGAAGGACCACGAAGGTAAGAATGAAGCGTTCTTCGAACTTTCGTCCGGGCTCGGTGCAGGAGTACTCGTTGGTTGGTGGCGCTAATATTTAATATTTGACATATGTCATGAGAATCGACGCCTTCGATATCGCGAAGAATGATGACCTGCCGCTGGTGAGACGGAAGTGCTTGGATCGCTTTCTCAATCTGGGCCAGAATTTCTTTGGACTCCAGCAACCGTTCAGGGGTTTTGTCGTCCCAAGTTGTCAGGGGACTGTTGCCCTGGTTTCTAGGAGACGTATCTGTGGAATACAGGTTGAATTCATGTGAGAACGTTATTTCTCCTCCAGTGCCTGTATCTTCGCTGATGAATGGCATATACCGTTTTTCTCTTCGCCCTCTGGATTTGGCAATATTGATAAGAATCCGAAATATCCAAGTCTTGAGAGATGACCGGCCCTCAAAGCGCTCGATGCTTTGTAAGACGGCCAACCACGTGTCTTGAACCACCTCTTCAGCCACCGCTTGCGATTTCACAAAGCTCTGGGCTAGGCGAATAAGCCGATTATGATAACGCTCTATGAGTGATCCGAACGCGGTTTCATTGCCCTGGCGAAGAGCTTGAACCCATTCGCGTTCCTGCCTCCCAGTATAAGAAAGGGTTTGCTCTCGAATTGTTTGGGTCTCTACAGGTCGTCCTGAAACACGATCCGGCCATGGATTCGTGAGTGCCTGTATTTCTATGGGTATTGGCTGTGAAAGTGTCGTTGGCATTGGGCCGGCCCCCTTTTGATTTGTCATTACATGAAAACTTTGTGCATAAGCGATTCTTAGCGCGACTTCAATGATGTTGTTTAAAACGTGAGAATGGTTGAGCCTTCCGCGGACAATTTTCGTAGACTTGCCATCCCTCGTGTTCCGGGTACGGGGTTTTCTTTGATCAAATCAAGCCCCGACTTCTCAGCGTCTTCTGTGCCTCCGAAAACATCAGGACAGCCACAAGAAACTCCTGCCACTTGATCTTTCACGGCTTCGAACAATTCATGGGCCGGATGTTGTGGTTGGGTGAGTTCACCGATCCATCGTGTGCCAGCACCTTGAAAGAGAATTGACACCTCATCCCCTGCTTGTTTGAAATCATAGGCTGTGGCTAACCCGTTAAAGACCCGTCCGAGTGCTTCTTCTGAACCGTTTTTGGGATCGGATAAAATGACAATGGCTGTTTTCATGGTACTAGACTCCTTTTAAGATTGACGTATTTTGATCAGTGAACGGGCGAAGATTTCCTCCACTTTTCTTGTCCCTGATGGGCTTGGCTACGTTTTGTGAGTATTTGGACGATCAAAATTTCAAGACATGATCGACCTTCAAATCCTTTAACCCCTTCCAAGACCTTCGCCCGCATTTCCTGGACGACTTCTTCTGCCTCGGTTTCATTTGGGAAAAACATCTTCGCTAGCTGTAGGAGTTTTTTGTAATAGCGATCGATCAACGTTCCCAAAGCGGTTTGGTTTCTTTTTCCCAGGCTTTCAAGTAGATCAAATTCTTCGTTTGTTGAGTCCGTGCCGATACTCATAGGTTCTGCAAAGGATATTTCAATCCGGTTCATTGATCTGTTCCTTTCCACCTTTGAATTGGTTTGTAGCCAAAATTTGCGTTCTTGATTGACGCTATTTCCAATTAACATGCCAATCATCTATTTAGACCTAACCCTTTGAAATACTGTTGGTTATCTAATTTCCATCAGTTACTTTCTGAGTGTGAAATTTCGTAGAGTACAAAGACTCGTTGCGTACATACGAAATCTCGTATATCGTTGACTTCTTGATTTCCTAAGTACAAATGGACACATCATTAAGCGGAGGCCGGAGAAGGGAAAAGCTGGAGGAGAAATGGGGCAGAGCCGGAGCCGCAAAGAATACTTTCTCGATAATTGAAGCTTAGGGAGGTGTCTAGGAAACCTTGTTTCCTAGCTCATCGGGAAGGGTGAGAGCTCGTTCCAGACTGGTCCCGGAGGAAAGCATGTTCAAAGGCTATACGGTTCACGAGGAACTCTATAGGAGCCAAAGGCGAATTGTGCACCGCGGCGTGAGGGATAGCGATCACGCGCCGGTGATCATCAAATCGTTCCTCGTAGGAATGGCCACGGAAGAGGATGTGGCTGCCGTCAAACACGAATTCGATATTTTATCTACCCTTTCCGTCGACGGGGTTCCCCGTGCATATGGGCTCATCCCTAATGCGAACGCGTTTGATCTCATTTTTGAAGACCGAGGTGGCTCGACGCTTGCCGAGTTTATTCGTTCATCAGATTTTGATCTCGAATCTCGGTTACATATCGCTGTTGGTATCGCCAATGTGCTGGAAGGGGTGCATCGTCAGCATGTTGTTCACAGAGACATCAATCCAGCCAATGTGCTTGTCGACCCGACCGGTGCCATTTCGTTAATCGACTTTGGTATTGCGACACGGCAAGCAGAAGACCATTTGCCGGTATCTCACCCCAGCAGATTAGAAGGCACCTTGCCCTATCTCTCTCCTGAACAGACGGGCCGGATGAACAGGCCCGTTGATTATCGCAGCGACTTCTACTCACTTGGAATCACCCTGTTCGAACTGTTCAGTGGTCGTCTTCCGTTTCAGCCTGTCGATCCGATGGAGTTGATCTACCACCACCTTGCGGTCCCGTCACCGCCGCTTTTTGAGGCCCGGCAAGATGTCCCGCGTTCATTGAGTGCGGTCATTAGTAAGCTACTGGAGAAAGCACCAGAGGATCGGTACCAGAGTGCGTTGGGCATTAAGCACGACCTTCTTTCATGTCAAGAGCACCTTCAGGGTGATCCGGAAGACTTCCGTCCCGGGCGACAGGATGTGAATGATCGATTCGAGATTCCTAGAAAGCTTTACGGTCGGGAGAGAGAGGTAGAGACGCTCATGACGGCCTTTGACCGTGCAGGGCAAGGGGGAGTCGAACTCGTCCTGATCGCCGGCCACTCCGGAATTGGAAAGTCTGCATTAGTCCATGAGGTGCACGCGCCAGTCACAGAACAACATGGCTATTTTATCTCAGGAAAGTTCGATCAACTACAATTGACCGTGCCCTATAGTGCCTTCGTCACGGCCCTCAAGGATCTCGTTGCTCAGTTGTTAACGGAATCTGACGAAGCCCTTGTGGCGTGGAAAGACAGCCTCCTTCAAGCACTTGATGGCAACGGGCAGTTAGTGATCGATGTCATCCCGGAAGTCCAACACATCCTCGGGCCACAACTGGCTATCCCTAAGTTGAACTCCTCTGAGAGTCGAAACCGCTTCAAGTTTGTGTTTCGAAGCTTCATTAGGGTCTTCTGTCAAGCGGAGCATCCTTTAGTCATTTTCCTTGATGATCTCCAGTGGGTTGACCCAGCCTCCTTGGCACTGATTGACACCATTTTGACTGACGACGACAGTCACCACTTCTTACTTGTGGGCGCGTATCGGGACAACGAGGTCGATTCCTCGCACCCGCTCACGGCAGCGGTCAACGCACTCATGTCGGAGGGGCGTCTTCGTGCGAGCCGGCTCTCGATAGATCCACTGACTTCGGACTCCATCACTCAGTTGCTTTGGGACACCCTGCATGGTGATCGTGAGGATATTGATCGGCTTCAGCAGCTGGTACTCGACAAAACCGCCGGGAATCCTTTTTTCCTCAAACAGGTTCTGACAACATTGTACCGGCAGGGCAGCATTACATTTGATTACTCTCTTAATCGATGGATTTGGGATACTGAAGAGCTTGAGGCGATGAATATTACGAACAATGTCGTCGATCTCATGATTAGCCGTTTGAGTGAGTTGCCGCAAGAGACTTTACACGCTCTTAGGCTAGCAGCGTGCATCGGAAGTCGTTTCGATCCGGCTACGCTTGAGTTACTTTCAACTGACAAGAAAAACAAAGTCCTCGATCAGTTGACCCCCGCACTTGAGGCCGGCTTGGTTATACCGGACCGCAATCAATTCGGTCGGCAGAACTCTCCCGGAGCTAAAACCGAGCAACAGAAGTTTCGTTTTTTGCATGACCGCGTTCAGCAGGCAGCCTACGCGATGCTCAGCGAACAATTGAAACAAGAAATTCACCTTCAAGTTGGCCTACAGCTTCAGGCAAGCATTCTCAACGTGGCCCATTCCGAACGTGTGTTTGAAGTCGTTGATCATCTCAACGTGGGGAGCGACCTGCTCAATGACCAATCTAAGCGTAAGGAATTGGCTAATCTGAATCTTGAGGCCGCTCGTCGGGCCGTCTCCGCCACAGCGTATGGGGCCGGTTGCGACTATGCAGTCGCAGGGTTGGGCCTTCTACCCAATGACTGCTGGCAGACTGATTACGAATTCACGCGTGATCTCTATCGGGTAAGAGTAGAGGCTGAATACCTTCGTGGTGACTTCGAGTTATCTCAAGAGTTGATTAGCACGATGCTTCAGCAATTGCACACGCCAGCCGAGCAAGCCGAGGTACAGAGTGTGCTGGTCGTCCAGCAGACTCTCAGTGGGCATTATCGGCAAGCTATCACGACGGGTTGTGAGGCGCTTGCGAAACTGAACGTCACTATGCCTGCAGGAGACTTAGAAGTCGCACTTCGCGAGGAACTAGTTCGTTACTCAGAGGCCTTGGACGGGCGCGATCCTCCATCGTTGCTCAACTCACCGGAGGTCACCTCGCGTGAGGTGGCCATTGCCCTTCGGCTTCTAGCCAACATTCTCCCACTGTGCTACATCGCCGATCCACCTCTGCGTCTTGTCGCTACCGTGAAGATCGTCAATCTTTCGCTCACTCATGGTCATACTCCCGATTCGGCAATAGGGTATGCCTTCTTTGGTTTATTGCAGAGTTCTGTGCTCCACAACTATCCCGAGGCCTACAGATTCGGTCAACTGGCTATGGCATTGAGCGATAAGTATTCCGACTCGTCACAAATGTGCAAAACCACACACCTATTCTGCACCTCCATCAATCATTGGAGTAAGCATTTGCGAGACTTCGATGCCATCAATCGTCGTGGATTCCAAGCTGGTCTGCAATCGGGTGAACTCCAGTTCGCCGGCTACCACTATTACAATAGGTCGTTGTGTTTGTTCCATCTCGGTACCAACCTGAAAGAACTTGTATCTGAGCTAGAGGAATTGATCCGATTCGGGCGCAAGACCCACAATCAACATGCCACAGATCCCGTCGTGGCCGTCATGCGTGCCACGTTAGATTTAGCTGGGGACACGCCAGAACCCGGTTCTTTCTTATTCGAACACATTCACGATTTAGAATTTCTGGAAGATCTGGTCTCAAGGGCAGCTATGCCGACGATTGCCCACTACAACATTATCAAAAGCCAGGTGCTGTACATCTATGGTCGGATAGAAGAGGCGCAAATCTGCTCGGAAAAAGCAGCGGCAGCTCTCTCGTTTATTTCAGGCCACGTCGCTACCGCTGTCTATGAGTTTTATGCCTCACTCATTGCGATCGCTGCCCTAGAGCGTACCCCTCACGGAGTCAGCCCCGATCACATTGAACAGATTAAGGTTCGGCAGCGGCAGCTACAACAATGGGCTGATAGCTGTCCAGATAATTTCCTGCATAAGTCTTTACTTGTCTCAGCCGAAATTGCTCGACTCGAAGACGATGGGTGGCGGGCTGCCGAGCTTTACGATCGTGCAATCGAAGAAGCGGGCCGTAACGGGTACCTTCAAGAAGAAGCTTTGGCGCGTGAGCGAGCCGGCCTGTTCTGGCTCGGACAGAAGCGGCTAAAGATAGCTGCTGTGTATCTCAGCGAAGCCCATCACGGCTATCAACTTTGGGGATCTTCAAGGAAGGCTCGTTTGCTCGTAAAAGAGCAGGGCGGCCTTATCGCCGGGACTGCAATGTCTAGGAAATCCTCAAGTACCACGTCCATGCCTTTTTTGACTCTCTTAAGCAGTACCGGTGCTGCGCTGGACTTTGCCGCAGTGATGAAGGCTTCACGGACAATTTCACGAGAAGTCGACCTCGATGGACTGGTCAAAAAATTGATTCGGATCGCGGTTGAGACCGCAGGCGCGCAGCAAGGCTATCTTTTACTTATGAAGAAAGGCACGCTACTCATGGAAGCGTCGAGTACGTTTGATCAGGGTGAGATTCGGTATCGTCCAGCCATTGAAATCGGTTCGGCTGAAGATGTGCCAGTAAGTATCGTGAACTACGTCATTCGAACAAAAGAAGTTTTGTCGATTGCCGATGCTGTGGAAGATCCTCGCTTTTCAGGAGATTCTGTGGTCCGTCGACTACGACCTCGGTCGGTATTATGTGTTCCCATCATGGGCCGTGGGGACGCGGTTGGGGTGCTCTATCTCGTTCATGGTCTCGCTTCCGGGGTGTTTACGGCTGACCGCGTCGAGATTCTCCAAAGTCTGACTGCCCAGGCCACCATCTCTCTGGAAAACGCTGGGTTATATGAAGAACGTAAAAAATCGGAACAAGAACTTCGTGAAGCGTTAGAGGAACTCCAGCGTTTGAAGCATCGACTAGAGCAAGAAAATGTGTATCTGCACGAGGAGATCAACGCCGAACAGGGATTCGGGGATCTCGTGGGTCGGAGCGAAGTCTTGCGGGCAGTCGTTGGCCAGATCGAGCATGTGGCGCCCACCAACGCGAGTGTACTCATTCTTGGTGAATCCGGTACCGGTAAAGAGCTGGTTGCCCGCGAGATTCATAAACGAAGCGAACGCCAGCATAGACCGTTGATTCGTGTGAATTGCGCTTCCATCCCGAAGGAACTCTATGAGAGTGAGTTCTTTGGACATGTAAAGGGCGCGTTTACTGGGGCCTTGAAAGACCGAGCTGGACGGTTTGAGCTGGCAGACGAAGGCACACTTTTTCTCGATGAGGTGGGGGAGATTCCATTGGAGCTCCAAAATAAATTATTGCGGGTTCTTCAAGAACAGGAATATGAGCGCGTCGGAGATGACCGAACGCGACAGGTGGATGTGCGAATTATCGCTGCCACGAATCGCGATTTGCGACAAGAAGTTGAAGCAGGGCGATTCCGAAAAGATCTGTATTACCGTCTCAATGTGTATCCCATTGAGATCCCCCCGTTATGCAGTCGAAAGGAAGATATTCCGTTGCTCGCCTCCCACCTTCTTGATCTCGCCGCGAGAAAATTCAATTGTGGTCAACTCGGATTAACTCAGGCCCATGCGGTTACCTTGCAAGGATATGATTGGCCGGGTAACGTGCGAGAATTGCAGAATGTCATCGAGCGGGCTGTCATCACCTCGCGTGGTCATGCGCTTCACTTCGATCTGCCGGATCTCGTGCAACCTTCAGAGTCCATTGCGTCATCAGCCGCAATCCCTAAAGCGTCAAACGAGATGGACCTGATACCTGAGGCAGAGAAGCCTCATCGCGAGCGGGAAAATATATTAGCTGCCCTCAGGCGGAGCAACTGGAAGGTCGGCGGCCCGGGAGGTGCTGCTGAACTGCTGGGAGTCAAACCCACCACTCTTCACTCACGAATCAAAAAAATGGGGCTCAAAAAGCCAGTCTGACCTGGCACTTTCCGAACGTCAATCAAGCCCTTAGCATATCTGTGAAATTTTGATTCTTAATCACCGGGCCACAGGTTCGATCCCTCTACGACCCACCAATTAAACCAAAGACTTAGAATGTTTTAATAATCCTAAAGGAGGCGACAAGCAGGAAACTAGTATGAAACTACAACGAAACTACTACGTCAAAAGGTATAAGGGGTGAAAATCGCCATTGTGGAAATTAATCTGTTATTTACATGCGATGAATGACCTGAATGGCATGACTTAGCCCTCGATTTGGCTGTGACCAAACCGCTCCGACATCGGCTTCGCTGTCACCCCGTGTAGAACGATGCTCAGGGTTACCGTTAGCACCACACAAGCCAGGAGTTCTTCTGTGCCCGGAACTGGAAAACGCTTCACAATAAGGAGGGCGAATAGGATTGAAGCAAGCCCGCGTGGGCCGAACCAACCGAGGAAGAGTTTTTCGTAGACGCTCAATCCTTGTCCCCACAGCGACAGAAAGATTGGCAGCATTCGAACCACAGACAAGAATCCGACCGCTAAGACAACCGTTTTCCAAGTGGCGTGCTCGAAGCCGATCGGCACCATGACGGCGCCGAATATGATGAATGTCAAAATTGTTAGGAGTTGCCCTTCGCCTTCCATGAATTCGCTGATAAAATTGCGTGAATTTCGCATTACGTTGCCGAACACAAATCCACCCACAAATGCTGAAATGAACCCGTTGCCACCAATAAGCTCTGCCAACGTAAAGGCTAGAAAAGCGACGCAGAGAAAGTACACGCCTTGGAACACATGGGTGATTAGTTTGCGATCAATGGCTGCATCGAGAGTTTTGGCAAAGACATATCCGGTCACTATTCCCGCTAGAGGGCCGAGGGTCAATTGCATCAGCGAGAACACGAACAGGTTGTCTGGTACCCCTGTGACGTCAACTCCTGACAATCGAGCCATTAACAGTGCCGTGATGATGACAATCGGAAGAGCGAGACCGTCATTAAGCCCGCTCTCCACATTAATCCCCTGACGCAGATGCGGTGGCACGGATGCACTGGTCACAACTGTCTGGCCGAGAGCGGCGTCTGTCGGCGTTAAAATAGCTGCCAAGAGGAGCGCCAATGCCCATGGCTTATCCGGCGACACCCAATGAGCAAGTAAGGTACCAAGCAGAATGGTCAACGGCATTCCGACAAGTAGCATGCGTGCTGGAATAGTGTAACTCTTAGTAAGCTCACCGAAGCAGATACGGGATGCATCCGAAAAGAGGACTAAGACCAGTGTGATTTCGGCAATCGTATGGATGATTTCGTGCTCCGCACTCATAGGCACGAGTTCTGCCCCACCACGCCCGATCAACCAGCCAAATGCCGTAAAGAACATCGGCAAGGTCAAGATTGAACCTTCAAGCCGGTGCGAAAGACTCGCGAAGCCCACAATACCGAGGAGAATAATGGCGATTTGATAAAGTTCAGGCATAACGAGGCCTTCTCATTGCGAATTTGGAGAGGTGGCCTAAGTGTGTGTGCGGCGTCTCCGGGCCAGTGCGGGGACCCCCTGATCGGGTATGGTCAATTTTGGGAAAAATAGATGCGAAACAGACAATTCACTTGGATATTATCCATTGATTTATCAGGGAAAAGGTTCTGCCTTCAAGTGTGAATTGATCCCAATTCGGCTTATGGTGACAATACCCCAAAAACTAATTCTGAAGCTAATGGTCCAACACCCTTCCTGAAAGGTTTAGCTCAATCTAGTTGGGCGGCGACTGGGTCGCCGCCCACTCCAACATTCCCAAAGGATTCGCAATCGGAAGTTTTAGCTTAAGATCACTCTACGATATCCTTCTTCAACGAGCCGATACTTGCCAAGAGTTCTTTGCCCTCCTGTTTGGGTACCTTGAATTTTTTCAAGGTCGTAGCCAGATGCCCTGCTACGATATCAAATTCTGCATTGGAAATTCGCATTCCGTTGTGAGTATCCTTCATAGCCCGACCTGAATATTTTCAAGGACCGCCAGTGGACTGGCAGACTAATTCCGTATTAAGCATTTTAAACCTCTTCGCGTCGGCAGATGCAAAACGTCCGCCTACCGTCTGGTCGGCCACGAGCCGATTGGCGAATTCATCAACCACGGCCGTAATCGGGTCTATTCCTCCTAACCGATCATACAGTGACTTGGTTTCTTCAGCATGGATCAGATTGGGTGTGCTGAGTAGTGCCATACTCCCTGCTCCTACACATGTCAGGATCAGCATGGTAGCTAAGAAATCTGAACATAAGGGTTTTTTGAACATGGTAAAATCTTCCATTGATTGATAGTTTTAAGGAAGTCGGATCTTCGCCTGGGATCGAAAGCTTTGAAGAAATGGCCCTCGACTTACTTTCGCCTTGTTATGGAATCTCATAGCTAATGTGCGTACCGTTTTTCGAATGCATCAGAGTCCCCACGACAGCATATTTTCTCGAAACGAGGAAGTCCAGATCATAAAGTGTGCCATCCTCAGCCGTGAAGTCGGCACAACTCACAAAATAGGGGGTCTTTCTCCCCATGATTTCCACACTGTCGTGAAATTTTTTGAGCTTCAACTGAACCACGGTCTTCGCATCAGGATCGAACACGGGATACATGCCGTTCGCATTGTGCTCCGTGACCTCCTCGATATGCGTCATCATGGCTTTCTGAATGGCGTCACGATGAGAGGTCGCCACGCCAGGATGTTCGCCCCATGCCATGCCGGCCATGAAGACGAGAGAGAGACAGACTGCTGATAGGATGATTTTCATCTTGCTACCTCCGTGAATGAGCGAATATAAAGTTTCGTTTTTGAACAGGACTGTGAGCAAAAGACGACTAACGCTACATGGCTTTTACTTGCGACCCGGCTTGGCTGCTCTGAGTACGGGGTAATATTGCGTGAATACCCAGTCATCCTTGGCAAATGCTTGATGGCAAAAATTGCACTTATCGGCGGGGAAGGCTTTCCCAGTCTTTGCAGGCTTCTTGCCTTCTCGAGTGAAACTAAAGTAGGCCCATTGGCCTGGCTCACTCTTGAACCGCCTAGAGTCCTTAATCGTCGCCTCAAGACCGATGAATTCCCCCATGAAGTAACCTGATCCGCTGACTGCTTGCTTCGACCCCACACTCACTAATTCCTTCATGAGAATCGTGCCATCAGGAAAGGCGCCGGTCTTTTTCCATTTTTTGAAGTGGTCCGGATGGATATACACATTATGAAACTCGGGGAAAGCCGCTTTCCCATTGTTCAATTCATTTGGGGTGACGGGGGTTCCAACATAAATCCACTCCCGGTACCCCTGCGGTTGAATGAGTTCGCCTTGGGCATTAAACGAATACACGCGTTCTCCTTTCTTCTCTGCAATCGAGGGAGTTGCTAGAAAACCTAACAACAAAACAAGGCCTCCCAACACCCCAAGTGTTGTTGAATGAATTCGAGTGAGTATTTGGTCATGCATAATGCCTCTCCTTCACACCCTTCTTTATTGATTCCACTTTTTCGGCACGATAGAGAGGGTATTTCTATCTGGCGAAAATCCCTTGCTTAAGGGGCAGCCACTGTAGGTTCTATACAAAAGAGGCCTCTAGCTCTGCCCATGGATCGACATATTTGAACGGTTACGCCGGAGCCTCCGACCCAGGATCAAAATTGCCATAGAAGCGAATGCTGGAAATTTTTCCATTCTTCCATCGTTCTACGACTGCCTGACTCACGGTGACGTGACCTTTATCACTTTGGTCCCATTGCATGATGGCCTCATAAAAGACCACTCCATTTCCCTCTCCTTGATCGTGAATAGCTGTGCCCAGGATTTCTATCCCGTGATACGCCGTCACTTTCGTTAGGAACGCACGTTCGTTGGTGAGCATGGTAGCCCGGCCCACAGTAGGAGCATTGGTATTTTCTTGCGCTGAAGCATCTTCTGCGTAAAAGTCTTCAATGCCTTCGGCAAACTTTCCCTGTTGTAAATAATCAATGACTTGTGCATGCATGTCCGTGAGATTTTGTGACATTTTCTTTTCCTTCTTTACTAAGAGAGTGAAATGTAATGAGGCGTGACCATTTGTTATTTCTTCTGAAGCACCGGATATCCGAGTGTATAAATCCACTTATCATCTTTTTTGGCATTCCGAGGTGCGAGGTCTTTGGCTGGCACGTGACAGGGAATACAATCAACTTTGTAGTCCTTGGAGGTCGTTTTTTTGAGATCAGCAGGGTCAAAAAATGACCACCCCCAGCCATCACCCCATAATGGTGAGTTTGTGAATCGTCCTTTGGTATCGCGTACCAGAACAAAATAGCCCTTTAGTGTGGTGGCATGACCAACGGCCGGACCGGTCGTCATGGACATGGTTCCTGCATGAAGCAGTTCTTTGACCAGGACTGCCCCATCCGGGAAGCGTCCTTTCTTTTGGTAATACTCAATCGTGGTTGGTTGGGTGTACACCACATGATATTCGTGAATGTTGACTGCTCCGCCATCGATCTTGGCATGACTCCATGTGCCGAGTGTCGGCCAAAGTGTGTAATCCGCCGGAACACTGATCTCACCAGTCGCCATGTCTACGTTTGGGGCAAATGCCTTCTCCTCTTCCGCAATAGCCACTCCTGGCAGACTTATGGTGGCCAGGAAGAGAAGGGATGATGTGAGGGTTGTGCGCTTCATTTTGATCTCCTTCTTTTTTTTAATGCGATTTCCTGGTTGAGCTGTTTTGCAACCGATGGGCCACTTGGCTGGCGTATGGATAAAAAAGGCTGGTTCTTTATAAATCAAAGACTTACAATGGTCGGGTCGCGAATGTTTTGAGTAAACTTCCCACGGTTGGTGGTGGCCCCACGACCAAGCGTGGGCGGAAACAAGAGTCTTTCTTCTGGAAGTATTGAATGAGCAACCCGTGAATTGGCTAACTCATGAGAGACGGAAATCTTAATCCTGACGTAGCGCGAGGAATCCCAAGTGGCACGACCCTCAGAAGTCAAAAATGTCGATAAGCTGCTGAATGAAATTGTTGGCGGAACGGCTGGTGTGATTGGTGAGGCATTCTTTCGTTCCTTGGTCCAGCAGTTAGCGAAGACGTTAGATGTTGGCTATGCGTTTGTGGCGGTGTTTGTCGGTGAGGGGAAAAATCGTGTTCGGGCCCTTTCCTTTTGGTCGCCCACGGGTTTTTTGGAACGTGTGGAATATGACATTGCTGGAACGCCGTGTGAACAAGTGTTACAGGGAGAAATGCGTTTGTATTCAGAGAAAGTGGTGGAATTATTTCCACAAGACCAAGCGTTGGTGAATATGCGCGTGGTGAGTTATTTGGCGATGCCATTGTTTGATTCACAACAGCAGGTGATGGGGCATCTCGCCGTACTGGACCATAAGCCTTTGTACACTGAGCAGGCTGATATGTCGGTATTCCAAATTTTTGGATCACGAGTATGTGCCGAACTGGAGCGACAAAAAATTGAGGATGCGTTACGTTCCAGTGAAGCCCGACTCTCGACGATTCTTGATTCCACTCGTGATGCCATTATTGTGATTGATCACCAATGGGTGATGAAGTTGTTTAATAAGGCGGCGGAGAGAACCTTCGGCTATTCAACCAAGCAGGCCCTTGGGCATTCTCTCGATGCACTTCTGTCTCATCCCTTTCGCACACTTATTGAAGACTATCTTGATGGCCAGGATGGGACGCAGCTCGATCAGGCTGCGCTTTGGGCAACGGATGGTCTCACGGCTCTCCGTCAAGATGGGACTGAGTTTCCCGTTGAAATGACGGTCTCGCCTTTTGCCATTCAAGGAGAACGGCATTATGCTTTTGTGCTTCGCGATATCAATGAACGCATGCAGGCGGAGGAGGAATTACATGCGTTACGACGGCAGACGGATTATTTGCTTGAAGAGCTCAAAGGTGGGCAACATTTCGAAAATATCATTGGGCAATCGGCAAAAATGTCAAAAATGTTTGCCAATATTGATCGTGTGGCCCATACCGATACGACGGCACTGCTCATTGGCGAGACGGGTGTTGGGAAAGAATTGTTTGCCAGGGCCATCCATCATCGCAGTGCACGAAAAGACAAGGTCCTGGTCAAAGTTAATTGTGCGGTCTTGCCAGCAGAACTCATTGAAAGTGAATTATTTGGGCATCAAAAAGGGGCCTTCACCGGGGCCATAGGTCACCGAGTGGGTCGTTTTGAATTGGCCAACGGCGGGACTTTGTTTCTTGATGAGGTGGGAGAGCTCACGCCTCAGGCACAAGTGAAATTATTACGGGTGTTACAAGAACAAGAATTCGAACGGGTAGGTGGCACGGACACAATCAAGGTCGATGTCCGTCTTATTGCTGCCACCAATCGAGATCTTGGAAAGATGGTCGAGGAAGGGACGTTTCGTGCCGATCTGTTTTATCGTCTGAATGTTTTTCCGTTACGTATTCCACCCTTACGGGAGCGCACAGAAGACATTCCTGAGTTGATCCGCCATTTTCTCACGATGTCTTCCAGGAAAGTCGGTAGAACCGTCACGTCGGTGTCCCCGAGTTCCTTAGATCGTCTTATGCATTATCATTGGCCAGGAAATGTGAGGGAGCTACAGAATGTCATTGAACGGGCGACCATCATGTCCGATGACCCCATTGTTGAAATAGTCGATACGTTGGTCTCGCAGCATCCTATTCAACCATCTCAGGGCACCTTTATGAATCTCGTTGATGTTGAAAGGGAACATATTACCAAGGTGCTAAAAGATACCTCATGGGCTATTGAGGGTAAGACTGGGGCTGCGGCAATTCTAGGACTAGCCCCCAGTACACTCCGTTCCCGCATGGTAAAATTCGGTATCACCCGCCCAAAATCATAATCCTTCCTGTCCTTTCTTTTCGTTCTTGCAAGCAGAGCAGTTTTAGGGATTTTGAGATAATTGTCGGAGGTATCCAATTACGAAGATTTGAAGGCGAAGCGGCAGGCGTGGCCGCCTTTGGCCATGCATTCTTGGTGGTCCACTTTGCGGTCGACCAGTTGTTCGAGTAAGGCGATATCGAAGGCGCAGACTTCTGGGTGTTTAATGGCCAGATCGTGGTAGACACAATTGTGTGCGGTGAGTATTGGCAATTCTTTTTTTGATGGAGCGACTTCGGTTTGGGCCTGATAGCCGAGGCTCAGAAGGATGCCCGCCACTTGTTGAATGTGTTCTTTGGGCTCTTTGCCTTTCAATTGCTGCCGAAGTTCAGGCACAAGGGATTGAGCCACTTTCTTCATATAGGCTTCCAATTTTTGACTTCCCAATTCCTCTTTTAATGTATCGAGTAATAATTCCGAAAACCAGGAATACTGCTTGGGTAATTGATTGATCCCCTCGTCTGTAATTTGGTAGCTCCATCCTGGTCGGCCGCCTGTACTTTTTTGCTGGGCGAATTTCTTGATTAAGCCATCTCGCTCTAGACTCACCATATGTTGGTTGACGGCCGTTCTGGAAATTTCCAGGCGAGTGACGAGGGCATCAATCGTTAACCCGGATTGAGATTCTTGAAGGAGTGCTAGGACCTGATGTTGGCGTGTTTCAAACTGTTCAAACATGGGTGAAGTGTTCCGGTGAAATAGCCATGGGTCTTACTGCGGCCCGTGCCAGAGTCTATAGTAAGCTTAGTTAAAAAACTTATAACATGACAAACTTTACAAAGTAAAGTCTTTGTGATATTTCTGGTGTCAGCAAAGAAGGTCAGCTCACAATCATTATTTTTCGGTTCTAAGGAGGTCTATGATGCATGTATCCCAATTAAAAGGAAGTTTTTGGACGGCGATGGTATCGATCATGCTGGTCATTGGGTGTGCCAGTTATTCGACGGGAAGTGGCGGGGGAAATCCGCATGTGGCAGAAGCCATTGCCCATGCCCAGGAAGCCGCAGATCATGGCGGGAAGGGACATGCCGATGCGGTCGTGACCCATGCGGATGTTTCACTTCAGCATGCGCAAGCGGCAACTAAAGAAATAACGAATCCTCATTTAGATGCCGGGATTAGTGAGCTAGGCGAAGCCATTGCTCATGGCAAAGCTGGTCATGCAGATGTGGCCACCAAGCATGCCAATTCAGCCGTCATGCATTTAAAAGAGATTAAGTAGCTATCTACTTTGAGGAACGTAGGGTTTTCTTCTTGCGGAAGAAGAGTAGATTTGAATGATCCTGTGCTGAGAACCTCGCCTTAAGGCGAGGTTCTCACGCGGGGTTGTTACGGTTTTGGTTCAGGTGTGCTTGCGGCTTTGATATCAAGGATTTTCACATCAAAAAAGAGTTTTTTGCCTGCCAATGGATGGTTGAAATCTAACATGACCACCTGTTCTTTCACTTCCGTGACGATAGGACTCACCATTTGACCTTGCGGCCCCTTGCCTTGTAATCGAGACCCAACTTTTCTGGCCTCTTCGGGGATTTTGTCAATCGGGACTTCTTGTATGGCTTTGGGGTTGATGGGGCCATAGCCTTGTTCAGGGGCGACGGTCACCTGTTTGCTCTCTCCCACTTTCATCCCTTCAAGCGCTGTTTCTAATCCAGGAATAATCTGATGCGATCCCTGGGTGAAATCTAGCGGTTGTCCTCCAACATTGGTATCCAAGACTTTTTTATCTTCCAAGGTCAGGGTGTATTCCATGGAAATCGTTTTTCCATCGGAGACCGTGATCGGCGAAGCCGCTTCCTGGTCCTGGGCCAGGGCTAATGAATACGACGGCGCTAGTACAAGTACGGAACAACACACAACTCTAGCCAGTAGCTGCACGGTCATAAGACGGATCCTCCACAAAAAAATAGTAAAGAAGGAGTAAGCTGGAAAAGAAGGCACACAGGCAGGGGGGCAAAGAGCCGAGCGGTTCCAGGCTAACCATGGACGAATAGTATTAATGTATCAAATTTTTGAGAGAGTGACCATGCCACGGTCCTCGTGGCGCTATTCGTTGCTCTGGGAAGGCCAAATTATGGTACCCTTAGGGTGTTGTGTGTCGCAACATTGGCGCAAAAAGACGGTCCAAAATAGGAATGATTTAGCCATAGGGGTGCTTGCTGTATGGAGCCAAATGAAAAAATTGTGAACGCCAAACAGAAAATGGCGCAGCATCGGCGCGAGTTTTCTTGCCGAGAAGTGGATGGACCTCAGGATGATCGTCTGCCGGAAGGCCAACATGTGGTGAATAATTTTCCTGTGTTGGACCTCGGTTACAAACCAAAAATTGATTTAGCAGAATGGACATTAACGATTGATGGTGTGGTGGCTAATCCGGTGACCTGGACCTGGGAAGAATTTCAAGCTCAACCTGTGTCTCAGGTGCATGCTGATTTTCACTGTGTGACGACGTGGAGTATGTTGGACTGTGATTGGACTGGAGTGAAGTTTCAACATATTCTGGAGATTGTTCAGCCTCTCCCCTCTGCGAAATTTATCTTGTTTGAGTCCTATGATGATTACACCACCAATTTGCCCTTGGAGGTGTGTGATGATGAGGATGTGTTATTGACGACACACTGGAAAGATCGGCCACTGAACAATGATCATGGTGGGCCAGTGAGAATGATCGTCCCCAAGCGATATGCGTGGAAAGGGGCGAAGTGGGTGAAAAAGATTACCTTTCTTGATCGTGATCAAAAAGGTTTTTGGGAAGTGCGTGGGTATTCTAATACCGCCTTGCCTTGGGAAAATGATCGCTATGCTTAGGTTTGGGCTATTCTGATTGTCCTCATTTGTTGTAGTCCTTCCCCCTCCTATTGTCTTCGAATCAAACTGTGAATTCCTTCACTATCAGAAAAGTTGAAGCCTGGCCCGTAGATTTGCCTCTGAAAAATTCCTTTGTGGTTGCGAGTGGGGCCATGGATGTGGCCAAAAATATCTTTATACGAGTGACTCTATACGATGGTTCTGAGGGGTTTGGGGAAGTCGCGCCCTTTCCTGATATTTCTGGAGAAGATCAGGCAACCTGTCTTGCTGCATTTCCAACAGCGGCCCAAGCGTTACTGGGGATACCAGCGACACAATTTCGTCATATCTCAAAACAACTGTTGGCGAGCACACAATCGTTGCCGGCTTTAAGATGTGGCCTAGAAACGGCCCTTCTTGATGCATTATGCCACGCGGCGAGAATCCCTCTTTGGGGTTTGTGGGGCGGGGCGGATCTTCGAAAACGGGAAACGGATGTGACCTTACCGATTGGAGAGATCGAAAACGTACTCGGTACTGCCAAGGATTGGTATCATCAAGGTTTTCGGATATTAAAGATGAAAGTCGGGCATGATGTGGACGATGATATTCGACGAGTGGCAGCTGTGGGGTCGGCCTGTCCGGAAGCGACGTTTGTCATTGATGCCAATCAGGGATACACTTTTGACCAAGCACGAGCTTTTCTACAGGCCATCGAGAAATTATCTATTCCCGTGCATGTCTTTGAGCAACCCCTTCATCGGGATCATCGTGAAGAAATGATTATGCTCAAGGAGCAAAGTGCGATTCCGCTTGCCGCCGATGAATCGCTTCGTTCTATTGAAGATGCCTATCAGCTTCTCGAAGAGAAAGCCGTAGACATCTTTAATCTAAAAATTACGAAGTGTGGAGTGATCGAATCCGTTCGCATTGCCGAGTTCGCTCAGGTATCGGGCATTGAAATCATGGTTGGCGGAATGGTGGAAAGCCGTGTCGCCATGGGGTGCTCCTGGAGTCTTGTCTTGGGAATGGGTGGATGTACGATCCTAGATTTAGATATGCCCTTGTTATTGGCCGTTGATCCTATTCAAGGGGGGTATCACTATGAAGGTTCCTGGCTTCACCCATGGCACGAACCTGGATTGGGAATGACGCTTGATGTTGATCCTGCAACGGTGACGTGCATCGAGTGATAGTCCAACGATGGAATATGCGCAGCAGATCGTTGCTTGCCACATTTCTTCATTCCTGGGTAGGATAAATGAACGGTAAGATGTTGATGTACCTTGAAACAGGATGGTGCTGAATGCAAATCAGTTATCGAGTCTGGAGTCGGGTCAAATTCATGGTTCTGATGATCATGGCGGCGGTCATATCTGGGGCTATGGTACATGCTCAAGATCTGGGTTCTTTTGAACAGCATGTGACTCAGCATACGTTAAAAAATGGGTGGACGTTTATTCTGGTTGAACGTCCTGTGGCTCCCGTTTTTTCCTTTATTACTCGCGTGAATGTGGGTTCGGCACAGGAAGGCGCGGGAGAGACAGGATTGGCACATATGTTTGAACATATGGCCTTTAAGGGAACACCTCGAATAGGAACCAAAAATTATCAGGCCGAAAAAGTGGCACTAGTGACATTAGAAGAGGCCTATCAAGCCTATCAATTAGAAAAACTTTCGCGGAAGCCAGATCCTGAAAAAGTGAAATCTTTATACGACACATTTAAGCAACGACAGCGAGAAGCCTCTCAATATGTGCTCAAAAACGAATTCGGCGATATTATCGAACGAGAAGGTGGGGTGGCACTGAATGCGTTTACCGGTGCCGATGTGACCGGCTATTTCTATTCGTTACCGGCAAATAAAATAGAACTATTTGCCTATTTAGAATCTGAACGCTTTTTAGAGCCAGTCTTTCGGGAATTTTATGAAGAGCGAGATGTCGTGATGGAAGAACGTCGTCTGCGAACAGAGAGTCAACCATTTGGTCGACTGCTTGAACAATTTGTCTCAACTGCGTTTATGGCGCATCCCTATCATCATCCGGTTATTGGCTATGCCAGCGATATTCAATCCTATACGATGACGGATGCGAAAGAGTTTTATGAGGCTCAATATGTTCCTTCGAATATGGTCACGGCGATTGTCGGTGATATTGATCCGAAGCAGGTGATTCCGCTTTTGGAAAAATATTTCGGAAGAATTCCAGCTGGATCTCCTCCTCCTCCTATCCGCACCGTGGAGCCTCCATCCATCACTGAAAAGACTGTGACCTTACAAGATCCATCACAGCCATTGTATTTAGAGGGCTATCATAAGCCGGCTGCGACACATGTTGATCAACCGGTTTACGATGCCATTGATGACATTTTGACGAATGGCCGTACCTCACGGTTGTTCCGATCGTTGGTGCGAGATAAGCAGCTTGCCGTCTCAGTTGGAGCATACGGGGCTTACCCTGGGGATAAATATCCTCATGTATGGTTGGCCTATGGAGTACCAGGTCGTGGAATCTCGAATCAGGCGGTTCAACAGGCGCTTCGTGAAGAATTCGACAAGTTGAAAACAGAAAATGTGTCTGATGAGGAATTGGCCCGTTTTCGAACACGGGCAAAGGCTGGACTTTTACGTGCCCTCAACAACAATTTAGGGTTAGCCATGCATATGACGGATTATCATATGTTGTTTGGGGATTGGCGCGAACTTTTTCGTTATATCAAACGTTTTGATCATGTGACGAAAGAGGATATTCGACGTGTAGCAAAAGCCTTATTTCAACCAACGAACCGTGTTGTCGGGAAAATTGAAACAGTACCTCCTCCTGAAATGGTCATGCCAGCATCGGCATCGGTTGGGGAGGGACAATCATGATGACAATGAGGTGGTCTGTGAGAGTGATGATTCAGCAGAGTCTGTCCGTTTGTTTTGCTTTGACTTTTTTCCTAGTCATGATGACGTCGTCTGTCTCCGCTCAAGTTGAACAAGTCAATGAATTACAGTTTCCGCCCTTGCCGGATTTAGTGATTCCACAACCGGAACGAGTGGTGTTGGATAATGGGATGACGGTCTTATTGATGGAAGACCATGAACTTCCCCTCATTAGCCTTTCAGCATTTATTCGAACGGGGTCTCGATTAGAACCCAAAGATAAAATTGGGATTGCCTCGCTAACCGGAACCGTATTGCGAACAGGGGGGACCACCAAGCAATCAGGAGATGAATTGGATGAATTTCTGGAAGGAAAAGCCGCGCTTATTGAGACCTCGATTGGTGGGACGGCAGGGACGGCTTCCTTAAGTTGTTTGAAGGAAGATTTTCCTGCGGTGTTAGACGTGTTTAATGATATGTTGCGTACTCCTGCGTTTGCGCCTGAAAAACTGAAGATTGCGAAAAACCAAATGATGGCGGGTATTGCTCGTCAAAATGATGATCCTGGAGGCATTCTTTCTCGCGAATTTAAAAAATTAGTGTACGGGAAAAAATCCCCCTATACCTGGTTCCCCACCTATTCCACGATTCTTTCCATTACTCAGGAAGACGTGGTGAATTGGCATCACACTTATTTTCATCCCAACCGAATGATTCTTGGCCTAGTTGGGGATTTCCAAAAAGATCAGACGATTGCGTTGCTCAATAAGGTATTGGGGGATTGGCCTAAGGGCCCAGAGCCTAAGGATTCGTTGGCTTTTATCCAGGAGAGTGTCACAGCTGGAGTGTTTTATGTCGAAAAAAATGACATGACTCAAGCAAAAATTGCGATGGGGCACCAGGGGATTCGACGTGACCACCCAGATTATTATTCCTTGGTAATTGTTAATCAAATTCTTTCAGGATCATTTGGTGCACGGCTGTTTTCGAATATTCGATCCAAGCAAGGCTTGGCCTATGATGTTCATGGTGGTGTTGGGCTGGGCTGGGATCATCCAGGCATGGCGATTCTCTCGATGTCGACGAAAACCCAAACGACAAGGAAAGGGATTGATGCGCTCATTTCCGAATCCCACAAAATGGTGTCAAATCCGCCGACCGAAGAGGAAGTGGCTAATGCGAAAGCCAGTATTCTGAATTCCTTTGTTTTTTCGGTCGATTCACCTTCGAAGGTATTAGGTAAATATTTAACGTATGAATATTATGGATATCCTTCGACTTGGCTGAAAACCTTCAGGGCTGGCATAGAGAAGGTCACCGTTGCCCAAGTACGACAAGCGGCAGAACGACACCTTCGGCCTCAAGATTTTGCTATTCTCGTCGTAGGCCCTCGCGAAGGGACAAAGCCGGCCCTGACACAATATAAAGATATTCAGGAATTGGATATTCGTATTCCAGAACCTCCGAAGGGAACGTAATCAGGCGCTCCATTCCCCTCAATGGAGCGTATGATCTATTCATTTATTTTTATGATTATGAGGCGGATCATGACACAGGAATTTTTGAATCGTGTTTTCCGGATCCCTGTAATCGGGATTCTTTTGGCGATGATTGTTATAGCCGGATGTGAGACCAATCCCTATACGGGACGTTCCCAGCTGTTGATGGTCTCTGCCGACCAAATGAATCAGATGGGCGCTACCCAATATAGTGAAGTTCTTAAAGACCCCAAAGTCGTCATTTCTCAAGATCCTCGTGAAACAGATCCCGTCAATCGAGTAGCTACACGAATCATTGAAGCGGCAAAACGATCGAAATATGCTGAGACGGCCAAGGCATTTGAGTGGGAAGTGACGGTCATCAAAGATGATAACACCAAAAATGCTTGGGCGATGCCAGGAGGGAAAATCGCAGTCTACACTGGAATTTTTCCTATGGCCAAAGACGAAGCTGGCTTGGCGGCTATTATGGGGCATGAGGTCATTCATGCGTTGGCGCAGCATGGAGGGGAGCGAATGAGTCATGGTACCATTGCCCAGGCAGGGTTAACGGTGAGTAATATAGGCTTGGCTATACTCGGAATAGACCCCGCCCTCAATCAATTGGCGATGTCGGCGTTAGGTGCTGGCACCCAAGGACTCGTGCTCCTTCCTTTTAGTCGAAAACATGAATCGGAAGCGGATTATGTGGGGGTTCTGTTGGCAGCCGACGCAGGCTATGAACCGCGTGAGGCCATCCATATTTGGGAACGCATGGCGGCAGCATCGGAGGGCGCTCCGCCGGAATTTATGTCAACTCATCCGTCCCATGAAACTCGAATTTCCGATCTTAAGAATTGGATGACGGAGGCCTTGGCGATCTATAATTCAGCCCCTAAAGCTTCGGTTACCTTGCTGCCGGCGATTACCCCTTCGCCTCCACCTCCTGCTGCACTGAAATAAGGTGGGGCAGGATATCGCAAGAGCGTCCCGAAAGTGATTTCTGCTCGTAGGGTGGCCCTTGGTTGGGAGTGGGCGAACTGAAACGCGTGCGGCAGTTGCCTTGCATTCGAATAAAAGCCAATATTTTCTATATCGCGACTAAAGATTATCTTTTATGAAACGCGTGAAGGAGACGACCATTGGGTAAACCAAAGTTTTTTAAATACGTTCCTCCTCCGGTGTTGTGGATAATCTTGTTGAGTGGGCTTCTCGCTGCTTGCCAAACGAATCCGTATACCAATCGGTCGCAATTTTTGTTGATGTCAGCTGGCGATATGAATCAAATGGGAGCCACACAATATCGTGAAGTCCTACAAGACCCCAAGGTGGCCCTTTCCAAAGATCCCAGAGAAGTAGAGCCGGTTCAACGGGTGGCGGCTCGCATTATTGCCGCAGCCAAACGTTCCAAATATGCTGAAGCCGCTAAATCCTTTGATTGGGAAGTCACGGTGATCAAAGATGACAATACCAAAAATGCGTGGGCGTTACCCGGAGGGAAAATTGCCGTCTATACTGGAATATTTCCGATGGCTAAAAATGAAGCGGGACTAGCGGCTATTATGGGGCATGAAGTCATTCATGCCTTGGCTCAGCATGGAGGAGAACGTATGAGCCAAGGAATGGTGGCACAGGTGGGTATGTCTGCCGCCGCTATCCTATTATCGACCCAAGGCGGGAATCCACTATTAGGCCAGCTAGGAATGCAGGCTATGGGGTTGGGGGTCCAGGCTGGGGTCTTGCTTCCCTTTAGTCGGAAGCATGAATCAGAAGCAGATTATATTGGGGTGTTATTGGCGGCTGATGCCGGATATGATCCTCGGGAATCCGTTCGGGTTTGGGAGCGGATGGCTGCCACGTCCCAGGGAGCTCCACCAGAGTTTCTCTCCACCCATCCAGCGAACGAAACCAGGATTTCAGACCTTAATGCATGGATGGCCGAAGCGATTCCCATCTATGAACGTGCGCCGAAAGCTGCCGTAAAAATATTACCTCAGATTTCTCCGACGCCTCCTGCCTCTACCCAGTCACAAGAGAGTGGAGCACGTTTTCGCTAGAGTTTCATGCGTAGACGTTTCTTCTCATCCTTTTCTATCCTGGCCAGTTCCTAGCCATAACAGTTTTCGGTATTGTTCAGTATGACGTCTCAAAAGTGCTTCTCTCTGTACCTGTTGAGTTGGATATTGTTACTGGGCTGTGGTCAGAGTGAGACAGTGGTGGAGGTTGCTCTCCATCCGACGAAGCCACATATCATCTACATCGCGACGAACGACTATATCTATAAAACACGCAATGGTGGAAGCCAGTGGGAAAACATGTCGACCGGCATGACGCATTCTCGTGTGATTGCCCTGGCGATTGATCCGTTGTTCCCAGCTAATATTTTGGCCGGGACGAAGGGTGATGCGGTTTATAAAAGTTATGATGGGGGGCAACGGTGGGTGTCGCGGCGAACGGGCCTTCACGAGGTGACGATCTCTTCTGTTGTCCATGAATTGGTGTTTGCTCCAGGATCGAGTAGTCATGTCTGGGCAGCGACATCTCTTGGGGTATTCGAATCAAATGATGGAGGAGAGACCTGGCGAAAGCGCATGAAAGGCATGACCGAAGTCCTGATGGTCATTTCTTTAGCGATCGACCCTCAACAGCCTCAAACCTTGTATGCCGGAACCAGTGGTGGTGTGTATAAGTCTGTGGATGGAGCCAGGAATTGGGATAAGGTGAACACAGGTTTAGTGGCCGCAGATGTCCTAAAATCTTCTCGATCATTAGGGGTGACCCGGATAAAGGTTGATCCCTTTAATCCCGATAGGGTGTATATTGCGACATTGGAAGGGTTGTTTCACACAGAAAATGCAGGAAGCTCGTGGTCTCGAATCGGTGAATCATTACCTGACCACATGTTGGTCGAACTACTTCTTGACTCCCAGAACGCTGGAGTCATGTACGTGGGGCATCGAAAAGGGGTTTCCAGAAGTGACGATAGTGGAAAGACCTGGGAGACGAGGAATATGGGTTTAACGAATATCAATATTAGGGCGCTTGCGATGAGTGCTCTCGATTCTCATGTGCTCTATGCCGGGACGAACGGCAAAGGTCTTTTTCGTAGTCTTGATAGTGGTTTGTTCTGGACGCCTGTTCCGCTTGGCATTCATGGAGATGCTTCATAAGAGAGAGATTATTTGATAAGGGGTAGGTCTGAGGTTTAAGATTCATTTTTCATGTCACTAATCTTAAATGCATTGTAACGACCTTCATACCATTTTCTTGCTTCATTCATAGAAAGGGTGGTGCTGTGGCTTTTTGGGATTCAAAACAAGGTAGAACTCGTGCCGATGCCGTCTGTTCTTTTTGTGGAAAAGCAAAAGCTGGAGCGACCAATTTAATTCAAGCCCCAGCCAAACAACTGTGCATGGAATGTAATGCCCCAGGTTCGGTCTTAATTTGTGCTGATTGCGTAGGCCAATGTTCTAAATTTCTTTCAGGGAACCCAGGTGAAGGACCACCTCCATTAGACCTCCCCACCGGTCCTTTGCCGACGCCACCGGAATTGAAAGAAATTCTTGATCAATATGTGATTGGCCAAGACCGCGCAAAGAAAATCCTATCCGTTTCTGTGCACAATCATTATAAGCGCGTGTTTAGTGGAAAAGATGTTCCCGATGTGGAGTTGGAAAAAGGCAATGTGATGTTAATCGGTCCGACGGGGACCGGCAAAACATTGTTAGCCAAGACCTTGGCGAAAGTGTTGCAAGTGCCTTTTGCTATTGCGGATGCCACGACCGTGACCGAAGCAGGGTATGTGGGCGAAGATGTCGAGAATGTGGTCCTCAAGTTACTGCAAGCCTGTGATTTTAATATTGCCCGAGCACAAGTCGGAATTATTTATATTGATGAAGTCGACAAAATAAGCCGGAAATCAGAAAGTGCTTCTATTACCCGTGATGTGTCTGGTGAAGGGGTACAACAAGCGCTCTTGAAATTAGTAGAAGGGACGTTATGCAATGTCCCGCCAAAAGGAGGCAGGAAACATCCGGAACAAGAATTTCTTCGGGTGGATACCAGTAATATCCTCTTTATTTGCGGTGGGGCGTTTGTGGGTGTGGAAGATATCATCGCCCAACGGACGAACCAAAAACGTGTGGGATTTGGTGCAGGTTCTTCCCATAAACACGCAGACGACTCTGCGAAGCTGATGAGCCAGTTGCGTCCGGAAGATTTGTTGAAATATGGGCTCATCCCAGAATTCGTGGGGCGGTTTCCTATTTTAGCCTCGTTGAATGATTTGCGTGTGGAAGATTTAGTTCGAGTGCTTCAAGAACCTAAGAATGCGTTATTGAAACAGTACCAAGCGCTGTTTCATTTGGATGGTGTGGATTTGCAATTTACTCCTCAGGCCATTCAGGCCATTGCCACCCGATCCTCAACCATGAAAACAGGGGCTCGAGGACTTCGAGCCACCTTAGAGGATGTCATGCTGGATTTAATGTACGACGTGCCAGCCCTCAAACACGTTCGACAAGTGGTCATTACTGAGAAAACGATTGAAGGCGAAGGGGTCCCAGAATTGATTTATGAGAGAAAAGGGGCCTAGTTCTTTGTATTGCATTATTTATGAAACTGGCTTATGCTAATAGTGAAAGATGTTCATCACGAAGTTCTGGGCCGCGTGGTGAATGGATCAGGTGATGCGGCCCTTCACTGATGTTGTTTTGCCCATGTATCCATAGGGAATCTGAGTTGGAAGTTAGTCCTAAGTCGCCTCCTGTTCCGCGTTTTCGGGCCGTTCCTTCCCTTCTCATCTCTTTAATTCATGCAGAACAATATCGCTTTTAGAAGGAGGGACCCCGATGGGTTCAAAGATCTATGTGGGTGGTTTGCCCTATTCAACAACTGAACAGGAATTATCTGACCTGTTTGGACAGCACGGCAGCGTGCAATCAGCGAAAGTGATTACCGATAAGTACACGGGGCAATCACGAGGGTTTGGTTTCGTAGAAATGGGATCAGATGACGAAGCGAAGGCAGCGATTGACGCCTTGAACGAGACCGAGTTAGGGGGAAGAACCCTGACCGTCAATGAGGCTAAGCCTCAAGCTCCACGCACGGGCGGCTTCGGTGGTGGCGGTGGTGGTGGTCGTGGCGGTGGTAACCGCGGCGGCGGCGGTGGTCGTGGCGGCGGAGATCGTTGGTAATAGACCTCTAACGACATACCGTGCTCCTGAGCGGGGAATCTGGCAACGGATTCCCCGCTTTTTTTTGAAACTTGGGTAACCCTACCTAAACATTGTAGAATGAATATCCACTCCTTTCATCTACCGAAAAAAGATGATGGATATTTTTTTACTGACGGTATCAGAAATCATTTGCACAGAACGGAATAGATCATGAGCGATCATCTTTCCCCAGTTTCACCAACTCCCTCAGATAAAGGCGGCAGCGCCAAATCAGAACGAAGGCAGGGTGCCTCGGAGCGTTCATCCCTTGAGCTCATTGATGAATGCCTGGCGTCGTTACCTGAAGGGGATGAACGAATTGCGCTTCTTTATCAATTGCGTCACCGATTCATAGAATTGAGCACGGCTGCACAACAACATGAGACCGAACGAACAAAAATGCAAACGGTGATTGAAAAGCTGACGGCTCCAGCTAATCGAATTGGGACCTTGATCGGCCTGCCTGAGGATGGGGTGGCCAGGATTGTGGTGGGGGGCGCTGAATATTATGCCAATGTTGATCTGCAACTCGATGGAGATGTTCCAAAAATTGGGCACCAGATTCTGGTGAATGAAGCCTATGTCGTCATTCGGTCTCTTGGGTATGATCGAAGCGGACCAATTGTGAAAATTCGAGAGATACTGGAAGAAGGACGCTTGCGTATCGATCAGGAAGCGGGGAGGCAAGGCATTCTCATTCAACGAGCTGATGATTTAGCTCATACGGACCTCAAGGCAGGAGATGAAGTTCGTTTAGATCCTACGCATCGAATCGCCATTGAGCGATTAGAAAATTCTCAGGGGCAAGCACACTTATTAGCGGAGTTGCCGACGGTGCGGTGGGAACAGATTGGAGGACAGCAGGAGGCTATTGAGTCCATTCGCCGATCCATTGAATATCCCCTTCTTCATGCCGATTTATTTTCACAATATCAATTCCAGCAACCAAAGGGGTTCTTGTTGTATGGGCCTCCAGGATGTGGAAAAACACTCATTGGGCAAGCCACTGCAGCCAGTTTGGGTGACATCTTAGCCAAAGAAGGCGAGGCGCCAACCTCTAGTACGGAGAATCCAGTACCCAATGCTGCTCATAAGCTTCCGCCAATTAATGGTGGGGTTTTTCTCCATGTCAAAGGTCCAGAGGTTTTGAATATGTGGGTAGGGGAATCGGAGAGAATCATCCGCGATCTCTTTCTCCAAGCTCGGCAACAGCGGCAGGCGGGAAAGCTTCCGTTTATTTTTATCGATGAGGCGGAGTCCATTTTAGGAACGCGACGAACGATGCGATCTTATAATGTCTCAAATACCTTGGTGCCCATGTTTTGCGCGGAACTCGATGGCATAGAAAGTCTTTCACAGGTGGTCGTGATTTTGGCGTCAAACCGACCGGATATGATCGATCCCGCTGTCTTGCGGTCTGGAAGAATTGATCGAAAGATTAAAGTTGGTCGGCCTGGGCGAGAAGATGTTGGCGAAATTCTCCAGGTGTATTTAAAGGCCGACCTTCCCTATGCCGCAAACGATTCAGGAAAAGATGCGACTGCCAATAAAACTCCAGTGTCGAACATGATTGACGGATTGTTGGAGAACCTGTTCCAGCAGAGTCCGGAAAATCGAGTGCTGGCCATTCGGTTGCGTAATGGAAGGCGGGAAGTGTTGTATCGCAAAGATTTATTGAGTGGGGCGGTCTTAGCGGGAATTGTTCGACGTGCCAAAGAACGGGCGATTGAGCGAGCCATTCAAGCGAACCATCCAGAGCCTTTGGGCCTGACCCTGGAGGACCTTCTCATTTCGACCAATCAGGAGTTCAAGGAAAGCGAAATTTTCCCGCCAGATGATTCGGCTGAAGAATGGCTGAAACTCCTAGATTATCACCCAGACCAAGTGGTCGGCGTGTCTTCGTTAAAGCCAGGTAAAAATGGCGAAGAGCATCGGACCTCTCAAATTGTCTAATAGCAATTTTCCGCAAGCTTGAAGGGAGAGTATGTTGGGATTATTGGTTTGTAAATTTCCCCTCCTTTGTAAGGAGGGGCAAGGGGAGGTAGAAACGTCAGTTGCCAATTTGATGGAGAATTTTTCAGCGATTGTCCAAATAATGGGTAAATGTCTACCCTACTGGCTAGTGCCCTCTTCGGACCCAAGCCCCCTTGTTGAAGACGTTAATATATGAACCCTGTTCGTTTATTTGGCATAGAGACTGAGTACGGAATTGCGCGGGAAGATTCTGAGACGGCAGATCCCGTCGTGGAATCAATGGAATTGGTCCGGGCCTATCTCGATGGACATTTTACACGTCGCTGGGACTATCGAGGTGAACATCCCCATGAAGATCAACGGGGTTTTCGAGTAAAGGAATTGGCTCAGGATAAAGAAGAAGATCTCTTTGCGGAGCAGGATGCCCATCGCCCATTTTCTTTTCATGAAATGAAAAGTGATTTGGTGTTGCCAAATGGCGCGCGATTCTATAACGACCACACGCATCCGGAATATTCCACGCCAGAATGTCGGACTCTGAAAGACATCGTCGCGCATGACCGAGCGGGTGAACGAATCCTGTGGGTCGCGGCTCAACGTCGTAACGAGGTCTTGGGTGGACGTGTAGTCCAGCTCTATAAAAACAATACAGATTTCCACGGGCATAGTTATGGTTGCCACGATAATTACCTAGTCTCGCGAAGTATTAATTTTGAAAGTCTGGTGCGAGGCCTGTTGCCTTTTCTGGTCAGTCGACAATTAATCGCCGGGGCAGGCAAGGTTGGCCGAGAGACGCAAGAGAAAGGGTTTACTCCTGGAGGATTTCAAATCTCACAACGGGCTGATTTTATGGAAACAGAACTCAGCGTGGATACCATGCATAACCGCCCTATCCTGAATACACGAGATGAACCGCATGCCACGCGTGAACACTATCGACGGCTCCACCTTATTCTAGGGGACGCCAACATGTGTGAATATGCCACGGCTTTGAAGGTGGGAACCACCCGAGTGGTGTTGGACATGATTGCCGAAGGATTTGTTCCCTCGTTTGATTTGGCGTCTCCGGTGGAGGCGATTCAAGACCTTTCACTGGATCCAGATTTAAAGGTTCTGGTCAAACGCAAACAGGGGGGCAACATTTTAGGATTAGATATCCAACGAGACTATGTGCAACAGGCGCGTAAGGTTTTAAGCGATATTGATGAAGAAACGGAATGGATCCTTCAGGAATGGGAACAGGTGCTTCATCAATTAGAACATGATCCACTTCAATTGGTAGGGAAAATTGATTGGGTGACGAAACGATGGTTGCTCGAAAGCTTTGTGCAAGATGAAGGTATTGGATGGGACGATCCTTGGCTCGCGAGTTTAGATTTGGAATATCATAATATAGATCCTGAGCGTGGACTTTTTTGTGGGCTAGAAGCGGAAGGGCGAACAACCAGCATATCTCAAGAAAATGACATTCATGAGGCCATGAAACACGGGCCGTTGGATACACGTGGAGGTCTTAGGGGCTTGTGTGTGCAACGATTTGGTGAAGATATTTCTTCGATACAATGGGAAGGGGTTCATTTCAATGGGGAAAAGGGGAAACTTCATTTTGATTTGCTTGATCATCTTGACCCAACATCGGTCGCCCACTGTCGAGCAATGCTAATGGATGCCAAAACCCCTCAGGATATGATTGAATCCATGACCGTCCCAAAATAACGCTCTCCTCCTTTCGAGGGTGTGGGAGAGTGGAGAAAATATCTAATAAGTCCCCCTCCTTTGTAAGGAGGGGTAAGGGGAGGTAGAGACATCAGGTTGAGAGCAATTGAGGAACTCAGCTTATAGACAACTCGTGACAAGCTGTACCTCGATCATTAAAAAGGTAGTTTAAGCGGAGGATAAGGAATATGAAACAGACAAACCAGTTTACTCAATTAGTCGGAAGTCTCGATCGTAAAGAACGGCCGGTTGATCCGATATCAAAGCCATCTGGACCAGGGGAAGAATCAGGTCCAAAGCGGCCAGAGACCGATTCGCCTTCTCGTGATAATCTGATGAAGCGAATGCGGAAGGTGGATCCTAAACAGGCAGAAAAATATCGCCAGCGGACTGGAGAATAACACGCATGAGACAACAAGGAGATTTCCTACAAGTCCTTCAAGATCAGGGATATGGCATTGATAAGCTATTTGCCTCAGCGAAGGGACATGGAGTGCCAAACCAAACTGAGATCACATCAGGCACCACCGTCTTCGCCATGAAATATGCTGATGGGGTCTTAGTGGCTGGAGACCGGAGGGCCACGGCAGGCAATGTGGTCATGTATGATCGGACCGATAAGGTGTTGGAGATCGATCGTTTTTCTGTCATGGCTATTGCAGGTGTTCCGGCCACGGCATTTGAAATGGCAAGGGTCTTAGAGCATTCATTTAAGTATTACCGAAGAAGCCAATTGCAGGATTTAAGTTTTGAAGGGAAGTTGCGAGCCTTATCGACGCTGTTAAAAAATAATGCACCAGCAGCCTTGGCTGGAACAGGCACGGTGGTTCCAGTTTTCGCGGGATACGATCAACTTGAGGAATGCGGGAAGATCTTTTTCTATGACATCTTGGGAGCCGAGTTTGAAGCCGTGGAATATGCGGTCTCAGGATCGGGATCTACGACGATTCGAGGAATTTTGTATTACATGAACCGGTGGGGCACAGGTCCCGTTGCCGACATGAATGAAGAAGAGGCCCTGGCATTCGTCCTCCGTCTCATGACAAGTGCCGCAGAGTTTGATTCTGCCACAGGCGGAGTGGATGCACAGGCTCAATTATACCCTATCGTCAAACGCATTTCGGTCGAAGGCGTGCGAACAATATCTGCCGATCGCTTGAAAACACTCTTTTCAGAAAAGGTCTTAACGTAATGTACGAAGAACCCTACCGCTGGATAGAAGCGGTCGCGAATAGACGGACCTATCTGGATGATCAATTCACGCAAGGGAATCCGTTAGTCGCGGTTTCCTTTGCTCAAGGGATTCTTCTACTGACGGTGAATCGCGGCACCGAAAAGATTTATGAAATTTACGATCGTATTGCGTTGGGTGGGATGGGACACCCAGCTGATCTGGAAAAATTACGCTATACCCTATTAGATATGGCGCATGTGGAAGGGTTTCAGAGATCCCCATCTGATGTGACCGTGTCCCGGCTCATGAAAAATGGTCTCGCCCCAGTCATTAAACAAGCGTTTGAGGAAATTTTCAAAGCGCCCTACATCACCAAGGTGTTGTTAGCAGAAGTGGGGTCGACCCAGGATCGTGATCGTCTCTTCAGCATTAACTATGATGGGATGTATGAGGAGCAGCGTGAGTTTGCCCTGCTGGCAGCCTCCTCATCCATTCGTGAAAGTTTAGCAGAGGTTTGGAAAGCTGAAGAGAAACCTTCGTCATTGCAGAAGGCGTTAGAGGTGAGTCTTCGTCTGTGGGGAATTGCGAGTGTGCTCCAAGCCGAGACGCCTACTTCTGATGCGGAAGAGGAGGGGACATCTGGCTCAGCAACTGCATCAATGTTCACCATTCCCGATGATGAAGCCATTGCCTCACAGATCAAAGAAACACTATCCAAAGAAACGCTGGAATGTGTGCTCCTGGATCGAGAGAGCGGGAAAATGGAAACCTATCGCACGCTAGCTCAATCCGAACTTCAACCCTTAATCCCCCAATACTTCGAACCTTCCTCTTAGGCCTGTCTGTATTTCCCTCTCCTTTGTAAGGAGGGGTGAAGGGGAGGTAGAATCTTCACTGTTTTCAATCGCGACCTCCACTTTCCATTTCCAATGACACAAGAAGCTAGATAGGATAGATTCCCTTTATGAAAAACAGAATCTTCGGAATAGAAACCGAATACGGTCTGCTTATTAAAGCCGATCAATCGAATGTGTCTCCGTCTGGCGTCGCCCGCCATATCATCCAACATTTATTTGGCAAAAAAAAACATGGTGTGATTGATTGGCATTACCGTGGGCATGATGAACCACCCGGCAACGGAGGCTTTCTCCTGAACGCGGGGAGAATGTATGTGGATATGGGACATTTAGAATATGCCTCTCCAGAATGCCATTCATTATGGGATCTCTTAGCCGTCGATCGTGCTGGAGACTTATTGCTGCAAGACTGCTTAGACGAACTTGATCTGAACGATAAGGTCTCTATCATCAAAAATAATATTGATCACGAAACTGATGCCACCTTTGGCTGTCATGAGAACTATCTGGTTTCCCGAGAGTTTCCATTCAATTATCAAGGGTTAGGCCTGCTCATGCCGTTTCTCGTCACGCGCCAAGTCTTTACAGGAGCTGGGCGCATTGGGATGGCACGCACAGCGGAAGGATGGATTGGCTTAGACGACATCGAAGGAGGCAAAGGGAATCTTGCACGGGCATCAGCGGAAGAACCCGTGATCTACCAAATTTCGCAACGACCTGATTACATCGTCAACGATTTTTTTGAATGGGTGCAGCACAACCGAGCGATCGTGAATACCCGAGACGAACCCTTAGCCGACCCCGAACGATTCCGTCGGTTACACTTGCTTATGGGCGATTCCAATATGGCGGAAGAAACGACCCTGTTAAAAATGGGCACCACGGGATTAGCGTTACAACTTATTGAAGACGGCCATGCTCCGACAGGCCTGGATTTTGATGATCCTGTTCAAACCCTACGAGCCATCTCACGTGACCCAAAACGAGAATGGATGGTCACCCTCTCAACCGGCAAGCATCTTTCGGCTTTGGATATTCAAGAAGAATTTTGGGAAGCCGCATCAAAACACTATGCCGGGCAGGATGAGGAAACTGATTGGGTATTAGCCCATTGGGAATCCGTCGTCAAAGACTTAAGGAAAGGTTATCAGGCTGTGGTCGGTCGAGTAGATTGGGCCTCCAAGCTTTGGTTATTAGAGAACTTTCGAGAGGCGGAGAAATTAGAATGGGATGATCCCTGGCTCAAAAGTCTGGACTTGGAATATCACAATGTCGACTTGCAAGCTGGCCTGTATCATGGCATGGCCGAAGAAGGCGATGCCCCACGCTTTACGACCAATGATTTGGTCAATTTATCGAAACATACTCCACCCCGAAACACGCGGGCTTTTGGCCGTTCCGAGGTCATTAAACATGTGGTTAAAGAAGGCTGGGCCGACTTTCTAGAACAGACAGCCAAACACCAAGATCCCCGCCGCCCACCCTATGTCATCAATTGGTCAGTCTTACAACTCCAAGGCAGCCCGCCCTTCGTCATGGCCGATCCCTTCCGTACCTACGTCCAAGAAAGCCGCGACTATTGTTCTGACGGCCCTTCTTGTCCTACTCCAGAAGCGCTCTCCAAAAAACAAGATATTTAAAGAAGTGTAGTTTGAAGCGGGAATTAGTTGGGAAGTTTGATCTAATGCGATTCTGACACTAGACGATATTCTTTCATTCATCACATGAATGATGGCGGATTTATTCTTATTTTTTAAGGTCAGTGCACGTCAAATTTTCTGAATTAATTAGGCAACGGTATTTTGCAATATTCAAGTCATTGATTTCATTGAAATGGGAAAATGGTTGCAAAACATATTATTTATGCATTGGATGGAATTCATTCTTTATCCGCCAATATAGGAAATTTTCCCAAGCCCCTCATTTTGAAGTGTGTAGATCCTCACTTCAATTTCTCTTTTAAGGATGAATTAATAGACTAAGGATTTCTCGTAGCTGAATGGATAAGTCTTGTTTTTGTAGGGTTGTCCGGGCCCGCATATAGGGCTCTATTCCACGCTGAGTTTGCACAATTCCATCTATGGCTCGTCGAACCTCTTCATTAACAGTGTAGTGGTAAAGAATTTCCGTTTCATATGAAGTCAACTTCTCAAAATCATCGCCTCTAGTCTGGCCCACTAATGTTTGATAATCATTTCTGATGGTTTCCGCTTTTGTTCCAGGGGGATATAGTGAAGAGAACAAGGGTAGTTCTGAGAGTTCCCGAAGATTCGTTTGGTCAGATAATCCTTCTTGCTCAATAACTAAGGGCATTTCCAACAATCTATTTACATCTAACATCCCGGGGCCGAAATTTTCATCCCATGCACTTTCCTGACAATACATGCCGGCAGGATTTTCAGAAGGATTTCCACTTGGCCTTCTAGCACTGTCCTTTAAAATTTTACGAAAGGCTTTGGTGATTAACCCATTGGCTTGTAATTCCTCTAGAATTTTTGGCTTATCCTGGTGCCAAACCAACCAGAGTGCTGCTGCACCAGAGGTATGACTTGTCGCAAAGGTTGTTCCCTTTCCCATTCCGATTATATCCTGATGCTCCTCACTTAGAGTGGCCCTCCACACGGATTCTCCCGGGGCACTAATGTCAACAGCATTTCCATTTGAAGACCCCTTCCAATGTTGACAGCGAACATTGTGAGCCGCTACGGCAATAGTAGATTCAAAACGAGCTGGCCACACAACCGTCTTCACGTAATTGCCTGCTGCAGCAATAATTAAAACCCCCTTATCTTCTGCAGCCTTCACCGCTTTCCACATGCTATAGGTGGGGGGACCACCCATGGCGATTGAGATGAGTTTGGGATTTCCTTGTATATTCCCATCAGCCACATCTTGAATGGCCTTAGTAAGAGCGCCAGTATTGAATTGAGAAACTGTTCGATGCACGCGCAAAGGAATTACCTGAGCACCCGGAGCAACCCCATTGACGCACTTACTATTTCCCGGCAATTGACAGCCTGGTGGGCTGATGATGACACTTGCGCTGGCTGTCCCATGTCCGGGATGATCCAGCAGACGATCCTTTAGCAACGGGTCTTCGGGATTGGCATTTCCTTCATAATAGTTATACCCCTTCCCTTCATCGATTGGCCTGATCCCATTAAATTCATCCCAAATTTCGGGATGTGGAAGATAGCCTGTATCCGGATGCGCAATTAATATGCCTTCAGCCTCGGAACCTTCAAGGACTTGATATCTTCTTCGAATCTTTTCCCATGCTTGGAATGCTTGAATTTGCTTTAAGCTCCACTGATCATCTTGTTTGGCCAAAGGGTCATGCTCGTCTCCTTTTCCGCTGCTCCGCGTGGGTGTAGCGCCCTCAAATTCCCTAACTGGCATGATGACCTGAATGTTGGGTTCCACCCTTTGCGCACCTATTTGAGCTTGAATGCTATAGGCTCTGTCAAAGGCCTTCCCTATTGACAGGTTGGGTACACTATCCCGACTTGCCGCACACGGTAAAAATCCAAATATTGTCCCATCTTTGTATGAGGGGTCGAGATTTAAACATGAAAGAGGAGTATCGGGTGGCGAACTGTCTCGGCCTATGCCAAATAAATTTGACTTTAATTCTTCTGCCTTTTGTATTTCACTAAAGCTTCCCAAAAACCCTGAAACATTTACAGTTGGTCGAATTAGAGTAAAACTTCTTTGAGCTGTAACCCAGGAGTTGGCCATAGATTCATGTTCTTCGAGTCGAGGCGCTCGCATGCCATGCGTTCCTTGGGCTAATAAACGCTCGAGTGGATCGGTCAAACCTCTGGTATTTCCTGGGGGTAATTCACGAAGACATCCATTGGGGAATATTGATGGGTTTATTCTACGGTCAGTTGCAATAACTTTTATAACATCAACAACTCTTTGGTAGTTCTGAGGTACATAAAACTTGGTCGATTTTTCAAATTCTGCACCGGAAGGAAGCGCTTCGTGCTCTCCTTTGACTGGAGGATGTAATAGGTAGACACATCCGTCACTCGAAACATCAAAAATGTAAACATACAAATCCCTTGCAGAATTATTCAATACACGATAAGTGAGTGAAGTATCGGAAATGACTTGTTGAGGAGCTCTAGAGTTAGGCGAATCCTTTTGGCGTTGTATTTGTAATTTAATGGAAAATCTTGGATTAGGGTTTTTTAGTTCTAGCACAGTGAGCCACTGTACAAAATCTTTCACTGTTGTAATCACATCATTTTCAAAGTTTGATTTTGTTATTGGTATTGGTGGCCGTAGAAATTCCAAATCCCCGCTCTGTAAAACCACCTTTCCATGTTGTTCCTGTAAAATGAGTTGAGCCCCCGATTTTTTTTTAACAAAGGACAATGACAGGGTTTCCATTTTGTCCAGAGCCTGTCGAACCGTTTTTAATGCTGGAACGGATTGGACATCTATGTAAATGGGAATAGCTGTTGACCCAAAATGAATAGCTTCGATAAGGGCCTTAGATCCTTTAGGAATAGACCGCTGTCCTTGCACAACTTCAGCTTGCGAGGAAAAGTCTTCAAGTTGAAAAATTTTTATTTTTGCCAAGGGTTGAGATTTTTCAAAGTTGACTGTTTTGGGAGAGTAAACCTCAATTACTGAGTCTTTTTTTAACCCATAGACCGCACCTCCTTGGATCTGGACTTTTCCTTCGCTCAGCGGCTCAGTTAGCAAATAGGGTTGTGTATTTATTTTGTCCGTTCCAAATACAATTTGGTTAGTTCCCAATCCTTCCAGTTGAGGTTCTTGTGATGGAAATCTCATACTGACATTTTTCTGAACCTCAACCATCATAGAATCATAGGTTGTATCATCGCCTGCAGCTTGCAGCGCCTCTGCCAGATACCAGGTTAATGCACCATAGCGGCTTTCGTTGAACACCGATTCATTAGACCGTTGACTGGATAGACAGCCAGAAATAAGAACATAGTTCGAGCCATTGAGGCGAAAATTGGCATCTCCTTCCCCTAATTCTCGAGAACTACGTGCATAGTCTGCTGGGGGAGGTGGAGTTCGGTCATCCGGAGCAATCTCTCGCACGGTGGTCCCACCGCGCGCGGCTGCTCCTGAATGACAACTATCCAGAATGACCGTGACGTTTTTAGTCTTTTGAGTTAACTGATGGAGAAGTCCGTTGATTTCGTCATCGGTAATATCAAACACACCTGGAGTTCGACTATCATGAGGAACAAGGGTTTCGTCCAAATGATCAATTTCATCTCCGTCTGCATCCCTCATTTGTGATCCATGGCCACTAAAATGGAGGATAACCACTTCATTTGGTTTAGCCTTGGCAATTAAATGAGTCTGAATAGCACTAACAATTTTTGCATGGGTTGCTTGTTCATTTTTTAACACTTTTATGTTTTCAGAGGAGACATTGAATTTGGATACTAATATTTTCTCCATTAATTCAACATCGTTGACACACCCTTTAAGTTGGGAAATTTCACCAGATCTATATTTATCTATTCCGATAAGTAGAGCCCGTTTAGCTCTTGGAGATTTTGAGGAGGACGCATCTATGGGAGGTTTAACGACAGTTAAGGGTTTAGGAACAACTGTGGGTTTTTCTTCGATCACCGGTAAATTGTTATGTTTTGGATAAAACTCTTCGATATTTTTCTCAAGGGCTCTTGCATGAGCTTGTTCGGTAAGACCGTAGTTTTCAATGTCAAAATCTAGTATGCGCTTAACAAGAGAAACGAGCTTTTCCTCATTTATATTCATAGGGACTTGTTCAACGTAACTTTGTTTCCATCTTTTTAGACCAATTTGTGAAATAAACAAAGCTTTTGTAGAAATCCAACCTCTTTTCTCCCATTTTTTTATAGTTCGTATATATTCTTTTAACGCTGTTGGTTCAAATATAAGTTTATTGTCAAAAGATTCCCTGAATATTTCCCAATCTGAAGTGGATTCATTGACGAAACTAAAAACTTCGGGACCCATTGTTTTCTCAAAAGGTTCCTTAGCCTTAAATTTTGAAATTTTTGTCTTCACCAAGCTAAACATTTTTTTGAGCTTGAGTGATGAATGCCCGCTCGTTTTCTGGTTGCCAAGAGAAACAGCGTCGATTAGAGCCTGATTGAATCTCCCATGTCGTAGATCTGATGTTTTGCAAGGGCTATTACAAAAGGAGGCAAGAACCGACAAGGTTTTAAGATTTTTCTTGGCAGCCGAACCCAAGAATTCTGCATCCCATGCCTGAGGGTCAATAGAATGCACAAAGGTTATATCCTGTTGGTTAATTTGCTGCTCAAAGTTCAAATCTAGGATTAATAGTTTTTTCTCAGATGGAATATCGTTTAGATAATCAAATAAATGATCAATTCTAATACCCCCTAGAGCGAATCCATCAGAGCCGTTTGTTTTGACATCTTCAGTAAGTAAATAGGATATGTCATTTTTGTTACTTCGCACACCTACCCCAGAAAAAAATACTATGAGCGAATCATTTTTATTTATTTTGGTTGAATAGTGAACGAGCTTGTTAATAATAAGATTTCGCTTGGCATCACTGTTACGAAAATGTTCGACGATATAGCCCCCAGATTGAAGACTGTTGGTTAGACTTTGGAGATCAGACTCAAGAAAGTCGCTTTTTAAGTTTTCATTCTTTATGTTTGAATTCTGGCTAACACTAATCAATAGTGCATGGTTTTTTGCGAAGGAATCTTCTATCTCGAATAAAAAGAAGGTACAGGAAATTAAGATTCCCCATACGTATAGGAAACCCCAATTGGTAGAAAAACTAGGGAAAATTATCCTAGAAAATTTAATCATTTGAAAAATCTTTCACTGGGTTTCTAGTTCTTCTTTGAGTTCTTCATTGAATTCTTCTTCAATTTGTTTTGCAATTGACTGCTCGCTAAGGCCTAGCTCTTCTTGCCCTTTTTGTTGCAAAACAAAATCGATATTGTTTTTTAGTATTCTCCACAGCTTTTTGTATAATTTTGTCAATTCGCCATTACCATTAATACTTATAAGCCATTCCTTTATGGTCTCTTTCCCCCAAGCCTTAGTTTCAACCTGGATCCAACCCATCCTCCACCATTTCGCTAATATTGCTTTGTATTGATCTGCGATTTTTTCCCCGTTGCTCGTATTAGGCGGAAGACTCACTAAAGTCCAATTTTGCGCCCATTCTGAAGAATTCTTTTCTTTTGGACCCTCAATCATGCTTTGCAGGTTTCCTTGGGAGTCGGCCATTTCCCTGAATCGCCTAGGAAGATAAGAAGTCAATTCATGAAGGGATAGGCTGCCATCTTTTATAATGTCGGCCTTTGGCGAATTGAGTGTTTCGAGGAGTGCTGCCGTAAATAGCCCATGTCCATACTGCTTATATTCGTAAGATTCCTCGTGTGCAGCAGCAAGAACTAGTAGGCCTTCCTGGTCAGGCCTAAAAGAGTTTTTAAATTCATCCATGGAAGTAATTTCAGGAACCTTCTTAATGGTAGGAGCAACCTTTGGAATACTTCCTCCCCTCGTTTTCCCCTTTGAAAACTGTAAGTCGAGTTTAGGTTGTACCAGATCCCCACTAAAACAGTGGTCAAGCAAAACTAATTTATTTTTGGCTTTTATATCCACGACATAATCCATTAGATGTGATAAGCGAATACCATTGATTTCGAGATTATCTAATTTGGTATCGTATGTAAGCCAATAGGTTTCTTGATTGGAAGGATTTCGAAGCCCATGACCAGCAAAGAAAAGAAGGAAACTATCTTGTGGTTTAATCGTTTCCTGTAAATAACTTAATTGATTGAGGATATCTTCTCGTTTAGCATCTTCATTTAGGAGGCTTATGGCATGAAAATCCTTTTCAAGCCGATTTTTTAAAGCCTTCGCATCTTCATGAGCAAACTCTAAAGGGACAATGCCAGACCTCACACCAGGATAATCGTAATTACTAATCCCAATTAGCAAAGCATACTGTTCCCCACTTGGTGTTTCCACTTTATCGGGAAATCGTGGGGCTCCCTGTATACTTGTGACGAGCAAGAGAATAATAAAAATCATATGGAAAAGAACAGCAAAATTACGGTGATAAAATAACCTCTCCATTTTCATGATTAAGCGCTCGCTTTAATTCTGCCCTACATATTGTTTAAAGGGTATTTGTGTTTCTCTTATTTAAGGAACAAAGTCCATTGGAATCCAAGCATACTTCTCTCCACGCCCTTGTTGAAAAAACCACTCTTTCGGTTTTGGGTCAACAACTTTGCAGATAAAATTCTTTTTATCGATTTGTATTGTTCCAGTTAAGCTCCCCACTACGAGGTTTAGGCTGGCGATTTTTTTGCACAGATTTTCCCATAACTCCATTTTAAAGACAGCATCATTCTGAATAAGGTATTCGGTTTCAGTCATAGTGTTGCGGAGCAATTGTGACCATTTTGTAAAAGGTATATGCGAGAGCCGCGTCAGATAGTCAGCCAGGGTTTGATCATTCTTTATTGGTTTATCTCCCGAGACTCTTGCAGTTATCCCAACAATGGTTTCCTCTATTCCCTCTGGATCAGATTTGACCATTTCAGATTCGAGGATACCCAGTATGGCAATGATGTTTTTCAGATCTGATCTTCCAATTAAAATCCAAGGTTCAAAATGCTTCTTCCCATCTAGTGATTCAGTAAGAACCCATCCTTCCTCTGATATTTGGTTAAGATTTGAAGGAACATCTTCTAGTTTCAGTCCTCTTTCCTTCATTAAAGCAAGTAAATAACTTGTAACGACTGCGCCATGTTCACTTCTTACATTAGACAATTTCTGGGAGAGTGTTGATTCTTTAGGGCCGCTTTTCGATTTCGCCAGGGTTTTATACGCCTTTTGAGTAGTGGAAGACAATTGTGCTATTTCATTCAAATACGCAACGATTTCCTTTGAATTACTTTCCAACTTCTGAGGATCAAATGGCTTTGTTCCGAACACACCCATTCCCTCTGACCCACCCCACGCATTATTTTTGGAAATTATCCTCTTGGACTGTTTCAGAAAAGCAGTATAATAATCCCCAAAGAGGGCAATAGGATGTGGTTGGACGTTAATACCATAGAAAAGTACTTTTTTCCGTTGTAAGATGTTTACTACCTCATCTAGCTTTGGGTCTTGAGGATCCAAGGGTTCATGATTTCCGGAATCTCCAATTACAATTAATGCTTTTATCCGCCCTTTTTTCCACTTTGCCCACTCGACGGATTTTTTGATGCCCCCGAACATAGCTTCATAGGCATCCGTATTGACTCCTTTATCTACTAAGTCATAAGTTTCCAACCAATTCAAGAGTGGTTGGTGCTGTTCTGACAATTGCAATATGGGTTGAAAGAGTAAATCTTTTCCGGAATGGTAATCACGGTACAGTGCCAATCCGAACCGATACTTCTTCTTTTTTCCTCCTTTGGAATTATTAATAAAACGTTTGATAGCGTTTTTTGTTACTTTAAAATATGGGTGCATGCTGGTAGTCGAGTCAATCAGGAAAAAAATATCCATTTGTTTCAGATCCGCCCCTAACTGGAACGTACTCTGACGTTTTTCTTCAATAATATGCTTGGGAATTGTTTCCTTGATATTAGTTCCTCTAAATCCATCAGCAATGAAGGCAATCTTCATCGACTCCCGTCCTATCGGGGGATCGTTTTTCGTACGATTTTTAAGAACCGGAAATCTAGTTGTGAAAAATTTCAATGGGGCCGAAAATTCTGTTTCCATAGAAATGGCCCTTTGGGCCCTTTTCGTTTCAACGTAATTAAGTAAATCCTGTTCATGTTTAAATATTTGTACAGGGTCGCGTTCTCCATATGATTTTTTGTCAAACCAGACTGCAACTCGAGATTTCCATACTATTAACTGGCTTTCTTGGACCCATCCCAATAAGGATTTCCTGGGGTTGCTATTTTTCCAGCGCGCTTTAGTTCCGACGAACATATACGACCGCACTATTCTCTCCCCCTTTTCCCCCTTCTCTGGTTTCAGGCAAACTTTATAAACATAAAGAATATTAAAAAGGCTGATATTTTTGATTTCCTTGAATTTTTTTCGATCGGGTCCTGCGAATACGGCAACTTTCTCGGTCAAACGAAATTCGGTTTGTCTCCAGTTATTTTTAGATATAGCTTTAGCCAGGTTTGTATCGTCGTTCCCACTTCTTTTTAATTCCGAGTTATCCCCATCGTAGCAAACAAAAGTTTCATCAGAACTGGTTTGTAGTGTGCTTCGTTTCCTTTCGATCTCTGTCATTTCTTGTATGATCAGGCTATCTTGGAAAATGAGATCTTTCGCTTTCACCCATCCCCATCCCTCCTCGGTATTCCCATAGTTGACCAAATAGTACACTCTATATTTGGTTGCCCTGTATATAGTAACCAAATCCAAAAACTTGGGACCCTTAAGTTTTTTATCTTTTCCTGGTGAATAATAAAAAGGAACATTTTCAATTCCTACAGCAGCCAAACGTCTTCCCTTCTTTTTCGTGATTTTTTTTGGGAGGACTAGCTTTTCCCCCTGCCAATCCATTTTCGCAGAAAAAACTAACGCTGGAGAGACGATCGGTATTATGAAGAGCAAGCAAAATACGATCAGTGTTTTTTTGAATTGGCTCATTTTTTAATACCCTCAATGAGATTTTCTGTCGTCTGAATCACTTCTTGAAATGCTAAGTAAAAACTTTTTCTTGCTAATTCACTGTCTATATCCATTTCAAAAAATTTTAGGTTTTGGCAATCAGAGCATTGCTTTGAATAGTCCTTTGTTTTGGTATTGGTTGGGGCAAATTGCACAATGACACCCAATAATCCTGCCTCCTTTAGGAATTTTCCGACCTTTAGAACTTCCTCTGCTGTGGGAGGCAGTCTTTCTCCCCCTAGTACATAGATAATCATTCCTCTGTATTTATTATTTGAGTAGCTATAACGGTCAATTTTTTCTCCGAGCTTTTTGAGCACAATCTCCGGCATGATAGGTTCACCCTCTGCTATTATTTCCTCTGTAATCTTATTGAGTCTTTCATTGTTCCATTCAATAGATTGGGAAAAATTGTTTGATAGTTCTTTTAGATTTTGGTCTTCTACGATGGAATAAAGGACAAAGGGTCCCCACTTATCTCGAATCCCCTTTTGTCCTTGGATTTGACTTACGAATTTTGCGAAATTATCCCTAAATAAGGCCCAATTTAAATTATCTAATAAACTAGCGAATTTAAGTCGTTTGCTCGGATTAATCACCACAAAAAGAGCCGGTTTGTCGAAATGAAGTTCTAGTCTAGTTCGATCCGGATTCCCTGTTTTGAACATATCAATTGTTAATGGGAACCTTTCCTCCTTTAGATATCCGTGTTTCCCTACAAAGAGCTCAATAGGCATATTGGAGTCCACATTGGGCAATGGTGAATTCGACAGTAGGTCGATTTTGGCTAAAAAGCCGTCTTCTTCCCATTCTAGGGTGGGAGTCTCTTTCTGGGCATCCTTCTTTGTATATTGCAATTCCACTGTATCCGGGATGACCTCTTTTTTTATCCCGTCATATTTGACGAAGAATGAGGCTTTAAACTTATAGCCAGGATCTGAACAACCACTTAAAATGAAAACGCCAATGCTTAAAATCGTGATGGCAGGGATCCATTGCGGAAGTACATACATTTTCCATTCTCTCCTTTTCCAAAACAATTGTTTTGGCAGTCCTAAAAAATGAGGACTACTTACCTTAATCTTAATTCCCCTCCATGTTAAACAAAGGCAGAATGCTTTAACTCGGCCTTTACTTCCCTTTCATAATCTCAGCAGTAGATTGCTTCCTTATTGTGTGAATTGGAACAAGAATAGCTAAGATAGCCAAAAATAGCACGAAAAAAGGGATGCCGACCCATAGAGTTAGAGGTAGCGAAAATGCGTCAACGATTGCATCTGGACTGACTTTTATGGTTGTAAGAATATTCGAACTGAAAAAATTTGAAAAAATAGGTCGGATACCAAAATGATGAATGGGAAGCGCAACACATGCAACCCCCCAAACTAAAACCATCTGAAAAATGAACAAAAGACTTATGTGCGAATATGCCATTCCATAAGCAATTAAAACCCCTATTTCCTTTTTCTTTTTTTGAATGGCATTTGCGACTGAAACCGAAACTGCCAATGCCACGATTATACTGGCCCCAATTAATGTTATTAAAGAAAAATATAAAAAAGTGTCCGTTAAATCTTTAGTGAAAATCCACCATTTCAAGTTTTTCCCTTCAAATGTATATTCAATTCTCTTCAGATGGTCTCCAACGTCTATTCCATGGGCAAGAGGGTCATCAAGATAAATCGTAATTTTTTGGAACATGGGCAAACTATCCTCGGTGCCTCCTTCCACAAACATCTGCTCATCGGTTCCCAAGCTTATGAGTGCATTTGCGGCAAAGGGTAAGTTCTCAACTACTCCCAATACTTTTAACCGTTTATTCGAGGAAAGCGCATGTGCCTCGGACTCGTTAATAAGAAGTTCCGAGGGAATGCTATCTTCGTATTTAAGTTTATTACATAAAGTACTGCGTTTTATAAAAACCCCCTTTTGAGTTCCGATTTCTTGTCTGGCCGAAGATTTATTAAATACCTCTTTAATAGTTTTTAAGTTTTTTGGTGAAACTAAGGATTTCTCATTGCAAAATTTTCCAGAGAGATTCTCATTTTTAAATACGGGTATATCACCTAATATTGGGTCTGAAAGAGCAAGTGCCACAAAGCGAATGGTAACCATTTCAAAGCTTTCACTAACACTTGGGTTCATTCTAATTAGATTGGAAGGCATTCTTACAGGAGAAACAGTGGCCGGCCATTTTTCCATCTCAACTCTTATTTTCTTTAGGTCGTCTTTTGTCAGGAACCCGGTTTTGTCGATTCCCTTATTGATTATGAGCTGATTTCTACTAAAATCAGAATTATTGGCGGTTGCAAGTATATTTTTTATCCCAAAATACATATCAGAAAGGAACAATGCTAAAAGCATTAATAAAAAAAAGAAAATTATATTGTGGCCTTGGGCAGCTTGCCTTTTGATGAGATTGACCTTCTTTTCACTTCTTTTAGCCGGGGATCTTTTGGGGAAAACTTCAGAAATAGCGTAGGGCAACAGGAATGAAAGTTTTTCAAAAAAAGGGTTTGATGCCTTTTTTGAAAAACTTAGACTTTTCCATACATCTTTCCTGTTTCTTTCATCTATATTGGATTGGCGATAAACCTTTTCCTCCTCCTCCTTCATCCATTGCAATAAAATTTCGCCTCGCTTTTCTGTATCTTGTGGAAGAAGACGAGGTGATCCTGTATGCCCATTGGACATAATAATGGCCACATCAGCACAAGAGGCAGCTTGATGTATATTGTGTGTTACCCAAATTACTGTGCGGTCTGGGGAATTATGGCACCAATCTTTAATAAATCCCATTAATTCTAAGCCAACTAATGGGTCAAGACTGCTTGTGGGTTCATCTGCGATAAGAACAGAGGGGTTATGAATCAAGCTTCGAGCGATGGCAATTCTTTGAGCTTCCCCGCCGGAAATATCTTTCGGAAGTCGTTGTTCTTGTCCCTTATTGAGACGCATCGTTTCTGCAATTTTTTTATAAGGATACTCATAGGTGTTGAGCCCATTAATATGGAGGGGAATCATCATATTTCGTTTTCCAATTTGGTTTTCTAGTAAATAACCTTCTTGAAAAATAAATCCAAAGGTTTCTTTTCTGAAATCCAAAAAATTTGTTTGTGGCTTCAATAAATCTACAAAGGGAGAGGGATCTCGAGAGAAACCTGAAAAGAGTATTTGAGAGTTTGAAGAATCGCTATTCGATTTAAGCTTTTCGTCTGGTATATCTAACATAGATAAAATATTTAATAGGGTTGTTTTTCCTGACCCAGAATTTCCCAAGATAGCAATTACTTTATTTCGTGGAATATCTAGTTTTTCAATATCCAGAGCCACAATAGTTTCACCAGACGCAGTTGGATATGTCTTTTTTATGTTTCGAAGGCTAAATAAGATTTCGTTATAAGGCATTCTCTTTCCTTCTCTCAAAATCATTTGAGAAATGAATTTTCCCTGAAAAGGACATATTATTAGGAAAGCTTAAGGAAAAGTGTGAAATAATTCAATCGCTTTGCTGGTGGACTGGAAATAAGGTCACAAATGACATTTTTTTAAAATTTCCAAAGGTAGTCGGATATCCAACCACTACTTCCATAGATTTGAAATATATATTGATTGAAGGCGGCGTTCCTTTCAAAGTGTTTTGTCTCTTATTAATTTTATGATAAGGTCAATACTTGGGTTGATATTGCCGAGGAAGTAAGATGGAGGATATCGGGTGAAGGTGCTACATAAGACATTCCTGCGGCTATGGTTGGTGATTTGGGTTGTTGCGCTACCCCTTGTTCATATCCATCCTGAAGCAGATCATGCCCATGGTCAGTCTGATCAGGTTCATGGCGGCACCTACCATTCGATTTTAGTTAATACTCCTGTTCATGCTCACCAAGGTGATGCTCATGAAGAACATCATCATGATGGGTTCTTCTTTCTAGGAGATTCAACCGAACCCTCTCATTCTTCTTCGCATCCACCGTATGATTTTGAAGAGGCGACCTATGGCTTCTCGGTGATTAAGCCCTCTCCTGATACCGATTCAGACAAAACCGAAATTTTTCATGCTCTTGTTATAGGGGCCGTCAGTTCTCCCGCTTATGCTAGTGTTCGTTCAAAAAGTCCTGAATTCTTAGAGCATCAACATTCCTCAATTCTTCCACCTAACCTTTCTCCTCGCGCTCCGCCTGTTCTATCCGTTTAATCTCATCGTGTTCCTGAGCCCTCTGTCTTTTGGTAGGGGTCTGGGCGCATTCTAGAACAATTCCTAAATATAGTGGTGTAAGTATTCGGTGAGCTTTTACCCTCACCCTAAGCTTTGGTCCTCTTCGGACCAAAGTCCCTTAAAGTGATAGGGGATTTTGAATATGTTTAATGTGAATTGTGAAGAGGTGTGTTGTGATTATCTATGTCATTCTGCTTTTTCCTTTGCTGCTGGTTCAGGGATGCTCTGAGCCATCGGAACCTGTTGGAAAAATTCAATCGGAAACGGCGGGGATTCCGGAAGCCTCTCATCCTCCTTCGCTGCAGCTGACGGCTTCGGCACAAGCACAAATCAAGACGGCACTTGTTGAGAACCGGATGCTCTCTCAGGCCATTGTGGCCCCAGGCGGGGTGGCCTTGGATCTTGGGAGGATAGCTAAGGTGTCCTCTCGACTGGAGGGTCAGGTGGAAGAGGTGTTTGTTCAATTAGGGAACCATGTCAAAGTTGGTGATCCGTTACTCGCCATTGTGAGTCTCAAGCTGGATGAATTGGTTCAGGAGTTTTTAGTCTCAAAAGTGCAAGTCGACTTGCGTCTCGCCAACTTCGAGAGAACGAAAAAACTCCATGGCGAACAAATTGTGTCGGAACGGCGTCTGATGGAAGATCAAGCTCAGTACTTTGAAGCCCAAGCGATCAATCAGCATGTGACGGAAAAGCTTCAGAACATGGGTCTGTTGAAGAAAGACCTAGATGAACTGTTGCACAGTCATACGATGGAGGGGCATCGGTACATCATTAAGGCCCCATTAACTGGAACGATTTCTGAGCAAACGGTGGTGCTTGGGCAGGGGGTGAGTCCAGGCGATCATCTCTTTGAGGTGGTGGATACACGGCAGGTTTGGGTCTTTGCGAACCTTCCGATTGAACAAGCCCAACGGTTCAATGAAGGTGACCGTGGGACCATCCTTGCGAAAGGCCGTGAACCAATTGAAGCGCCTTTGGCGTATATCTCACCTGTGGCTGATAAAGCGACGTTGACCATTCAACTTCGGTTTGATGTCGATAATCGGCAGGGTTTGCTGAAACCTCATGAATACGTTGAAGTTCGTTTAGAGGAAGGGGAGGCGTCCATTTTGGCTATTCCAGTGACCGCGCCAACCTTAGTAGAGGGGGTTCGTGGGGTGTTCGTGAAAGATGATAATAGGTATCGGTTTATTCCCGTGAAACTTGGGCAGGAGAGTGAAGGATGGATTGAGGTGATTGAAGGACTGACGACGGGAGATGAAGTGGTCATTGAGGGTGTGTTTGATTTGAAAAATGCGCTCTTAAAAGATTCTATCGCTGGAGATTGAGTGAATATGGGAATGTTGAAAAAAATCACCAGCTGCGTTTTCGCCTTTTTGCCGTGCTCACGTACTGGAAGTACGCTCCGCGCCCCAAAAATGCTGCGGCCTTGCTGGATGAATTTATTGACCATTCCCGGGATTCCTACTCAATGAATTTTCCCAAGGCATATAAGGATTATTTTCCAGGATTATTTAATAAGATCCTAAATCAATGGAACGTCTTTTAACACTCTCTTTACGGTATCGGTTCTTTACGCTTGTGACACTTCTTTTGGTCATGGGGGCGGGTGTGTATTCATTAGGGGAATTGCCGATTGATGCGGTGCCTGATCTCACCCCTGTGCAGGTTCAGGTTCTGACTCGCGCTCCGGCCCTAGGCCCGATTGAAGTGGAACAATTTGTCACGTTCCCCATTGAAACGAACTTGAGTGGGCTGCCTGGTCTTAAAGAGCTTCGCTCGATTTCTCAATTTGGCATTTCAGTCGTGACGGCCATATTTGAGGATGATCTGGATCTGTATTTTGTTCGTCAATTAGTGAATGAACGATTGGCCATTGCTGTCGAACAGATCCCATCAGAATATGCCAGACCCATGATGGGGCCGCTGACGACAGGGCTTGGCGAAGTGTATCAATTTACAGTCAGTGGCGAAGGCTACAGTCCTATGGAATTACGCACGCTGTTGGAATGGGATATTGGGCGACGCCTTCGAGCGATCCCTGGCGTAGTCGAAGTCAATATTTGGGGAGGGCGAGAGAAGCAATTTCAAGTGATGGTCGATCCTCAACGATTGCTCGCGATGAAGCTTTCTCTTAAAGATGTCTATGAGGCCTTAGAGCAAAATAATGCGCTGGCTGGTGGTGGGTATATTGTACATGAACGCGAACAATTTCTTATTCGCGGGGAAGCCATGGCCAAGGGGGTGACGGACCTTGGAAACATTCTTGTGAAGCATGCCCCTGGCGGGATTCCAATCTTTATTAAAGATATTGCTGTCGTGCAAGAAGGTGCAAACCTCAGGATTGGGGCTGCAACTAGGATGGGGGAGGGTGAAACCGTCATTGGGATGGTGCAGATGTTGGCCGGTGGAAATGCTCAACTCTTACTTGAGAAAATTAAAACGCGTGTGCAAGAAATTCAAGCCACATTGCCACCTGGTGTGATTATTGAGCCCTATTATGATCGTTCCATTTTTGTCTCCCAGGTCATTCGTACCGTTCAAAATAATCTGTGGGAAGGCGGCTTACTCGTTATTGCTATTTTGTTTCTCTTCCTGGGGAATTTCCGATCTGGGTTGATTGTTGCGGCGGCCATTCCGGTTTCGATGTTGTTTGCATTTACCGGGATGCTCAAGACGGGGATTTCGGGAAACCTGATGAGTCTTGGCGCGATTGATTTTGGATTGCTGGTGGATGGCTCGGTAGTGATGATTGATAATATTCTTCGGAAATTACATGCTCTCAAGGATCGTTCGGTTGAAGCTAGAGCTCAGGGTATTCATGATGCGGCCAAGGAAGTGTTGCGTCCTATTACCTTTGCTATGGGCATTATTATCGTGGTGTATCTTCCTATTTTGACTCTCACGGGAGTCGAAGGGAAAATGTTTCATCCCATGGCGTTTACGGTCATTTTTGCGCTAATCGGTTCATTGTTCTTTGCCGTGGCGGCGGTCCCCACGCTGGCGTTTTGGTTTGCCAAAATCCAACCCAATCAAGGAGACACATGGTTGATTCGAACGCTCCGTTCAATTTATGAGCCCTGTCTTCTATTGTCTATAAGGCAACCACTTTTAGCCGCCGGAGCAGCGATTGTATTATTTGTGGGAAGTCTTTTCATCGGGAGTTCACTGGGGGTGGTGTTTATGCCACGTTTAGATGAGGGAGACTTAGCTGTTCAAGTCTGGCGTTTGCCGAGCGTGTCACTTGATGAATCGGTAGCGACAGCCCTTCAGGTAGAAGCGACTCTGCGAAAATTTCCGGAAGTGATTCAAGTGGTCTCTAGAACCGGAAGTCCTGAAGTGGCGACCGATCCTATGGGTATCGAACTTTCAGATGTCTTTGCCATTTTAAAACCCAAGAGTGAATGGACCAGTGCTACAACGAAAGACGAACTCATTGAGCGCATGCAACAAGCCATTATGGAATCGGTGCATGGAGTCGGACTTGGATTTACTCAACCCATCGAAATGCGATTCAATGAATTGATTGCCGGAACGCGATCCGATATTGCCGTAAAGATTTTTGGACCGAATCTCTCTGGGCTACGTAAGCATGCCCAGCAGGTGGCTTCCGTCTTACAAGGTATTCCAGGGGCGGCGGATGTCAAAGCCGAACAGGTTGCCGGTGTTCCACGTATTCGTGTCATTGTGGATCGAGATCAGATTGCCCGCTATGGAATTACGGCGGATGATGTCTTGACCTATGTGCAAACGGCCAGGGCCGGACAACATGTCGGGACCATTTTTGAAGGGGAACGTCGTTTTGCGTTAGTTGTTCGTCTTACGGATCAATCCTCAGCCAGCCCGGGAGCTCTCAGAAATCTTCTCGTCCCAACACCTCATGGTGAGTTGGTCCCACTCTCTCGCATTGCTGAAGTGCTCGTCGATGAAGGCCCAGCACAAATTAGTCGAGAAAATAACCATCGTCGAATCGTGGTAGAAACGAATATTCGTGGACGGGATTTGGGTAGCTTTATGGCTGAAGCTCAACAGACTATTCGCGAACACATCTCCCTTCCTTCTGGCTACTATTTGGAATGGGGCGGACAATTTGAAAATCTTGAACAAGCCACACGGCGTTTAGCGCTCATTGTGCCGGTCACATTACTCTTAATCATTGGGATGCTCTCACTGATATTTGGCACTCTCCGGCCAGCTATGCTCATTTTCCTGAATGTTCCTTTAGCCTTATCTGGAGGAATCTTCGCGCTTTGGATACGCGGATTGCCTCTGAGTATTTCTGCCATTGTGGGATTTATTGCATTGTTTGGCATTGCCGTACTAAATGGCGTGGTCTTGGTTTCACGAATTCGTACGTTAGAAGACAAAGGTCTGGCCCTTGAACAGGCGGTGGCCCAAGGTGCGGTAGATCGACTACGTCCTGTGTTGATGACGGCGTTAGTCGCAAGCTTTGGGTTTCTTCCCATGGCTTTGGCGACCACGATGGGTGCTGAAGTTCAACGCCCCCTGGCCACGGTGGTCATTGGCGGCTTAGTCACTTCTACTGCCCTTACTTTGTTGGTGCTTCCAGCTGTCTATCGATATTTTTGTCCCAGGAGTCATGATGAACAACAAACGATCGTATAATTTATTTCGTTCAACGGTACTGTGGCTAATGGTGAGTTTGGGCAGTATAGGGCTTATATTTACCACACAGGCTCAAGCGGAAGAGGGCACGGTTCGACCGTATTCGCTTCAAGAAATTATTGATTTGACCTTGACGCACAATCCTACGTTTGAATGGGGTAAAGGTTTCTTTGATCAAAAGACCGGGGAGAAGAAGACTGCTAACGCCTATCCCAATCCTACGTTGGGCCTACAAGGCGGTCGTGGACAAATTCTTGATCCCACCGGCCGTACGATGTTTGAACGGTATATTTCTTTGAGTCAGCCGTTGGAATGGCCGGGTACGCGTGCTGCCCGCCAACAAGCTGCGGAGGCTCGTGTCAGTAGTGCGCAAGCCAATATTGAGGTTTCCCAGGTAAACGTTCGGGCAACGGTGAAGCGAACCTTTTATGAATTACTGTTGGCCCAGACTCTTGCTGATCTGGCTTCACGGCTTTTACATACCGTCACCACTTTTGAAGGAGCGGTACAGCGGCGAGTCGAGTCTGGGGAAGCTCCACCATTTGAAGGTGTCAAAGTGAAGGTGGAATTATTACAAGCCCAAAAAGAAGTGAATCAGGCAAGAGGAAGGGTTCGAATTGTCAAAGCTGCTCTTGATCAATTGACGGCTGGCAATTTGGGTGAAGAATTTTCTATCCAAGGCGATTTCGAGTCAGAGGTGAAAAAAATGAATGCCCAGGATTTGATCAAAGCGGCGTTCCAAGCACATCCTGAAATACGCAAATCTCAAAAATTGCTTGACGTAGCCGATGCGCAATATGACCAAGAGCAACATGCTCGTGTGCCCAATGTCACAATCAGTGGAGGCTATCAACGGGATGCCGGACGAGAAGGGTTTGTGGGAGGGCTCTCCCTTCCCTTGCCGCTCTGGAGCCAACGACAGGGTGAAATGGCTCAGGCCTTGGGCCTTCGTCGTCAGGCAGAAGCCAATCTTCAGCAGGTTAAAAGTTTTCTCAAAAAAGGCATCACCGAGCAGGTACAACTTTCGAAGACCGCTTCGACGCAGATCAAGACCTTTGAGCAAGGTTTATTAAAGCAAGCGAAGGAAGCTGTTCGTATTGCAAGAACGAGTTTTAAATTTGGTGAAGCCAGCTTACTTGATGTCTTAGATGCTCAACGGGTGTTATGGCAAACATTTGAAGGGTATGCACATGTTCGTTTTGATCTCGCTAGCGCTCTCACTGAATTAGAGCGATTGGTCGGCAAAGAGTTGTAACAGTCACAGGATTGAAAGGAGGCAAGGCTCTTGAAATATTTTTGAGCAAGGGAGGGTCTCCACTAAGATTCGACTTCCGCTTCTATGCGATGCCTGCCATTTTCAACCTAAAGACTCTTTATATTTAATCCTTAGTCCTACTGGTAGAGATGCAGCGTGGTATTTTGATAGGCTGTAAATATAATGGATCGGTTTAATTTTTAAATCTGATGGTATTCGTATTTTATATGAAACCAATGCCTCTGGTTATCAGAGCCTTAGCCCAACAAACTTGCAATTGGCAAAATACTGTACCCGCTTGCAGAAGTGAAGGGAAATGGATACCCCCTTGAGGTCTAATACGAGACAGTTATCTGATCAGATACATCTGGTATCGAATCTGATACGTGACTCCAATGCGTTTTGAATGAAACGTTTGTTGGTTTTTTTAATCCTTCCTGCCATAATCCCTAAAGATTTCCAAAAGTTAGAAAACTACGGCAAGAGAATTTTATCTAACGGTTTTTAAGGTATTGCATTTGCTAGATATCATTCAACGTCTCTTCACGAACCAAACTTATTATTCTATAGGGGGGTGATGGATATGAATATGAAACGTGTGGTCTTAGCTTTCAGCATCATATTCTTCATTGGAATGGCCACAATTGCGGTAGGGCAGGATTCTTCTTTTACCTTTCCATATGCTGACGAATCCTACACCAAATCTGAACGTGTTGGTGCTGAAATCTGGTTTAACGCGACTGCTGGAAATGAACGGTTCTTTACCTATGTCTATCCGCAGCGACTTGGGGTGTTAATCGATTGGTTTGGCGTATTGAGTACCACGGAACGTGATTATCGATTCACACGTTGGGGCCTCATAAATGACCCCAATTGCTGTAAGCCTGGGGATCCGAATTGCCCTGCGAAAAGCCTCGATGAGACGTACGGATTTGACTATTGTCCTGGCGATGAAACGTTGTTGAATTTTGTCGGTCAACCTGGCTATGAAGATCCAGCCTGTTCCTTAAAAGATGCCCCCCTTTCTGATAAAGACGAGCATGGCCCAAATGATCAACGACAATCAGCCTGCGACCTACGATTCGGAACCTCTACTGGAGCGATGGGAATCCGAAAGTTTCCCAACCCCCGTTTCAAAAAAGAGCAATGGGTCAAGGTTAATAACGGCAAGACAGGAACGTGGGCTGGATACAATGCGAAACTTCAACACAAAGACTCCACCCAACCCGATAGTAGTCGAGTCCTCGATGCTTCGGTTGAACCCCCTTTCCTAATTGGACTTTCTTGTGGGTCTTGTCATATTGCTTTTAAGCCACTGAACCCTCCAAAGGATCCTGCGCATCCAAAACCGGAAAACCTTTCCGGAACCGTGGGCAATCAATATTCTCGTTTCTCTCAAATTCTTGGATCGGGCATGGACCCCAGAACCATTGAATATCAGGTCTACGGACATGCTCGGCCTGGATCGGTGGATACTTCGGCTCTTCCCAATGACCAAATTAATAATCCTGGGACCATTAATGCGATCCTCAACTTTTCTCAACGCCCCACTTTTTCGCATGACATTGTGAAATGGCACAAGACTAAACAGTGTTCAGGGGATGGGAACGACCCGAATTGTTGGTGCGAACCCGGACGAGAAGCCAAATGTTGGGAACGTAAGCAGAAGACAGAAGACGTCCACCAATTACTAAAAGGGGGTGAGGACAGTATCGGGATTCTTGAAGCGATCCAACGAGTCTATATCAACATTGGGACCTGCTCAGAAGAATCGTGGGCGAATCATTTGACTGACATGCGCCAACTCGATCCGACTTTGAGAGGTTTTGGGCAGACACCATTTGATATCGGGCAGACCCGTGCGGACTGTGCAGAATTCCGAGCCATCGAAGATCGCTTAGGGGATCTTGGTAACTTCCTTTTTTCTGCCAGGCCAACGGATCTTTATCAAGCCAGGAATTTGAAGTCCAATCGCGACCTCATTGAACAACTTGATAAAGAATTTGGTAAGGGGTCAGTGGATCTCGGAAAAATAATTTTTACCAAGAACTGTGCGAGTTGCCACTCAAGCCAGTCAGGGCCTATCGACACGCGGGATTTCAGAGCCCGTTCGAAGAAGCCGGAAGACAAAGGCATACGAATTGATTGGTTGGGTAATGACCAGTTGACTCCTGTGACCGAAGTGGGAACCAATCGCGCCAGGGCACTTCATTCGAACCATATAACCGGTGCCGTATGGCAGGAGTATGGATCGGAAACCTTACGCAGTAAATCAGACGATCCAGCTATTAAAGAACCTTCGGAGGGGGGTCGTGGATTTTATCGGAATATCTCCCTTTTAAGTCTGTGGGCTCATGCTCCTTTCATGCACAATAATGGTATCGGGCCTGAGCTATGTGGCGGTCATGGTGATCAGTTCTATAACTCCCCCTATGTCGATTTTTTGGATGAACAGAATATTAAGCGCATGAAGAATTCCCCGCCTTGTTGGCCTTTTGATCCAAGCGTCGAAGGTCGTTATAAGCTCTACAAAGCCTCCATGCATGATTTGCTTAATCCGGATAAACGTGTTCCCAAAGTGACACTTTTTAATCGCGATGTGGTGATCAGATTGTTCCCGAAGGTTTCTGAAGGAAAGCTTGAACGATTTATTGATTCCACCATTGTTTTTCCCAAAGGCACCCCATCAGCCAGGATCGGGAATTTCCGCCATAAGGAATTTGCGGGGGATCTTGTTCTTTCAAGGGTTGATTTTGGAAAACTCGAATCAAAGTATGTTGGTCGTTATGGACCTGAGCAAGGAAAGCACGTGGCTAATATGATTCGAGATCGAGCAAAGGACTTAGTCAAAAACCCAGCATTTCTACTTAAGATTGGTGCTGAACTCCGCGAAATCTATAGCAATAGTCTGATGCTACGAGAAGATGCAGGACATCGATTTGGTGAGGATTTGTCGGAGAAGGAAAAGAACGCCCTGACGGCGTTTTTGGCAACCCTGTAACGAACCACTGTCATGCACCTACAAGGGAGAATTTCTATGATTCCAATATATAAATTAGCACTGTGTTCCGTCATATTATCGGGCATCCTTGGCGGCTGTGGAAACGAACAGGCTCCGGATGTCCCCTTTGCTGCCAGTGGAGAAAGCTATGCGAGTAAAGTTGATTTCTCCAAACTTGAACGGGATCTTCCACTCGCTCCCCTGGATTTGATGAAGATCACACCGGAAAGCCTTGAAGGAGCCACCCAAGAGCAAGTTGATCAGATCTACGCGCGTTTAACTGCGGGGCCCATTCCTGATGGGCCGTATGATGGGCAAGCATTTTTTCCTAAAGGTAGTAGTGGGGGTGCGCGTGCAGCAGAAATTGTTGGTGGTGGTTTGAAAGGTTTTGCGGTCAATATTGCCAAGGTCAAGCTGGAACATATCGCCGAAGCCATCTGGAAGGGAAAAGTGTTTTATCGAGATCAAAGTGTGTTACGAAATCGAATCAATGACCTGAGCATCTTAAAACCTTTTATTGGTGGTGAGACAGAATCTCTTCAAAAAATTGATGTTGACGGGAAGGAAGCTTGGATGCTGTTTCCTGCCAAACTTTATTGTGGGCAAAGCCTCCTTGATGGTCGTCGGGAATCGGTGATTATTGATTATGCGTTTACCGACGATCTTCCAGGGTATCGTGAGAAGCCAGATGCGCTGGCAGGGCGAGAAGGCTTGGTCATTAGGGATGAAATTCGAATGGTTAGACCTGGCTTTTATCTGGGTCGTGCCTACATGAAGAAAGTCTTTGTCCTCAACTTCACGCTCTACAATAAGGAAGTAGCCGAAAAGGAGTCGGCGAACTTCCAGGCATCAGGTGAGGTTCAGGAAGATTGTTGGGTGGGTCCTCAGCGGATGTTGGCCAAAGGCAAGTAATTGAAAGGCCATACATCTGATGGGTAGCGTCGTCTTGGCCCCTGTCCTTAGAACGGTACTCATTCTCGGTCTTATGATGATGCCTCTTCTTACTTCTTGTGATTCCGAATTGGACGAAAACCTAGAGGTGTATGCGAATGGGAAGCTTCGGCATAGTGAGAAGGTATTGTCCAATCCAACGTTGATTGTCAGTCCGGAAGATCTAGGAAGAACCATTCCTCCAGTAGGGCGGTCGTTGTTTGATTATGTGTTTACGGAACCACGAGGGAAGGAAGTCGTGTATCACATCCCTTTTCCCTTCAGGGCTTTGCTGGAACGAATTGAGCAGCACCTTCATCATGAAGGCCAAGGGTCACCTTTAAAGGGAGTACTGATTCCCATCAATCGGTCATTACAACGGCACGCCTCCAAGCCGCAATACTTTGCCTCCCCTCGAGTGGTCGTGGGCATTGATACTGAACCACGTTTTCGAAAAGGCCAGGCTGGCATGCTATTCAAGGACCGTCTTTTTCTTGGGTATCAAGAGAAATCTTCTATCATCGAAATCATCAGCTATAACGAATCAGCTGGACGTTTTGAATTCCAGGTCGTCACGAACTATGGCCCGAATCAGGTTCCCGTCGTGAAATATGCCAATCGGGCGCTTTGCACAACGTGTCATCAGAATCATAGTCCTATTTTTTCAAGGCCCTTGTGGGATGAAACCAATGCGAACCCACAGATTGCCTCACTTCTTGAGAAACAACAACGAGCATTTTATGGAATTCCCATCCATCAAGGCGTCGATATTCCTAATGCGATTGATGACTCGACCAACCGAGCGAACACCTTTTCTGCGTATCAATTATTGTGGCAGGAAGGTTGCGAATATCCGAATTCATCAGCGGATTCTATTCATTGCCGGGCAGACGTGTTGCGTCTTCTCTTAAAATACCGCCTGGGTGGGACCTATGACTCTCCTGCTGGATTACCAAAAGGGCAGAAATCAATAAGTACTCGTCTTAAAAACTATTGGGATGAAAAATGGCCTCAAGGTCTTCAGATTCCCAGTCCCGATATTCTCAATCGCAATCCGCTAGAATTTTTTGTTCCTACATCGCCTTCAAATGAGGATTCATGGATCCAGCGTGCGATTTACAGTTCTCATGAATTGAAATCAAGAGTTCGCTCTACTTTTGAACCGTCCCTTCCACGATCACCCTTGACGATTTGGTCAGCTTCGGAAGGATCGTTTGAAATGGATAAAATTCTCCCAGGCCTATCTGGATTTCTTGCGATGGAAGATCTCACACGATTGGATGACTATCTGTTTTATGAAGGTTCGCAAGACATGAACCATGCGGTTCGCTATGAGACGGAATGTAAAGCCCAAGTGAGAGGTCCGCTCAAAGCCATGGACAGAATTCTGATGAGTTGTGAGTCATCGGAATTGCCGGGGAGCGGCGAACGCGCTCGATTATTTCTTGAAGGAGTTTTGTATGTTCAAGGACAACACCTCACTGAAGGGACTATTGAACAACTTTCATTAGATGAAGCACACGTGTTGAATGACCTTGAAGTTGTTCCAGATACACTCGTTTTTAAAAATGAGTTGCTCACTGGGAGCTTTGGGCTTAGACAAAAAAACTCTCAGCTTCATATTCGACAGGCCAACGGCAATGCGATTCATAGTGTGACATTTAGCTTTCCTCTCCCCAAAGAAGCTCACTCTCTGAGGAAGTCACCGACTGTTTTGAAAGGATCGGCCATCATTACCGTATTAGATGATTTCAGCAAGGTTGATGAAGCTATTAACGGAATGATGAATGAATCGTTGCAAGGCCATTCCGGTACATTCACACGAACCCCCTTTCAAAGAACCGTTCTCCTGAAATCTTTTTATAAGCATTTGGGCATGCCAGCGTTGGCTTGGTGTTGCGAGGATGATCGAAAAATGCCTCCAGCCATTTCCTCATTGGAGTCTCATGGACATCAAAGCGGAATAACCAGTGAGGACTCTCAATCTCTACTAGGAATCAAAATTTTTCAAAAGTATTGTGCCGAATGTCATCATGAAGAAGACCCTTTCCCCCCAAACTTTTTACATGGTTCTGCTCTAAAGGTTCAACAGCAAGTTGCACATTGTGCTGAACGTATCTTTTTTCGATTGCACATGTGGAAAGTATCTCCTTCAATACGCCCGGAGGCTCCAATGCCGCCATTTTCTTCTTTGATTCGTCAACACCTTACTCCTGATGAGTGGATGAACCATTCAGATCTGTCAGCTATGGAAAACTATGTCGCGGATGTCCTACAGGACAAAACCGGAGCCCCTCCTGAGCTGAAAGACTTACTTTCGAAGGGTTATGACAAATTACAGGTTTGTCTTCCTCATACATAAGTGAAACGTTCATGATGAATCACGAGGTGAGCAATTGAGTTCAACTAAAAAGTCAGCGAAAACGTGTTGGCTTATTTTAATTGTTGTGGGGGGCATCTTTGCCGTGATTGTGGTGGCAGCAGCAACTCGATTTCTGGTTGATTCTCCCGTGGACTACGCAAACATCGAAGAGCATTTCAAATACGGGTCGACTGGTGGAGAACGTGAATCTGGATTTCCCTACTGGATCTGGAAGGCTCTTCCTCGTGTGTGTGAGGATAAATTGCCGGAAGGGAAAAAATATCCTGGCCAAGAATTGAAGGCATTGGGATTTATCTATGAAGGAGATATGGCCCTACCAGTTGGGATGTCAAAACGACGACATATGGGAGTGGATCGAGTGTTTTTAAACTGTGCTGTCTGTCATACCAGTACCGTCCGAGATACTGCCGCCAGTGCTCCGAATGTTTACCTCGGTATGCCAGCCAATACTGTCGATTTAATGGGGTTCGAACGGTTCTTGTTTGGTTGCGCCAAGGATGGAAAATTTTCCACCGATTTTATTATTCCAGAAATTCAACAGTTGGGAGGAGATCTCGGTTTAATTGATCGTTATTTGGTCTATCCAATTGCAATCTCTCTAGCCAGAGAACGATTGTTGATGTTGGCCTCACGTTTTCAATTTATGCTTGAACAACCAGATTGGGGACCGGGTCGAGTTGATACTTTTGGTTCGGCCAAAACATTATTCAATTTTTTCCCAAATCGACCAGTGCCAGAAAAAGAACGAGTCGGGGTTGCAGATTTTCCTTCGATCTGGTTGCAAGGCCCAAAAAAGGGGATGCAATTACATTGGGACGGAAACAATACGAGTGTGGAGGAGCGGAATCGGAGTGCAGCTTTTGGAACTGGCGCGACGCCTCCGACTCTTGATCGTCCACGGATCAAACGAATTGAGGATTGGTTACTGACCAAGGAACCTCCGGCCTATCCCTATCCCATTGATCATGCGCTTGTAGCGAAGGGTAAGCCAGTATACGTCCGTTACTGCGCCAATTGTCATGGAACGGATGGACGAAAATTTGATGGCGAGAAGGTCGGCAAAGTGACACCGATCGAAGACATTCGGACAGATCCCCATCGATTGGATTCGTACACAGAGCAAGTCGCGGTCAATCAAAATTTACTCTACGCCGGGTTTGGAGAGGAGCGCTTTTCCCATTTCCGCAAAACATTTGGTTACGCCAATATGCCCCTTGATGGTTTGTGGTTACGGGCACCCTATTTACACAATGGTTCGATCCCGACTCTTCGTGATCTGCTCGATTCTGCTGAACAACGTCCCAAAACGTTTTACCGAGGCAATGATGTCTATGACCCAATCAACGTCGGATTTGAGTCAAGTGTACCGGAAGAGAACGGGAAAAAGTTTTTCCTATTCAGGACCTTAGATGAACAGAGAAAGCGAATCCCTGGAAATTCGAATCAAGGGCATGAGGGCCCCAAGTATGGAACGGCTCTTTCTACGCCAGAAAAAGAGGCTCTGATTGAGTATCTCAAAACATTTTAGCTTTCTGACTTTCGCGACTCTCTAACCTGTATTGGAGAATTAGTCATGGCTATTCATACGACCAAGCGTTGGAAAAAAATAAAGACGACTGTCATGGTGTTATTGCTTGTCATCATTGCTTTTGGGGCTTTGGTTGGATGGTATAAATTCTTCAGGGAAGAACCTCAGCCGGACTGGATTACGTCCGATCCTGATATGCGTTTCAAGTACGGTTCTATTGGCGCAGAACATGATGCCGGCATTCCTTATTGGATTTGGTATGTGTTGCCACGCATGTTTTCTGACAAACTTCCTGGACCTGGAGGGTATGCTGCACTTGGGGTGAATTGGGAGCAAGGACAAGAGATGCCCATTGGGTTTACGAAGAAAGTGATTGGTTTTCCGCGTGTGGCCAATACTTGTGCAGCCTGTCATGCCACCAGCTATCGGTCGAAACCAAACGAACCTCCAACCTTTGTGGTGACTGGGCCAAATCATACTCTTGATCTTGAAGCCTTTTTTCGCTTCCTGGTTGATTGTGCCAAAGATCACCGGTTCAATCCGGATAACATTATGGGTGAAATCCGCCTTGTGGCAGATTTGTCATGGATTGATCGGCTGATTTATCGCTTCATTCTTATTCCAATTACCAAGAAACGACTTCTTGAACGTGAGGAGCAATTTTCCTGGATCTATCGAGATGATTTTCCCGAATGGGGTCGCGGGAGAGACGATGCGATGAACCTGACGAAGTACTTTATGATCGAGTCTCCTATGGATGACACCTATGGACCAACTGATATGCCGTCGATTTGGAATTTAAAGAAGTACAAGCCCGAGCAGGGCCATTTTATGAATCTGGCTGGCGATAGCCATAATGCAAGATCTGTCATCATCGACTCAGCCTTAGGCTTGCTCGGCGCTGCGCCCCATGACAAGGAAGAATTTTTAGGACATATTGATTGGTTAGAGGACTATCTTGGAAACTATCCTCCCCCTAAATATCCGTTTCCTATTCAAGACGACAAGGTTACTTCTGGGCTCAAAGTATTTAACCAAGCTTGTGCAGACTGCCATGACAGTGAGCGAACTGGTACTCGTATGCCTATTGGTGAAATTGGGACCGACCCTGACCGAATTGCCACTTGGAATAAAAACGCAGCCATCAAGGCCAATCAGGTTGTCACAGATATGGGAATTGAACGCAAGGGACTTGTTGAAGAAACCCTCAATGGGTATGTGGTGTCGTTTTTGGATGGGCTTTGGTTACGTGCGCCGTACCTTCACAACGGTTCAGTCCCATCCTTGCGTGACTTACTTAAACCAGTGGATCAACGACCAACGAAGTTTTACCGTGGGTATGATGTATATGATCAGCACGGAGTTGGTTTTGTCAGTTCAGGACCTGAAGCTGCAAGGAAGGGCTCCCCATACGATGTTACTGAACGGGGAAGTAGTAACAAGGGGCATGAATTCGGAACCATGCTTTCTGCCGAAGAAAAAGATGTCTTAGTTGAGTATCTGAAAACCTTGTAACGACATGTAATTTTTATGAATGGAGAAAGAATGTTGTGCGTCGTGCTGTTCAAGACGATGCACATGCCTTATTTGGTCTGATCCTTCCCACAAAAAGGCTTCAAACGTACAGGCTCGAGGAATTCTTCCTTGAGCACTACGCCCATCGAAGTTCTATTGACCTTAGACATTACATTCAAAGGCCAAAACCTTGATTTCCAGTTGTGTGGTTGTGAGAAATCTCGAATAATATCAAGAGAAAGGGTCTTTAAGCGTATATTTGTTTTCCTTTGCTCAATTGAGTCTTGCCTATAGCTTGTCTAGAGGAGGAGAACATTGGATAATACTAGTACTGACTATGCCGTTTGACCCATCATCACCGTTTTCTTTATCAATCTCCCGGCGTGGACTTATGACCCTCGGAGGTCTAGCCACGGCTAGTTTAGTCTTGCCGGGGTGCGACTTAGGGTCGATGTTTGCGGTGCCACCTCGAGACACGGTGTACTTTACGCCAAATGACAAGTTTTACCGAGTCAATATTAATGAAGGGTCGTATGAATTTACGCGAGACTTAGATGTCGAACAATGGCAGATGGTCGTCAAAGGGGAAGTGCAAAACCGTGCCGTGATGAAATGGCGAGATCTTTTGAACCGAGAATCCTTTGATCAGGCCGTGACCTTAATGTGTATTGATACGCTTCCCGGTGGCAGCAGTTTAGGCACCGCGATGTGGCGGGGCATTTCTCTCAAAACACTGTTGAAAGATCTAGGTGCCGATGAGGAGACAGCTCGAGATGTGATCTTTCGGGCGGCGGATGGCTATCATGATAGCATTCCATTTTCGCGAGCCATGGAAGATGATGTGATGTTGGCCTATTTGATGAATGGGGAGAAGTTGCCAAAAGATCATGGCTTCCCGGTGCGTCTCATTGTTCCAGGTTTGTATGGTATTAAGAATGTGAAATGGATTACGGAAATTGAAGTCTACAATGGGGATTATCTAGGTCACTGGCAACGAAAGGGTTGGACTGATGATGGCACCATTCATATCTTTTCTCGCATTGATAGCCCAGGGCATTATCAATCGTTAGTGGGTTTGTCGCAACGGCTGCGGGGCATAGCCTTCGGTGGACCCGAAACCATAGTAGACGTGCAATTAAGCTTTGATCAAGAAAAGACCTGGGTGAGCGCGGAATTGGAAGCCCCACTTTCTCCCTATACGTGGGTGATTTGGAATTATGATTGGGCCGTTCCTCAAGCGGGAAAGCATATGGTGTCGGTGCGGGCCATCGATGCGAAAGGCAAGGTGCAGACATCAGAAATGACGCGTCCACAGCCTGCTGGAGCCACGGGGCTTCATTCCATTGTCCTTGATGTGGTGAGCGTTTAAGAATCGGCCGTTGGTTTTTTTGTGGTAGTTCGGATAGAGAGTTCTTGAAGTTGTTCTGGTGCGACTGAGGAAGGCGCATGGGTCATAAGACACTGCGCCTTTTGTGTTTTGGGGAATGGAATCGTATCGCGAATCGATTCTGTCTGGCCCAATAGCATAATCAATCGATCTAATCCAAGCGCAATCCCTCCGTGAGGTGGGGCACCGGATTCTAACGCGTCCAGCAGGAATCCAAATTTTTCTCGGGCTTCCTCTTTAGAAATTTTGAGTAAATCAAAGACTTTTTCCTGCATATTCGGCGAATGAATTCTGATGCTGCCTCCGCCCAATTCAAAGCCATTCAATACCAAATCATAGGCTAGCGTCTTGGCCTCCAAGGGCGCGCTGTCTAACAGGGGGATGTCCTCGGGGTGCGGCGCTGTGAAAGGATGATGCAGGGCGACATGGCGTTGACTGGCTTCATCATATTCAAACATCGGAAAATCCGTGACCCACAAGGGTTCCCAGCGAGTTCGGTCTACCAATTGCAATTCTTCTCCAAGTAACAAACGTAGCCGCCCTAAGACTTGGTGTACGGTGGTGGCTTGGTCTGCCACAAAAACCAGTAAGTCTCCAGGGTTTGCTGAAGGAAGGGCTTCTCGTAATGCTGCAGTGTTTAAGAACTTGGCGATTGATGAATCCAGTTGCCCTTCGTCATTAATTTTGACCCAGGCGAGTCCCTTGGCTCCAAACTCTTTGGCTGTTTCAATTAAATTGTCGATTCGATTTCTGGTAAAGGCCGCGCCTTTAGGAATAATGAGTCCTTTGACCATCCCCCCGCTTTCAATAGCCCGACGAAAGACTTGAAAGTCACATGTTTTGGCAAATTCACTAAGGTCTTGTAGGAGAAGCTCAAATCGTTGGTCGGGTTTGTCAGTCCCATATCGACTCATCGCTTCCTCATAGGTCAGGCGAGGTATGGGGTTGGGAAGATCAATGTGTTTGGTGTCCTTAAAGAGTAACCTGATGAGATCTTCAATGAGTTGCATGATGTCTTCTCGTTCGACAAAAGACATTTCAAGATCGATTTGTGTGAATTCAGGTTGACGGTCAAGTCGAAGATCTTCATCCCTAAAACATCGAGCAATTTGGAAATATCTATCGAGTCCGCCAATCATGAGAATTTGCTTGAAGAGTTGCGGTGATTGGGGAAGGGCAAAAAAGTCTCCAGGATTCACTCGACTGGGTACGAGATAATCGCGGGCTCCTTCCGGTGTGCTCTTTGTCAATATGGGTGTTTCGACTTCTATGAATTGTTTTTCATGAAGGTATTGACGTGTGAGATGCGAGACCTGGCTCCGCAGTTGAAGGAGCTGTTGCATTTTTGGCCGACGTAAGTCTAGGTAACGGTGTTCAAGGCGTAGCGATTCGGAGGTGTGCACATCGTCTTCAACGGAAAAGGGGAGGGGTTTAGCCTCATTGAGGAGTTCAAGCGTTTGAGCTCGAATTTCAATCCTCCCTGTTGGGAGGTGAAGATTCTCCGACTCATCGGGACGTACAGAGACCTTTCCAGTAATGGAAATGACATATTCGTTTCTTAAGCGATCAGCGACGGCATGCAATGGGGCATTCTCTTCCGAGTCAAAGACGATTTGGGTGAGACCATAACGGTCTCGGATATCAATAAAGATGACGCCACCATGGTCTCGCCGACTCGCGACCCAACCAGCCAACGTGACCGTTTGACCGACCTGAGGGAGAGATAATTCACCGCAGCTATGAGATCGTATCACGAGGAAACCTCTTGCTTATTTTTGTAAGAAATGTTCATGGAATTTGTATGTAGCTACTCAAAACACTTCATCGAATACGATGAAGCTATGTCCTTTTTCTTTGTTTATTACGAGGGCGTGGTTGGTTCGTGAAGATTGGTCGTTGAGGTTTCCCTGGATATTTACTCGCGGTTGAGGCCGAGCGAGAGGGCCCGCCTGAAAGCGTTGTTTTGGGATTTGGTCCGGGCCGTTTCCCCGTTGGGGATGTTGAACGCGACGGGCCACTAGTGGATGCCCGTTTTGGCGGAGGCCCTGACGATTTGCTCATATAAGATGTCGTACGAGGCGGTGCGTGAGAAGAGGGTTCTTTTGATTTCGGTCCCAATCGCTTGCCCGTGTGAGGTTTCAAGGTCGTGGGAGTGCTTGAAGAGCTGAGCCTTGGTCTTGGTCCCGGCTTTTTACTCTTGTTCGATGCCCAGCGAGAAGACGTTCCAGATGACGATAGTTTGGCGGTTTTTATGGTGTGTTTGCCGACCTGTTGAGTCGACTGAAAAGATGCGGTGGAAATTTCTGAGAGATGTCGAAGGTCATTTGCCTCGTCGTCTGTCAGATAGCGTGTTTTTCCAGGAAGCAGTTTTCCAAGGTTCAAAGGACCAAATTGAATACGTTTTAATCGAATCACCGGGTGACCGATGTGCTCAAACATACGTTTGACTTGATGCTTGCGTCCTTCATGAATAGAGATTTCAATCCAGGAATTGGCTTGCGCTTTCCCAGCCTTTTTCACTTTGGCTGGAGCGGTGTGCCCATCTTCTAGGGTGACACCACGACGAAGTTGTTGAAGGTGGATGTCTTCCAACACGCCTTTCACTTTGACGAGATAGGTTTTTTGTACATGATGTGTTGGATGAAGACAGGCTTGAGCAACATCTCCGTTATTGGTCAGGAGTAGTAGCCCTTCACTATCAAAATCGAGGCGTCCGACTGGAAATAATCGTAAGGACGGTTTAGTCATGAGTTGTTTAATCGTTGGGCGACCATCTGGATCATGTAATGTTGAAAGGTATCCCACAGGTTTATTCAACATGACAAACATGTCTGGACTTTTTGATTTCAAGTGACGTCCGTTGACTTTAATGTGGTCGTTGATGGGATCCACCTTGGTGCCGAGCGTCATGACCGTTTCGCCATTCACAGTGACCAACCCATGGCGAATAAATTCTTCAGCTTTTCTTCTAGAAGAAATGCCTGACCCTGCAATGATTTTTTGTAAGCGGACGGTTTTTTTCTCTGCAGTCATCATTATTCCCACTCAATGGTTGCGGGAGGTTTGGAGCTAATATCGTACACGACGCGGTTAACCCCATGGACTTCATTGATGATGCGGTTCGACATTTTGGCTAAAATGGGATGTGGGATTTCTGCCCAATCGGCCGTCATGCCATCTGTACTGGTGATGGCACGAATGGCAATCACAAATTCATAAGTTCGTTGATCACCCATTACCCCCACGGTTTGTATGGGCAACAACACGGCAAAGAATTGCCAAATACTTCGAGATAAGCCTGCAGCTTCAATTTCTTCCCGTACAATGGCATCGGCATCGCGGAGAATGGTTAATCGTTCGGAGGTGACCGCTCCGAGTATTCGAATGGCTAAGCCTGGACCGGGAAATGGCTGACGCCAGACAATCTGTTCTGGCAACCCAAGTTCCAATCCCAATTGGCGAACTTCGTCTTTGAATAATTCTCTGAAAGGTTCAATTAATTTGAATTTCATACGCTTGGGAAGGCCGCCCACGTTATGATGAGTTTTTATCGTGGCGGATGGGCCGTTGACACTCAAGCTTTCAATCACATCGGGGTATAACGTGCCTTGTACCAGGAAATCCACGGTTCCCAAGGAAGCGGCTTCATATTCGAAGACTTTTATGAATTGACGACCAATAATCTTTCGTTTGCGTTCGGGGTTGATGGTTCGTCCCAATGCCGACAGAAATGTGGATTCATGATCGGCAATGCGCACCGGCATATGGTCGGCTGATTCAAATGTTTTTTGTAATTGCCGCACCTCGTCCTTCCGCATGAATCCGTTATCAATAAAAAGGCAGGTGAGTTGTTTGCCAATGGCTTGATGAACCAGGAAGGCCGCCACGGTGGAATCAACACCTCCACTGAGTGCGCAGATGACTTGGCTTTGGCCGACCGTTTGTCGGATTTCGCTTATGGCTTGGTCGATGAATGAGCCCATGGTCCATGTGGTTTTACATTGACAAATGCGGCAGACAAAGTTTTTCAGGATGGTTGACCCATGTTGGGTGTGGACGACTTCAGGATGGAATTGAATCCCAAATAATTGTTGACCACCTTTTATTTTTCTCATGGCGGCAATTGGGGCATGGCCGGTATGGGCAATTTTTTGAAATCCTTGAGGGACTCGTTCGACCGAGTCACCATGGGACATCCAAACAGGAAAGGGCTTTTGGCTTTTGATCCCCTTAAATAAATCCGACGTATCATCAATTTGGAGGTCTGCTCGACCGAATTCTCGTTTGGGGGAGGGATTAACGGTTCCACCACAATGGTGGGCGATCAGTTGCATTCCATAACAGATGCCTAAAATCGGAATTCCCATTTGGAAAATTTTGGAAGCGAGTTTCGGGGCTTGAATTTGATTCACACTGGCTGGCCCACCTGAAAAAATAAGGCCTTTAGGCTGATGGGTCAGGATTTCTTGTAACGACGCATTCGCTGGGAGAATGACAGAAAACACCTGGAATTCTCGAATTCGTCGTGCAATGAGCTGCGTGTATTGGGAGCCAAAGTCAAGGATGACAATGGTGTCATGCTGGGGGTCCATAGGCGTATGGCAGGTCTATAAGATCTGAGTCCTGGGGGAAAGGATCAAGTCTTAGTCAGCCCGATAATTCGGGGCCTCCTTCGTAATAATGACATCATGGACATGGGCTTCACGAAGACCCGCTGAGGTGAGTTGTAAAAAGCGCGCCTCTTGTTGTAACTCAGGAATGGTTCGGCATCCGCAGTAGCCCATTCCTGCTTTGAGTCCTCCGACTAGTTGATAAATCAGGCCTGACAAATTCCCTTTGAATGGTACTCGGGCCTCAATCCCTTCGGGGACGAGTTTTGAGGTCTCACGTCCTTCTTGGAAATATCGATCTTTTCCTCCGCGCTCCATGGCGCCCAACGAGCCCATTCCTCGATATTCCTTATAGGTTCGTCCCTGATAAAGAACTGTTTCGCCTGGTGATTCTTCGGTACCGGCAAAAAGCGATCCGATCATTATTGATGAAGCTCCTGCCGCTAATGCTTTGGTGATGTCGCCAGAATATTTTATTCCGCCATCCGCAATGAGGGGGACGCCATGTTTTTTGGCGACGCTCGCACAATCCGCCACAGCGGTAAGCTGGGGAACGCCAGCTCCTGAGACAATTCGTGTTGTGCAGATGGACCCTGGTCCGACGCCAACCTTTATGGCGTCCGCACCGGCTTCAATCAAATCCTTGGTCGCTTCTGCCGTTGCGACATTGCCAGCAATTAATTCAAGGTTTGGATATTGGGCTTTGATGGCTTTGACCTTGTCGAGGACACTCTGGGCATGGCCATGTGCTGTATCAACCACCAACACATCAATTCCGGCTTTGGTGAGGCGCTCTAGACGATCTTCTACATCCGGTCCTGTTCCCACAGCGGCACCAACACGCAATCTTCCTTGATCATCTTTACAGGCGAAGGGGTATTTAATCTTTTTTTGAATATCTTTGATCGTAATTAATCCACGTAATTCAAATTGGTCATTGACCACCAGTAATTTCTCAATTCGATGTTCATGAAGGATCGTTTGGGCCTTCTCTAGACTGGTACCTTCGGGTGCCGTCACCAGCTTATTTTTGGTCATGGCTTGGCCGACTTTGAGGTCCATTCGGTTTTCAAATCGAAGATCACGGTTGGTCAATATTCCAACGAGTTTTTTGTCTTGCGTGACAGGGATTCCTGAAATCCTGTATGTGGCCATTAAGTGGTGTGCATCGCGGATAGTATGGTCTGGAGAAATCGTAATGGGAGAAAGGATCATCCCACTTTCTGATTTTTTGACCTTATCAACTTCTGCCGCTTGGCTTTCAGGCGGAAGTGCGCGGTGGATAATGCCAATTCCCCCTTCTCGGGCGAGAGAAATAGCTAATCGTCCCTCTGTTACGGTATCCATGGCTGCACTGAGAATTGGAATGTTGATGCGAATATTCCTCGTGAGTTGGGTATTAGTTTCAACATCAGAGGGGACGATATTTGAACGGCGAGGTGTTAAGACCACGTCATCAAAAGTCAGCCCAATTCGTAATTGTTGATCCCACATAATTAAAGGCCTTGAGAGTAGGTTCCTAAATTTGAAGACCCAAGGTTTGTATGATGTCTTGTGAGGTCAGAAGTGGGTCTCATCATAAAATCCCCTGAGAGTGCAGTCAATCTGCAGGTCTGCGGCTTTTGGAATTGTAGTAATTCGGAAAAGCTAGAAGAAAAAACCTGTCACTTTGTTTTCTAAGGCTGTAGGAGAAGTGATCATTTTTCGGGCTTGAGCGAATGGAGAGGCTCAAGCCCGAAAAGTTTAGTTTGTCTAAGATTTTGCCAAGCGACGAAAGTTGGCTATTTCCTATTCTGCTGCCTCAGGAATAAATGCCATGGCTTCTTCTTCTTGGAAATGGTCTTCAGCTTCTTCGGCTGGCATGAACTCTTGAACACACATGTTTCCGCTATCAACCACAAAGACATGGTTCCGGCTATCGACACCTAAGCCATACGGGAAGTTAAATTGGCCTTGATTGGTGCCAAATCCGCCCCATTGAGTAATGAAATTTCCATCACGGTCAAACTTTTGTAGCCGTTGATTTCCCGTGTCACTCACAAACACATCACCGGTTTCATCGACCGTGATACCCCAAGGAGACCGGAATTGCCCCGGTTCTTGTGCGCGGGCACTACTAGCGTGACCTGGGCCAAGCCCACCTCCCCATTTTGTGAGTAGCTGTGGGAGGACATTGGAGCTGGTATCAAATTTTTGAACTCGATGGTTCCCCATATCAACTACATACACCGTTCCATCTGTTTGGTCGACGGCTATTCCTCTAGCAAAATAAAATTGTCCGTCGTTATTGCCAAAGCTGCCCCATTGCATGATGAATTCACCGGTTTCATCAAATTTTTGAACTCGGAAATTTGCGCTATCTACGACATAGAGGTACCCACGGACCCGGTCCACAGCCACACCCCATGGAGCATTGAATTGGCCTTCGCCATTGCCTCGTGAGCCTAATTTCATCATGTAGTGCCCAAGTTTTCCATCAAACTTTTGAATGCGATGGTTGTTGGTATCGGCGACAAACACGTTCCCATCCGCATCGGTTGCAATACCCGTAGGATTATTGAAATTACTATTAGCTGATCCGAAGTTTCCCCATAGCAGAATGAAATTGCCATTACGGTCAAACTTTTGAATACGATTGTTTCCGTTATCGACTACGAAAATTGAACCCTGTCGATCAATAGTCATCCCATACATGGGGCTGATAAATTCACCTCCATGAAGAAGGGATGCTCCACGTCCGGCTTTGCCCCATTTAGACAGACAGACATAACCTGAGGTATTCAGGACAATACTGGCACTGGCGGGTACCGATACGTTGTTATTGGTATCCTTGAACCACACATAGACGGTTTTTGTGCCATCACCCGGAGATGTGGTGAAGGGAATGGTTGCACCAAATTTTAGCTCAGGTTCGACCTCGACCCATCCTGGCATAGTGGCACTTGGGGTCATGGGGTTTTCGGAGATGAAATAGGCTGCCACACCGCTATCCACGTCTTTTGCTGAAATCGTGGAAACCATATCTGGGCTATTGGTCATATAGGACCCATGGTTCAACACAATATCGGGATTTTGCGGAGCAGAAATATCTATGAGAACTGGAATGGCGGTTTGTTCTTCAGAAAGTGTACTTTCGGCTTCATCTTCCATCACAGCGGAAAGGGCATAAAAGTATGGGGTATTGTTGGTCAATCCGCTATGAATATATGGAGTGGTCACCCCCTCAATCTTAGTGGAAGTTTCCATTGTCAGATTCGGATCTGTACTGAAGTAGAGATTGTAGGTGATGGCGTCTGGAATTTCTAACCAACTCAATATATTTTCAGTGTCGCCAGGTTTTACGGCTAGATTAATGGGAGCAGAAAGGTCAGCGGTTTCAGGTTTTTCCTGCTTTCCTCGTTTCAATTCTTCTTCGGTTGGCGCGAATTTTGTTAATCGATGGTTTCCGCTATCGATGACATAGACATTACCTTCTTTATCAATGGCAATTCCCGATGGGAAATTGAGTTGACCTTCTGTTAACCCACGGTTTCCCCAGGAACAGAGATAATTGCCATTTGGCTCAAATTTTTGAACGCGATGATTCCCGCTATCCACCACATAGATATATCCTAATGGATCGCAGGCTACCCCCCAGGGAGATTTAAATTGACCGGGAGCGTTCCCCTCTTTTCCCCATTTCAATAGGAAGTTTCCACGAGAATCGAATTTTTGGATACGATGATTCCCCTCGTCAGCCACATAGACATTTCCGACAAAGTCGACCCCAAGGCCTCTAGGGTAAAAGAATGCCCCATCGTAGCCTCCATCTCTTCCCCAGGTGAGTGTAGGGGTGCCATCAGCAAGGAATTTTTGCACTCGGGCATTACTGGTATCTGATACATACAGATTGCCTTGCGTGTCTGTCGTAATTCCCCAAGGGACATCAAACTTACCTGCTTCAGCACCACGCCAAGCAAAGCCAAATTTCCCCCATGCATTAATGATATTTCCTTCAGGGTCGAATTTTTGAATTCGATTATTTCCACTATCTGCCACATAGACGTCACCTTCTGGAGAAGTGCCGATGCCACGTGGATAATAAAAGCTGCCTTCGATTGAATCGGGTTCTTCTCCCCAGCGAGCAAGAAATTTTCCAGATTTATCAAATTTTTGAATGGAATGATTGTCTGTGTCGCCAACATAAATATGGCCGTCTTTATCGACCGCAATGCCGGTTGGGGATTTGAATTCCCCTTCATCTACCCCTTCACACCCAAATTGCATGACTGCGAGGTAGGGTGAGGGAATGGACATGACTTCTTCTGACATTGGGCTTTCGCCCCCTTCAGTGACCACGGTGAGGGCATAGTGGTAACACAGATTATTGCTGAGGTCGTTGTGGGAATAGGGTGTAGCTACCCCTTCAATACAATTTGCCGTGTCTTTTTTGAGGTCTATTTGGGTAATGAAATCTTCTGGTGCAGCAATCGGGCGGGCGAGGTCACAAGGTTTGATCTGTACGCCTTTGGTCGTGGCAAAATATAAGTTGTAATATAGGGCTTGAGGCACGGGATCCCAAGTAATGGTTGTTTTTCCGTGATCGGGAATCGCGCGAACATTTGAAGGGGCTGGTGGGAGTTGATCATCCCGATTTTGTCCTGCACCCCAGTCTTCACTTTCATTTTCAACTGTTAGGATCCGAAGTTGTGGGCAATGTCCAATAAATAATGTCTGGAAAATTTTTGTGCTCATACTAGTCCCCTAAAAAATAAAACGCACCATATTTTTTAATTTTTTTCTAATAAATACAATGACTTAGGTGTGAAGTCTATCAGGGGAAAAAGAGGGAAGTCAAGAATAGACTATGCCGGCAAACACACCTGACCAAATCTACTCTTGAGATGTGAAAAGTGGTTTGGTTGAATTCGAAAACCTATTCAACAAAACACAAACTGGACGTCAATTACCCAGATAAAAACTAGGACGGTTGTTCAATGCCAAACTTAGTGACATTGGCTGCTTGGGGGCCCTTTGCGCCTTCTACCAAGTCAAACTCAACCGACTCACCTTCTTTGAGAGATTTAAACCCATCTTCTTGAAGAGCAGAATAATGAACAAATACATCCTGTCCGCCTTCCACCTGAATAAAGCCAAAGCCCTTTCGATCATTAAACCATTTTACGGTTCCTTGACTCTTCACAATCGCGCCTCCCTTGCTGGCAGTGAGCAAAAAATATATAAAAAGAAAATCGAACTCAAAAGTAAAAAGCCGAAAAAGGAGACTTTTCCTCTTTCGGCTTCACAGCATCTTCTATCTTTCAACTCTTTTACCCTAAATAAAACCAAAAAAGATTTAGCATAGTTTGAAAAATCTGTCAATAAATGGCAGCATGATATTTCTCTCTCATCATGGGTCAATGGTTTTGACTCTTAAGTTCCTTACCTTAAGGAGAATGGATAGGGCCTGCTCAAGTGGCTCTACGGATTGGTTGAGAATATTTTCTTAGCTTGGCCTTTATTTTCGTTGAGTCAGGCTCATTGATGTAATTGATACGACTTTTAGACCGGTACATTTTCCTAGAGCTCCTCTCCCCGTTTTGGACGAGTCTATTCGGACTCTGCTTCATTATTTTCACAAAAGAAATGTTGCGCTTGGTTGATTTGGTCATTTCTCGTGGGATCAGTCTGGGCTCCTTGGGTCACATCATCATGCATTTACTTCCTTCATTTTTAGTCCTCACCCTACCCATTGCGTGTTTGATCGCCACAATTTCTGCATTTAATCGCATGTCATTTGATAACGAAGTGATTGCGCTTCGGGCTGCAGGAGTAGGGTTTTGGCGAATAAATATTCCCGTTGTGGTTTTTGCTGGTGCTGTCTTTGCGTTAACGATGATTCTTTCCCAATGGGGACAGCCCTGGGCCAATGTGTCTTTGAAGACCTTAGCGATGAGTGTGATTGAAGACGAAATGACCCTCGGCGTGGATTCCGGAGTGTTCAATGAACCGCTCCCTGGACTGATGATCTATGTGCCAAATCGTCGTGAAGATTCTGATCAAAAAAAAGGGGTTTTTATTTCCGATCAACGAGACCCTGAGCAACCGTTAATTATTGTGGCGCAGCAATTTAAAATGCTGAAACAAAATGAAAAGAGACAAATCGGTATTCGCCTCATTGACGGTGCTATTCATCAGATTCCCAAGGAGACTTCGGCCTTTCATCGTGTCACCTTTCAGACATATGACTTTTGGATGCCTTCGCCTTTTAAATCTGCAAAGGTCAGGGCTAAGCGACCAACCTATGAGGAACTTCTGGCAAGGTTAGAAGTGCCTGGTGTGAAGAAATCTAGTACGCTTCGACGTTTGGTGGAATATCACAAGGATACGGCGTTTCCAGTGAGTACGTTTGTTTTGGGATTGCTAGGTGTCCCTCTTGGGATTGTTTCGAAACGATCTGGAAGAGCTGGTGGGTTTGCTATTGGTGTGTTGGTGATCATTGGATTTTATATGCTGAATATCTTGGGGGAATTTTTAGTGACCAAGGGCAATGTTGCGCCAATTGTTGGAGCGTGGTTGCCCAATGTTCTGTTAGGGATGATTACGGCGTGGATGTTCCACAAGACCCAAAAACAATAATGTGGCAATTATCCCAGAGGCAACTATGAGTAAAATTTTCTGGTATGTCCTGGGGAAGGTTGCCCGTAACTTTCTGCTTTGCCTAGCTACAGTTTTAACCATTTATATCGTAGTCGATTTTTTTGAAAAACTTCGAAAATTTTCAAAATTCGATGCGGACCTTTCTCTAATTTTAAGTTTTTTTGTATATCGAATTCCTGAAATTATGTATTTATTAGCTCCGCTTGGTGCCTTAATGGCTTCAATCCTCACCGTGGGTGGGTTGAGGAGGACTCGAGAAATTACAGCTATGCGGAGTTGCGGATTAAGCTTTTATGAAATTGCCGTTCCCTTTTTTGCATTTGGCATGTTGGTGAGTGCCATGAGCTTTGGCTTGACTTCGGTCGTGATTCCCTTGGCTAATCAACAGGCCGAATATGTGGAGATGGTGTTAATCAAACAGAAGCCAGAGGCTCTGCTCTCAGCACCAGATCGCTTGTGGCTACGGGTAGGGCCAACCGAACTTTTGCGGATTGATGCAGTAGAGCCGGATGGGAAGTCTCTCACAGGTGTCCATCACTATACTTTGAGTGATCCATTTCGCTTATCTGAAATTGTTGAAGCTGCACGTGGAACATTCGTTCAAGGGACTTGGATGATGGAGCAGGTCGTTCAGCGTCAAGTGAAGAATGATGGTCGGGTGGCGATTACAGAGTTGCCCCATGATACTCTTGCTCTTCCATTAATGCCCAAAGACTTTCAAAATTGGATGTCGCAAAATCCTAAAAATATGACACTTGAAACGTTGAAGGCGTATATCAAGAGGATAAAAATGGATGGACATAATCCGCAACGGTATGTCACTGATTATTGGGCTCGAGTGGCCTTTGCCATGGTCCCACTTGTCATGACGCTTTTAGGGATTTCAATCAGTTTGCGTGAAAGTGGGCTTCGGACGGTGGGAGCCGCCAAGGGTGTTGGGCAAACGTTAGCGATAGGATTTTTATTTTGGGCGGCTCATTCTGTCGGGATGGTGCTAGGACAAAATGGGGCGGTACTCCCCATTGTTGGAGCTTGGATTGCTACTGTGATGTTCTTGATGGTTGGTGTAAATCTCTTCCTCAAATTAAAATAAAATTAACTGAAAAATCCTTCTTTTCCTGCAAATGTAAATAGGGAGTTTCATGCTAATTATTGGGGATATATGAATTTCTATGTTTTTCTCATTCTCCGTCAAGTTTTTTCCTTAATTCCAAAAAGGCTGGGCCCGATAACATTTGCACGGACGGAGAGAGAGCCAAAGGAAATGATAATTTTTTAAGAGAATTGATAAATTCAAAGATGGAAAGAATGACGGGAATTTCGTTATGAGGTGTGAATAGTAGAATAAGTCATTGAGCAGGTGACAAGGGCAAACTATCCGTGAGGATAGGGCGCAAAGCCAAGAGACCATGGGCCAGTAGAAGGTTCAGGGTTAGTCTGGTTACCGAACTGTAGGATATCCCACGTTCGTTCATGCGCCCATTCCTCAGGAGTTGGGCGTTTTTTTTTGGTCGGAAAGGACAGACCAGAATATGGACGAACAGAGACATCATTCATATCCCTTACCCGAAGAAGCCATAGGCATGGGTTCGGTCGGACTGGCGACGAAGGTTGTCCAGCCTCATGAAGCGGAGACATATTATTCCAAGCTGAATCAAGAGCAATTGACAGCCATTCTTCAAGAGTTTCTTCCGATTATCCGTCGCATGGCGGGGGCCATGGCGCTTAAAAATCCATTTTCCTTAGATGTTGAAGATCTCAGCAGTGTCGGGGCGATGGGCCTGTTAAGCGCACTGAAACGATTTGACCCAACGCGAGATATTAAGTTCCGCACGTTTGCAGAATATCGGATTCGCGGCATGATGTTGGATGAAATTCGTGCCATGGATTGGGTGCCCCGCTCTGTTCGGGCGCGTCGAGAACAAATCCGGCAAATCGTTGATAACTATTTCCAAAAATATGGAGTGTCCCCAACAACGGAAGAATTGGCCAAGGCGTTAGGAGTGTCGCAAGCAGAACTTGAGAGAGGCGCAACCTGTGATCCAAGGTTAGTCAGCTTAGATGAGCCAGTGGGATATGAGGAAGACAGTTGTACCCTGGGAGATGTCTTGCCAGATCAAGAACGTCATGACCCATTTGCGGCTTGTGCTGACGCAGAAATGAAGGCGGCCTTACAAGCGGCGTTGGTCAGTTTGTCGTCTCGGCAACAGGAGGTGTTGCAATTATATTATCATGTAGGAAAGACGATGAAAGAAATTGGTAGCCAGTTAGGTTTGACCGAGTCGGGTGTGTGTCGTGTGCATTCTGCGGCGCTTCGACAATTGCGTGTCCAGCTTGATGGAATCGAGAATGGCAGTCAAAAGAAAAACCGACCGAGAAACTTACGGAAGACAACGATTGCTCACGTCTAATTAAATATGGTGTTTATTGAAAAATTCATGGCCCCCAATTGTGGCGACCCGGCGATAGACCCGGGCCCATCTGGGTGCGGCAACTAACGTTGGATTGTAAAAAAGCACGGCCCCGTTCACCACTTTTCGCCCATCTTGTACCAGCTCCCAGGCCAATAAGCTCTCCTGCATTTTTCGATTTTTAGGATTAAAGCGAATTTCTCCAGGCGAACGCCCTATCCACGGTTCAAATTGTTTCGCGCGTAAGACTGTGCCAATCACGGTGCCATCGCTGTGATATTTATGGTGCATTCGATTTCGAATCACGGCGGCAACAGCCATTTTCCCAGCAAAACTTTCACCTTGAGCTTCGAGATAAATGGTCAATGCTGCGAGGATATCGTCGCTATGGGCTGATTCAGAAGTCTGTGCAGGATTAAGTGGTTTGGCATGTTGGGAGTGTAATGAAAGCCCTCGTGCCATATCGCTTGAATTCGCAGGTGTCGGCGATAAGGGGAAAAGAAGACAGGCTGAAAAGGCCACAATGCCCAGGAAGGTGCTAACATTGAGTAATGGAACAAGATGTTTAATAATTAATGACATTGAATCATACTCTTCGTTAATGAGATGAATGGTTTTTGTCTTGGTCATTTCCCAAATCCTGCTTGAAAGGGTTTCCTTCGCAATCGATATGCCACTGACGAATAGAGTTTAAAATAGGTAGGGGTTGATGCATCTTATGAGTCGCCGTGTGAAATTAAGGACAAATGGGATGGTAGGTAGGAGTTGTCAAAAGTGTTCGAGCAGAAGAACATGTCATTCTTTGACTACAAGAAGAACGGTGAAAAATGGTACTCTTATAGGAGTTCTAGGCTTTAGATCATTGAAAACGTGAAGGAATTTTCGTTTCTTTCAACTGCAAAAAAACATGACACCCTTGGCCTAAACCGAGATGAAACACCTAAATACCGCACATTTTATTGTGGTAGTGAACAGGGAGTAAGCTGATGCGAGAAGAACCGTTAGTTGAACAGGGGTATTTTTCTGTTATTCATTGTGGTTTGTTCGTTCTTCTAGTTGGATGCTGGCCGTTGTTAGAGGTTTCTACAAGCATGGCCGAGGTGAACCAAGTTCACACACCAGAAATTTCGGAATTAAGTCGTGCCAAGGTGTTTATTCAGGTGGGCGATTACCGACGAGCCGTAGAGGCCTGTCAGCGAAATATTGATAAGAATCCCTCGGTGGAAGCCTACGTCTACCTTGCCTATGTGTATCAAGCGATTGATGGATATTTAGCCTTTTTGGCGAAACAAGAAGATTACGTCAAAGTTGAGCAATTATCCCTCAACCTCACAGCACGAGAAGTGATTGATATTATTGACCCACCCAATGTCATGGCTCGAATGGCGCAAGAGTTGATTCACGAAGGCTTACGGCAGCAATTTGATATTACAGCCTCTATGGCGAATAGACTGGATCGAGCCCGAACCGATGAATTGTGGTTGCAACAATCTGCCTGGCGCAAAACTCAGCCGGATTCCTGGTGGGCAGGAATACCGAAAGAATGGAATTGGTAAGGGCCTACTTTCATGACGAAAAGCAAGAATAATGAAAGATGATTTCGCTGAACATTCCGTCCTATTCTCATTCCGAAGAAAGGCGCATGTGAGTTGACAGTCTACAGAAGGCAGTTTTAGGATGACCCTATTGAGTTTTTTTCGATTTTATTTTTCCAAGGAGGCAGTCCGTGTCTGATCTTGTAGCCGTAGCCGATGCAGCAAATTGGGATGGGGAAGTGATGAAATCTACGGATGTCGTGATGGTAGATTTCTGGGCAGTGTGGTGTGGACCTTGTCAAATGGTTGCCCCCATTGTGGAAGAGCTGGCGCAAGAATATCAGGGCCGTCTCAAAGTTATGAAATTGAATACCGATGAAGCTCCTGAAGTGGCGGGAAAATACCAAATCATGAGTATCCCGAGTATTTTGTTTTTTAAAGGCGGGGAAGTCGTGGAAAAAATTGTTGGAGCTCGTCCCAAACAACAGTTCAAAGAGATCATTGATTCTCTCTTATCCCAATCCTCTGCTACGGCCTAAGGTCTAGGGCGGATTACTCGGTGCAATGCTAACCGAGCTACGTATTTCCAACTTCGCCCTCATCGACCAGCTCCATCTCGTTCTGCCTAAAGGATTTCTCGTGTTAACCGGAGAAACCGGTGCAGGGAAATCTCTGTTGATCGATGCCTTACTCTTAATCGTTGGTGGCCGAGCTTCTGCTGAACACATTCGATTCGGTGCGGAAGAAGCGTTGTTAGAAGCCTGTTTTACCCTCCAAGATTCCCACCCGTTAGTGGGCCAATTACGTCAAAATGGTTTTTTACTGGCGGACCAATGCGACGTGTTCATTCGCCGCATCTTGGCACGTTCTGGGAAAAACCGAAGTTATGTGAACGGGCAATTGGCCCCGGTTCAAACACTGCAAGATGTGGGTCGACAGTTAGTCGATATACATGGTCAGCATGACCAGCAGTCATTGTTATCTCCTAAAGCACAGCTGCAACTCTTGGATGCCTATGGCGGGTTAATGCCTATGGTTGAATCGTTTCAGCAGCAATATGAGGATTGGAAAGAAAAACAAACGGCCTTGGAGAGCTTGAAACAAAAACTTGAAGGTCAAGCAGCTCAACAGGATGTCCTTCAATTTCAATACGATGAATTGTCAAAAATTCAATTGCAAATCGGGGAGGAAGAAGCCCTCAATCAGGAATATCATCGTTTGAAACACAGTGGGAGATTGGGGGAATTGTCGCATCAGTCATTTGAGGTGTTATACGAGGGAGAGCATTCGGTCTTGGCGGAACTTCAAAAAGTCACAAACTGGGTCAAAGAACTTGGGATGATTGATGCGCAATGTCTGGTATGGCTGCCCCAATTGGAATCCTCTGCCATTGCCCTACAGGAGGTGTCTCAGCAACTTCGGGATTTTCGTTCTCAAACGGAATCTAATCCTGAACGCATGGAAGTGATTGACTCTCGTGTCGCAGGATTACAGCGTGTAAAAAAGAAATATGGCAAATCCATAGAAGAATTAATCGAATTGGTTAAGAGTTTAGAAGAGAATTTGGCATTCTTTGAACACAAGGATGAACAAGTTTCAAAGCTGGAAGCCGAGGTGAAAAATAGTTTTCACGCCATGGAGAACTTGGCCAATGATTTATCCACCAAAAGAAAAAAAGTCGCGAAACAATTGGGCAAACAAATTCAACAGGAATTTGATGAACTGAAAATGGGAGCCATGAAGATTCAGGTGAATCTTGTTCAAGAGCAGGGCAAGCCTGTATTTGGCCCAATGGGAAAGGATCGGATTGAACTCCTGCTCTCCCCCAATCCTGGCGAGCCACCGATGCCGTTAGGCAAGATTGCCTCAGGGGGAGAACTGTCGCGCATCATGCTCGCATTGAAAACAGTGTTTGCTGGCAATGATCAGACGCCTGTCGTAATTTTTGATGAAATTGATAGTGGGGTAGGGGGAGAAGCCGGCATGGTGATGGGCAATCGGTTGCGACAATTGGCCGAATACCATCAAGTGTGCTGTATCACACATTTGCCGCAGATTGCGTCACAGGCGCATGCCCAATTTGTGGTGGAAAAAGTATCTGAGAATGATCGAACATTTACGAAAGTGCAGGAAATAACTGATGTGCAGCGGGAAGGAGAAATTGCTCGTATGTTAGGTGGTGGTACGGTAACCCCAACCATCAAACACGCGGCCGTCGAAATGTTAGAAGTCGGTGATCAGAGAAAAAGGAATCATCCCACCAAAAAAGAAAAGACGAACAAATCCCGAAGATAATGTCCTGGTCTCTATCATCTTTACTCTGGAGCTTTCCAGAAGAAGACGACAGCCATGCGTTTGGAAGCGAGAGCATGATCCCACCCAAAATAGCCAGTGGCGGAATGAATCAAATCAGATTTATAGGCGACCAGGCGATTGAAGACATATGGCGCCTCTAAAATTTCATCGAACATGGTCGGGTCCATTTCTTGTGAAAATCCTGGCACTTCGCTGAGACTTTCATATGCCTTCGGACAATAATTGCCGTCCGGTGATTCTCCGGGAAGATGCAGTCGGTAAAAGGACGTACCGCTGTGGGTGGTAGGGGGACTGGGATGGAGATAGAGAACGGCTGCGTAATCGCAAATGCTTGCCGAATCAACATGGGGTCGTGCCACACCTTCGGACCCGCCACAAATTTGAATATGATTATGTCCTGAAAGGCCAGCCTCCGAATCGCTTTGTGGAGTGAGATTCGGCACATGTAAATATTGCTTGACGCAGCTTTCGATGGTTTGGACTTCATCTGGGGTTAAGGCTCCCTGTGCACGCATACCCGGCCAGGGTTCAGGTCGCCATGGCGACCCTAAAGTCCAGGTGCTGAAGCTCATACATCGTTGAGCGATCTCCAAAGCATTGGGCAGGACGTTATCTTGAATCCAGTAATCGGTTCCAAGAGTGAGGGCACGATAGGGAAGGAGACTCATGAGTGTTTCGTATTCTAAATTTTTAATGGATAGTAGAGAGAGTGCCAAATAACAAGCGACGATAAAAGGCAGAGCCCTCAGCGGTCAAGTCACCTGAGGCAACTGGATTGACTGTGCGATTGTAGCTTTAACATGATAAAGTGCCAAATAGTCCATTGAAAAATTCTGAACATTAGGAAAAGGCAGGAAAGATTTAATGCCTCCCATTTCTATGCACAGCGTGGATCAGCAGGTGACCGACCTGGTGACAGATATCAATATAGAGGAATGGTCGCGGCAGTATTGGGCGCAAGGGGAATTCTTAGCCTTGGAGAGGCTGCTCCCACCATCCTTAATTGGCGAGTTTATTCAGGAAGTTGATGGTGTCCGTTCGAAAATTAATCGAAATTTTATTCCCAAGCATAAAAAGGGAGGGAGCGTCAGTTATTACCTACTCCAAGAATCAGCCCCAGCCATTATGGCCTTTTATCAGAGCCCACAGTGGCTACAGGTCCTGAGTAAAATTGCAGGCGTCCCTCTTCTCCTCTGTCCTGATGAAGACCCCCATGCATGTGCCCTGTATTTTTACACCGAGCCCGGAGATCATATCGGCTATCATTACGATACCTCGTATTACAAAGGGGCCCGCTATACCGTGTTAATTGGTTTGCGCGACCGATCGACTAGCCAGCTATTGTGTCGATTGCATACCAAAGAATCCGACCGAGACGTGCAAGAACTCGCGTTAGCCACTGAGCCGGGAACCTTTATTTATTTTAATGGGGACAAACTTCATCATGCGGTCAGTCCGCTTGGAGAAGGCGAAGAACGCATTGTGTTAACCCTGCAATATGTGACGGATCCCTCAATGAGTTTTACCCACCGTTGGTTTTCTAATATGAAAGATGCGGTGGGATATTTTGGGTGGTCGGCTCTCTTTCGAAGGCCTACTCGCTAGCAGGCGGCAGATCGACCAAGGTTGTATTTGAGTCCGCACCGATCACGACCACGGTGGTATTGTCTTCCCCCCCCAATCGATTTGCCGTTTCTACCAGCCTCTGACACATACGATCGAGATTTGGTGCATCTTTGAGGAGCAACGTTTGAATTTCTGGATCGGTGAGCATTTTGGTGAGGCCATCAGAACACAACAAGAGAATATCCCTAGCTTCAAGGGTATAGGTTTGCACCGTCGGTAGGGCTTGCGGGTCGATCCCAAGGGCTCTAGTGAGCACATGCCGAAGTGGGTGGGTTCGGACTTGGTCGGGAGTGATGAGGTTCAGGTCCAGACGTTCCTCCATCAGCGTATGGTCTTTCGTCCAAAGAGACAGGTGTTTATTCCGTAGGAGATAGGCGCGGCTATCTCCCGTATGGGCGATCACGGCATGGCAGTGATCTAGGGTGTGTAGCATAGCGACGGCGACGACCGTGGTGCCCATCCCCTTGAGCGAGAGATTTTCACTAGCCTGGTCACGAATACGCGAATTGGCTAACTCAATACCCTGTCGTAAGATAGTTTCTAGGCCGCTGACGGGCGTGGGATCCTGGGGTTGAACCTCAAGTTGGGTACCGACATATTCAGGAATCGTCTCCACGGCAATTTGTGCAGCCACTTCCCCCCCAGCATGACCGCCCATGCCATCGGCCAAGACCCAGAGTTCATGATCGGGATCAAGAGAAAACGCGTCTTGATTGATCTTACGGACCCGACCAATATCGGTCAGACCGGCTCCTCTCCATTTTTGAGCGAAAGGAGTGGTCATATTTTTATCCCAACCGTCTCTGGTGGACCATAGGCGCGAATCATCCGGTCACAAATCAGGTCAGCCAAGGGTTCCATGTTTTTGCAGTCAGCTTCGTTGTACTCCACTAAAAGGTCACGGGAAGCGCGACTGCCGTCTTGCCATTCTTCCCAGAGGCGAACGGCATCCCATCCTGTTAAGCCTTCAAGCGCTGCCGCTCGATAACATCCCATTTCCTGTTCGATAGATTTGAGCCCACCCTTGAATCCCAGTCTTCTCGCAGCAAAGCATAAGTCGAGATGCGGATGATCGAGAAGCAAATCTGGATAAGAGTGTTTGAGAAATGGCAAATCAAATCCCGACCCAAAGAATGTGACAAGTAAGTCGTACGAGGCGAGTTCTTCTTGTAGCCGACATTCCGAAAGTGTCTCTCCCTGAACCAACGTCGTCATCTGTCCTCGACCATAAATACCCACCACAGTGAGTTCTCCATGCGGCGAGGGCACGCCATTGGTTTCAATATCTAAAAAGGCGGTATTGTTTCGATAATGCGGATACAAACGCCAATGGTCTCTCGCTTTTAAGAGTTTCCCGAAATATCGAGAATTATGTTGATGCCATTGGGTCCGGGCTTCTTCCAGAGAAGTATCATACAAGGCCTTACGAGAAGTGGAAATACGAGGAAGGGTGGCATGCTGGAGAAAGGTATCCCAATTGGTGATCCCCGACTCCCACAACAGGCGTTCGGTGGAATCTCCAATTCCTTGAAGAAAAATGAATGTAGATGGCAACATAAGGAGAGCGCAACGGTGAGTGAACTATTCTAGCCTTGATTTCACCAAGAGGACAAGCTACATTCGACGATCGTACATCATTTGCAGGTCTTTAGAATTTAGGAGATAAGAGGTTTTATGGAATTTCGTGCACATACGATCAAAATTACTATAGGCGGGATCCAACTGCTCGCCGATTTGAAACCGAACCGAACGGCCCAAGCCGTTGTGGACGCGCTCCCAATCTCTGCTCCCGTGAATCAATGGGGCGAAGAGTTTTATTGCAAAGTGCCGGGCGTCAAAGATCATCGAGAAACCGCCAAAAATCAGGTGAAAGTCGGAGACGTGGCCTTTTGGGGCAATGGGGAAATGTTGGCGGTATTTTTTGGACGCACACCTATGAGCTTGGGAGAAGATCCTGTTCCGGCTGACCGGGTGAACGTGATTGGCAAAATACAGGGCGATGCGAAAGTCTTGCAACAGGCGGCGGGGGCAACCACTATGCAAGTCGAATTACTTCTGGAAGAGGCGTGATGCGACTGAATTCCGTCCGTATTCATCAAATGGCTGCCACGGTTATAGAGCGCCTGAAAACTCGTGGCCTCTTGGAAATTCAGGGAAAACCTGAAGCCGTGGTGCAGAAAGTCGAAGCGGCCATTACCACTGAGTTGAATGTAGAAGATCGTCTCAATTCTGACGTGCGAGACATGCTCAAGAAATATGAACGTGAATTTAATGAGGGGAGAGCGGATTATCAAAAAATGTTTTCCATGGTGAAACAAAAGCTCATCAAAGAGCGGAACATCGTGTTATAGGTTGTGAAAAAACTGGATGTAATAGAGTAAAGAATATGGCTCTTTTCCTGAGTGATGAAAAACAAATGCATTTGTCCCATGTGATATTGGACAGTGTGAAGAATTTGCCCCAAGTCAGTCTGGTGGGCGATCAAGCCAAAGCCCTTCGTGAAATCAAATTAGTGCTGGCCGATCATATGAGACTCGAGGTTGAGCTGGATAAAGAAGTGCGTCGTCGTCTTGAATCCTATTCGCGTCCCGTTCCCGAAGGATCGCAGGAATGGGATGTGCTCTATCAAAAAACGTTTGAAGAAGCCCTCCGCAAGCGCAAGCTCGGATAGTTCCCATCTGATCGTTTCTCGTCGTTTTTCCTGTTCCTTAATATTGTCGGTCGGCCCTCCGAGACGCACCAGGCAACCGTGACGCCTCGTCTCGTCGCATGTGTCTGCATGGAGAGCGCTCAGAGACTCGCCACGATTGTGGGAGGCTTTGTCATCCCCGACAGTGGTTATCGGGGAGCCCTCTTTTCGTGAAAAGGAAAAAACGGAAGAAGGGAGTGTTGAAAAATGAGGAGATCAAGGGCCATATTTCGTCAAGAAGACAGTGGATAGCAAAGCCTTCGGATCTGTTCAAAAAAGTTCGTCCCGCAAGGACGCAGCTCATTTTGAGCGCGGAGCGTACACATTGTACGTGAGTACGCAAAATTGGAGAGAACGCCGCTGGCGGCTTGTTTCATCAGACTCAAGAAGTAAAAAATTCCGACATGCTTTGCCTTCTTCCGACTGAAGAGTCTTTTAGTAGAATATTTTAAATTTCAACGAAGACATTTCAGAAATCCCTCGCCCTTGAGGGAGAGGGTTGGGGTGAGGGTGAACGGCCCATTTGATCGTTTGAACACTATGGGCTTTCTCTTTGAATTCCTTTCAAGAGATCCAAACGCTGGATTCCCGAGTTGACGTCCTGTTGAGCCCGGGTTGAACCAGTGCCGGAAAATTGCCTCCATTTTCAGCCTCATGCTTCTAACCTCTCTGGCGGGCAAGATTGACAAAAATTGGCTCGTTTGTTCTAAAGATCAGGCGCGTGGTGTGTGAAGGTAATGACTGTTGGCCATGTTCACTCATGGATGATCTGGGGTGGCCCCATCTGGAAGGAAGAGGGGATGATCGTCACAGGTCAGGATCCAGTGGTCCCATCCGGCGGTAGTCGGTCTTTCCTCTCACAGTTTTCTCCCAATCCCTTCGTTGTTGTGTTGGCCAGATCCGTTAGCGCTTTTCTCTCTTCTTTCGTATTGACACCCCACAGGTCTCCTCTGGCTCATGGTCTTGCAGCAAAAAAGGCCGCATGGGATCACTCATATGGCACGATATCTCAAAAATATGTATTCATACATGGTTTGATTGAACAGGAGGGTTCTAATCATGCTTAATCTGAAACAAGCAGTCCTCAATCTTGTCGTCATGTGGGGAATCAGTCTGAGCTTATTGGCTACGGGAGTGCAGGCACAAAGTGGCAGGTTGGAGCCGCCGGGGTCAGCGGTGAATGGCAGTGATGAGCCCACGGCCACGACACAAACGCAGCCGTCGTGGGATCAAGATTTGCCCTTCAATGAGCGATTTAAGTTGGTTCTAGGTGGCGAGGCTGTGCTCGATAAGGAAACCGGACGCGTGTGGGAGCGGGCTCCAGTTATTACTGGTGGGCCGGAAGACGACGGGAGATACCCCTGGCAGGCTGCCTTGTTTGAATGCACATCCCGCACGGTGGGTGGAAAAAAGGGTTGGCGGCTGCCGTCGGTGCATGAGCTCGCCAGCCTGGTGGATCCTGAAAATCCTGACGGCAATCCCGATCTTCCGGTGGGCCATTTATTTAGTCGGAACTTCCCATCGTCTACCCTTTGGTCTGCGACGACTTATTCTGAAATCTCGACGTTTGCCTGGAGTGTGTTTTTTGGAAATGGCCACGTGGATGCTGACGGTAAGAATAGCACCAGCTTTGTCTTGTGTGTCCGCGGTGGCATGAATGCGGATGCGTATTGATACTTCGGTTATTTGAGTCATTTGGTCATTGTACTGGGGGTGCAGGGGGCGGAGTGCAAGTCATGAGTGATGGGGATGGTGGCGGTCTCGCATGCAAGAAGGTCGATGGGAAATTCTGGCATGGCCGGGTTTCGTCCCGGCAGGCGACCAACTTTTTTTTTCGGGAAAAGTAGGCAAAACCATTGACGCCCAGTTCGGGAATCATGAGAGGGCTCGGACGCAAGATGAAGAGCGGGCTAACTGGCGAGGCTCAAACAAAGCCCGCAAGACATAAGAGCGTCCGACCCGAAGACCGAACAGCAGGCGCCGGATTGGGCGCCAAGACAACCGTCGCCAGCGAGTCAGGCCACCGCTTTCTTTTGCTGCTGTGTCTTCGGTCCGGGCGGATTGCCAGAATACTAAAGGGTCAATTGAAGTAGAAACCACCAATGGAGGGGTGACGTATGAACTATATTCAAAAAAAAAACGAGCTGTTTGTTTATTGGCGGGGTGATGAGTCTGGGACTCTTGGTCACGATGGTGCAGGCGCAAAGTGGCAATTTGGAACCGCCGGGGACAGCGGTAAATGGCAGCGGCGAGCCGGCGGCCACGACCCAGACACAGCCGGCGTGGGATCAAGATTTGCCAGCCAATGAGCGATTCAAGCTCGTGTTGGGTGGTGAAGCGGTGTTAGATAAAGAGACCGGATTGGTGTGGGAGCAGTCGCCGCTGACGACCACGCACAACGGGTCTAATGAAGCGCCATTTGAGTGCACAGGCCGCATCGTAGGGAAAAAAAAAAGGCTGGCGGCTGCCGTCGGTGCATGAATTGGCCAGCCTCGTCGATCCCCTGAATCCTGGGGGCAATCCCGATCTCCCGGTTGATCATCCTTTTAGCAACATTCAGTTGGGCCGCTATTGGTCGGCGTCGGTTATTAGTTCCGGGTTTGCGTGGTATGTGGACTTCAACGATGGCGGTGTGAACACCTTTTCTAAGGGGGAGGACCACTTCGTCTGGTGTGTGCGCGGTCAGGGCGGTTTATCAGAATACTAACGGATGAATTGAGGTATGCAACGTCAATGAGAGGAATGACGAATGAACGATTTCCGAACAATTTTGGGCTGGTGTGTGGTCGGTGTGGCTGTCGGTCTCACTTTGGGAATGGGGGGATTGAGTCTCAACCCGGCGCTGGCCGGCGACTTGGAACCACCGGATTCGGCCATTATCGGAGGCAATCCGTTGCCCACAACCCAGACGCGTCCCGCGTGGGATCGGAGATTGCCGGCTTCCCATCGGTTTGTGGTGGTCCCGGACTTTGGGGGAGAAGCGGTGTTAGATCTGCATACCATGCTGGTGTGGGAAACGGCGCCAGGGGACACATTTCCAGATGGGGTCATCGATGCTGATGATAAGGTGGGTGAAAACCATGCTAAGCAACACTGTCTTGAGCAAGCTGATGGACGGGTTCTTGGCTGGCGACTGCCGTCGTTATTTGAGCTGTTAAGTCTTGTGGATCCCCTGAATACTGAGGGTAATCCCGATCTCACACCCGGGCATCCATTTATTAATATCCAGGCGTCTGAATATTGGTCGATGACGAGAGATATTGACAATCCGCTGCGTACCTGGACCGTGACCTTTCTTTCAGGTAGATGGTCCATTGAGGGTACGCCGGGCGTAGCCTTTGTCTGGTGTGTTCGCGGTCCTGGAGGCTTATCAGAATACTAAAGGATCAAATGAAGTATGAAACATGAAGGGGAGGGGTGCCGAATGGACTATTTTAGAAAAACGCTGGGTTGGTGTGTTTTCAATGCTGTCGTCGGTCTCACCTTGGGGATGGGTGGAGTGAGCCTCAGCCCAGTCCTGGCCGGCAATTTGGAGCCGCCGACGGACGCGGTGACCGGCGGTGGAAATCCAGCGCCCACCATGAAGACGCTGGATCACATTCCACCGACCTGGAGTCAGAAACTACGTGCTGATGATGGTGCTTCGAATGGGTGCGGGTCGAGTCGATTTGAGTGTGTTCTGGGTTTTCAGCTCGTTCAAGACGGGCCCGGTAGCTTCACAAAGGATTGGAATGCCGTGTTGGACAACGAGACGGGTCTGGTGTGGGAGCGAGACCCAGACACCGCTACTCGTATTTGGGAGAATGATGCTGACCCTCTCAACTTCGATGCGCGGCGGCACTGTCTGCACCGAGGGACCGGAGGCCGGATGGGTTGGCGCCTGCCGTCGATACATGAGCTGACGAGCTTGATAGTCCCTGGGGGGACGACAGCCGGCGCTCCCGATCTTCCTCCTGGCCATCCGTTTAGCAACATCCAGAATTTATTCTATTGGTCTGCGACAGAAGTATCCAGTAGTAACACGACGGTGTGGGGTGTGCGCATGGATACTGCCAGCGTAAGTGCCGTCTCTAAGGTGGGGAGCGTTCACGTCTGGTGTGTCCGCGGTGGGGGCGGCTTATCAGAATACTAACGGATGACTTGAGGGGTGAAGCATGAATTGGAGGGATGACGTATGAACCACATTCGAAAAACCGTGGGTTGTTTAGTGCTTGGCGGAGTCATGAGTCTGGTCTTCCTGGTCACGACGGTGCAGGCGCAGAGCGGCAACTTGGAACCGCCGGGGTCGGCGGTCGGTGGCAGTGGCGTTCCAGTGCCCACGACGCAGACGCAGCCGTCGTGGGATCAGAACGGTTTTGGAAGGGAGCGATTTAAAAGGGTGCTTAGTGGCCAGGCCTTCTTAGACATCACGACAGGCCTGGTATGGGAAATCACAGTAGGAGACACCAATGGCGATTCAATCATCACCGATGCCGATAGGGTGATTTGGGATGACGCTCGGCGCTTCTGTCTCCGACAGAACGATGGAGGGGTAGGGGGCTGGCGACTCCCGTCGGTACATGAGTTAAGAAGTCTCTATGCTCCAAATAATCCGAATGGCAATCCCGACCTCCCGTTTGATCATCCGTTCCTCCTAGTCCAGTCGGCCGACTATTGGTCGGCGACGAGGGATGCCGGTGATAACTCAGATGTGTGGTTCGTGAACTTCGGCAATGGCAGTCTGGACACCAGACATCCATTTATAATCCTGATAGGTGACCCAGCCTTCCCCTTCGCCTGGTGTGTCCGCGGTGGGGGTCCCTTGTCAGAATATTAAAGGATAACTTAAAACATTAGCCGTGAATGGGAGGGGTAACGTATGGACAAGGTTCGAACAATCATGGGCAGTGTGGTGCTCAGCGGAGTGATGAGTCTGGGGTTCCTGGTGCCGGCGGTGCAGGCGCAACTTGACAGTTTGGAGCCGCCGGGGACGGCAGTGAATGGGAATGGGGACCCGAGGCCGACAAGCCTGCCGCAGCCGTCGTGGGACCAGTTGTTGAATTCGACTAATGGGCATCCTACCACCGGGTGTGGCTCAGATCGGTTTACGTGCATATTCGACGGAGAAGCCGTGCGGGATAACGCGACCGGGCTGGTGTGGGAGCTCACACTGCGGACGACGAGGGTTTCGTGGGGGTTCGCTCGAGGTGAGTGTATGAATCTCACGAAAGGCTTCCAGAAAGGTTGGCGGCTGCCGTCGATCCATGAGCTGGCGAGTTTAGTCCGGCCCCCGAATACGTTTCCCGCCTTACCCACCGGCCATCCGTTTCTAAACTTTACGAGCAACCTTTATTGGTCGACGACGACAGTTGCTGATAATCCATTGAATGTGTGGAGATTGCACTTGGGATCGGGGCTTGCGCAATCCGGCATTAAGGCGGACGAGACCGGTCGTTTTGCCTGGTGTGTCCGTGGTGGGGGTCCTTTGTCCGTCTATTAACTCGTAGGCAAGATGCGAGAGATGCACGTAGATAGTCAATGACTGAGAATGGTACAGGAGGATGAGACGATGAAATACTACATGACAACAATGAGCAGCATGGTACTTGGCAGTTTTCTCATGCTGAGTGTGGTGTGTGGGGTGACCTGGGCGTCGGAAAACATTGATCCTGGTAATACCGGCGCACAACATGGGTGGGGCGAGAACACCGGCTGGCTGAATGCCGAGCCTTTGGGCGATGGTGGCCCCGGGGTCTTTGTGGAAGATGATGGGTTGAGTGGGTATTTCTGGATGGAAAATACCGGTTGGGCAAGTTTGTCGTGTTTGAATAATTCAGTCTGTGGGACGCGGAACTATCGCGTGACGAATGACGGAAACGGGAAATTGGCGGGTTATGGCTGGGGCGAAAATACCGGCTGGATCAGTTTTTCCTGCAGCAATACCAATGTCTGTTCGACAAAAAACTATGGCGTGACCATTGATCCGGCTACCGGGCATTTTCAGGGTGATGCCTGGTCGGAAAATACGGGCTGGATTCGATTTCGGACGAAGACGGGGACGGTGTCGTATGGGGTGACGACCTCGTGGCGGCCGTTGGTGCTGTCCTTAGATATCGACTTGAATGGTGATGCGAATGTGTGGGATGGGTCGATGATCTGTCGGTTTTTGGATCCGGCCATTACGCAACCGGGGGATGTGGCGGCGGGCTTAGTCGACTCCACCGGGGGGCGAACGGATCCGCAAGTCATTGTTGACTATCTCACGATGGTGCGGGAGAAGGGCATGCTGGATGCCGATGGCAATATCACGTCCGATGGGTTTGATTGCGATATCATCACGGCTTTTCTCTTTGGCATTACCAGCGATAGTTTATTGAACAATGGGCTCGGGGAAGGAGCCACTCGTACTACGGCCGATCAGTTGGTGACGTTTTTGAGCGAGTTTCTGCCAAGCATGGCTGGCGTGTCGAGTACGGCGGAGGTCGTGACCGTGTCCAGCGAACCTGAACCGGAGAGTCTCCCCTCTGCGCTCACAACGGAACCGACCGATTCCATTGTGTTAGAAGAACCCACGTCTGATCCGACGACCGAACCGATTGTGAGCACCAAGCCATCCTCGCGCGGCAAGAAAAAAGGCCATCGGAAACGAAGGAAGTGAACCCGCGGCGGTCGTCGTAATTAAGGGGACGAATCTTTGAGATCACGGGCTGTGTCTCTCTTGCAACGATGCCTGTGGTTCCCGCGCCAGGACCGTGTGTTCTTCTGGGACCTGGCCGGGCAGGCTTAACGGCCTGGCGCGTGCGAAAACGGCAAGTGAGCTAATTCCTTTTTTCCAGTCATCATGTATAGTGCGATGAGCCGGACTTCTTCAGTGAGTCCGGCTCTTTTTTTTGTCTGTGGACATGAACGGACTGGCTTCGTATTTAAATGCCGAGTCTCGTTCCGGCCGCCGAGGCCCTTGTGGCAAGGCTGGGTAGTGGGTGGTGCCTCAGTTTGAAATATCTTGATTTCGCTTTTTATAAGGCCCACGCTTTTTAGGCGTTTCTTTCGCATCCATCAAAGCAACAATATCATCCACCTTCCAGAGTTTAGCAGAGATGCCCGCAGCCATGGCGGGAGTCACCCTTAAAGTCTTGTGTATTTTCACGAAATTATAATACACAAAGTAGAGGGCTAGAGCATGGCAATGGTTTTCGATTTTCTTTGAGAAGGCATTGGTCAGGCGAGTGAAACGGCGCATAGACATTCGCATGGTGAGATTGTGCCGCTCAACATACGAGGTTGAGATGTACGCCTTATTTGGATTCCCTCGAACTGGCCTTTTGTGGGCTCCATGACACACAGACGGGCTATACGTTCTCTCCGGCCACATCGTTTTCGGCTCCCCATACATCTTCACCAATTGAGCATAATCAACGTCACTGCCAAAGGCATCCCAGACAGCATCTAAGTAAGCCCTATGACCATCAGTGGTTAATTGCACTCTATGGGCAAGCCGTTCTTTTAAGTCATTCATAAACTCCGTCGCGTATCCCGCGTCACGACCGCCAACCAACCAAGAGACAATCATTTTTGAATCGGCATCTAACGCTGTCCAGGTCCAGACATCACCTGCTTCTTCAGGAGCAGCCTTAGCAGCCTGCACATTCTTGGCCTTGGCATAGCAAAAGCTCCAAATTTCATCACACTCAATTCTTGTGGTGCTCACTCCTCGGACTTCTTTATCGTGGAATTCTTCACAGGCTTTTCCTGCATCAACCAAAAGCTTGGTCACGGTATTGATACTCACATCGACCACGCGAGAAATAGAACGCATAGAAGAACCCTCTACCAACATCGAAAGGATTTGAACTCGCTTGGCCAATGTGAGTTTGTTCATAACTAGGAACATACGGCAATAAACCCCACAGTCAAGCATAAAGTTCATTTTAAATATATAAAATTGGCTTTTAACCAATGTTTTTGGCCAATACTAAATAAGTATTGAATTTTTAATATTTTCGTATTTTATTCTTGACTGACGTTTTTTACAAGGGTAGACTCAAGATTATTGAGCGGCATTTAATATTTTTTGGAGATTAAAGGTGAGCGATTTAACCCGAATATTCCCACCTGCAAAGTATATTAAAGACAAGCTAAAGGAACGGGGCTGGACCCAGGGGGACTTGGCAGTTGTCCTTGGTCGTTCATCTGGCGATATTAGCTATCTGATGGGAAGCCGAAAGGTTTTGTCACCCGATATTGCTCAGGAGCTTGCGGTTGTATTCGGGGAATCCCCCGAATGGTGGCTATCTCGTGATAGCGAATACCGGCTTTCAAAGACAGAGTATGTTGATAGTTCTATTAGCTATCGTTCTATGCTCTTCAGTTTTCCAATTAAGGCCATGCAAAAGCGGAAGTGGATTGCGGAGGTAACGGAAGCAAAAGACCTGGAAAACGAATTTAAGAGATTTTTTGGAGTTGATGATCTTGAGACAGATCTATCTGTTCTCGCATCATACAAACGCACCGAAAGGGAATCTTCACTAAACAATGCTGAGAAGGCATGGATTGCAAGAGCGAAGCAACTTGCAAGAGCGTGTCCAGCCGATCCTTTCAACGAAAACAACTTAAATAATCTAGAGTTAGGCTTAAGGAGGTTAGCCGCAAAGTCACAGGCTGCCCATCGCGTATCAGCCCTTCTTGCAAAATTTGGTATTCGCTTTGTCATTATTGAACCCTTACCACGGGTTAAAATAGATGGGGCTGCATTCTGGTTAGATGAGGAATCACCTGTGATAGCCATGTCCATTCGCTTCGATAATATTGGCTCTTTCTGGTTTACGTTGATGCACGAACTTTCTCATATAAAGCACCGAGATGCATTTTCTTTTGACGACTTGGAGTCCTCCCCATCGGATGATATCGAAATCAGGGCTAGTGAAGCCGCAGCAGAAACTCTTGTCCCCCAAGGACCACTTGAAGCTTTCATAAGGAACCATTCGCCGCGTTATTCGGAAGCATCAATCAACAATTTGGCGACTCAGTTACAAATTCACCCAGGAATTATTGTCGGACAACTGCAACATCGAAAGGAGGTCGGCTACAACCATCATCACAAATTGATGGTACGGATACGTGAATTGGTTACTGCAATTGCATTTACAGATGGGTGGGGCCATCCGGTTCCCCAAGTTTAGAACAAAGGAGAGAGGCAAATGGCGACAACGTTCAATGTGAAAATGCTTGACATGATGGAAGATTGGGCGACTCTGCATGGTGCTGATTCGATTGATCCTGATGAATGTGCAGACTGGATGGTAGATACGGGACTGTATCACCGAGAACCTATCAGCGCGAAACAACAATGCAAGAAAGATATTAGAAAGATCTTACAGCAGGATACCTACATGGACCCTCAGGGGAATAAAGTACGCACTAAGCATGCTGTAAAGAATTGGAAGGGCAAACAAGGGACGCTTTATCCTGATGTCCGCACTGGAAAACCAGATATGTTGGAAGAGGCATTTCAACAAAGCTGGACTGGCATTGCCAACGATGTGAAGCGTCACGCCATTGAAAAACAGTCTTATGATGATAATAACGTCTACGAAGTAAAGTTGCCTCTCTTTGACTACAATTTTAATGCTCAGGCCGACGAAGCAAGATTGTCTGGCGAATATGATGACAATTACAATGATGAAGATGGCGATGATTTGGGCTAGGCTTTTGTGCGGGTTTTTTGGTTAGGAAAAGTTGAACCCCCTTTCCCCCATCGGGCTTGAGCAGCAACTTTTGCAATTTCGCTTCTTTCTTCTGGGGAAAGGGCCTTGGCCCGAGCCTTACCTCCCTTTAGCCCACCCTGTCTGGTCTTGCTTGGGGTCTCTTCCTTGTCTTCCCCAGTAGCAATCTTCGCTATCTTAATTGCATTACTGACTACATCCCCTGGTCGCTTCTGTCCTTGTGGTCCTTTAGGCATACTTCATTATGCCATAATTCATAGGAATTAATTAACCCTTACTTCCTGGAGGTAGTTCTATGAATGAAGAGATTGAGGCGTTGGAGGCAGCGGTAAAATTGATTAGGTTGAAATTAGAAAACGATGAAAAGCTTAGTGAAGATCAGCTTTTTAGAATAGGATCATGTGCAGGGACGCTGAGAACTTATATGGGGAACTGGAAAAAGCGAAATCAAGATATTTCGAACTGATACACGACCGGGTAGTGTCCTACGTTGACAGACTTTAAGATATAGACTAGTCTGAATTTTAGTCAATGAAGGAGGTGCTTTTATGCCAAAAACGTTAACCCTTTCCGAAGCCAAGGCCCGGTTAAGTGAATTGATTGCGACGGTGGAACGAACAGAGGAAGAGCTTATCATTACTCGCAATGGTCGGCCTGCGGCGGTGCTCATCAGCGCAGAAGAATTTGAGAGTTGGCAAGAAACCCAGGCCATTCAACGTAATCCAGCCTTGATGCAAGAAATTAAACAGGGGCTCGCTCAGCTAAAGAAAGGGCACGTATTTTCTTTTGAAGAGGTTTTTGGAGAGCCACTCCATCCCCTGAAGAAAAAGAAATGAAACGATTTGGCCTGGTCCTCGCCAATGACGTTCGCGAGGTTCTTCTTCATCTTCCCCCGTCCTTTAAGTACAAAGTAAAAGCTGCATTGCAGGCATTGGCAGACAATCCCTACCAAGCGAAAGCCTTGAAAGACGATCTTATCGGGTTGCGAAGTTTTCGTGTGGCACGATCGCGAATTATTTTACAGATTAAAGGAGCCACGGTAGAGATTGTGGCCTTTGGTCCCAGAAAAGATATTTATCAACGGGTTGCCACTGAGCTTCGTGGTGCTGTCCGCTCTTCCAAAAAAAACTTAGAGTCCTAGAGTGATGGGGTTGGCTCATATGTTTGGACTTTTCCACCTGACGCTATTCGGTGCTGCTTTGTAGTTCCTCTTCTTTTTCCCTTCAAGAGATCCGAACCCTGGATTCCCGCGTTGATGCTGTGTTGAGCATTCAGTTTGTTGGTGCCGCGAGAATGACTCATTTTTCCGTTATACGCCTTCGGCTTGACGATGCTCTAGCACTCTACTGGGGGGCATGGTATGGTTGGCAACGGGCGCTTGTTGCTGGGGATTTTGCAATTAAGGTGTTGTTTCTTATGGATAAACATCAAAAGACACTTGATGGAATTGGGGCGGCGTTCCTCTCCATTTTGCCGGGCATGGGCCATTATTACGTCGGCGCCAAACGGGCACCCGTCTTTTTGGTTTGTGGTCTGGCGCTGATTGTGGTGGGCAAGTTTTTCTGGCCCATGGGCTGGTTGTTTTATATTCAGCTCGCAATTTTTTCGGGGGTGGATGCGTTTGCCTTTGGGAAGCGTGGCCGAGGACTGTTTTAATTATCGTGGTTGAACTATTTGCCACGTCTTTGCCCTCATCCCAGTCTTGTCCTCTCTTCAAGGCCAAACCCTTAAAGGGAGAGGGATGTGATGCGTGCCTTAGGTGAAAGTGACATCCTATACATGTTTATGAGAACTGTATTGCGAGGACTATGAAAAAAATATTTCAAGGGATGGGCTTCGTTGTTGGTTGCGTGGCGTTGGGTCTTCTCTTTTCAAGCGGAGTTGGTTCTGAAGAGCGGGCGATTGAATTGTATCTGACTGATGCCCTGACGTTTCCTAGCCGACCGGTACAGTTGGAAGCGCGTCTGATGGAACATCGTCCAGATGGGGACCACGGTATACCAAAAGAACCCGTCGAGTTTTTTATTCAAGGGCGACCGCTTGGGCAGGTGGCGACTGATTCAGAGGGGTGGGCCCGATTAGAGTTTGCCCCAAAAATGCGGGGGAATTTATCCCTGAAAGCGCGTTGGGCCACTGAGTCTAAAGCTGAGGTGGTTGAGGGCCAAGGGGTCTTGCTGTCTTGGGAGCGTCGACGTCCGATGTTGATCGTTGATTTAGCCGTTCTTGTCGAAGGCGAGTTACATACTGAACCTCCGCCACCAGAACTCTTTCCCGATCCTGGGTTAGTGCTTGGCTCGCCGTCTTCAGCCGCTCCGGCAGAATTACGCAAACTTGCCAAGTTTTACTACAATGTCGTGTATATCGATTCAACCGGAAAAGGGCGAGTTGAAGTCATTCAATCCTGGATACGGAAGCATGAGTTTCCTCCAGGCATGATTCGAGTGCTCCCTGTCGCCTCCGACGCCTTACTCGAGCTGTTAGGCCGTTTGAAGGAAGAAGGCTGGGAAAATGTGAGTGGAGGGATTGGCCGAACGGCGGCCTTTGCCGAAGTGCTTGTTAAAAACCGTTTGAAAACTATTATTATACCCTTGGCAGGCAAAGACGAGGGATTCCCTCGACGAGCGATTGTTTTGCATGATTGGTCGCGAGTACGGCGCCATTTGTAAATGAGGGCATGTTGAACATAATCACCAGCGGCGTTCTCGCCCTTTGGCCGTGCTCACGTACTAAAAGTATGCTCCGCGCACCCAAACGGCTGCGGCCTTACTGGATGACTCTTTTGATCATTCACTGCTGCTCCTGGCCGCGTATTTACCTAAGAGATTTATGAGCTTGTTGCGAGAAGTATTCAGCACCCCTATTTGAGAAGCAGGTGATGAGCCAGAAGATACCCACAAAAGCCGGCCGACCGAAAACACGATTTGTGTGTCAAGAATGTGGTTTTCAGGGGATTCGTTGGAGTGGCAGGTGCCCCGAATGTGCTGAATGGAACTCGTTGCGGGAGGAAGTACAACGAGAGGCTTCAGGCATGAAGGGTCGGACGGTGTCGGATGGAATTCCCGAAGCGGTACCTATTGGAGCTATTGTTCAAACCGAAGAATTTCGATTGCAGTCTGGGATTGAAGAACTGAACCGGGTCTTGGGTGGCGGAGTGGTTCCTGGATCGGTCGTGCTCATCGGTGGAGATCCAGGTATAGGCAAAACGACCCTCTTGCTCCAAGCCCTGAATTCTTTGGAAAAGACTGGAGAAGTTGGACTGTATGTTTCGGGTGAAGAGTCTCCCCAACAAATTAAGATGCGAGCCGATCGGCTGGGCATTCATTCCCCCAATCTCTATGTCGTCGCTGCGACGTCGCTCGAAGAAATTTTTAAAGTCGCTGAAACGGTCAGCCCTCGAGTGATCGTGGTGGATTCTATCCAAACAGTGTTTAGCAGTGAATTGACCTCTGCGCCAGGAAGCGTCAGCCAGGTTCAAGAAATTGGGTGTCAGTTGATGTGGTATGCCAAGCGCACGAATGTGCCGGTATTTATTATTGGGCATGTGACGAAAGAAGGTGTGCTCGCAGGCCCACGGTTATTAGAACATATTGTGGATACGGTGTTGTATTTAGAAGGTGATAAGGGGCAAAGCTATCGTATTCTCCGCGCGGTCAAGAATCGGTTCGGACCCACGAATGAAATTGGCGTGTTTGAAATGAAAGATGAAGGCCTTATCGAGGTAGATAATCCATCTGCCATGTTTTTGACCGGACGTATCGGGACCAGTGCTGGCTCAGTGGTCGTCTCCAGTGTCGAAGGATCGCGTCCCCTGTTGGTGGAATTGCAGGCTCTCGTCGCTGAAACGACCTATCCCATGCCCAAGCGCATGGCGAAGGGGGTCGAGGGAAATCGTGTGGCGTTATTATTGGCCGTGATGGAGAAACGGTTAGGGATCCACTTCACCGGGCATGATGTTTATGTCAATGTGGTGGGGGGGCTGCGGATCGATGAGCCTACCGTGGATGTGGGAATTGTCTGTGCTGTGTTGTCCAGCTTTCGGGAAACGGGGTTAGATGCGCGGCTTGCGGTGATGGGAGAAGTCGGGTTGGGTGGTGAAGTGCGACCGGTGCAACATGCGGATCTGCGCATTCGAGAAGCGATGAAATTGGGATTTACGCGGTGTGTCGTGCCTGCTCCCAACCTGGAGCATTGGAAACCGATTGACGGAATCGACGTCGTCGGGATTCAAGAAATTGGAGAGATTTGGGATGTGGTCTCATCTCCGGTGACTTAACATGAGGATTTTATTCGTTTCTCATCTTCGATGTCGTTTTCGGATGTTGTACATCCTATGTCTGGCCTTGCCGTTATTGGTCGGTGGTTGTGCCGGCATGCACCAAGGGTCCTTTACCGCCGTCCCTGAGGAGCAAAGCCAGCACGTGCTTGACGCGTTGCGGCTGAAAGAGGCCACGATTCAGACCCTTCGGGGCCTCTTCCAGGCCTCGGTGTCCGGTTCGGGTATTCCCTTCTCTCAACGCTTTAATGGCATGATGTCCTATGCCAATCCCGATACGGTTCATTTGCGAGGGTTTTTGAAGTTTGGTGTGCCCATGTTGGATTTTCATCGTGAAGGCAATGCGTATGAACTGTATTTCCCTGCGGAGAACCAAGTCATCACGGGGCAGGTCGAGGGTGATTCCGTTCACACCGAATGGGATCAAACCGTGCAATTGAGTATTCGCGCGTTAGATGCCGTATTGGGAAAGATTGGTGGCCTGGCGAACGGAGATATTCATGTGTTTCAAGGCGACACGCATTATCGGCTTGATATGGTTGAGGTTCGTTCTGATGGTCGAGGGAACCAGCAAGACTTCCTCGTACGGACGTGGGTAAATGCCCAAACTTTAGAATTGACCTCGATCGAATATCGACGATCTTCTGATGAAGTGATCGTCTCGGTGGAATGCGAGGATTACCGCGAAGTGAAGGCTTTAGCCCATTCCGAGTCAGGTCCTATTCGATTGCCTTTTGTTGTCAAGGCAACCGATCATCGCTCAAGCGGAGGTTCGATTACACTGAATTTTCAGGAGTTTGTGTTAAACGCTGTGTAGTTATGTCTTCATGATATTCAAGACCGAATACGAGCTAGCACTAAGAAGTTTGTGTCTCTATGCTTTTTTTAGCCATTGAAACTGCGACGTCCCGCCCGAGTATGGCGATCTTTCGCGATCAGAAACTCTTGGGTTCGATCGAATGTGATTCTAGCGGATCTCTTACCCCACAAATTATTCCCACCATCCATCAATTGCTTGAGGACGTATCATGTCGCATCAAAGACCTTGAGGGGTTAGCTGTTTCCATTGGGCCGGGAACCTTTACGGGTTTGCGGGTTGGCTTGGCCACCATGACCGCTTTTCGATTGGCTTTAGGAGTTCCATTGGTTGGCGTCTCCACCCTGGAGGGTTTGGCGTGGAATCTGCCAAATTCAGATGTACCGATTATTAGTACCGTATCAATTCGTACCGATCGGATCTATTGGGCGCGTTTTCGCTGGCAGCAAGGGCACCTCGTTCGTGAAGATGATGAACAAATGGGGAAATTCTCAGATGTCTGTGCAGCCATCTCGGAACCGACGGTCTTTTTGGGTGACGGCTGGATCCGTAATAAGGAATGTGTGGAAGTTTCTGGCCCCTCGATCATGGAAGGACCACCTGAGGCCTTATGGCCATCTGCCAAAGGCATCGGTCAAGCGGGGCTGGCTTTTCTACAACGAGGGGAATGTCTACCAGAAGGTTGCAGTCCTCACTATATTCAAGCATCTTATGCAGAAACCGCGAAGTCGACCATTCAAGCGTAGAATCTTTCCGAACTCTTGGAGATCAATGACCTTCGTTGGTGATGAAGATAGGCCGAAATGATGCAGGAAATTGACGCTTTGAACGAGGGAAATGTTCCTTTTTGGCTAAGCCAAGAAGCCACGCTCAAGAGTCTTGATCAATTGGTGACTTTGGAGAAAGCCTGCTTCTCTGTTCCTTGGTCTAGGCAACACTTTCACGCGGAATTAGAAGGAAATCAGTTTAGTCGAGTACGGATAATCCCTCATCCAGAATGTACTCAAAATCTTCAAATTATTGCGTATATTTGTGTGTGGATCGTCTTTGAGGAAATTCGATATTTGAATTTGGCTGTTCATCCTGATTTTCGCCGTCGAGGATTGGCCAAGCAGTTGATTCATGAAACCTTGGATCTTGGCATGAGGGCTGGTTGTTGTCGTGGAATGTTGGAAGTACGAAAGACGAATGACATGGCCAAAAATCTATACGAATCCTTTAATTTTAAAAGTTATTCCACCAGAAAATCCTACTATACGAATCCTACTGAGGATGCTATTCTTATGACCTTGGATCCTCTTGCCACGCATGATGACGAAAGGAGGGACGGGCGGGGCAATGCAATTGGTAGTCAGACAACTATTCACACAATTTCATGATGAACCAGGTGAAAGGGGGTACCCATGGTGACCGATGATCAGATTGCGGATGGTTTACGGACATCGAATCAGGAGTATCAGGAATTGGAAGAATCTCACCACCGGTTAGACGCGGAATTGCAACAGTTGCTCAAGCATCATGTGCTGACGCCTCAAGAGGAACTGTTAAAAAAACATCTTCAAAAAGAGAAATTGGGAAAGAAAGATCGGATGGCTGCGCTGATTCGGGAACATCGAACTTCTTCCGAACAAGCGGCGATACCTAGTTGAACAGGTTGTTTTGCCTCATCACGTTGTACCTATCTGAATAATGGCTGCTTTTTCTCCAACCATGGCCATGAATATGGTCGTGCACCCGCTTCAGCGTCACATCAAAGAAATCAAGCGTCGGCTGATGGTGGTTGGGGCCACGATTATGGTGTTTTTTGTCGTGGCCTTTTCCTACTCTGGTCTGTTGATTGAATGGTTTAAACGGCCCTTCGAAGATGATTTGATTTTCTACGCTCCAGCGGAAGCGCTTTTTGCCTCCATCAAAATTTCTTTTTTAGCGGCTATCGTGGTGAGTGTGCCCATGATTCTCTATCAATTTTGGAAATTTATTTCGCCAGCACTCCTGAAACAAGAGCAGAAATGGGCTGTCCCTCTTTTTTTCCTGGGGCTGGGCTTTTTCCTCTTGGGTCTAGCGTTTTGTAATCTGGTGATCTTGCCACTGGTCATTGACTTTTTTGTGACCTTTGGGATGGATCGAGCGATTACTCCGGAATTGGCCGTTGGAATGTACGTGGATTTCAATGTCAAATTCCTGTTGGCCTTTGGTTTTGCGTTTGAAATCCCACTCGTGCTTTCTTTGTTGGCACGGGTGGGGTTTATTCAAGCGGACCAGTTGATTCAATATCGCAAGTATGCCGCCATGGTCGCCCTGATTTTGTCCGCTGTTGTGACACCTGATGCGACGATGTTTACCATGTTACTTATGGCGGTGCCCTTGATCATGTTATACGAAATTGGCATTTGGGGTGCGAAGTTTTTTGGTCGCCCTCCTCAACCTTCACCCAAGAATTTAGATGAAGAGGATGAGGGTGAGTCGGCCGATTCTGGAGCCACAGAAGATCCTCAGGTGTAAAAGTATGGAAGGATGGCCGTGGTCTTTCTGAAGGGTAGACAAAAACTGGGGACGAGACGCTACCTTCGGGCTCTCTCTTGGATGGTGCTACTGCTTTCATTCATCAGTATTATTGTGATGGGTTCTCAGGCGTATTCGGCTTTTCTGACCTCAAATCTGCCACTGGTCCATCCAAAGGATTCTGATGAACCCTGGCAGGGTGATGCCCCAAGTATTCAGACTCTTGCCGTGACGCCTGATGGGGTGGTGTATGCCGGTTCGTTTGGTATGGGATTATTTCGAAGCTTGGATCGTGGCCACTCTTGGGAGGCTCTCAATCGTGGGCTGACTGATCCTTTTCTCCTGTGTCTCACGGTTTTGCCAGGACATCATGTGTATGCCGGGACCATGCGGGGTGGCGTCTATCGTCTTTCCTTAAAAGGGGAAGAATGGGAATCCATTAGTCAAGGCTTAGAAGATACTGAGGTCAAGTCGTTTCTTGTTCATGCCGGGCAAGTCTATGCGGGCACGGGTGAAGGCGTGCATCGCTGGGTGGAGTCTGAAAGTCATTGGGAAAAAACTGGTGTGGGCTTGGATCAAGTCCTCGTCCCAGGGTTAGCCATGATGGATGATGGCCGACTATTGGCCGCGACGTCAGGGAAGGGGCTGCACCATGTGCAACTTGGGAACATTCCTCAATCAAAGTGGATTGACTCACAGTCAGTGTTTGTTGATCCGCGTGAACGACTCCCTCATCGCTATCTTCGGGTGATTGCCGTGAATCAAGCGCAACACATTTTTTTAGGGACGCAAGACGGCGGAATTTTTCGGAGTACGGATCGAGGCGTGTCTTGGTCCTCCCTCAGTCGAAATCTTCCCAATGATTCTATTCGAGGAATTGTCCCTATTGATAAGGATGTTGTCGTGGCCACAGGCAAGGGCGTGTTTCGTTGGAAACATGATCAACAAGATTGGGTTGAAATGAATGAAGGGCTGACTCGATTAGCCATACAAAGTTTGACCATCGCTAAGACTGGTGATTGGTATGTCGGGACGAGTAGCGGCGCTTTTCGGAGTGATGACGGCGGTGCCCATTGGCAAAATATTAGTCAGGGTTTTGGACTGCAAATGTCTCCTAAGGGACCATATGAATAACAGCCCTATAGCCATTCAGTAAAGACTATTTTGAAAGGATGAAGATGACTTATGAGTGATGTTGTGGTGAATGATCAAACCCGTGTGAATATTGCTATTCAGGTAGAAAGCGAATCGTGGGGGGAGATTCAATTGAAATTTTTCCCTGACCTAGCCCCGAATCATGTGAAAAATCTTGTGGGCTTAGCCCAAGACAAGTTTTACGATGGCACCACCTTTCATCGTGTCATTCCAGGATTTATGATTCAGGGCGGTGATCCTAATAGCAAGGACGCTGATCGATCCCGTCATGGAACGGGTGGACCTGGGCACCATGTGAATGCGGAGTTTAATCAAACTCCCCATAAGCGGGGAATCGTGTCTATGGCCAGGGCTCAAGACCCCAATAGTGCTGGGTCCCAGTTTTTTATTTGTATGGCTGATGCGAATTTCTTGGACGGTCAATATACCGCGTTTGGAGAAGTGGTGAGTGGGATGGAGGTTGCCGACCGTATTGTGAATATTCAACGAGATGGCAATGATAATCCGCTTCAGCGTGTCGAGATGACGGTGACCGTTTTTGAAGCCAATGCCTAAGTCATGGAGGTGGGGGCTTTTTTTCCTTGTCCTCGCGAGTGGTGTTATTGGTTGTGCCTCTCCACCGTTTTATTCTTATCTTGTTTATGAAAACCCTACCGCATTTGTTCGTTTAGAATTTTCGCCATGGGCCGATACGGATCGGCCTGACACCTGGAACGCCCATCCCGCAACCCTTTCTCGTCAGCAAATCCAGAAAGCCTTGGAAGGTCTTCGTGTACGAGAGCATCGGGCAGTTCCCTTTCGATGGATTCAAGGCCTGGCGCCCTTGGAGCCAGCTTTTCGTAAGGAGGAGGTGAAATTGCTCATTCCTCGATTAATGGAAGGCTTGGAATTGGCGGTGCCTCAGGAACTGGTGACGTTTTATGTGAGTCATCCCGTGAATTCGACGAAGCGCGAGGTGACCTCCGGAGGGCTCTATCTCACAGAGGGACAGTTACATATTATTTTGAGTAATTACCGGATCATGTATGCCATTCCCCCAGCTGGTCTCATTTATGACCGGAGGTTTCCCCTCTTTTCTCTTGCTCCCTTAGGTGTGGATATTCTTTATGAGGCGAAAGAGAAAGAGTTGGTGCGAGCGAAAGAGGAAGGTCTCTATGATGCTTTTTTTGGAGACGAGCGGAGTGGCGAAATTGTGTTGAATCTCTCTGAATTGTCCCTGATGGAAATGTAAGGCTGTCTAGGGAAGATGGCAGAGCGGAAAGCATCAGGTTTCACAATTTGACGCTTTCCGCCTTTACCATTGAGGTGAATCGTCTAGTGGTGGTCCTTCGCTGAGGCAACTGTGCCTGTATCAGCAGCTTTGGGACAGGCCTCCTGGGTCATATAGAGCAAATAATTGCCCATGCCTCGGATATCCCCTTGTTGTTCCAAGGGTCGATGATGGACCAAGACCATCTCATATTCTTCTTGTGTGGTGACTTGAAAGCCAACGGGATTAGAATAGATTTGCCGGTCAGGGAACCCGACAAGAGTCCCATCGAGTAAGACGTCAGGTACCGTCCGCAAGAGGGTCTGTTGACGGGTTCGATTTTCCAGAGCGATCAGTAACGCCCCATTATGGGAGTGAGGGTAGGCATACTTCACGCATCCATCCACTAAAAATTTAAGTGGTTCTTTAATGACATGCACACCCGTTTCAATGGCAATGCCTTCATCTGATTGATTCGCCGGTCGTTGATCAAATTTACTAAAGCACACGACATTCACACCCACTTGATACACCTGCATGGGATGTATTTCTTGTTCTTTGGGGGCTGTGTAGATGGTGAAGCGAGCCATCGCATCTTTGGTCGGATCCGCTTTATGGTAAAAAGCCACCAGAGCCATCAACTTATGGGTTTGATCCAGCTTCACGCCATGCCCTTCGGGAAAACGGGTTTCCCGCATTTCCATCCCCGCTCCTGCAAAAAATAGCGGTTCTCCTGGACAAGAAATGCTATCCTGATCCATATCCAACAGAAGAATGTGGTGCAAGTATTCCCGTGGTAACTCTTTGCCCTGCTTGGTAAAGGCCTCGGTTTTGTACCCAGTCATGTAACGGTCTTCGGGGATCTTGAAGAAATGTTTGGGCATACTGGCGGCTAAATCCCCGCTGTGTCCGACGGGAAGATCTATCGGGCCAAATGTAATAGTGATCTTGTCGGGTTCAAGTGTGACCGAGGTCATGGGTTTGTTCAGTGTAGGAATTTTATGCGATCCGTGAGATTCCTTATCATGGGCAAAGGCGACGGGGGCTGTGAGAAAACCAAGAGACAGGGCCAAGACAATTCGTGCGAACATGAGCGTTCTCCTTTTTACAAAGATATAGGTGTATCGAATATGAGGAGGTACATACATTAGAACGGCTGAAGGAGCCTCAAAGGGACAATGAAAAAAAGGTAAAGCGGTAGGGCAATCTTTACTCTTTCACGCTAAGACTCTGTTAGGAAAATGGAAGAAGTTCATCGAGGGGGAGATAATGAAGGTATGAATTTAGTAATATAGCCTAACTCGCATGGTATTTCTGAGTCAAGAAAAATAGAAGATTGATCTGTCCCAAACCGAAGGTGAGTTTGCGGAGGGCTCTGTGTTCATTATTTTCAATCATCCGTCTAAAGCATGAAGAAATCCCCATCTTCTAAAAAATCCAGAAGTGAATCAAATGGCAACTCTCTCGTGGAGACTGTGAGTAATCATTTAACAGATCGACGGAAAAAGCAGGGTCTTTCGCAAGCTGAATTAGCCAACCTGGCAGGGATTACTCGACAAGCCATCTACGCCATTGAAGCCAACCAGTATCTCCCGAGTACGCAAATATCGCTTCAATTAGCCGAGGTGTTGAATTGTGCGGTGGAAGATCTCTTTCGTCTGCAAGGACGCGAGGTGGTCGTGGAGGCAGAATTGATTGGAGATGTCTCAGATCAGCAGAAGCCCACGCGTGTAAAGTTAGCACAGGTGGGGACGCGAATGCTGGCCAGGCCCATGGTGGGTCTTGGAGATATTTTGAATTTTGTCATGCCCGCGGATGGAGTGATTTTTGGACGCCCCAAAAATCATTCTCGCAAAAAAAATGCACCTGTTTCGGTGAAACTCCTGCATGGACGAGACCTGATTGAACAAAATATCGTGATTGCTGGATGCGACCCGGCGTTATTTTTGGCCGGGGAACATGTTCGAAAAATCAATGCGTTGTCTGGCGTGACCAATTGGACGATGGGAAGCGCCAATGCACTGGTTGCGCTTCAACGGGGGGAAGTCCATATGGCTGGGTTGCATTTGGTGGATATGAAGTCAGGCCAAAGCAATATTCCCTACCTCAAACGTCATGCTCGGAATCGAGACTTGCTGGGGGTGCATTTTGCCTCATGGGTGCAAGGCCTACTCATTCAATCAGGAAATCCAAAGCGCATTCGTTCGGTTCAAGATCTCATGAAGCCCGGGGTGCGTCTCATTAATCGCGAACCCGGTGCAGGGGCGAGGTTCTTCTTGGATGCCCTGCTTGATGAAGCTGGTATGAGTGGAGAAAAGATAAAAGGGTATAGCCACGAAGTGACATCCCATTTAGAAGTGGCGCGGCATATTCGAGATGGATTAGCCGATGTCGGCATAGGGGTAGAAACCGCCGCTCATCATTTCGGATTAGATTTTATTCCTCTCCGAGAAGAGCGATACGACCTTATCATGAGAAGCGATTTTCTGAACACGCACCCCATGGCTTCAAAATTCCTGGATGCAGTCGTGAGCCAGCCGTTTCGACAAGAAATCGAAGCTCTCGGAGGTTACAATCTCAACGAAATCGGCACAATGCTTAAATGGTAAAGAGCCTTTTTTCTCGAAGATTAACTCCCACTCTCTCAATCCCAACATTTTTCTTTGATAATCCATTCTAGGTTTTCAATTTTGTTTTAACTCCCTCGCCCTTTCAGGGAGAGGGCAGGGGTGAGGGTCACGGTTTTGATAGCAGAGTGGATGTTGGCCTGGATGAATCTATCTCGAAAATTTTGGCTGATGGTGGCGTGGTTCTTTGAGCCCATCTCAATATATAGGCCAATGGTTAAGTTGAAAATGCTATAACTAGCTTTGGTTAATCGGATAGGATTATGAACGATTGGAGATTGCGCTGTGTTTGAAACTAATAAAATCACCTACCTAAAAGATTATCAACAGCCTGCTTATTGGGTGACGCACGTTGATCTGACTTTTGATTTACGTGAAGGCGAGACCCTGGTCAGTGCGAAATTGCAGGTGAAAAAAAACGGCTCTCACCAGAACCCGCTTGTCCTCAATGGCGAAGAACTGGAATTGCTGGAGGTCAAGGTAAATAATGCGGTGATGGTCCATGGCACGAATCTGACTGAAGGCTATGTCGTGGCGAAAGATTCTCTTTCTCTTCAACCCACAGATGAGGCTTTTACTCTAGAAACCCTCGTCAGAATTTATCCTGAAAAAAATACGGCACTTGAAGGTCTCTATAAATCTGGCGGCAATTGGTGTACCCAATGTGAAGCCGAAGGGTTCCGACTGATCACCTATTTTGTCGACCGCCCCGATAATATGGCGACGTACACCACGAAGATTATTGCCGATCAAATTGCTGCCCCAGTTCTTCTTTCTAACGGCAACCTCATCGATCAAGGGCCAACAGATGAGAGGCGTCATTACAAGATATGGGAAGATCCTTTTCCCAAGCCGAGTTATTTGTTTGCCCTTGTTGGTGGCGATTTAGCCTGTATTGAAGATACCTTCGTGACGGCAAGTGCGCGTCAGGTGGCTTTGTGTATTTATGCCGAGGAGAAAGATCTCGATAAGCTTGAGCATGCCATGACTTCGCTGAAAAAATCGATGACATGGGATGAAGAGGTCTATGGACGTGAATATGATCTTGATCTGTTCAATATTGTGGCCGTTGATGATTTCAATATGGGAGCCATGGAAAATAAATCATTGAATGTTTTTAATACGAAGTATGTGTTGGCGCATGCCTCCACGGCGACTGATGCAGACTATGAAGGGGTGGAAGGGGTGGTGGCACACGAATATTTCCACAACTGGACGGGTAACCGTATTACCTGTCGGGATTGGTATCAACTGTGTTTGAAAGAAGGATTGACGGTTTTTCGAGACCAAGAATTTTCCGGGGATATGGGTTCTCAATCAGTGAATCGCATCGTCAATGTACGAAATCTTCGCATGGGACAATTTCCCGAAGATGTAGGCCCCATGGCTCATCCGCCAAGGCCGGATCAGTTTGTCACCATTAATAATTTTTATACGGCAACTGTCTATAGTAAAGGTGCTGAGCTCAATAGAATGTTACATACCCTCTTGGGCAAGGAGAGTTTTCGCCAGGCCTCGGACTTATACTTCGAACGATTCGACGGACAAGCGGTTACGGTAGAAGATTGGGTGCGATGTATGGAGGAAGCTTCCGGTCGGGACCTCAGCCAATTCATGCTCTGGTACACCCAAGCGGGGACACCCACAGTGAAAGCCAATTGGTCCTATGAGAATGCTGTGCAAACTTTCACGCTCACATTAGAGCAGCACGTCCCCACAATACCCAATCAATCAAACGGTCAACCCAGGCATATTCCCGTGAACTTTGGGTTGGTGAGTTCTGATGGTCAGGATATCGTTCAGAGTGTCCTGGAACTCACACAAGTGAAACACACGTTTACATTTGAGAATATCCCAGCTGGCTCTGTTCCATCGCTGTTCCGACACTTTTCCGCTCCGATCATTCTTGATGCCCCATATACCGACGACCAATTACGGCATTTGATGGTGCATGATTATGATGGGTTCAATCAATGGGAGGCAGGAAGCAGATTCCTCACCACGAAACTCATGGAGCAGATTGATCGTTTTGAGAGCGGTCAAAAAATTGCGGTCGGAAAAGATGTGCTGGAGTCGTTTCGAAGAATTCTCGGTCGAACCGATATGGACCTAGAGCTCAAGAGCTTGGCGTTAAGCCTGCCCGTCTATCATGAAATTGCTCCCAAGCGGGAAGTGATTGACCCCCGCGCCATACTGGAAGTGCGTAAAAGGTTTTTAGAAACACTCGGTCGTGAGCTTCATGATGAATTTCTTGAGATGTACAGTAGTCATTATGATCTTGGTAGGCCGTATGATCGCGAAGATGCGGGTCGCCGCTGTATGCAAAATACCGCGCTGGCGTATTTGTCGCATTCAGGTGATGCCGAAGTCGCGAAGCTGGCCGTCAGGCAATTCAGCCAATCCAGCAATATGACAGACCGCTATGCTGCGCTGAATATCATCATCAATATGGATGATGCCCAATCGTACTGTGACGAGATCACACAACAATTTTACGATCAATTTGAACATGATGCGTTAGTTGTTGATAAATGGTTTGGGGCTCTTGCAAGATCGCAATCCAAAGATATTGGATCTGTCGTAAGGAAACTCACAGAACATGAGGCCTTTGTCTCTCCAACGCCGAATCGAATGAGGGCCTTGTATGGGACATTTGCTCAAGCCAATCCCAAAGGGTTTCATGCCGAAGACGGATCTGGTTATGAATTTGTCGCTGACTTTATTATGCAACTTGATGCAAAAAATCCCCAAGTCGCCTCAAGAATGGTTGGGGCCTTTGAAGAATTCAAAAAACATCGATCGGATTTGCAAGCTAAAATGGAAGCTCAACTTTGTCGTATGGCCTCAATGAAAAATCTTTCAACAGATCTCAGCGAGAAACTAGAACGATATTTGGGAAAGGAATCCTTTGGTCAACTCAGGACTAGTAAAGCCGCCGAGAAGTAAACTCTTTATGTATGAATCTTCCTATTAGCAACTTAGGGGATAAGATAAGGGAAGTCTGTTTACTTCTTGGTCTCATTATCCCAATTCATAACAAATTTTCAATTGCAAGTGTCAAAAAAACAAAAATCTAATGCAAAAAAATCATTTTTCACAAAGTAACATAGTAAAAAATCCCAAGCCGATCGGTATTCTTGCGAAAATTAATTTTGGGACTCCCCTGAAAGACCCAATTGATGCAGAGGAAGGTATTGATTCATACCTTGCGGCCCTTTTAAGAAATGGACAGATTCACGATTCCTACCTCATAAGAAATCTTGCCGAGCCTTTGGAAGCGTATGTCTCTATTCCTCGGCCAAATTCATTACATACAAAGTTTTCATCAAGTTGGGTTAAAAAAACCATTAAGTGTCTTGAGAAGATTTTTGGAGAAAGACCAACGTTCGAACTCTTAGAACCTTCGCCACAAAAACGATATCCTCCTTGGCAATCGGCGAAATCTTTTTACCTTTATACAGATATGTTTCAAGAGCTTTCCCCTGTTCGGTCACCAGAATTGATAAACCCGATTCCCCTTTATCTCTTGCCAATTTCCTATGAAACCCGAGATTATCTCTCACGATGGGTTGAGTCTTACCAAGATCATGACTCGCTTTGGATTGGCTGCGGCAAATTAGAAATTGCTGCCTATAAACAGTTGGTAGATCCAGATAGTGAACTTTCAAAAGAGGGGAGAGAGTATTGCCAGGAGATCGAAGAGGCTACGGGAATACCGACGTACTTCTATCTAATGCGTTATTACAGCTACCGAAAAAATGAAGATAACCGCCTTTGTCCAGGGTGTAAAAAAAATGGTCTCTCAAAGTCCCCTTTGGCTCACCTCAAAGGCCATTTGAATTTCGTTGTACAAAATGTCGTCTTGTGTCCAATCGAGGTGTTGAAGAAAATGACCGTTATGCAAAGATTGGAGGCCACCATCGACCACCAAAAAAATGATTTTTTTAAAATATTTTGGCGGTTGGTTCGCTTAGAATGTTTTGATGGTTTAAAGAGAGGATGCAGAGAGGAGAAAGGTTATTTTGTAGAGGAATTATCTTTGAGGTAATTCTTTATATGAAAAGTTTTAGGAACAATAAGTTTGGAAATTTCTCTATTGGTGAATTTCAGGACTGAGGGCGACGGCTTTGATTTGGGCGTGGACGCGTTGGCCGGGATGAAGGTTGAGTGTGGCTAATGATTTGCGGGTGATGGTGGCGAGTAGGGGACAGCCGATATCCAGTTTGATATCGACAAAGGGGTGCTCAATGTTCACCTCTCCAATTTCTACGACCGTGGCTTCCAGAAGATTCAGTACGCTGGTTTGGAATGAGGGTGGGCTGGAAATAATACTCACGTCCTTAGCGAGAATTTGTACCCGTAGCCGTTCTCCTATGGCTCGATGTTGGTGAGGGACATGGAGGTGGCCTCCTGAAAAGGCCAGTTTAGTAAGTCCGAATTCCTGATCTTGCTCTGCTACGATGGTGTCGATCAGTGCCCCTAGATGATTGTCTGGGATGAGTTGTCGAAGATTGAGTTGCGAGAATACCTCTTCTATGGGTCCGACCTCTGCTACTTTTCCTTCCTTCAGTAACACGACCGTTTTGGCGAGTTCCACGATTTCATGCAGGTCATGACTGACATAGATGATAGGAATATGGAATTCCGATTCTAGCTTTTGAATAAAGGGCAGGACTTCTCGTTTTCGTTGTAGATCAAGGGAACTGAGTGGTTCATCCATGAGCAAGAGTCTTGGGCTCGTGAGTAAGGCCCGTCCAATGGCGATACGTTGTTGTTCTCCACCCGAAAGTAAGGAGGGGCGGCGTTCGAGTAGATGTGTAATGCCCAAGACTTCTACGACTTGGTCAAAAGTGATCCGACGGACTGATTCGCCTATACGTTTCCACCCATACTGTAAATTTCCCTTCACTGTTAAATGAGGAAAAAGGCGAGGTTCTTGGAACACATATCCAATTGGACGTTGGGATAGCGGAACAAAGATCTTCTGTTTTTCATCCTGCCAGCAATGCTTCCCAAGAAGCATGGACCCTATTGGGGCCCGTTCTAATCCTGCGAGACATCGTAGGAGGGTGGTTTTTCCACAACCGGATGGGCCGAAGATGGCGATGATGCCTTGAGCCGGAACATCAAGATTCGCCTGTAAGTGAAATGAAGGAAAGGTTAAATCAAAGCTCGCGGATAAGTGGCTCATGTTGCATGAAGGGGGAAACGTCGATTAGCAGTATAGACGCCAAGAAGGACGATAAAGGAAAAGAGGAGAAGGCCGGCAGAGAGTGTGTGTGCTTGGGCATATTCTAAAACTTCTACGTGGTCATAAATGGCTATAGAGAGCACTTTTGTCTGACCTGGAATATTTCCACCTACCATAAGGACGACACCAAATTCTCCAAGGGTATGGGCAAACCCTAGGACGATGGCGGTCAGGTATCCACGAATAGCCATTGGGGAGGCGACGCTCAGAAAGGTATCCAGTTTCGAGGCTCTTAATGCCCAGGCAGCTTCAAGTGGTTTCCTGCCAATGGCTTCGAAGGCACCGTGAAGGGGCTGGACCACAAAGGGGAGGGAATAGAATGTGGAGGCGATAACCAGGCCAGAGAAGGAGAAGGAGAGGGCTGACCCAGTGAGGTCTTTCCAAGGCCCACCAAGGAATCCATGAGGCCCAAGGGCGATCAGAAGATAGAACCCTAATACGGTGGGCGGAAGAACGATAGGGAGGGCCACGATAGCTTCGACGATGGTTCGTAGGCGTGAGGAGGTGAAGGCTAACCACCAGGCGATGGGCGTTCCCAGAATAAGCAGGACAACAACTGTAGCACTTGCCAGCTGTAGGGTGAGCCACAGAGGACCTAATTCCACAATTCCAATCATCAAATGGGCGTTCTCTTTAAAAATGATTCCAGAGAGAATTTCATGAATACCTACATTCCATCCCTCTTGGTCGCGTGACTCTTAGTCTTCCTTCGCGACAAATTTGGTTTTTCTTCTGCAGAAATTCTTGGTGATTTCCAGTCGGAATTCATTAATGGATTGTAATTTTAAACTTACTAAAAGTCAATTTAAAGTATGTTTGCTTGAGGTCTGATAGGGTTCCATATTGAAGACATAGAATCGCGGAAAATAGAGGTTTTTCGTTAAAGACCAAGATGCCTAAATAATGAAAGGAGAATGTGGAATAGGGGAAGAGGCCTGTGGGCCATGTATTTAGAAACAGAAAAAAGGCTGGTTATTTTTGACTACACGTTTGGCCATTTAAGACTTTACAGGGAGAAGAGCTTCTCGCGAGCTTCCATGATTTGAGAAGTGGTGGAGCAGGATCAGGGCGGAGCTCAACGACGACGTCGATCATATCTCCAACGGCTAAGGTTTTAAGATGCTCCTTTACCGCATCTTCAACTTGGATCCATTGAATGCCGGAATTTGTCGTAATAAGGAAGTAGCCTTTATCTGCTTCGAGCCGCACAATTGGGCTGTAGTAACTTTTTAACGATGTCGAGGCTTCTGCAAATAGGGGAGCACCTGTCAAGCATAGAAGGACAAGGGCCAAAAAACTATTGACGACAGAATGGGCAGACATGAGTTTCTCCTTGTGAGAGCATGTTTGAATTTTGAGAAAGCCTCTCATTATCTCAGGACTTCAGGCAGGATGTCTATGGCCTTTAGGGGAAAAGTGGATCTCGAAGAGGGTAGACCTGTACTACGAAGAGATTTGTTGAATTGGAATTTCAGTGGCTTGGGAGTCCTGAATGCGATAGGCCCGAATATCGGACTTCTCTCTATTTTCTAGGGATATGATGAGGTGTAGAGGTTGGGGAAGAGCAAGCTTTTGTCTATAACTTTCAAATTCCATGGCAATCGTAATGTCGGTTTGGGAAGGGCGTGCTGGGCTGGCGGTGTGGGAATGGTAAAAACCTAATAACTCTTGATCCTTTGTCCGAATCTCTCGTTGAGCCATAGCCATTTCTCGTGCATCCATTTGAAAGGCAATATCAGCTCGTTCTTCTGGGGAGAGTTGCTTGAGGTCCGAGAGTTTGGCTCCCTCGAAGCGAGAGAGTTCCTGGTCAGACATATTCGCCAAAATATTGGTAATGCGGAAAATTTCCGCGACCTGTTGAGTTTTTCCAGAGAGAATACCGCAGCATTCATGCGGGGCGAGTTCCCGTGCATGCGCAATCATGTCTTGGATGATGCGAGAAGGAATGTGGAGCATACGGATCAGAGGCTACAGGCCACCTCGTAGTCCTCTCCCAATTTGGTGATCGTGGGATTGGAGCCACAAAGAGGGCAATCCGGAGCTTTTGGGCGACCAACTTTTCTGAAGGTCATGTCTAGGGCATCGTACAGCAGCAGACGGTCGGCTAGGGATTCTCCAAGTCCGAGAATTTCTTTGATGGCTTCACTCGCTTGTAACACACCAATGGTTCCCGCCAATACACCCAAGACCCCGGCCTCTTGGCAATTGGGTACAAGGCCGGCAGGGGGCGGTTCTGGATATAAGCAGCGGTAGCAAGGATAGCCTTCGTGGGGCTTGATCGTGGCCAATTGTCCTTCAAAGCGAAAGATGCTCCCAGAAATTAATGTTTTTTTAGCAAAAAAACAGGCATCATTAATAAGGAAGCGGGTTGAGAAATTATCTGAGCCATCTAGAATAATGTCATATTGTGCAAGCAAGGGCATGATGTTGTCTTTGCTGACATGTTCTGGGTAGAGCTGAAGGTTTACTTCAGGATTTAAGGCCGATAATAATTGGCCTCCCGATTCAACCTTTGGTACGCCAATACGATCAGTGGTGTGAAGGATTTGCCGTTGCAAGTTGGAGAGGTCGACGACGTCGCCATCGGTCAGCCCAAGGGTGCCAATTCCCGCAGCAACCAGGTAGAGCGCAGCTGGAGATCCCAGTCCCCCGGCTCCAATTACCAGAACCTTGGCATCCTGCAGTTTCTTTTGGCCTTTGCCGCCAACTTCACTAAGGATCATCTGGCGGCTATAGCGCGTGACTTCTGAATCAGAAAATTGCATAAGTTGTCTGCTTTTATTCTACGACGTTTAATTCAATAGGATCGACGATACACCCTTTTTGCCGAAGGGCTTCGATGGCGCGATCAACCTCGTCAGCATCTCCGGTAAATTCCACATCAAGCCATCCGGTGGTTTCACGAACATCAGCTCGTCGAATGCTGGTAATCACCTCATACTCTTTCCCAATTTGATAGAGAATCGGATCGGGAATTCGCTCTTCAGGATACCGAATGTGGAAACGAAGTTTGGCCATTTAATTGCCTCCTGCAATAGCGGGAATAATGGACATTTCATCACCATCCTTAAGTGGTGTTTCTTTTCCTGTTAAAAAACGGATGTCCTCTTCGTTGACATAGATATTGATAAAGCGGCGCACTTCTCCCTGATCGTCGCAAATGCGTTCTTTAATTCCAGGGTGGGCAGAGCCTAAATTTTCAAGAATTTCTGCAACGGAATTTCCAGCAATTTCCACTTCATTTTTTCCTCCCGTCATTGGACGGAGAGGGGTGGGGATGCGTACCTTGATCATGGTGACTCCTCAATGCCAAATGTCTGCGTAAAGTGCTTGAGACTTGGTTGAATGCGAGTAGGCCGTCCAACCGAGTCGACGACAGCTTCTTGTGTTTTCAGTCCATTGCCTGTGATATAGGCGACGGTGACTTCGTCTTTTTTTATCAATCCTTGTTTGACCAATTTTCGCAAGACCCCAATGGTAACTCCTCCAGCCGTTTCGGCAAAGATGCCCTCCGTTTGGGCTAGAAGCTTAATGCTTTCTACAATTTCGTCATCAGTCACGGCATCCATGGCTCCATGACTTTCTGCAGCTGTTTTGAGGGCATAATACCCATCAGCCGGATTTCCGATAGCTAAGGATTTGGCAATGGTATCGGGTTTGACCGGTTTGAAAAAGTCGCGTCCGTTTCGAAAGGCTGTCGCAATAGGTGAGCAGCCTTCAGCTTGGGCTCCATTAATTTTGGTCGAAACAGAATCAAGGATTCCAACTTTTTCAAATTCCTTTAACCCCTTCCAGATTTTTGTCAGCAGTGATCCAGAGGCCATGGGTACCACCACTTGGTCTGGCGCTCGCCATCCTAATTGTTCGGCGGTTTCAAATGCCAAAGTTTTTGATCCTTCTGCATAATAGGGGCGGATATTAATATTGACGAAGGCCCAGTGCCGTTCTCCAGCAATTTCACTACAGAGTCGATTTACGTCGTCGTAGTTGCCTTCTATCTCGATCACATTTGGACGATAGATGAGATTGCCCAGTACTTTGGCTGCTTCGAGGTCGCCGGGAATAAAGACATAACATTTCATTCCAGCCGAGGCGGCATGGGCGGAAACGGAATTGGCTAAATTGCCGGTGGACGCGCACGCCACTGTTTCAAATCCCAATTCGCGTGCTCGGGTCAACGCAATGGCGACGACTCGGTCTTTAAAAGAAAGCGTGGGGTGGTTCACACAATCGTTCTTAATATACAAATTATCGAGACCTAGGAATGACCCAAGATTTTTGGCGTGCACTAAAGGAGTGAATCCCGCATGTTTGCCAATAAAGTTGGTGCCCTCAACTGGGAGAAGGTCGACGTAACGCCAGAGGCTTTTCGGTCCGGCCAGAATTTTCTCACGTGAAATCGCCTGTTTGATGGCCGCATAATCATATTTGACTTCCAGCGGGCCGAAACAGAGTTCGCACACATGAATATCTAGGGTGGGATATTCTTTCCCACATTCTCTGCAAACCAGTGATTGCATTTTTTTGGTCATGATGAAATCCTCATCTCAAATAGAGCAGGGAGAGTCGGGTTGCTCTGTCTGGGGTCGTTGAGCCCTACAGGGCACACGCCTCAGGTTCGTCATAATCTATGAGTTCTGTTAGCGTTGCTTCCGGTCCACATAGGGCACAGGTTGGATTCCGCTTTACCCGTATTTCTCGAAAGGTTGTCGTTCGCGCATCGAAGTCTAATAAACGGTTTGTAAGAGGTTGGCCAATTTTGAGAATAAGCTTCACCGCTTCCGTTGCTTGCACTGTGCCAATAATACCTGCCACGACTCCAATAATGCCGGCTTCCTGACAGGTGGGCACGACGCCTGCTGGCGGAGGATTTTTAAAAATACACCGATAACAGGCTGATTCGTTTGGCACAATAGTCATCACGCGGCCTTCAAATCGGAGAATGCCGCCATGCACCAAGGGTTTGTTCTCCATATAGCAGGCATCATTGATGAGAAACTTGGCCGGAAAGTTATCGACGCCATCAATGACGACATCATATTGGCGAATAATCTCTCGGGCATTTTGAGCCGTGAGTCGTTCTTCATAGGTGTTGACCTGAACGTCGGGATTTAAGGCTTGAATTTTTTCTTTCGCCGATTGGGTTTTGGAGCGACCGACGTCAGGTGTATGGTGCAGCACTTGTCGTTGAAGATTAGACAAGTCCACCACATCACTATCAATTAATCCAATCGTGCCAATGCCCGCGGCCCCTAAATAATAGGCAACGGGACAGCCTAATCCCCCGGCACCGACGACAAAGACTTTGGCTTGCGAGAGTTTTTTCTGGCCTTTGCCTCCAACCTCTGGCAAGAGAATGTGTCGGCTATAACGAGTAATTTGTTCTTCAGTGAAGCTCATAGCTGTCCAGTTGTTGTTGAAGGAAGCGACTAAATATTGAAGTACTTTTCAATGCTGAGATAGCGTTCGCCAGTGTCACAAAGGATTGTCACAACATTTTTTCCTGAACCCAGCGACTCAGCAACCTTTTGGGCAGCAAAGACATTCGCTCCGGCGGAAATGCCGACGAGAAGTCCTTCTTTTTTCGCAAGTTGTTTCGTGGTCTGATAGGCCTCTTCGTCGGTGACGGTCCTAATTTGATCAAGTAATGATTGGTTTAAGACTTCTGGGACAAAACCTGCACCAATGCCCTGAATTTTATGGGGCCCAGCCTCGCCTCCTGATAAGACTGGAGAGCCTGTGGGTTCGACCGCCACGATTTTCACTTGAGGGTTTTTCTCCTTGAAGACTTCTCCGCAGCCGGTAATGGTTCCACCGGTTCCTACGGCAGCCACAAAGGCATCAACCTTCCCTTCTAGAGCCTCCCAAATTTCTACGGCGGTCGTTTTTTTGTGCATGGCTGGGTTGGCCGGATTTGAAAATTGGTTTGGCATAAAATATTCAGGGTTCTGCTCTAGTATGCTTTCTGCTTCTTTAATCGACCCTCTCATGCCCTCTCTGGCAGGAGTGAGCACTAACTGTGCTCCATAAGATGAAAGCAGGCTGGCCCGTTCCAGGCTCATGCCTTCTGGCATGACCAAAATGAGCTTATATCCACGGACTGCTGAAACAAGGGCTAAGCCTATTCCGGTGTTTCCACTCGTAGGTTCAACGATGGTACTCCCAGGTTTCAAGAGGCCCTGTTTTTCGGCCTCTTCAATCATATTTAAACAAATACGGTCTTTGACACTGCCCCCTGGATTATAAAATTCGGCTTTGCCATAAATGGTTCCACCTCCAGTCGGAGAAAGGCGGTTCAAGCGAACGAGTGGAGTGTTCCCAATCCCTTCAGTGATGCACTGAAGCAATTTGGCGCTCACGCTCCACCGCCCATGAAAAACAAAAATTCCAGCTTATCATCTTCTTTGAGCGAGGTGGTTTCCAGGTTTTCTTGATCGATCATTTGAGTATTCACTTCAATGGCGACCAATTGCGGATCAATGTCCTTCGCTTTCAGGACATCCATTACCGTAGAAACATCTAGGTTTTCTACTTTACCATTTATGGTCAATTGCATGGGTTACTCCAACATAAGTACTGAAAATCCCTAAACAAAAAAACGTAACAAACCCTTATAAAGCGAGTCAAGAAAAGGAGCTGAATGTCTAGTCTTTGAGCAGGAGGGGGACCAATTCTTTGGCTCGCCCTTGAAATGAGACATCAACCACTGATGAGTTGCTTGTGGTCTCTAAATTCAATTCTACGACGAAGGCTCCATGATCCTTAGCCACAGGGGCAAATGAGGCAGCGGGGTACACAACACCTGAGGTGCCAATGATCAATAGCACCTCACAACCTTGTAGAGCGGCATAACTCTGTTCTAGATCTTCCGGTGCTAATGATTCGCCAAACCAAACAATGTGAGGCCGTAACAAACCGTCGCATACCGTACAGGTTGGCGGAAAAGGTAACGGTACCTCTTGGTTCGAAGTGATGTTATGGCATTGAGTACATCGGACTTTCCAAATATTACCATGAATTTCAGTTAAACGTTGGGTGCCGGCAGATGCATGGAGACCATCGACATTTTGAGTAATGATCCGAAAATTCGGAATCTGTTTTTCAAGTTGAACAAGAGCGTCGTGTGCAGGATTGGGCTGTTTGGTCGCAAGCAATTCCCGTCGCCAGTTATACCATTCCCACACCAGTTTGGGATCGCGCGCAAACGCATCGGGGGAGGCGAGTTCCTCGGGGCGAAAATTCTTCCATAATCCTTCCGGTCCTCGAAACGTGGGGACACCACTATCGGCGGATATTCCCGCACCAGTTAGCACGGTGACCGAGCGAGCTTCCTGGATCCGATCGCGTACATCAAGTATGGTGAATTGGTTTGGCATGTTTTTAAATTTCCTGGAAACAAAGAGCATTCCAACATAAATTGTCGAACAGCCATTTGCAAGGGGAGCGCTGTTGAATGAGTAGAGTCATAGGGAATATCAAGTTATAATCTAGAATCTGAATGAAAAGTAAGCTCCCATTTTTTTTTAGGAGGCCGGGATTATGAGAAAATTTATCAAGACGGCATTGTGGGTGGTCTTAGGGGTCATGTTTATCGTGGCAGGGGGAGCCAAGCTTATGGGCGAACATTCCCAGGTTGAGCATTTTGAGCAATGGGGCTATCCCTTGTGGTTTTTATATGTGATTGGTTTAGTTGAAGTCGGTGGAGGAATTGCCTTATTTATTCCAAAGGTACAATACTATGGGATTGTGGTATTGAGTTTTACAATGTTTGGGGCGGCCATGACCCATTTAAGGGCTCATGAAATGAGTGCGTTTCCTGTTCCGTTGGTGCTACTGGCTGGTTTAGTAACGTTGGCCATCACCATGCGAAAGCCAAAAGAACCGAGCTGAAAAAGAGAGGAAACCGACGCTTTACTCTATTCAGGGTGTTGGTTTGATCCCAGAAAATTTTGCCACTGTTGGCTAGGCAGATATCCCAACACCAACTCCGAGATAGCCAAACAGGTTAAGCCAAAGGGCAAATAGCCGGAATAGCCTAAGATTGGCATTTCAAATATCTTGAAGGTATGAACAAAGGGAAGAGTATATTCCCAATGAGCCAAACTGTAGACATTCCATAATTCCCACCAAAACCCACACATCAATGCGGCCAGTCCAGACAGTAGATCAGGACGCCAATCTCCCTGATGGACTCCTAGTAAAGAAGTCGGTCCTCTCTGGATAATTTGGATTCCCAGCAACAGACATAGCGGGCAAAGCCATAGTAAGGGAAAAAGTATGGTTGGCCATAGTCCCATAAGACCAAGTCCAAGGCATCCTAAGCTCAGCGAGATCCAGCCAATCTGTGGTGCCATGCTGCAGTTCAGCGGCTGCCACATTTCAAATGGTTTTGTCAGGCGAGGAAAGGTCCATAACCATTCATAGGTGCTGAGTACGGCAGGGAGGACGGTAGAAAATGAAAGAGATGTATAAAAAATAAACTCGCCATACGATGTATCTGGGAGGTTTACGTAATGCCAATTTCTCACGTACTGGTTGAGATATTCAAAGAGCCACCAAAATCCTGCGCTGAGGAGAAAAAGTTTCCCTAGAGTGCGTGGGTGGCTGGTAAGAAGGCATTGCCCAGATCGCTGCAGGGTGAGGGCATTTAGGACGGCAATATAGCCAAACCAAAGGAGAGGAAAAGTGTGAGTCTGAAAGTTGTGAAACCAGGGGAAACGAGTCCAGGCCAGGCTCCATGAACTGGTAATCCACAGCAAAGCTAGCCATCCCCACCAGGGGAAGGCCTGATACTCGCGTTTTGGTTTGATGATGGCGGAAAAGCGAAAAAACCGCCATAGGAAAGGAGCCAGCGTTGTCGCGATGAGGATCACTAGGAACCCGCAAACTATCCAAGATAGGGATGCCTCTCCAGGTTCTGTCGTTATAGGGAAAAGAGTTAGGGAAGTAGGAAGTGAATTGCCTGCCAATTGGATCCCGAAAATTGGTACCCCGAGTATAAAGATTAGAAGAACACCAATGCCAAGGAAGGAACTCATGAGCGGAGAGACAAATACATTCTGCTTAAACTTCGTATGACTTCAAGTTCTTTCCTGATTGCATTTCCAACAAGTGGTGAATTCTTTTTGATGAATCTCTCCGCAACCGGAACAGGTCCAGGAAGTGGTTTCGAGAGGTTGAGCCTCTTCCCAGTCTTGTAATAAGGTCGTGGCCTTTTCCAAGTCTTCATCTTGCAGAACCCATAATTCCGGAAACACTTCGACAAATGGCACTTCTCCGCCCAGCATGGATGATCGTTGGTTTTTGACCATGCAAGGGATTGCAGCCTGATCAAGCAGTTCTTGCCTGGATTCCACGTCAATGAGACTTTGCGACACATACAGCTTTTTCATGTTTGGCCCTCCAAGATATGGCAATCATGGTTCGGCTTTTTCTTGGTCATCTCCTAAGCCATTGTAGGCTGTTTGGAAGATAATTGCATTTTCAAGAAAGCGTAGGAGTAAAGACTTGTGTTGGGTGAATCGGTTGAGGTAGGTAAATCGATGGAATCGTTCTCCTAAAAGGGGGCGTCTTCCGTTAATAGATTTTTGAGCCAAAAGTTATGAATGGGTGAATTCGACGAGTTCAGTGCCTTGTAACCCTTGCTGAATGAGGCCTGGAATATCTAGGTGTTCTTCCACTTTGAGAATATTGGGGAGATCGCAGCGAGTGCGCGGGTGTTTGGGGACAAAGAGGGTACAGCAGTCCTGATCGGGTTCGATTGAGGTTTCGAACGTTCCGATGGTTTGGGCTTGTTGGATGATTTCCAATTTATCCATGCCGATAAGAGGACGGAGAATGGGCAATGTTGTGGCTTGATTGACCACGACGATATTCTCCGGAGTTTGGGATGCCACTTGTCCAAGACTCTCGCCGGTGACCAACCCCCAGGCATCTTCCTGTTCCGCTATTTTGGCGGCAATGCGAAGCATGAGGCGGCGGTACAGCACGACGCGAACTGGTGGAGGAGAATTGAGGACAATTTGGCTTTGAATTTCTCCAAAAGGGATAAGATGAAGACGCGAATGCATTTGATACGTGGTGAGGTGTTTCACGATATCTTGCACTTTTTCTTCGGAAACCCGAGACAAATAGGGGCGTCCGTGGAAATGGACGAACACCGCCTTGCAGCCTCGTTTTAGCATGCGGTAGGTCGCAACCGGCGAATCAATCCCTCCTGAAATAAGCGAGACGACTTTTCCGCCTGTCCCTGTTGGGAGTCCTCCTGGTCCAGATTCTCGATGACAGGAGTAATAGGCTTCCGGGGGAACGAGTTCGACTAATATGGTGAGATCTGGATGCGATAGATTGACCTTTTTCCCAGTCTGTTCAACCACCGCCGCACCTATTTCTCGTTCAACCTCCATGGAGGTTTTGGCAATACGTTTATCCGCACGTTTGGCGCTGACACGAAAGGTCTCATATGGATGCGTTGGAAGATGAGATGTGATGGCTGCTTTGAGGGCTGTGAGGTCAGGGTTGTCGTGGGGGAGCGAGACTGACCGGGTGAGCGAAAAATTAACAATGCCAAAGATTCGTTTTAATTGTTGCTCAAGACGTGGCCAGGCAGATTCATCCTCAAATCTGACGCGGATTCGCCCTTGTAAGGCATCGACATGCACATGTGTGAGTGGCTTCAGTGCACGACGTATGTGATGGACGAGTCGATATTCAAAATGTTTTCGATTTCGTCCTTTGAGCGCCAACTCATGATAATGCACCAACACATGGAACATTAGTGTGCAGTTTCTAAATACCGTTCAGCATCGATGGCTGCCATGCACCCAGAGCCCGCGGCGGTAATGGCTTGCCGATAATTGGAATCCTGTACATCGCCCGCGGCAAAGACTCCAGGGATATTCGTCGTGGTGCGATAAGGTTGTGTCCTAATATATCCGGCTTCGTCCATATCGATTTTGTCCTTGAATAACCCGGTATTTGGGGTATGGCCGATGGCGACGAAGACTCCTGATAAGGCAATTTCTTCTGTTTGATTGGTTTGGCTATTGCGAAGTCGGACGCCGGTGACCACGTCATCACCCATGACTTCTTCTAAGCTACTATTCCATTGAAAGGCAATTTTTTCATTTTTCATTGCGCGGTCTTGCATGATTTTTGATGCCCGTAATTTATCCCGACGATGAACAAGTGTGACTTTTGAGGCAAATTTTGTGAGAAAGGTGGCTTCTTCGACCGCACTATCTCCTCCGCCAATGACGGCAATTTCTTTCCCACGAAAGAAGAATCCGTCACAGGTTGCGCAGGTCGAGACTCCGTGACCCATTAGGCGGCTTTCTGATGGCAAGCCCAATAAATTGGCTGAAGCCCCTGTTGAAATAATCAATGTTTTGGTTTCAATCGTGTCTTCTCCATCCACGGTAATTCGAAACGGTTGTGACTCAAAATCCACTTTCGAGACATGGCCATGGCGGAATTGTGTTCCAAATCGTTCGGCTTGAGCCCGCATATCTTGAATGAGTTGTGGCCCCATGATGCCGTTAGGAAAGCCAGGGAAATTCTCCACATCAGTGGTTAAGGTGAGTTGTCCCCCGGGTTGAGATCCATCAATGAGGAGGGGGGAAAGATTGGCTCTGGCGCTATACACCGCTGCGGTGAGCCCTGCTGGCCCGGAACCAAGGATGAGAACATCATGTACCATCGTCAAACTCCTATATCAAATGATCAAATTTTTATACGAACAAGATAATGATTCTGATAGGAAAATCAAGAGTGAGCTTACTAAATATCATGTTGACGAACTTCATTTTGATAAATTCTATATAACGATTTCACGACAGAGCGCAACCGGGAACGAGGCCAGGTGCCATCCAGGACCGTATCAGCATACCGGAGTTTTTCACGTAAGGACATTTGTTGTTTGATGCGCCTTAAGGCTTCGGGTTTCGTCAGGCCATCTCTTTTGCATACACGAGAAATTTGTGTTGCACGTTCGGCTTTCACCACAATAATATGATCCATTCTCAGATGGGCTTTGGCTTCAATTAATAAGGCCGCGTCATAAATGATGACCGCTTTAGGATTGGCCAATTTAATGGATTTTGTCAAGCTGGCTTGTGCACGTGCCACCCGAGGATGGATGATGCGTTGAAGTATTTTAAGCTTTTGGGGATTATGAAATACGACCTGAGCGAGGGCTTGTCTGTTCAGAGTTTTATCCGGAAACAAGACATTTGCCCCGAATTGTTTTTTTATCTCTTTCCATGCTGGTTTTCCTGGTGTGACAACATCTCGAGCCAGTTGGTCTGCGTCAATGACGGTGGCTCCACAATCGTGGAACAAGCCGGCAATTGTTGTTTTTCCAGCTCCTAACCCCCCAGTTAGTCCTACAAGCACCATAAGGGCCAACGATAGCATAGAGAAAGTGGAGCAACAAACAATGCAAATGAAATTGGCCACAGCTTGACCCTACAGAATATCATCAGGTATGTGAGTAAGGAATAAGATAAACGATGGTGTTAAATTTTCACCCTATTGTATTGCTCGGTTGACTCATTAATCAGGTTTTATCGCATGCCCGAAAAATTTCGCATAATCTCCTTGGCTTTCTTTTGTCTCACTAGTGTGATGTTCTTTTCTCTATCCGAGGTCGCTTGGGGAAATCCTCCAATTGAAGGGGAAGCCAAAACTTCCCTTTCTTCTGAGTGGCAGGTGGCAGCGGATGGGTCTGGGCAATTTATGTTGATTCAAGAAGCGATCGATCACGCCTCATCGGGGGATACGATTTTTATTCAAGCCGGAACCTATCCCGAAGATGTCACGGTTCATAGTAAAGAAAATTTGAAAATTATAGGGGAAGGGCCTGATCAGGTATTTATTACAGGAGAAAAACGAGTCGGTTCCTTACATATTGGAAAATGGCCGTATGGTGCAACCAATGTCCTCATTCAAGGGATGACGGTCTTTCAGCACGGTGGTTTGGGCGTGGGAATATTTAACGGAAGTGGTGTTCATCTCAAACAGGTGCATGTAAAAGGGATGATTTTTAGTCAGCAAGTTCAGAGGGTGCATATTGAGGACTGTGTCATTGGTGAGAGCGAAACCACTGGTGTGGCATTTGCCAATTCTTCAGGCACACTCGAAGGGAATACGATTCATCATAATGATCATGGCATTGCCCTGGGGGGAAACTCCGAGGTTACTCTTCGACGAAATGTCATTTCTCATAATCTTTTTGAAGCCATCCTCATGACAGACCAAGCCAAAGCGACAGTCGTTCAGAATACCCTCGTACGTAATGGAGGTGGAATGGCGGTTCACGATAAGTCCCAAGCGACAATCGAAGGTAATATTGTGAGTTTAAATAAGGTCGGTTTGTTATTTTCTCCGAAGAGTCAGACCGCCTTGGCGTTCAATGCCTTGTATGACAACCAAGACGATTATGTGATGCAGGGCCCGCAACAAATTCCAGTTCGGCCACGTGCTGGAAAAACCGACATGAAACTTGCCCCAGGTTTTGTCAATTCACAAGAGGATGATTTCCGGCTACGGCAAGATTCCTTAATGCTGAACATTGGGGAATTTCCTCATTTAGGCGCACGTCCTCCCCTTTCTCTTCCCCAGTAATTCTTCTTCTTTCCCTGAATGTATGATGGTGAGGAGGTGGTTGCGGCGAGCCTTTTTTGTGGGCGCTCATTGCGAGGGCAATTCGCCGTTTAGGAGGATTGTTTGGGGCGAAGGATTAATCGGGCATGTGCGGCATCTAAGGTCACCAAGAAATGCTTGAGAAAAGACATGCCTAATAAGCCTTCGATCTGTTCTGGCACGTCAGGAAGATCATGAATGGCTACTGCAACATGATTGGCCTCTGCCGTCCCCACCTGAAGCGAAGCAAGAAAATTCATGTTGACCTGCACGGAGCCGCCCGCAGTATTGATCGTGAGCAATTCATTATCAGTTGTACCGAGAATGCCAAGGTCAATGGCGATGGCTGTTGAGAGGACCGTCATTGAGGCGCCAGTGTCTACAATAAGCTGTGCTGTTCTTTCTTCGTTGAGATTAACTTGGACGACAAACGAGCCTCCTATTTTTTTGAGAGGAATGGAAAGGTCCTGCTCTTGCTGAGGGGCTTGTTGCGAGTTCCCTAATATTGAGGTATCTGGATTCTTCTCCTCGTTTGCAGAGTGTGGGTTAGAAGCTGATTCATTGTGGGCATGACCTTGCAGGATGACTTTTGAGTTGGAGGGAACGGACGTTGCTGAGCCCTCTAGTTGAGAGCAGTTGTGTAATTGAGTTGGGTTGTCGGTTAACACTGTGGCTCCAGACTGATCATGGCAGCGATACATGGCAGCCATTCCTGGTGACACCCAGGAAATCAGGAGAGTTGAAATGAGTATAAAAAGTTTCAAGGCTACTTTCTAATTCTTTCTGCTCTGAGCCATGTAGAATGAGAGAGCCATAAGAAATTTTATCAGTCTGGAGGGGGGAAGAGCTATGGGAAAGATTAACTGCGTGTTTCAGGTGTGAGAGGAATCCTGGCTTGAATTTGGTTCCCTGTTTCCCATACTTGGGTAGAGAGGACAATCAATTCTGGCTCAATTTTGTTTACTTGAACTTGCCCTTCAAGCATTTCGCCTTGTTTTACAATATAAATGGATTGGCCATTGGTCAGAAACGCCTGACTTTCCCCCCCCTTTGTCAGATACCCTAGAAAACGAAATTGATTGAGTTGTTGACGGGCTCGTTGTGCCGCCAGATCTCCTGGTGAAGGACCTGGTGGAATTGGCAAAGTGTCGGGTCTGTTTGATTGTGGTTGGGGAGACGTCGGAGTATTCTGTTTGGCCACCACTTGGCGTGATCCAAGAGGGGCAAAGATGTTGCGAGGTTGAGAGAAGCTGACCAATTGCCTAGAATTCGGAAACAATTTCTTTAAAGAAAGAGCTTTGATTGAAGGCAGGGCCGATTGGGCTTTGCCGATGGTAGATGAAACCGTATTTGAATTTGACTCGGAGGAATCTAGCATTTGGTAGGCCGTTAAGCCGCCCCAGGCAACAAGGAGTCCGACGAGTACAAATCCTTTTTGTTGGTTTGTCATAAGGCTTTCGTTTTTTTGAGGATTTGAGGGTATTCTTTTAGAAAGGTTGAGACGGTAATTCTAAACAGCACCCCGTTCTTTTTTTTTGATCGTTCCACCGACAATTTTTCAATAAATAAATATGGCCATCGTTTTTCCAGTTCATAAATGAATTTTCTAATGGCTTCATAATTTCCTTGAGCTTCAAAGGCAAAGGTGCCTTTGGCTGCTAATTTATGAGGCAGTGGCTTGAAATCGTATCCCATCCCAGGGATGGAGACGTGGTTTCGTTTGGCCAAATCAGCAATATCTAAACTGAGATCGGTAAATTCTCGATAATCGGAAAGGGCAGCCCAGGTGGTTGAAATAATTTCTTGGGTGTGTTGAGCCACCTGGGTTTGAGCTTGAGCTTGTTGGGCTGCTTGAAACAGTGCAGTGGTATTCGTGTAGCGATCTTGAGCCGGATAAAACATGAGGCCAAACATCCCAATAGAAGAAAGTACAGATAGGCTCGCCACAATAAATAATGGCATGAGATGCTGTGAAATCAAAAGCGTGGTCTTAGACTGTTGGAAAACCTTCAAGGATATCATGGTTCGCTAAGACTCGGTTGTTGGTGAATGTTGATGATGAATGGCATAAGAAACTTTCAGAGAAAATACAAAAAAGGGTGACTCTGACTTGCCTTTTACCTTCTTTTTGGCATGTTGAGTTAAGATGACATCCTGAAAGGATTTGTGCTTTTCCAGTTGATGGATAAGTTGATTTAAATTCTTGAGTGAAGGGGTGAAGCCATTCAGCACCACCGTATTTGTTCTTTCATCAAGGGACACAGTGCTCATCATCAGGTTGGCCGGGACGGCAGATTCTAAGTCGATCAATAATTGTGTCCAAGAAAACCCCACTCGCTTTCGTACTTGTTTGACAAATGAGATATGCTGTGGAATTTTTTTGATGGCCTGATCTGACAAGTCAATCCCCTTGGCCTTTGCTTGAGAGACGACTTGCTGGGTTTGAGCCCCAATCATATTCGTTTGGTTTTCAAGCGCATCAATTTTTTGATGAAGCGTGGTGCCTACCCACCAAAATGAAATGGTGAGTGCGAGTCCTCCGACCGTAATTAACTTCAACGCGAATTGAGTGAGTGTCAAATGATTGATACCCGGGGCAGAAAGAGGAATGCGAACGCGAGGGACCATTATGCCACCCTCAAGCTGGCATAGCCGGGTAGGGCCGACCAAAATTTTGATTCTTGGGTCAACCGGTTCTCTCGTTGGTTGAAATGCGTCGTGGCAGAGAGATGGGTGACCTGAATGTCCGAAATACTTAATCCACTGACTTTGGCTGTTTGTTGAAGGTGTTCAGGCTGAGGAAGAAGTTTGTCCCCATATTCAAGGTCGCTGACCACAAAGAGATTAGCCAGGGACGGTGCGGAACCATCTTGAGAGAATGTTTCTAAATAATATTGAAGGGTTGCCAAAATTTCCTTTTCAACTTTTGTTGCGGTATAGGAAGGGTAGGGATGCACGAAGCCTTCTCTTTGTCGCAGTTCTTGAGAATCTTGTCGATCAGCTTGAGTCTCTCCAAGGATTTTCGTTTCTGCTGATACCCCTGAATCTGATTCCCACTGTTCCCGAGTGGTATCTGGCCGAATACTGATGGCCTTTGTTCTCACAAAGTTAGGGCATCCGTCATGGAAGGCAAAAAATGAAAATCCCCAATGACTGATATAGAGGAACATGGCTCCAGAATGTGTTGAGGGACTTCGTCGGTCCCCAACATCTAAGATTTCCTGAATGGAGGCATGGTACAGGTCGAAAATATCTAAACCAGAAATACTGACGGAAACTGGCATGAGATTTAAGTCAAGACATGCACGTTCATATTGCTCAACTATTTCATTTCGAATAGCGGTTCCGAGCACTTGAACTTTTTCGGGATTTTCTTGTTTTGAGCCACTGGCTACGGATGTTGGGACATAAATGGCATAGGATAAACGTGATTGAGAAGTGTCTAATTTTAAATCTTGTTTAAACCGCCAATTTAATAAAGCTGTTTGTTCACTTTTTTTTGTGGGGAATGTTGAATAGTCAAAGATATTCGTGCGCGCACAGAGGTCAGGAAGACTAAGAGCCAGCGAAGTCGGTTTTTTTAGGGGTTTGGCCAAGATCCGTAATTGCTCTACAAATACTTCCATATTTTCAATATTTGGCTTGGCTGATGATAAACGGATGACACCCGAAGGAAGGGGGACTTTTTGAATTTCCTTGAGTGTGGTGGTCCTCCAGGATTTTTTGACTTCAACTAAACATAGGGAATCTTCCGATATCGAAAGCGCTAATGTTGGTTGATTGATAGGAAAAAGGTTCATAATATTTCTTCAACCGGGGTGACTCGGTTGATTTCTTTCAGGGTGGTTTCTCCTCGAAAGACCTTTTCTAAGGCCGCCTGGCGCAACGAAGTCATGCCTTGGGCCATGGCAGCCACTCGAATTTCAGAAGAGGTTTTTCCTGCTAAAACCATTTCTTTAATGGAATCGGTCATATCTAAAAATTCTGTAATTGCTTTTCGACCTCGAAAGCCTAATCCATGGCATTCATTGCAGCCCTTTCCTTCAAAAAATGTCTGGTGCTTGACGGTTTCGTACACAATCCCTGATTCCTTGCACTGATCCGGGTGAATTTCTACGGGGACACGACAATAAGGACAAATGGAGCGCACCAGTCTTTGCGCGAGAATACAACTAAGGGAGGCGACAAAATTGTAGGACTCAATGCCCATATTGACAAATCGGCTAATGACATCAAATGCATTATTTGCATGGACGGTGGTAAAGACCAAATGTCCGGTCAGTGCTGATTGAATGGCGATTTGTGCTGTTTCGAGATCACGAATTTCACCCACCATGATCTTGTCAGGGTCATGACGTAATATGGAACGAAGGCCTCTGGCAAAGGTTAATCCTTTTTTCTCGTTTACTGGGATTTGGACAATTCCCTTTAGCTGATATTCAACAGGATCTTCAATCGTAATGATTTTGTCTTCATCCGAATGGACTTCATTTAATGCGGCATAGAGCGTTGTCGTTTTCCCACTCCCCGTTGGCCCGGTGACTAAGACCATGCCGTACGGACGTGTGATAGCTCGCCGAAAACGTAATAAGTCTTCGCCGGTATACCCTAATGCTTCCAGTCTTAGGCCTTGAACGCCTGCTGATACATGTTGCTTATCTAAGATTCTGATGACAACAGATTCTCCATAGACACTGGGCAGAATCGATACACGAAAATCAATGGTGCGTTGATTGAGTAATAATTTAAACCGGCCGTCTTGTGGGGTTCGGCGTTCAGCGATATCCAATTCCGACATGATTTTGAGCCTTGAGATCAACGAAGGATGAATACCAGTATCAAATGGTTCCATCGCCAAGTACAACACCCCGTCAATGCGAAATTTTACGTCAACTGTTCGCTCTGTGGGCTCGATATGAATGTCACTGGCATGCTTTTGCAGAGCGGTTAAAATGATCGTATTCACCAACTTCACGACTGGGCTTTGATCTTGAGTGATACGTTCGACTGAAAGGACTTCTTCTCCTCGTTCATCTTCTTTGATGAGCACCGGGTCCAGCTCGGCTTTAATCCGTGTCAGGACCTGGCTGTTCCCTTCACTGTTGCTCAAGGCTTCAAGAATGGCCGGTTTTGAAGAGACCACTAAGCGTAGTTCATGCCCTAATTGATGCTCCAATTCATCAATCATTCGAAGATCTTGAGGCTTGGCAATCGCAATGGTTAGAACGTCATCCTCTTGTTCCATGGGAACAAATTCATAGCGGTGCATGAGTTCAACGGGAATGGATTCCATGAGAGCCGTTGGAACGCGGAAATCTGCTAAGTCATTCCATGGTAAGCCATATTGATCAGCCAAAATCTGCCCTACTGACTCTTCGGTCAACGTACCTCGTTCTAGGAGAAGTGTGGCAATTGATTGGTTCGACGTTTTCGCGGATTCGAGTAAGGTATCTTTTTCCCGGTCCAAAATGAGACCTTTTTTCACAAGGATCTCTTCGAATGGCATTCTTTTAACAGGTGTGGTCATGATTTCCCGCTCTTGTTATTCGTTAAACGGCTCCTGCCATTTGAAAGATGGGAAGGTACAAGGCAATGACCACTCCCCCCAATATGATTCCAATGAGAATGATAAAAATCGGTTCGATCCACGTCATCATACGAGATAGTTGAAAGTCCAATTCCCCTTCATGAAACTCAGCGACCTCAAACAGCATGGTTTCTAAGGCTCCGGTCGTTTCCCCAACTTCAATCATTTCTAAGGTCAAATTCGGCAGAAATTTTTCTTTTTTTAAAGCCACGGAAAGGCTCATTCCCTCGCGAACGTGGACAATGACCGCGTTCAATGCTTTGGCAAAGACTTTATTCGGCATGGATTGGGCAGTCACTTGAAGCGCGGATAATAAGGGAATGCCGCCTCCTAATATGGTCGATAGAGTCCTGGCTAGACGGATCACTTGATTTTTAAGAAATAAGGGGCCTAAAACTGGTGCATTGAGAAACAGCCAATGAATACGCCATTGTCCTTGTGGAGTCGACTTCCACCAATACAACCAAACTCCAATAATTCCCAAAATAGCCGCCAGAGCGACTATCCATTGACCTGCTGAATTCGTAATATCCAATAGCAGCTGCGTGGCCCACGGTAGTTCGACACGACTTTCTTGATACACTTCGGCAAAAGAGGGGAGTACAAAAAATAAGAGCCCGCAGGTGACCAAGAGCCCAAAGCCTAAGAGAAATAAGGGATAGATGGTGGCTTTGACCACTTTTTCTCGAACCTCAATAAGCATTTTCAAATAGGCAATGTAGCGCTTCAGGACTTCCCCGAGGTTGCCAGCCTGTTCTCCTGCTCGAAGCGAGGCTTGATATAGCTCGGGGAAATAGATTGGATGTATGGCCATGGCTTCTGAAATGGACGCCCCACCACGAATACTTTCGCGAACAGACTGCAGGGCCTGTTGGAAGCCTCCTTGGGCGAGCCGGTCAGTTAATAAGTCAAAGCATCGCAACATTGGTAATCCTGCTTTAATCAATGCCAAAAATTCCTGGTTGAATACAAGAAAGTCTCGAGCTGGTATCGGTCGTTGCCGTGATCCGAAAGAAATGGTTGGACGTGTTCCCGATCCACTGAGGTCGAGGACGAGAAGGCCTTGGCCCTCTAATTGAGCACGAAGGGCACGCGGTGTTTCCCCTTCAATATCTGTCTCGACAATTGTTCCATCCGGTCGAGCAGCTCTGTAATGAAAGTTAGGCACTAGGGCGACTCGTGCGAATCTGATTGGGGAGGTGTGATTGAAAGAATATGTGTTGATTCAGTCGGAATATCGATTCGAGTTTGGGGGGATGAATGAGGAATTTTCTGAACAATGGAATCAGGTAATTTTTCATGTGTTTCTGGTTCTAAGAGGTCAGTCGAAGTGTTGACATGTTCAGGTTGATCTTCATCCGTTTCTTGCGAATCAACAACCTGTAGGCGAAGTCCGGTCATAATCAAATCAGATGAAAGGTTATTCCAATCTTTCAATTGATCAACGGAAACGTGATAGGTCTGAGACAATCGCCATAATGTATCCCCATCAAAAATCATGATGCGTCCATTTGAATCAGGCGTCCGTTCCTCGGGCACACGGGAGGCTGGCTGGGATGGCGTCATCTTTGTTTGTTGGGGCTTTAGGGTTTTTGTGGTGATATGCATTTCTTGTTTAATCAGGCGCATGTCCGAGGCTAAGTCTTTCATGCTGCTCATGATTTGTTGAAAAGATCCAGTTAGGGCTTGAATGTCTGAGACTAATTGAGTGGTGTTAGGAAGGCTGACGAGCTGGCCTTCTAATTCCATATTGTGCTTTCGAAGTTGGTCCCGTTCAGCTTGTGAAGACAGCAGTTGGCTTCGAATGTCTTGTAATTGAAGCCCTTGGTCTTTTTCTCGATGTTGAACCGATTGTGATTGTTTCCTTAAGGTTCGTAATTCACCCATTTGTTTGGCCATGAGAATTTTTAGACTCGATAACTCCCCACGGAGATTCATGGTTTCGGATCGGGCTTCCTGAAGCAAGACCACTTGTTGGGAAGGTGGGGAGGGTGCGGCAATAGGAAGCTCGGCCTTCATGGTTTTTGAGGGTTTGTGGGTACAGGCTCCTAAGGCCATGATTAAGGTCCCACTCAAAAGTATGCGTTGAAAATAAAGACGTTTCATAAATTAACCTACCATTCTTTGTAAGGAGTGCCGTCACGAGCAACCGCATCACTTCCGCTTTTAATATCGTAGATTCCAGTAGGAGAATCATCCCCCTCTTCCTGCTCCTCCAAAATTTCAGCCCATGTTGTTGAAGATTTCGTGAATGGGTCAATGGGAATAGACCGAAGATACTGTGCCTCGACTAACGAGTCGAGACTATCGGGATAATCTCCACGGTCGGCATAATATTGATCAAGGACGGTACGCATGGTGAAAAGGTTTTGTTTTAAAGCGGTTTCTTTAGCTTTCATGGCAGACTGCTGAAAATTGGGTATGGCTAACGATACGAGAATCCCCGCAATCGCCACGACGATCATAAGTTCGATTAAAGTGTAGCCTTTTTTGGTTATTGTTACAAAAATAGACATTACCACTCACGATAGGGGGTCCCATCTACGGCTATCCGTTCGCTGGTGGTATAAATGTCAAAGACATCTTCCCCGCACCACCGCGATTCATCTGGGTCGTCCTGATAGCATCGTATTCCCCATTCTGTCGTATTGGTCATGGGATCAAGGGGGATTTTGCGCAAATATCGCCTGATTGATGATTGCTCTCCTGCTTGGGCTTCCCCTCCGGTTAATTCCACTTTTAATAATGTCTCAAGGGATTTAGGATACCCGGTGATTCCTGTTTCTTCTTTGCACGTCAGTTGATTTTTGACGCACAAGGGGCCGAGTAAGGTACTCCCATCTCTGGCCCAATCTCGCCGAAACGAATCAATCGCCACCCGAAGTGTCCGCAAGGTTTGACGCAGTTCCAGTTCTTGCGAACGTTTGGCGCTGACTTTCGTGAAAGGAAGGGCAACCGATGCCAAAATAAACATAATCACCAAGGTCACTAAGAGTTCAATTAACGTCACACCACGATTAGTGGCAGGGTTATTCCACCCAGACTCTCCCATGTTGCACCATGACCGGCACGGGTTGAGCATTCGCTCCTAACACGGTCGGATTTTGAATGTGAATATTGGATGTTCCAGTTCCGGTGGCCTCGAAGACTAATGAAGCCAGTGACCCACTTCCCTGAACCGGCTTTCCTGTTTGCCCCATTTGAATGACTAATTGCCCCGCATTGGGTACCGCTGAGACAGTGAGACTTGGAGGCACTTGTTGCCCGCTCCAAAAAGGTCCTTCAATCGCTTGTTTGAATGACATCACGGAAGGATCATAGGTTAACGTGAGCGACGTACGTTCCGCTGCGGAAAAGTTCTGCCCTTGGAGGGTCAACGAAATTTGTTCGCCAATTTTAATCGATGCTGCTGCTGGGATAACTTGTAAACGAGAGACTCCTGGCTGAAGGGCGTTGGAATCGTCTTCGTCGGTTTTTGCATCATTTGAAGGATCACTCGAAGGGTCATTTGTTGAAGGTGACGCTGAGCCTGCTGGGGAAGAAACTTCTCCTCCTGACTCATTCCCAAGTGCGATTGATCCCGGTGTATTTTGTGAAAAAAGCGGTTGGGTACTATATTGGTTTGCGGTGCCCGACCAGAGGGTTTGCTTGGCTAATTGTGGTGGAGACAGGTTTCGAACAATTCGAGGAGTTATCACCACGATAACTTCCGTGGTGATTTTGTCAGTGTTGCTGTTGCTTAGGAGGTCCCCGAGGCCCGGAATATCATCGATGCCAGGAACGCCCTCCCTAGAGCGACGATCTTCTTCTTGGATCAGGCCTGCTAACACAACCGTTTCTCCGTCTCGCATGCTCAATGCGGTATCTGCAGTTCTCGTTCCAAAGCGGAACTGCGAAATTTCAGGGTCAGCTTGGAGGACCACTCTGTCTCCTAGCCTGGTCACCTCAATTTGGAGCCGAAGGGTAATCGAATTATTTAAATGAATCGTGGGTTCGACAGTAAGTTTGATGCCTGTGTCTTTAAATTCGATCGACGTGACAGTCGAAGTGGTCGAGAGTGCTCCTGTGGTCGCTTGTCCTGGTAAGACATTCGTGGTCGACAAAAGAATGGGTTGTTTGTCTCCAATGTTGATCGAGGCTTTTTGATTGTTCAAAACCCTAAGTTTTGGGTTGGCCAATGTTTTCGCATCTGATTCTTGTTTGAAGAAATCCATTAAGACACTACTTGGAAACGTGAATAAATACGAGTCTTTCGCAATGCTGGTTAGGTTGCGGAAGGTGAAAGTTTGGGCAGTTGTTGAAAAGTTGGTCGTCCCATTCGGGAAGGCTCCAAATCCGGCCTGCTTCGCAAAGTTAAGCCCAATTCTTTTGGTTTTCGTTCGATTCACTTCTAACACTTCAAGATCTAACACGACCTCAGCATCTTGGCGGTCATTCGCGAGAATCACGTTTTCAGCCAAGGCTATTTTATTAGGATGGTCACGGATTACGACGGTATTGAGGGGTTCATTCACATACACTCTTTTTGTTTCTAATATGGTCCGTAGAAGATTGGCCATATCTTTTGCCTTGGCGTTCGATAAGTAGAACGTACGAATTTGTAAGTCTTCATATTGTTCACGCTTTTGCTTTGTATCGGGAATGATCAATAGACGATCGGGGCCTGCTCGTTTGGCAAAAAGTTGATTGGTCGTCAAGATGAGGTTGAGCGCTTCCTCAAAAGGAGTATCTTTCGTAAAGATGGTGACTAAATCATCGCGCACATCTTTATCAAACAAGATATCAATATTTGCGGTTCTCGCGAGAATTTCAAACACCTGTTTGAGTCGGGTATTTTGAAAACGGAGGGTCACCGGTTCAGCTGAGCCACCAATGGATTCGATTTGTTGTTGTTGTTGAACCACTCGAGTAATACCTTCGATGGCTTCCGTCAGATCAGGATCTAACTCAACGGCGGATTCGTAGAGTGTAAGGGCTTCATCATATCTCCCCAAATTTTCAATTTGTTTGGCATCAAGAAGGGTTTGACGAGCTGTTTTTAAACGCCAAGCGTCATTGAGGGCCGAATGGTGTTCTTGTTTCTCTGGATCTAAGCCAAGGGCAATTTGGAATTCTTGCAGAGCTTCAGCAATTTGCCGTTTTTTTAGCCATTTACGTCCTTGGGAAAAATGCTGTTCTGCGGCTTTGGTTTTCGCATGTTTGAGCTTGTTCACGAGTTCATCGTTGAAGGGGTCTTTCCTTACTGCTTCTCTGTATGCGGTTACGGCACCATCCCAATTTCCTTTTTTCTCAAGCTCATCTCCAACCCGTACTTCTTGCATGGTACAAGCGAATAGAATAAGAATGAAAAATGAAATTCCAATGCGATGAAGTGTGTGCATAATGGTGCCGTACGTTCCTTCTTGTGACGACCAGGCGGGGGGATGTTGCAGTTGCCAAAACTCCCTTTAAGCCTAGCATATTTCGAAAATTTCGGCTAGAGACATAGCCGGACTACTTTGTATGTATCGGATTGCGATCTTTCGAAATTAAGGGAAGGAACCTGACCGACAAAAAAAAGGATACAGACGACCTTTTAAAAGGTAATTTTGGAGAATTTTTCCTGTGGTCAATGAAATTTACCAAAGCCGGAACTTATGGCGCAGTCTTGGACGTGTCTGGATTGGTCGGTTCTGGAGAAGCACCTTTTTCATCAGACGGTGTCGTGCCAGATGGTGGGCAATTTTGTTGAACGAGAGGATTGATGGCATTTGGTTGGCAATTGGTCGACACTCCAGTTGATTCAAAGCGAATGGCCTGATAGGTTGTGACGTTTTTGAAGTGCACTTGGTCGTAGGGGGAATCTAGGCTTGTACTACGAACGCCATGGAGTTCTTCTCCTACCTTTATTAAATCAAAATCCTCTCCAGTAATTGGATCGGTATAGACTGTTTGAAGGTAGCGTTTCGGGCTTTTTTTTGTGAGGTCTTGGAGTGTGCGGGGCCAACGATTAGGTCGTGTGGCTTTTTGAACTTCATAATCGGCCACATAGCGTTCAATTGATTCCTTTATACGTGTTCCTCGAAAGAGAAGTTCTGCCTCTCGATCTCGCTTCATGATGACGGACCACTGTTGGCTAACTCCTAAGAGAGATATGCTCATCACCACTACGAAGATCATGACAAAAAGATACGTCACGCCAGCCTGCTTGGTTGCTGATTGTCTTAGAAAGTGAGAAATTCGCATTATTATGAAGTCGGTACATCCCTCCGGTGTCATTATCGACTCTTCGGACTAGGAGCTTAAGATGTGGCCCCAATCGTTTCTCTGCATATTTTAGAAAAATAGGAGCTATTGTTTATTAAAGTCTAGGATGCCCATCGGTATCTTTTTGAGAGAAAAACCCAGAGGAAAATAAAGCAGCTAGCGCCAAACGTATCAGCGACGACATCCCAAGGGTCTGCTTGTCGAAATGGGACAAACCATTGGTGGATTTCATCCGATATACCAAAGGCCATGGCACCGAAAATAGCCAGGCTCATACTTTTAATTCTGGGGGTCGTTTGATGAAACGCTTGATACAACAGTATGCCCAATATACCATATTCGACTGCGTGGACCAGTTTATCACTCAGGCCCATCAAAAAGGAGGGAAGATGTCGGCTTGGGTAGGATTGGGAAGAGAGGTAGAAAATCAGTGCGCAATACAAGATAACGGGAATCCAATATCGTAGGTGACTTTGTTGGCCTTGAAGAGACATGTGAATGTTTCTCGGTGAAAATTGACGGGAGTGAAAGGTGAAGGGCTGCAGTCTTTACGACTTTAAAAGATATATCAGACTCTGAATAGATACGACGGGAAGGATCATTCCTTTTTGATGATCTTCATGTGAAAAGGCATAAATAAGTGATTCATTCGAAATGATTGTTCCAATACACACCACCATCACTTCTATATGTTCCCCTCGTTTTTGACGCATGAGAAGGCTTTTTCTTAATTCTATCGATGGCACCGCTACGACATAATCAGGCAGGTCTATGGGCTTGAAGCGTATAAGACCCCAAGAGGTATTCGTCAATTCAGGGCCTAAAGCCAGTGTAAACCCTTGGAATTCAGTTAGATATTGACGGAGAAATCCCGACCATATAAAAGCAATCGGTTGCTTGAGTAACAGGGTTTTATTTTCACGAGCCGAATCTTGTTGGCGGTTATATTGAAACAACCGTTCACTTTGTTCTGCTAAATCAGAATGATGAAGTTGGGTCCAGTCAGGAGGGTTTCCTTCTAATTTTTGAAGGTATTGTTCAATTTCCACTGGGAGGAGAAGAGGTTGGATTGAAGCAGGGATAAAATGACTAATGGTCCTTCCCTTTTGCTCATGAAGTGGTTGAATCCCATATCCTTCATCCATCTGCCCGTACGCCTTGGAAAGGCCTTGAAAAGCAGAGCAACCCACTAGGAAAATTGCTAGAGTCAGAGAAGATAAACTATTTCTTTTCATGCGCGTATTCACGAGAAGGAATGATGGATTTGATATGTTGAAACGTGAAAGTCTCAGGGGTGATGACCGCATAAATCCCCAAAAACCTTGGCTAAAGTTAAATCCAGGGAATAAGAGTCAAGGCATTTTACACTGGCCAGCGTTCCTTTCGCCAAGCCATATCCCAAAACATCCATTCATAGCGAGAGCTGATCAGAAAGGCTTCTTCCATCCTGGCTTTTTCTCCTTTTCCTGCATGTTTTGCGCATCGATTCACAAGGGAACGCATCCAATTGGCCACTTTGGCAAATTCTGGTGAGCCATATAATGCAAGCCATTCTCGATAGGGATGAGAAGGCTTGGCAGGGCCTTTTCGAAGGAGATGTTGCCCCACTTCGCAGTAGACCCAGGCGCAAGGTAACGCCACGACCGTAATTTCCCCCAGTGTGCCCGTTTGGGCGACACTTCGCATATGTCGGCAATAGGCATAATTGGTTGGGGCGAGTGGCGTGGTTTGCATTTGTTGAGCCGTTAATTTCCATTGTTTTCCGTAGGATTCATGAAGGCCTCGTTCGACAATGATCGTTTCTTCAACTAATTGGGCAAAGCGAATAGCCGTTTCCTTATCTTCAGCTTTTGCCGCTCCTGCTGCGAAGACCTTTGCCAATTCCTCTAAATATCGAGCGTCCTGCAAAATATAATATTGAAACGTCTGCTGAGGAAGAGTGCCGTTTCCTAGGGCTTTGACAAAGGGATGATGTAGTTGAGCTTTCCAGATTGGATCAGCTAATTGGCGTAGGTGTTCAGAAAAGGTCATAAAGATGTTCCCTCTACAAATGAAAGAATAAGCGGGTTGACCACTTGCGGGTTTTCCCATTGTGGTAGATGGCCGCTCTGAGGAATAACCTGCCATTCAGACTGAGGTAGCAATGTTTTCACTTGTTGCCCAACTTTCAGGGGAAAGACGCGGTCATGATCACCCCAGAGGAGTAATGTGGGGTGGGAGATCTGGTTTAGGCGTTGGCCATAACGTTCTTCCCATGTATGGATATGGTCTAATAATGAATACAAGGGGCTCAGCACATCTCCTCGACGGCGATTTTGAAATGAGCGTTCCACAATTAATGGAGAAATTAACTCTGGTCGATGGATGATTTCTTTGAGGAATCTTTCCGTCGTTCCTCTCCCAGCGAATTGATTGCCGATGTTCACTAGCCATAATGGTGGGCGGTTAAGAAGAAATTGGCGGTATTGCGGTGAAGCAACACTTTCTTCAATCTTGGCAGGAAATCCAGAAATGAGGACTAAGCGATCAACGTATTCTGGATGGTCAAGGGCCATGGCCATAGCAAGGCCTGCCCCCATGGAGTTCCCAATAAGTGTGGCACGTGGGATGCCTAGCTTGTTCATAAACTCTAGGAAAAATTTGACGAGATGATCGGGGCTGTAAATGCTTTCCGGCTTGTCTGAAAGCCCGGATCCTATTAAATCAGGGATGATGACTCGGTGAGACTTCGCTAACAGGGGGTATTGATATTCCCAATGCCACATGGATCCACCAAACCCATGAATAAGAATTATGGGGTTTCCTTCGCCAACATCAAGGTAGGCCACCCGATGATTATTGACTTGAATGGTTTGAAAGGGAACCCGTTGAACGAGTTCAACCCACGGCGGGAGTGGTGGTGGAGAGGAACATCCCAAGAATGTCACACTCAAGATGATAAGAACGACAAGAATGCTGAGTCTCGGACGCAAACGACCCTGCATTATTCCAAATGAATCAGGGTTTCATCCGGGTTCACTTCATCGCCTTCTTTGATATAAATCGTACTGACTTTGCCTGCAATAGGTGCCTGTACGCGGTTTTCCATTTTCATCGCTTCGACCACGAGTAACGGGTCCCCAGCTTTGACCGTATCGCCTTCAGCGACTAATAGCTTGACGACGCGGCCAGGCATTGGCGTGGTGACGTCTCCAGGTTGCGAGGGTTTAGGCCGGCCGTCTATCTTTGTGGAAGAGGATGGTTGCGTGGCATCAGGTGCCCCAGCCAATACTTCTTGAATAGGTTCTAGGTAGACCTCTTCCAGTTTGTCATTGACCTTAATGTAATAGGGTTTAGTGCCATCAATTGTCTGCCCCGATCCAGACACGCGAATATGATAGGACTCACCATGGACCGTCACTTTAAATTCTACAGGGGCCAAATGTAAATCATGTCCCGCAGCTGGCCCGCTTTCTGATTGGGTTTGCAGCGGCTCGGGTTTAAGTTCACCTCTTTCACGTTCATCAAAGAACTGTAATGCGACAGAAGGAAGGAGAGCGTAGGAAACAATATCCTCCTCTGCAATGTCTTTTCCGACTAATTCCTGTTGCGCATCTTCCAGCTCTGGGTCAAGATTGTCGGCAGGTCGTCCGGTAACCGGTTTGTCACCCTCAAGAGCCTTATTCCTAATTTTTGAGTTCAGACTTCCTGGTGACTTGCCGTACAAACCTTGAAAATAATTTTTTGTCTCGTTGGTAATGACCTTATACCGTTCACCTGTCAAAATATTTAAGGTGGCTTGTGTGCCAACAATTTGACTTGTTGGGGTAACCAGGGGAGGGTATCCCATATCTTTTCGGACTCGAGGGATTTCTTCCAAGACTTCTTTTATTTTTCCTAAGGAATTTTGTTCGGCTAATTGAGCTGCGAGGTTGGAGAGCATCCCGCCAGGAACCTGAGAGAGCAGAATGTCGGTATCGACGCCAGTGAAATCACTTTCAAATTGCCGATAGCGTTTTCGTGATTTTCGAAGTTTATCTGCGGCTGGAGCCAGTTGTTGAAGATCAAGTTGCGTGTCGTACGGGGTATTTCTAAGCGCAGCAATAAATGATTCTGTCGGAGGATGGGAGGTCCCCCCTGATAAGGGAGACAACGCCGTATCTAATATATCAAGCCCACCCATGATGGCCATCAGGGAAGACATAGAAGCCATTCCCGAGGTGTAGTGAGTATGAAGATGAAGGGGAGTTCGAACCGTTGATTTCAGTCGATCGATTAATTCATAGGCTTCAAATGGGGGCAACAATCCGGCCATATCTTTAATGCAAATCGTATCAGCACCGAGGTCTTCTAGTTGTTTGGCTTGTTCGACAAAATGATTCAGACTATGAACGGGACTCACGGTGTAACAGATCGTGGCTTCCACGTGTTTTCCACAAGCTTTGACCACTTCCATGGCTGGCTTCATGTTCCGTATATCATTGAGGGCATCAAAAATTCGAAAGACATCGATGCCGTTTTTTGCGGAGAGTTCAATGAATTTCTGAAGCACATCGTCGGCATAATGTCGGTACCCCACCACGTTTTGTCCCCGCAATAACATTTGCAGGCGAGTCTTTGGCATGGCTTGGCGAAAGGCTCGAAGTCGCTCCCACGGATCTTCTTTCAAAAATCGGAGACAAGAATCAAAGGTGGCTCCTCCCCAAACTTCTAATGACCAGAACCCAACTTCATCCAAATCTGCACCGACGGCCAAGAGATCTTCGGTCCGCATTCGGGTAGCGAGGAGTGATTGGTGTCCATCTCGGAGGGCGACATCTGTCAGATACACCTGCCGTTTTGGTGAGGCCTCAATGTCGAGAGCCGGAGGAGCGCCGGATTTTGTACGTGTGGGATTTGGACGCCCGACGTGGACTCGTTTTTTTGTTTTTCGTGGCATAAGCAACCTTTCACATGAGCAACGGTATCCGTTGTTGGATCGACGACGATGCTTACAAACCTTCATACGCAGCAATGGCTGCGGAAAGGGCAACAACTAAATCTTCAGGCTCTTCCATTTCTTCATAATCATAAAGGCCTGGGTGATGTTCCAAATAACTGGTATCAAAGCGTCCAGCTCGGAAATCTGGTTCTTCCATGACCTTTGTTAAAAAAGGAATGGTGGTTTTTACCCCCCTCAGGACAAATTCTTCAAGCGATCGGTGAGTTCGGCGTACTGTTTCGTCCCAGGTGCGGCCATGGACGGTCAGTTTAGCCAAGAGGGCATCATAATACGGAGGGACCGTATAGTCCTTATATACCGCCCCATCAATACGCACGCCAACTCCACCAGGAGAAAGATAGGCTGTAATTTTTCCGGAGGACGGGCGAAATCCATTTTGCGGGTCTTCTGCATTGATCCGGGTTTGGATAGCATACCCTTGCAAATTGACTTCATGCTGCCCAAACACCAGGGGACGACCGGCGGCAATCCAGAGTTGTGACTGGACAATATCGACGGTGGTGATTTGTTCAGTCACAGTATGTTCGACTTGGATCCGTGGATTCATTTCCATGAAATAATATCGACCATCAGCATCTAGGAGAAATTCAATGGTCCCTGCATTATAAAACTGGGCAGCTCGAGCCATGGCAATGGCGGCTTCACCCATTTCCGCTCTGAGGCGTGGGGTTAAGACAAGAGACGGTGCAATTTCAATAAGTTTTTGATGACGTCGCTGAATAGAGCAATCTCGTTCTCCGAGATGAATCACGTACCCATTTTTATCTGCTAAGAGTTGAAATTCTATGTGGTGAGGTCGCTCAATATATTTCTCGATAAAAAGCTCACCGTTACCGAAGGCGGCTAATGCTTCACGAGCACCAGCTTCCATCGCATTCTTGAGTTCTTCATCTGACCGCACCACCCGTAATCCACGTCCTCCACCTCCGGCACTGGCTTTGACCATGACGGGATAGCCTATCCGGTGACAAAATGCCAGGCCATCCTCCACGGATTCCACGCTTCCGTCAGTTCCGGGGACAACAGGGACGCCGATTTTTATCGCGAGTTCTCGAGCTTTAACTTTGTCGCCTAAAAGATCTAATGAATAGGGTGAGGGGCCAATAAAGTTAATACCAGATTCTTCGCATAGTTTGGCAAAGTCAGCATTTTCAGCAAGAAATCCATAGCCTGGATGTATCGCATCGGCGCGAATGCGTTTCGCTAACCCGACGATTTGTCGGGCATCGAGATAACCCTGAACAGGACCTGGCCCGACTAAATAGGCTTCATTCGCTTTTTTGACATAAATAGCGGTGGCATCACTTTCCGAATAAATAGCCGCGGTGGCAATGCCGAATTCTCGACAGGCTCGGATGACACGCATGGCAATTTCACCGCGATTGGCAACTAAGACTTTTTTAAACATAGTGGGTCGTCAGGGAGACCATAATGAAAATTATCGATATTTCGTGAATCCTAGCAGTTCAGTTTCCAATTGTCGTTCCTTTTTTTTAACGATCACTCAGGTGATAGTATTGGCCTTTTTTAATGAGCCGTTGTCCCTGAGCTGAAAGCACGAATTCTTCAAAGGCTAAGACTTCTGCCGAAGGCTGTTTTTTTGAAATAAGCATGACAGGTCGCTGTAAGGGATAACGTTTATCGAGAACGGTTTGGACTTCGGGCTCGATAGTATCAATAAAAAGAAGATTAATGGCCACGCCGTCTTCCTTTGCCCGAAGAGCTGGAGTAATAGAGACAAAGGTAATGGCTTCTAAATTTCCACTGACTTTTGTGATCGCTTCTTTCTCGGTTTCTGCTCGGTAAGCCGAGCGGGGGATTTTCTTGGAAATGTTCAACTCATTTTCAAGGCCTTGTTTAATATTTTGGTTTGCCGATCGATTAACCAGAACTATTTTTGTTTGAGGTGCTTCCTCATAGACCTGAGACCAATAGCGTAGTTTTCCTGAAAAGATTTCAGCTAGTTGGTTTGAGGTGACATTTTTGACAGGGTTCGAGAAATTAGTAAGGACGGCAATGCCATCTCGAGCAATCATGATCGAACGGAAGGATGACACCTCTTCACCAGTCACAGCAATATCGGCTTCACCTAACTCAAGAGTGCGAATAGGCTTCGCATTGGGATGCCAAAAGAAATCTACCGATATAGATGGGTTTTTCTGTTCAAAGGCCTCAGCCAATACTTCCATGAGGTATCGTTCAGGTCCATTTCCAGCCAAAAGAATGGTTTTTGAGAAATGAAGCCCTTCGGTGGGAGCCTGTTGTTTGGGTATGACACGTTCCTGCGCAGAAGTAGAAGTATAGAGCAAAAATGTGCAGCAGAGTAATAGTCCGGTTATGACCAGGGATGTTGGCCGTCTATGTCTAATTTGAAAAGTAGGAGGCATGACTAAGGCTTGTATTAGAAAATGGTCATGGTTCAACAATGAACGACAAGTAAGAAAAGGAAACAAGTGAATTTCTAAAAAAGGAAAAAACGGGGCATCTTTCCCGTTTCAGGAAATGAATGTCAAGAGGGTAATGATTAAGGAAAAGGGTTCGAGTAGAGGATGAATCCTTGCAACCAGTTAGAATTAAGCAAGTTGATGTATGGCTACCATGACTCCCCGGGGCCTGGCTGAGAGTTGGATTCTGTGGGGGCTTCACGCATTCCTGACATGGGCGGAAGCTTGTTGAATTTCGACATACGTTCATCGTGCATATTATACGCTTTAGTTTCCGCAAAGCCTGGTTTTTGTGTGCCGACAATTTTTGAGGCAAACGAGGACATGATCCGTCGGCTGTTTGTTTTTTGACATTTTGGGCACGTTGTCTCTTCTGGTTTGGTGCTCAGGGACTGCATAGCCTCAAAGCCGTACTCACAGGACTCACAGATATATTCGTATAATGGCATGTTGGACCTCCCCTTAAGATAAGGCAAAATGCAGGCTCATGATTAATGCCAAAGTATATAGGAAAAAGGGTTGGCGGAGGCAAGAGGGAGGCGAACTATTTCCCATGGTCGTACCAAATAATAGCGTGGGGCAAGATCTTGACGCTTTCTGGACCATTCTATAGACTGAATGTTTCGTCTATAATTTGGAGGGTCTCGCCATGGCGGTGCTTATTCGGAAGTTTAAATTGCCCACAGGAATGATGAAAGAAGAACGAATTGATGACGCTGATCGTATTGAACGCTATATGCAGTTTTTTGATAGAGAAGGGAAAGCCAAACTTGAAGCTGGGCAAAAAGTCTTTATTGATAAAGACGAATGGCAACTGCTTGAGGATTAAAATCCTTCCGGTTTCTTCCTTTCAATCATTTCGTTGTGTTGTGTTCGGGTAGAAAAATAAGCGGATCCTTCCTCTCCCAATTGGCGTTGTTTGAGGGGTTTCTTTTGTCAGGAGAGATATAAATGGGATATTGGATACATTTAAAGCGGTCGCTTGACCAGGCCATGATTCATAAAGACCGGTGTTTGGAAATCCCATCTGGACCTCATCGGGCTGACTATTGGCAAGGAGGGTGGGAGGAATATCCTGATAAGGAGACAGCCTTGGATGCCTTAGAAAATAGTGATGCCGCTGCCCAACTCAAATGTCCGGTGTGTAAGCCGTGACGGTGCTTTGCCTACCAGTTCTCAAATTCTGACATTTTTATTATACGTGTTTTTCTAGGAACCTTACATGGCGCAAAAGTTTGGGAATGCCAGGTGGGTGAAAGAAGGCTACTTCGATAACCGAACGGCAGGAATCGTCGTTGGGCAGATTACGTTTGCTGCCTTTGGCGTCGTAGACTTTTGTCTTTCGGGAGCTTTGACCGGGGAGATTGAGGGGCAGGTGATTCAATTTCGTAATCCTCAATTTCTTGAGGATCCCTATGCGGGGGAAATTCTAGAAGACTTTGCTATTCCGCAATTGGGGAAAGTAAGTTTGTTTTCATTTGACCCACATCCACTTCTGGCACCACATCCATACTTTGAATGGTTTTCTTTAGACCAACAACACTATCGGATTGAACTTGAAAAAGATGACGCGTGGTTGTTGACAGATGCTGAAGGCGAATCGATGACAGAAGAGTCTCAACGAATTCGTGATGCCCTTCTGCCTGTCTTAGAGTCCTCAGTCTCTTAACTGGTGAGTGCCGTTCGAGAGGAAAACAGTCCTCAATTCTTGCGTAGTCATGGTCATTGACTCATTATTTCTTTGCTTCGTAGAATGCCGAAATGAATGATCGATTTTTAAAAGCCTGTCACCGCCAATCTGTTGATCGCACGCCTGTTTGGTTTATGCGACAAGCTGGGCGGTATATGGCTGAATATCAGGCCATCCGTCGCCACCATTCCATATTGGAAGTCTGTAAGACGCCTTCATTGGCCGCTGAAGTGACCCTCCAGCCTATTCAACGTTTTCAATTGGATGCGGCCATTATTTTTGCAGACATCCTATTGCCTCTAGAGGCCATGGGCCTCAATTTGGAATTTGTTGAAGGAAAAGGCCCCGTTATTGATAACCCCATTCGTGGGGAAATGGGAATTGTCGAGCTCCGTGCGGTTGACGGTGAAGCATTTGATTATGCGGGAGAGGCAATTAAGCAAGCCCTCGAGGCCCTAGATAATCGGGTTCCACTCATTGGTTTTGCTGGTGCCCCTTTCACCTTGGCGAGTTATGCGATTGAAGGTGGGAGCTCTCGAGATTATGCTCGAACGAAACAACTCATGTTTTCCCAGCCGACCGTCTGGCATCAATTATTATCCAAACTGTCTGCTGTGGTGGTTGAATATTTGAGAGTGCAAAGTCGAGCTGGTGCCCAAGCGATTCAGTTGTTCGATAGTTGGGTGGGATGTTTGAGCCCCGGTGACTATGAGGAGTATGTGTTACCCCATGTCCAATCAATTTTTTCCGCTTTGCGTGTAGAAGGTATTCCCCTTATTTATTTTGGAACAGGGACGACCGGGTTGTTACCACTTATGCGAAAGGCCGGTAGTGATGTCATGGGGGTTGATTGGCGAGTTCGATTGGATGAGGGGTGGAATTTGGCTGGTCATGATATGGCGATTCAGGGCAACTTAGACCCGATGATATTGTTTGCTTCCGAGAAAGAGATCGAACGTCGAGTTAGAGATATTATGCAGCAAGCTGCTGGACGTTCAGGGCATATTTTTAATTTGGGGCATGGCATTCTTCCCACAACACCCTTGCATAGTGTCGATTTTGCTATCGATTGCGTCCGACGCTTTTCGCAGGAATTTCATCCTGGTTGATAGATGGTCTCTTTCTGCTCCTGCCACCTGTAACTCACTCAAGAAGTCTGGTTGCACCACTAACTTCCTTTTCATCTTTATAGGCACTTCTCAGCATTGATCCCCAAGAACGTGGCAGGCTCCCCTTTTCATGTTGTTATTGTTGGTGGAGGAATTTCCGGACTCTCCACCGCATTTTTCGTGATGGAAGAGGCAAAAAAATACGGGGTAGCCATCCAGTGTACGGTTGTTGAACGGGATGCACGTTGGGGTGGAAAAATTTTAACGAATCGATTGCCCAATCTTCTAATCGAGGGGGGGCCAGATTCCTTCCTCACGTCAAAGCCTTGGGCCATGGATTTATGCCGAACCTTAGGTCTTGAGGATCAGCTGATATCAACGGTGGTGGAAAATAATCGTACCTTCTCTTTGTCTCGTGGAGTCTTGCGAGAATTGCCACAGGGATTATTGGCCTTTCGCCCTCAACGAGTCGATACTCTCGTTTCTGGAGGGTTATTGTCCTGGGGTGGTCTTTTACGTATGGGAGCGGAGCGGTTTTGGCCGCAATCATCTAGAGGTCAATCTGAAGAAACATTAGGGAGTTTTTTTCGTCGGCGTTTCGGGGCCGCGGCCTTTGATTATCTGATTGAACCCTTGGTAGCCGGAATTTATGCTGGTGATGCCGATGAATTGAGTCTTGAAGCGACTTTTCCAAGATTTAAGGAATTAGAACAGAAGTATGGAAGTGTGATCAAAGGGATGCGAGTCGCTCAAGCAAAAGCCAAGGTAGGAGTGAGTCCGAAGCCTTCTGGTTCGCCTTCTTCACTATTTATGACTCTGAGAAATGGTTTAGGAACACTGACTGAAACTCTTATCCAGCGATTAACTGGCCAGGGGGTTCATTTAATGACAGGTTGTGGTTGTCGAGAAGTCCAGCCTTCCCCTCACAACAAGAAGAAGTTTTCGGTTGTTCTCGAGAATGAAACCAGTCTGGATACAGATGCTGTTGTTCTGGCTACTCCAGCTTTTAGGACAGCCCAGATGATTCTCCAGCTCGAACCTCAAGTCTCCAGCCTATTAGAAGATATTCCTTATACGTCCACGGCCACTATATCACTGGCTTATCCTACGGAGGCCGTTGAGTCATGTATTCAAGGATACGGCTTTGTGGTGCCTCGAAAAGAAAAGCGGCCCCTCTTGGCTTGCACCTGGACGTCTCTCAAATGGACCAATCGCAGTCTCAAAGGAGAGACCCTTATTCGCTGCTATGTAGGGGGGAGAGGTCGTGAAGAAATCCTTGAATGCGAAGATACCCAACTTATTGATTTAGTCCGTCGAGAGTTACAAGACATTGTTGGGATTACCAGCTCTCCCAACTACACTGAGGTGCATCGATGGGTTCAAGGCATGCCGCAGTATGTTGTCGGACATCAGGCTCGAGTGGCCAAAATCAAAGATCTGTTGTTGTCTCGGCCTACACTGCAAATTTGTGGAGCGGGGTTGAATGGAATAGGCATTCCTGATTGTATTCGTGAAGGAAATCGCGTGGCTGAAACCCTTATTCAATCGTTTTCTTCCAGAGTGGAAGCTTAATGCTCCTTGGGAAATGAAATGGGTCATAGGCTCTCTTCTTTTCGGAAAATGATTCCGGATAGCTAGCATGGAGGACATCGTTGGCCTACATGCCGTGGTGCACGGCAAAGTTCAGGGGGTAGGTTTTCGAGCATTTACTCAAGATCATGCTCAAAAAGAAGGTCTAAATGGGTGGGTTCGAAACTGTCAAGATGGAACGGTTGAAGTAGAGGCAGAAGGGCAGAAAGAAGGGCTTGAAGCCTTTATCACGCTTCTTGAAAAGGGCCCTCCATATTCCACGGTCACAAAAGTTCATGTTGACTGGAAGGATGCAAACAGGCAAACTTACGGGTTTACCATTCGCAGAGCTTGAATTGAAGGAACCCTAGGGTTTTAGCCAAAAGAAACTGAGTGACGAAGACGACAAATTTTTCTTATTCAAGATGGAATAAAGTGGATGGATTATAAATCATTTATTAGAGAAGTCCCAGATTTCCCCAAGCCCGGGATATTGTTTTATGACATTACGACCTTATTAAAAGAACCCACGTGTCTTCGATCTATTATTGACGAGTTGGTCGAAACCTATCAGGGAAAAGGAATTGCCAAAGTCGTAGGTATTGAATCGCGCGGATTCATTTTTGGGAGTCCCTTGGCTTACCACCTTAATGCGGGATTTGTTCCGGTAAGGAAACCTGGGAAACTTCCAGCGGATAGTTATGAAGTGAAATACAATTTAGAATACGGGTCAACCTCTCTAGCGATTCACCGCGATGCTATTCAGGAAGGGGAGTCCGTTCTCATTCTTGATGATTTGTTAGCCACAGGGGGGACGGCAGAAGCCACAGTCCGTCTCATTCGACAATTAGGTGGAGAAATTGCTGGAGTTGGTTTTCTCGTGGAGTTATTAGGGCTTGAGGGCCGAAAAAAATTAGATGGATATGCCGTTCATTCGTTAATCAATTACGCCTAATATTAAAGAGATTAGAGAGAGTTGATAGGTATGAATCATTTTTGTGCCGAAGTATAAAGACATGATTCTCAAGAAGGATCATGGTTCGCTAACCTCCGAATGGAGAAAGGAAAGTCTGTATGGCCGCACGATCGGGGAAAAAAGAAGCAACGTCCACCACGACCCGTGTGAAAAAAACAGCGACCAAAGTGGCTTCTAAGGCCACGACCAAGACTGCGCCTTCTCCAAAAAAGGCTGTCAAAAAAGAAAAGACTCCCAAAAAAGAAAAGGCTCTCGATAAGCCAGCTCCTACTCCCCCAGAGAAAAAAACGAAGAAAAAAGCTGGAACCGATGATCGTGATGCTTCACTCAGGGAAATCTTACTTGCCAAACGCGAGGCCCTCATTCAAGAAATTAAACAACAGCTAGGGCAATCGGTGACAGAAGAACAACAACGTCGTCTAGAAGCTGCCATGGATAGTGGGGATCAGGCCTTGGTGGATTTAGAACGTGAAATGGGTATTTCTCTTCAAGAAATGCGTAATCGCGAGCGACAACTTATTGACGATGCTTTAGATAGTTTGGATGAGGGAACGTATGGTATGTGTGCGGATTGTGGAGAAGAAATTAGTGAAAAACGTCTTCACGCATTACCGTTTGCCCGTTTGTGTGTGGAATGCCAATCCAAAAGAGAATTGATGGAAAAGATTGAGCGTTCTGAACAACGATCATAGCCGCAGATAAGTTCTCGCTTCCTGAAATCGTACGGGTTCTTGTCGTCTTCATTGACAGCACGCCCATGGACGATTACTCCCTTCTTTTACCTCGTATTAACGAACCGCTGGTTCGTACAGCGTATCTTCAGCACGTCCTTAGTGTTCACGAACGTTGTTCCTCGGCTTGCGGGTACTTCACAGGAATGAGGAATAGAGGATGAAATCTATCCCTGTCGTTATATTAGCAAGTGGGGGATTAGACTCCACGGTGACCGCCGCCTTGGCCAAGGCGAATCAGTGTGATCTTTACTTATTAACCATAGACTATGGGCAACGTCATCGATTTGAAATCGAATGCGCCAAAAAAATAGCCAATTGGCTTGGAGCCAAAGATCACAAAATTCTCCAATTGGATTTACGGATATTTGGTGGATCGGCCTTAACCGATCATATGCCGGTTCCAACCGATCGACCTCTCCAAGAACGAGAAGATGGGATTCCAGTGACCTATGTGCCGGCTCGAAATACAATTTTTTTGAGTTTAGCCTTGGCGTATGCCGAAACTCTCAAAGCCACAAAAATATTTTTTGGAGCCAATATTCGAGACTATTCCGGATATCCAGATTGTCGACCGGAATTTATTCAGGCTTTCATGGAAGTCGCCAAGCAAGGGACGAGAATGGGGCAAGAGGGAGAAGCTATTGAAATTATGGCCCCATTACTGTTGATGACGAAACGTGAGATTATTCAAAAAGGTCACGAGCTTCAGGTGCCTTTTCAATTGACGAGTAGTTGCTACCAGCCTGGGCCTGAGGGTCGCTCTTGTGGCCATTGCGATAGTTGTCTTATTCGACAAGAGGGTTTTCGAGATGCTCAAATAGCCGATCCCGTCAGTCGTGATTCTGCTTCAATAGGAGAGAAAAAATGAAGACTTGGTTAAGACCTTCTACCAATAAAACGATCCTCCTTCTGGCCTCCTGCGTATTTTTTGGGGGATGTTCTGACAATGGGTCCAATGCTCAAAGTCCCGTGGCCGAATCGCCAACGATTGTCGCTTCTGAGGAAAAACCCTTACCGAATGAATTTAAGGAGGGGGAAGCGAAATTTAATAGCTTCTGCTCTCGATGTCATGGAGCTCAGGCGCGAGGAACCAATAATGGGCCGCCACTGGTACATAAAATTTATGAACCCAATCATCATGCGGATATGGCATTTCAACGAGCCGCCGCGAGAGGCGTAAAATCGCATCATTGGAAATTTGGAAATATGCCGAAAATTGAGGGTGTGGTGCCAGAAGATGTCACGCATATTATTGGCTATGTCCGATGGCTACAACGACAGGCCGGTATTTTCTAGGAAAGTATTCAAGGCAAATTCTGCTCAAGTTCATTGACCAGTGCGCGAATTCGTGTAAATCCTCCCTGCCAGAATTTCTGAGAGCTGCAGTCCACGCCTAACGGTGTGAGTAGTGCCTGAGGGCTTGCTGATCCCCCACCGGCTAATAACTTTAAATATTTTGGGATAAACGTTTCCCCCTCCTTTTTATATTGCTGGAAGAGAGCAAGAACTAAGAGATTTCCAAAGCTGTAGGAATAGCAATAAAATGGACTGGCATAAATATGGGGAATCGTCAGCCATTCCCATCGAAATTCCTCTCCGACGTTAACGTCTTGTCCAAATTGTTCCTGCAAAAATGTGAGATACACGTTTGCCAATTCATCAATCGTTGCCCCTTGCTCAATCATACGATGGGCCTCCCGTTCGAAAAGAACAAAAAAAGCCTGGCGCATAATGGTGGCATAGGCGTCATCTAATTGTCCTAGCAATAGGCTGACTTTTGCCTTTGTATCCCGCTCTTGCGACAGCAAAGAATCTGAGAGTAATTGCTCACCAAAGATCGAAGCCGTTTCGGCTAAAGGGAGGGCTGAGTGAAAGGTCAATGCTGGATGATTCTCCGCCAGCATGGCATGAATGGCGTGCCCCAATTCATGCGCAAGCGTTGAAACATCGCGAGCCTCTCCCGTGAAATTGACCAAGACATACGGTGTCTGCTTGGGTCGGACGCTATAACAAAAGGCTCCTCCCATTTTCCCAGAACGGATGGTTGCATCCACATGGTGTTCGCGAATAACCCGAGTAGCCAAATCGGCCAGGGTCGGTGAAAAGTTTTGATACGCTTCCATCACCATATTCTTGGCCTGTAAAAATGTATATCGACGAGACTTGGTCGCATACGGGGCATAGAGGTCGTAACGATGAAAGGTCTTGAGCTTGAGAATGCGTTTTTTGAGTTGAAAGTACTGTTGGAAGATATTGACATTTTTTCGGCAGGTGGAGAGAAGGGCATCGACGGCTTTTTCAGGAAGATCATTGGCTGTATTTCTCACAGCAATGGGGGAAGCATACTGTCGTAATTGTAACCCTTCATTCACCCAATCTTGGACCAAATGTTTATACAGATCACCTAAAATATCTCGTCGTGCCTGATAAATATTGAAGAGTGATTCATACGCTCCTTGGCGGACAGATGCCAATGGATGGCGGACATAACTCATCAATTGTTCGCGGGTGAGGTGCTTCGTGCGGCCCTGATATTTCAATGGAAACGTTAAACTATTCGTGGCAACTCCATAGAGCCCTTCTAAGGCTTGGCGTCCGGTCGTATTTTTGAGGGTCATAATACGCTCTTCGGCTTCACCTAACGTATGGTCTTTGAATCGTGTGAGCGTATCTAAATAATATTGATAGGGGATGGCCTGTGTGGAAAGTCGGCTTGCTTGTTTTGGTGTGAGGCTTTGCCACCAGAGATCGAAAAACAACAGGCGAGGGGAAAAGGTTGCCAATCGACTCTGGACCTGATTTTCAAAGGCTCGTGCGGCTTGGTTTTTAGTGTTTTCTGCTACCCATAAAAAGGCATAGGCCCCTAAGGTATTCATGTGTTCGGTAATTGTCACGATCTGTTTCAAGATACTGAGGAAAGCCTGATGGGATATGCTAGGTTTCAGGTGAATTCGATGTTTCTCGAGGGAGGTAATTTCAGATTCCAACCTTTTCTCAATCCGTGGAAAATCTTTAACCGGATCGCGCAATAATTCTTTTAAATCCCAAGAAGGTAATGCCGCTGACATAAGGGCTCCTTTAACTAAATATCACGCATAAAAGGAAGTTTTCGGGTTGAACCGAGATTGAAGAATTCTTGAAGAAGAGATATTACAAGTCTTAGAGCAAACGAGCAATCTTGTTTCAATTCCATACAAGGCAGATTAATCTTGATAAAGGTCTGGACATTAGGTGGAAAGTGGGTTGTGCCATTCCCTCATTTCTAATACAGTACCTCGTTTTTGAGAGAAAGAGCGGTGACGTTGTTTCTTCGCTTTAGGGAAATCTGGCTAAGGGGGAGAGCACGGGGCTGAGTACGAGAATTGAAGCGGCAACCATGGGCCGCACGAGAACGATGATGACTAAGCTAAAAATTCAATGGGGCATGACGATAGTTTTTCTGTCTCTATGCTCGGCCTGTGTATCTGGGATTTCTGATCCCCAACCAAGCCAGGATGCCTGGATCCATGCTCCAGTTAAACTGTTAGATGATCATGTATTGTTCAAAACGATGCCCATGTTTCGTACCAAGACTGACAGTGGTACCGAAATTCGGAACTATGCCTTGGGCTATGACTTTGGAGAATGCTTTGGCGAAGCAGGAGCCGATAAATTTGGTGACTTCGTCAAGGAAAACGATTTTATCATTTGCTCGAGTAGTAGAATCGTCTGTAACAATATATTCTATATCAAGGAGGAACATGTCCTCGAATATGTCCCCACCGGACGGTGTCCCGCAAATGAGAACGTTCTCCCAAAATCGCATGAATTAAAAATTGTTGGCGAATAAGGAACCGAGCAAAAGAAGCGATTGAATAATCACGAATTGTTGAAAGGCTGGAAATTGTAGGCCATGAGAAAGTCTTAGGCCCGAGAATCAGAGTCTCTCCCTAACACCTCAGCATGAGCTATTCCAATTTTATCCATCCCACTTCTTTTGATAATGCCGAGTAATTATTCAAAGATCAGCAGGCCTCCATCGGTGGTGATGAAGCTAGATATTCCTTTTGTGTATTCAAGAGAACCTTGCCTGTGTTGTTGACGAAATTTCCTTAATCTTCCACTATGGTCTATAAAAATAAGAGGCTATTGTGCGTTTACCCCGCAACTTCCCTTCACTCATTTCTGCATCGATTTTTCTCTTTCTCTTGGGGTTTTCTTCTGCCCATGCCCAAAGTATTGAAGCCCAGAAAGCGGGGGTAGTAAAGATCACCGCAATGATTGATCAACAGCGCCGGATTGGAACAGGCTTTATTGTTTCACTCGGAGATGAGTCCGCCTACATCCTCACGGCCTCCCATGTGGTCGAAGGAGCTACCCTTACGGTCAATTTTTACACCAACCCTGATAAAGCCTATATTGGCACAACAAGAAATATGCAAGGGGACAATACAAAAGGTCTGGCCGTGATAACGGTTGAAGGCCCCTTGCCAGAAGGTCTTCGTTCTTTGTCTCTCGCCTCTAACTTTGAAGTAAAAGGTGGGGAAAACGCGACGGTCATTGGTTTTCGCCGTTCCCCGCCAATACAGTGGGGGATCTTGCAAGGGATTCTGACAGGGCAGATAGGTGCTGATCTCATTGTATCGGGTGCAGTGGCTAACGAAGGTAATTCTGGAGGTCCCATTCTTGTTAATGAAAAAGTTGTAGGTGTCCTGACTGAGGTTTTAGATGATATTGGGTATGCTGTACCGGCATCCATTACAAAAATCACTTTGAAGGGTTGGGGAGTTCCAGTTAATCAAAGAAACAGCCAAGAGGATCGAGTTGTGTCTCCAGCCACAGAAAAGTCAGACGAAATGTCGGAGCGCGTAGTCGAAGAAAACGCCGGGAAGAATGTGAATCCGAATAGGAACCCAAGCGAATCCTTGTATCCCGCTGAGTCGATTTTGGATATCAAGGGTGTTTGGCGTGATAGCAACTATCAAAGCAATCTTTCCCACATTAACCAAGATGGTAATAGCTTCAATTTCCAGCGGAGAGGTGTTCTCCCGAATGGAACTCGATTCGAATCGGTGGGCAGCGGGACGATTACTGGGCACCGTTTCACAAGTCACTACAAAGCTACCTATCAAGGGGGCGTTACATCAGTTGGAGACTGTTCGGGCACGGTGTCTCCGGATGGAATGCGTATGGAAATAATTTGTAGTGATTCCCTCTTGGGCCCTTTCTCCAGCCCAGCATTTCGCCAATAAAGTAGGCCGGACTCTTTAAAATCGAAAGACGAGCACAGTTTCTGGCACAGTCCAGGGTTATGTTGCCTTGGAATAATAAGGTGTTGAAGGGACAGGTATAGAAAAATTTGAAAAAAAATATGGAGCTGGCGAGAGGGATCGAACCTCCGACCTGCGGTTTACAAAACCGCTGCTCTACCAACTGAGCTACGCCAGCAATAGGATAAATGTCGGTGTGATCTTATCAAAAGTTAAGGGTTGGAACTAGGAGGTTGGAAGGAATTTTTTTTGTTCTCGAAAACATCTTAAGACATTTTGAGTAGGACTTTTAAGGTTCCTTGTTGTGCGGCTTGCTCCATAGCTGTAATTCCGTCGTTCAACGAAAAACGTGCATGTATAAGTGGCTCGACTTCAATCATGCCTCCGGCTAACATTCGAAGAGCTGGAGCAAAAGGCCCGCAACGGGACCCAATAACCGATATTTCGTTTATCACTAATTCTGTCATATTCACCAAGACCTCACCGTGATAGGTAGATTTCAAGACAATCGTTCCGCGAGCTCGAACGAGTTTTGCGGCTAGGGCAAGTCCTTCTGGACTTCCGGTTGCTTCGACGATGATGTCGGCACCTTGCTGAATATCATGGATGTCGCCCGTGACGGCAATCCCTTTTGATTCAAGCCATGTATGGTGTGTTGTGTGGCGTCCCACTAGCGTGACCTGGCATCCGGATAGGGCTAATACTTGGGCGCAGAGTAACCCTAATTTCCCATCCCCGATCACGATAATTCTGTCTTTGGGTTTGATCGAGACAAGTTGAGGTATTTCACACGCAGCGGCCAGCGGTTCAATAAATACCGCATGTTCATTCGTTACAGCATCGGGGAGTAGATGAAGGTTTTCAAAGGGGAGCGAAAGATAATCAGCAAAGGCTCCGTCACGCCCCATGATTCCTAATGTTGTGCGATGGGGGCAATGCGTTGGATGGCCGGTTATACAGGTCTCACAGACTTGGCATGCCGCATTGATTTCCCCAACGACTCGTTTCCCAATAAGTGATGACTGATTCGGCGCTTGATCGACTACGCCCACGAATTCATGTCCTAGCACTCCCTGGAATTCCATGTAGCCCTTGACCAGATGTAAGTCAGTTGAGCAGATTCCTGCCTGCAAGACTTGGATCATGGCCTCGCCAGGTTTTGCCTCTGGATTGGGTCGATCAACTTGTAGCGTGAGGGTTTTTCCAAGGACTAAGCCACGCATAATATGCCTCAATGTTCAAGAATTTTTAGGTACCTCTGATGAAGAAGCCAATCTTAACAAATTTACCCTATTCCTTCAGTAGCCTGACCCAATAGAGAAAAACCACAAGAAATGGTTCCATGTTACTAAGAGGCAATGGACAATTGGAAAGGTTTTAGGAGAATTGGCCGATGGTAAAGCAAGCACCATTTCCTTCATCAAAAAGGGAGGTCATTATGTTTTCAGGATTTGCTGTCGCACTTTCCGGAATACAAGCTGGTGGACGGGTTCTCGGGGCGAGTGCTCATAATATTGCGAATGCGCAAACTGAAAATTTTAAGCGTACGCAAGCCACTCTTGAAGAATCTCCTTCTGGAGGGGTTCTTGTGAGTTTGAGTCAAGATCAACGACCTGGCCCTCAATTGCCCACAGGGGATGACCCCTTTTCCTTTCGACAAGGATCAAATGTCGAATTGGAAGAAGAAATCGTCAATACTCTACAAGCGACTCATCTGGTTGAAGCCAATCTCGCTAGTATAAGAACCCAAGATGAGGTGTTGGGCTCTATCTTAGATATTATTGAATGAATAGACGTTTCACGAATTCATAGCTCACTTGTCCTTACTTTTTTATTAAACATCTAAGCTTCCTGGTTTTGTCGTCCATTTTCCCCACGCAATTTTTCTCGTTCTAGCCCCCTCTTTTTCTCGTTACATTCCCTAAAAAACACTGGATATTGTTTGAGAACCCTTTCTATGATTACGGGTTTTGCCCTTCACTTAAATAATAAGTATAAACCCTCTATTTATTGGCATCCGGTGAAATACCTATGATTTGACTTTGAAGGTGGAGAAACAATTATTGTAGAATCAAAAGGTTGTACTGTTCTTGTGTCTTTAGCCTTTATTTTCTAGATAGGCCCAAAAAGTTCTATTCCCTAAGATTTGATCTCACACCTTCTTTCAATTACTTTTTCCTTAAAACAGGAGATTGGGATAATGCCTATGTTACGGATGTTTTCGGGTTCTTCACGTTCCTCAAGAATTTCCTCATGGAGGAGATTCATCCTTGCTCTCGTGTGCTTTGGTCTTTTAGGAGGAATCGGATCCTATGATTGGGTGGTCCCTGCTCCCTCACACGCGGCCATTCCTGGTGCTTTTGTTGAAGGTTTTGCTGATATCGTAGAAAAAGTTGGACCTGCCGTTGTCAACGTGGCTGTCACAAGCGGCGGAAGAGGTTCATCCAGACAATTACCGCCAGGCCCATTTGGCGGCCCTCCTGGTGGAGGTGGCCCTGGTGGAGGTCCTCCTGGAAGACCTCCAGGTCCTGGTGGCCCCGGTATGAGTGCTGGTTCGGGAGTGGTGATTGATGCCCGTGGATACATTCTCACCAATAATCATGTAGTCGAAGATGCGAACGATATTAAGGTCACATTTAATGATGGCCGCGAAGTTCCTGCGACGATAGTCGGCACTGATCCTAAAACGGATCTCGCTGTGATAAAAGTGAAACTTGAAAATGAAAATCTCCCCTTTATTCCTTGGGGAACCTATGATGCTCTGCGTGTGGGTGATGTGGTGTTAGCATTGGGTAGCCCCTTCGGTTTGAAATCGTCCGTGTCATTGGGAATTATCAGTGCTCTGGGTCGTGGGAGTGTGGGAATTACCGAATACGAAGATTTCATTCAAACCGATGCGGCCATTAATCCAGGAAATTCTGGTGGGGCACTCGTCAATATGAAAGGTGAACTTATTGGCATTAATACGGCGATCTTTTCCAGAACCGGTGGGTCAGAAGGGGTGGGATTTGCCATTGCCGTCAGTATTGCCAAAGATATTACCAGTAGTTTGATTGAATCCGGAAAAGTAGTACGTGGCTGGATGGGAGTGGCGATTCAAGAGTTGACCCCTGCGCTGGCTCAGTCTTTCCAATTACCAGAAGGTCAACAAGGGGGAGTGCTCATCAGTGAGGTTCATCAGGACGGCCCTTCGGCTAAAGCGGGGTTACAGCGTGGAGATGTGATTCTGAAATATGGCAATGAAGAGGTAAAAGACGTAAACCATCTTCGCAATATTGTGGCTCGGACCAAAGTTGGGAAGCAAAAGGAAATCACCGTTTTGCGTGACGGGAAGGAAACCCCTTTGACTTTGGTTTTGGGGGAACGGCCCTCTGATCAGGTTTTGGCTAAGGCTACTCCTCCAGGAGAAAAACCTCCTGTCGCGGCTAAGCTCGATAATGTGTTATCTGGGTTAACTGTAGAATCCATTTCCGCCGAAAACCGAAATCAATTTGGGATACCAGAAGATGCCAAAGGAGTGGTGGTCTCGAAGGTGGAATCGGGGAGTTCGGTAGAAGCCGCGGGAATTCAACCTGGTGATCTCCTACAAGAGGTGAGCCGAAGTGCTGTCAAGAATATCGAAGAGTATCAACAGATTGCTTCGAAGATCCCAAAAGGCGAATTGGTTGTGCTTTTGGTCAGTCGCCGAGGGAATAATTTATTCGTCGCGGTGAATCCAAAATAAGAATATGTTCTCAATAAAGGGGGAGACGCAATGTCTCCCTCTTTGTTTTTGACCATTAGGAAAACTATGCCCAAACAAAGTCAAATGGGACAGTGGTTTGAAGAGAAAGTCTTTAAACCCTTGGAAGATAAGAAGATGCCCGTTATGGAGCATCTTCATGAATTTCAACATCGATTGACTCGTGCCGTTGTCGTGATGGCGTTAGTCTTTGTCGGCACGTTTTTTTATGCAGATGCGCTCGTCACCTGGTTGAGAGTTCCATTGCAAAACTATTTTATTTTAGATTCATGGGAATGGGTTCCTTCGGATTTGCCTAAAATCCCCTTAGTCTTTCTCGCCCCGGCGGAAGCCCTCTGGCAAAATGTGAAGGTGGCCGGATTGTGTGCCCTCGTACTCACGACACCCTATTGGCTATGGGAAATTTGGCAATTTGTGGTCCCAGGTCTTCATGCACAAGAACGGCGTTTCGTGGCACCCTTTACGGCAATTAGTACCGTGGCCTTTTTTCTCGGTTTGACCTTTTGTTTCTTTTTTGTGCTGCCATTTGCACTCCACTTTCTGCTTTCTTACGGATTAGCTTCAGGTTTCATCGCACAAATTTCAATTGCAAATTTTGTCGGATTTATTTTGTGGTTTCTCTTGGTGTTTGGACTCATATTTGAAGTGCCCTTAGCGTTGACGTTGATGGCCAAGTTAGGGTGGGTCGATGCCCCCTTATTGAGACAATATCGAAAGTGGGCATTTTTAGGCTCATTTCTTTTTGCGGCGATTTTGACGCCGACGCCTGATCCGTTTAATCAATGTATTATGGCCTTACCCATGTACTTCTTTTACGAAGTAGGGATTATCAGTGCCCAAATCTTTGGAAAAAAGAAACCAAAGGTCGCTGAAGAAGATGAGTCGGTAGAGCCATCGGTTCCAGCGGTGACTCGTCCTGTCGTTCAGTCGACCGGCACCGTTGCGGCCGGAGATGATGACTACGTGAGTGTTCCGGATTCAGGGCCACGATAATAAGGTGATATGAGGTGCTTGCTGTAACTGCCCTCCTGGTGAATCAAAAAGTTTTTTCAGGGCAAGAACCAGATGGTTGTCGTGAAATTTTAGAGGGAACCTTGACGAACCACCAAATGACTCTTTTATCCTATGAAGTTCTCCCTGATCAGCGTGAGTTGATCGTGCAAAGACTGCAGGCTCTTTGTCAGAAGGGAGACTCGCCTGTGGTTCTGACCCTCGGAGGAACCGGAGTGAGGCCAACAGATTGCGTCCCAGAAGCAACGAGGGAAGTTGTCGATAAAGAAATTCCAGGAATTGCGGAAGCGATGCGTGCCGAAAGTTTGAAAAAGGTTCGTACCGCGATGCTTTCTCGGGGGATTGCAGGCATCAAAGATCACACGGTAATTATTAATTTGCCGGGAAGCGCCAAAGGGATCAAAGAAAATTGTGAGGTTGTCTTACCTCTCCTTGATCACTTAGTTCAAAAAATTGGTGGGTAGTGGAAAAGAAAGGGTTTGTTCTTTCATAGATTTTAGAGGCAAGCGTGACTTATGAAATTTTATTGGCTTTTTTGTGGAGGCATATATGGCAAGCGAGCTTAAAATGGTTCAACCTTCTCCATCGTCAAGTGGCGATGTGTGTACCTATATGTGGGCATGTGCGATTTGTGATGAAACGGAAACGTGTCAGAAGGATCGCGAGGGACATAGTCGATGGTTGGTTAACAAGCGAATGGAGCGAATCGAAAACAAAATTCTAGTCATGAGTAACAAGGGTGGAGTTGGGAAGAGCACCATGACGACCAATTTGGCCATTAGTTTAGCCTTGAAGGGCTACGAAGTTGGGGTCTGTGACATGGATATCCATGGTCCGAATATTCCTAAAATGATGGGGGTTGAAGGGGAAAAGCTAAAAATTAGTACAGGTGGCGGAATCATTCCCCATCAAGTCTACAATCTGAAAATTGCGTCGATGTCGTTTCTACTTCAGAATTCTGATGATCCTATTATTTGGCGAGACGCCTATAAATTTGAATTCATCAATCAATTGTTGGGTGGAGTGGAATGGCAAGATTTGAATTATCTATTTATTGATTTGCCTCCTGGTACTGGGAATGAATCTGTGACCACCATGGATTTAATTGGAGATGTCACTGGTTGTGTCATTATTTCAACTCCACAGGAAGTATCTCTATTGGATGCTCGTAAGTCGGTCACGTTTGTGAGGGATAGTGAGTTGCCGATAATCGGTATTATCGAAAACATGAGCGGGATGGATTGCCCGCATTGTCATAAGGAAATTGAAGTTTTTCGAAAAGGTGGGGGAGAAGCTTCGGCGGCGGATATGGATGTGCCGTTCCTTGGACGTGTACCACTTGATCCAGAAATGGTGTTGCAATGTGATCGAGGCGAACCGTATGCCCTGTTCCATTCTGATCTACCTACAGCTGAAGCCATTCATGGGGCGGCCAATAAAATCGAAGAATTTTGTAAAAAGAAGGGTTCCCTGGTCAACGTCTCCGCACGGCCTGCGCCATTTAAGAAACCATAATTGTTTAGTAAGACCATGTATACACAGAAAATTGTCTTGAGAAAATTGGTCATAGTATGTCTTTAACGTCATTAACTGCTGCCCAAAAAATTGTATTAGACGCAACCAGTGTGTTGGGGTGTGAAAAAGTGGGGTTACTCGATGCGCTGGGGCGTGTGCTAGGAGAAGATATTATTGCTCCGCGCGCGAATCCTCCTTGGGACAACTCGGCCATGGATGGGTTTGCCGTTCGGTGGGCTGATATTAAACAGGACCATGCGATTACCAAAATTCCTGAATTGAAGGTGGTTGAAGATGTGGCCGCTGGGGCCGTGGCGACCAAGTCCGTGGGGCCAGGGGAAGCCATTCGCATTATGACCGGGGCCCCCATGCCGGCGGGAGCCGATACCGTTGTTCGGATTGAATATACAGAACCCTCCGAATCTTCCGTGCGCATCATGCTCTCCGAATACGGACACGGTGCGAATATTCGACCAAAGGGAGATGACGTTCAAGAAGGGGAGTGTATTATTTCCAAAAGCACGCAACTTCGGTCGGGAGAGATCGGCATGTTGGCCATTCTGGCGAAATCCTTTGTGCTGGTTCATCAACGGCCACGCGTCGGGATTCTTTCAACCGGGGATGAGTTGGCTGATCTGGATGAGTCCTTCGATGAGAATAAAATTGTGAACTCTAATAGCTATGGCATTGCCGCCGGTGTACAAGAAGCTGGAGGCATTCCTGTCTTATTAGGCATAGCCAAAGATAACCCGGATTCTCTCAAAGACAAAATTCGCCAAGGGTTGACCTGTGACATTCTGGTCCTCTCCGGTGGCGTGTCGATGGGAGATTATGATTTCACCAAACCGGTATTTGCCGAGCTTGGGGCCGATATGAACTTTTGGAAATTAGCCATTCGTCCGGGGCAGCCGGTGGCCTTTGGCAAAATTCAAGGGAAATTGGCGTTTGGACTACCAGGGAATCCCGTGTCGTCCATGGTCACCTTTGATCAATTGGTTCGGCCGGCCATGCTGAAACTCGGAGGTCATGCCACTTGGGAACGTCCGACAGTGAAAGCCATTTTCCAAGAAAAATTTTCCAAGCAAACCGATCGTCGGCATTTACTTCGAGGAGTTCTCAGTCATGAAAATGGCGCCTTAGTGGTTAGAACGACTGGTAAACAAGGCTCTGGAATTTTAACGTCGATGGTGAAGGCCAATGGATTTATTGATGTGCCGGAAGAAGTGGAAGCACTTCAACCCGGTGATGTCGTGAATGTGCAATTATTATCAAGAAATTTTTAAGCGGTTTATTGTTTTGTTCATTTCATACGACAGGAATTAATTATTCCTGAAATTTATAAAAGAATATGCAGGTTTCAACATGGCACCCCCTATTGTGTGTTTCGTGGGTCGTTCCAACAGTGGCAAAACCACCCTCATCGAACGATTAATCCTAGAATTGACCGGAGAAGGCTATCGAGTGGCCACGATCAAACATGCTGGGCATGGATTTGATCTTGATACTGAAGGCAAAGATAGTTGGCGACATAAGCGGGCAGGGGCGAGCCAAGTAGTCGTCCTGTCCAAGGGAAGCCTGGCCATGTTTACCGATGTGGTTGAGGAGCTTCCTGTCGAAGACATCCGTGATCGCTTTATCAATCAAGACATTGATCTCATCATTGCCGAAGGCTGGAAAAGCCAAGGGTTCCCAAAAGTTGTGGTGGTGCGAGAGGAACTGAAGGAGGTTGATGTGTCCCTTGAAGGATTACTCGCTATCGCCTCCATCAAGCCGATAGAGGTTGATGTCCCCTGGTTTGATCGAGATAATGTGCAAGGGTTGGCTACGCTTCTTATTTCCAGATTTCCACGTCAAGCGGATTCATAAATTCCATGGGTAAAAGTCTGACCCTCATTCTGGCCACGTTCGCCGTGTTGGCCTTAGGAGGGGCAGCAGCCATTCCCCTCACCAATCAGCCTACCTTTTGCGCCAGTTGCCATACGATTAAGCCGGCGTACGATTCCTGGGTTGGCTCCAGTCATAAAGACGTGACCTGTGTGGACTGCCACGTGAGACCTGGGATATCAGGATTTCTCCACGATAAGGTGTACGCAGGTCTAGAGGATGTCGCGATTACTTTCTTTGGAACCCCAACCGAACCCCATGATCTGCAGTCGCACGTGTATTCCTCCGTCTGCCTGGGATGTCATCGTGCCATTCTACGAGTGAATGAGCTGCCTGCGCGAGACTTGCCCGCACCAGTCAAAGAGGTGGGACTTATTATGGATCATCGCGAACATATGAAAGTCTTTGATCAGCGGGGTAAAGGAGAAGGCTGCACAACGTGCCATTCTCGTGTTGTACACGGGACTCCCATAAAAAACTATCCCATTGTCATTCCCCGGGGACATGTCCAACTTGACGATCAACCACATGAGCCTAATCTTCCTCCCGATTCCAAGCTTTGGAAGACCACGATGACGGATTGCATGGTGTGCCATGATGGAAAACAAACACATGAAGGCGACGTACTCAGTAACAAGTGTGAAACCTGCCACCTGCCCGATAAAATCGGCGAATTTTTATTCTGAACATGTCCTCCGTCCCCATGTCTACACCCATTGTCGAAGTACGAAATTTGACCAAGCGTTTTGGTGATTTTACGGCCGTCGACAATATTTCGTTTGATATTCACGAAGGTGAAATCTTAGGGCTGTTGGGGCCGAATGGTGCGGGAAAAACCACCACCATTCACATGTTGTTAGGATTGATTGCCCCTACCTCAGGCACGATTCATATGTTTGGGCTTGATCTGGCCAAGCATCGGGAAAGTATTCTTCAACAAGTTAATTTCTCTTCAACCTATATTTCCATGCCGTTTTCCTTGACGGTCGAAGAAAATCTCAAAGTGATTGCGCGACTCTATAACCTGCAGAACATTCAGGAGCGCGTCGATACTATTGTTGAGAAACTGGAGATGAAGGATATTCAAAAGAAACTCACTCGAAAATTGTCGTCAGGCCAAATGTCTCGGCTGACGTTAGCCAAAGCACTCATGACGGAACCCAAAGTGCTCTTTTTAGACGAACCCACGGCCAGTTTAGATCCAGACATCGTAAATAAAATCAAGGAATTTCTGAGGGAGTATCAGCGAACCGCTGGCTTAAGTATTCTCTATACCTCCCATAACATGCGCGAAATGGAAGAGATGTCCAATCGCATCATCTTTTTGCAGCATGGCCACATTGTGGCGGAAGGCACGTCGGACGAAATTGTTCAACGCTATGGGCAACGGGATTTAGAAGAAGTTTTTTTGAAACTAGCGAGGGAGCCAAAAGGGAAATGAATCTAGGACGAATAGGCGGGTTACTCTCTCGACACATGTATCTCTATAAGCGCAGCTTTGCGCGCATGCTGGAGATTTTTTATTGGCCCTTTCTTGATCTTGTGGTGTGGGGCTTCATCACCATGTATTTAAAGGATGCGGGAGTGTCCCTTCATGGAGCCGTCGCCTTTTTCTTGGGAGCGCTAATTCTGTGGGACGTCTTATTCCGATCTCAACAAGGCGTGGCCGTCTCCTTTTTGGAAGAAATGTGGTCTCGAAATCTCATGAACCTCTTTGCCAGTCCATTAACGGTCGGAGAATACCTGGCCTCAACCATGATCATGAGTATCTTAAAAGTTACCGCAGTGGCCAGTCTGATGATGGTCTTTGCCTGGGTATTTTATTCCTATGATATGTTGAAAATCGGGCTGTCGCTACTTCCATTTATTTTAAACTTGGTGCTATCAGGTTGGATCATTGGCGTCCTCACCACCTCAATCATTATGAGATTCGGTCAGCAAGCCGAAGTCTTAGCCTGGGGAATGGTCTTTCTCTTTCAGCCAATCTCGTGTGTGTTCTATCCGCTTGAAGTTCTCCCATCGTGGCTACAATCCATTGCCTGGATGGTTCCGCCTGCTCATATTTTCGAAGGTATGCGCGCCGTGCTTGTCGATGGAGTCATTCCCGTCACTCATATTCTATGGGCAACAGGCCTAAACGTATTCTTTTTTATCGTCATTGTGGCGTGGTTTTATCACACCTTCAATGTATGTAAAGAGAAAGGGATGCTCGTTCGTGTTGGCGAGTAAGGTGGGTGAGTGATGATAAATAGGTATTTCTACTCTTCCTCTTTTGAGGGGGTTGACTGATTCGCTAAATTTGAGGCACCTTCGCCCATATTTCGTAACGCTGGTCAAACATAAATGCCCGAAGTCGGCAAGAGTGAGGGAGGGATTATCTGATCCTTTTCCCAGTAATCTGCTTCAGATGCCGGAGAAGGCCGAATGGTTTTTGAAGATGGGTTAACCAGCCAAATGAAGATCTGCAAAGGACGTTTGGCTAACTAAAGGACTAATAATATTCATTTACCAAATTATATATTTTTACTTTTTTTTGGTTGGACGATGTAGGAGAGGGGGAGATTATGCATGTCGCGTGGAATGTATTAAGGCAACTAGGACCTAAATGGAGAAGCAAGGTATTGAGACACGTTACAATACTGGTATCGAGTGTAACCTGGTGTCTCTTAGGTTTCAGCCTCCCTGCTCAGGCGATCACGCAGAATCTTTCCTGGGTGGGGTATAACGGGTATTACATGACCGGCACCTTCTCTTTTAATGATGCGTTAATTGGAACGGGGGTTATTGATGCCACCAGTCTGGACACGCTGATGATCCAAGGCTTTCGCTATGGTACCCCGATTGGAACCTGGAACTTAGCTGATGGGCAAGGAGCTGGGGCTACAGCCTTTCAATTTGGTTTTAATACGGACACGAATAGTTTTCTCCAGGGAGGTTCAGCTGGGGAAGGTCAATTCTGGAATAATAGTGGTAGCCCAGGATTAGGATTTTTTAATAACGATTCTTTTCAGGGTCTTACGTTAAATGGAGTGGTCTTAGGGGACTCCTCTCTAGATAAAGCACAAGATGCAGGCACCTTATTTGTGGGAGACCTACCTTCCTCATCTGGATTTAATCTTGAATGGACTGGGCCCAATGGCTATTCAATGAGCGGCATGTTTTCCTATTGGGATACCTTTGACGATGGTTTGATAGAAGGACGGCATTTGAACTCCTTGATGATCGATGGCTTTAAAGATGGTCTCTTAATTGGGAGTTGGGACTTGGTGGATGGGCCGGGTGGCGGGGCACAGGCATTCGCCATGAACTTTGATACAACCACGAACCAATTTTTACAGTGTGGATCATCCGGTTGCGCTCAACAATGGAATTATTTTGGCAATCCCGGTTTGGGGTTTAGCAATGGTGATACTTTTCAGGAACTGACTTTAAACGGAATCGTACTTAACGAATCACAGACCACAGAGAAATCCTTAAGTGCTACACCTAAAAATGGCACTGCCCCCATCCCCGAGCCCTCGACGATGCTGTTGTTGGGTACGGGATTAGCGGGATTGGCTGCATTGCGATGGAGAACGAGAAAACACATTTAAGCAAAGCGCCAGCGGATTTATTATTAAAGAGCCCCTGATCCCATACGACAGGGGCTCTTTTGTGTTTAGCGACCCTGCTTAGTATGGATTCATCCTTTGGCTGGTGATATGAATCCTGTCTCTATCGAAATTCTAAAATGTGATGGCATGTTCGCCGTCCTTGTCGATAGCATTATTTCCGTCAATCATATCCTTTGGGCTACCGGCTTAAACCTGTTCTTCTTTGGCGTCATTGTGGCGTGGTTTTATCACACGTTCAACGTGTGCAAAGAAAAAGGCATGCTGGTTCGCGTCGGCGAATAAGTTGTTCACGCTGTAGCCAACTGTCTGTCCCCTTGCCCGACAATCTGAAGTTGCGTGACGGTGATCGTGACTGTTCCAAATTCTTCTTCAACTTTCCCTTGGAGTAACAGTGGGCGTTCGGTTGTGAGTAAGGGCCCGTACTGTTGGAAAACGCTTGGAAATAATGTGGCATCATAGAGCCCCGTGCTGTCTTCCAACGTCATGAAGGCCATCGACTTGCCGTGTTTCGTGAGAGCCGGTTTTTCGGTAATGAGCCATCCAATCATCGTGATCTGCTTGCCAACATGTGAAGCCATTTCGATGGCTTGAGTAAGATTCAGATCTGCCCAATGTTGGGCATACAGGGTTAAGGGATGGCATTGAAGCGGAAATCCGAATAATTGAATTTCGTGTTGAATCTTGCGCTCACGCGTATAGTCGTTTGGAATTGGGAGCGTCGGGGCAGTTGTGAAGAGAGAAGGGGTGTGTCTCAATGACGCTTGCTGTGAGGAAAAACCTGAGAATGGATACATGGCATAGAGACGCCAGAGCAGACCAGGGCGAGTAACTTCGCCTGCAATGGTGTCGAAGCAGCCCGCAAGAATGAGCAGCCGAGTCTGTGCGGGTTCGGGATTGAGTCGAGTCAGAAAATCGTGGAATGATCGATAAGCGCCATGACGTTGGCGTTCTTCCAGGAATTGAGTCACGAATGCGCGTTCCAGCCCTTTGAGTTGCATAAAGCCAAGACAGAGTGTCATGCCGATTCCACGATAGGCCCATTCACTGGTGTTGATATCTAAGGGAAGGATGGTCAACCCCATCCGGCGTGCTTCGGAAAGGTAGGCAAAAGTGGAATAGAATCCACCTTGATTGCTGATGACGGCGGCCATGAATTCTGCGGGATAATGCGCGCGGAGATACGCCGACTTAAAGGATACTTGCGCATAACTGGCCGAATGCGGCTTACAAAAGCTATAGCCCACAAAACTCATAATCATCTCCCAGACGGCTTGAATGGTATGAAGTTCGACACCTCGAACAAGCGCCCTGTCGAAAAATTGCTGACGATAATCTTGGAGCTGCCGATGCTTATGTTTCTTGCTTAAGACTTTCCGCAGTTGATCGCCTGCTTCAGCAGAAAACCCTGCCAGTCCCATCGCCACCTTTGTCACGTCTTCTTGATACACCATAATGCCATGCGTCTCAGCCAGGACGTTTTCCACTAACGGATGAAGCGGGTGATAGCTCTGGCCGTGAGCGCGTCGAACAAATTGTTGAACAAATCGATTGGCGGCGGGACGAATCAGTGAAGAGACAATCACTAAATATTCAAAGACATCAGCTTGTGCCCGCCGATAAGCAGGCATACCTGTCCAGAGTTTTTTGAGGAGCAAACGGGTGGCGGGTGATTCAATATAAAAACAGCCAATCGTGTCGCCTCGTTGAATAAGGATTTGTGTCGCAGGGTCAGGCATCGGATCCCATGTGGCATAGTCGATATGATTGCCAGTGTGTTCGGCAATGGCTGCTAAGGCGTCACGGATCACTGCTAAGGAACGATTGCCGAGAAGATCGATTTTGACGAGCCCCGCTTCTTCGGTTTGGTCTTTTTCCCATTGAATAACCGGAACACCTTTCGTGGCCACTTCAACGGGCACATACCGGCGAAGATCGTCCGGCACAATCACCATGCCGCCGCAATGCACCGAGAGATGGCGAAGTCGCCCTTGAAGTTGGCGGGCACGAGAAATAATGGCAGGCCATGGCTCTCGCAAGGTGGCAAGAGCTGAAGGTTGCCGTGCTAGAAGTTGGCTAACCTGGCGCATTTCTGCCGGAGGCATACCATAGACTTTCGCGACTTCTCGAATTGCCGCGCGCGGGGCCAAGGTATTGTGGTTGGCCACCATGCCAGCTTGTCGGCTGCCATACCGAGCAAAGACAAAATCGATAATGTGGTCGCGTTCATCCCAAGGAAAATCGATATCAATATCTGGTGGATCATGACGGCCAGGATTGAGAAAGCGTTCGAAGAACAAATTGTGACGGATGGGGTCGACATGGGTAATGCCTAAGCAATAGGACACAATCGAAGCGGCCGCTGAACCGCGCCCACAGGTGCGAGGGGCTTGGCGAACAATTTCATCGACAACAAGAAAATAATGGGCATAGCCTTTGTCTCGGATGACGGTTAATTCATGCTCGATGCGATCGATCACAGCGGACGAAGGGATTCCATAGCGCCATTCTGCTCCGGCATAGGTTTTTTCCTGAAGCTGAGTGACAGCATGAGCATCCGAGAGTTGGCGGAAATTGGGAAAGATGGTCTCTCGAAAGGACCAGTCCGTGTAACAGGCTTGTGCGATTTTCAGGGTATTGCTGATTGCATGAGGCACGTGTGGGAACTGCGCCTGTAGTGAGTCGAGTGGCATGAGCCAGTGATGCGGAGCGCAACAGGAGTCGTGAGGTAATTGAGAAAGTGTCGTGTTGAGGGCAATCGCTCTAAGCGTTTGATGCAACGGAAACTCTTTGGGACTCAGAAAATGGACCCGATTGGTCGCTACCGGGGGTAGGTTCGTGTGCCGACTAAAGGCCAGGGCCTGGTGCATGAGCGTTCCAGGAGTCAATTCAACGTAGAGGTCGGCAGGGGAGTGACGCTTCCAGATCCTCAGAGCGGGAATGTCGTCTGACAGAATAATCAGTCCGTGGCGGTGTGCTTGAACGGCGGTAATGCAGTCAAATTCTGCGTCGCAATGGCGTTGAGAGAGTAGGCGACAGAGATTCTCATAGCCATACAGGTCTTTCACGAGGAGGATGGCACGATGCTGTTTGTGGATGAGTTCGGCTCCAAGGATTGGGCGCAAGCCATGGGCCTGTGCGACTTCGGTAAAGCGAATGGCGCCATAGAGCCCATTGGTGTCGGTGAGAGCAAGGGCAGGGGAGCCTTGTGCGCGAGCCGTTTGGCAGAGAGCCTCGAGTGGGGAGACGCCTTGCATTGGAGAGTAGTCCGAGTGGACATGCAAGTGAACAAATTCTGACATGAACGAAGACCTCAAATGGGAATGCCGAATTCATTTTAGAGCTAAAGTATTACTTTACTTTACGGCCAATTTGATAACCTGTTGATAAATATTTAGCTTTAGATTTCTTGCTTGTGAATAACTCATCTAGTTAAAGCTTTTCTTTTATTTAAATTTCATTAAAATGATAAACACTCTATAAACATTGCTCTATTTGTCTATATGAGCAGCCATGCGCGAACGCCCCCATTGAATGATCTTCATCCCAAATCTGGTATGCAGATGATCCATGGCCAAGGCCAATCGATGGGGCCTCGGTTGATCTTGAGGCTCATCCGAGTTATGTGCTGGAAAGAGTGACAGCTGTTCAGGAGGAGGAGAAAAGCTATTACTCCGAATGATGAGTGAGCGAATACGCACACGCCGTTGAAAGCAGCGACGGAATAAAGTCTGCGCTGATGGAAACATATCAACCTCCCAATGTGTGGGTGTGTATAAGACAGATGAGCGCTGAATGGTGAGCTGATCACTATAGAGTAGGGTCAGTTCAAGTCGGTGGCACAGGCGATGCTGACGACGGAGATCATGGCAGAGAGAATCCAGAAGACAAGACAAGCCTCCAATGAGGCGGTCGTGGTCAATCGTATCTGGCTCAAAGAGATAAGAGTGGGTCAACGACAACGAGGCCTCAGGAGCTATGACTGGCAAGCAATCAATTCCGCGTGCCCACTGGTAGAGCTGACGGCCCCATCGACCGCAGACCGTTTCCAAGGCTTCCACGCTGATCTCGCTCACGTCGCCAATGGTCTGCAGGTTCAAATCGGCTAAGCGTGTCTGGAGTGTGATCCCTCCAGGGCCTCGTAACCCGGGAAGGGTTGAGACGGGTAAAGGTGATAAAAAGTCCTGTTCGGAGCCCGCACGGACATCACACAATTGAGGTGGCGTGAGGAGAGAGCTGGCCATGTGGGCGACAAGTTTATTGGTGCCGATGCCGGCAACGGCTTGCAGCCCAAGCCGAGCCGAGACGTCGCGTTCTAAGCGCATCGTCGTGTCACAGGTTGCGCCAAAGAGACGAGTGGTGCCGGTTAAATCTAAATAAAAATGCCCCGGCCTATACGACTCCCAAATGGGTGCGATTGGTGTGATGAATGGCATCAGAGCATGATGAGCTTGAGAGACACGAGAGGGGTTCGGAGGCACCAGTTGAAGTGTAGGACAGCGTCGTCGAGCCTGATTTGTCTGTAACCCTGGGACGACTCCCGCGTCTTCGGCTTCAGGCGAGACTTCATGGATCATGGCGCGAGAGGTATGGGCAAAGGCCACGGCCACAGGGCGTGTCCGCAAGGTTGGGTCGTCAAGTTGCGCAAGTGCCACAGCAAGCCGCGGAATTCCAAAACACACAATCTGCCGTTCCATTATGTGACAACTTCTTCCTCCCCTTTGTAAGGGGAGGCTAGATGGGGTAGAGGTGTTATGTGTGATTGGCTATTCATTTACCCGCAATGGCGAATCACGCCGATCACGACCCCTTCAATGACAAACTCATCTGATGGTGTGACGACAATGGGAACCATCGTCGTATTCGCGGGATGTAATTCGACCTGTTTCTCTTTTCGATAATATTTCTTAATCGTGGCGTCGTGGTTGACTAACGCCACCACTGTCTGGCCGTTCCGAGCCGTCCGTTGTTTGTGGACGATGACCAAATCACCAGGAAGAATCCCTTCATCCCGCATCGACTCACCCTTCACGCGGAGGGCAAAGTTTTCACCAGTCCGTAACATCGACGGGGGGACCTCTACTAATTCAGCCTGGAGAATAGGTTCAATCGGATTGCCGGCTGCCACGACTCCAACCATGGGAATCTGAGAAGGGGAGTCCAGTTGCGAAAGAATAGCTTCCACCACGCCAGGAATTCGGCGCATCCCACATTCATAGCGAGTAATCGTCATACGGGTAGTGCGAAGGCGTTCAGCCAATTGAGATTGGGTGAGCCCGAGGCGTTGGCGAATCTGTTTGAAGGCGGCAGGCGTCATGTAACCAATGGTTACATATCGATCAGGGCGTGTCAAGAACAGTTCAATTGAAGTCTAGCCGCTTTGGCAGTGAAGTTCTAACGTGTTGATTTCACTTAGCAATTCATGAAGTAAGACTTGTTGCCGAAAAGTAAGGCATCGATATCTTTTTCCAAGAGGCAACTAATTAATAGATCTTTCATTTTTTTGAGATAGATAGCTCATTATTAGGAGGTCCAATGATTACGAAGAATCATTTAATCATCGTTTTGTTTATGTGGGCTTTAGTTGGCTGTGATCAACTGTTCAATAAAGCAGGGCTGATGTATGTTAAGGCAACCTTAACTGAAATTTGTGGGAAGGAAGACGCTGCATGTATTGGTGCGGTTGAAGAGCAGTTTGATCCTTGCCACAACAAATATATTAAAGAATGGAATGCATATATGAAGGCACATTCGTCAAAGGAAGATAAACTGTTGGCCGTATATTCCCAAGACCTCTACAGTTGTATTGTGGATGATCAAGGTGACCCTTATTTTGAATTGAATGCTACGAATATTTAATGCAATTTCTAGATTCGTCGAACTCTTTTTATCTCGTTCGAGGATGTGCGATAGAACTGTCTTGACAAGATGACTGGGAAGAAAGACAATTTCCATAGGTATCTCCAAGCTACACGATTCAAAAAATTAGACAGCCAATAAGGTGGCCGAAGTGCCTGGGAAAAGGCCTGAGATAGGACTATGAAAAACGGCTCAGATAAGGATCGATATTGCAAAGACCGCCAGCTCCCCAGAATTCCTGTGTCAAAGGACCTTGCCGTCAAGGCGGAGCTTGAGTGTCCCAGTGGGAAACGATGGACTGGTTGTTGTCTTGATATTCATATAGGCGGGACTCTCCTGAAGTTTGCTCAAGCTAATCTTCCAGACGTGACCACAGACAGTAAAGTGTTTGTCACCATTCAGCTTGATAACGAGATAGCGGACAAGATTCCTGCTATCGTTCGGCATATTGTTGACGGACGTCTAGGCCTGGTCTTTCCCGATCTTTCGACTCAAGCTCCAGAGCAGGAAAATCACCTCTCTCGCATCGTTCGAAATGTCGAGCGAGAAATCCTGAGGAAAAAAAGGCAGGAATAAGTTTCCTCATTTTCGTGGACTCGTTGGATACTCCCCTTCGATTCTATCCTATCTCATTGGTGAGAGATTCCTTGCGGTAAAGCCATTGTCCCTTTTCTCTCACCCTCTCCTCTGTTCTCAGATTGGAGGATGTGTGAGAGACTCGTCTTGACAAGATGCCCAAGAGGTAAGACAATTTTCTGTAAGCACATCAGCATTTAGAGCTCTCAAGAATCAGATCGTTAACACATTGGCTTCAATGCCTGAAAGAGAACGTGGGATCGTCTATGGAAGAACTCTCCGATGAAGATAGACTGTGGCAAGATCGTCAGCCACCAAGAAACCGTGTGTCCCAGGAACTGGCCGTAGAGGTCGAACTGGAGGTTCAGGGTGGCACACGATGGGAGGCGCGTTGTATTGATATTCATATCGGGGGTATCCTTCTGGAGTTTTCTCCGGATAACCTCCCTAGTGTTGATGTCGATAGCAATGTGTTCGTCACGATTCAGCTCGATGGTGAGGTCGCGGCCAAAATCCCATCCACCGTTCGGCATATAAATGCCAGACGTTTAGGTTTGGTGTTTTCTGATCTCTCGACGCAAGACCCAGGGCAAGAAAATCGCCTCTCTCGCATTGTTCGAAACGTCGAGCGAGAAATCCTGAAGGAGAAAAACCAACAATGAATTAATCGTTTTGCCTGTTCACGGCCCACCACGTTCGAGCCTCTTCCTTCTTTCTTGTGGTGAGAGATTCCTTCCCTTTTTTCCTTCCCAAGCACGTATGAAATAGTTGGTTTGTCCCTTGCCTCTAAGGCGAACTTCCTTTGAGTCGTTCGAGGCGTTCTTCCTTGCATTCAATCCAAATGGATTTATCTCGAGTAACCTGGACTGCACCGGCCTTTTGGCCTTTGGCTTTTTTGACGAATTTCCGAAGCGTATAAATCACTTCCCCTTTTCCGCTTTTTCGTAAATCACTAAACCAGAGAGTCAGCGTGGCCGCATCTTTTAACGTTTCGTGTGGAACCATTTGGCCTTTTTCTAATCGTACAATGACATGGGAGCCGGGTGTGCCGCGGGCATGGAGCCAGAGGTCATCGGGCTTCCCGACTTTAAAGGTGAGATGATCATTATCCTTTGCAGTTTTTCCCACCAAGATAGGTAAGCCGTCGGCTGAAAGATATTCCCGGTAGCCTTGTGCGGGTGCCGGTTTGACTTTAGTGGGTCGAGAGGTCGAAGAGGGCAGAAGTTTTTTCTCATTTTTTGGTGAAAATGCTGGATCCATGATTCCTCGTTCTATCTGTGTGAGTTGCTCGCTCAATCCCGAGATCTTCTGTTGTTGCGTTTCAATTCTGGGGATCAGGTGTTCTTGTGCCCCGAGATATTTATGATGTTTTTTGAAATAGTCTTCCATATTCCGAACCGGATCTTTAGCTGGATCAAGAGGAAGCGTCAAGGAGGGTAAGGCCGGATCAAAGTAATCAATGATGGTCGCCGTCTCCTGACCTTTTTGCATGTCGTGTAGAGCACTTTTCATGAGCTCGCCATAGCGTCCATATTCCCGATAACGTTCGGCTTTTTGCAAATCGGCTTCTAAGGCACGCAGTTTTCCTCTGGCGTTTTTCAATGTTTTTCTTGCATGAGCGAGCTGTTGATCTTTGAGTGTGTGTTGACGGGCGGTTTGTTCTTTCTCGTCATAGTAGGATTCTATGGCTGATGACACAGGATACGTGGTTGCAAAACTTTCTTCCCCCTGGGGGAGGTTATTCATCATTTCCTCTCGCCACGGGGATGAAGGCTGAGAAGAAGGGGAGGAGCGGATTGTCGGTGGCACAAATCGTTCTCCTATGGAGACTCGGGTGTCTTTCAGTGAATGCAAGAGAAGCTGCTTTTCATTAAGTAAGAACATATTAGCTCGATTCCCTAACAGTGCCACAACCAACCGATAGCCTGTTTCACCTTTTCTGATTGTGAGATACACCAGACGATCGTTGGGTTGTTGTGTGACCTCTTCAATCCGCCCTCCTTCGAGATGCGAGCGCAAGAATTGGCAGAAGGGTGGGGGCGTAGATGGATTGGCGTATTTCTTCGAGATGAAATGCAGTCTGGCTAGCTGAGGGTCTGTGGAGATAAAGACCATGACGCTAGTGCCATGTGAACGGACGTTTAGTGTCAAGGCCAGATCCTGGGGTTGATGAATTTTTTGAATCCAGCCACCGATTAGGACAGGTTTGATTTCTGCGAGAACGGTTTCAAGGTCTGCCAGGTTGAGCGTCATCGTTTTTTAGGTATCTTTTCTTGTTGTCCGTATGATTATACCTCCTTGACTTGATGGAGGAGAATGGTTGCTTTGGAATGGAGCACGTGGTTTTGGTGAGAATACCATGAATGCCTTGATGGTAAGGATTTCTTATCAAGAAAAACAGCAGAGGGAACGAGGTTGATGTCTTGACAAAATTCGATGTTTTTTCTAGAGATACGCCATAGGATACTTGAGTGTGTTCACTTTTTGACGTCACGGAGGTGAATGATGGACGCCATTCGATATGCAAAAGGCCCAGTGGTCTATCTCTACGATCTTAAGAATCGCAAGACCAAAAAGAAAGAATTACTTTGGGGGGATTGGCTCAGAATTGGAAAAGAGATCAATAGTCAATGGTTCGAAGTGAAATGGGGGCGAGAGACTTTTGCCATCAAGAAAAAGGATTTTCAAGAGGAACGCCTTCTTGAGATGATTTTTTTGGATGTCGGACAGGGGGACGGCTGTATTCTGACCACTCCAAAAATTGGTGCAAAAGAGAAAATCATGATTATTGATGCTGGTCTTGGTGACAATATGAAAGGGTATTTGGATTATCGGTTTCGAGATTTTAAAAAGAAGTTTGGCTTTCATGCCGCGATTGTGACTCATCCTGATAGTGATCATTATCAAGGATTTCAAAAGATATTCGATAATCAGCAAATATCATTTGAGCATGTGTATCATAATGGCCTATTGGAACGGACGGGACCAAGGTTAAAGTTATTGGGAACCGTGGAAAAGGGGTTTTTGACGGATATTCGGGCAACCAAGACGTCGGCCAGAAATCTTTATGCCCAAGCGACGGTTCGAGGAAGGAAGTGGTATCCCAAACTATTGTGGACGGCCCTCAAAAGCGATCGATTCAAAGATGTTTCGATGTTGTCGACGCAACATGGGAAAAAGGAAAGTGGGCACACCTGGATGCCAGGGTTTGCTCCATCAGACCAGACAGATTTCACGATTGAAGTGTTGGGACCTGTGGTTGAGAAGGCCCCAAATGGGAAAAAAGGTCTTCGAACGTTTGGCAGTTCGTTGACAGCCAAAGCCATGAATGTGGGCAAGACAAAAAATGGACATTCGGTGTTGCTTCGCCTTGCCTATCATGATTTTTCCGTGCTGTTTGGAGGGGATCTGAATACCCCGGCCGAGCATTTTTTGATGAGACATTATGGCAATGATGGGCAGGCTCCAACGACCATCACCGACACCAAGGCGATGATTGAACGGGCCAGTGCTCATTTTGCCGTAGACCTGATGAAGTCCTGCCACCATGGTTCGTCTGATGTGAGTGATGAATTTTTAGAAGCCACGCATCCTACTGCCTTTGTGGTGTCGTCTGGAGATGAAGAAAGCCATGTGCATCCTCGTCCGGATTTACTCGGACTGCTTGGGAAGAAAGGTCGGGGACGGCGCCCATTGGTCTTGTGTACAGAATTGTTGCGGTCGACGAGGGAAAAAGAAGATGCGTCGCTCCGGGGGAAACTGAATACTTTAGTGGACAAGATAGACAAAGAACAGGATATGCAGAAGAAGAAAGACCTGGAAGCCGCTCGAAAGAAAATTTTGGACGAACTCTTTAAGCGAAATGTTGGAGTATATGGGGCAATTAATCTTCGCACGGATGGGCATCGAGCGGTGGTCGCTTTTCGTAAGGAACAAGCCAAAGGGGTCAAGCGGTGGTTTGTCTATAAATTAGAAAAAGATGGGCAGGGAATTTTCCAAGTTCAGGGTGTCAAGGGCCACTGAAGGGCTAGGACGATTAGCCTGAAGGGTTTTGTCCGACAATATAGGCAATCCACGCTAAATCCGCATCGCCTTTATCGACGCGTTCATACGTTGCTGTGCCTTCCTTGGTGTCAGGGTCGGTGCCTTCCCACAACACGTGAATATCTTGAAAGCCTGCTTCAGTCATCAGTTCGGTGACTTCGGGGATGGTCCAGAGTCGCCAGTTGTAGACAAACGCATCGCGGATTTCACTGTCGTCGGTAAAAGAAAAATGAATCCGTGTGGTGTAGAAATGGGTGAATGGATCAAACGTATCTTGATCCCAGGTGAAGATGAAATCGCCAATCTGTGCGTCATCTGAATTCTCAATTTCCCGAGCTTCTTCTTGGAGAACCTGGCTCTCGCTTCCCCCCCACACATCCATCACGATGACCCCACCTGGTTGAATCGATTCCCTTGCGTTCGTCAAATATTGGAGCAAGGTGGGACGGTCATGAAACACCATATACGAAAAGTTTAACGCGGCAATCATCTGCATTCGTGGTTGTTGAACATCCAGAACATTCGCATTCACCAATGAAAGACGTTGTTGTTGCTCGGGGGTAAGAGATGAGACATTGTGTTTGATACCCCAATTGAGGGTGGGCCAATCTAAGTCCACGCCGATGGCCTGATTTTTAGCATGCTGGGCCACAAAATAAGCAGAAAGATAAGCTGTCCCACAAAAATCTTCCCGAAACTGGCGAAGAACTTTGCCTGTGTAGCCTTTGAAATAATCAGACAGAAACTCCATGTCATTATCGGGACTTTGTACACTCTTTTGATACAAGTCATGAGTGTCGGCTAAATCGGCCATTGTTGGGGTCGGCTCAATATCATTATTCGTTGCGCTCACGTCTACCTCATCTTTCTCTCATGGTTTATTCCGGTCGCTCCCACGCACGAAGGGCAGGATAGGTTATGGCCGTTGAGTGTCCACCTGAAACGTAGGGTTTGAGTAAGGTGGAAATCTACAGGGGGAATTCCAATAAGATTTCCAGATAGGTTCGATATTGTAGGTGTTTGGACTTTTGGGTGGCAAGGAACCAAAAAAAAAAGTTTTATGATCTGAAGGTAATCGTCAGCCTTCAATTTGTTAAGAAATTATCTTGCATTCAGGAGAGCCCACCTCAGTGACCTTTGACCCATTGATATGGCCAAGGAGGTACATGATTTTTTTGTTTCTGTTTTTACCTGCTCGGTTTCTGGCCTTTGCTCCCGATAGGTCTTGTAAAGATCAAATAGCTGTCAAGAAGGGCTTTTTTGTAACCGAAAATACAGTGGGGAATATAGAAGTTTCTGACCGTTATGAAAGGAGTCTCGAAGGCCATGGGATATGCCAGATTTCCCATTATTAATGGGATCAGCAGGTTATTCGGAATTTTTCTATTTTTCGGCTCCACCTCTTTGGCCATTGGGGAAGCGATGTCTATCGATGGCCAAAAGAACGTTGAAACGGTTTCACCTGCGGCCGCAGGATTTCGGGCTGAGGAGTCAGAAATCACCGGATCGTCGAAAGTTTTAGCGCCTTCCCAGTCTACAGTGAGTTCAGAAGAACAGGAATTGGTGGAAACCACGGATGCCAGTGGGGGCGTGATGATTGATTTAAAGGGAAGATTTCAATCTGTTCTCAAAGTGCCATCGGCCACACCGGAGACTTCTGTTCAGGAACCGATACCTCCTGTGGTTCCATAACTTGGATTGCCCATTCTGCCGTCGTAAGAATTTCTTGATTGTGATATGAAGTTTTCTCAATTCATACATTTCTGTGTGGTGTTTATCTCCCTCATCTTCTTGGGATGGATTTTGCCTTTTGGCAGTTTTGCTGCTGCCACGATTACCGTCGTCAATATAGATGGTGCTGGCGAAGGGTTTAACGATCCAACCTCATTTACCCCAGTGGGAGGGAATGCGGCAACGACCCTAGGGCAAGCCCGACTGAATGCTTTTGAATATGCCGCCAATATTTGGGCCGGTATTTTGAGTAGCTCGGTGGAGATTAGAGTGAACGCGGCAATGGATCCACTTGGTGTTGGAGTTCTCGGGCAGGCAGGGCCAACAACAGTTCATCGAGATTTTTCTAATACTCCTCTTGCCAATACCTGGTATGTGCAAGCTCTGGCCAATAAACTCGCTGGGATGGATTTGGCCCCTTCGACGAATGATATTAATGCCACGTTTAGCAGTGACTTTACGTTTTATTTCGGTCTTGATGGCAACCCGCCTGGTGGGCAATATGATTTTGTGAGTGTGGTGCTTCATGAAATAGGTCATGGGTTGGGTTTTCTTTCTTTAGTCAATCTTGCTTCGGGTGCGAAATTTTCTGGGGCTGATGATGTCTATTCCTTGCACTTGGAACATCATGGAGCCATTCCTGCCGACTACCCAACGATGACTGATGGGCAACGTGTGACGGCGAGTGTTTCTGGAACGAATTTGCATTTTACAGGAGCAGAAATTATTGGCGGCAGCGGCATATTGACTGCGGGGAATGAACCAGTTAGCGGCCACGTAGAAATGTACGCGCCAGCAACGCAATCGTCGGGTTCTTCCGTTTCTCATTTCAATAAGGTCATTAAACCTGATCAATTAATGGAGCATTCTATTAGCGCCGGTGAAGCCATTCACGACGTGGGCTTGGCGGGGGAATTGTTCGCTGACCTTGGGTGGGATGTGAGTTTAGGGCCAACCGTCACAAGTCCAACATATAATTCAACATTGGCCAACTCGGCAGTCACATTTGAATGGACGGCTAATAATGATCCTGTCACTGCGTGGTGGCTCTTTATCGGTTCTAGCGTTGGGGCGGATGATGTCTATAAGAAGTATTTGCCCAGCAGTACGTCGGTGAGTGTCAACTCGTTACCCACGGATGGTCGAACCTTGTATGTGCGGTTATGGTACCAACGAGCCGGGGTGTGGCAATTTACCGATGGCCAATTTAACGCCGCAACGTTAGCAGCACCGGCTATGGTCACGCCCGTTTTCGGCAGCACGTTAGGGAGTACTGGTGCGGCGTTCAACTGGACGGCCAATGGGGACAGCATTGATGCCTGGTGGCTCTTTATTGGCTCCAGTGTTGGTGCCACTGATGTGTATAGTAAATATATCCCTGGTAGTACCTCCGCCAGTGTGTCGTCGTTGCCTATGGATGGTCGGACCTTGTTTGTGCGGTTGTGGTATCAACGCGGTGGGGTTTGGCTGTTTGTGGATGGCCAATATACAGCTGCCACCCTCGCGGCCCCGGCCATGACGGTTCCAGCTCTTGGCAGCACGTTAGGAAATTCCAATGAGACATTCAATTGGACGGCCAATGGGGACAGCATTGATGCCTGGTGGCTCTTCATTGGTTCCAGTGTTGGGGCCTCTGATGTGTATAGCAAATATGTCCCAGGTAGTACGTCAGTCAGTGCATGGTCATTGCCCACGGATGGACGGACCTTATTTGTGCGGTTGTGGTATCAACGCGGTGGGGTTTGGCTGTTTGTGGATGGCCAATATACGGCGGCCACTCTCGCGCCCCCGGCCATGACTGTTCCAGCTCTTGGGAGCACATTGGGCGGGGCTAGTGAGACGTTCAACTGGACGGCTAATGGGGACAGCATTGATGCCTGGTGGCTCTTTATTGGCTCCAGTGTTGGGGCTACGGATGTGTATATCAAATATTTGGCTGGGAGTACGTCGGTCGGTGTCACATCGTTACCCACAGATAGTCGGACCTTGTATGTGCGGTTGTGGTATCTACGCGGTGGGGTTTGGCAGTTTACGGATGGACAATATACGGCTTCGAACTAATACCCCATAACCAGCCAATATCTAAACAAGATTCTTCCATAGAAACCCACTGCTTTTCTTTCCGTCTTTTCCTACCCTCATTCGAGAATCAGGTGCACGAGTCATATTTTCAGTTGGAGGCAAGTCGCCAGCTTTTTTAAAAAACCTTCACAGCGATCGTTGGTCCATCGAAGTAATGATGGGCTGCAGTTATTGAGTAGTTCTTACCTCTCCTGGAAGAATTGCCAGCGATTCTATCGCGCCGACTTGGGATCGACTTTCCCCTTCTTTGCCTACAAGCAGTGCTCCAGAGTTTTTCTCTATGACTTCACTCGTCCAGCCTTTCTGTGTTCAGGTATGACTCTTTGGTCAGTCGGAGCCTGGTCTATTTAACGGAACAAAAGGCTTGAAGTTATTCACGCTTTATGGCCAAATAGATCAAATGGTGTGGGACAGAATGCACCGTTTAGAATTCTTTGCTGCTGGGGAATTTATTTCATGTTCTTTACATGGTCGCTACAGTAGAGGCCTATTTGATAGAGCACACAGCTAGTACGTCGTTCACCCTGAAGGAGGATTGAAAATGAAAAATCTCATTCTCTGTGCAGATGGAACCGGAAACCTTGGGGGGACAACTCCAGATTCCAATGTGTACCGGACCTATCACTTGATTGAACGAAATGAGCCAGCTGTGCCGCAATTCACCTATTACGATAATGGGGTGGGGACGGCGACGAATAAATATTTACGAGCCTTCACGGGGGCGTTTGGTTTTGGGTTTAAACGCAATGTGTTGGAACTGTATGAGTACCTTGCCAGAAACTATGATCCCGATGACCAAGTTTTTTTATTTGGTTTTAGCCGAGGTGCAGCCGAAGTTCGGGCGCTCTCAGGATTAATTGCGGCAGCAGGTCTTGTTGATGGCCGAAAGGATGATAAAGCCACATTAGATAAGAAAGTACAGCAGGCCTATCACCATTATAAACATCAACAGGCTGGTATACTCTTTCCGAACCACGGGGCCATACCTCTCACCTTTATTGGGGTATGGGATACGGTCTCCGCCCTTGGGTTTCCACAACATTGGAAGATTGCAGGGATTGTCAGTCCGGTGTTGAACGTATTGTTTTTTATGCTGGATTGGATTTGTGATAAGACATTGTTTGCGCATCGATTTTACAATTATGAACTGACCCCTAACGTGCAGCATGCCTGCCAAGCGTTGGCCATTGATGAGGAACGACTTTCCTTTGAGCCAAAAGTTTGGGAAGAGCCTAGAGATGGGAAAACAAAGGTTGACCAAGTCTGGTTTGCGGGTGCGCATTCTAATGTGGGTGGGGGGTATGGTCGGGCGGGTCTGTCATACATTGCGCTTGAATGGATGCTGTCAAAGGCCGTTCCTGCCGGATTGGAAATAAAAAAAGGAGGGTTGGAGGAAGTTCAAGTTCAGGCCAATGCCCATGGGCGACTTTATAATGAACGAAATGGGCTGGGTGTGTTTTATCGATATTATCCCCGACTTATTGCCGATTTATGGAATCAGAAGAATCCTTCCTCTTCTACTCCGATCAAGATTCATGGCAGCGTCTTTGACCGAATGGGAAGGCGTACCGGCAATTACGCGCCAGGTCATCTTCCATCGACCTTTTCCGTCGTGTCTGAAAATAAACCGGCGAAGACCATTACCATTCAGAACCAGAAATGGGAAGAATTGGGAAAACAATTGCAGACCTGGACTTCATTGCGTAGTTACTTGTATGGAGCCTTTTTAGATCTGTTTCTGGCACTGGTTGGAATAGCCCTTTGGTTATGGATCTCTCTGCCGAAGGGATCCCCTTCAGGCACAGCGCCGGCAGGATGGGGGATGGGCATTCTTATTCATATTGCAGACGTGCTGAAATATTTCCTCCCGAAAATGTTTGAGAATCTTATCAACCTGGCGGTGGTTGAGCAGCCTCTCTATTTAGGAGGAGCATCCTTAATTGTTCTCGGGATGTTTATTCTTCGAGGGTGGGTGAGAAAAAACTATCGAGAGGTGTGTGAAGATCTGAGGGGTATGCTCTTATCCAATCCTGATCTTGGTGGTGGTGGTGGTTCTCAACCATCGAAACTAACGGTGGAGCTCACAAGCCATCAGGACCCCAAAGTTATGGAGACCATCTAATTCTCTAAAATGAGGATGTATAAAATAGGGGCATTACAGATGGCAAATGGTTTTAAGTGGCGGAGGGGGTGGGATTCGAACCCACGGTGGCTTGCACCACGCCGGTTTTCAAGACCTCCAAGATACCAAAAGTGAGGATGATGAAAACCCTGATAAGGCTTAGGATTCTACTGATTTCATTGATTGTTATCCAGGTTGGAACTTTGCATATGGTTGCATAGGATGTGAGGGGTCTGAGAGAAAAAGGTTACAGTTACGGTTACAGTCAGTAATCCCCCCATGTCTTCTTCCCAGCCAAGAAAAAGTTCTCACCATAGATTAAATCCTTTCACCCAGAACTAAGGGGGGTGGGGGGCTTTAAAAAACCCACCTCTCACACCAGCGTTAGAAGGGTAATGTAAATTTTTTTTCAAAAATATAAAATTAGGTATATTTACCTATTAAAAGGTACCCTTATAAGAACGCGGGGCAATCACCACAGATTGGAAGCCCCCCAGATATTTTTTATTTTTTTAATACGTGAGAGGGGGCCGTGCGGAGCCCAAGCGTAGCGGCCCCTTGAATGGATTATCTCTCAACAGGTCAGTATATTAATTGTCTTGCCAATGACTCGATTGCATTTTTTTCCAACGTTCGAAGGGGGGTCGGCTTTCGGCTGTGAGTTCAATTGATCAACGCAACACTTTATTCTACCTAGTAGAAATGGAGTGTGACGATGAAACACCGAACCCGCATCTACTTTAGTGCTGAACAACGAGCGGACATATGGGATCGCTGGCAGCGTGGCGAATCCA
>JAJDBP010000028.1 GCA_029261295.1 Nitrospirales bacterium | reverse complement strand
CTTCGATCGCAATTTTGCCCGCACCTTTGATAAAGGGGAACCGATCTTGGATGGGGACAACCCCACGGTGGTGAAATTTCAGGATATTGCGAAAAAAATTCATACCTTGTTGGATTATCAACAGGTCTTAGCCGGGAAATTATAACGCCTCGACGCAACCGTTGGCCGTCGCCGACACTCAGAAGGGAAACGATATGAAATTTGTCTGTCTCAAATGCGAAACCTATATGACCTTTGAGAAGGTTGAAAAACCGGCAGAAGGCACCTTGGGAGTCTTCTTTGAATGCCCCTCCTGCCAATCGAGGTTTTCGATGGTCACCAATCCTGGCGAAACCCAAATGGTCTCGTCCTTAGGCGTCCAATTAGGTGGTCGAACCGAAGCAGCAATTCCCTTAGAAATGACCCGAGGCGGGTTAGAAGAAAACGTGTCTGCAGGAAAGGGTCAGATGGCGGCCTATCTCAATGAAAAAATTCAAGGAGGCCAACCGGCTCCTGCGGCCACACCAGCGGCTTCTGCCGCTCCAGCACCCGCGTCGGGCGAATCGGGTGAGAGCGGAGGGTGTCCGTTCTCGGCCATGGTGGCCCAAATGGGGTTAGGCTCAACAGGGGCAACGGTTCCAGCCGCTCCAGCGGAAGAACCATTGCTCTGGACGCCGGATGCGCAAGAGAAGCTGGCGAAAATCCCATCTTTTGTACAGCCCATGGTGAAAAGCAGCGTGGAAACGTATGCCCGGAAAAATGGCTTTAAATCCGTCACATTACAAATTATGGATGATTCCAAGAATTCCACAACTGATGGCATTCAATGGACGCCAGAAGCCCAAGAGCGGTTGGATAAGATTCCAGATTTCATTCGCCCCATGGCTAAGCGTGAGATTGAACGGTTAGTGAAGGAACGTGGCGGAACCGAAATTACCGCAGATATGATGGAAGAGGCCAAAGAAAAATTTATGAAGTTTATGTAGTTTAGAATTTTACAGTTAGGTATAAAAATTATAAGCCGGTGACTCTTGTGTAGAGTCGCCGGCTTTTTTGTTTGAGGAATTGGGCATCCTTTTTTGTGTTGACGCGAAATACTACTATTCCTTTTTTGATTTTTATGGCAATATTCCAACAATCTTGTCCAGTTGTCATGCTGAGGAGGTTAATTTTTTGAATGAAAAATTAGAGGCCAGCCTAAGGGACTTGATATCGCACGACAACTTCGAGGAAGCGACTAAGTTGCTTGAATTTGAAACCATGAAATCAAGGAGTGGTTTGGGCAAGGAAATTACAGCATTGCGAGGTGAATTAACTCGTTTAAAAACCGAATACCGTCGCCGCCTCATTACACACGATGAATATACGAAGCATAGAACCCGCCTGGGTTACGCATTACTTGATATCGCTAGTGAAGGTATTGATGCCACTCATTCCACGCGAAACCGTGTTTTTTTGTCCTATAACCACAATGACCGAGATATTGCGTTTAAGCTCAAAACGGCCATCGAAGAACGCGGTTTCACGGTACGAATCGACGCGGAAGCCATGGAGCCAGGGGCGGACATTCGTTCCTTTATCCTTGAATCGATCCGTCAAACAGATATCACGCTTTGCATTATTTCCGAAAAAAGCCTGCTTTCCGGTTGGGTATCAGTGGAGAGTCTCATCGCCTTAACGGACGAGGAGCTTCACCAAAAACGGCGCTTCATAGCCTGTTATCTCGACGATGAATTTTTCAAACCAGAGTTTCGGTTGAAGGCTACAGACTTGATTGATGCTAAATTGGAAGGAATCGATAAATTGTTCCCACAATACAGGGAAAAACGTCTTGATACGACTGAACTCAATAATGATAAATCGCGTCTTTTCGATCTGCGCAATAACCTTGGCAAAGTACTAAAAAAGATCAAGGAGTCTCTAAGCTTAGATATCCGATCAACAGAATTTGAACAAAGTATTAAACGATTAGGCGAATTGCTTCAAAGGTAATTGAGGACACTGTTCATTTTATGCCCGTAGCGCTTGATATAGAAAAACGGCAGGAAGAAATTAGAGGGCTGCTCTTTGACGACAAGGTGAGTCAAGCACTTCATCGTCTCATGGATTTCGTCCGTGACTTTTCCCAAGGTAGAGAAAATCTAAATGAAGTGACGGTCATCAGTGCGAATTTCCGACGTATTGATACAGCAGAACGACAAAAACGCCTGGGTTTCAAGGAAGCACAAAGTGAGCGAACGGAATTACTCTATCAGGCGCTCAGCTTAATGGATGTAATTGTTGAGACCCTTGGTGTAGAGGTGGCCTCTAATGGATAAAAGTCTGTTAGAAGATGCCAAGGCTCTTCGTAGTGGGATTATGGTACACCCAAAGGACGGTAGTGCCGAATTGGTTCAATTCGCAAACAAATATGCAACGACAACTAAGCTTAAAAACAATGCACTAATCCTTAGGCTGAACTGTGGACGAGCTGAAACGCCGGATGTTCAGTCTGATATTCAAACTGAAATGCTAGGACTTATTGAACATATTATTAAGGATCATGAAAAAAATGTCGGGTCCCAGGCTGTCAAAGTGCGGGAAGAAACCCTGGCGAAGCTTCACAGATATTATCTCGAAAAACAGGTGCCCAATGACTTGGTTTTTGAGTGCAAGGGATTAACAAAGGAATATCCCCGTTCGGCATTCAAGCTTGGTGAGGTTGACCTGACCCTACGTCTGGGGCAAATCACCGGCGTAGTAGGGCAAAACGCCAATGGAAAAACGACATTACTGCGGATGGTCGCAGGCGAACTTCGCCACAATCAAGGTATTATCAATTATCCTGTACTTAAGCAAGGCGGAGAGCTTATCGATTGGGTAAAGGTCAAGTCAGAAATCGCGTATGTACCTCAAGAATTACCACCCTGGTACGGTTCGCTTGCAGATAATCTGCATTATGAGGCAGCACTACATGGAATGTTGGGCCAAGAAAACGACGATGAGGTGGACTATGTTGTTGAACGTCTGGGATTAAGTGAGCACTTAAGTAAGAGCTGGCGAGAGCTCTCGGGTGGATACAAGCTACGGTTTTCCCTTGCCAAGGTACTCGTGTGGAAGCCGAAGCTTCTTATTATGGACGAACCGCTAGCCAATTTAGATCTGAAAGCACAGACAACATTGCTAAAAGATGTGCGTGATTTGGCCCAATCGCTGCGGTTTCCTATGAGTGTGTTGATGAGCTCCCAGCATTTGCATGAAGTGGAAGCAGTTTCCGATCAAATGGTTTTTTTGCGTCAAGGGGAGATTGTTTACAATGGGCCAGTTGCCGATATTGGGGCAGATAGAACTCATAATGCTTTTGAATTGAGTACCTCTCTTGAATTAGTAGCCTTGAAAGACCGTTTGAACGACTCTCGTTTTACGGACATACATTACAATGGGGTGAGTTATCTCATTCAGACGACCTATGAAACGACCTATCGAGAGGTACTCGAGCATCTACTGAACAATCAGATCGACATACTTTATTTCCGAGATATTAGTCGATCTACGAAGCGGCTATTCGAATAAAAGAGATATGATCCAATCTTCTATTCGTCGATTCAAAAATCTGGGAACTAATCTCCTTCCTGGTGCCTTAAGGCATCTAGACCATTATCTTGTGCGAAACTGGCCCTTGATCTGGCGAACGAGTCTTGTGAAGGTAGTCTGGTTTGTGGGTCTGGCGACTCTGGGGATTGCCCTTCTTGGTTTTTTCGTTCCCATGTCGTCCAAAAATGCTTGGATTAAAGTGCAGGTCGAAACCTTCCTTAACAGTCTACAACTCATATCCTTTATGGGCATAGTAATCTGGGGTTATTTACAAGTTCGAATCAAAGTTGGCGAGCGAACAATTCCTGAATATCTTTTAATGTTGCTCCTGAATACCCTGGCGGCCTTTCTTTTGCTCTTACCTTCGAGCGCTTTTATTATAGGAGTAACCATTCCAATCGCCAAAGTGTTACCCGACAACATCTTTGAAAAAGAATATGCCTTTCATCATCAACACAACTTCTGGTGTTGTGATTCAAGAATTAACAAGGATTTAATTACAGAAAATTCTACTCGACTGCAGCGTTCTTTAGGTACCTTTGGCCTAAAAACAGACGGTTCCATCTCACCAGATGGAACCTTTTCTTCCTTAGGGATTTCTGGGGTTCGAATGTGTCAAAAATATTTGCCTTGTCTGAAAATTACAGACCTGGAAGAAGAAACCATGTTTAATCCTGTCCTCAGAGACCGTCTCGAAAGCATCAAACAGAGTAAGGAGTTATGGCAGTCTGGTACTGGAGATTATATTAAGCGTTACTTTGAAATTCTAAAATTCAACGCAATCATTGGAATCGCAATTTCTATATTTATTGGTCTGTTAAGTTATCCATCCTATGCGTGGCGACGACGGTTTATCCAGAATACTCAATCTCATTGGCGTATAGATATTAAACTTTGGCAGCCTGAATGGTTGTATCATCTAGACCAAAAATGGCTTCGAGAAAAACCAATGATTTGGGCAACTCGTATGCATACTTTTCTGTTTCATTCCCTTACTTTAGGCACTGCTGTCGTTGCCCTTGCTTTGGTTAGCCTAAGCGCTTTGACAGATCAATCCCTTATAAAAGTTCTAATAAAAAATTTTGGGAGTAAGTCACTTTTCATTTTTGCAGTTGTTTTATTTTGCGGTGCTGCTTGCCCAATTGCCTGGGCCCTGGTGCGTAGAAGAATTTTCATTCCAGCAACATCAATATTTATTTGGCGTGAGATGATAGGAAAGTTCTTTCTCGCTGCACTTCCAATACCGATTTTAATTTTGTTACTGGGTATAGGTACTGGTGCTTTCAGAACTAATACTAGCGGAATTGATGAAACGGTAATTTTGGGATGTCTTGTTTATACGGGTGCATGCTTAGTTATCTGCTGCAGTGTGGTTAAGAATTATCTCATGGCTAAAGAAACGGCAGTTTCATGTGCTATAGGCCTTGCTGCATTTTTTTCCCCTTTAGCCGTACACTCCTCATTAGGTTTACCTAATAAGCATTGGTTGATAACAGCCCCCATTCTCCCCATACTGTGGGTATTAATAAACTGGGGTATAGTGTTTCGAATGGTCACACGGTGTATATTTAAAGGAATGGCAGTCACTTCTGCATCTGTGATTATGAGTATTCCTGCAGGATTGTTTTACTTTTTTATTTTCGTCTGGTTCATTTTTGATAAGGAGTTAGGATTTTCAAGAAATGATTCTGTCTTTATTGCTGCTTTTTCATTTTTCACTCTTTCTTTTTTCATATATAGGTATTGGCTTAGTCATTCGATGCTAATACTAGTAAAGAACCGATACGATCCCCGCGATACTTAATAAAGTTGGGACATGAATTGTATACTGGTGCAAGACCTGTAAGATTATTCTGAATCTAATTTATTAACATCTCAGAATCTTTGGCAAAAACTTCTGCCTTGGGCGCGGCTTTGCCGCGGAACCAAATTCGACTTCCTTGGCGAGCACTGTTTGAGCGGAGCGAGTTGCGCAGCCCTATAATTTGCTTCTGTGGAAAAGTTTCCCTGAAGGGGCCACGAACGGGCGAGAATGGTTTTGGGTCCTTTTGCCGAAACAAAAGGAACTCGGCGGCGGGGACGAAACGCCGCTGAGCGTTTAAAAACCCTTCCAATTCGCATACGGTTTCAACCGATATATCTCTTCAACTAAATTTGGTATCACTACTCCTTCTTGCTCCAGAACTTTGGCTGTTCTCCACAATGGAAGGCCGACAATAGTTGGATAATCCCCTTCGATTTTTTCGATGAGCTGTGCCCCTTCCCCTTGAATGGAATATGCGCCGGCTTTCCCCAAACTTTCTTCAGCAATGAGATAATCTTTGAGTGCTCCTTCCTCAAATGGTTTGATCCAGACCTGGGCGGTTTCTACGAAATCGATGGAAATGTTAGATGCTTTTTGAATGAGGGCCACACCTGTGTGGACTTGATGAACCCTTCCGCGAAGCTCTCGAAGCATGACTTCGGCTTCTTGCATATTCTCTGGTTTCCCTAACAGTTTCCCTGCGATTTCAATGACGGTATCGCTGCCAATGACTAGGTCTTCTGGGAGTTGGCTGGCCACAGATTGGGCTTTGTCTCGGGACAGCTTGCGAGTTTGCTCGCTCGGGGAAAGATGCGGGGAGAGGGTTTCTTTGCAGGTTGGCGGGACTATTCGAAACTCTAATCCCAATAATCCGAGTAACTCTCGGCGACGAGGGGAAGTTGACGCTAACAGAATTTGCATGGCTAACGGGAGATGGTTTATGCGGGGGTCGATGTGAGTACAGGTGGTTCCGCTAGGACTTGTTCTTTTAGGTACGTTTGAAGAATGTTTCTTACGTCTTGTGTCCCGTTGGTTCGCACCATTTGGGCACGCATGGCTGCGGCGTGGGGAAAGCTTGAGCAATACCATCCCAAATGTTTGCGCATGCGTACGAATCGTCCTGAGCCATTAATAGCCTCAAAGCATTCTGCGTGTTTAATCATTGCCTGAAATTTTTCATCTACGCTTGGTTCCCCGGTTTTGAGTTCGAGAGGAGATTCAGTCGCAAGAGCTTTCCGAACTTGCTCGATTTCTTGAAAGATCCAGGGATAACCTAATGCCCCTCGACCAATTAATACTCCATTCACACCAGACGTTTGAATGCGTTGATGAGCCTCGGCCAAACTTTTAATGTCTCCATTTCCTATCGCCAGAATTCCATGCTTTCGAATGCGTACAGCGGCCTGTGCGATAGCCTCCCAGTCTGATTGGCCTCGGTACATTTGCGAGAGCGTTCGGCCATGCATGGAAATAGCTTCGGGGCGGCCTTGAATAAGGCAATCGCTCCATTCATTGATAATATTGCAGTCGAAGCCTAATCGAGTTTTCACTGAGAGTGGGATGGCTGCTCGTTCATAGTGTTCATCTAATTCAGGGTGTTCACTTTTTAATTGCGTGATGGCTTGGAGTGCACTGGGTTTCAGGCCAATGTCTTTAAGTGACTGACCTTGAGCCCAATCTTCGATTCCTTTTCGCGTCCTGTCCATCAATTCTAATGCGAGATTGGGCGTGCGAATGAGTCCTGCGCCACTTCCCGAAGAGGCCACATTTTTAGAAGGACAGCCCATGTTAATGTCGAGTCCGTCAAATCCCAATTCACAGACCACGTGCGCCGCTTGGTAAAATAAGGCCGGATCCTTCCCATAAATTTGGGCAATGACTGGGCGTTCAATTTCGGAATAGCGAAGACTATCGAGGACTTTCAGGCGCCCTGAACAAATGTCATGGACATTGGTGAATTCCGTAAAGACGATATCAGGTTTGCCATAGTTGGCGACGATATAGCGGAAAGCGGAATCAGTGACCCCATCCATGGGGGCCAGGCCAATGATTGGTTGAGGAAGATTTTTCCAAAAAGAAGTCGTCATGATCACAATCTCAAAAAAAAGGATGCTTGAGTGTAGCTCAGGAGGTACCGAAAAGAACAAGGCTTTTAGATTGTTAATTTGCTCATTTTTCCTAAAGATTAAATTTTATGGAACATTTTTCATTGGAAATTTCTCAAGCAAAGTGATCTGTCTTTGTTATTCTAAATTGTCTGATTTTTGTCAATTTTATTGAGTTTGCGCCTTTAATAAACCTAGGAAGGTGGAAACTTTCTAAGAATATGAAGAGCAAAAATGACTCATATTGAATTGGTCTTCTATCCCTGGATCTTTGGAAGCCGGTGGTTAGGCAAAAACGCCATTTTGGGATATCATAAATAAAAGAATGAGTGGGTCAGGTAGAAGCCCGAAATTGAAAGACCGTTCCTTTTTTAACCCAGGGCTTTACCAGTGCTACCATCGGTCTGAGAGAAATATTTCACTTCTCCTGGCAACATGGTAAGCTTACTTTGGAAGGTAGGGCTTGATGATCAAGTTTGATGAATTGGTGAAGCCACATGTGCCGGATGTGGTTTTATATCATGCTGAATGCATGGATGGATTTGGTGCGGCCTGGGCACTTTGGAAGCGGTTTCCTCAATCGCGGTTTGTTCCCGTCAAGCATGGGTTTCCGCAGCCTGATGGTTTAGATCAGCAGCATGTGGTGATGGTTGATTTTAGTTATCCCCGCGATGCCATCTTGGCCTTAGCTGATCGGGCAGCAAGTCTTCAAATTTTGGATCATCATATTACCGCCGAATCGGCATTGGCCGACCTGCCTTTTGCTTATTTTGATATGGATCGAAGCGGTGCGGTACTGGCATGGGAATGGGCTCATCCTCAGCCTGTCCCTTGGTTATTACAATATATTCAAGATAAAGATTTGTGGCATTGGAAGCTTCCACACAGTCGAAAAATTAGCGCCGCTTTAGCGTCGTATCCGTTTGATTTTTCTATTTGGGAAGACCTTAAATTCGACACCCTAAAAATTGAAGGTGCCGGAATATTGCGATCCGAAAATAATTTGGTAGATAAGTTAGTGCAGGATGCCGTTTTAGTTTCTATTGCAGGCCATTCGGTTCCTGCTGTTCATTCGCCCGTGCTCGCCAGTCAAATAGGCGAACGGCTTGCTGCTCAACATCCATTTGGTGTGATCTGGCATCAAAAAGATGGTCGACGATACTTTTCCTTACGCTCGAAATCCGGCGGCATTTCCGTTTCCAATATCGCAGCCAAATTTGGAGGAGGCGGGCATACTCATGCTGCGGGATTTTCAATAGAGATTGGTAAGGATTTTTCTGCTATTCTTAACCCTGTCTTGGACTTTCCTCTTCCTGCTTCTGTAGCCCATCTGTCTTAAATTGTTGTTCCTATCGTTGGGGTATCGATGATTCCATTAAAGGATGATAATCCTACGGAAATTACGCCGGTTGTGACCGTTTCAACAATTGTGGCGTGTGTGTTGGTTTTCCTCTATGAGATCTCCCTTCCTGCGGAAAGCAATGAAGCCTTTGTGTATATGTATGGGGCGATTCCGGCCAACGTGTTTGGGCACGCACAATTACCTCCGGAGCTCATGAGCTTGCCAGCGTATGGAACGTTGTTCTCCAGTATGTTTTTACATGGGGGCTGGATGCATCTCATCGGGAATATGCTGTATTTATGGATCTTTGGAAATAATATTGAGGATGTGATGGGCCATGCCAAATTTATTATATTTTATGGGGTCTGTGGCGTAATCGCGACTCTTAGTCATGCCATGATTGACCCCGAATCCACTATTCCTATGGTTGGCGCAAGTGGTGCTATATCGGGGGTTTTAGGAGCCTATTTATTGTTGTATCCGCGCGCGCGGGTCCTTGTCTTTATTCCCATTGGATTTTTTAGTCAGATGATTCATGTCCCCGCGGCTCTAGTGCTTGGCCTTTGGTTTTTAATGCAAATATTCAGTGGGGGAATGAGCCTGGGGCACGAAGGAGGAGGCGTCGCTTTCTTTGCGCATATCGGAGGATTCATTGCAGGCATGGCGTTAATTGGATTTTTTAAGCACCCACATATTCAGTTTTTTAATAAACCTCAATTCCGTCGTTGAGGGAATCGATGAAAAAATATTCTTTGTCACTTATTCACTAGAATAAGTTGACAGATTCACTCTCCTTGGATATAGTCACAGTTCGCCCTTCTGGGGAGCTCTTTGAAAATTGAATAACTGTGAAGCAAAAACAGTAAATAAAAGTGTTTTGAAATGGCGGCCCTTGTAAATGTTTTTACTTTTGAGAGTTTGATCCTGGCTCAGAACGAACGCTGGCGGCGCGCCTAACACATGCAAGTCGAACGAGAATCCGGGGCAACTCGGTAGTAAAGTGGCAGACGGGTGAGGAATACATGGGTAACCTGCCCTTGAGAAGGGAATAACCCGCCGAAAGGCGAGCTAATACCCTATACGCTACAAGTCCTTTGGGATTTGTAGGAAAGCTAAGCCGTGGGTTTGGCACTCAAGGAGGGGCTCATGTCCTATCAGCTTGTTGGTGGGGTAACGGCCTACCAAGGCTACGACGGGTAGCTGGTCTGAGAGGATGATCAGCCACACTGGCACTGAGATACGGGCCAGACTCCTACGGGAGGCAGC
>JAJDBP010000027.1 GCA_029261295.1 Nitrospirales bacterium | reverse complement strand
AATTTCCCGGCTAAGACCTGTTGATAATCCAACAAGGTATGAATTTTTTTCGCAATATCCTGAAATTTCACCACCGTGGGGTTGTCCCCATCCAAGATCGGTTCCCCTTTATCAAAGGTGCGGGCAAAATTGCGATCGAAGGGAATGCGCCCTAAGAGCGGCAAACCTAATACCTCGCACATGGATTCCGTATCACCCTCAAACAACGGATTGGTGTCTCCACAAGAAGGACAGCGATATTCACTCATATTTTCGACCACCCCTAAAATACCAATGCCCAATTCCTGCGCATACGCAATCGATTTTTGGACGACATTCGACGCGACTTCAGAAGGGGTCGTCACCACCACAGCCCCAGCTAAATCCGGCATGAGCCCCACTAGAAGCGGTGGTTTATCGGCAGCAGCTCCTGGCGGGAGGTCAGCCAACAAATAATCTAATTCGCCCCAAACCATATCCGACAGAAACTCCCGGATCACATTCATCTCGGTGAGACCTAACCAAACCGGGCTAAGATCCATCGGCCCTTTCCATCGAACGGGGGCATTGTCCTGTAAGAGAAAGTCCATCGACGCGACTTTTATGCCCAATGGACCAATCGGAGGAACGGCTCCCTCTGCAGTATCTAATAAGCCCTTCCCACGCATGCCTAACATTTGCGGCACACACGGTCCATTAATATCTACATCTAGTAATCCCACGCTTTGCCCCATGCGAGCTAACGCCAGCGCCAGGTTCACTGTGGTCATACTTTTGCCCACACCACCTTTACCACTCATCACTACCACTTTTCGGCGGATGCCCTTCATTCGCGTGATCACCCTTTTGGTGTGGACAGAAATCTGCTCCACCACCTTGGCATCGTCCGTATATTGGAGGGAATTCAGGATCTCTTTCAGGTCTTTTTGTTGGTTCATTGGCACAACCTTAGGATCAGAAGATTGATAGGTACATAGACCAAATCACGGTACCACAGCATTTTTTCCAGCGTCAAACGAGCTTTATAAGAAGGGGAAACTAGACTAGTTCGCACCAGCCATTCAGAAGAAATTGGCTCATTGCGGGGTGCGTGTGCACCCCGCAGCCTCTTCATTTATTCGATGGTAGCCTTGGGAGCAGCCCTTTTTACCGCATCGATACCCTTTTTTGCTCCTGCAGGAGAAGCATAAGACTGGCTTGTGCCAATGACTTTGGAATTACGCGCGACCAGATTAAAAAATGATTTTCCCGCCTTGTTTTTCTTTGTGACATAACAGGCCGAATCCGAGGCATGGTCTCTCACGGATTGGGTTGCCCGTCGAGCTGAGGACCGTAACGCATATCCCTGGCTCGAAAGAATGATCTCCCCGCTTTGGACTTTAAGACGGAAATAGAATTTACCATTCTTACCCGCAAACACTTCAAACCGACTTCCTGCTTTTGCCATGTCAAACCTCCTTGTGTGTGGTGAAAACAACTGGGAATTTTCCCATTATTCCTGACCGACAATCTTCTGGTACAAGAATCCATTCTTTTTCAGAAATCATTGGGGGGGGCCAGCACCTAACCTTTATTCCATCAACTCGAGTCCTTTATTTCAACATGTATGGAATTTCGCTTGGTTCATGGGAAAAGAAAATCCTCTTTTTTCACTTTATGGGTGTTAGGAATAGTCTTGAAGGAGGGTCGTTCCAAGAAATTGTAAGCGGCGAAAATATTCTGAGGGGGTTTCTGATACATCTTCCACAACTCCTTCGAGTTCTGCAAGGCAATCACGTAAAATTCCTACCCGTTGGTCATCTAAATCATGTTCTTCGCAGAAATAGGTTACACATCCACTAATCACCGTATCTATGGTCATGAGTTGTCCTTCGTCGCCTCCCAGGTCGCTCGGCCAATCGGCAGCTTGATGTACCTGCCACACTGCATCAAATTTGGCTCTTTCAGAATTGGTCATGTTACAAGCAGTACCATTAACGAGTAAGAGACAAATCAGGAGAGAACATATACTCCTTCACTATCCACCCCTAATCACGCCCCCAGTTCATGGCATCTAACAGCAGAACTGAAAGAGTACATAATCCTAGCCCCCAGAGGCGATAGTCGACAGGTTCACGCTCTAAACACCATTTTACTATTCGTAACCGCCAGAGATCCGAGCCTGCGTACAAAAAGAGACCCTTGAGGACCATACTGAGACTCACCACAATCCAAAGTGGCTGATAGGCAATCCCTTGGGTAGCCAGCAGCAATACTACTCCTAGTAATCCCGCTAATCCTCCCCATTTCAAAAATCCAGGTGCAACAATAAGGGATTGCCGTAATGTGGCAATCATGCGTTCAGGAGCGACCAGCAGTGCAATGCCATCGGCCATCCACAACCCGGCGATAAAAAACAAGACGATGATTCCCATGACTCACTTCCCGTTTTATAAATAACGGTGAGAAATAACGCCACCTTGATCGTCGAGATCGTAAAATAACGGCGCACCGGTAGGAATATTCAACTCAAGCACGGCTTCCCGAGATAATTTTTCTAAATGCATGACTAATGATCGTAAGCTGTTGCCGTGAGCTACCACAAGAACAGTCTTCTTAGCCGCGAGGCTCGGTTGAATTTGACTTTCGTAATAGGGGAGGACTCGTTCTGCTGTATCTTTTAGACTTTCTCCACCAGGAGGTGGCACATCAAAACTTCTGCGCCAAATTTTGACTTGTTCCTCACCAAATTTTTTAGCCGTTTCCGCCTTATTTAACCCTTGAAGTTCACCATACATCCGCTCATTTAACGCTTTATCTTCTGTAATAGAAATACTGGTTTGCCCAATAACGTCCAGCACAATGCGTAAGGTGTTCTGTGCTCGCACCAATACTGATGTAAATGCGCAATCAAAGTGAAAAGCCTTGAGCTTTTCTCCTGCCATTCGAGCTTCTTCTTCACCTTTTGGAGTAAGTGGCACATCCACCCATCCGGTAAACCGGTTTTCCAGATTCCACTGGGATTCACCATGACGTATCAACACTAACTGTGACATTTCATCACCTCCTCACACTTGCTTTGCCTTGCAACGAATCGTACCATGACCCCAGGCTTCTGATTCCTCCGACCATCATGGCTTCTGATTCCATCAAATGGCAACAATTCGCCCAGTGGTGGACCACTCTGGCCCAGCGCCATCATGTCGCCGACCGTACTGAACAATTTTTTCTGCATGGTCTCGGTCCTGATCAAGCTCTAGATCGCGCTGCGCAGGAAGGCGGCGACCTTGATTATATTCTGTTTACCCTCATTCGCCATTGGATTCCTCCCGTCCTTCCACCAGAAGGGAAAGAACGGACGGCAAAGCATGATTCAGACTATTGGGTAGAATCATCACAAATTTTAAAATCCGCCGTGATTCGCCTTAGAGAACTGAAGCCCGTCATTGATATGCTCACTTCACCGAATCCCCTCAATCATTCCCCTTCCCCCTCGTCACAAGGCCCAGAAGTGGAAGTGGAGTTAGCGAATATGGTGGAAGGGATTGCAGAAGTCGTTGGCAGCTATGGTGGGCCAGACTATACTTCCATTGTGAAGAATTTTGATCCCATTCCACTTCGCCAAACTCAACCGTTTAAGCATAATAAAAAGCATAGCGCCGAACTATGGGTGGTCTTCCTGTTACGCGAACATTTTAGAAGTTTGGGGCTAGGAAAAGACCGCACATGGAAATTGATTGCCCAATTGGTGGCCGCCGGAGATATTTTTCAATCTGAGGAAAGCCCTTCCACACCAGAAGCCCTCAAATCTTGGTGGACAAAAAATTGGCCACGAACATATACCCTCTTAACTGAAAAAAGTGGGCAGGAAGACGCCAAGCACACTGCCTATCAATCTGACTATGAATGGTTTCAAGCCTGGTTTACTTGGCAGACCACCTCCATACCCCAACCTACCTCATTATCCAGTTAAGTCACTCCTCCATGCTCTATAAAAATTTAGGCGTGGGTCGTTCTTCTGAACCATCAATAAGATCGCCTTCTGGTGCGCCCTGAAGAATCGCTGCGACCAAAAGACCAAACATAAACACATGCAGGGCGGCACCAAGCCACAACACATAAGGCTGTACTCCGCCTTCTTCACGTACCAGGTTCGCACGAGCTGTATCATCCATATTGGGTATGGACATAATTCGTTGCACCTTATCTTTGACATGCCAATAGTACAGGTAATTCGCACTCGCACCGGCCAAGATACGAGAAACAATGCCGACCGTCATATCTCCTGTGATAAAAATTGCTAGAGCCGGAGCCACGGCATAGAGCAAGGCAAACATATACATTTTTCTGTAAAGAAACCATAGAAAGGAGTCAAAGAACGCGGCGGGCCAATTCCAACTGAGAGCAAACCGAGGACCAGCCGACGTTTCAAGATTGGCAAATTTTTCCTTGTAATAAAAAAAGGCCGGTCGCCAGGTCCACCATGTTTTTAAGGAAAATTGGAGAGATTTACTGGGGCCTATAAAGGTCTCCCATAGTTGAAGTGAGGTCGGAGATGATGGAGATGAAGAGTCCTCAGTTGATGAGCTCTCTGGTTCGGGTGGTGGCTCAGGAGAATGCCTAACAAGCGTTTGTCCACATTGAGCACAAAAATTTGCATCATTGGAATTGTCATGTGAGCAGGAAGGGCAGGCGGGCATAGTGGTCGGTTATAGCATCCCTACTACATGCAAACAAGATCTATCGATCTTCTTAGGAGACCAGAAAATCCCCTTATTTCCCTCTCACAGCTTCTTGCCACCAGTTCGATATTCTTGATCAAGATTCTGATAAATCTGTCGCTTCAAATCAATAACTAGCAGAGGATAATCAACCGTTCCATAACAATCCCAAGGACTTCCACAAAACCGACATTTGGCTTGGACCTCAACAAGTTTTTTGTGGCGGTCCCGACCGACAACCCTCTTTAAACACACCGGACAAAAGGGGCCTTGGATCATCGCATCAATGAGATGGTCTTCAATATCTTCTCCACGTTGAGTCCCTAAATGGGTCCAAATGACGTCGCTAAGGGTTACACGAACGCCCAGTCGTATAATAGAGCGAGTCTTGAGGATTAGACCTGAAGAACCTGAGTTCTGGTTTGAATCTGTGGGGTGCTCTAGTTGAGTCAACCGCCGCTCTATCTCCCTGGCGACAAATTGAAGTTGCAAGGAAAACTTTGAGGTTGCTTCTAACTTTGTCGCCCGGCTCTCCCACTCATGTTCTTTTTGTTGAATATGTTGTTCTAGCACTTTCATCTCGTCCTGACTGACGAGGTTAAACATTGATCGGATACGATGACAAACTCTACTAAAAAAGGGCTGCCACGATTTCCCATCATTCCACCAAAACCATAGGGCAAAGGCTAATAAAATTATTCCCCCAAAGAAATACATTATCAAATCCATTTCAAGTTACTTCCAGTTTGGGGCCCTAGCTAAGATTGGCGGTTGAAAATAAACCTTTATGGCTCTCAGCACCCACATTCCGACTGATAGATAAAATCTTTCATTCTGTATGTTTAACTGGACCAATTAAAGCATTTTCGTTATGGTTTCATGAAGTGCCACAGGCCGAATCTTTTACTTCCCTATCATGCCATACCCGATCCTGCCCGTTTTACTGTTGATTGATGTCGGAAAATAAAGACGAAACTTCCCAAGCCGCTTCTCCCCCAGAAGGCTTTGACGATGATCGAACACGCCTGCTTGATACCTATCGTCAATGGAAGCGCACGCAGCCTTCTGAGCTCTCGAATCAAAGATTACCAGACAAACAGAAAATCCTGGAATTATCTTGTCCCCCACCCCAAGATTTTTTTCAATTTGATCGTCGCGGAGCGGATTTTAGGCATCAGGATTTACGAAATGCTAATTTTCAGGAAGCCTACCTACCCGGAGCGGATTTCGAAGGGGCAGATCTACGTGGGGCAAATTTTCACGGGGCAAATCTGCGGAGCACCCGCTTTCATCAGAGCCAGCTTGCTTGGGCAAATTTTACACAAGCCGATCTCATCTGGGCCGATTTTCAACAAGCTGACCTAAGGGGAACCGTTTTTCGACATTCTACATTACGAGGAGCAACGCTTGTTCGCGTACAGGCACAAGGAACCGATTTCTCATTTACAGATTGTTCCCACGTTGAATTTCGTGAATCTGATTTAAGCGAAGCGGATTTTCAACAGGCTAATCTTAACGGAGCCTCTTTTCTGAACGCGAAAACAGCAACAACCAACTTCCAAGAGAGCCAAGGGCTAGAGCAAAAGACCATTCACCAACAACCTCCTTCCTCAAGTGATTCCTTTTTTTCTTAAATCCATCCCACACAAAAACCTCATCGCCATTATGCAAAACCCGTGAGTTCAAAATACGTACGCAAGGTCTGATTGCGTTGAGGTTCTCGTAATTTGGCTAACGCCCGTTCCTCAATCTGCCTAATCCGTTCCCGCGTGACAGAATATTCATGACCAATTTCTTCAAGGGTAGCATCTTCAAGTTCCCCGATCCCAAAACGCCGTCGAATAATGTGGGCTTCACGAGGAGTGAGCGTTTGTAGCAACATCGTCACTTTTTTCTGTAAGTCCATCCGCTCAGCAGAATAGAAGGGAGAAACAGCAGAATGGTCTTCTAACATATCTGATAAATGGGCGTTTTCGTCATCCCCAACTGGTGTCTCTAAGGAAATTGCGCCCTTTGTTGCACCGAGGAGTGCCGCCAATTTTTCGGATGGGAGATCTAGAATTTTCCCCAACTCTTCCATATTGGGTTCTCTTCCTAATTGAACCGCCAGGCGATCCCATGAACGTCTTACTCGAGTCATAGCATCACAGACATGAACCGGGACCCTTACTGTTCGAGATTGATCCGCTAAAGCCCGGGTGATTCCCTGCCGAATCCACCAGGTAGCATACGTACTGAATTTATATCCACGCTGGTATTCAAATCGGTCAACTGCCCGCATCAAACCAATGTTCCCTTCCTGAATAAGATCCAATAAATCCATACCACGGTTCATATATCGTTTGGCCACACTGACGACCAACCGTAAATTCGCCTCCAACATGGCTTGCTTAGCAAAATGAACTCGAGTTTTTGCTTGCTCTAATTGTCGTACTCTGAAAAGAAAGTCCTCAAAGGACATGAGCGATAGATGCGTTTCTATATATTTCAAATGCGCAAGCGTTTCTTTCTGCCCGGGTAGTGAGAGTAAATCCTTTTGATCCCTTCCCTGAATCTTTGCAAGGAATGCTTGAATGTTTAGGTCAGTTTTTTGAAATCCAATTTGACGAATCACTTCCTGAGAGACACCTAATCGATGTAAAACTTCTTTCAGCTGAATGTCCAAAGACTGAATCCGATTTTCTATTTGATGAAAAAACTTCGAATGCCAATTCACTCCCTTCACCAACTTCAAAAAATGCTTTCTTGCTATCGCTTGTTTTGATTTAGAAGAAACTTTCCCACAAAAATTTGATTTATCCCCTGAAAAATCAATAAGAAGTTTGATGCTTTTGCAGAGATCCTCTAGTTGCTGAATAACCCGTTTCCGAAAATCCTCGTCTTCTTCTTGCTGGTCATGAATTTCGGTTGGATCTATTTCTCCATCACCATCCACCGCTATTTCTTTATCTTTTTGCACCATATGCTTGGCCAAGATCTCGCCACGACTAAGACGCAACCGTTGGTCTTGAAGAAACTCTACGGTCATGGGAAGGACAAAAAGAGCCTCTAACATCTGTTCATCGGCTTCCTCAATCTTTTTACACAGAGTAACCTCGCCAGCGCGATCGAGTAGGAGGACTTGTCCAATTTCCTTCAAATAAAGAGGAAGTTCCCTGTCTGGTAAACTAGCCGCACTTTCTGAAGAAGAATCTTTGTTGAGAGACAAAGCCATAGTTCCTTGAGTTCGCTTCCCTTTTGTGATTGACCCATTCCACGAAGATTTTTGCGGTGAAACCGATGGGGGCATGCCTGTCTCCCTTCTGTTCATGAACGTAAAATCTCTTGTCTAATCTGCAATGACAATGCACCAGTCAGATCCCTTTTGAGTTTCCAACCGGATGTTAAGACAGGATGAGCAAAGGGAGTGCCAGCACAGTATTTTTCCAATATCCGTGTGGTTGGTTGCAGTTACGGTAAACTGATGGATAATAATGAACGAGGTGAGGTTGGGGACTTGGGGATGTGCAGGAAAAATGTCGAATTAATTATCAAGAGGCTGACTTAAATTTGAACAAGCAAGCAGTACGAGATTGAATATATGATTTCCTTTCGCTTTTTTTTGTAACGATCTGTTAGGCAAACCGACAATGCTTCATGAAAACACAGTAAAGAACGCTACCAACACTTTAGGGGGTATTTGAGCCCTTAATTATGCAACCGATTTTTTCTTGGATTCATTGAGGTATTTTGGTACAGTTTGTTCCATTTTTTTGAATCTTTTTCCCTCTTTTATTCCCGTTCTCAAGGATGCTGACATGAATATGCGTTCTTCGTTTCTCAATTTATCCGCCAAAATTCATACGTTTTCTCAATCATCTCAGGCTCCAGCTTTTTCATATGGACAGATAATAACGCCTCTCTGGGCAACGGGCCTTTTAAGCCTAGTATTGGCAATGGGTGGGTGTGCCGGGAACGATCAATCGACCGATACTCTGAAAACCCTAGAAAACAAACCAGAACCAACCCTCGTAGAGAAAGCCGAAAGTTCAGGGAATGAGGATCCAACCTTTGAAGATGAACTCTTTGATCCATTTGATGAGGGGCCTGAGGAAACGGCCATTGAAGAATATGACCCTTTAGAACCGGTCAATTCGGTCGTCTTTGAATTTAATTACCAATTTGACAAATATCTGCTCAAACCAGCCGCGCAAGTCTATAATTTTTTCATCCCTCCAGATGTCCAACAAAGCATTGTGAATGTCTTTCAAAATGTTCGGTTTGTTCCTCGATTTTTCAATAACTTATTTCAAGCAAAATTCCGTGGCGCAGGAATTGAAATGAGTCGGTTCCTCATCAACAGTACCTTGGGAGTCGGCGGCTTGTTCGATCCAGCCAAGATCATGTTTGACTTAGACACACCCGTGGAAGATCTGGGTCAAACATTAGGTAGTTATGGGATGCCACCGGGGCCTTATCTTGTCCTGCCGTTCTATGGAGCGTTTACTTTAAGAGACGGATTTGGCTTTATTGGAGATACCTTTCTTGATCCTTTTAATTGGCTAGTCCTACCTATTATTGAAATTAGAGATGCCCCTCTTCTTGTTACAGATAATTCTACTATTAACTATGCTCGATTGGGTCTAACAGCAGCAGAAAATATTAATCTCAGGGCGTTAACTCTGGAAAGTTTTCAAGGGGTAGAAGAAGGCACACTAGATTTGTATGGAGCCATCCGAAACGGGTATTTGCAACGACGACAAAAAGCGATAGAAGAATAAGACCATCACAGAATTGTGCCTTGCTTTCAGCATTCTGGAACTCTATCCTAGTATTTTTATGAGGTTCGCCCTCCACTCCCAAGTTTTCAATCCAGCATTCCCCCTTTAAGACAAAAACCCAAGAACCGGGTATCATAAGAAAAGGGGTACACCCAACCGCCTCTTGCTTTAAAAGGTTCATTCACGGCATTTCATAACTTATACAAACGAATGTTCGACACACCTTCATCCCCTCAAGCCTCCCACAGTCGTTTTTTATTGCCCGTTGCAGCTTTTGTGGTCGTTGTTGCCGGCATGCGGGCGGCCGAGCCAATTCTGGTCCCACTATTAATCGCCAGCTTTCTTGCCATCGTCAGTGCCTCTCCCATCTTCTGGTTAAAAGATAAAGGAATTCCCGCCCCATTGGCTTTATTTTTGGTGATTCTGGGAGTTCTAGGATTAGGATTTGGTTTTATTGTTCTAATTGGCACCTCGCTAGATGATTTCTCCGAAGCCATTCCCCGATATCAAACTCGACTTACAGAAGAGATGGGGCCTCTCCTCCACTGGATTCAGGGATTGGGGTTTCAATTCAACGAAGAGTTGTTGCTCAAATCCATTGACCCTGGTGCATCTATGCGCATGGTAGGAAGAATGCTTTCGGGATTAGGAGCCATTCTGGCCAATTCTTTTTTAATACTCCTGACAGTCATTTTCATTTTATTGGAAGCCTCGAGCTTCCCCAAAAAAGTCCACGCAGCCTTTGGAGATCCAAAAGGCACCTTTTCACAATTCAGCAAAATCACCGATGCCGTGAATAATTATCTGGCCATCAAAACAGTGCTAAGTTTGGCCACCGGCATTATTGTTGCGATTTGGGTGACTATTTTGGGCATCGACTTCCCTGTTATCTGGGGACTTTTGGCCTTTCTCCTAAACTTTATTCCTAACCTCGGTTCAATCATCGCTGCCGTTCCGCCCATGCTTTTGGGATATATTCAATTTGGCCTTGGACGAGCCCTCTTAGTCGCTGCCGGATATGGATTAGTGAATGTTATCTTTGGAAATGTGGTAGAGCCTAAACTAATGGGGCGAAAACTTGGGCTCTCGACACTCGTAGTGTTTCTTTCATTAGTGTTTTGGGGATGGGTTTGGGGGCCTGTCGGCATGCTGCTTTCAGTTCCCATGACGATGATTGTCAAAATTGCCCTAGAAAGCCATCCGTCTACCCGTGGGCTCAGTATTCTGTTGGATTCTGAATCCTCCGTCATCAAAATGGCGAAACACCCAGAGACAACATCAACGGGGTAAGGGCCACCTAGGGCGAGGCCGTCCTCTCTAGAGTCTCCTCCAACTATTTCCTATAGTCCAACAAGCCCCTATTTGTTTCAACAACGCGTCTCCAGTACCATAATCCGCTCGTCCCAAAGAGAAGTCTAAGATTGATTCAATTTCTCCCATCCCACATGAAGGCAGATACTTTTTCTAAGATCCTGCTTATCCAAGCCTTGGAAGAATCTGATCCCCACGGAAAACATCTACCGCTTTCAACTCGGCACCATGCGACGCAACAAGCTAGAGAAAAACAGCCACTCCAATCGGATCATTCGTCCAAAGCCGTTGCTTCCTTCCTCACCACACGTTCGGAAACTTTATGGGCCTTTGTGGAGAAGGCCTTTCCCGGCTTTGCGAAATCTTGGAAGCATTTTCACTTCGATATCCCAGCATTCTGGGTGGCCATCCCAGCACTATTAGCCGGATTATTGATTAACGGGCTGGGAGAATCCCAACGAGTGAATTTACTCAATTTTCCCCTTCTCATCATGCTTCTCTGGAATGGATGGACATACCTGTCTTCCGCCCTGATTCCATTATTCAACTCTAAAGGGAAAACCATCCGCCTCGATATATGTGCTAGTTGGCTCGCTCAATTGTTAGGGAACCAAAAACCACGCTCCTGGCCCATTGGAAATATTTCCGATCCTGCAGTCACATCTTGGGTCCAAGAATCTACCAAACGTTTCACCGAACTTTGGTGGCCTCACGTTCGACCAGTATGGACAAATCGTTTACGTCAACTTCTCCACCTCGGAGCAGTCTGTGTGGCTATCGGAATGATTTTTGGTATGTATATCCGAGGCCTCGCGCTAGACTACCAAGCCACTTGGGAAAGTACATTTCTTTCCGTCAATCAGGTCCACGGGATTCTCCACATTCTGTTAGGTCCTGCTGCAGGGCTGCTCCAGTATACTTTTCCCAACATATCCGAGTTGGCAAGTCTCCAAGCGCCCCAACATGGCCCAGCAGCCCAGTGGATTCATATGTGGGCAGTGACGATCTTCACCGCAATCGTGATTCCACGCAGCATCATGGTATGGATGAACCAACGATCTCTAAATAAGGTACAGCAATCGTTTGTGATACCTTTAGACGATCCTTACTATGCTCATCTGTTAGCCGCTGATCGTGGGCATGGAATACAAGTAGATATCCTGCCGTACAGTTACCACCCCTCGCCGCAGGCGAAAAACTTTCTTGACCTCGGACTTTTGGACCTGTTTGGAAATTTAGTTTCCATCCGCTGGCATCAGCCCATTCCGTTCGGCCAAGAATTTTCCAATCCGGCTGAAGTATCCACGAACCTTCGAACATCTGTGGTAATTTTTAATGGAGGGCAAACCCCAGAGGGAGAAGTTCAGGGAGAATGGCTTCATTCCATGCAAACACAAATGAATTCAGCCAAAGCCAGATCAAGACTTCTGATACTTTTAGATGAGGAACCGTATAGCCAAGCAATCGATGAAAATCGGGTGATGGAGAGACGACAGGCCTGGCAACGTCTCATCAACCACTATCATCTTTCGGTCGTTCCGTTTCACGCCAACTCCACCTTATCTGACCAATTCCTTCAACAGGCTCAATCGGGGCTTTGGCCGGCTTCTTCGTAGATTGATCGAAATGCTGCCGACCTCGATCACACTCTCTCTGATCTCGCATACCAATATCGGCAAGACCTCCCTGGCCCGCACACTCCTTCGCAAAGACGTTGGACAAGTGCTGGATCAAGCACATGTCACGCTTCAAAACGAGGAATTCTTATTACTTGAAACACCTGAGGGTCATCAGCTGAAGCTTTGGGACACCTCGGGTTTTGGAAATAGCCATAAACTGCTTAAGCGACTGGAAGGCCTTTCGAACCCTATCGGCTGGCTGGTGTCACAAGTCTGGGATCGACTGGCTGACAAACCATTTTGGTGCAGCCAGCAAGCCATTCGAAATGTCCACGACGAGGCGGATGTCGTACTCTATCTGGTCAACGCCGCAGAAGACCCGGCAATGGCTGGGTACCTTCAACCCGAACTCGATCTCCTAACTTGGCTCAACAAACCGGTCATCATACTTCTCAACCAAACAGGGTTAATCGATTCTACCCAACAACATCAATTGGAATTGCGTTGGAAAGAGCAGTGGTCATCACAGAGAATAATTTGTGAGGTCACGAGTCTTGATGCTTTTACGCGCTGTTGGGTACAGGAAGGTCTTTTATGGGAACGAATCTCCCAGATCTTACCCGACCAGCAACAACCCATCATGGCCCAACTAAATCGGGAATGGTGTGATCAACAACAACTCATTCTTCAAAACTGTATGCATAGCATTGCCCACATGTTGATTGAGACTGCCAAAGACTCAGATACATTGCCAGAGGGTACTGCTGGGGAATCCAAAAAGAATATGGTCAAACGGGCCATGCAGGCCATGGACCAACGATTAGCCCATCGGATTGCTACCCTCAGCACTCAGTTGATCGAACAACATAAGTTAGCAGGTGAAACAGCCCATACGATTCAATCACGATTAGAAGATATCAACGTGCCGGGTGAACGAAAACCCTGGGAAGAAGAAAGTTTTTGGAGTGGGTTAGTCAGCGGCGCAGCTGCAGGATTGGCGTCAGATGTCGCAACTGGCGGACTCTCACATGGCATTTTCACGATTGGAGGGGCCATAATCGGAGCCTTAGGAGGGAGGGCCTATGCCAAAAGTCAGGACGAGGGCAACCCCAACCAAATTTCCTGGGTGCCTGATTTTCTCGATCGGCAAACGCGGGATGCCTTACTGCGTTACTTAGCTGTCACGCATTACGGGCGAGGGCGGGGAGATTACACCGACCCACGTGAATTCCCCCTTTTCTGGCAACAGGAAACAGAAGACACATTAGAACAACACAAAGAAACCCTACATGCTTTTTGGAATAACTTGCAAACTTCCCACGATTCACTTCGGCACCATGATTCCACCGACAAATTGGCTCTGCTACTCCACAAGATGACCATACGCCTATTGCTGAAATGTTACCCAGAAGCCAAACCCTGGTTGTAACTTCTTTCTATTGTTTTAGTACTCGAAAACACTACCCCGTTTTTAAATTACCCCACATCCAAGACCTTCCTTTGATCTTTCAGACCCCCTGGGACCAAAAACTCTCAAAGACCTTATTGCTGGAAAGATCTTGGGTAATAGAAAGATTTCCTTCCTTTAGCATACTCCTGTGTGCTTTTTTCTACAGAACTTAAGTTTTTATGATGCTGGTGTAATTTTTTCATTTATTCAAAGACTTCCCATATAGACTCCAGGGATTCCTTCAACTAAGGGTCAGAATCTTGGGATATCAGTGAATTACATTACAAAAAATGCCGGTTTACCTACCCGAAAAGTTTTATCTTTCCCCTCACCGCTGTTGCGACAAACAATACTATTCTTGAGAAGATTGTATATTTTGACCAACTCTTATCCTACTTTTTAGATAAAACACAAAGGTGACGCTCTATGACTCAAACCATTAAAAAGCCTTCCATCGAACACATACACGAATCCAAACATTGGTATCTTAAGAACATCAAAGTGTTTGCAGACTTACCTGAAGAAGATAAAAAAGAATTGCGAGAAATTTCGCACATGACCTCGTACCGCAAACACGAATCTATTTGTTTTCCTGGACAACCGGCAGATACGGTGTATTTTTTGAAACAGGGGAGGGTAAAAATTGCCCGAGTTAATGAGGACGGGCAAGAAGCCACGATCTGTCTATTAGAGCCAGGTGAAATTTTTGGCGAAGTGGAGGCCATGGAAGGTGTTCTCCGGGAAACCCTGGTCCAAGCACTCGAGCCTGTTCTCGTGTGTGAAATAACGCGAGAAAATTTTCTTCGTTTTTTGGACCGCTGCCCTGTCGTAGGGATTCGCATTCTTAAGAAGATAGGGGGGCGTCTCAGAGACATTGAAGCAAAATTCGGCGACCTGGTGTTTCACAGCGCACCAGCTCGATTAGCCAAATTACTCTTACAATTAAGTGAAACAATGGGAGACCAAGACCAAGGCGGTATTCGGCTCAACATCCGCTTAACCCATCAAAACTTAGCCAATTTAATCGGAACCTCGCGGGAAACGGTGAGTGCCTTACTCAGTCAATTTCAACGCCAAGGATTCCTTATCCAAGATCGTCGCCAGATATGTCTGTTGAAAACTGATGAATTAGCCAACATTCAATAAAAGGAGAAGAAATGCCCAGGATCCCATACGCAGAAAAAGGCTCGGAAGCGGAAGGGGCCACTGCCGTGTATGCCCAATTGGAAGCAGAATTCGGTTTTGTACCCAATTTACTCAAAGTGCTGGGGCATTCCGGGCCGGCCACACACGCCATGGGCGTCGTTCTTGATAATCTGTTTCACCACTTGTCATTAGCGCCTCGCATCAGAGAAATGGCGTATCTCACCGTCGCCAAAAAAAACGACTGCGCCTATTGTGTTGGACATCATTCCTTCTTTGCTAAGCAAGCTGGAATAACTGATGAAGAAATTGCATTGTTAGGAGAATCCGGGCTAACGACCACTGGATTTTCCGAAGGAGAGAAGGCCGTCATCCGTTTTGCCTTGGAGACCACCAAAAATGTGGCCGCCTCAAATGAGGCACATACTGAATTACAGAAAGCCTTTCCTATCAACCAAGTCGTAGAGATCGCTTTCGTGGTGGCTACCGCCAACTTCATCCAACGAATCGGGAAAAACTTCGGAATCGAACTCGAACAATAGCCTGACTCCCCCTGGATTATAATATTATTAAAATGTCCCTCTCCAACCACATTCACCCAGCAGTCAGCAAAGAGATTGAAATTACATGGTTTTTTAGGTTGGTTGTAAACTCGCTTTCAATCACCAAAAATCTCATAACCTGTAAACCAACCCCATTTCTATCGATGCAGCTTACATCCCAAATGAGCCAGGCTGTGGATAAGTCGCATAAAAGGCCTAAAAGTGAAGCTTCCGTTATTGGATCAGAAGCTATCTATTATTATTTCCCTATGGTAGGGTAAAGACACTTATCGCGCGGGGCTTAGCGATGACCATGAAATTTTTAAGCCCATAACCGGTGTTGTTTCGCCCGAGAGATTACTCGGAAGTATTTGACCTCAGTCGCCAAAATGACGCGTCCGCGGACTACTCCTTCCCAATGTTCCATCCTTCTCGAGCCTCAGACAATATCAATTTTTCAAAAGGAGGAGCCCCATGGGTTCAAAATTGTATGTCGGTGGATTGCCGTATTCGGCCACACAAGTAGAATTAACGGACCTGTTTTCAGCACATGGCACGGTCCAATCAGCCAACGTCATTAGCGACAAATTCACCGGCCAATCGCGCGGATTTGGATTTGTTGAAATGTCGTCCAACGAAGAAGCTCAAGCGGCCATTTCAGCCCTTAACTCAACTGAGTTTGGTGGCCGAACATTGACCGTCAACGAAGCCAAACCCCAAGCCCCCCGCACCGGTGGTGGTGGTGGTGGCTATGGTGGTGGTGGAGATAGAGGCGGCCGAGGCAACCGGTTCTAACAAAAACAGCACATTGTCTGAAAAAGGGAGAGGTCAAAAGACCTCTCCCTTTTTTTATTCCAAATTGAAGGGATGACCCTGGTTACAACCGTCCTTAATTTTACAAGTTCGGCACAATAAAAAGCCCCTGCCGGGGTTCCCGACAAAGGCTAGAAATTCCATTCAACGTTATTGGTTGCGGGGGAGGGATTTGAACCCTCGACCTTTGGGTTATGAGCCCAACGAGCTACCAGGCTGCTCCACCCCGCGGATCGATAGTAGTAGAGGTCACGCGTAGAAGTCAATGAACAGGCAGGAAATTTTGATGTGTCGTGACCACATGCTCTGTGATATCTTTTGCACCGTATGTTGCTACCAGGTATTTTTGCCCTTGCCTTGTGCTTGGCCCTGATTATTGGTGATTGGTTTCAATTCACCACACTGAAGCCCTGGGCCTGTCGTTATGGATGCCCCTTGGCTCGACGGAAGGATTCACTTCCCAAACCAAAAAATTCTTTTCCCCGGTTGTTCAAAACCAACAGCACAATTCCTCTTCCCCATGGCGTGGCCCGTTGGGTGGCCGACCGTCAAGCCATTGTGATTCGGCCCTATTACAACATGTTTTCTCTGCGGTTTCGCACAGCCTGGCCTTTAAAAGGAACGCTTGACTATCAATTCCCAGATGATCAAATTGAATTCCACTTGGTTAAACGAATCCCGTGGTCTTCGGCCATATTGACCTCATTGTGGTTGATCTTTGTGATGGGAGGGACGGTGGGTTTTGTCGCAATGTATGCAATGGATGGAGGATTTGGAACCGTGGGTGGTATTTTTTGGGCTGTGGGAATGATCGCCTTAGGGTTGTTGGTATTGGCCGGAGGAATGATTCTTCTGGCTTTCGCCTATCGCCTTGAGGATTCTCGATTGATGCAGGTATATGAAGAATTGCAGAAAGCCTTAGAAGAACCAGGAAAGACCATCGCGTAAATCTGGAGGCCTCTGTTAATAACCTCGACTTTCTCTCTCTTACATAAATATAGGTGGTTCCCCAATTTACAAGGAGGGTTACTCTCCTTCCCTTCAAGAATCGTGTAATACAAATTTCTCTCGTTTACGTTTTAGAAGTACATAGAAATTATGCCCTTCTCTACCTACTATTCTTCTACATTGACTCATTTGATTGAAAACTTGCCGGGTTAACGACTCTCGTTGAAAGGAGCCCTGTTATGACCAGTCAGAATTGGGGTGAAATTTTGAGTGGGATACTCCAGTATCAATTATTCATGGTGAATCAAACACCGATCACTGTTGTTTCGTTAGGTATGTTTTTCACAATCGTTGTGGTCTTTTTTGTAATCAGTAAAGTGATTAAAGAAGTATTAGGTCGTCGATTATTAGCCCATCTCAACCTATCGACCGGGACGAGTTATACGTTGCTTCGACTGACCCAATATACCTTGTGGTTTGTTGGAGGGTTTGTGGCCTTTCAGTTTGTTGGCATTGACTTGAGCGGAGTCGCCGTCATATTCGGATTTCTTTCTGTTGGTATCGGATTCGGTTTGCAAAATCTGACTTCCAATTTTATCTCCGGACTAATTTTGCTCTTCGAGCAACACATCCAAGTTGGCGATCGGGTCACAGTAGGAGATATCGAAGGGAATGTGGTGGAAATAAATATTCGTTCAACGACGATTCGATCCCTTAATAATATTGCCATCATTGTCCCTAATTCAGAATTCATTCAGGCCACCGTCATTAATTGGTCTCATGGCGATCCTAAGACACGCCTTGAGATTGAGGTGGGAGTTTCGTATGACTCGGATCTAGACCTTGTGATTCAATCACTAAAAGAGGTCGCCAATGAACACCCTTTATTGTTGAAAGATCCCGAACCGAATGTATGGCTCCTGAGTTTTGGGGATTCTGCTTGGAACATGCAGTTGCTTGTGTGGGTCGATAGTCCCAAGATTCGCCGGCAAGTGACCTCAGATATTAACTGTGCGATTGTTAGAAAATTCAGAGACCACCATATTGAAATTCCGTTCCCGCAACGGGACCTCCATGTGCGAACACCACCTGTTCCAATCCCAGTGGCCGTGAACGGATAATGTCTCTTTTGGGGCTTACAGACGCATTCCCCAAATCTTAGGAATACAACGGTGAGGTTCGTCTATTTAGGTCGGTGTGGAATGAGGTGAACTATTATTTTGAAATGAGGTCTTTTTTTAGTTTGGAGAAATTTTCGACTCGGAAGGATGGCAAGACATAGGCCCAATCTTTTACTCGCTGGTTCAAGGATTCAACTTCTTTTTGAACCTCTTCCGGTTTGCTAAGTAGTGCTTCTTCCTTAGGAGGTTCGATACCTGTAGTGTTATCACCGTTCTCTTCTGCTGCTCCCTCAGCTTGTTGGCTGTCGTCTGATTTCTGTTCAGGTTCCGGGGATTGGATAAGATTGGCATCGAATTCCGCCGAAACCTTGGCGAGAATTTTTTCCCCCTGTTGAGTCGTGTGAACATGCAGTCGCAACCCATCAAACGTTTCTAAAACAGCTGACACTCTCGGGTTCGCTCCAAAATCTACTTCGGCCAATGGCTTCACATCTTCCAATGACAATTGAACTAACGTCCCTACCACATTATTCACATTAAATTGTGAAGAAACTTTAAACCCTGTAGGAATTGAGTCCAGGTGGAAATCTAAATCATCTGGTTTTGATTTTGATAGGTGAAGCGTTTTACCTTTTGGATGAGAAACGGTCACCTGACGAACACGTTTGGTGGTAAGGGCCGTCACTTCCTTATCCAACCATTCGCCTGGTATCGCTTCTAATGGCAAATTGCCAACCACTAACCATGTCTGTGGATCGCCAGGCTTTCGGACATAGATATCGCTCATTCGAGAATTGCCTTTGGCCGGTTTCTGGGTCCCTACCACAAGTTTAGCCAACTCCGGATTATCAGAGGTTTTTACGGTCACTGTTTTCGAGGGAGAGCCTTCTTGATTAGAATCCTGCAGTCCCAGACGTTCATATAATTCGGGATTCTTCGTTTTTGGTTCATGAATACGCAGATCCGCCAACCCCACAATAGCTTGTTTGACTTTTTCCAGATCTGCACGATAGCTCGCCTTTTCTTTCACTCGCCAGATGTTTTCACCTCGTACCAAGGTAATCGTCTGCTCATTCGTCTCAATCACGAATTCAGTCACATCATTGATGACACTCATGAATTCAGGGAACAACACCTGCCCACTTTGTGGAATTGAGGTAGAGGGTTCGCGATTGGCAATGACGGCCAACGCAATTCCGAATAGAGTTATTCCAGCTAACAAGCCAATTGTCTTCGACTTCATAGAATTCCTTTGAATAACGGTTGCATAAAGACGGAGTCTCTCAACGAATAAAAGGAGTAGATACCTTCTACGCCGACTTTTTCCTTGAGCGCGAAGAACTCATCCACACTCCGACTATTCCAATGAAGATCGGGATGAGTCCAATATTGATGAACTTTACCCAGCTTTCCACACTTTCAATATTTTTGCCTAATTCATGTTGCACGCTTCGCAACTCTTTACGAACCTGAACTAAGTCCTGTCGAAAGGTTCCCATGGCCTTTTGTTGCTCAGCGCTCATGATCATGGAGCTTCCTTCAGGCTTTTGACTTTGCAACTCCTGTAGCTTTTTTTCGGTACCTTTCAAACGTTCTTGCAGGGCCTGTTCTTTTTGACGAAATTGTTGTTCCGCCTCCTGCTGCAGGGTACGCAATAAGGTAAAGGGGCGTGAATAGCCCGCCCGGCTTCTTACGCTAATCAGATCGTTACTCCCAGTCAGGTTATCGAGGGCATTGGTCACGAATGTTCCATTTCCAGATGTTGGAATTCCTATCCGCTGCCCAAAGAAGTTTTGGACCTGGGCCCAGAACTTATCTTGTAAAATATCGGTATCCGCCACAACTATTACATTGATGGGCTCTTTCGATTCAGCCACATGGGGTTTGGTGGATTGATCATCAGAATCGATTGAGGGAGAAGCATTGGCATCCCCTTCCTTCTCAGGCACCTTGGGTTTCCCATTGGGAAAGGCCGTTTTTACCTTTCCCGTCACCCGAGCCGCCACCATCATTTTCTCACCTTCAGGTTTATAACTGCTCAGAATACCTGCAAGATCTGGCATAAACGACAAACGGGAGGAATCGATCTTCATCGCGGCCTCATCCGATTGGATTAAGGGAGCGAGGTCCGTCCCTACGTCACCCTTTTTTTGGAGAATTCCGGCAGATGCCATCGTGATCGTTGGTACCTGTGCAGTCACAATATCATCAGCGCTAAAATGTTCTGCTCGAAAATCAACCCACACCGGATAATCCACTACTTGCATTCTCGCTTGCTGCTGGATTTGCACCTTTTTGGCCAAGGGTAAATCGCCTAATACTTTTCCCTTGACCATTTCAAATCCCCAGGCATCGAATAACTTCGGGAGGTCAGAATTCCTCGGACTGCCCCCTCCCATTGGATTCATGGGATTGCCTCCTCCACTATCGGATTCTGCCAACGGATCCACAAAAATCATCGCATGCCCACCCTGAAGAACAAATTGGTCAATGGCATAAAGGATTGGATCACCCAAAGTTTTTGGATGCACCACCATTAAGACACTCACATCCCCTGGTATCGCAGTCGCAGTCGGCTCGATCTTTTTTATTTCAAACATTTGTTCAATGTGCGTCACAATTAACCAGGGCGAACTTCCCCCACGTTGCTGCATCATGGACATGCCCCCACCCCCATCTATTGGGAGGGAACTAATCAATCCCAGAATTTTTTTATTGGGATTGGCTAACGTATGAATCAACTTGGTCAAATCATATTCCAAAAATTCTTCGCGTTCAGGCTGAAAAAAAGGCATCACTTCTAACTCGTCCGTGGAACTCGTTCCTGCTAAACCAAAGTAAAATTGGGTGCTTCCATTATCCAACGGCACACCTTGTAATCCATAGGCCACGGCGCGATCTTCTTCTTCAGAAAAGGGTTCTGGGTCCATGACCTGCAACACGAGTTGGCTCCCGGCAACCTGTGCATATTCTTCCAACATTTCTTGAACCCGAGTGGCATATCCTTTGATCCCCGGTAGTCCATTTGCCAGTTTTTTCGAGAGATAAAAACGTAACGTGATCGGCTCGGTTAAATTGCTCAGCACGTTTTTTGTGCCATCAGACAGCGTATACAGCTTATGATCAGTTAAATCGAAACGAGCAGAACGTAAAGCGGCACTACTCATCATATTGAATGCCCCAAATAACACAGCGGCTAAGGCAATGCCCGTTCCTGTCAATAATCGTTTGTTCATAGATTCCTCTTCAATTGACCAACATCTTTCATAACCACAATTTTCAATTACTCCGCTTTTTTCATGTCAATCACGGTGGCAGTCGCAAATAACCAAAAGGCAATGAGTGAGAGAAAATATAAGATGTCTCGTAAATCCAACACGCCTTTGCTAATGGATTGAAAATGTGTCAAAAAACTAAACGAGCTAATAGCACTGAGAAGAAACTGCGGGGCCCATCCGCTAAAGAGTTCCAAGACCAATGGGAAGCCACTTAAGATAAATCCCAAACAAATAACCACACTGACCACAAAGGCAATCACCTGATTCTTGGTAAGCGCAGAAATGCAGGATCCGATGGATAAAAATCCACCAGCCATTAACAGACTGCCGATATAACTGGCGAGAATGACACCATTATCTGGTTCTCCCAATACATTGACCGTAATCCACATTGGAAATGTCAAAGCGAGGGCCACTCCCGTGAAACACCAGGCTGCCAAAAATTTCCCCATCACCGCTTCCCACATGGTCACCGGCAACGTGAGCAACAGTTCAATAGTGCCCGAACGTCGTTCTTCTGCCCACAAGCGCATAGCCAAGGCTGGAATGAGTACGAGATACAGCCAAGGGTGGAAATCAAAAAATGGTACAAGGTCAGCTTGCCCTCGAACAAAAAAGTTCCCCAAGTAAAAGGTAAAGGCGCCACTCAGCATGAGAAAAATGACGATAAAGACTGCCGCAATGGGTGTGGCAAAATATCCTGCCAGCTCCCGTTTAAATATGACTCGTATGCGTTCCACAATGCCTCCTTGGAATCAAAACTTGGGCTGAACCCTTTACGATAGAGTTTGCTGCGGTGTCGTTAACAAACGAAAGACATCATCCAATTGTCCACGATCTTGATAAAGTTCCTGGACTTCCCAATTCTGCTCACGCGCATATTGTCCTATATCTGGAAGAATCCTTTGGCCCTCGTCCGGATAAATTCTCAACCGAATGAGATCACCATCCTTACCTCTATCTTCAACTTTTTTCACTCCCTTTACCGTCATGAACCGTTCAAGGGCAATGCCTGGCTCCACACCACTGACGGTGACCACAACAGTATTATGAGTAGGAGCTTGCCCTTCTAATTCCGAGGGAGTTCCATCTGAGACCACTTTGCCCTTGGAAATGATCATGGCCCGGGAACAGACCGCATGGACTTCTTCCAAAATATGGGTCGAAAGGATAATGGCCTTCTCTTGGGCCATGGCACGAATGAGAGTTCGGACTTCGTATTTTTGATTGGGGTCCAAACCATCGGTTGGTTCGTCCAACACCAACACCTCGGGGTCATGCAGAATCGCTTGTGCAAGGCCCACCCGCCGCTTAAAGCCTTTGGAAAGAGTTTCAATAGGTTGGTCTATTACTGATTGGAGATTCACTTTTTCAACCGTCTCAGATACGGTCCGCTTGAGAGAATCTCCTCTAAGACCCCGCATTTGACCAATAAAGCTCAAAAAGGATGCAGGAGTCATATCTTGGTAGGCCGGTGCTCCCTCCGGTAGATAGCCAATTCGCGTTTTGGCGGCAAGTGCCTCCTCCTGCACGTCATGGCCACAGACCCGTACCGTGCCACTTGTCGGGGTCAGAAAACCGGTGATCATTTTCATTGTGGTCGATTTTCCTGCCCCATTCGGTCCTAGAAATCCTAAAACTTCTCCTTTGCCAACGGTGAACGAGACTCCATCGACGGCAACGATCGACCCAAATGTTTTGCGTAAATTGTTAATCTCAACCATGGTTGTCATTGATACCCTCTTTTCCAGAAAATTCATTTACTCAGTGCAAATACAACTCCGGCAATGATGCCGTTTTGTTTTTTATTTTTTGAGGTTTGGCGGTCAGAGCTGGTTGGATGGTTTCCCAAAAGCGTTGGCCATCCCATGTATGTTGCTCAGTGGTAGTATACAGGGTCCGATCCAAGTTCCAAATGGCTTCTTTCAGGCCTGTATTATCTGGAACAGGTTCCAGCAACATTCGAGCAGCGATACCTAGACTCAAACATGGTTTCCCCTGTTGCTTAAGAGAAGCCCAATTCATCAGCGCCTCTCGTGCTTTTGGAGCTGATTGTTCAAGGCAAGCGACCTTCACCGCTTGTATGGCTTGACGTTCAGATCCCATTGTCTGTTCCGTTTTTGAGTCAATAGCCTCACCTGTTGAATGTCTTCGACGACGGTCCCACCACCATGCCCCTAAGGTGAGAATCCAGGTCCCCAGCAACCCTCCTGCAATCCATGGCCATTGATTCAGGTTCGAAGCTGTATGAGATTGATCTGATGAATCAAGAGAAATTTCAATAGGGTCATTCCCAACGGACTGCGTGGGATCAGGGAGAAGAGGCGGTTGTTGTACTGAAGTTGGAGGATTTGCAGGATCCCCCTTTACCGTCAATACCCTTGTTGGAAGCTCGGCTGTTTCCCATTGTTCACGTTCAATGTTCCACCACGGAATGCGAATTCCAGGAACCTTCACTGAGCCTGGTTTCGTGGGAACCAAGGCGTATTTCTCTTCTCGAGTTCCAAGCACCCAAGTGCCATCAAACCCTGTCGTAGCTTTGGCCTTGTCTGGATATGTTTTAACCGATCCATAGTCTGGCGTAGGTAATTCCGGCAATTGCTCTCCACGCAGGCCCTTCGCAAACATCACTACCGTTCTTGTGAGGGGCTCGCCCATCTGAATATGTTCCGTATCTCCAGACCAATTTTCCTTAATAACGAATTCCTTAGCCGGCAGCCATATGTTGCCCTGAAGGTCTACCGGCATATTCTTGATGGTAAGTGAAACCTTTGGGCTCCGAATATGAATTGGGCGGAGGGTCTGGAATAACGATGAGAAGGGACCACCCCCTTGGGTACGACGACGATTGTTGAAAAACTGGTCGAGAGTAGAGCCCCCGGATCGTTCATTTGGGACTGATCCAGAAAGCAAGACAGGAGGAATGATCTGCGCTCCGGCCTGCTGAGGGGTTATAACATATCGACGCTCCGTCACCTGATATCGTCGGCCATGACGTATGGTTTCAAACGACGCATCTTTCCCTACCCGTTCAACCATGCCCCACTCGATATCAGGATCATCTAATTTCCCTTCTTGAAGGGAAACTGCTGACACCAAACGAAGAGTTAATAATACTTGGCCTTGTACATATGGGAAATGTGAATCGACTTCAGCTTCCAGAAAAATATCCCGTTGAGTGTTAGCTCCGGTTACCTGGCTAGGTTCCTTCACTGTGACAGAAAGGGGAAGGGTTGAATGATTTCCAACACGAATGGCCGGAATGGTCAACATCCCCGGTCGTTTGGGAGCTAACGTGGTCACCCATCTTGTCATAGAAGAAGTTCGACCATTGACGATATTCATTTGTTGACTATGACTGGTCCCCAACAGTGAAAAATTTTCTTCCAGCTTTTGCAAATTAGGGGCATCACTTGATGCAGCTCCGTCCGCTTCAACCACCAAACGGAAGGTTTCATCAGCCATCACCGGATTTCGGTCCACATACGCCTTCACCGACTGCGCCCAAATAGAAGAAGGAACACTCAACAAACTCATCACAAGAACTAAAATTGACATCTTAAAATTTGCCAGCAATTCACTCTCTCCCGTTATTCTGATAAGACTCTCCCAGAAATTACTCACACCGTATGCTCAATTCCTTCTGATCGGTTACCGAAACGAACCCCGGTATTACAGAATATTAGAAATATAATTACCAAGCAGGCTTTGACCAACCTTCACAATCACATCTGATTTTATAAAACTGAATGACCTTCTTACTCTCTTGGGTCAAATCATAGGTCTTAAATCGCCGTTTACCAACTCTAGAATCAAGCATGGCAAGGCAGCGGATTAATAGATTTTCCGAGGTGAGAGAACTCTCTATCGAGTTATTCGAGAATTCATCAAGCGAATCGTAAAAAGTATATTGATTTAACTCACCTTCCCTTACTAGTTCTTCATGTGCAATTTTTTGGGCTTCATACGGCGAAATGTTTTCTCTGCTAACAATTTCATTAATTCGTTCAAACTCTGTGGAATAAAACGATACCGTGCACATGTTCCAAATCTCATTCTTATCGAAAGTGATAGATCCCCGACCTTCTTCATCGTGAGAATCCCTATAGCGAGTAGAGCGCAACTCGACACGACCTTTAACAACTTCAGAAAAGAAAGACTCTACTTTCTTCTTTCGTTTACTCCATTGCATAAATTAGCCATTTAAAAAATTGTCTCTCAGACAATTATAATATTATCCTGATAACAATCCATGAAATCGTTCTCTTTCTTCGCAATAATCCCTTCAAGTTGTTTCTCAAAACCTACGCCTACAGAACGGCCCTCGGGTCGGACGCTCTTTGTATTCGGCGGGCCTTGTTTGAGCATAGCGAGTTGGTCCACTCTCCATCTTGCGTCCATCCCATTTTTATGACCGGACTGGGCGTCAATGGTTTTGTCTACTTTTCCCGAAAGAAAAGTAGATCGGCCGCCGGGCCGAACCCCGGCAACACTGAAAAACGATTGGCAAGATATAGTCCACGATTTCTCGTTAGGACTTTACCCTCCCCCCAACCCTCTCCCTTAAAGGGCGAGGGAGTTGAATCTCAAATTGAAAAACCAAGAAAGATTCTCGCTTCTCTTACCAAGGCCTCCCAGACGCATCCACTGCTGTTCCTGATTCCACGCGACGGCGATGTTCCAGAATAAACTTCCGCCTCAACAGTCCTCCAGGATCATCGGGAATCCGACGGAGCCACTGCTGAAGAGCCTGTTCAGATTTCTGGTCTTGACGCGCTTCCTCTGACGGGGAGGCCGCTGCCAATTTTTCCTGAAAGTTCGATTCTTTCTTGTCATCCCCTGGAGATGATTGAGCCAGGTCAGATGAATCCGTCATGTTTTTTGATTCTTGGGCAGAGTTCTGCGACTCGGAATTTTCTGATTGTTTGGCATTATTTGAAGAATCTTGAGGTGACTCGGACGCTCCCTTTTCCGTTTCGTTTTGTTCAGGATGAGAAGCCTCTTCGCCTGATTTCTTCTCTTGGTCACTTTTCTGAGATGTATTTTTCTGACTCTGTTGCTCGGAATCTTTCCCATCGCTTTTTTGTTGCTGATCTTCCGATGACGAATCAGATGATTGCGAATCGTTTTCTTGAGATGACGGCGATTGTTGATCCTCTAGCATCTTCTTAAGAAGATCTAAATTATGTTGCGCATCTTCATGATTCGGCTGTTTTGTTAAAGCCGCTTGATAGGATGCGATGGCTTCCGGATATTTACCCAATCTAGCCAAGGCATTCCCACGATTATACTGGCCTACAGCAGAATCTAATCCCGAAAATATTTGTTCGGCTTGTTCATACTCACCGGCTCGGTAATGGGCAATTCCCTTCCAGTCAGACTGTTCAAACAACGTTGCCGCTTTCTTAGGATCTTGTTGTTCAAAAGCCTTCATGGCCTGTTGATCTGAACGTTCCCACACATTCTCCCAAGAAAATGCCTGACTGATTTGAGGGAAGAGGAGACAGAGCAGCACCACACCCACCCAGCCACGACGAAAGGCTGGAAGGGCGACGACCAAAAGAGCCACAGCTAACCATGGCCCTTCCTCTCGCCAGATATTGGTTGTGCGTTGATTGGAGTCGCTCTGCGTAGAAAGCCTTGAACCATCAACAGAGGGTAATACCTTATCTAAATCCCGATCATCGAGGGAAACCGTAGAATATCGGCCACCCGCCATACGGGCAGCTGATTCCAAAGAGTCGGGTCCTAATTTCTGAATAACAATGGCTCCAGTTTGATCTTTGACGAAACCCCCTTGCTCAGGGATCGGCGCTCCATCTTCGGTGCCCACACCTAAAATGGAAATGTGCCTTCCCTTTTTGGCCAATTGTTTTATCGTTTCGATGGTTGTTGGCTCCGCTTCCCCATCCGTAATAAGCAAGAGATCGCCTCCAGGAATCCCAGCCTGTTCTAATAAGGCATTCCCTCTCTTCAATGCCAAGTCAGGACGGCTCCCCTGAACTGGGATGAGATTAGTTTCCAAGGATTGTACGAGAGTCTTCATCGTGCGAGCATCATCTGTCAGAGGGGACACGACAAATGATTCCCCACCGAAAATAATCAACGCCGTTTGTCCTTCTTTTCTGACTTGAAGAATATCGAGGATTTTGTGTTTGGCTCGAGTTAGCCTTGAAGGAGCGACATCCTGGGCATCCATTGAACGCGAAACATCCAACACAATCACTAATGCCGATTCCGCGCGAAAGACGGGCTGAGGCAATTGAGTCCACGCCGGGCCAGCTAGGGCCAGCAGGGCCAACGTCCACCCTAGACCAAGAAGAAAAATCGGGCTATTTGATTTTGTTTCCTGAGGCCCCACCAACACGTGCGGTAATAAATGTGAATCACAGGCCGACTCCCACAGCTGAATGGTGTAATTTCTCCCGGTCAAGAAGATCAGCAGTCCCGCCAAAGGAAGAAACCCCCATAACCATTCGGGGCGAAGAAAATGAAAGGTCTGCATACTTATAGCCCCACCTTTGTCCCTCTGTTTGCCGTATCCACCGGCCACTTCATTCCTACGAATAATCCTTTCTGAATCAAAAGAGACACGGCCATAAGAGCAGACATGCCTAGAGCGAAGCCCAAGGGCCAGATAAAGAGTTCCGTCTTGGGACGAAAGAGTTCCGTATCCGTGGAGGCTGGCTCTAGACTATCAAGCTCAGTATAGACATTCGCCAAGGCCTCAGTATTTTTGGCACGGAGATATATCCCACCCGTTGCTTGGGCCAAATGGCGCAGCGTATTCTCATCCAAATCCCGAGAGGGGTTCACCGTCCGAGACCCAAACAACGAATCAACCTTCATACTATCTGCGCCTACTCCTATGGTATAAATCCGCAGGCCCTGTTCTTTCGCCATATCTCCAGCTTGTTTTGGAGAGACCTGCCCCGCAGTATTCGCCCCATCTGTGAGCAACACCAAGACACGGCTACCAGAAGGTTGTTCTTTCAGCCGCTTGACGGCCAGACCAATCGCATCCCCAATAGCGGTTTCTTTTCCGGCTAAGCCTATTTCCGCTTCCTGTAACATGGTGCTTACCGTCTCGCGATCAAATGTCAGGGGTGTCTGCACATAGGCTTGAGATCCAAACACAATCAGACCGACTCGATCGCCGGTCCGTCGCGCAATAAATTCTCTCGCCGTATGTTTGACCACTTCGAGACGAGTCACTTCTTTCCCGTTAACTGAGAAATCGGGGATTTCCATGCTGCCAGAAATATCTACCGCCAACATTAAATCTCGCCCACTGGTCGGCAGGCCAACCGGTTCGCCTATCCATTGCGGCCGTGCGGCGGCAACAAGCAACAGCAGCCATATCAGCATGCTAAACCAAAACGACGAGCCACGTTGAACATTGTCGCTTGAACGAACTGACCGAAACTGAACCATATCTCGAAAGTGAGGGACACGCAGGGCGGCTGTCGCTTGCTCAGTGGCCGGAGGAGCCCACCGTCTGATAAGCCAGGGCATGAAGCCCAACGCCAATATCCATGGCCACAAAAGAGACATCATGCCGCTGGTTTCCTTGCGGGTACCTGAACCTGACGAATCCATCGTTCTACTAACGGTAGAAGATCTGCTGCAGGCTCGAGACCTGGCATCTGATAGGGCCCAGACCGTAACGATTGTCCTGGCCCTTCTGAAAATTGATTCGTGCCGCCGGTAGTATCCAAAAATTTCAGCCAGGCTTGTCCCGACAACCCAGCTACGTGAGATCGTGGAAATACGGCAATGGCATATTGACGCAAGAGGCTTGATAACTGAGTGATGGCATGTTGATCATCTGAATATGTGACATACTGTTGCTTCACTAGCTCAAGTTGGGCCAATGCCACGCGTCGAGGTCGAGTTCGTTCCCAGTAAGCCTTCGCCCAAAGGAGCAAACTCACGACAATGACCAATACAACAATGATCATCCACCACCCAAAGGCAGGAGGCCACCAGGAAATCGGATCTGGCATATGCACGTCGCGCAACTCTTGTAAGGGATCGTGACCGTTTGGCATTTCAGGCGACTCCCGCTACTCCTGAATGATTGGCACTACGGAGATTCCCTAGGGCTTGGAGCCCCTTCGTCAATTGTGAAGGAATATCTTCATGCGTGGCTAAAGGAACAAACCCAATACCCCGAGAACTACACAGCCGACGAACTTCTTCATACCGTTTATGAAAAGCTTGTGCATAGGCTTCAACAGTTTGTGAAGAGTGAGTCTGCAAAATGCCATGATCATGTCCATCCGTAATGGGATAAGAGCCCGGAGGTGGAGCTACCTGTTCTAATTGATCATAAATAAACACGGCAACTACTTCGTGATGAGTCCCCAGTCGAAGCAACGCGGTTTTTGACCGTTGATCCCATTCTCGAAAATCACTGAAGAGAAAAATCAGGCTTCCCGGACGAGCGGCTTTCAGAATACGATTGAGTGCTAAACGAAAGGATGTCGCTGAAACAACCGGTTCGGGAAATTGTGCCGCAGGTTGAGCTGATCGATTAGCTAATACATTGAGTAATTGAAGGATACCCGATCGTCCGCCTTTCGGACGCAATTCCACGTGATCAGCTTCGGCAAAGACAATACCACCCACTCGATCACCTCTAGCATGTGATGCCCACCCCAACAAAGCCGCCGCTCGTGCGGCGGCGACCGATTTAAATGCGACTTTGGTTCCGAAATGCATGGTTTGCCGATCATCAACCATCATAAAGACCGGACGTTCACGCTCTTCTCGAAAGACTTTCAGGTATGGTTCATTGGTTCGAGCCGTGACCCTCCAATCCATCAACCGCACATCGTCACCTGGCTGATACCGGCGGGATTCTTCAAAATCAATACCGCGACCCTTGAACGGGGAGCGTTCCCCTCCAGCTAACAGAGCATGGGATCGGACCCGGCGGTTGACCTCTAAACCACATATTTGATGACGTGCCTGAATAAGGTCCTTCAGGTGAACGCGGACTCCTTGGAAGGGATCGGATTCCAGTGGGGAGGCTACAGAGACAGGGGCACTTGCGCGGTTACGGAACGGCCACATGATTCAAAATCTCAGACACCACATGGTCGGTCGTGATGCCTTCAGCTTCAGCTTCAAATGTGAGCAAAATTCGGTGCCGGAGTACATCGTGTGCCACGGCCTGAATATCTTCTGGCGACACATAATCCCGGCCTTCTAACCATGCATGCGCTCTGGCGCATCGTTCCAAACCCATGGTTGCACGAGGGCTCGCCCCGAACCGCACCCATTGTTTCAATGTTTGGCTGTATGGGGCAGGGTCCCGCGTGGCCACGACGAGTTGCACAAGATATTCTTCCAAAGTGGGCGCAAGGTGAACATCCCAGATAAGTCGGCGCGCTGCCAATAAGACCTTTTGAGGAATTGGCGAGACCTGATCAATCGAGTCGATAGGTGTAGCTTTGGCCTGATTCCGCACCAGTTCGGCAATGCGACGTTCGCTTTCTACCGAAGGATATTGAACCCGAACATACAGCAGAAATCGATCCAATTGAGCTTCAGGAAGCGGATAGGTACCTTCTTGCTCAATGGGATTTTGCGTGGCCATGACCATAAATAATTCGGGCAGAGGATAACTGGTTCGGCCAATGGTGACCTGATGCTCACCCATAGCTTCCAGCAATGCCGCCTGCACTTTGGCTGGAGCTCGGTTGATTTCATCTGCAAGAACCAAGTTGTGAAAAATGGGGCCAGGTTGGAAACGGAAGGAGCCGTCTTGAGGCCGATAAATATCTGTGCCGGTAATGTCTGCAGGCAAGAGATCAGGAGTAAATTGGACTCGGTGGAAATCGGCCTCTACTCCTGCGGCAAGTGTTTTAATGGCTGTGGTTTTGGCTAAACCTGGTGCACCCTCGACGAGGAGATGGCCATCTGCTAACAGGGCAATCAACAGCCTGAGAGTTAAACCTTCTTGGCCAATGATTTGGCGATTGAGGAAGGCACGAAGTTGAGAGAGCTGTTCGTGTTCAGATCCAGACATATGTCGTGGCATGAACCCGATAAGTAATACGGGTCAAAAATTTATGGTCTTCCCAAAAGCAAACAGAATAGGTTCTCGTGGCTTTTAAATACGGTGCCTCATTATGGTCCGAGGAACGTTTGCCCCATCTTTTACATAATAATTCACCAATTTAAAGAGTCAAGAGGATGGACTTAGAATCCTACTATTCTGTTTTAGAGTAAAGCTCCAATTAAGTGAATAGCCAACTCTGGTGTCTTAAAACAGGGTATAGATAAAGGGGGCTACAGCTGAACCTTCACTCAAAATAATGAGCCCGCCTAAGAGTAAGAGCATAATGATAATGGGCGCCAACCAGAACTTTTTCCGCTCGCGCATAAAATCCCATAGTTCTACTAAAAATGCTGACATCTCTCGCTCCTCCTTCAAAAGGCTTTGAGGACATGATCCGCTGCACGGGGCTCCTTGGGCACCCGATAACTTTCCGCCTGAGGATCAAATCGTAACTGAAGTGGTCGTTTTCCTAGCAACACCATGATGAAGGAGATGGGCGTCAGGAGCCCATAAAAAACTAGTCCTAATAGAATGCGGGAATTGAGCCACCCTATTTTTTCTCCGAAGATCATCCAAGCCCGATAGACCGGTTTCAACCCACTGGGGAACACCATGCCCAAGACGCCAAATATTCCTGCGATGACGCAGGCCCATATCCTGATGCCTTCACCGCGAAAGACCAACGGCCAAAAGGTGACGATCGCAAATACCCCACCCATGAGCCAGCCAAATTGCCGGAGTTGTTTGAGTGGGACGAGTGTCTCTGATGTCTGTGAAGTCATACCGTCATCATCCTGGGTTAATCGAGTTCAAATTCCTTCATCCACTCAGTATCCTTGGGAACGGGTTTCTGGTGTTCCTTGAGTAACACACAATTTTCTAAGACCAACACGTCCATTTCGGTCCGCATGAAACAGCGAAAGGCATCTTCCGGGGTATGCACGATCGGCTCACCCCGCACATTGAACGAGGTATTGATGAGCACCCCACACCCGGTTTTTTCTTCAAACGCTTGTAATAATTTGTAATACCGGAGATTCGACGAAGCCGTCACGGTTTGCACCCTGGCGGAATAATCCACGTGGGTCACGGCCGGAATATCGGACTTGGGGACATTCAGAAGGTCGATCCCAAAGAGGTTTTCCTGATCAGCCTGAAGGGCCACTCGTCGATGTGCCGCCACTGGGGCAACCAACAGCATATAGGGACTGTCAGTGTCCAAGTCGAAATAGTCCGAGACTCGTTCGCGCAGCACGGATGGCGCGAAAGGCCGAAAGGATTCTCGATATTTGATTTTCAAATTCATAACGGATTGCATCTTCTCACTGCGTGGATCACCCAGAATACTCCGTCCACCCAAGGACCGTGGCCCAAACTCCATCCGCCCTTGCAACCAGCCAATCACTTTCTCCTCCGCCAAATGCCCCGCGACCCGATCACAGAGGACGGCATCATCCAGACGCTCATAGCTGGCCTCGAGTTGGTGCAAGGTCTGCTCTATTTCCTCATTCGTAAATGAAGGTCCGAGATAGCTCCCGTGCATGGCATCCTGGGAACCCCCAGGATGCCGAGGCTGATCAAGATAGTGATGATGGACGGTTAACGCTGCCCCCAACGCGCTACCAGCATCGCCAGCGGCCGGCTGGATCCAGAGTTTTTCAAATGGGCCTTCGCGCAACACGCGGCCGTTCCCCACACAGTTGAGTGCAACACCCCCTGAAAGACAAAGATTCTTGATGCCCGTTTCCTTCTGAAGACTGTTGGCCAACCGAAGCATGACAATCTCCGTCACTTCTTGAATGGATCTGGCCAGATCCATTTCTCGTTGTGTGAGTTCACTCTCCGATTCGCGAGGGGGTGCCCCAAATAACGCATCAAACTTATCATTGGTCATGCGCAGGCCCGTACAATACGCAAAATATTCCATATTCAGCCGGAAGGTGCCATCGGGCTTCACATCTACCAGATGCTCCAAGATCGTTTTGACATAGGTGGGTTTACCATACGGCGCCAACCCCATAACTTTGTATTCCCCTGAATTCACTTTGAATCCGGTGTAGTAGGTAAACGCCGAATAGAGTAGCCCTATCGAATGGGGAAACGGAATTTCCCATAAGGGGATCAGCCGGTTATCTCGGCCGACCCACGCCGAGGTCGTGGCCCATTCTCCGACACCATCCATGCAAAGCACGACGGCTTCTTGAAACGGGGAGGGGAAAAATGCCGCCGCCGCATGGGATTCATGATGTTCTCCAAAGAGAAGCGGAGGGAGGGCATCCGTTTTATCAAGACTCCCTACTTTCCGAAAAGCCTTGTCGAGCAAATTACGGAGAAACAGTTTTTCTTTAATCCAAACGGGGATGGCCGTCAGAAAGGACCGGATCCCTTGCGGGGCATATGACAGGTAGGTTTCTAACAGGCGTTCAAATTTAATCAGGGGTTTGTCATAAAAGACCAGGTAATCCACCTCGCTCAGGGCGACCTCTCCCTGCGTTAAACAATACTCCACCGCATGAGCAGGAAACCCGGCATCATGTTTCTTCCGGGTAAAGCGCTCTTCTTGTGCCGCCGCCACAATCTGACCATCCTGCACGAGACAGGCCGCACTATCGTGATAATAGGCGGAGATCCCTAAAATTGATTTCAAGGCAAAACCCAGCAAAAAGTCAGAAACAAAATAAGATGTCTTCCGGTGGAATGTGTCGTCTCAGCAGGCAAACTGTATCCTTAGGGAGAAATACATTTTCGACCATTGTTTACTGAAAGAGTTCGTCAAAAAATTGTTGCATGTGAATCCAAGATCGTTGATCGGCTTCTTTCTGATACTGCACCCCATTCATACCATATTGGCTTGCGGAGGGATTGGAAAAGCTGTGTTGGGCCCCTCCGTACATTACCATTTGCCAATCAATCTCAGCTTTCTCAAGAACGTCCTTAAACTGTTGGATGTGATCGGGTTTAAGAAACGGATCAGCAGCCCCGTGGGCAATGAAGACTTTGGAAGAATTGTGAATGGGCTGGGAATCCTGGGGTAAAGGAAGCGATCCATGAAAACTAACCACACCCTTAACCGGTGCGCCCCCGTACACTAACTGCATGACCGTGGCACCACCAAAGCAATAGCCAATGGCCCCTAAACGCGTTGGATCAACATATGGATCTGCTTGTAACAGTTTCAAACCTTGATTGGCTCGTCCAAACCACTCATCAATATTTCCGGTCGTCAGTTTTGCCCATTCACCTGCTTTTTCAGGGTGGGTTGTGACTTTCCCTTTTCCGTACATATCTACCGCCAGTGCCACATATCCCAATGCAGCGAGCTGCTCAGCACGAGATCGAGCGTATTCATTTAATCCCCACCACTCGTGAACTACTAAAATCCCAGGCCTTTTCCCTTTAATAGAATCATCCCAAGCCATATATGCTTCGAAAGCGGTTTCGGCATAAGTATAAGGCACCACCTTACTTAGTACTTTGGCCTCTACAACATGAGGTAAGACAATGAAAATGACAAAGAGAGAGAACAAAGCACGAGTAGCCATCTAAACCCTCCTTGATATACCGGCGTTAGAAAACTCAAGCAACTCTAAAGGATTAACCAGTTTACCCGATAATGAATGATAAATCATAAAGGTATCTTGAGATTTTTCAATAGGAGTTTTATTTATGAAAAAGACCTGTGTTGCACTCACCATAATTGTAGGAATATTCTTATTGACGGGTACAAACGCTTGTGCAGAATGGTATGTGGGCGGGCAAGCTGGCTTTGTCAAACCGAATGACTTAAAAAATGTTGAAGGGATCGGCAGCGCGAAGGGCATTTCATTAAGTGATTTGGATCTCGAAAATGCCCTGGGGTATGGAGTAAAAGCCGGATATTTCTTCCCGGGTTATATGGATTGGCTTGGATTAGAGTTTGAAGTGTTTACAGCCAATCCCCACATAAAACAGCAAGATGTTACAGCCGGATTTGGGAGTAGCTCTTCTCCATTGGGAAACTTAGCTGGTAGCCACCTAAGAATTATTACTCCGGCGGTGAACCTCATGTTGCGCTTTCCCGGCTACTATATTGAACCCTATGCGGGAATAGGAATTGGGGCATTTTGGGCCCGCATATCAGATTCCACTGGATCGGATAACGACATTTCCCCTGGAGCGAATATCTTAGGTGGGGTACGATTTTATCTCAATGAAAACGTCGCCTTGTTTACGGAATATAAATACAACTACACCAAATTTAAATTTAAGGATTCCTTATTTGAAGCCAATTATTCTTCCCATGGACTTTTTGGAGGCCTGACATTTCATTTCTAAAACCTAGGTTCCATAAAACGATTAATGAAGCCGAAAGTTTCAATAACTAGATTTGAACCTCTTTCCTTTCTTGTAAGGGTCTGGTCCTAAGCCTTTCCACTTCCTTTTTACCCTCCTCACCAAAAGCCGCCTCCCAACCCTTTCTAAATTCAACATGAAGAAGAAGAAATATTCCTCTCTTTCATAACAATTAGCGTGAATGGTGCTCACAAGATTAGTGCTCTTCTTACTGTCCGGTCGTTTAGGAATGAGAGGTCTGATAAAACTCGCGAAAATCTGGGACCAAAGGATGGCAGGAAATCATAATTAATGGAGAATTGGCATTTGGTGCGCCCGACAGGAATCGAACCTGTAACCCTTGGATTCGAAGTCCAATACTCTATCCAATTGAGCTACGGGCGCACGAAGTTTTCATAAAAGATATTTCATTAATATCGGGAATGGCCGATTCCCGTTATACCGGTCAATCGAAAGACCCGTCAACTTTCAGACAATTCAGGACTTTCTCTTTTCCCCATAGCTGACTCTTTAGACCCGTCCTGCCTCTTTCAGAAAATATTTCTTCCACCGTTTTTCCTTTACTGCCATTTACTATCCATTGAGGGGGGGAAAAGCCCCCCATCTGGGTAATGGCAGAGAACGCGTTTTTGGGGTTAAATCCTTACATGGAAACGAGAATACTTCCCTATTCAAAAAGGAAGAGGTCATATGATTCAATCTGAGCAGCTATCTCCAGATACCATCGTGTTCCATATGTCTGGACCATTCCATCAGAGCGCAGTCAAAGAATTGAGCCTTTCAGTTCTTCGGTCGCACCACTTAGGATTTACCACCTTTCTTTTCGATCTGAGTGGGGTTTCATTGATGGATGAACAAGGGTCTCGTTACCTCGCTCTAATTGGCCAAGGGATACAAGAAAAAGGGGGAACATGGAGAGCATTGAACACTCCCCCATCGTTAGAATCCCGCCTGATTTCTAGTGCAAACCTTGAAAATCTTCCCCAAGAAACCTGGAATTAATCCCTTAGGTTTCTTCCCCGTTATCTACAACCTTACTCTGAAGAAGATTGAATTCTTTGGTTTTTGCAAGAAAATACTAATACGAATCTGGCGTGGGCAGATCTACTTCTGATTGCGTAGCTTCTGGGACAATTTTTTCTAAACGACGGTGATACTCCCGCATTCGTTGTTGCTGTTGAGGGGTGAATTTGATCGTGTCTTGGTTATGAAGTTCAACGAGCTGTTCCACACATTGCAATAGCGGGGGGACAGCGTCAAACACTTTCCCAGCCTCAAAAGCTTCGAGCGATTCCACAAACAGAGGTGGAAGGGGTTTATAAGTGCTCCCAGCACGTTCACGAAAACGGTAAACAATATTCTCATACGCTTCAACCGCTTCTTCAGCAGGCTTGACCCCGCCAGGCAAAGACATCCTAGATGCAGCTGGTATTTTTGAGGCAAAAGCACTCAGGCTCGAGATCAACTCGCCTAAGGTATCCACTACTTGGCCCGGATCTGGTTTAGGATCAGTATTCATCGTGATCAAATCTACTCTAAATTCACAGGAAATTGTCAAGATTCCGAATTACAAACCTTACTACAGTATTTAAACCCACTTCAAAATAAGTGTAGGGATTTTCCTAAATATGTGAATAAGAAAGATGGTATTTGAAGGCCTAGTCCTACAGGACTTTTTTCCTTATCCTCAGAATTGAAGCAGATTGGCGAGCTTCATTTCCGCGTAACCTATTGAAAATCATTTCAATATACCGAACCTACTGATCTTCCTCCAGTATTAGAGGATTAAGGCATATTAATTGCTGAATTTTAAGGTTTCAAGAATAATTTATTCTATTTTGGCGAATAAACCAAATAATTCCAAAAGGATTCTATGAAATTCCATTTGCCCTTCCGAAAAATCCTTTGTAGAGTTTACTTATTCAAAACTATTTTTTTGGTAGGCCTATGGTCTCTCACAATTTTTTTTCTTTCTTCTTTGGCCCTCGCATTGCCGTCAGGGAATAATGCGCCCATGTCGGGGATAATTATCCCTGAAAAATCTAATCTGGGTGCTCTTATCATTGACGAAGCCAAGAGGAACGCTTTTATCACGCTAGGCGGTCTAGAGGTGGTAAAAGGTACCCAAGACTTAAGCGCTCAATCTTCTCAATTAAGATTAAGTGATTTCTCTTCTCGAATACTAAATGATTCAATTTTTAATACGATGACAGGTGCCAAACAACAGTCATTAATCGGATTTTTTTTGGATGAATTTCCACCAATATGGGCGACCGAGTCAACAAGAAAAGTCATGCTTCGCCTCATTCAGCTCTACGGTCCTGGAATGGGAATTCAATAACGGTTAATCGTCTTGGAATTTCCCAAAATAGAATATAAGAGGTTTTAAAGATTTAACCTTCCTCATTCCTTCCAACATACTATTTCTACTATTCAACATTCATTCGGTGGTTCTTTCACCAAGAGTTTCTCCTATTAGTTCATTTCGAATTCTGGTCATGTCATCTGGCAGGGGGGCTTCAAACCGAAGGGATTGCCCAGATTCTGGATGTATGAAACCCAGGACTTTGGCATGAAGCATCACCCGAGGGATATCGATGCCTCCAACCTCCATCACTTTTTTCCCTCCATAGGTTTGATCACCTAAAATTGGGCATTCAATAGCCTTGAGGTGTACACGCAGTTGATGGGTCCGGCCTGTCCCAGGCGTTAAGCCAACATGAGCCGCAAGTTTTCCAAATCGATTGATAACCTTATAACTCGTCAATGATTCCTTGGGTCTGGTCGTACGCGCAGAAAAGGTTTTTCGATCCTTGGTATCTCTCCCGATGGCTAATTCAATTCGGCCTTCCCCTTTTTTCGGCGATCCCCACACCAGGGCTTCATATAATCGGCTGATACTATGGGTTTTAAATTGCGCAGACAAATGCCGATGAGCGTGATCCGTCTTGGCCACAACTAAGACTCCGGTGGTTTCTTTGTCCAACCGATGAACTAATCCTGGCCGTTCTCTCCCACCGATCGAAGAAAGATGCCCCTCTCCACTTTGCATGTGGTGTAATAACGCATTCACCATCGTCCCGGTCCAATGTCCCGGGGCCGGATGTACCACGAGACCAGCAGGTTTGTTGAGGACAAGAAGCGAATCATCTTCATGAAGAATGTGAAGCGGAATGGGCTCAGCTTCAATATCCAGCGGTTCAGGCCGTGGCACAACCATGACAATCCGGTCACCCGGTTTGATTTTGTGACTGGGCTTCACGGTTTGGCCATCAACCGTGATGTGCCCTTCTTCAATTAATCGTTGGAGAGCTGTTCGAGAATAGTAGGGTTCCCGATTGGCAAGAAAATGATCAAGCCTTTTGGGGGATTCACCTGGAGTAACTATGAATTCCGTCCGCGTTTCGACGTGCGGCATGGAGGGTAGAGAGGAAAGGTAAATATTGCGAAGTTAGGAAAGTCTGCCTCCGCCTTGTTGGCGGTGACGGTCGGCAATCTTTTTCCGAAGTCGTGCTTTTTCTAAACTCACGCGGGCTTCCTCGACTTCCGAAGGCAAGCCCCCTCGCTCTAAACGTTCTTCCGCTTTCTGAACCGCGTCTTCGGCACGACTGACGTCGATATCTTCAGCTTTTTCGGCAATCTCAGCCAGGATGGTGACTTTCGTTGGTGTCACTTCAGCAAACCCCCACAACACGGCCATGAGTTCCGTATGTTCCCCCACTCGGTATTGCAATTCGCCAATACGCAGAGTTGTCAGAAAATGACAATGCCCAGGGAGTACACCAAAATCACCTTCGCTCCCGGGAGCCGAGACATAATCAACTTCCTGACTCAATAGCGGGTGATCAGGGGTGACAACCTCGAGAAGAATTTTCCCTGCTGACACGGTAGATGCCGAATTAGCCATTACACCTTATATCCAAGTTTTTCTGCTTTCTCGATCGCTTCCTCAATGGGTCCCACCATATAAAACGCTTGCTCGGGAAGATGGTCATATTTCCCATCTACAATTTCTTTGAAACTGCGAACGGTATCAGCCAATTTCACATATTTTCCTGGAGAGCCCGTAAAGGCTTCAGCGACATGGAAGGGTTGAGATAAAAAGCGTTGTAACTTACGAGCTCGAGCCACTGTTTGCTTATCATCTTCAGACAATTCGTCCATACCCAAAATCGCAATGATGTCTTGCAAATCTTTATATTTCTGCAAAGTCCCTTGTACACGTTGCACCACGCCATAATGTTCCTCACCCAAAATAGCCGGATCCAAAATGCGCGATGTGGAATCCAATGGATCAACGGCAGGATAAATACCTAACTCCGCTAATTGCCGAGATAACACGGTTGTGGCATCCAAATGGGCAAAGGCCGTAGCTGGAGCTGGATCAGTCAAATCGTCAGCGGGCACATACACGGCTTGGACAGAGGTGATAGAACCACTTTTGGTGGACGTGATTCGTTCTTGTAAAGTACCCATTTCAGTTCCAAGAGTCGGTTGATATCCGACCGCTGATGGCATACGTCCCAACAACGCGGATACTTCGGAACCAGCTTGTGTAAATCTGAAAATATTATCGACGAAGAGCAACACATCTTGATGTTCTTGATCACGGAAGTATTCGGCAATAGTCAAACCCGTTAAACCCACTCGAAGCCGAGCACCCGGTGGTTCGTTCATTTGACCATAGACGAGGGCCGCTTTGGATTTGGAAAAATCTTTAGGGTCAATAACCTTGGAGTCTTGCATTTCGTGCCAAAGATCATTCCCTTCACGAGTCCGTTCTCCCACACCGGCAAACACGGAATACCCACCATGATGAAGCGCAATATTATTAATCAGCTCCATGATGATGACGGTTTTCCCCACACCGGCACCGCCAAACAAGCCGACCTTTCCACCTTTCGCATAAGGCTCTAGGAGATCGACAACTTTGATACCAGTTTCTAAGACTTCTGTTTTGGTTTCCTGATCCTCTAAGGCTGGAGCAGGGCGGTGAATGGACCAACGTTTTTCAGTCGGAACAGGGCCGAACCCATCAACCGGTTCCCCTAATACGTTCATGATACGACCCAATGTTTCTTTTCCTACGGGAACAGATATGGGTGCGCCGGTATCAACCACTTCTAATCCACGAACTAATCCGTCAGTCGACGACATGGACACAGCCCGGACACGGTTTTCTCCAAGATGCTGGGCCACCTCCATGGTTACCGTGTCTTTCTCCTCTTGAGAAATCGTCAGGGCATTAAAAATATGGGGGAGTTCCCCCGGAGGGAATGCAACATCGACGACCGGTCCAATGACTTGTACGATTTTTCCGTTTCCAGTATCGGTACCCACCATATGCTCCTTGGTTGGAAGAGGTTGGGGAACAGTATGCAATAAACGGTTCCTGAGCAACCCGTGATTTATTTAATGGCCTCAGATCCTCCGACAATATCCATTAACTCTTTGGTAATGGCAGCCTGACGAGTCTTGTTATAAAACAGCGTGACTTTCTTAATCATTTCCCCTGCATTCCGAGTGGCACCATCCATGGCCGTCATACGTGCCGCCTGTTCCGCCGCAGCTGATTCTAACAGGACTCGGTACGTTTGAATTTCAAAATGCTTAGGCAGCAATGTCTCCAATAATTCACCTTCATCTGGTTCATAGAGATACCCGCCGCCCATTGAAGGCTTATCCCCGCCTTCCGAATCATGAAGGGATTCAATCGGCAGCAATTTCTCCACGATCACTTCTTGCTGCATGGCCGATTTGAATTCATTGTAGACGACATAGAGGTGATCGAACGTACCCGAATGATATTGAGACACGACGTTTTGCCCAATATCCAAGGCATGTTCAAAACTCAGACGATCAAACACGCCAGGCCATTCTTGCCTGATAGGCCAATCACGCCGTTTAAAAAAATCAATGGACTTTCGGCCAACCACGCTCACTGATACCTGTTTTCCTTGTCTACGTTGTTCTTCTAAAAACTCGACAGCTCGGCGCAAAATATTTGTATTAAAGGCTCCACAGAGTCCACGATCACTCGTCACCACCAACAGTTCCAACGCATTCCCATCACGCCGACTCAAGAGAGGATGTGAGGCGCGATTCACACGTTGGCTTAAATTACTCATAACCTCACGCAATTGATGCGCATAGGGTCTCGCCGACAAAATACGGCTCTGCGCACGCTTGAGTTTCGCGGCCGCCACCATTTTCATGGCTTTGGTAATCTTCTGGGTGTTTTTGACGGATGCAATTTTCCGTCGAAGACTTTGCAGACTTGCCATAATTACACAGACTTCTCGAGCGTATTATTCGTAGCCTTTAGCTTTTTTAAAATCCGTAATGATTTGCTTGAGTTGCCCACCAAATTCATCATCGATTTTCTTTTTGCTTTTGACCTCGTCACGAATCGTGGCATGCTTCTCTTTAATGTACG
>JAJDBP010000026.1 GCA_029261295.1 Nitrospirales bacterium | reverse complement strand
GCTCATGAAGCCCGGGTTTGTATTCATCAAGGGTATACCCTAAGTGATGAAAAGCGACCACGTCAATATACCGCTCGACAATATCTAAAATCGCCTCAGGAGATGGTAGCGTTATTTGAAGATATTCCTGAAGCCATTGCCAATAGTGTGGAAATTGCAAAGCGTTGTAATTATCATCATGATTTAGGTAAAAATTATTTGCCCGATTACCCTGTCCCAGAGGGTATGACCATCGAAGATTATTTATGTCAAGCTTCACAAAAAGGCATGCAGGAGAGGCCTGCTCATTCAACTCAAGAAGAATATCAGGAGCGACTGAAAATTGAGTTAGAGGTCATTAATAAAATGGGTTTTGCTGGCTACTTTCTTATCGTAGCCGATTTTATTGGATGGGCCAAAGCCAATGGTATTCCTGTGGGGCCGGGCCGTGGTTCAGGGGCTGGTTCATTAGTGGCATATGCTCTAGGCATTACAGATATTGACCCTTTACGTTATGATCTTCTATTTGAGCGCTTCTTAAATCCAGAACGGGTATCTATGCCTGATTTTGATGTGGATTTCTGCATGGAAGGGCGTGATCGCGTGATTGAATACGTGTCCGATACTTACGGACGTGAGAGCGTCGCTCAAATTATTACTTATGGAACCATGGCGGCCAAAGCAGTTGTTCGAGATGTGGGGCGTGTATTAGCTCATCCTTATGGTTTTGTGGATAAACTAGCAAAGCTTATTCCTTTCGAGTTGGGAATGACTTTAGATAAAGCCTTAGATGATGAAGAAGAACTAAAACGTCGTTACCATGATGAGGAAGACGTACGTACATTATTGGACTTGGCTCGAAAACTTGAAGGCATTACACGTAATGCCGGTAAACATGCTGGTGGTGTTGTAATAGCACCTTCAAAATTAACCGACTTTGTTGCGCTCTATTGTGAAGAAAATGGTTCTGGGTTAGTGACTCAGTATGATAAAGATGATGTAGAATCCATTGGGTTAGTGAAGTTTGACTTTTTAGGCTTGCGCACACTTACTATTATTGACTGGGCTTTACGCAGTATTCAGCAAGCTAATAATGATTTAGAAATTGATATTAACCAAATTCCATTAGATGATGCAAAGACCTTCGATTTATTAAAAGACTGCATAACTACGGCAGTTTTTCAATTAGAATCTCGAGGGATGAAGGATTTGATTAATCGCCTGCAACCAGATTGTTTTGAAGATATCATTGCCTTAGTTGCACTATTTCGCCCTGGTCCTTTGCAGTCAGGCATGGTGGATGATTTTATCGATCGTAAACATGGACGCTCTGCCGTTGAATATCCTCATCCCGATTTGGAACCCATACTCAGTCCAACCTATGGTGTAATCTTGTATCAAGAACAAGTCATGCAGATTGCCCAGGTGTTGGCGGGTTACACTTTAGGTGGTGCAGATTTATTACGACGAGCCATGGGTAAGAAAAAACCTGAAGAGATGGCCAAGCAACGGACCATTTTTACTGACGGTGCTGTGCAAAGAGGTGTAGAAAAGAAAACCGCTACTTATATTTTCGATTTAATGGAAAAATTTGCAGGTTATGGTTTCAATAAATCACATTCAGCGGCTTATGCTTTAATTGCCTATCAAACGGCTTGGTTAAAAGCCCATTATCCGGCTCACTTTATGGCTGCCGTTTTGTCTTCCGATATGGACAACACTGACAAGGTTGTAATGTTTATGGAAGAATGCCGAGGCTTGGGCCTGAAAGTAATACCACCTAATGTTAATATTAGCGGTTATCGTTTTGTAGTGAACCCATCGGGCGAGATTACCTATGGATTAGGCGCCATAAAAGGCGTCGGCGAGTCGGCTATTGAAGCGGTTATTCAAGGTCGCTCCAGTGGGGATTATGACTCCTTATTTGACCTGTGTCGTCGAGTGGATTTACGTAAAGTGAATCGTCGGGTTATGGAATCTTTAATCAAATCAGGAGCCATGGATGGTTTTTGCGTTGAGCGTTCCAGCATCCTATTAAGTTTAGAAGCTGCTCTGCAGTCAGCAGAACAACAAGCCCGGGACCAAGCCAGTGGCCAAAATGACTTATTTGGTGATGAACCTTCTGGTTCTGCCATTGCAATGGATTACCATCCAACGGAACCATGGAGCGACAAAATTCGTTTGCAGGGAGAAAAAGACACCTTGGGTCTTTATCTGACAGGGCATCCTATTGAACGCTATCAAGATGAATTAAACCGATTCATTAGTTTTCCTTTAGTTGCGGTGCGCCCAATGAGTGATAAAACCATTCGCGTGGCAGGTTTCATTGTGGCCCTACGCACCATGCAAACTAAACGGGGCGACCGAATGGCTTTCATCACCTTAGATGATCGAACTGCACGGATGGAAATGGCAGTGTTTTCCGATGTTTATGAATGCAGCCGCAGTATATTGCAAAAAGATCATTTAGTTCTCGTAGAAGGTGAAGTCAGTGTCGATGAATACAGTGGCGGCTATAAAATGAATGCAAGAAATATTACATCACTAGAAGATTATCGTAATAAAACCGCCCAGTGTTTGAAAATAGTTTTACGCAAGGAAGAAATGGAAGGGGGGCGATTGCAAGCTATACAGCAAATGCTCACTCCCTATACCGGTCAACATTGTCCTGTCGTAGTGGAATATATGAATGAAGGGGCTAAAGCGCGTTTGCCCTTAGGCGAAAATTGGCTGGTTAGACTCAGCGATGATTTGCTAGAAAATTTAACCGGGCTACTAGGCCCAGAGAATGTAACGGTGATACCCCGTTAATTAAATTAAGAGGAAAATGAAAGTGAGCATGAATCATTTAGACTTTGAAAAGCCTTTAGCTGAATTAGAAGCTAAGATTGAAGAGTTACGTTTGGTAGGTTCTGACGCGGAAATCAATATCAGTGAAGAAATTGAACGTCTTCAGTCTAAACATAAAGATTTAACTAAATCTATTTTTTCTGACTTATCCGCTTGGCAAGTGGTGCAATTAGCTCGCCATCCCAAGCGACCTTATACTCAAGATTACATCGATAGTATTTTTACAGAGTTTGAAGAGTTGCATGGTGACCGTCATTATTCCGACGATAATGCACTTATATGCGGTGTTGCCCGTCTTGAAGGTGAACCCGTTATTATTATGGGGCAACAAAAAGGCCGTACCACCAAAGAAAAAATTCGACGTAATTTTGGTATGTGTCGCCCGGAAGGCTACCGTAAAGCCCTACGTATTATGGATTTGGCGGAACGTTTCAAATTACCCATTTTTACCTTCATCGATACCGCCGGTGCTTACCCGGGTATCGGGGCTGAAGAACGTAACCAAAGTGAAGCCATTGCACGCAATCTATTAGTCATGTCTCGTTTAAAAACCCCTATTATTTGCACAGTAGTGGGTGAGGGTGGCTCCGGTGGTGCTCTAGCAATTGGTGTAGGTGATCGAGTTATGATGCTCCAATACAGTATTTATTCCGTTATATCACCGGAAGGCTGTGCCAGTATTTTATGGAAAAGCGGTGAAAAAGCACCGGAAGCTGCTGAAGCAATGAACTGTAATGCAGAACGTTTGTTAAAGTTAGGTTTAATCGATCAAGTATTACCTGAGCCCTTGGGCGGTGCCCATTGCGATGCTCTAATGATGGCAGACACATTGAAAGAAGCCTTAATAAGTAATTTGCGTGAATTACAATCCATGTCTATGGCTGATTTATTACAACGTCGTTATGAAAAATTAATGGCAGTAAAATGATCCTGACGGAGGTACTATTTAAAGATATTTCTGCCAATAAGTATTATGTTGGCTTAAGTGGTGGCGTCGATTCCGTGGTATTGCTGCATCTATGTAAAACCTATTTGCCCAATGTTGCAGCCATACATATCAATCATGGGCTAAGCCCCAATGCTCAAGCATGGGCGAGTTTCTGTCGTGATTTATGTTCTGACTGGGGTGTCCCTTATGAAGAAATAGCCTTGCCTCAAGCGCCTGAAAAGGGCGTGAGTGTGGAAGCCTGGGCTCGAGAACAGCGTTACGCTGCCTTTGCGCCGTTGATTAAACAAAAGGATTGCTTGCTAACAGCGCACCATCAAGAAGATCAAGTAGAGACTTTTTTCCTACAATTATTACGTGGCTCGGGGCCGAAAGGTTTAGCCGCCATGCCTTCTACACAGCCTTATTCTGGTGGTTGTCATGCTCGGCCTTTATTAACTATCAGCCAAGCAACCATAGATGCCTATGCAAAAGAGCAGGGGTTAGCTTGGGTAGAAGACGAGTCCAATCAAGAGCTTTCATTTGACCGCAATTATTTAAGGCAACAAGTTTTACCTAAACTTTATGAACGTTGGCCTTCTTTGCCAGTGACCGTATCTCGCTCTAGTGAATTATGTGCGCAAGCTATGGTTTTAATCGACGATTACGTGACGAAAGACTTAACGATTTGTCGCTACAGTGAACCTGAGCGACTTGATTTAAAACGATTACAGCGCTTTTCTCCAGAAAAAATTAATGCGATCATTCGCCATTGGCTGGAAGTTATCGATTATCCTTCACCAAGCCAAGCACAGTTGCAACAAATCACCACCCATTTGATAACCGCCAGTGAAGACGCCAATCCAGAAGTTAGCTATGAAGGTATTGTCTTCCGACGTTATCAAGAGTTTCTCTATGTTATGGAAATCTTGCCCACTTTGGATGTAGCTATTGAAATACCTTGGAGCGCCACAAGGAATTTAATCTTGCCCCATGGCCTTGGCGTTTTACAAGCAGAACCCGGCGGTTGCGAGGGGTTGTGCATTCCAGAAGATGTTAGAGTAACCGTACGCCTGCGCCGTGGCGGTGAGCGATGCCAACCCTTAGGGCGCTCAGGGTCACACCCATTGAAGAAACTCATGCAAGAATGGAACATACCACCTTGGCATCGAGATCGTATCCCATTGATTTTCTTTGATGAAGAATTAGCCGCAGTAGTAGGCTACACGGTATGTGAACCCTTCCATCAGGGCGACAATCCCCTGCACATTTTTCTCGGGTGATATAGAATTTAACTATACAGTCCGCTCTGTCCATAGATTCTGAAGAAGCTATTGTTCCATAATTAGCCATTGCGCTGGGGTGGTAAATGGGGGTATAATACCCCCCCGTTTGTAGTGTGTTTTTTGTCTCCGCTGTATTGTGCAGTTTTGCGGGATTTTTGACCAAACGGGATCATCATGACTCAATATATTTTCGTTACCGGTGGTGTGGTTTCTTCCCTAGGGAAGGGTATCGCCTCAGCCTCTCTAGCCGCTATTCTTGAAGCTCGCGGCCTTAACGTCACCCTTTTGAAATTAGACCCTTACATCAATTTGGATCCAGGCACTATGAGCCCTTTCCAGCATGGTGAAGTTTTTGTTACGGAGGATGGCGCTGAAACGGATTTAGACTTGGGCCATTACGAGCGCTTTGTGCGGACTACCATGAAAAAGAAAAATAATTTCACCACTGGGCGGGTCTATGCCAATGTCATACGCAAAGAACGCCACGGAGATTATCTGGGCGCGACTGTACAAGTTATCCCGCATATTACCGATGAAATCAAACACTGTATTCGTGAAGGTGCCGAAGGTGCCGATGTGGCGATGGTGGAAGTTGGTGGCACTGTAGGTGATATTGAATCATTACCCTTTTTAGAAGCTATTCGCCAAATGCGTATGGAAATGGGCAGTGCGAATACGCTTTTTGTACATTTAACCTTAGTGCCTTACTTAGCAACGGCCGGCGAAACCAAAACTAAACCCACTCAACATTCCGTGAAAGAATTACGTACCATTGGTATTCAACCTGATATCCTCATTTGCCGTTCTGAAAAACGTTTACCTGGATCCGCACGTGCTAAAATAGCCTTGTTTACCAATGTGGAAAAGGATGGTGTTGTTTCTCTAGAAGACATCGATAGTATTTATCAAATCCCCATGGAATTACACAAGCAAGGTGTGGATAATTTAGTGGTAAATCGTTTGGGGCTGAATGTTCAAGCCACGGATTTATCGGAATGGGAAGCAGTTGTAGATGCCCATCGCAATCCTCAAAAAGAAGTGACTATTGGTATGGTAGGTAAATATATGGATCTTACAGATTCCTATAAGTCACTGAGTGAAGCCCTGACCCATGCTGGAATTCATCATCGTACACGAGTAAACATTCATTATCTTGATGCTGAAATGATAGAAAAGAGCGGTACAGGTTGTTTAGAGAAATTGGATGCTATTTTAGTGCCAGGTGGTTTCGGTTCGCGAGGTGTTGAAGGGATGGTTCTGACAGCGCAATTCGCCCGGGAAAATAATATTCCCTACCTAGGTATTTGTTTAGGTTTGCAAGTAGCAGTCATTGATTACGCTCGTCATAAAGCTGATATGCCTGAAGCTAATAGCAGTGAGTTTGATGCGGAAACACCATTTCCCGTTATTGCATTGGTCAAAGAGTGGGTTAACCGAGAGGGCGCTTTGGAAAAGCGCAGCCATAAATCTGAAATGGGTGGTACTATGCGCTTAGGCGGACAAGTCTGTCACTTGAGTGAGGGTAGTAGAGCCCGTGAGTTATATGGCAAAGACGAAATCAATGAGCGTCATCGCCATCGTTACGAAGTAAATAATAACTTAATTGAGCAATTGAAAGAGGCGGGCTTAGTGGTTTCTGGCGTATCTCAAGATACTAATTTAGTGGAAATGGTTGAGCTTAAAGAGCATCCTTGGTATGTGGCTTGCCAATTCCATCCGGAATTTACATCGACCCCTCGCGATACTCATCCTTTATTTTTTGGTTTTATTAAAGCTGCTATGCAGCAGCATGACCACATTAAGCAAACAGCTAAGGCGACAGTATAATGAAATTATGTGATTTTGAAGTGGGTTTAGAACACCCCTTCTTTCTTATTGCTGGTCCCTGTGTGATTGAAAGTGAACAGCTGGCTTTAGATACTGCTGGATATTTGAAAGAAATTACCCATGAGCTAGGCATCCCTTTTATTTATAAATCTTCATTTGATAAAGCCAACCGCACTTCTAAAGATAGTTTCCGTGGTCTTGGTTTTGATGAAGGTTTACGGATTCTACAAAAAGTTAAACAAACCATTGGCGTTCCTATTCTAACCGACGTGCATGAAGACACGCCTTTAGATCAAGTGGCCGAAGTAGTGGATGTTTTGCAAACGCCTGCTTTTTTATGCCGCCAAACTAATTTCATTCAACGGGTTGCCGCCACTAATAAGCCCGTTAACATTAAAAAAGGTCAATTTCTCTCGCCTTGGGATATGACCCATGTGGCAGAAAAAGCCAAAGCCATGGGCAATGAAAATATTATGGTTTGTGAGCGAGGCGCCAGTTTTGGTTACAATAATTTAATCTCTGATATGCGTTCATTAGCCGTCATGCGTGAAACCGGATGCCCCGTAGTATTTGATGCCACGCACTCAGTACAATTACCTGGCGGGCAAGGTGGTAAATCTGGTGGACAACGAGAATTTGTACCCGTTTTAGCGCGAGCTGCTATGGCTGTAGGTATCTCGGGTATTTTTATGGAAACTCACCCAGAACCTGACAAGGCTTTAAGCGATGGCCCTAATGCAGTGCCAATGTATGAGTTAAAAACATTGCTGACTCTATTAAAAACCTTGGATCAAACAGTCAAACAATCGGGAGTGTGATATGTCCACTATTGCCAAAATTCATGCAAGAGAAATCCTAGATTCACGCGGTAACCCTACTATTGAAGCGGAAGTTATATTAAGTAGTGGCGCGCGAGGTTGTGCCTGTGCGCCATCAGGTGCTTCAACAGGTTCGCGCGAAGCTTTAGAATTGCGTGATGATGATCCCAAACGCTATTTGGGTAAAGGGGTAACCAAAGCCGTTGCAAACGTTAATGGTCCTATACAAAAAAATCTACAGGGGCAAGCAGCTGATGACCAGACAGCTATTGATGAAAAGCTTATTGCATTGGATGGCACTGAGAGTAAATCGAATTTAGGTGCTAATGCTATCTTAGCCGTATCACTGGCAGTAGCTAAAGCGCAGGCTGAAGAAGAGCAATTGCCTCTCTATGCATACCTGGGTGAAGGTAGCGTTATGCCGGTCCCCATGATGAATATTATCAATGGTGGAGCCCATGCCGATAACAATGTGGATATCCAAGAATTCATGGTGATTCCAGCTGGTGCGCCGAGTTTCAAAGAAGCTCTGCGTTATGGCACAGAAATATTTCATGCTTTGAAGGGCGTTTTAAAGTCTCAAGGTTTGAATACGGCCGTCGGCGACGAAGGTGGATTCGCACCAGATCTTTCATCTAATGAAGCAGCTGTAACTGTTATTCTAGAGGCCATTGAAAAAACAGGCTTGAAAGCAGGCAAAGATGTTCATTTAGGATTAGATATTGCAAGCTCAGAATTTTATAAAGATAATTGTTATCATTTATCTTCAGAAGGCAAATCCTTATCTGCCGGTGAATTTACCGATTATTTAGGTAATTGGGTTAACCAATATCCTATTATCAGTATCGAAGATGGCATGGCAGAAGACGATTGGGAAGGTTGGGCAGAATTAACTAAAGCCTTAGGTTCTAAAATTCAATTAGTGGGTGATGACCTTTTCGTAACAAACACAGAAATTTTATCTCAAGGCATTAATAAAAATATTGCTAATGCCATTTTGATTAAATTCAATCAAATAGGTACGTTGACGGAAACTTTGGCCGCCATTCGCATGGCACAAGAAGCCAAATACAGTGTTGTTGTATCACATCGCTCGGGCGAGACAGAAGATACTACCATTGCTGATTTAGCCGTGGCGACGAATGCAGGGCAAATTAAAACTGGCTCTCTTTGCCGATCTGACCGTGTAGCTAAATACAATCAATTATTGCGTATTGAGGAAGCTCTAGGCAATAAGGCTGAATATCTCGGCATGTCGGTATTTCCTGGATAGATAGACTATATTAATGAAAGGTGATTTATTCCAGTGAGAGGAATCGACGGATGAAATGGCTGCTGGCATTATTTGTAGTCTTACTAGCATTACTTCAGTATCAATTATGGTTCGCGCCCAGTGGTTTGCGTGAAACCTATCAGTTGAAACATCAAGTAGCCCGTCTTTCTAAGCAAAACCAACAAATGCACTTGCGCAATGAAATCCTTGAAGCTGATGTGAAGGATTTAAAATCTGGGCATACAGCTATTGAAGAGAGAGCACGTTCCGAATTAGGTATGGTGAAACAAGGTGAAACTTTTTACTTAGTGGTTAAATAAGTTTTCACCCGATCAAGTGCTGGTGCAAGCCAAGCCGTATAAGTTTGTGGTTGCTGAATTAAATCTTGTTCTAAATCATTTATGGATTGCCAGCGGGTTTTCTGTACTTCTTCGGGATTGACTGTGAATATTGATTTAGGAGAAAGATAACCAATTAATACATGATCCAATTCATGTTCGACCAAGCCAGAGTCCAGTTCCGCTCTGTAGATAAAGCTACCAATATCTTCCAATGCACATTGGAATCCCATTTCTTCTTGTAAACGACGTTTACCTGCTGCAAGTGTTTCTTCACCAGAGCGGGGATGAGAGCAACAGGTATTGCTCCACAGTCCAGCGCTGTGATATTTACCTTGTTGACGTTGTTGCATTAGAATGTCTTGGCTATCATTGGCCAATATAAAAATGGAAAAGGCTCGATGCAGTAGACCCTTTTCATGGGCTGCGAGCTTCTCTTCTTGACCGATTTCTCGATCCTGTTTGTCTACCAAAATCACATTTTCATACATAAGGCCACGGACTCATAAGCTACAACTGGTTCTTGAATATTTCATCTTGGGGATAGGCTACTTACTTTTCGCATTTGACACAAGGTGAACCAGGACTTCGCTCTTTAATAATGCTACAATGAGCCATGATATATTCGAATTGGTCATAATTTACCCAGAAGTGTCTGTGAATATGAGTGAAAAATACGCCAAGGTGCCCATGGAATGGGTTGGGCCCATAAAAATCATTGGTGAGCATCTGGAATTTGAAGACAAGGTGCCTCTCGCTACCTACGAAAGCCCTCTTTGGCCATCGACTCAGCGGGGTGCACGTGTGACTCAATTATCGGGGGGGATTCAAACCACTCTCCTGGATGAGCGCATGACCCGTTCTGTTACTTTCCGTACCCTTAATGCTCAAGCCGCCCATAAAATCGTACAGTCTTTAACAATACAACGTTTTCAGGAATTATCTGATGTTGTGACTCAGAGTAGTCGTTTCGCGCGCTTATTGAAGGTGCATGCAGAAATCTTAGGGGATTTATTATTCTTGCGTTTTGAGTTTTCAACGGGCGATGCCTCCGGTCACAACATGGTGACCAAAGCGTCGCAAGCGCTGCAAACTTGGATTTTACAACAATACCCTGCATTGAGTTACGCTTCCATTTCTGGAAATTACTGTTGTGACAAAAAAGTATCGGCCGTTAATGGTATATTAGGCCGTGGCAAACATGTGATTTGTGAAGTTACAATCCCCTATAAACTTTGCCGACGTTTTTTAAAAACGACGCCACAGGCTATTTGTGATTTGAATCAACAAAAAAACTATATTGGCAGCATTTTAGCGGGCAGCCTGCGTTCAGCTAATGCTCATTTCGCAAATACCTTATTAGCCTCTTATTTGGCGACAGGTCAAGATGCTGCGAACATTGTTGAAGGTTCTCAAGGCATGACCTATGCCTGCATGCGTGGCGATGATTTATATTTCTCAGTAAAAATACCTCATTTAATTGTCGGCACTATAGGTAATGGGAAGCATTTAGATTTCGTTGAAGAAAATCTACAACGCTTAGGTTGCTTAGGTTTGCCTACGGGCGAGGGTGCTCAGCGTTTGGCTATGGTCATTGCGGCCACGGTGTTATGTACGGAATTATCTTTATTAGCAGCTCAAACTAATGAGGGTGAACTTATGGATGCGCATTTGCGTTTAGAACGAAAAGTCGAAGAAGGGACCCTGGTATGACAGAAGTAGGTATTGATGCAATTAGTTTTCAAACGTCACATTATTATCTGAATCTAAATATTTTAGCGCAACGCAATGGATTGGCGGAAAATAAATATTTACAATCCATTGGACAAGAGCATATGGCCATTATGGCGCCCGATGAAGACGTGGTGACTCTCGCCACAGAAGCGGCGCGACGGGCATTAGAAGGCGTAGATTTAACTACTATTGACACATTATTTTTTGCTACAGAGTCTGGGGTCGATCAATCTAAATCTGCTGGTTTGTTTGTACATGAGTTATTAGACTTGCCCAATAGCATGAGGGTGGTTGAATTAAAGCAAGCTTGTTACAGTGCTACAGCCGCTATACGTTTTGCTTTACCCTTTTTACAGCAACATCCAGAAAAGAAAATTTTATTGGTTGCTGCTGATAATGCACGTTATGGCATTGATACTGATGGTGAGTCGTCGCAAGGTTGCGGAGCTGTGGCTATGTTACTTTCAGCTAATCCTCGACTTTTGGCCTTAGATTCTGAATTCTATGCCCACAGCGAAAGTGCTATGGATTTTTGGCGACCTAATTATCGTCAAGAAGCCTTGGTAGATGGTAGAGCTTCTACCAAGCTTTATTTAACTTGTTTGCAAAAAGCTTGGGATGGATATCGTGGCGAGTCAGGCCGTGATTATTCGGATTTCGGTTATTTTTGTTTTCATGTACCTGTAACACGTCTAGCTGAGAAGGCCTTAAAACATTTGATGAAATGCAGCGGTGTATCCAGTGATTTCTGTGATGCTCTGTCGGAACAACAGGTAGGGCGCTCTTTGTATTATGGGCGTACCGTTGGTAATTGCTATGCGGGTTCATTGTATTTATCCATTGCCTCTCTGTTGGAGAATGCTCCTGAAGATTTAACGGGTAAGCGGATTGGTTTCTTCAGTTATGGTTCTGGCTGTGTCGCCGAGTTTTTTAGTGGCCGTGTTTGTGAAGATTATAGAAAACATTTGCATAAAGCGACCCATGTTCAATTATTAAAAGACAGGCAATCCGTAACCTATGATGAATATTTGAAATTTTTCCAACATGCTATGCCCACTGATGGCAGTGAATATGCAACGCCTTCACATAATCCAGGTCTTTACCGTTTGAAGGGCATAAAAGACCATAAACGTCTATATCAAGTAGTGAAATGAAATTTCGTGCGCCAGGCAAAATAATCCTTTGTGGTGAACATGCTGTGGTACAGGGAACTCCTGCCTTGGTGATTCCCATGAATCGCTACGCAACCTGTGATATTGCCTTTTCTCATGCTAACACCTTCAAGTTACAGCTGCCGGATTTTGCAATTGAAAAAAACCTTGAAAAGCACGAGTTGACTCTAATCAAAGAACAAGTAGAACAGCGTTACCAAGAGTTCCAAGAGGGAGCGATCACCATAGAAAAAGTCTTGCATGAGCCATGGCAATTAGCAGTTTATACTTTAGCGGTCTTCATACAACATTACTCTAAAGCAAAAGTTTCGCATTTAACCATTACATCGGAGATACCTGTAGGACGGGGTGGTGGTTCCTCAGCTGCGGTCATTATTGCTATTTTACGCGGATTATTTCATTCCCATGGTGTGGATGTGGATGATGATTTGCTGTTTTCATTAGCTAAGCCTGTAGAAGACAAACAACATGGAAAAAGTAGCGGTATGGATCTTTGGGTTGCCATCAAAGATACTTGCCTGCATTATGAAAATGGTCAATATGAAACATTCACCATGCCTGATTGGGATTTTTCATTGATAGATACCGGTAAGCCGCTATCCAGCACAGGTGAAACAGTCGTTCATAGTCAAGAAAAACTTTCTGAACCTAATAGAATCGAGCCTTTTAATCGTTGTGTGAAAATCATGTATGAAGCATTACAGGATGACGATTATGAAAATTTTTGTCTTGCTATAAATTTAAATCAAGCGTTACTGCATAACTTGGGCGTCGTATCGAAAAAGACTCAACAGTTTATTATGGCCTTATCGCAAAAAAATATTGCTGCTAAAATTATTGGTGCCGGAACCCTAAAGGGTGAAAACAGTGGATTATTGTTTGCTATGACAAAAACTCCCCAAACAAAGTTATTAGAAGAGTACGGTTATACAAGATTGTTGAGGAGCGGCCATGTCATCCACTGACCTTCAGGCTAGCGCTCCAGGTAGTATCATGTTCATGGGCGAGCATGCTGTGCTTCATGGACACCCCAGCATTGTTTGTGCTGTGGACCGCTATATTCATGTAACGCTAACGCCCCTAGATTCTCAAGAAATTATTCTTGAATCAGAAGTTTTCCCGAATAAAACCTATGCGCTGACTAATTTTCCCTCTAAACTGCCCTTGGAAAAACCCTATGATTTCATTCTTGCAGCCATTAGTGAATATTACTCTAAATTGAAGCAAGGGTTCAAACTCACCATTCAAAGTGATTTTTCACCGAACTTAGGTTTGGGATCTTCTGCCGCTGTCACTGTAGCTGCAGTCGCACTCTTGGAAAAATGGTTGCACGATAATGAGAATCAAGAAAACATTTTTCAAGTAGCTTTGAAGTGCATTCGTCGCATTCAAGGGTTGGCTTCTGGTGCCGATGTAGCAGCCAGCGTCTACGGCAGTGTTTTGCAGTATCAAAATGAAAAAGCAAAACTGCTAACAGGTTATTTACCCATTGTATTATTATATTCGGGTAGCAAATTGGCTACCACAGAAGTGATTGCACGTGTTAATAAACAAAAAACCGACGATCCAGAGCATTATGAAAATTTATTTAATCAATTAGACAACATTGTTCATCAAACCCAAGATGCCATTATAAACCATGCTTATGAAAGCATTGGCCGGTTAATGGATGATCATTATCTAGTACAAGAAGAAATGCAATTGGTTAATGATGCTATTAAAACCTTAATAGAGAAATTAACGGCAGCTTCGAGTATCTATGGCGCAAAAATTTCCGGCTCTGGTTTAGGCGATTGCGTTGTTGGCTTAGGTGAATTTCCTGATACAGAAGAAAAAGTTCAGGCTCGAATAACAGAAAAAGGATTATATTATGGATAAGCAAACCTTAATTAAACAATTGTTACCTTCGCAACCTTGGGATTGTACAGAAGACGCTGTAACAGCTTTCGCATGCAGTAATATAGCTTTAGTAAAATATTGGGGGAAGCGGCAAAAAGAATTGAATTTGCCTGTCACCAGTAGCCTTTCCATCTCTCTACAAGACAGAGGCTCGCAAACTTCCTTGCGCTGTCAATTAGGGTCAGATGATCTCTATGTGGTGAATGGATATACGCTGGATGTCAGCAGTGCTTTTGCCCGCAGGGTTAAAGCCTTTTTAGATTTATTTCGGCCTTCACATGAGCATGGTTTTTATTTGGAAACCGATAATAGTGTGCCCTTAGCGGCCGGGTTGGCTTCTTCTGCAAGTGGTTATGCCGCATTGGTATTAGCATTAAATGAATTATTTCAATGGCAGTTAGATAAAAAATCCTTATCCATTATTGCTCGCATGGGCAGTGGTAGTGCCAGTCGTTCGCTTTGGCATGGTTTTGTGGAATGGCATAGAGGTAATGATGAATATGGCTTAGACAGTTATGCTGCCCCCTTAAGTCACGTGTGGCCGGAATTACGTTTGGGTTTATTATTATTAAATACTGGGGTTAAAGCCATTCCTTCCCGCCAAGCCATGAGCATTACTCAAGTGACCTCACCTTTTTATTCCAGTTGGCCCACATTAGTAGAAAAAGATTTAACTACGCTAAAACAAGCTTTAGATGAAAAAGATTTTAATTTGATGGCCTCAACGGCCGAAGCCAATGCTTTAGCCATGCATGCCTGTATGCATGCAGCACGTCCCCCGATTAATTATTGGTTGCCTGAAACCTTGGCTACCATGCAACAGGTTTGGCAATTACGTGATCAAGGCATGCATGTTTATTTTACTCAAGATGCTGGACCCAATTTAAAGTTGCTTTTTTTGCACAGTGATGAACCCATATTGCGCCAATATTTTCCAGAAATGCAAGTGGTAGTGCCTTTCGCTAAAGTTTAATATCTGCACGAAGTTACTGCTTTTCTTCGAAAAATGTCTATAATGTATTCTGGTTTATGAAAAAATTTAAGGTAACACCTAACACTATGGAAATTTTATTGAGTAATGACGATGGTGTTTTGGCATCGGGCCTGGCTATGTTGGCTAAAGAATTATCAAAAATTGCCACCATTCATGTGGTAGCCCCTGATCGCAATCGCAGTGGAGCGAGTAATTCACTGACTTTGGACAACCCTCTACGTGTAAAAACATTAGATAATGGTTTCATTAGCGTAGAAGGCACACCGACAGATTGTGTGCATTTAGCTATTACAGGTTTACTTGAAAAACAGCCTGATATCGTTGTGGCAGGGGTTAATGCTGGGGCGAATTTGGGTGATGATGTGCTCTATTCGGGTACGGTAGCTGCGGCCACAGAAGGACGCTTCCAGGGGCTCCCTGCCATTGCTGTTTCTTTGGTGGGGGAGCATTTACATCACTACGATACCGCGGCTCGCGTTGCGCGTTTTTTAGTGGAAAGACTATTAGAGCATAATTTGCCCGTAGACACTATTCTCAATGTAAATGTTCCAGATTTACCTATGAATGAAATTTGTGGTTTTGAAGTAACCCGTTTGGGGACTCGGCGTTGTGCTGAACCCACTTTAAAGACGGTAGATCCCCGTGGCCATACAATATATTGGGTAGGGCCTCCTGGGGCAGAGCAAGACGCGGGTGTTGGTACGGATTTTTACGCCGTCAGCCATAAGAAGGTATCCATTACTCCATTACATGTGGACCTCACTCATTACCAAGCTTTCGATCAAGTGTCCAGTTGGGTGGGACGACTTACTTTAAGCAAAGCCTTTGAAGGGGAGTAATGCTGCATCTTTGGTGAAACTAATTTATCATGACAAGATTGAATATAAGTGAGTGGGCAATGAATTTCCTTAAAGGGTTATTCTTTATAATGATAGTTTTGTTGGCAGGGTGTGCTGCCCGAAAAGCGCCTGCGCCTATTGATTATGGTTGGCCATTGAGCAATCCTGTAACCCCACCTATTCCAGCGGTTCCTATTCAAGCGACGACTTATACCGTGGCACCTGGGGATAATTTGTATTTTATTGCTAGTCAGCATAATTTAGATTTTCAATATTTGGCTCAGCTGAATCATATTCAGCCACCCTACACTGTAACGGTGGGACAAAAATTACGTTTGGCTGGAAAGTTGCAAAGCAAACCTACCAAGTCAGCCAAAAAATCTACGGCTAAGCCACCTACCATGGTCTTTCATCCAGCAGCGCCCGCACCAAAGGCCAGCACTGCTGCACCCACCTCCAAGGTTAGCGAGTCAAAGGTTAGCGCGCCTAGGGTTAGCAAGGCCGCGGTAAAACCTGTGCCTCCCGTACACACAGTTGCCAGTTCAGCCACAAGAACCGTAGGCGGCGTTAATTGGCGTTGGCCTGCCAGTGGCTTAGTGGTATTAGGTTATTCACCGGGTGCCACTGGCAATAATGGTTTAAACATAGTGGGTCCCGAGGGTCAGCCCATTTACGCGGCAGCTGCGGGTAAAGTGGTTTACTCGGCTAATGGTTTGCAGAGCTATGGCAAAATGATTATTTTGAAACATAAGAATGGTTACCTAACGGCCTATGCTCACAATCAGAAACTATTAGTGCATAGCGGTGACTGGGTAAAATCGGGTCAAGAAATTGCACTTATGGGCAAAACAGGTGCAAGTCGTACTATGTTGCATTTTGAAATCCGTAAAAATGGCAACCCGAAGGATCCCATTAACTACCTTCCTCCGAGAAAGGCCTAAGCCGATTCGTATTTTTGCTGTAATCAGTAGCTTAGCATCGTTTTTTGGTAGTATTATCTACCGATCTGGGGAGGTCCTCTATGGCAACATAGTTGGGTGGTCATCTTGTTGGCAATTTGCGGGGTAGGTTAGGCATGGATGATCAAATATTAACTGAGGTTTACCAAGGGGAACCGAACATGGCGAAAACGGTTAAAAAATCTTCAACTAAGACGGCTAAAACAGCAAAAACTAGCGTTAAAAAAAACACTGCCAAAAAAACCGTTGCTAAAAAGACCAGCGTGAGTAAAGCGAGCCCTAGTAAAACCAAAGCTAAGACCAATGCCGTGAAGAAAACCACGGCAAAGAAAACCAGCGTAGCCAAGAAGGCTGCCACAAAAGCGACAAAAGCCAAGGTCAGTAGTACAACCGTTAAAAAAGCCACCACGAAAAAAGCCACCACGAAGAAAGCTACCGTTAAAAAAACCACAGTTAAGCGACGCCGCGCTTCAACGGCAAAGAATTTAGATGCGACTCAACTGTATTTAGGCGAAATTGGTTTTTCACCTTTACTCTCAGCAGAAGAAGAAGTGTACTTTGCACGTAAAGCCTTGAAAGGTGATGATGCATCTCGTAAACGTATGATTGAAAGTAATTTACGTCTCGTTGTGAAAATTGCACGACGTTATTGTAATAGAGGTTTAGCTTTATTAGATCTTATTGAAGAAGGTAACTTAGGATTAATTCGTGCTGTAGAAAAATTCGATCCCGAAAGAGGATTTCGGTTTTCTACCTATGCCACATGGTGGATCCGACAAACCATTGAACGGGCTATCATGAATCAAACACGCACTATTCGTTTACCCATTCACGTAGTAAAAGAATTAAATGTGTATTTGCGCGCTGGCCGCGAATTAGCGCAAAACCTGGATCACGATCCTACGGAAGAAGAAATTGCAGCATCTTTAGATAAACCCGTAGCTGATGTGAAGCGCATGATGGGTTTAAATGAAAAAGTCACCTCAGTGGATATTCCAATCGGTAAAGATGCTGATAAAAAATTATTGGATACCATTGCCGATGAAAATAACTTAGACCCCGCTCAGTTGTTGGAAGATTCCAATTTGCGCGATAGCATTGATCAATGGTTGATGAATTTAACCGACAAACAGCGGGAAGTTATTACTCGTCGTTTTGGTTTGCAAGGTCATGAGCGTGCTACTTTGGAAGAAGTGGGTAGAGAAATTGGTTTGACCCGTGAACGTGTTCGACAAATTCAAGTGGAAGCGCTAAAAGCTTTACGGGAATTTATGCACCGAGAAGGCATTAATGAAGAAGAAGTCTTTAAAGATTAAGTGTGTTCTTACCTTGATTCGTAAGCCACCCACTTAATGACTTGAAAACATTCTCTTTAAGATAATATCCCTACGAATATAATGATGATATAGCGAACCTAATAGGTGAAGAGCCAATAAAACTCCGATGGACCAGGCCAAGATCAAATGCACATCACTGGCAAGACCCGCCAACGTTTCATTAACCGGTATGAATGGGGCTGGTAGGATTTTCGTCCAATAAAAAACTGGGGGATGACCGGCAGCTGTAGACATAATCCAGCCACTAAAGGGCATAGCTAACACGGTGATATAAAGTAAGGTATGCACGAAATTGGCGAATTTGCGCTGCCATTTGGGCATGCCTTCAGGATCCGAGGGTCTTTTACTGATCAGTCGCCAAAAACAGAATAAAACCATTACCACTAAAATGACTAATCCCGTGGATTTATGTAGCATCATAAAAAAATCGCGCAGACCAGTCCCCCTACTTAGATAATGCAAGAGAACACCAACACAGAGCATGATAGTCACGCCAATGCTAAGGAACCAGTGGAGTGAACGACTTACAAATCCATAGGCTTCGGGGGTGTTTCTAAGGGGCATGGTGCAAATCCTTGCTTTAAGTTTCAATAACCGGATAATAAAGCCTCCCATATGTGGTGTCCATAGGGCAGAAACTTAAACAATGGCGAGTATTGGAGAATTATCATGAAATTAAGTAAACGCAGCCAATCATTAACACAATCAGCTATCCGATCTGCTAGTAGTCGCTGTAATCAAATAGGCGGGATTAACTTAGGCCAAGGCATTTGTGATGTGCCCATTGATAATGCGGTAAAAGAAGCGGCTTATCATGCTATTCAAGATAACCACAATCTTTATTCAGATTATGCAGGAGTGGAACAATTACGTGAAGCTATTGCCCATAAGCTACAAAATTTTAATGCCATAAATGTTAAGGATGCTAGGGAAATCATGGTAGGTCATGGTGCCACAGGGGCTTATGTTTCTGCTGCCATGGTTTTATTTAATCCCGGTGATGAAGTGATTTTGTTTGAGCCTTTTTATGGGTACCATAAAAATATATTAGCTCTTCAGGGAGTTGATGTACATCCAGTCTCTATTGATTTAGAAACATTTGAAATAGACTGGCAAGGCCTAGAGCAAGCTATTACGAATAATACACGTGCCATAGTAATTTGCACTCCGTGCAATCCTAGTGGAAAAGTCTTTACCCAAGAAGAATTAACGCGCATTGGTGGTTTAGCGAAACAACATGACTTATGGATTATTACCGATGAAATGTATGAATACATTACTTATCCCGGCCATGAACATTTTTCTATTGCTAGTTTAGAAGAATTTGCGCCTCGCACCATCACGCTTTCAGGTATGTCTAAAACCTATAATATGACGGGTTGGCGTTTAGGTTATGCTCACGGTCCTGTAGCAGTCATTGAAAAAATGGGCTTGTTGCAGGATTTACTTTATGTTTGTCCTGCAACACCTTTACAACATGCGGCTGTTGCAGCTTTCCAATTGCCTGAAAGCTATTATGAAAATATGCGGGCGGAGTATTCAGAAAAAAGAGACATAGTTTTAAATGCCATGGAGGATTTGAATTTAACTGCTACGGCACCTCAAGGAGCCTATTATATAATGGCAGATGTAACATCCTTAGGTTATAAAAATGATGTCGATGCGGTGCAAGGTATCTTAGAGGGGGCCAAAGTAGCCTGTGTTCCTGGCAGCGCTTTTTATGCGAATCCTACTGAAAATAAACAATGGATGCGAATCTGTTATTCTGTGGATAAAGAAAAAGTAGCACAAGCCATGGATAATATGAAAAAATGCCTGAAGAAGTCTTAGGGCTCTTAGTGGTGCTAGTCTTTAGATTGCATGCGTTGTAATTCTGCTAGGCCATGGGCATCGTGCAAACCACTAGCTACGTCAGTGCCCAATGCTTTACTGATGCGTGATAAAGACAATAGACCACGTATTTTTTGTTGGCCATTTTCTTCTACAACTAAAGCGTAATGTTGTTTTAACTCGCGCAGGGTTTTAACAACGCTGCCTACTTTTGCATGTTCTATTTCTGAATGTGAAAAACAAGCCACATGGGATTGAGGTGTCATGACATGGCTAACACAGACTTCTCCCCTGGCTAAGCGCTTTTCTTGAATGATGTTAACGGTTTTAGCGCCAAGGATATCACCGGAACTAATAAGCCCAACGACCTTGTGATTGCTATCTACGACTAACAGAATATGCTCACCACAAACACGCATTTCGATCAAAGCATCATTGATAAAAGCTTCGGGCCTGGTAGTTGTGGGTTTGATTTGTTGATAATCCGTCATAATGGAAATAACGGAATCTTCTAGATGAATCACCGAGGGTAATTCGTTCGGTTGCGCAAAATCACTTTCTGCATTGAGTGCAACTGTAGGCAGATGGGGGTACTCACGGTGAGCCATAGTCTAATCCTATTAAATTCTTATCTTTACTGTAGTTAATGGGCTGATGCTTAGCAATAGCTGGTTGCCTAAGTTAACGCTTTATGTTTATAACCTTATGATTTTATTGGTTAATTTTAGGATGATCTAAAGCCTTGAAATTCAAGGACTTGCCCCCATATCAATGGGGTGTCCCAAGAGCCCACTATGGCTCATTCGGTACGACCCAAAGAGGAACGGTGCCTAATAAGGGATGGGGAAACGAAGAAATACCATATTATTTAGTTTGAGGTTTTACAAATGACAGTTGATGCAAAAAAAGAAACTCTGGGGTTTCAGGCCGAAGTGAAACAAATCATGGATTTGATGGTCAATGCCCTATACAGCAATAAAGAGATTTTCCTGCGGGAATTAATTTCTAATGCCTCTGATGCCGCCGATAAATTACGTTTTGAAGCATTATCCGATAGTCAGCTTTATGAAGATGATGCTGAATTAAAAATACATTTGAATTTTGATCCAGAAGGAAAAACCATCACTTTATCTGATAATGGCATCGGCATGTCTCGAGAAGAAGTGGTTGAACATTTAGGCACCATTGCTAAATCCGGTACCCGTGAATTTTTATCGAATTTGTCAGGTGATCAAGCCAAAGATTCTAAGTTAATTGGTCAATTCGGTGTGGGCTTCTATTCAGCCTATATCGTTGCAGATTCCGTTACGGTAAAAACCCGACGAGCAGGCATGACGTCTGAGCACGGTGTGCAATGGACATCAACAGGTAAGGGTGAATATGATATTGAAAATATTGAAAAACCCTCCCGCGGTACTGAAATTATTTTGCATTTAAAAGAAAATGAAGATGAGTTTTTAAATTCAGATCGCTTGAAGCATATTGTCACCACTTACTCTGATCATATTTCCCTGCCTATTCTCATGGAAAAAGCACCAGAGAAAACCGAAGAAGAGGCGGATTCTGAAAATGATGAAGTAACTTATGAAACCGTTAACCGCGCCACAGCTCTTTGGACTTTGCCTAAACAAAGCATCAAAGATGAAGAGTATAGTGAATTATACAAGCACATTGCTCATGACTTTGAGGACCCCCTTACATGGGCTCATAACCGTGTAGAAGGGAAGCTGGAATATACTAGTCTATTATACATCCCTAAACGTGCGCCCTTTGATTTGTACGACAGAGAACGCCGTCATGGAATGAAGCTCTATGTGAAACGTGTATTTATTATGGATGATGCAGAGCAATTCATGCCAGGGTATTTGCGTTTTATGAAGGGTATCGTGGATTCCAATGACTTACCACTGAATATATCTCGAGAAATATTGCAGAATAATCGCGTTGTCGAAGGTATTCGTTCGGGTTGTGTGTCTCGTGTATTAAGCATGTTAGAAGGTATGGCAAAAGACAATCCAGAAAACTACGCAACTTTTTGGAAAACATTTGGTACGCTGTTGAAGGAAGGCCCCGGCGAAGATTATCCTAATCAACAGCGAATCGCTAAGTTATTGCGTTTTTCAACCAGTCATGATGATGTTACAGAGCAGAAGATTTCTCTGGATGACTATTTGAGTCGTTCGAAAGAAGGGCAGGATAAGATTTATTATATTACAGCGGATACATTCCAATCTGCTAAAAACTCACCCCATTTAGAAATCTTCCGTAAAAAAGGCATCGAAGTCTTGTTACTATCAGACAGGGTCGATGAGTGGCTGGTGTCTAATTTGTCGGAATATGAAGGGAAAAAACTCCAATCTATTGCCAAGGGTGATTTGGATTTGGGGGATATGGAAGATGAAACCGTTAAAGAGGAGCAAGAGGCTCAAGTAAAAGATTTTGAAAGTGTCATCAAACAAGCCAAAGATGTTTTAGATGGTAAAGTAAAAGACATTCGTTTGACTCATCGTTTAACAGATTCACCTGCCTGTGTGGTGGTGGATGATATGGATATGAGTGCGCATATGCAACGTATCATGGAATCGGCTGGCCAAGGGTTTCCTGGTGGCAAGCCCATTTTTGAATTAAACCCTGAGCATCCTATTATTCTAGGTTTAAAACAAGAAGCCGATGATGCACGATTTGCTGAATGGGTAAATATCCTGTTGGATCAAGCCATTCTGTCGGAAGGTGGTAGCTTAGACGATCCTGCTAGCTATGTGAAACGCTTGAATAAATTGTTTATGGAAATGATGTAGGGTTTTCTTTACCTTACTTTTCTCATCTCTCCTGCGGGCAGGCCGGAATTTTGGCCTGTCCTGCAGGGGATGTCTCGTACAGTTCTTTTGTCTCCCTTGAAATCGCATTGCGATTATCCAGGGCCCAGAACTGCAATAACGATAGTTTGGGTCCTGGGATATTTTGCTTCGCAAAATTCCAGGAAGACAGCGATTGATATTGACGTCACTCTGAATTTCGACCTGCCCCACAGGAAACGCCCTTGCGCAGTTTTCTCATCACGTACGTTACCTCCCTCAGGGGACAGGCCGAATTGCGCAGCAATTCCGGAGTCAGTGAATGTGCCTTTTCTGGTTCCCCTGCATTCGCAGGGGATGAGGTGAACTGGTAGGGGATGAGGTGAACTGGTTATGGATAAAACGGCCATCAGGAACTTGTTGATTAATAAAGGAATAAAGAGAAACCATCCCTAGCATGCTGATTTTGTAAACAAAATGCTTGACTATTTGTTAAGCGTTGTGTAAAATTTGAACTTCTCGGGGCTGCAGCCCAAAAAATTCCCTTTTCTTCCCAGTATCATAAGGTATTCATATGAAGTACATTTTACAAATTTTGCAATCAGCTGTAGAAAGTCACGGCAGTTGTTACGAAGGCTTTGTTCAACGAGCCCCCCAACAGGATTTACATGCTATTGAAAAACAACAAGTGATTCGTTTTTCTAATGATAAATTGAAAAAAGCTCGTCAGCTTGCAAAACAAGCTTAATAATTTCCTCTAGGCAAACTACATGCCTGAATAATTGGGGCCGCCTCCTCCCTCGGGAGGCACCCAATTAATATTTTGCTTAGGATCCTTAATATCACAAGTTTTACAATGAATGCAGTTTTGTGCATTGATTTGTAATTGACTCTGCCCATCCTTTTGTATGATTTCATAAACCCCAGCAGGGCAATAGCGTTGCTCAGGTGCTGCATAATATTTTAAATTATATTCTATGGCTAACTTGTCATCTTTTAATTGCAAATGACAGGGCTGGTTTTCTTCATGAAAAACATTAGATAAGTATAGCGAGCTGGTTCGATCAAAAGTTAAGATATTATCGGGTTTTGGATAATTAATGGGTTTTGCTTCATTGGCTTTTAATAAAGAGTCATGGTCCCAATGGTAAGTTAACGTCCAAGGGGCATGACCTCGAAATACATAAGTGTCTAAGGCTGCATGTAATAAGCCAGCATAAAGACCAAAACGAAAACCAGGACGAATGTTGCGAACTTTTTTTAATTCTTTCATGACCCAACTTTGTTGCAAACGTTGAGGATAAGTGGGTCCTTCGGAGTTCCTTAGAATATCAAAAACCGTTTCCGCCGCTAGCATGCCTGATTTCATCGCTGAGTGGGTACCTTTAATGCGCGGCACATTTAAGAAACCAGCGGCATCACCTACTAATAAACCGCCTGGGAAAACTAGTTTGGGCAAGGCTTGGTAACCCCCTTCGACCAAAGCACGAGCCCCATAACCAATACGTTTCCCTTGGTGCAATAAGGGCCGTATTCTTGGGTGCGTTTTAAATCGTTGTAATTCATCGAAGGGACTCAAATAAGGATTTTGATAATCCAACCCCACAACAAAACCTAAGGATAAGAGATTATTTTCCATATGATAGAGAAAGGAACCACCATAGGTTTTATTATCTAAAGGCCAACCAACGCTATGCAAGACAGAACCTAATTTATGTTGTGCAGGATCAATTTCCCACAGCTCTTTAATTCCAAGGGCGTAAGTTTGCGGCTGTTCTTGCAAATGAAATTCTGTCACAGCTTGTTTGCTCAACGAACCTCGACAACCTTCCGCGAGTAAGGTTTGTTTTGCTAATAATGCCATACCCGGTTGAAAGGTGCCCTTAGGGTTGCCCTGTTTATCCAAACCCATATCTCCAGTAATGACACCCTTTACAGTATTATCTTCTATGCAAAGGGCGTGGCCTGAAAATCCGGGATAAATTTCCACACCTAATTCTTCTGCTTGAGTTGCTAACCATTGGCATAAATTCCCCAGGCTAATTATGTAATTGCCTTGGTTTTTCATGGGGGAAGGGATGGGTAAAGAAAAACCGTTACTCTTTGTTAACAACAAGAATTCATCATGAGTAACCAGTGTATTTAGGGGGGCGCCCTGTTGCGACCATTGGGGTAATAATTCACTAAGTGCGCAAGGGTCTAGAACCGCGCCGGAAAGAATATGTGAGCCTATAGTAGGGGCTTTTTCTATAACACAAACAGTATGTTCTGGTGAGAGTTGTTTGGAGCGAATGGCAGCAGCTAAACCCGCAGGGCCAGCTCCAACAATTAGTAAATCATATTCCATTTGTTCTCGTTGCGCCACAGCTTTATCCTTTAAGCCTTCAAAGAATCTATATTATAACGCACATTAAAGGCCTTTGCTGCCCAATGTGCCTTATATCACAACAATGGTTGAGCAATATAACTTAAACTACGTCACTCTCACGAATATCCATCATCATGTGCATACGACGTTGTCTGAATACGCCCATGGGTTGTGGATTAACACCTGTAAGTTTCAGGACTCGGTTACTTTTAGCAAGTTGCTTATGCAAATGAATGATGTCATCTGTGGTAATGGTATCAATGTGATCCACCAAGCTGAGATTAAGTAACACGTTACAGCAGGTTCCATGCAGTAACTTATCAAAATAGCCCTGAAGTTCTTCACTCACTGTTACGTTAAGGTAGTTTTGAATCAGCACGTGCTTATAGGGTTGTGTAGCATCTGCTAGGCCCGCTTTTGACATGATGGCACTCCTGTTTACTTTTACAACACTAACTGTAGCGGACGGTAGGTTGCTATACTGTAGGGCAAAACGTAAATAAAATGAAAATGTTCGTCATGTTGACAAAATCCGGTGATTTGCTGGCCGGTTCCCGTTATCATCTCTTGACCTGAGGGCTAGATCACGGGAAGATTCAAGCCTTTAGGCTAAGTTCAACCAAGGAGCATAGGCCCATGAAAATTATGGTCGCCGTGAAGCGGGTTGTTGACGCTTATGTAGCCATTCGTATAAAAAATGACGGTTCTGGTGTGGAGTTGGCCAATACCAAAATGGCCATGAATCCTTTCTGTGAAATCGCCGTGGAAGAGGCCGTGCGCTTAAAAGAAGCGGGTTTGGCTGAGTCCATCCACGTGGTGAGTGTGGGGGATGATGCTTGTTGTGAAACTCTCAGGCAAGCCTTAGCTTTGGGTGCTGATTGCGCGACCTTGGTGGAAACATCAGAACCACTTCAACCTTTGGCCGTGGCTAAATGCCTTAAAGCTTTAGTGGAACGTGAAAAACCGGATTTAGTTATTTTAGGTAAGCAATCCATCGATGGGGATAATAATCAAACGGGACAAATGCTCGCGGGACTCTTGGGCTGGGCTCAAGGTACCTTCGTTTCAAAACTAACGTTGACAGATGGACAAGCTATCGTGGTAAGAGAAGTGGATGGTGGATTGGAAACATTACAATTAACCCTACCCGCAGTAATCACGACAGATTTACGTTTGAATGAACCACGTTATGCCGCCTTGCCAAATATTATGAAGGCAAAGCAAAAACCCTTAACTAAAGTGCCCATAGTGGAATTGAAGGTAGAGAGTGACGCACGTCAAACTCTAATGCAAATAAGTGCGCCTGAGCCGAGGTCAAAAGGACAGCGAGTGAATAGCGTGGCAGAATTAGTCGCTAAATTGCATAACGAAGCCAAGGTGATATGATGAGTATATTGATCATTGCAGAACACAATAATAAACAGTTAAACCCTGTGACATCATCATTAATCAGCGCTGCCCAAACCATATCTCAGGAAATTGAAGCGCTAGTGGTCGGGCATCAATGTCAGTCCGTAGCAGAGGGATTAGCGAGTCTGGCCGGCATAAAAAAAGTATGGTTAGTGGATCAATCAGCCTGTAAATACCCTCTAGCGGAAACCATAGCGCCCATAGTAGAATCCATCGCAGATAAATACACTCATATTGTTGCACCAGCGACGACTTTCGGCAAAAATTTTATGCCACGTTTAGCGGCTTTATTGGATGTGGCTCAAATCTCAGATATTACTCAAATTGAAAGTGATGATACGTTTGTGCGGCCTATTTATGCGGGCAATGCTTTAGCGAAGGTACAAAGCAAAGATACCAAAAAAATTATCACGTTGCGCCCTACAGCATTTCCGCCAGTTACAGAAACTCAAACCCCAGCTACTGTCGAAGCTTTAAATATCATCTCAGAAAATACCTTAAGCCAATTTGTTGGGCTAGAAAAAAGTGAATCGGTACGACCCGAATTAACTTCCGCTAAAGTAGTTATTTCTGGGGGCAGAGGTTTACAAAGCGCTGATAATTTTCATTTGCTAGAACGCATTGCCGATCAGTTGAATGCAGCCATTGGTGCGTCTAGAGCCGCTGTGGACGCAGGGTTTGTTCCAAATGATTATCAAGTAGGACAAACGGGTAAAATAGTCGCGCCGGAATTATACATCGCGGTAGGAATTTCAGGGGCTATACAACATTTGGCTGGGATGAAAGACAGCAAAGTGATTGTGGCCATTAATAAAGACGAAGACGCACCTATCTTTGAGGTGGCTGATTATGGTTTGGTGGCAGATTTATTTGAAGCTTTACCGGCCTTAGAAAAAGCCATAGATGAATTAAAAACAAGTTAATACGAGGAGTATAATATGATTATTGGAGTTCCAAAGGAAATAAAAAACCATGAATACCGAGTGGGCTTAGTGCCCAGCAGTGTGGATGAGTTGGTTCGTCTTGGGCACGACGTCATGGTGGAAACCAATGCGGGTTTGGGTATCGGTTTTACGGATAGTGATTATCAGGCCGTGGGTGCTACTATTGGAATATCGGCTAAAAGTATTTTTGATGGCGCGGATTTGATCATTAAAGTAAAAGAGCCTCAATTAAAAGAATGTCAAATGTTACGACCAGGCCAACTGCTTTTTACTTATTTACATTTGGCGCCAGATCCACAGCAGACAGAAGCTTTATTGGAATCGGGTTGCACGGCCATCGCTTACGAAACCGTAACGGACCAACATGGCCAATTGCCTTTGTTGTCACCCATGAGTGAAGTAGCAGGGCGTATGTCCATTCAGGCTGCTGCAAATTGTTCTGAAATCGCCATGGGTGGTCGTGGTGTGTTATTGGGTGGTGTGCCAGGCGTACCAGCAGCCAAAGTCGTGGTTATTGGTGGCGGCATGGTAGGAACCAATGCCGTTCGCATGGCCATTGGCATGGAAGCAGATGTGACCGTTTTAGACAGGTCCCTCAATCGTTTGCGCGAACTGGACTTGCAGTTTGGTGCCCAGCTTAACACGGTCTATTCAACCCGAAGCAATATTGAAGAATATGTAATAGGTGCCGATGTAATTATTGGCGCGGTATTGGTACCGGGTGCAGCGGCACCTAAGTTAGTGACAAAAGACATGTTAAAACATATGCATAAAGGAACCGTTATGGTGGACGTAGCCATAGACCAGGGAGGCTGTTTTGAAACCTCTCGCCCGACGACGCACTCAGATCCCACCTTTGTGGAAGAGGGCGTAGTGCATTATTGCGTGACAAATATGCCAGGCGCTGTACCACGCACGGCGGCCTTTGCCTTGAATAACGCAACCTTACCCTTCATTATGGCTTTAGCTGGTAAAGGTTTACAAAAGTCTATGTCTGAAGACCCCCATTTCATGAATGGCTTGAACGTTCACCAAGGTCGAGTGACTTACCAAGCCGTTGCACAGAATTTAAATCGTGAATATTGTTCACCCAGAAAGGCATTGAACTTATGACGTTGGATTACTTTAGCCAAGAAACTCAAGGTATACCATTAGTTTTTATTAAAGAAAAACACTATCTTACATGGTTGCAAGAACAATCGGAATCATTGACAAATTGGGTGAAGGCCCAAGGTTTTACGGCAAAAGCGAAAGAGTATTGTGTGATTCACAGTAATAACGGTCATATTGACAAAATCTTAGTGGGTGTAAGTCATGGTGAATCGCCATGGTCCTATTGCCACCTACCCGAAGTATTACCACAAGGTATTTATGTTTTTGATGATGAAGAGCATGAACATGCAGAAGCAGTAGCTTTAGGTTGGGGTATGGGCAGTTATGAGTTCAATACATACCGCCCCGGGAAAAAGCACTTTTCTTCTCTGGTTTTGCCCAAGCAAGTAGATTCAGCGCGCGTTGCCAATGTGGCTTCTAGTATTCATTGGGTTCGTGATTTGATTAACACTCCGATGGAAGACCTAGGCCCAGAAGCATTAGGCGATGCTGCTGCCATTATGGCTCGCGAGAATGGCGGAAAATGCCAGATCATCAAGGGCAAAGACCTTTTAAAGAAAAATTACCCGGCCATTCATGCGGTGGGTCGTGCATCCACAGAAGAACCCCGGTTAATTGATATCACTTGGGGTAAAACTGAACATCCCAAAGTTACCTTAGTAGGTAAGGGTGTTTGTTTTGATTCAGGCGGTTTGGATATCAAGTCTGCCCGTGGCATGCGTATGATGAAAAAAGATATGGGAGGGGCGGCCAATGCCTTGGGCTTAGCCCGAATGATTATGCAAGCAGGTTTACCTATACGTTTGCGGGTTTTAATTCCCGCCGTTGAAAATGCTATTGCCGGTAATGCATATCGACCAGGCGATGTAATTAATACGCGTAAAGGTTTAACCGTTGAAATTGATAACACAGATGCAGAGGGCCGTGTAGTTTTGGCCGATGCACTCTGTGAAGCCGCCAGTGAAAATCCACAATGTATTTTGGACTTCGCGACCCTAACGGGAGCTGCTCGAGTGGCAGTTGGCACTGAAATAGCTGCCTTATTTTCCAATGATGATGATTTAGCTAAAGCCTTAATGCAGGCCGGGGAAGAAGCTCATGACCCCTTATGGCAATTACCTTTATTTAAGAGTTACCGTCAATTTTTGCATTCCAGTATTGCAGATATCTGCAATTCCGATGGTAGCGGTTATGCTGGGGCTATTACAGCGGCTTTATTTCTCAAGGAATTTGTACCCGATGACATCGCTTGGGCTCATTTCGACATGATGGCCTGGCGTTTAAAAGCGTCGGCTGGCTCTCCTGAAGGAGGCGAAGCTATGGCTATCCGAGCTGTATTTAGGTATTTATCTCGTACGTATGGTGGCTAAAGTCAATTATTGAGGAGCCTTCATGTTATTAACAGCAGAGCACCAACTCATTCAACAAACGGCGCGGGATTTTGCTCAACATGAGTTGGTGCCCCATTCAGGGCAATGGAGCCGAGATAAGCATTTCCCATCTGAAGTCCTTGAAAAAATGGCCAAGCTTGGTTTCATGGGTATGTTAATTCCCGAAAACTATGGTGGATGTGGTTGTGATTATTTTTCTTATGCCCTGGCTATAGAAGAAATCGCTGCCGGTGATGGTGCGGTATCCACCATTATGAGCGTACATAATTCCGTAGCTTGCATGCCTATTTACATTTTCGGTACAGAACAACAAAAACAAGAATTTTTAATACCATTAGCTTCAGGTAGAGCCATCGGCGCTTTTTGTTTGACGGAACCTCAGGCTGGGTCCGATGCATTTAACATGAAAACCACGGCACGCTTGGATGGTGATGAATATGTGATTAATGGGTCAAAATTGTTTGTCACATCTGGTAAGCATGCTAAATTTGCTATTGTGTTTGCTATGACAGATGTCAAAGCAGAAAAGCATGGTATGAGTGCTTTTATCGTTCCTACGGATTTACCTGGGTACAAGGTCGTACATCTGGAAGATAAATTGGGACAGCATGCTTCTGACACGGCGCAGCTATCCTTTGAAGATTTGCGTATCCCTAAATCTTGTTTGCTAGGGGCCAAAGGTCAAGGTTATAAAATTGCCCTAAGTAACTTAGAGGGTGGCCGTATTGGCATTGCGGCACAAGCTGTGGGTTTAGCCAAAGCTGCTTTCAATGCTGCTTTGCTCTATTCTAAAGACCGTGAAACTTTCTCTAAACCCATCATTGAGCATCAAGCTATCGGTTTTCGTTTAGCTGATATGGCAACCCATATTGAAGCGGCGAGACAATTAACCTTGCACGCAGCATTGTTAAAAGATGCGGGACAACCCTGCTTAAAAGAAGCCGCTATGGCGAAACTATTTGCCTCTGAAATCGCTGAAAAAGTGTGTAGTGATGCCTTGCAAATTCATGGTGGCTATGGTTATTTAAATGACTTTCCCGTTGCGCAACTCTACTGTGATGCCCGTGTCACTAAAATCTATGAGGGCACCAGCGATATTCAACGTATGGTGATTGCTCGCAGCCTTAAAGACCAACCGTTGATCCCTTAATATCATAGGTAAAACAGTCGGTTACGATAATGTAGGCATTATATGCGCCTGTGAACTATAGTTATAGGTGATTAATAATAGTCTAAGCAAGGTAAGTTTTCGTGGAAAAATGGCTGCTCATCTTTATTATTTCCATGTTTTTTCCTTTGACACTTTACGCACCTGCAAGTTGTCATATGAAAATGTTTGTTCAAGTATGCTTAGAGAATAAAACCGGCATTTCGACAGCAATCCATGTTAAGACCTATACTGATGTGCAAGGCATGGGAACGCAATGTTCAGATGTGAAATCTGATTATGCCTACGATTCCACGCTGACTTGTATCGGTCAACCTTATTCACAGCTGACCCCGGATGAAAAAGATCAGGGAAAAAGTCCTTATATCACTATATACGTCAACCAAAAAGATAGTAAAGGAGCTGATAATGCCATTTGTCAGAAAGACTTTAATAAATTCCATGATGTGAAAGTCATTGCACGTATTAAGGACCCCGACTCACCTAATAAGCGAAAAATTGTTTGCGATTTTATCCCGAAAATCAAGGAAACCGTCAAAGCAAGAGTAGATGAAATGCCGACTTTCCTTATTAATGCCCATGCCACGCAGCCTGCTGTCATGGAGGTTTGTCTTAAACCTGTGGAAGGCATTGAACAGAAACTCTGTGCCAAGATTGCTTATGATCTAGGAGGGGCCAAAACTGATGATCCTAAAAATGAAATAGCCAGTGCACAAAGTCAAACTATAAAGATACCCGTGGGAACGGTCTTGAATGTTAAAGCTAAAGCAACGCTTTATAAACCCGACTGTGACTATATTGATGAACAATGCATTGATAAAACTGTTGAAGGGAGCTACTTAAATACCATGCCCAATGTAGGCGTACAATTATGCTCTTGGGTGAAAAATGGCGGGGTGTATATGGCGATGCTCAATGCTGAGGAAGATTGCAGTTTATTCTATAAATAGAATAGGTCGAAATTATGAAAAAATATCTGCTTATAGGTTTGATGCTCTTTCCATTTAAGTAAAGACAAAACTTTCTTCAGGAAAGCCTTTCCTCAGGGCACAGGCCCCGTAAGGGTTCTAAATACAATGACTTAACCCTATTAATCCTCCCTTAATCTTCCTATGGCACAATCAATGTTCATTATAAACAGCCAGAGTGTGCAAAATGAAAACAAAATTAGGTCAGTATATAGCCAAATTATATGAAATATTGGATACAATACCATCAGCGGCAGATGACGCGCTTTTGACTCTTATGCAACAGGCACGAGTTAATGTGGAAAAAGAGCTGAAAAAGACAAGTGTGAATTTGCAAGCAATCCATGATATTCTGCGGCCTCATAAGGGTGAAAAAACAAGTGAGCTAGAGCAATTTTACCAAGATAATCAGGCTGCTATTAATAGTAAATTGTCAATTTTAGGCTTGATTAGGGCTGACAATCGTTTGAAAGTAAAGGAGCTGAATAGAGAACTTGAAGCCTTACAAGAAAAATACAGTGAGAATCCAGAGTTATCCAGCATTAACTATTGCTTAAACATATTTGAGAGACTTTGTCAGCTACAAAATAGACTGGTGACCATTTTAAATTCTAAAGATGAATTTGCGAGAGATGAGGGCATTGTTTCTGAGGCTAAAGAATTATTAAATAATATCAGGCAACAAGTAGAAGTCTTAGCTAAGCAATGTTCTGCTAATATTAAAGCTGCTCCCTTAGCTAAAGAAGCTGAAGATGCCCATGCAATTCGATTTGCTGTTTATGCTCGGTTATTACCGCTTTTGAAGGGATGTGAAGGTATGCAGGCTCTGTGGGGTGAAATGACAATACATGCTCAGGGGGAGAAAAATACCTATGTGAACAGTCGCATAGGGGAGTTAGAGGGTTTATGGAATGATGAGACAACTCTGAGAATAGAAGACAGGACGAAGGAGTCAAATATAGTTCATAAAGAAAGTAATCCCCTATACAATAGTATTATGCAATTGTCGGTTTATTTAAATCATATGAAAAAGCTGAAGGAATATGTGCCACATAATGGTGGTTTTCTGAAACAGATTGATGACACAATAAAAGATTGGGATAAAAAGATTAGAGACTATAAAACAACATATAATAAAAAGACCGGCTCTAATGCCTTTCAATTTTTAGCTTCCAGTACTTACGGGCGAGTGGTGTCCATGGCGGAAACCCCGCGGGCACAAGCGCAAGACTTCAATATATTAGTTATTGAATATACACAGCTATTGTCGCAGCTTGATGGATTACCTGGGTTTGAGCAGATTAGCGTACCTCCTGTTCCTGGCAAACCATCGGAAGAACAAAGCGCAGCATCAAGCTATACCAGTTTTAAATCTATTGAGCTTGACGCAGCTCAGGAGCGCGAGATGAAAAGTATGGCGAGCGTTAGGCAAACTCCTGAGAATTATATAAGAAATTTACAAACCATTGAAGGCGAATTGGCTGACCGAATGAGAGAAGGTCATAGGGATGGAGATAAAGCGTTAATGAAAATCGTACAAGCCCTACAAAAGAAGTTTCTGCTTTATGCAGCCAAAGAAGTTTCATACACTCCCCAAGCATCTGCTGATGGTAAAATATTAGATGGTGATGGCGGCCATGTGGGTGATCAAATGGCAGGATTGTTTGCCAATGATGAGGGCAAAGGCACTGTCTCTAGGACCATAGATAGCGATGAAGAAGCTAAAATTATTCAATTAACCGACCTATTAGGCATGCAAGAGTCGGTTAAAATAGATAATGCTCGTGCCTTGGAAATTATTAGTATTGTTGATAGTGTGACAGGTGGTGATCTGTCTATCATAGGCAGGATTCCTGATGGGGTACGTAAAGCCTTAAAATCTTATTTAATCATCCAAGATAAGACACTAAATAAAGAGGAATTTGAAAGATGCTTAAGTGACTATTCCAATACAGGGTGTTTGGTTTGCTAATGTGTGAACTACCAAATAAAATCAGGCTATTTAAAATTAATTAAAAAAGAGACATATAATGAAAACAAAACTCGGCCAATACATTGCGAGACTTTATCATTTGCTCGAGAGTATGCCTGCCAGAGAAGGAACTGCAAGCAATCTACAACAAGAAATCCATGGGTTGATTCAAGCATTGCCCGATAATAAAGGCAATCTCACCCGTGTGCATGAAGAATTAATCGCAGGTATACCTGAGAGCGATCATTTCTCTCCTGAGCGTGCAAGGATTGTTGCATTCTATGAATATCATCAAGTGGTCATTGGCCAAAATATTGAAGTGCTTGAAATGACCATTGTTTCAATCACTCGTGAGATAGCTCTTCTTGAGGCTCAGGTGGGTGAACTGGTTGCCGGTTATACGGCTGTGCGTAGGTTAGAAAAAAACGAAAATTTAGTGTTGCTCAATAAATTAAGTGAAAACAAAAAAGCATTGCATGAAGTCTTTGAGCAATGGAACGATAGTGCACGTCATGACTCCATCAAAGAAAAGTATGACAGCCTGGCTCAAACAATTGATAGTTGGATATTGAAGGTTTGTGCCAATGTGGATCAGCATTTAAGGCATCGACCATTAGCTAAACCGAAAGACCTGGGTGAAAAAGCAGGATGGTTGCGTTGCAAAGACTATAGGTTATTACTTAATTATTTGAAGGAATTGGATGACTCAGCCTCACCCCTAAGAGGCGAATTAAAAGAGCACGCAATAAAAGATACAACAGCCTACGCCAAGAATATTTTAGTTACCATCGAGAATTATTGGAAAGACAATCTTGCTGAGTCATATACAGAAATAACGGCTTTACAGCAACACTCAGAAAAGAGCGAAGCTTATGCAGTAATTCAGGAACTGGAAAAGAGGTTTAATCAATTTTCCATATATGAACGAGTTTTCTTTTATAATGATGCTATGTTATCTGAACTGAGTAAGCTAAAAGAACAATGTAGGGCGGTTCTGGTTAAGGTTAAGGGAGCTTACAATGATAAAGTGGGTGAGATAGTTTTTCCTATCGTTGTCCAAGGCACCTATGAGCGGACACTGAAGGTGGTCGCTGTGGCAAGGCCAGAGTTAAAAAGTTCTCTAGCATTAGTGGCTGAACACACTGGGGTGATAGAAAATATTGAGGCTTTTTATCAACATGATTCTAGACTTAGAGAAGAGATAGCTGTCTTAGCACAAGAAGTTCAAACTGAACTGGCATCAGATGATCCAGTTGCAATAGTGAAAAGTCTGATGGTGTGTTTACAGGGAGTATCTAAATTATTGAGTGATGCTATGACTAATGCTAGCAGTGAAGTGAGTGAACGAATGGCTGGGGTTATGGAGGGAGTACGTGGATTGCAAAGAGACTGCATGCTGTTCTTAGCCCAACAGCAAAAACCAACGGCTGCACAACCAAGTTATGTAGATTGTAGGGGTGAGGCAGTCAGTGGTGAAGGCTTATCTGTAGCAACACACTTGCCTGAAGGTGCTGCAGTTGGAAGAACGATGACTTTTAGCTGTACTATCGGTAGGGAACAAGAAACTGATATCGCCATGTTGCAACGACATCTTGAGTTGCAGACAAATACTATTTCCACGGAGAAGGTGCTAGGAATAATTAATTTAATAAAGGAAGCTTCCGAGCACGGGTTATCGGTGTTAGAAAAACTAAATTCCCATGACAAGCAAGCATTAATTCAGGCATTATTAGGTTCCCAAAAAATCAATCGTGTTGAAGTTCAGGTGATCCTGGATCGTTATAAAGGCCACTGCTTAGTCTGTTAGTTAACTCCATCATATTCTTTTCAACGCTTAACGTCATCCTCGCTAGGGGAGAATGACGTAAGAGGTGCGGGACAACAATGCGAACCGAGGATCTGGGTTTTGAAAACTCCTGCCCGCAGGGAAGCGGGCACGAAGGCTGCAGGGACGTATTTACGCCGTGTTTTCAAAACACAGATCGGAGGTACCGCATTGATTATGGATTCCCACCCGATTTTTCCCAATCCCGCAACCGCACCATCTGCCGTTTGGCGCCCCAGTCGCCAGAGGGACCTTTGAAAACCCCGGAGCAGAGCGTACCGCAATGAATGCAGTGTCCACTATCATCTAAATCATAGCGCGTCATGACGTACCAATCCCGGCCTATGATTTTTTTACTGCAGCCTGTGCAATAGGTGCTGCCACCAGATTCATCATGCACGTTGCCCGTGTAGACATAATGCAAGCCATTCTTTAAGGCGATCTCTCGGGCTCGGGTTAAGGTGGCTGGAGGCGTGGGTGGTTTGTCCCTCATTTTCCAATCGGGATGGAAGGCGGTGAAATGCAAAGGTACATCGGGTCCCAGGTTGTCATAAATCCATTGACTCATGGCTTCAATTTCTGCTGAGGAATCATTTTCATCGGGAATTAATAGGGTAGTGAGCTCAAACCACACATTCGTCTCTTTTTTCAAATAAATTAGCGTATCCAATACGGGTTCTAAATGAGACCCTGTAATCTTATGGTAAAATTCTTCTGTGAAAGCTTTTAAATCCACATTAGCCGCATCCATATGAGCGAAGAATTCTTTGCGTGGTTCGGGGCAAATATACCCGGCAGTAACGGCTACCGTAGCAATGTCCAGTTCTCCACAAGCATCGGCGACATCCATGGCGTATTCCATAAACACCACGGGGTCATTATACGTAAAGGCAATACTTTTACAGCCTAACTGTTTAGCCGCTTTGGCAATGGTTTCAGGCATGGCTTTATCAGCCAGAGTATCAAACTCGCGGGATTTACTAATATCCCAATTTTGACAGAATTTACAGGCCAGATTGCAACCGGCAGTACCGAAGGATAAAACACTGGAGCCTGGCAGGAAATGGTTTAACGGTTTTTTTTCAATGGGGTCCATGCAGTAACCGCTGGAGCGCCCATAGGTAGTCAAAACAATTTTATTATCCACATTGGCGCGCACAAAGCATAAACCCTGTTGGCCATCACGCAATTTACACGCACGTGGGCATACATCGCATTGGATACGTCCATCTTCCAGGGCATGCCAATACTGGGTGGGAAAGGTTTTTGGTGGTCTTGTTAATGCCATATTTCAGTGCCTACATGGGCGTCCTTAATGGGGCCTATCTACTTATATTCTAGCATGTTCCTGAGTGGCACGGTTTTTAATTCTTAGGTCTAAATAGACGGGATATGCATTTCTTGAGATACATCAATGGCGTTGTTTAATGGGGTGCTATGGATGTGTTTTTACAGCCATTTTCAAGTACAATGCTACGTAATATGGCAAGTGAAGGAATGCCGCTGTTTATGGGCCTATACTTATAAACAAGTAACAGGAGGATATATGGCTATTACCCGTGGGCCTGAAGTGGCGGGGTTATTTTATCCCGATAATGCTGAAGATATACATAATCTATTGGCTAAGTATTTCGCTCAGGCCAAACCCAGCAATAATCAACCCAAAGCCATTATCGCACCCCATGCGGGATTTATCTATTCGGGTCCTATTGCTGCTAATGCCTATGCTTGTTTAAAGGGGCGTTCCATTAGTCGAGTTATTTTATTGGGGCCAGCTCATCGTTATGGCTTTGAAGGCGTGGCCATTCCTACGGCGGAAGCTATGTTGACGCCTTTAGGCGAAGTGCCCATCGATGATGTACTGCGGAGTAAAGTTTCCCATTTATCGGGCGTGCAATTATTTGATAAACCCTTTGATGGAGAGCATTGCTTAGAAGTGCAATTGCCATTTTTGCAAAAGTTGCTCAAAGATTTTACTGTTTTACCGGTGGTTGTGGGTATCGATGGTGGTGATGCAGCGGCTGAGATTATTGATTCCCTGTGGGGTGGTGACGAAACGTTGATTGTCATTAGCTCCGATCTGAGTCACTTTTTAGAGTATGAACAAGCACAGTATCGCGATAAAAAAACCGTGCAAGCCATTTTAGATTTAATCCCAGAAAAATTAAACGGTCGCGGTGCCTGTGGTTGCTACCCCATTCAGGGTTTATTGAAAGCTGCGAAGAAGCATCCTTTAAAAGGTAAGTTATTGGACTTGCGTAATTCAGGTGATACGGCCGGTGATAAGTCCCGCGTGGTAGGCTATGCCGCCATGCATTTTATGGAGCAATGATATGGCTTATGAATCCTATGCACAATTATTATTGACTCTTGCGCGCGATACCATTGATTATGGTAGCAAGCATCAGGAATTGATGCCTCTTAGTATAGATAAAACACCTGAAATTCTTTTGCAAAAGCGCGCCAGCTTCGTAACAATCAATAAACAGGGTGAGTTGCGCGGCTGTATGGGAAATTTAACCCCTACGGGGCCATTAATCAACTCCATACATCAAAACAGTTACAATGCAGCCTTCCGTGATCCTCGATTTGTTCCTGTGACGCAAGAAGAATTAACAACCTTACAATTGCATATTTCTGTTCTCAGTGAACCTCAATTATTTTCCGTGAAAGACGAGGCGGATTTAATCGCTCAATTGAAAGTGGGTGAAGATGGTTTGATATTACAAGAAGGCGCTCACTCTGCGACATTTTTACCTTCCGTATGGGAGCAATTGCCTGATGCCAAAACCTTTGTGACCCACTTGAAAAATAAAGCCGGCTGGTCTAAGGATTATTGGACTGAAGGTATTCAATGTTTTCGTTATCATACGGAATCTATAGAAGAGTAACTATTTATTCATGAGTTGTCGGCTGTCTTCGCCTAAAGTCCTATCATCAAATATTTCTTTTGAAAAGGCATTTTCAGAGCGCCCGACGACACAAGCAATGGCCGAATCACCGGTGACATTCACCCCCGTTCGGATCATATCCAGTATTCTATCCACGCCAATGATCATGGCTATGCCTTCAATGGGTAAGCCCACCTGTTGTAAAACCATGGTCAAAGTGATTAATCCTACACTGGGCACACCCGCGGTTCCAATAGATGCAAGAGTCGCTGTTAGAATTACCGTCAAATAGGCCCCTAAACCTAGGGGTATGCCATAAACATGTGCAATGAAAACCGTAGCAACGCCTTGCATGATGGCTGTGCCATCCATATTAATGGTGGCACCCAAAGGAATAATAAAAGCGGCGGCAGAATTTTTTACACCCAATTTATTTTCTACGGTATTTAGCACCACGGGGATGGAAACACTGCTAGAGGATGTACTGAAAGCAAATAATATGGCGGAGTACATTTTTCTATAAAAAATCAAAGGATTTAATCGCGCCAAAACTCGAATTAAGAAAGTATTGGTTACGATGACATGCACTAATAACGCCAGTATGACCACAGCGAAATAGCCCATTAATCGATATATGAGCGTGAAACCCACATGGGCAAACATGACGGTAATCAAGCAAAATACACCATAGGGAGCTAGGCGAATCATCATTAATACTAAACCCATGATAATTTCATTCATGTCGTAGAAGAATTGTTTAATACGCTCACCCACAGAGCCTGCAAAGGCAATAGCTATACCCAGTAAGATAGCAAAAACAATAATTTGTAACATATTGCCTTCGGATAGCGCTTCAAAGGGGTTCGCTGGTATTATATTTATAATGCTGCTTTTTACAGAAGGCGCTTTAGTTAATTGATAAGTTAGGTCAGTACTTTGCAAATGATGCGCGCCTACGCCCACCTGTAAAAGTGAGGCTAGTGTGATAGCAATGGTAATGGCTATCATTGTGGTGAAGATATACAGTGATATGGTTTTAATGCCAATTCGGCCTAATTTTTTTGGATCCGATAGACTGCAGGTACCACTTACTAAAGAAACAAACACAATGGGTACCACGATCATTTTCATAATACTAATGAAAATTTTACCGCCAGAATCCAATAGGCCATCTACGATATAACCATCAAAGATTTTACTTTCAGGTAACAGATTGATGAGCACACCGATAATACCACCCACCACCATGGCAATTAAAATTTTGCGCGTAAGGTGTAAATGTTTTTGCTGTTCGCTCTTGGACATGCCTGGGGCCTAAAAGAAAGGGGTATTGTCTAAGTGTATGATAGATTTCAGCATTTGCCAGTATGAGCAATATGCGAACAGCTCATGCTGAAAACCCTATTAATTGGTTGTTATTTAACCTTTTACCCAGGGTAAACGTTGTAAGATGGTTTGTAATTATTGAATTGAGAAGGATTATTGAACTGATTTGGATCCACATATTTGCGGTGCAAATCATAAAAGCTTGGCTTCTCATAATGGCGTTTATGATTACTGTAGAGGGGATTTTGAATGAGTTCTTGTTGTCTTTCTTCACAGGATAGACGGCCTGAACCAAAGGGGTGACTGTACATATCAGGCGTGTCCACGCAAGCTTGTAAGCCATGGGGGTAATCATTACCGGTCTTAATCTCCTGATCAGCAAAGGCGCTGACAACAAGAAGGACGAGGGCTAATAAGATAATTAAGCGTCGCATGGGTATAATCCTTACAGTTTCTCTTTCTACTATAGGTCATGGCGTGGGGTTTTTGAAGGGGAAGGAAATAGGCTATAATGCCATCTTGTATTTTTTCCGCTCTTGAAGAGGTAAGCCTTGGATAAATCAATAAAAACCTACGCATGGTTCATGTGGATCACCGTGGCTTTGTTTTACGCCTATGAATTTTATTTGCGAATCTCACCAGAGGTCATGCAATCTGCTCTGATGCAAACCTTCGGTATCCACGCAGCACTATTTGGTTTGTTCGCTTCGGTCTATTATTATGCCTATCAAGTGATGCAAATCCCCGCCGGTATCCTCATGGACCGCTATGGGTTGCGTAGGGTTCTTGCCCTAGCTGCTTTTGTGGTAGCTGTAGGTTGTAGCTTATTTGCCTTTACCCATTGGTTCCCCATGGCGCTGCTAGCGCGTATTCTCATGGGCATTGGCTCTGCCTTTGCTTTCATTGGTTGTTTGAAATTGGCGGGTATTTGGTTTCCTAAAAAACACTTTGCGTTAGTGGTGGGGTTAACCAATATGCTGGGTGTTTTAGGTGCTATTTCCGGTGAGGGACCATTAGCCGCCATGGTGGAACACATGGGATGGCGACAAAGCATGTGGTTCAGTGCAGGCATTGGATTGTTATTGATGGTGCTGATGTTTTTTATTGTGCGCGATAAAAAAACTGACCCCCAGAAAAAATTAGCAGGCTCTACTTTTTGGCAAGCCCTATTAAAAATCATTTGTTGCGAGCAAACTTGGATGGTGGCTATATTTGCCGGTTTGATGGTGGCACCTATTATTGGCTTTGCTGAATTATGGAGTGTTTCATTTCTGCAAGTAGACTACCATGTGTCCCATACAGTTAGTGCTACTTTAACCTCAACGATTTTTATTGGTATCGCTGTGGGTGGTCCCTTTAATGGTTGGTTATCGGGTTTTATAGGGCGACGTAAACCCGTCATGTGGATGGGGGTTGTGGGTGCTCTATTGGCAAACAGTATTGTGATATATGTGCATTTGCCACATCAATATCTCTTAATCATAGCGTTATTTTTTATTGGTTTTTTCGCCAGCACCATGTTGCTGTGTTTTGCCGTGAATACGGAAATCAATTCACCCAAAGTTAATGGTAGTGTTATCGCCCTAACCAATATGGTGGTGGTAATCCTTGGGGTATTCCCACAACCCATGACAGGTTTGTTGTTGGATTGGGTCTGGGATGGTAAAGGTATGCCGGGCGGCGGAAGCATAAGGATCTTGCAAGTTTTCCATTTATGGAATTATGAATTTGCTTTGGCTTTACTGCCCATATTCCTCATTATCGCAATGGTCTTATTGAAATTCATTAAAGAAACCCATTGCAAACAAGTAGTGGCTTAACTAAAAAGCAAACCGTAGAATTGGAATTATCCGTGTTGCATGATGTTTTGGCTTGGCTGAGAGATAGGTATGCTGCTAGGTGTTAGTCCGATTTTTTTATCATTATTGGGAAAATTTGCTAATAGGTGTGTATTTAACGCGTTTTGATGGGCTATCCCTTAAGCCATAACCTGAATCACTGCGCGAAAGTGCGCGTCCCGATGCTGAAAAAGTGCGAAAGGGGGCATCTGCATCCGGTGTAGGTTTTTTGCGTTTGCTGCCAACACCGGGCGTTGGTGGGCTAGGTGGTGTAGGGCTACAGGCCATGTCTGCGTCTGAGGTTTGACCAGGTAGATCTGGGCTCGGTGGAGTAGGAGTTGCAGGGAGCAATAGTCCTGGGTCTTCAAAGGTTAAGGCATAGGGATCCTTCATTTTTTGGTTTTCCAGTTCGTATAGTTTCTGTTTTGCTTGCTCGTAACGTTGTTCCCAAATGAGGGTTTCTTTTTTGATTGCTTCTAGTTCTTCTCGTGCTTGTGATAGTGGGTCACTGGTAGCAGCTATCTCTGGTACTTCTAGGGGGACCACCGTAGGTGAGAGGAGATTACATAAAACTTTAGGGTCTTTACTAACATCTATACTTACTTCCGCGTGATTGGCTTGCGCTGCAACGAAAGCTATTCCTGGTTTTGGCGAGTGCTCACATAGGTGCTGGTAGCTTTGCTTATAATTTTTATTGATGGGTCCGATACCAAAAATAGGCCCTCTGGATTGATGTTTTTTCTTTGATGGCCGACAGTGCAGATATAAACACAGATTATGTGGGATCAATTGTTTTCCTTTCTTGGTGCGAAAAATTTTGAGTAATGGGTCAATTATTTTGGATGAATCATCGTAAAAGTTAAACTCAATTTTTGCTTGAGGATGTTGACAAGCCACATGCTGGATTTGTGCATAAAGAAATGAAAATTTAATCGCATCAAAGTAAAAACCATGAGAGCCAGACTCGATACTGCGAGGATGATAATCCATAGTACGTTGAGTGGTGATTCTTCTTTTTAAATACACTAACATCTCAGCGTGGGTATAGCCGGGGATAAATTCAGGAATAGCTAAATCTGGAGCGAGCAATCTATCTGTGGTGATGCGTACGCTGTAGGGCAGTGAACGCCTGAAATGTTCACCCAACGCCACAATGAATTCACAGGCCAGGCCATTACCGCGAAGCCCTGCGTTATACAATTCAACCGTTAGGTTTTGCCGCGCTGAACCCTGAAAAAGGATAGCTTCGTCAAAATGCTTACTGCGTTGAACTAACGTCTCAATGAATTCAGCATTATCAGCTAAGGTTATATCGGGTGTTTGCAATGACAGTTGAAATCTGGATTCAGATTTTCTAGGTTCACGGCAGACTAGGTTGTAGTCATAATCTACCGAGTGAACTACCTTAGTTGCTACTTTATCATCGCGAAATCGCGTGGGTTCGTCGGGATGTTTCCACATAATTTTGTCTCAGTGTTATTATACAGCCGAGATTTTAACAGATCTATTTTGCAATTTGTATTAAAAACTACACACATCGAGCACCGTAGAGTCCCACATATTGTATAGGGTCTAAGGTGATTTGGCTTCCGCTACTACTATCGCTAGATGTCGTAGCAAACATGGTAGCTTTAGACACGGTTCTTGCCGCAGTAGGTCTTGCGGCTCCTGCGCGACTATGGGCAGTAACTAAAGGCGCTTTAGCGTCAACATTTCCTGCCGTTGAAGTGGCGGAGATAATAGTGTCAGTTCTTATTTCGTCGACTTCTCTGTATGATTCATCATTTAGTCTTTCACTTTCAGTGATATCATAGATTTTAGATGTCTTATCGAAAACAGCCATTAATTCTTGATAGCAGTCTATTTGAGGCAATGCAAGGGTATCGTATACCTTGTCAAGTTTAATAACTTTTTTATACCATTTTTTACAAATAGTTCGATAGGTTAAATGGTAATGATCATTGATGGGGCCTGTACCCTGGATTTTTATAGCTTGCTTAGTGGTATTTCCATCAGGACGATGATGTAAGAAAAGGCAGACATTGTGGGGGATTAGCTTCGATGTGTTCTGTTTTCTTGGATTCTCAAATCCACTCATGAGCCAGGTGATAATCTCTCGCCTATCATCATAAAAATTAAATTCAATCTTCTCCTCTGGGCGTAAGCGAGCAATGTGATGGGTTTGCGCCATAAGCCATGAGATTTTTGTATCATCGAAATAGTAGAGTAAATTTTCTTTGTGAAATATCTTGTATAATTGCTCTTGAGTTGTAGTACTTAGCAACCAAACCATATGACTGTGGTGAGCACCTGGTACCATGCCCCTGTGCATCAAATCGGGTGCTAATAATTTATCGTGAGTGACGGTTTTGCCGACGAGTGTTTTTTTAAAGTGTTTCGTTAATACATCAATGAATTCAAAAGCGAGGCCATTGCTTTTTTGGGCTGCATTATTAATTTCTGTGGCAAGATTTTGCCGAGCAGATCCCTGCATAAGGATGGTTTCTGCAAACAGTGTGCTGCGTTGGGTCATGAGGTGGATATAAGTTTGGTTATGTTTGATGATTGTGGCAGTGGGTTGTTGTAGTTGCATAGGGCGACAGAGGGGTGATTTTTTTACATTGCCATCGTAATCGATAGAATGAACCACTACCGTAGCTGCTGTAGCTGCACCCAAGTCATCAGAAAATTGTGTGGGGTTCTCTTCTGGCCAAGGGTATATTTCTCTGCTGTCTCGATAGGCCATGGGATGCGCTCAGTTATTCTTATTGAGGAAAGCGGATTATACCAAAGGCAGTAGGAGCTGTCTATTTATAATACAGGCCCTAAGGCATTTGACTAATTTCTTGATAATCAGTCCGTTATGAGTAACTGTCCATATAATAATTTTTTTTATCCCCTTCGCTGAGAATGACCCTCAGTTGAACGGGCTCATGGTAGCCAATTTGCTTCAATAGGGCTTTTAATTGATCCGAGGAAGACTCTTGCAGTTGCCGCTTTTGAGCATCATCGCGCCCTGGAAGGATTTGAATATACAGCAACACAAAGCCACCATTATTGCTGCCGTCGCCTATGCAATACTGGGGGAGGGGCACTGCACAGGATTTGCAGCTGGCTAACTCTGTTTGAATGATATCCACCATAGAAAGGTGCAAAGTTTTAAAAAATGACGTTAGCTCTGGGGCAGGTAGTTGGATATTACCCGTATATTCCAGTTTACATAAAGGCATGGTTTAATCTTCCTATTGACTACTAAGGCCCACACAATCCTGCACATACTAACATGTGCGGTCACTGTTTGCCACTGAAGCAACGGCTTACAGGTTGCCCCGAGGTTTTGATGCATAATACGCTTAAGTGATTTAATCCTGAGAGTGTGATTATGCAAATTCTTTTTAAAGATGTCATTCATCTTCATGATAAAGCCTTTCGTTACGCTTTGGGGTTTCCCCGATTTTGTCGTTCATTATTACAGATGATCCTTCCACAAAGCTATAGCATGGAGTTAGCATTAGATGAGGCTTATTTGTTGAAAGATTCCTTCGTTAATAAATCATTAGAAAAAACCATTTCGGATTCAATTTTTCTTATCCCTCTAAAAACAAATGATGATTTTATCGTGGCTATTGTGGAGCACCAGAGCACACATGACGACAGTATGGCAATTCGTATGGGGGATTATAAACAGGCAGTTGTTAAAGCGACCTATGCGGAGCGAGGAATAGAGGAGCTAGATCCTATCCCTCATATTTATGCCATCGTTCTTTATCATGGCAAACAAGCCTATAGGGCTGCAAAAGATTTAAAAAAATTGGTGCGCTGTTCTTCTAAATGGGCACAGTCTTTGGATAATTATTCCTACGATGTGTTCAATTTGAATAAGATGGATGATGAGGAATTTTACAAGCACGATTGGGCTGGCTTATTATGTTTTGTTTTTAAACATATTCGTGATAGGGATGGGAGTAAAAGTTTACCTCAATTACTGGGGATGTTAGATAATGTAGGGGGGCAAGACAGTGATGAGTTTAAAGAATTTGTGCTACAATATTTCTGTCGGGGTACGGATATGCCGGCAACGGATTTTGATGGCATTTTTTCTGAACACAATCGTTCGAAATATCTAAAGGGGAAAGCTATGACATTGACAGAGCAATGGGAAGAGAGGGGTCGCCAAGAGGGTCGCCAAGAGGGTCGCCAAGAGGCTTTGCAAAAAATGGCGGATATGCTGTGCCGTGAAGGTGCGGATCCTAAATTATTAGAGTTAGTCTCGCAATTGGCAGTTGAAATCTAACTTCTACCAAGCAAGCAGAAAGCAGGTTTACCATGTTTTTCATAGTTGTTTGAGACAAAAAACAATGCTCTTCAAAAAGTTAAAATCTTTCTTTCAATCGCGAGTGTCATCTCAACAGTTGGCCTATGAGGCAGCCTGTGAACAATTGGCTCGAGCTAACGACTTACCTAACATGAAACAATTGATTGCCCAGGATAGCCAACAATCATGGTCTTCGTATCCCTTAGATGATCGAGTGAAAGACAGTTTTGTACTATTGCAAGAGTTCATGGATAAAAAAACCATAGAGACCACCAATCAATTGGCTTTTTATGCGTGCCAAGAAATAATTGAGAAGCTTAATGTTTTCTTTGCAGCTAGCAGTCATGATGAAAAAAAAGCAAAATTAATTTGTTTGCAAAAACATAATGGCAGTATCGTTGAAGCTATTTTCCATGAAAGCTTGGGCTTTATGTTAGAAGCAGGGACGCCTATGGAGGAGACTATCACAGAGCTCTTCTATAATAAAGAAGCTGAAATATGGCAAGCTTGTGGTGAGGTTGGGGCTGAACTGTTGCAAAAGATACATCAAATTCAATCCTTAATGGCGGCATCCACTTTTAGCGGTAAAGAAGATTTGATTAAAGCATTGGAAGAACTCAATGGATTTTTATGTGAACCGGTCAATGTAAAACAACCCGTGACGGCAGACTTTTTCAAGCCTATTCATCAAGTTGAACAAGGCCTGAAGGCATTAAGCCTAAAGCCAGAACCGGATTTTGCCTGCGATTATTTTGAATTATTGGGTTTATGGGATGTTTTTAAGGTGTTATTAAAAAGCATCCAGAATAAATATGATATGCAATCAACCTATAAAGAAATAGATTTCTATGATTTTATTGAACCGGACTCGCCATTGGGTGTGGAAAATGACCTTATAAAGATTTGTGATTCATTAGAAGCATTCTACCAAACTACAGCATTTAACCAGGAAGCCAAGGAATATTTTTTAGCGCTGCATCAAAAACTTCAAATATTAGAAAAAACCTTTGCCCTTTTTCCTGAGAGTAGGTATTTGTAGATAGCCATTATCTAGATAGCACATCTAATCCTTTAAAATAATCCAAACATTCTGGATTAGCGATTGCATCCTGGTTTTTTATAGGACGGCTGTGAATGATTTCTCTTATGACCAATTCCATGATTTTGCCATTGATGGTGCGGGGAATATCGGGCACGGCAATGATCTTAGCGGGGACGTGGCGTGGAGTGAGCTCCTTGCGGATGGTTTGTTTGATAGTATCTTGAAGGGATTTTGTTAAGTCTTCACCTTCGCGCAATATAATGAATAGAATAATGCGTACATCACCCTCCCAATCTTGCCCCACGGCCATGGCTTCTAAAATTTCATCAAAGGTTTCCACTTGACGGTATATTTCCGCCGTACCAATGCGTATGCCACCGGGATTTAATACGGCATCAGAACGGCCGTAAATAATTAAGCCACCATGCTGAGTAATTTCAGCGTAATCGCCATGGGCCCAAACATTATGGAATCTATTGAAATAAGCTTCATGGTATTTTCTGCCATTAGGATCATTCCAAAATGCCACGGGCGCATTAGGGAAGGGTGCGGTACAAACTAACTCGCCTTGCTTTTGCTGCATAGATTCCCCAGATTCATTAAATACTTCTACTCTCATACCTAGGCCTCGGCATTGCAGTTCACCTTTATAAATTGGCAAAATGGGATTGCCAAGAGCAAAGCAAGATATGATGTCAGTGCCACCTGATATAGAGCAAAGACGCACATCGGATTTTATTTTTCCGTAGACGTACTCGTAGTTGCTGGGTAGAAGAGGTGAGCCTGTGGACAGAATGGTTGTTAACGTTGATAAGTCATGGGTCTGCTTAGGATTTAAACGTGCCTTTTCACAGGCAGTGATGAATTTGGCGCTGGTGCCGAATACGGAGATCTTTTCTTCATCTATCAGATTGAATAATTGTCGGCGTTTTGGATAAAAGGCAGAGCCTTCATATAAAATCACCGTGGCGCCAATGGCTAAACTGGATACCATCCAGTGCCACATCATCCAACCACAAGTGGTGAAGTAACAAATGGTATCATCACGGCTCAAATCGGTATGCAATATCAATTCTTTTAAATGTTGTAAGAGAGTACCACCCGCACCATGGACAATGCATTTGGGTTTGCCTGTGGTGCCTGACGAATATAGGATATAGTTAGGATGGTTAAAGGGCACTTGCACAAAGTCGATATCTTGAGATTTGAAATCTTTGATGAAATTATCATAGGTAACGTAATCCTTGTCTGTGTAAGGATGTAAATAAGGGATAATCACCACTTTTTCAATAGAGGGAATGGCTTCAATACAAGCTTTTACATTGTCTAAAATAGAAATAGCCCGGCCATTGTAATAATAACCATCTACGGTGAATAAAACTTTAGGATTGATTTGGCCAAAACGGTCAAGGATACCATGCAAACCAAAGTCCGGTGAGCATCCAGACCAAATAGCACCTTGACTGGTAGCAGCCAACATGGCGGTGATGGTTTCAGGGCGATTGGGCATGAGGCCAACGACACAGTCTTGTGATGTGATGCCTAAGGTTTTTAATCCTTGAGCCAAACGGGATACTTCATCATATAGGGCCTTGTAGCTGAGACTCTGACGATTGTTATGTTCGTCTCGAAAGATAATAGCTTCTCTTGCATCACGAAAGCGTAATAGATTTTCGGCAAAATTTAATTTGGCGCCGCTAAACCATTGGGTATCTTTAAAGCTTTCTCCCGGGGTAATAACCTCTGTATAGGGTTGACTATGAACAACCTTGGCATATTTCCAAAGTAACCCCCAAAATTCATCGGGATGTTCAATGGACCAGGCATAAAGAGCAGGGTAATCAGTAAAGTTTTGGTTAAATTTTTTATTGATGGTTTGAATAAATTTAGCCATATGGCTATGGGTTAATAAATTGTTATTGGGTTGCCACAGTGGCTTCATTGAGGTTCCCCAAGGGCAAGAGCCACTTTGCTTTGTGGTGGGCGACCTAATTCATTGGCGATATAGTAGCTGGCTTTTAAGAGTTTGTTCATATCAACGCCGGTTTTTATACCCAGGCCATTTAATAAATAAAGCACATCTTCTGTGGCAACATTACCCGTGGCGCCTTTGGCATAGGGACAACCTCCTAAGCCAGAGACGGAGCTGTCTATGATGCTAACCCCCATTTCCAAGGCAGCCACAATGTTTGCTATGGCCAGACCATAGGTGTCGTGAAAATGCACCGCTATCTTATCTATAGATAGGGCTTTATTCAGGGTGTTTAAAAGGGTTTGAACAGTTTTGGGTGTGCCGGTACCGATAGTATCACCCAGAGAAATTTCATCACAGCCCAAGCGGTTTAAAACTTCTGCTACTTTTAATACTGATTCAGGTTGGATATCACCTTCATAGGGGCAGCCCAAGACGCAGGAAATATAACCGCGAATGCGAATGCCCGCTGCCCTGGCTTGTTCACACACCGGGGCGAAGCGTTGCAAACTTTCTGCAATGGAACAATTGATGTTTTTTTGTGAAAAACTTTCCGAAGCCGCAGCAAAAACAGCAATGTCTTTAACACCGCATGCTTGAGCTCTTAAAAAGCCTTTTTCATTGGGTATTAAAACAGGGTATTTCACAGAGCCATCTAAGGGCAGCTGACCCAGTAGTGCTTCATGATCAGCCATCTGGGGTACCCATTTCGCAGAAACGAAACTGGTGGCTTCAATGGTATTTAAACCGGCATCTTTTAAATAGCGTATTAATTGTAATTTTACTTCTAGGGATATAGGCGTCTTCTCATTCTGCAAACCATCTCTTGGTCCTACTTCTACTAATTTGACTTGTTCGGGTAATGTCATATTAATCCTCGTGCATGTCCAGAGAGACCAACTCGTCGCCTTCATTGACTTGATCACCTAAAGCATAGTGAATTTTTTCAATCATGCCAGCTTGAGGTGATCGGATAGTATGTTCCATTTTCATGGCTTCTATCACCATAAGGTTCTGGCCCGCAGCAACTTTTTCACCATCTTTTACCATGATCGCCACCACAGCGCCTGGCATGGGCGCTAATAAATGTCCGCCCTCAGAGGCACCTGAAGGTTGCATATTATCTAAGGTTTGTAAACTGATGCAGTGATGCAAGCCGTAACCCATAACATGAATATCATTACCTTGTTGAATGATGTTACAGGAAATCATTTGTTCATCGATGCAAGCTTGCAATTGTTTGCCTGTCAAACTGCCTTCTAGGTTAAAGGTATTTCCAGAATAAGTGAGTTGATATCCTGCATGATGTTTTTTGTAATATATTTCTATGTCGTCGTGATCTTGCATGAAATGTAAGGTTTGAGATTCTGTTAAATTCATACGCCAAGTATTAACCGTTGACCAAGGGCTATGAATGTCTTCGCCGATTTTGGCCACTGCAAAGGCTTGGTGTTTCAGAATGACGTATAGACTGGCTAATAAAATGGGTTGTAATGGGTTGCTGCCTTTAGGGTAACTCATTTGATCCACAAATTGCGTGGAGAATCTTCCTTCACAAAAGGCGGATTCTTGTAAAATAGCCCATAAAAAATCTAAATTCGTAGTCACACCGACTATTTGAGTACTACCTAAAGCCGAACGTAGTGCACCCATGGCTTGAGCTCTATCTTTACCATGGACAATAATTTTTGCCAACATAGGATCGTAATACATGCTGATTTCAGAGCCTTCTTCAATACCCGTGTCAACTCGGGTATGGGGCCACTGTAGGTGAATGATTTCGCCACAGGAGGGTAAAAAATCTTGACTGGGATCTTCGGCATAGAGGCGTGCTTCTATGGCATGGCCATTAGCTTGAATGTCTTTTTGAGTTAGGGGCAAGGGCTCCCCATTGGCTACGGTTAATTGCCAAGCCACTAAATCCAAGCCCGTGATCATTTCTGTGATGGGATGTTCCACCTGCAAACGGGTGTTCATTTCCATGAAGTAAAAGTTTTCGGCGCTATCCACTAAAAATTCCACGGTGCCTGCGCCTATATAATTCACAGCCTTTGCCGCATCAATAGCGGCTTTACACAATGCATGCCGTAATTTTTTTGAAATATTTGGTGCGGGCGCTTCTTCAATGATTTTTTGGTAACGTCTTTGTAAGGAACAATCTCGTTCAAAGAGATGAATTACATTACCTTGAGTGTCTCCAAAAATTTGCACTTCAATATGACGGGGCTGTTCTAAATATTTTTCTATGATGATGCGATCATCATTAAAATGGGCTAGGGCTTCTCTTTGACATCCGGCTAATGCATGGGGCAGTTCACTGGCGTTATGCACGATGCGCATGCCTTTACCCCCACCACCGCTGGCAGCCTTGAGCAAAAGAGGGAAGCCAATTTTGTTGGCGGCCTTTTCAAGAGTTAAAGAGTCTTGAGCCTCGTCATTGTAGCCTGGAATGGTGGGAACCTTGGCTGTCTGCATGAGGATTTTAGCTCGAGCTTTGGATGCCATAGCCGTAATAACTGAGCTGGGGGGGCCTACAAAAATAATCTGGGCTTTTTCGCAAGATTGGGCAAAATGAGCGTTTTCCGAAAGGAAGCCATAGCCTGGATGAATCGCACAAGCATTGGCTTGCTTAGCAATTTCTAAAATCTTGGCTTGATTGAGATAGCTTTCTTTAGCGGGGGAAGGTCCTAGATGATAGGCTTCATGGGCTTGAATGACGTGGGGTGCGTGGACATCGGCGTCGGAGTACAGGGCAATGCAGTGTATACCCTGAGCTTTGGCACTGCGAATAACGCGCAGAGCGATTTCACCGCGGTTTGCAATCAATAGGCGTTTGATCATGGATTCCTTGCTCATAATGCGTTCCCTCATGGGGTATTATGAACGATTAAACGCCATTCATCCACTTTCTCAGCGCCCTTGGAGTCCTATTCTAGCTTATTAGGCCATAGCGAGGCTGGGCACCCCTGGGGCTATGCCACAGATGCGTTTGAGATCCGCTTGCATCATCATGGTACAAAGGGTTTTTACATCTACGTCGGGCTCCCAGTTCAGTAATTTTTTGGCTTTGCTGGGGTCGCCAATGAGTAAATCCACTTCGGCAGGACGATAGAATTTAGGGTTAATGCTTACGATGGTTTTATTGGTTTTAGTATCAATGGCTCTTTCATTTTGGCCTTCGCCTTCCCAAGCAACATTCATGTCAGCTGCTTCAATTGCCATGTTAATAAAGTCGCGGATGGTGGTTGTTACGTTGGTGGCAATGACGAAATCTTCAGGGGTATCCAATTGCACCATGCGATACATGGCATCCACGTAATCTTTGGCAAAGCCCCAATCTCGTTTTGCATCTAAGTTGCCTAACTGCAAACAATCCAATTGACCGGCTTTAATTTTGGCAATACCATCGGTAATTTTGCGAGTGACGAATTGCAAGCCACGCAAAGGGGATTCGTGATTAAATAAAATACCGCTGGAGGCATGAAGACCATAGGATTCACGATAATTTATGGTCATCCAATGAGCATAGAGTTTCGCAATCCCATAGGGGCTGCGAGGGTAAAAAGGTGTATCTTCCGTTTGTGGAATGGCTTGTACTTTGCCAAACATTTCAGAGGTGGAGGCTTGATAAAAGCGTATGCTGGGGTCCAGCATACGAATGGCTTCTAGAAAATTCAATGGCCCTAAGCCAGTAATCTCCGCTGTGGCGATGGGTTGTTCAAAAGATGTGCCCACAAAACTCTGTGCCGCTAGATTGTAGATTTCTTGGGGCTTATGTTTTTTAATCAGGTGAATGTTTGAGGCGATGTCCGTGAGGTCATGTTCAATCAAATGCAAATTAGGGTGCTTTTCTATGCCGAGCGTTTGAATTCGCCAAAAGTTATCGGTGCTGGTGCGACGATGCAAACCATAAACTTCATAATCTTTTTTTAATAAAAGCTCAGCTAAATAAGCACCATCTTGCCCCGTGATCCCTGTAATAAAAGCACGCTTAGACATTGTCATTCCTTAAATGTGGCTGTTTCAATGTGAGGCATTGTAACCTAAGTTATAGAGAAAGTCATAGAGCATTATGACTTGTGCAAAAATTGTTGTAAGCGTGCTTGGGCTTCTGGTTGCAGGCGCTGTTTGGCTATGGCCTGAGCTGTATAATTTTGCAAAGCTACGTCAATGGTGTGGTGTTGTACATGATGTAAAAGTTTTTTACAGTCAGCCATGGCTTTAGGGCCATTATTAATCATGTGCATAGCCAATTGTTGGATATAAGATTCTAAATTCTCTTCAGGCATCATTTCGTGAATGAGACCTATTTCCAAAGCTTTTTTGCTGTGAATGATTTCTGTCGATAGAGCAAAGCGTTTGAGGTGACGTAATCCCATGGCTGAAATTAAATAGGGGCTAATAACAGCAGGGATTAATCCCAGTTTGACTTCCGATAAACAAAATTGTGCGTCGGCATGGGCAATCGCAATATCGCAGCAAGCTATGATACCCACGCCACCACCAAAGGCGGAGCCTTGGATTTTAGCAATGGTGGGCTTAGGTAAATAAAATAAAGTATTTAAAAGGGTTGCAAGATTTTCAGCGTCTTCACGGTTTTTTGCTTCACTATGATCGATGGAAGTTTGCATTTCACCAAGATCAGCACCAGCACAGAAAGTTTTGCCCTGAGCAGCTAAAATGACAAGCTGCACATCATCATCTTCAGCGGTAGCGTCTAGCTGTTGTTGTAATGATTTAATTAAGTCTTGACTTAAAGCGTTATGTTTTTCAGGACGATTTAAATATAGAGTTGTAATACCATTGTTATCTTCACGAGTCACTAATGTCATCTTTATTCCTTACATGCGAAAAACACCAAAGTTATGGTTGGATTGAATGGGGCTATTCAGCGAGGCTGATAATGCCAAGGCTAAAATTTGTCGTGTATCCATAGGATCAATGATGCCATCGTCCCAGATGCGTGCGCTGGCGTAATAGGGGTGACCTTGGCTTTCATATTGCTCTCGGATGCTTATTTTTAATTGGGTATCTTGTTCCTGAGTCCAGGTTTGTCCTAGCTTAGTTTGTTTATCAGCATTGACTTGTGATAAAACCTGTGCTGCTTGTTCACCGCCCATGACAGAGATTCTGGCATTGGGCCACATCCACAAGAAACGTGGTTGATAGGCACGCCCACACATACCATAATTTCCCGCACCAAAACTGCCGCCTATAATGATGGTGAATTTGGGTACGTTAGCACAGGCCACAGCGGTTACTAATTTTGCACCATTTTTTGCGATGCCACTTTGTTCGTATTTACTGCCTACCATAAAGCCAGTAATATTTTGTAAAAATACGAGAGGAATACCACGCTGACAACAGAGTTGAATGAAGTGTGTACCTTTTAAAGCGGATTCAGAAAATAAAATACCATTGTTTGCGATAATGCCGACGGGGTAACCATGAATATGGGCAAAGCCACAGACCAGTGTCGTCCCATAGAGGGATTTAAATTCATCGAACTCCGAGCCGTCCACTATGCGGGCAATAACTTCACGCACATCATAGGGTTTGCGTGATTCAGCTTCGATAATGCCATAAAGTTCTTCTGTATTAGAGACAGGAGGACGGGGTTCTCGAAGATCCAAAGAAACGGTTTTTTTCAAGTTTAAATGATTAATGGCCCTGCGAGCTAACTGTAAAGCATGTTCATCATTTTCAGCGTAATGATCAGCAACACCTGATATTTTACAATGTACATCGGCGCCACCTAATTCTTCCGCGCTGACTTCTTCACCCGTAGCTGCTTTTACAAGGGGTGGGCCACCTAAAAAAATGGTGCCTTGGTTTTTTACAATGATGGATTCATCGGCCATGGCCGGCACGTAGGCGCCACCGGCGGTGCATGAACCCATAACCACTGCAATCTGTGGGATGCCTTGACGCGACATATTGGCTTGGTTATAGAAAATTCGGCCAAAGTGATCTCGGTCTGGAAAGACTTCATCTTGTTTTGGCAGGTATGCGCCGCCAGAATCCACTAGGTATATACATGGCAAGTGGTTTTCAGCCGCAATTTCTTGGGCGCGCAAATGTTTTTTTACGGTTAACGGATAATAAGTCCCGCCTTTTACCGTTGCATCATTGGCAATGATCATGCACTGCTTGCCATGCACGTTGCCAATGCCGGTAATGATACCTGCCGCGGCTACATTTTCTGGGTATACTTCATGGGCGGCCAATTGTGACAGTTCCAAAAAGGGGGTGCCTTGGTCCAATAATCGCGTGACGCGATCCCGAGGCAATAATTTATTGCGACTTAAATGACGTTGTTGGGATTTTTCACCACCGCCTTGTGCGATGGTTTGCGTCAATTGCTGTAAAGCAGCCACTTGGGCTTGTAAGGCTTTATGGTTTTTCTTAAAACTTTCGCTTTTGGGGTCAATGCTACTCTTTAAAACAGTCATGGTTAGTCCAACCTTAAATAAAGCGTTCAACGGCGAGAGCGGTGGCTTCGCCACCACCAATACAAAGGGTGGCTACACCACGTTGCAAATTATGTGTAGTCAAGGCATTCAATAGGGTAACAACAATACGTGCACCTGATGCACCAATGGGGTGACCTAAGGCGCAAGCGCCACCGTGAATGTTGACTTTTTCCAGGGGGAGTTTTAATTCATGCATTGCGGCCATTGTGACACAGGCAAAAGCTTCATTAATTTCATAGAGGTCTACATCTTTTGCTGACCAATCGGCTTTGGCTAATACTTTATTGATAGCCACTATGGGCGCTGTGGTAAACCATTGGGGCTCTTGTGCATGGGTGGTATGGGCAACAATTTTGGCTAAAGGGGTTAAGCCTAAGTTTTGGGCCTTGGATTCCGTCATAAGCATCAAAGCCGCTGCGCCATCGGAAATAGAGCTGGCATTTGCTGCTGTTATGGTGCCATCTTTTTTAAAGGTGGGTTTTAGTTGGGGGATTTTCTCTGCTTTGCCTTTTATGACTTGTTCATCTTTATCTAAGATCAGCATTTTCCCTGGTTCTAAGAGTGGTGTAATTTCCTTAGCAAATATGCCAGAGTCTGTGGCATGTTTAGCGCGGTTAAGGGAAGTGACAGCAAATTCATCTTGGGCGTCACGGCTAAAATTAAAACGCTCGACGCAGCGTTCAGCAAAAACACCCATGGCTAAGCCTTGTTCGTAGGCGTCTTCTAAGCCATCCAATAACATATGATCAGAAATACCTGCATGCCCGAAGCGGTAGCCTTGGCGCGCTTTAGCCATGAGGTAGGGGGCTCGTGTCATATTTTCCATGCCGCCCGCTAAAATAATATCTTGGTTGCCCGCCTGAATAGCATCGCAAGCTTGTATAATGGCTTGCATGGCACTGCCACACATTTTATTAACGGTGACGCAACCGGTGCTATAGGATAACCCGGCTAAAAGAGACGCTTGGCGTGCGGGTGCTTGACCGAGACCAGCCGGCAAAACACAACCCATAATAGTGTGATCAACGTTTTCAGGTTTAATGCCGGTCTGTTGCAAACAAGCCTGTAATACGGTAGCACCCAACTGAGGCGCTGTGATATCTTTAAATTGCCCTAGCAAACCGCCCATGGCGGTGCGCGTTGCAGCTGTTATAACAATATTTTCCACTATTGAGTCTCACGATATAATTCACGGCCAATGAGCATACGGCGTATTTCAGAAGTTCCTGCGCCAATTTCATAAAGTTTAGCATCACGCAGCAAACGACCCGCGGGGAATTCATTAATATAGCCATTACCGCCGAGGCATTGGATGGCTTCCAAGGCCATTTGCGTGGCGCGTTCTGAAGTATAGAGAATAACACCTGCGGCATCTTTGCGAGCGGCTTCACCTCTATCGCAGGCTTTAGCTACCGTGTAGAGATAACTGCGAGAAGCATTTAAATTAGTATACATGTCAGCCAATTTACCTTGGATAAATTCAAATTCTCCAATGGATCTTTCAAACTGTTTGCGTTGATGTACATAGGGCAGAGTAACATCAAGACAGGCGTGCATGAGCCCCACAGGGCCAGCGGCTAAAACAATGCGCTCATAATCCAAACCGCTCATGAGAATACGCACGCCTTGACCTTCCTCGCCTAAGCGGTTTTCCACGGGGACTTGGCAATTTTCAAAAACTAGTTCACAAGTGTTAGAACCACGCATGCCTAGCTTATCTAATTTTTGTGCCGTACTAAAACCGGGAAAGTTTTTTTCAACAATAAATGCTGAAATACCTTTAGAGCCTTCATTGGGGTCAGTTTTAGCATACACCACTAATACTTCGGCATCGGGTCCGTTGGTGATCCACATTTTGTTGCCATTCAAAATGTAATGGTCTCCTTGACGCTTTGCCGTCAAACGCATGCTAACCACATCGGAGCCTGCATTGACTTCACTCATGGCGAGGGCGCCTACGTGTTCACCGTTGACTAATTTTGGCAAATATTGTTGTTTTTGTTCTTCGTTACCGTGAAGGTGAATTTGATTCATGCAGAGGTTTGAATGAGCACCATAACTAAGGCCCACAGCCCCTGAAGCGCGGCTGATTTCTTCCATAACAATGGCATGTTCCAGGTAGCCCAATCCAGCACCGCCATAAGCTTCGTCTACGGTGATGCCTAAAAGACCTAATTTGCCAAGTTCAGGCCATAGATCTCTAGGGAAGGTGTTTTCTTCATCGATGGCTTGTGCTCTAGGAGCAATAAGCTCCATGGAAAACTTTTGAACAGTTTGGCGGATAAAGTCAGCCGTTTCGCCAAGATCAAAATTTAAGCAATGATACATCCAGCTAATCCTTTAGTGAGATATCCTTAAGGGTAACTCGCTTTGTTGTTTACGTAAAGTATCCTATGTAGTATGGTCCATAGGAGCACAGACTGTGAGGAGTTATCATGCCATTGAAGAAGCAACGCATCATGTTATGGGGTAAATCTCTAGAAGAATATACAAAAATGTTTGCTTTAGAAGAACCCGATTTGCAGGGTAAAATTTTGGAAATGGGCTTTGGCCCTAATGGTTTTAACGCAGCAATGAATGCCCAGGGTCGACAGGTGGTTTCTTGCAGTCCTCTCTATGCTGAAGAAGAAGCAAAATTATTTCCTTTGGTGGATCAGGGGTTTGAATTGTTTCAACAACGTTTGCAGGAACAACCTCAACGTTTTATTTGGAAAACCTTTCCCAATAAAGAAACCTTATTAGAAAAAAGAGCTGAAACAAAAAAATTGTTTTTAAAAGATTTTCCCGAGGGTGTGAAGCAGGGTCGTTATCTTGCGGAAAGCCTGCCCAAGTTATCCTTTGAGGATAATCAATTTGATTTAGTACTTTGCGCTAATGTATCCTTTGGTCGAGATGAAAAGGACCAGTTGGATTTTCATATAGCTGCCATTAAAGAATGTTGCCGAGTGGCAAAAGAAGTACGGATTTTCCCTGTATTAACCGAGCAAAATGAAATTTCACCCTTGGTGGGTCCCATCATGGCTACTTTACATTTGGCCGGTTATGGTGTGGCTATTAAACAAGTGGATTATGAATTGCAAGTGGGTGGTAATGCCATGATGTGTGTGTGGTCTACAGCCTGTGAGGTGAAGAGCTAGTGGGCTTCTATTCTTTGGCGAAACCGCTGTTGTTTTGTTTGGATAGTGAAAAGGCACACCATTTTACGCTGAATTTTTTAGAAAAATTGAATCGCTGGGGATTGTTGCGTGACGGTTCCATTGCTGCAAAACCACAGGAAGTTATGGGCTTGACCTTTCCTAATAGCGTAGGCCTAGCTGGTGGTTTCGTCAAAACTATGGCGCACGTGGATGCCATGGCAGCGCTAGGTTTTGGTTTTATCGAAATGGGTACCCTAACGCCAGAACCTCAATCGGGCAATCCCAAACCTCGTCTATTTCGCTTAAAGAAAGAAAGCAGTTTAATTAATCGCATGGGTTTCCCTAACCCCGGCATTGAAGCCGGATTAGCGGGCCATGATAAATTAAAGTATAAGGGTATTTTAGGGGTGAATATCGGCAAAAATTCTGCGACACCTCTGCAACGTGCCGTAGACGATTATCAAATTTGTTTGAAACGGGCCTATAGCATTGCTGATTACATTACGATTAATGTCTCGTCGCCTAACACTCAAGGCTTACGTCAATTGCAATCTTTCGATGCTTTAAGCGATTTACTCTTGGCGTTAAAGAAAACCCAAGCGCAATTGACTCACCAACAAGATCGCTATGTGCCTCTTATTGTGAAAATTGCCCCTGATCTCAGTCATGAAGAAATCACCAATATGGTGCAAGTGTTCATTCAACACAATATAGATGGCGTCATTGCCACGAATACGTCAGTGAGTCGTGAAGGGGTGAAAAATAACCCCTTGAGCCAAGAGCAGGGTGGGTTAAGCGGCCGCGCCTTGAAGCCTTTATCGGATCACGTGTTAGATATATTGCAAGAACATTTGCAGGGCAACATTCCCATCATCGCCTGTGGCGGTGTTCAATCGGTGCAAGATGCGCAAGATAAATTGCGTAGAGGTGCCAGTTTAATCCAAGTGTACACGGGGCTTGTTTATCAAGGACCGGGGTTGGTGAAGGACTTAGTTAAGAAGATGGTTTAAGTGCTTCTAAGATTGCTTGTCGATGCTGCGCTGTTTTATTATCAAGAGGGCGGAATTCTAAAGCAACGTTAATATCATCAATGACAGACGCCGCATGGATTTTGTTTTTGTCTTTCATATAGCCTTTTTCAAATAACCATCCAGCCACTTCTTTCCAACGCCATAGCGTGGACATATCATCGATACCAAGCATAGGTTTGGGAAATGTGCCATCACCCCGTGCACCGCTGGTCAATAGCGAGATGAATTGTTTTGTCAGCTTAACACGTCGGGCAATCTCTGAGAGATTCACCAGGTAAGAGGGACCAACGCTATTAACAATGGGTTTTACGGAAGCGGATTCCACATCTTTTATGGCAGAGATAATAGCTTCTTCGAAATTTGCTGCTTCACGGTCAAAATCGAGATAAGCAGTGCCATTCTTAAAGTTCAGTAAAGCATCATCGCAACCTGCCTCATATAAAACATCTTCTAGACCAGAAGTATTAGCATCAACACCTGACAACATCAAGCTGAATTGGAACGTGTTGTTTTGACTCATAACGGTTTCCTCAATGGTAGCACTGATCCACTTTACGTTGGATTTGCCTAGCATGGTTAATGGGCACTCTGGGAGTAGACCATATTGACATTAAACATCCATCCTGTTGACGCAAGGGACATAACAATCTTCCCCAAGCGTGAGAGGAATGCCCTGTAGCTCTATATCCCCAACCTTCGTTTTCTGCATACCTAACAGCGTTTTCAATTTCCTTATTGGGGTGACGGGGTCTCGTATTCATGATTAATGCCCTCATTGGAGTTAATATTAGCAGTGTCGTTGACGAATGTCAACAGCCCTGTTTGTTCCATGGAGTCGAGGAAATACTAACATAAAAAAATGTTGATTAACAAGCAGTTACATTTTTTAAGCCAAGTTGGATTGAGGCTATCTTCAATCCAACTAAGCCAGTACAATGAGCACTATAGTTGAATCGGTAAATAGGAGAGTAATGTGGCAGAAAAGGTAGCTTTAATCACTGGTGCAAGCCGTGGTATTGGTAAAGCAGTGTCGGAATATTTATCTAGACGAGATTATCATGTTATTTTGATTGCACGTAATAAAGATAAATTAAAGGCTGTGAGTAATGATATTGTTAAAAGAGGTGGCTCGTTTCTTTTTATGCTCTAGATGTTACTAACTTAAAAGAAATACAAGCATGTGTTGAAGATGTGATTATCAAACATGGCCGAATAGATATGCTGTTCAATAATGCGGGGATTGGAACCGTGGGTACAACAGATGTTAGCGATGAGGCAATTAAACGTACCCTTGATATTAATCTTCTTGGTGCTATAAATTTTGCGAAATACGTGGCACTAGAAATGAAAAAGCAACAATTTGGTTATATTATAAATTTATCTTCTATGTCGGGAAAAATCAGCTCAGCAACTCTCGGTGTCTATAATGCTTCAAAGTTTGGTTTGACTGGTTTTAGTGAAGCCTTAGCAAAGGAAATGGCGGGTTTTGGAGTGAAGGTCACCGCTATTTGTCCTGGCATGGTAGCAACTGAAATGACAGAAGAATTTAATTTTAAGCAAGAGTGGATGCTACATGTCGATGATATTTGTAAAACCATAGGGTATCTTTTGGATTTAGGACCAAATGCATTGCCTACAGAAATACTTCTTAATTGTTTACCATTTGTTGTAAAAATGGCGGCTTCAGATGTTGTAAAAATGGCGGCTTCAGAAGCTCAAATATTTGTTAGTGAGGGATAAAGGTAAAATGCATTTTTCTGCCGTTGAGAGAAAATTCCAACCCATAATCTTAGAATGGTTTGAGCAAGATCATGTAAAAGAATTCTATTATGGTGAAGGGCTGCAGAACACGCTAAATAATCTTGAGCTTTATTGTCAGGGTATTAATCACAATGGCAAATACGCGTTTGATTATTGGATTGCATGTCTCGGCGATGAACCTTTCGGGTTTTTGATGACATCCTTGTTCGAAACGTCTGAAGATACCGAGACTCCTTGGTACATCCCAGGAAAGTTAACCTATACTTTGGATTTATTGATCGGACCACAGAAATTTCTTGGTAAAGGATTAGCTCACAAGATGATTCAAGCATTTATAGGGGATAAATTCCCTCAGGCTGATTATTTTCTTATTGACCCTGCGCAAGATAACCCCCGGGCCATTCATGTGTATAAAAAGGCAGGATTTCAACCCGTGGGGGAGTTTACCCCTGATTATGATCCAAGACCCCATCTTATGATGCGGCTAGAGGTTAAAGCGTTATATGCATCTTAAAGTGCAATAAACCAGACAGACCCCCGACTTCCAGGATTTTTTCCTTGAAGCTTCCCGGGTTTTTGTAAAGAATGGCATGAGCTAGCTAATACTGGGCTTTTTCAGTGTCATCGCCTGGGGGAGTCGGCAACTGTTTTCTTGCCGGGGAGTAAACCTATACAGCTTTTTTCTAAAGCTGTATAGCTGTTTTCATTCATCTCGGAAAATTTTATTTCAGCGGCGTAAGCGGGGCCTCCAAAGTTATCTTCAGAAGCGTAGAGGCTAATGTCAGCTTCAGAATCCGTCTGCTTGGCGTGTTGTTGCTTCAGCAGCCATAATTGTTCATGAACGTGGGGTTCAGATGTTTCCACTCTGAGGATGTTATTGGCTGCTAAAACTTTATAGGGGTACCATCGATTGGTGCTGAGACGGCAGTCAATATAACCTTTCAACAGGTCCACATGTTTTTTTTCCATTGCAGTCATCAGCGCTCTATTGAAGAGACCAGCCATAGATGCAAACCGTTTGTACATTTTATTTCCTTGGGGTTTTGTTCTAATGGGGGCACGATAGCAAAAGGAGGAACCCGTGTAAACGGCTATAAACCTGTTCAATATTAGCTCGACCTGTTGGTTTTTGGAGGGACTTGGATGGGCTGCTTCATGAGCCATGGCTTCAGGTAATAATAGTCTTAAATTTGAACAAATCCCCAGGGCATCTTCTCTACAAAATAGCAATTTAGGCTGAGTATTTCCATATTATATGGTACAATCACCGCTCTGTTTAATAGTCGATTTAGGGACATTGATCTATGGGTGATTTGGCCAGTGAGATTATCTCCGTCAATATTGAAAAAGAGTTAAAACAATCCTACCTGGATTATGCCATGAGCGTCATTGTGGGCCGTGCTTTGCCGGATGTGCGTGATGGTCTCAAGCCTGTGCATCGCCGCATTCTTTATGGCATGAATGAAATGGGGTTGGCGGCTGCGCGCCCCTATCGGAAGTCAGCAAAAATTGTCGGCGAAATCATGGGCAATTATCACCCCCATGGTGATTCGGCGATTTACGATACCATGGTCCGCATGGCTCAGGATTTCAACATGCGCTATCGGTTGGTGGATGGGCAGGGCAATTATGGTTCAGTCGATGGTGATCCTGCGGCCGCGATGCGGTACACCGAAGCCCGGTTAACCAAGCTGGCAGAAGAAATGCTCGTTGATATCGATCGGGAGACCGTCAATTTCACTCCGACCTATGATGAATCCTCTGTTGAACCTGTCGTCTTGCCGGCCCGTGTTCCCAACCTGTTAGTCAATGGAGCAGGTGGGATCGCCGTTGGTTATGCCACTAACATTCCTCCACATAATTTAGGGGAAGTCACGACTGCACTCATGGCGCTTTTGGATCGTCCAGAGTCCACCATTCAAGAACTGATGGCATATATCCCAGGTCCGGATTTCCCAACCGCAGGATTTATCTATGGGACACAGGGAATCAAAGACGCCTATGAAACGGGACGAGGTCTTTTAACGGTTCGTGCTAAGGCAGAGATCGAAGTCGATGAAAAAACGGACCGGGGTCGTATCATCGTGTCCGAGCTGCCCTTCCAAGTCAACAAAGCCAAGCTGATAGAAAAGATCGCGGAACTTATTCATGAGAAACGAATCGAAGGCATCTCCGACCTCCGTGACGAATCCGACCGAGATGGACTTCGCATGGTCATCGAACTTAAGCGCAATGAAAACCCCACGGTCCTTCTGAATCAATTATATAAACACACGAACATGCAGACGACCTTCGGGGTCATCATGCTGGCGTTGGTGCAGAACCGGCCGATGGTCCTCAACCTGAAGCAGATTCTTGAAGCCTTTATTGAGCATCGCAAAGAAGTGGTGGTCCGTCGAACCGCCTATGACCTGCGAAAAGCTGAAGAACGGGCGCACATTTTAGAAGGCTTAAAACGAGCCCTTGAATCGCTTGATGAAGTGATTGCCCTCATCCGTGGAGCCTCCTCCCCAGAAACGGCGCGGCACGGCCTTATGGAACAGTTCGAGTTAAGTGAATTGCAGGCCAATGCTATTTTGGATATGCGATTACAACGACTCACTCAATTGGAACAAGACAAACTTGCCCAAGAATATAGTGAATTACTTGCCCGTATTGAGCATTTACGTTCGATATTGGGATCCGAGGAAATGGTCAGGGCTATCGTCAAGCAAGAAATTCAAGAAATACAAGAGCGCTTTGCCGATGACCGAAGGACTCAAATTGTTCCAGCTGAAGCCGAACTCAATATGGAAGATTTGATCGCTGAAGAAGAAATGGTCGTGACCATTTCCCATACCGGCTATATTAAACGCAATGCGGCTTCCATCTATCGTGCACAGCATCGTGGAGGAAAAGGTAAAGTCGGCATGGGGGTCAAAGACGAAGATTTCGTCGAACAAATTTTCACTGCCTCAACACACGATTACCTCTTATTTTTTACCGATGCAGGACGAGTCTATTGGTTAAAGGTCTATCAATTGCCGGATGTGGGTCGGGCGAGCAAAGGGAAAGCCATCGTGAATGTCTTGGCCTTGAATCCAGGCGAACGTGTGACAGCGACCTTGCCCGTTCGAGAATTTAGTGCCGATCACTTTGTGGTCATGTCGACCGAAAAGGGGTATATCAAAAAAACGGACCTTTCCGCATTTAGTCATCCACGGCAAGGCGGCATCATCGCGTTGACGTTGGAAGAAGGCGATCGGCTCCTTGGTGTCGATATTACTGATGGGACCCGAGATATTTTATTGGGCACGCGTTTGGGGATCGTCATTCGCTTCAAGGAAGGGGATGTGAGGCCTGTTGGTCGAACGGCGCGAGGCGTCCGCGGCATTGCGTTAGGAAAAGGTAATGCCGTCATTGGAATGGTCACCATTACAGGCGAATCGCAATCCTCAATCTTAACCGTGACGGAAAAGGGCTATGGCAAGCGGACACAAGTCGAGGAATATCGTACGCAATCTCGCGCCGGCAAAGGCGTGATTAGCGTGAAAGTGACGGAAAAAAATGGTCCGGCCATTTCATTTCATCAGGTCTGGGATGCTGATGAAGTGATGCTTATGTCAGCGGAAGGCATGATACTTCGAGCCCGTATGACAGACATTCGCGAAATTGGGCGCAATGCACAGGGTGTTCGAGTCATGGATCTCCCGGATGATGATCGTCTCGTGGGTGTGGCCAAACTGGCAGAAACTGATGAAGAAGAGGCCTCTGAAGGATCTGGGGAGGATAGCCCAGAGGCCATGGATTCGAGTTCTGAGCCTGGTACCTAGAAGAGTATGAGGGTCAGGCTATTAAAGTGTTTCTTCTTGTGAGTTACACATCAATGTTACGAAGGTGTCATGAAATCAAAGAAAAAAGGTTTAGACCCTATTGTCAAAATGGGGTTAGGTATTTTACTCGGAGGCTTTTGTCTCATTGCCTTCGGCATGTATCTTTCCCGCCCAGACAGGACCATTCCTCCCTATAGCGTTGGTGCCCAAGAAGGGACCCTAGTCGCCCTTCACCTACCCTCCTGGACGAGCGATCCAGAAATTGAAACCTTAATAAAACGATTGGGCAATGTCGGAAAAGCCACTCGCGACTTTGCTCAAATGAAGATCCGTCCGACTACGCCGAAAGATCCAAGAGGACGCTATCAAACTATTCAGATCATTATTTTTTCTGATCCTTCTTGGACAGAACCGGATACTTTCCAGCGATATATGGTGGGCGATCTCCAAGAATTGAATTCACCCTCAGAAAAAGCGTTTCGTAAACAGTTTGAATCTAGTGTTCGGGCTGGGTACAGGGCAGATGAATCGGGTCATGCGGGATGGATTGGGCCTTGGAATCGGAGCCAATCAAGGGATCGAACGCTGACGATGCAGTGGGTCTTCGAAGAATCCTGGTAACTGAACACAGGAGAATTCCCCTCTATTCCTGAGGAGTAGGCGATGGGGATTGTGCCAATGCTTTTGTAATGGTCTGAGATAATAACGCCTGCAAACCCGGACTGTGTAATTGTTTAGTTAAGTCTGTAGCAAATGCTGATGGGAGGGTAGGTGGCACAGAAGAGGTGAGGGAAATTTTGTGGGGTTCAGGGCGTTGTTCTGGAATAGACCCTATGTATAACACAATGTCGGTTACGTCCAAGTCTGGCATAATAGAATGAATGGCTTTCAAAATCGTGGGTTTTAAAAACATCAATTGCTGAAGCCAAATAGAATTATCTGCGACCAAATACAGTTTTTTATAGCGAATGCTCTCAGGGTATGAATGCTTCGCAATGGTTTGACCAACCAACTCTTCCCATTCTAGCTGTAACCGGGCTTGGGATAATTTCCGGGTCAAAGCACTTCCCTTAGACACTTCCTTCAGCACGGACCGTATTGGCTCAAAAGAACTCATGATAAGGCTATTGTATCGAAATTCAGAGGTTGATTCATTAGTCAGGTGGAATTCCTATGATTCGCTTAGAAAAGCTCATAGAACCTAGATAAGGGCCCAGCCTCCTAATTGTTGAGAATAGTAAGGTAGAATACGGTATGGCTAAACAGAAGCAAGACTCTTCCAACAAAGTCGTTGGCACGAATCGCAAGGCTACGTATGACTACTTTGTTGAAGAAAAAATCGAAGCAGGACTGATGCTCGTCGGCACCGAAGTCAAAGCCCTACGGGAAGGTCATTTGAATTTGCGCGATAGTTACGCCTCTATCGCAAATGGCAAGGCGGTGCTTCATAATTGCCATATTGGATCGTATAGCCATGGGAACCAAATGAACCATGAGCCTTTACGTCCTCGAACTCTGTTGCTTCACAAAAAAGAAATCGAACGATTAATCGACAAAGTCAAACTCAAAGGGCTGACTATTGTCCCCCTGCGTTTGTATTTTAATGATCGGGGCAGAGCGAAGTTGGAACTGGCAGTTGCACGAGGAAAGAAAACCTACGACCGGCGTGAAACGATAAAAAAGCGCGAAGCCTCTCGAGAAATTGACCGAGCCATGAAAGATTCGCGAAAAGTCTAAGTATGAAGAAAAACGAGGTCATGAATTGGTGCATTTTTTCACGGGGGGCAGGCAATGACAATTTTCGTAGGTATCGAATATTTCTGAAAACTTCTACATGATTACATATTATCTTTTTCTTCGGTACTGAAAAGTTTCACCATGCTGGTAGAAGTCTCGATCCAAATTTTTGGTGAATCGATTGCTGGCTGAGAATGTAGGGTTTGTAATATAGATTCCAATGTAGCGGGAGTTGCCAGGGCTGCGGCAGCAATATAGGTTTCATTTAACCACTGACCGGCTCCATAAAGACTCAAGGACCGATTAATGTGTTTGATTTTTTCTTCATTGGCTTCAAAGCGGGAAAGTATCGGGACGAGTTCTGGGTCATGCATAACGAATTCTATGAATTCGGCTTCAGCCTGTTGTTGATCCGCTTTCCATGCCAAAGCGAGGGAATCGTCGACTTGAGCCATGCATTCTTCTTGAGAAATCTCGGTTCTACGAACTGCCAGGCGTTTCATAAGTCGCTGAAGAGTGTTTTTCTTTCTATAGGATTTGAAAAATTCAAACATTTCTTAATCTCTATATCCTTGGTAGTTTCTGGAATGTTGTTCAATTAACTGTGGCCAACGTATCGTTCTCTTTGTGATCAAATCCATTTTATCAGGTTTCTTGATAAACCAAACCATCAGCCCATTTAGTAATTACACTACGAGAAAATGAATTGAGAAGCTGATTCATGCCGGCGTTAAAAATACATTCAGCGGAATTTAAAGCGAGCTGTGGGACTGTAGAACAGTTTCTCAAGCCAACGCTACCTGAAGTGGCCATTGTCGGACGGTCCAACGTGGGGAAGTCATCGACAATTAATTGTCTGGTCAATCATAAAGGATTAGCAAAGGTAGGCAAAACCCCTGGCAAAACACAAACCATCAACTTTTTTCAGATTGAAACCAGTGGGCCTCGGTTCATGTTGGTCGATCTTCCAGGCTATGGATTTGCCAAAGTGCCAGATAGAATTCAACAGCTATGGGCCCCTTTGATTGAAACATTTTTTAAATCCAGAACAAACCTAAAGGGAGTCATCATGCTTGTGGATTCTCGAAGAGTGCAGGACTCCGATCGAGACATGCTCGCCTGGATAGAACAATTACACATTCCGATGATACTTGTGGCCACCAAAGCCGATAAAGTTCCGAGAGGGAAACGCCAAGGGGCTATTCGAGAGCTTCAGGAAGGTTTAGATGTGGAGGGTGAGCCAATCTTTCTTTCGGCGTATACCGGCGAAGGTAAGCACCAAGTTTTAAGCCAACTCCGACAGTTATTAGAGACTTAAAATCTTATGTCGATGAAAGCTTTTTGTTTGAGATCCTTGAGCCATGTACGGTAGGCCTTTTCCCCCTTTTTTTTCAGCAGTTGTGCCCGAATTTCTCGTTCAACTTGTTCAAAGGGATAGGGTTGAGATTCCTTGACATCTTCAATCATGAGAAGATGTACGCCTGCTTGGGTTTCTATTGGTTTCGATAAGGTTCCTGGGATAAGTTCCTTCACCGTGTGTGCCAGTGGAGGTACTAAATCCTTTTCTTCTACCCAGCCTAAGGGATTAACCACCTGTGCATGTTGGGCCGCAAGATCTTCAAGGGGTGTTTCCGGAATCCACGCTGAATAGATGGTCTCCGCTTTGGTTTTTTCGCGATATCTGGCGTCTTCGTCATTTGCGGGTAGTAGAATTTGTTTAAGACGATATTGCGGGGGTTTGCGATAGATATTTGGGTTGGCTTCATAAAACCGTCGTAACTCTTCTTCCTCGACGACCACATTACGGCGTACCTGGAATTCAAAAAGTTTTTTCAAAAGTAAGAATTGCCCGAACTCTTCTTCAGTTTGATTGGAAGGGAGCGGTGTTCGACGAAGAGTGGCATCGATTTCATCTTGTGTGACGGAAATACCTTTGGCTTTGGCTTCTTGAAGTTGAAGGCGTTCCTCAATTAAAGCATTGAGGACTTCGCGCTGCTTTTGGGAATACTGACGTTCAAACTCTTTCCCCCGATATTTCGCTTTCAATCGACTATATTCGTCACGGACGGCATGTTGTAGATCAGATAACGTGATGACTTCTTTATTCACCACCGCAACAATTCGATCCGTAAATCCGAAGCTCCCTAAAGGGATTCCTAACCAACAGGTCAAATAAACGATTGTCAAAAAAAGTCCCGTGCGCCAGGTCTGCGCAGAATATGTAAGAAAGCTCGGATGCATTATGCTTCCTCTTGCTTGACCATTGATTGAACCAAACCTTGTAACAGGGTATTGACCTGTGGGTACATTTGGCCCCATTCCTGTTCTGGCAAAGTCACGCGAAATGCTCGGGGAGAAAGAAATTCTATCTGGTCCTTCCAGGCGTCTATCAATTGTTGGAGTCCTTGATCAGGTAATTTGGCCTGTTCATGAAACCGGATATTCACAATACCCTGTCGTAGTTCAACATATTCCAATTTGAGGGTTTTCGCCAAGACCCGTATTTGCATAACTTCAAAAAGTCGTTCCATAGGCTCCGGCAAAGTACTAAACCGATCGAGCGTTTCTCCATAGAGAAGAGCCAAGTCTCCTAGTCGTTCACTGCCTGTCAGTCGTTTATACAGGCCTAAACGTTGGGAGGCATCTTCGACGTAATCATCGGGGATGAAAGCGGAGACATCGAGTTGCAGCGTCGGCTCCCATTCTTCCTGGACCTCGTTTCCTTTGAGTTGTTGGACGGCTTGTTCCACCATTTGTAAGTACAGATCTAAGCCAACAGCGGCAATATTGCCGGATTGTTGTTTGCCGAGTAAATTCCCAGCTCCGCGAATTTCTAGATCAGCAGCGGCAATGCGGAACCCTGACCCAAGTTCAGCAAATTCTTGTATAGCGATCATCCGCTTTTGGGCATCGGTGCTCAGTGTTTCTTCATTAGGGATAAAGAGATAGGCAAATGCCTGTTGTCCGCCACGACCCACTCGACCCCGTAATTGATACAGTTGAGACAAGCCAAATAAATCAGCACGGTCTACAAGAATGGTATTGGCATTGGGGATGTCCAACCCTGACTGGATAATGGCCGATGCCAATAACACGTCTGCTTCTTGATGAAAAAATTGGAGCATCACGCGTTCTAATAGTTTTTCGTGCATTTGTCCATGTGCCATGAGCACGCGGGCTTCCGGCAAGAGTTCTTGTAACCAGGCTCCGGTTTGTTCCATCGTTTCGACTCGATTATGGACATAAAAGACCTGGCCTCCACGACCTAGTTCATGGCGGATGGCTTCTCGTACGACTGTGGGATCGTGCCGAAGGACTTGGGTTTCAACAGCCATTCGCCCAGGGGGAGCCGTTTCAATGACGGATAAATCTCGCACGCCAGAAAACGCCATTTGCAAAGTTCGGGGAATTGGCGTGGCCGAAAGGGTTAGCACATCCACTTGAGTTCGGAGTTGTTTCAGCCGTTCTTTGTGCCGGACGCCGAACCATTGTTCTTCGTCAATGATGACCAGACCCAATTGTTTGAAGAGGACATCTTTTTGTACGACACGGTGTGTGCCGATCACGATATCGATTAATCCTTCAGCCAAACCCTTTAGGGTCGCTTTGATTTCTGCAGTGGATTGAAAACGTGATAAAACCCCGATCTTGACAGGAAACGGTGCGAAGCGAATCGAGAAATTTTCATAATGTTGTTGAGCTAAGAGGGTGGTCGGGACTAAAACCGCGACTTGACGATTGGCCTGAATGGCCTTAAACGCAGCCCGCATGGCTACTTCGGTTTTGCCATAGCCCACGTCACCGCAAATAAGGCGATCCATGGGCTTGGGTGATTCCATATCCCGTCCAATTTCTTCTATGGCCTTTTGTTGATCGGGGGTTTCTTCATATTCAAACCCTGCCTCGAACTCATGTACTAACAATGTGTCTTCCTGATAAGCCGTTCGCCTGGCCACTTCCCGATTGGCATAGAGTTCCACCAATTCCTCGGTCATATCCTCAATGCCTTTTTTGACCTTGGCTTTAGTTTTCCCCCAGGCTGTTCCGCCGAGTCGGTCTAACCGGGGAGACCGTTGCTCAGCACCACGGTAGCGGTGAATCTGATTTAAGCGGTCCAAGGGCACATAGAGAGTGTCTGTGCCACCGAATTGCAATAAGAGATAATCACTAGTGAACTCTTGCACTTCTAGACGTCGGAGACCTAGGTAGCGTCCAATCCCATGTTGCAGATGGACGACCAGGTCACCTTCTTTCAGATCATTTAATGTCGAGAAAAATTTGGCCGTTGGGGTTTTGGTTTGTGGGCGATGCCGAATGCCTTTCCCAAAGAGTTCTTCTTCCGTGATGAAAGCTAATCGGCCTTCATGCGAAATAAATCCTGCAGATAATTCACCTTCCAGACAATAAAAGGGAAGACGGCCCTCTATGGCTTCTTGTGGAAAAGGATGTTGCCAGGTATTGGCAGGAAACCCGTGGTCGTGTAGAAGGGCAATCAATCGTTCAACTTGTCCAGCACTGCGAGCCACTAAGAAAATGCCTGCCTCTGCTCGCAACTGGTCAAGCTTCATCAGTGTCTCTTTAAAGGGCAGCCCTCGTACACCCAAGCCCACACTGGCTGGCGATTGAGCATCTAACATGATTGGGATATGAGGAATGCTGGTGGAATCAGGCGCTAGGGTGTCCCACAAAATGGTGGGACACATGCTGAGGTACAACTTGAATGTATCCCACATCTCATAGAGTTGATCGGGGTCGGCATGTCCATGGTTGGGAGATAATTCTTCCCATGTCTCTAGAAGCGTATTCCAAAAATCCGCCGCAGAAGCATTCAAGTCTACTGGATGAGAGAGCCAGACCGTTAGGGGATTTTGCACATAATCACACAGCGTCACCAATTCGGGGTAATAGCGCGGCAAATCCCATTCCATGCTGGGAGTAATGGGTGAAGGGTCGGCCTCCTCCGGTGAATGAGCTGGAGGAATAAATTCTCGCGTAGGAAGAATCCAGGTTTCCTTGAGGCTCATGATCGATTCTTGGGTAGAGGGATCAAATGTGCGAATGGATTCAACCGTATCACCCAAAAATTCAATTCTAACTGGGTGATCATGGGCCGTAGAAAATATATCCACAATGCCCCCACGCACGCTGAATTCTCCAGGAACTTCAGCCAAAGAACCTCGTGAATAGCCTAACCGAATGAGTGACCGAAGGAGCCAGTCTCGCTCAATAGTCTCTTCAACATTGAGGGAAAAACAGGCTTCGGAAAAAACGGAAGGGGGCACCAATTTGTGTAGTACGGCCGGGAGAGAACTTATCAGAATCGTATTCTCATTCTGACATAATGCATGCAAGGCTCGCACGCGCTGACAAATGACGGCATGGGCGGGAAGTGCCGGGTTATAAGGAATAGTTGCCCAAGGAGGAAATAAGTCTACATGGTCGTGACTTAGTCCAAGGAATTTTGTACAAAATTTAATATCTTCATAGAGTTGCTCGGCTTCTTCTTGAGTTGGGGTGATGATGAGACGGGTTTGGGGTTCGGCATTTGAGTTCTTTTTTTCGGATTTGGAAAACAGCGCAATAGCCAACGCCAAGCAGCCTGGTTGAGTGCTAAGAAGACAAGGAGGTGGTGTTTTTTCCGGAATAGTCGGCACGAATGTGCCAACATGTTTCTGGAATGCGTGAACGACTGATGGGAGCGTCATGACAGTATTGTACAACGAAACGGTTTGCAATGAGGTCTCAAGCGAGGTTACTTCACTGGATCATTGGCGAGAATTCTTTGAACAATCGCGGTGGTAGAAATATCTGGAACAAGTGGAATGCTACACACGGTTCCTCCATAGGTTTCAACAAAATCCTTACCGACAATGCGATCTGGTGACCAATCTCCCCCTTTCACTAGAATGTGAGGCCGGAGGGCTTGAATAAGGGCTAAGGGATCAGGCTCGCCAAAAATCGTCACATAATCCACACAGGCTAAAGCCGACAAAACTTCTGCCCGTTGTTCCGCTGTGACTATTGGGCGATTATTTCCTTTGTCCAATTGCCTGATGGAATCATTGCTATTGATGCCAACGACCAGACAATCTCCTAGGCTTTTCGCTTCTTCTAAATACCGTGTATGCCCTACATGAAGCAAATCAAAACAGCCATTGGTAAAAACTATTCGCTCCCCAGCTTTCTGATGAGGAACAAGACGTTCGACTAAATCAGTTCGGGTGTAAATTTTTAAAATGGTGTCAGGTACCTTTCTCTTGACCCTCATAAGGAATCAAGCTAGGATTTTACCATGGGACGCCCATTACGTGCAGCCGCCGGTGGTATTATCTACCATGTCCTCAACCGTGCCAATGGCCGTCAGGTCATGTTTGAGACTCCGCAAGATTATCAGCTCTGGGAAAATGTTCTTCTCGAGGCACAAATCCAAGTTCCGGTTCGAATTTTAGCCTATTGCGTGATGCCAAATCACTGGCATTTGGTGTTGTGGCCGAGAAAAGACGGAGATTTGTCTCGATTTATGGCCTGGTTAACCCTGACTCACACTCAACGTTGGCATGCCCAACATCAGTCGGTAGGGAGTGGCCATCTGTACCAAGGTCGGTATAAATCCTTCCCTGTTCAAACGGATGAACATTTCTTAACCGTGTGTCGTTATGTGGAACGCAATGCTTTGCGAGCAAAATTGGTGAAGCGTGCAGAAAGCTGGCAATGGTCCAGTTTGTGGCGTCGTACCCACGGCCTAAAACAAAGTGATTGGTTAACGGATTGGCCGGTTGCGCGTCCCCGGCAATATACGAAATGGACCAACGAGCCTCAGACAGAGGAGGAATTGGAGTCCGTTCGTCAATGTGTCCAGCGTGGTAGACCTTTCGGTAAGGAAATCTGGGTACAACGTACAACCCGCCGGTTAAACCTTGAAAGCACTCTTCGTCCTAGGGGTCGCCCCAAAGGTAATGCCAAGAAAGCGGTTTGATCTCTATTTATATTATTAAAGAACCAATAAAGGTTCCTGACACCTTTACTGAAGTGGAAAAAGAATGGCCCTGCTGGTAAACCCAGCAGGGCCATCTATAATGAAACAAGTCTTTCTTTTTGCGATTTATGACATCACTATTTTTTGAGACGGCTCTTTCGGTATCTTAAGAGGCCAAGACCGGCTAAGCCCGTGCCGAATAAGGCGAGGGTAGCCGGTTCGGGAACATTGGTCGTCGTGCTATCACGTACGGCGGTAAGTAGCCAGTCGCTACAACATCCGTCGTCCGATCCGGTGTGTCCCCATGACCCAGCTTGGGGTTTCCAATCGACCCAGCCCCACACAGAAATACCATTAAATCCGCGATGCCCCGCTCCACCTCTATCGCCTAATTGGAGGGCCAGGCCGGTGCCATTCTTTGCGTGACTCCTGAGGTCCCAAGCCGCGTTATCGAAATTACGAACGAGGGTGCCAAAATTTGTATGGTGGGAAGCTGGCCCACTAACTTTGGTGTCGACCACTCCTCCGTTCGCATCTTCGACCGCTCCCGTATATGACATATTTATCGTAAACAATTCCCCAAGCGGGTTGGCCCAATTTGGCCCTGTATCCTGGCCGCCTTGTATCACACCAGAAATAACAATATTCGCTCCCGTTTTTGTGAGTGTCACGTTACTATTCATGTGATTGGCATCAAAAGTCCAGTTCCCTCCTCCATTAAATCCATCAAGACGCAGACCATAAGCCGGAGGGTTCAAGCCTCCATCAGGATGGCTACCCACAGCGTAGACTCCATCGGGAATTGCCAAAGCTGAGAGGGGAAAGCTTGTACCAACGAATGCGAGAACTGCCAATCCCATTAGCAATTTCTGCAGAATTGCACTAGGTCTCTTTTGCTCATTTCTGTACTGTAGATCTTGTCCAACCACCATACCGCACCTCCAAAAATAAATGAATTTACTTATGAAATGACCTTCCCTGGGTCTCCAGGTAGAATGAAAAATATAAGTTTTGAGAAATAAAGCCAGAATCATGCCAAAAACTCATTTGTTTTCGATGTTGATGCATTTTTCCTTAAGTTCTTGATTTCAAGTACTTAATTAATACGGTTGATTTACACACGTAGGACCAAAAATCCCAATAATTTTTTCAATGCGTAAGGATTTCTTTACAATCTTTCCTGGAATAATATTGATTTTTTGTGATTAATTAATTTTTTTAATAAAATCAATATCTTTATACGCAGTTTTCTTATTCCATTCGTGTAAAGGAATTCCGACACCATTCAAAAATGGTATGCAGATAGCATCTATTATTGTCAAAAAATGCATGTTTTAACATGTCATTTTTGATCCTGGTGTATTTCTGAAAGCACTCCACTCTTGTATGATGCGTTGAAACTTTTGATAGGTCTTTTGTTTGACCCTTTGGCCTTTCGATTCGACAGCTTGTACTTAATATATGGCTGAATGAGTTCTTTTCTCCATCAATCTTCCTCACGCCCTCCGCTCCATCTTTTGGGTTTGGTTGTTGCGCCGATTTTGGCGGGGCTAATGTTTGTGTTTCTTCCGGATTCCCTCTCTGATCCTGCACGGACGTTGGCGGCGATTTTGACGTGGGTGGTGGTGATGTGGATTACGGAACCCATCCCTCTGCCCGTTACAGCCTTAATGGGATGTGGGCTGTGTGTGCTGGCTGGCCTGGGGTCGATGAAATCGGTATTTGCGGCCTTTTCCCATCCCATCATTTTTTTGTTTATTGGAAGCTTTTTTATTTCCGAAGCTTTGACTGTCCATGGGTTGGATGGTCGTTTCGGGAATTGGCTTTTATCTCGAAAATGGGTCGGCAGTCATCCTATTCGAATTATGATGGCAATAAGTTTGGCAGTAGCAGGCATGTCGATGTGGATTAGCAATACAGCAGCTACAGCTGTCATGCTCCCCGTGGCACTGGGGGTGCTCAATGCTTTGCGACAAAGTGGAATGAATCTAGGAAAATTTGAGACTGGGTTTTTACTCTGTCTGGCCTATGGGGCAGGTATTGGAGGTGTGGCGACATTGGTTGGTACAGCACCAAACTTAATTGGCGTTGGCCTTCTTGCTGAACAAGCGAATGTCACAATTGCGTTCGACCAGTGGATGTTAATGGGCTTGCCGGTAGCGGGAATCATGCTTCTGGTGATGTTTTCCATTTTGTATTGGTTGTATGCGCCTTCTTCGTTAACGGCAAATTCCAATCATTCATTTACGATGACAACAGCGCCGTCCGAGCCATGGACACGCGGAGAAACTTATACATTTGGGGTGTTTCTTTTGGCGATTTTTTTGTGGGTGTTACCGGCTCTGTTATCCATTTGGCTGGAACCAGACCATGCGTTTATTCAATGGGTCAACGTCCATCTTCCCAAAGAATTGGTTCCTATTTTTGCATCCGGACTCCTGTTTCTTTTGCCTTTAAACCTTCGTGAAGGGACGTTTACGCTTACCTGGAAGCAAGCGGCGAATATTCATTGGGGGACCATTTTATTATTTGGTGGAGGCATTGCGTTTGGGGAATTAATGGTGAAAACTGAACTTGCCCTTACCATAGGCCATAGTATGGTTGGGTTGTTTGGCATTGAGTCGGTGTGGAGTTTAATGGGTGTGGCGATTCTCACGGCTTTGGTCTTAACTGAATTGGCGTCGAATACTGCCGCGACAAGTATGTTGGTCCCCGTGCTTATTGCGATTTCGCATTCCGCGAATTTTTCTCCGGTTCCGCCGGTGCTTGCAGCGTGCATGGCGGCCAGCTTGGCCTTTGTTCTTCCTGTCTCTACTCCACCGAATGCCATTATCTATGGAACTGGCCGTGTGCCAATTCTTCGTATGGTGCAGGCTGGATTGTTGTTAGATGTCATTGGCGGAATCGTCATTTGGTGCCTATTACGCGTGCTTTGTCCCATGCTGGGCTTTGAATAATGAGAAGCTCAACCTAGGCAATTCTCTCAATTGAAACAAATCGACAGTTTCGACATAATCGCCCTCCTTTGTCTGTTGATCCACCACCAATGCCATCTCACACACCTCAACTCCGCTTTGCCCTTTTAACGAAGAACTCAGAATTAAAATTAAAGGTCAGTGGTCCTGAACTCGAAGACCGGGTCAAGGTTGTCGATGATTGTTCGTCCTTGGAAACGGCCATGGAGTCTGAGAATTTTACTGGGGTTATTTTGGATGAACCCAGCCCCGAAGTGTTGCCCAATCTCTCAGCATTGAATGGACATTTAAATTTAACGAAAATGTTTGTGTATGCTGGTCCCCTCCCTGCCTGGCGCAGTTTAAATCAAATTCCCCAGATTATGGGGTCCCAAGGCGACACGGAACCAATTTTGGACCCCAAAGATGTGAATTTGGCTAGTTATGTGGAAAAAAAGATCGGTGATTTTGTTCGAGCGATGAATGTGGGCTCGGGGAACAATCTCTATCCCACCTTGATGCGTGCCGTTGAACGGCCTCTTATTGAACTGGCATTACGAGAAACGCATGGCAACCAGATTAAAGCAGCCCGCTTATTGGGATTAAATCGCAATACCTTGCGGAAAAAAATTACCGAGTTTGATATTTCCGTGAGTCAAGCCAAACAAACTGCTCCAGGAAAACGTAAGCGGTCGGCTCCAGATTCCTCCACTTGAGTTTCCTCTTTCCCTTTATTTATCAGCCATTTCTTGACATGGCATCCTTGGCAGACTAGCATAAGTCGAGTAGAATATAGGCGCGTAGCTCAGGGGGAGAGCGCTACCTTGACACGGTAGAGGTCGGCGGTTCAATACCGCCCGCGCCTACCATTTCCCCGTAAAAATTTAAAGGCATCCGGCTTCCTTTTTAGGGAGAGGTGCCTTTTGTTGCGTGGTGGTAGAAGAAAATCGTTTAAGAATGTTGCTTCAATATTGAAGCTCTAAGCCAATAGTAAATGATGGACATGATTCAATTATCCGTTCAAGGTAAAGACCCGCAAACATTTCCCAAGGGCACGACAGCGAAGGACGCGTTGATCAAACTTGGTAGGTTTCGATCAAAGGAAATGTTTGCCGTGAAAGTGAATGGGGTAGAACGAGATTTAGGGTCAGCGGTAGACGAAGATGCCACACTGGAGCCACTCACATTTGATTCCCCTGAAGGGAAAGAGGTCTATCGTCATAGCAGTACCCATATTATGGCCCAAGCTGTGAAAGAATGTTTCCCCACCGCCAAAATGACCATCGGGCCGGCCATTGAGAATGGGTTTTTCTATGATTTTGCATTTGAACGCACGTTTACTCCTGAAGATTTGGAAAAAATCGAAGCACAGGCATTAGAAATTATCAAACGTAACCTCTCGGTCTCGCGACGGGAATTTTCCAAAGAAGAGGCGGTCGAATTTTTCAACAATCTAGGTGAATCTTATAAAGTGGAACTTATTCAGGGGTTTCCTGACGGTGAACCGGTGTCTGCCTATACCCAAGGAGATTTTGTCGATCTTTGTCGAGGCCCTCATCTCCCTTCCACTGGCTATGTAAAAGCATTCAAGCTTCTGAACAGTGCTGGAGCCTACTGGCGGGGAGACGAACGCAACCCCATGTTGCAGCGCATTTATGGGACGTCCTTCCCTTCCAAAGAAGCTTTACAAAAGCATTTGGATAACCTTGAAGAAATTAAAAAGCGCGATCATCGAAAATTAGGTAAAGAACTAGACCTGTTTAGTATTCAAGATGAAACAGGACCGGGGCTGATTTTATGGCATCCCAAAGGTTCGCAAATTCGCCTACTTGTGGAAAATTTTTGGCGAGTCCAACATCTGGCAAATGACTATGAAATGGTCTATTCCCCCCATGTGGCTCGTTTAGATCTGTGGAAAACGAGTGGGCATTTAGATTTTTACCGCGAAAATATGTATGCCTCTATGCCAGTTGAATCGAGCGAATATCAGCTCAAGCCGATGAATTGTCCCTTTCATATCATGGTATTTAAATCCCATTTGCGGAGTTATCGCGATTTGCCTATTCGCTATGGGGAACTCGGTACCGTCTATCGTTACGAGCGATCTGGTGTCCTCCATGGGTTAATGCGGGTTCGAGGTTTCACCCAAGACGATGCGCACATATTTTGTAGCCCGGATCAATTAGCCGAAGAAGTTCGAAAAGTTCTTAAATTCACAACCTTTATGTTAGGGACGTTTGGCTTTAGTGAATTTCAAATGTTTCTATCGACCCGACCTGAAAAAGCGGTTGGCTCCATTGATCAGTGGGATCAAGCTACCCAGGCCTTAGCCACGGCCCTCGAAGAAGGTGGTTATGCTTTTAAAGAAGATCCTGGGGAAGGAGTCTTTTACGGCCCCAAGATTGATGTTAAAATTCAAGATGCCCTTGGACGGTCATGGCAATGCTCCACGGTGCAAGTTGACTTTAACAATCCTGAGCGGTTTGGGCTGACCTATATTGGTGAAGATGGGAAATCTCATCAACCAATCATGATTCATCGGGCTTTGTTGGGTTCGATCGAACGGTTTTTTGGGATTCTCCTTGAACATTATGGCGGAGCCTTCCCGACATGGCTGGCCCCGGTCCAAGTCGCCATTCTTCCGATATCTCAAAAACATGAGGACTATGCCAAAAAGGTGGGCCAAAACCTTAGGGAAAAGGGGTGTCGGGTAAACTTAGACTTGCGAAATGAGAAAGTTGGCCTTAAAATCCGTGAGTCGGAAAAGGCTAAGGTACCGCTAATGGTAGTGGTGGGCGATCGGGAAGCAGAAAGCGAAACTCTATCGGTCCGACAGCGAAATGGCAAAAACCTGGGAACAATGTCTATGAATGATATTCTACAGCTTATTCGGGACGAAACCCCCGAGGCCGTCAAAAATGGGTCTTTTCTTTTCGAATGACGCGAGTGGCTACTCCTAAACAACGAATAAATCATCTCATTAAAGTGCCGGAAGTCCGAGTCATCGGGGCTGAAGGCGAACAACTTGGGATCCTTAAAACGTCTGAAGCCCTCAAGCAAGCGAGAGAGGGGGGCTATGACTTGGTCGAAGTCGCGCCAACCGCCGAACCGCCGGTTTGCCGGATTATGGACCATGGGAAATTTAAGTATGAACAGAGTAAAAAAGAACATCGGATGCGACTTAACCAAAAGTCGACTCAAGTTAAGGAAGTTAAATTTCGTCCGCGCACGGATACGCACGACATGGAGACGAAAGTCCGGCAGATCCGGGATTTTCTCGAAGATGGGAATAAGACCAAAGTTACGGTTATGTTCCGTGGCCGTGAAATGGCCAATCGAGAGCTTGGCTTCCAAGCGATCCAAAAGGTTATTGAGGAGCTAAAAGGCGCGGGAAATATAGAAAGTCCTCCTCGCATGGAAGGACGGAATTTATACATGGTAGTGTCTCCTAAGTAACATATGGGGACAACCCTGAGGCAAGGGACACGGATTTCAAAAAAGGAACACGATCATGGCAGGATTAAAATTGAAAAATCATTCGGGAGCCAGTAAACGGTTTAAGCGTTCCGGTTCAGGAAAATGGATACGCCGTAAAGCCAAAACCCGTCATATACTGACAAGTAAAGCTCCACGGGTCAAAGCGCGATTAGGCAAGTCTGCTGTCGTATGCAAAGTTGACGAATATGCGATTTCTCGACTGCTTCCTTATAAATAGGGAACGGTGGATTTAGCGACACACACCGGGGTAATTTGGTTTAAGAGCAATTAAACTCTTTGTAAGAGATAAAGGAGAGAGGGTATGCCAAGGGTAAAAGGTGGACCGCAAACGCGGCAACGACGAAAGAAACGACTAAAATTAGCCAAAGGGCAATTTGGTGGGAAGAGTAAATTATTCAGAACAGCGACAGAATCGGTTGATAAAGGCCAAGCCTATGCTTATGCAGGGCGGAAACATCGGAAACGAAATTTTCGCCAATTGTGGGTTACACGAATTAACGCAGCAGTTCGTGCGCAGGGTGGGACGTATAGTCAGTTCATTAATGGATTGAAAAAGGCCAATGTGCTTATCAATCGAAAAATGCTTTCAGAAATGGCCATTCATGACCCTCAGGGGTTTAGCCATCTCATAACTCTGACTCAGGGCGAGGGACAGCCAGCTGCTGCCTAGGTTTTTGGTGCCGTGACCTCAAACTCAAACCCGGAAGTCGGCATATCAATTTGCCAAGCTTCCAACACTTCCGGGTGAAATTCTCCAATATACCCTACCATCTGATCCCCACAACGAATTCCTCCGACTCTCCCGTCCAAAAATGAGGGATGCGATACTGGTAATAGGTCATAGGACCAGATCATGTAATACATCAACAGATCCAGGTAGCTATGCATTTCTGAAAAATTTGCACCAGGATGCGCACTTATGGCCGCTAAGGACAAGAGAGTCCTGGACCCAACATCTGCTTCCAAATCGACCTGTGCCACTTCACCTATTTCGAATAACAAATGTGGATAAAATACGCGTGGGGATAACGCCTCCACACGAAGAAGACAAGGGAGAATGGAAGGGCGTAAGCAGGCATAGTTCAGAGACATGACATTGTCGACTTCCACCAGTGCTTCGTGCTCTGTTTCTGCTATACGCATGCGTTCAACAAATTCCTGTCTTGAGGACAAGATATTGGAAAACATTTCCTGAAATCCAAACCCCACCAGTAAATCACGAAGCCGGTCACTCGTTTGTTCCAACTCAGACAACGCCCCGACCGTAAATGTTTGGGGCATGATTGGAGAAAAAGAATCATATCCCCGCGTGATGGCTACATCTTCAGCGACGTCCATGACATGCATGAGATCGTACCGAAACCCCGGCAGTTGAACAGATACTGATTGGCGAGTGGCTTTGGCTTGATAGCCATAGGCAACTAAAGCGGTTTGAATCGCCTTGGCTCCCAAGGGCATACCTAAGGCTTGTTCGATGGCTTCAAGTGACACACGTTGCCCATTCCCCATGTCCAATGGAGTTTTTATGGTTTTCCCCATGGGAGTTTCATACGGATATATCACGTCTATGGGTTCAATAGTGGCTCCGCGATCTGCCAGGTTACTCGCAAAAATATTTAAAGCCAGAATCACCATGGATAAATCGGTCCCTGTGACTTCCACCAGCAAATCGGTATCGCCGATTTGCACTTCGCCAAGTTCACGACTATTGATGATGGGTGGAAACGACAGCACCTGCCCATTGGTGTCCCAGAGCAGAGGAAGCCGTTCACAACCGGTCAGGATGTTTCCATATTCCAAGCCCTTTGGATGAAGGGTCAGGACTTCATGAGGGGTCATCTTTTCTTCAAACCCCAATGGGGTGAAGCGAATTTCATCAGGTTGTACTAAACCGTATGTTACCGGAAAGGTGATGGACGGCAAACGATACAACCCGATTGAGACGGTCTCTCGGTTGCGCCCAAAGGAATCTGCTAACTTTTCCTGTGTTTGAATGCATTGCGCCAGACCTTCCTCAGACATAGAAAATCCAAGGGAGGCACAGGCTGCTACAAATGGACGTACCGTTTCCATCCCTTGCATTACCTGGATCCGTCGTTTGGCTCGGCCACGAGTAGAAAAGAAGGGATAAGGCGTTTGGCCGCCGGTCAAAACGGAACGAATTTGTCTCGCAATGCCTTCCACACACCATAAATCAGGACGGTTGGTATCCTGTAGTTCAACCCGTATTTCACCGGTTTCCTGAGTAAAATCTTTCACTTCACCCTTGACCAATGGCAACCATTGTTCAATATCAGCCATGGAAGAGGATTGTCCCACTAATTGAGAAAAGTCTTTTTGAAAAATAGATATGGTAGGCATGCTGAACGTCTTATAAGTCGCGGCGCATATTTCGCACGGCTTCTAAATCTGAGGTGAATAAGTCACGAATATCTTGAATACCCAAGGCCACCATGGCCATACGATCCAAGCCAAGGCCCCAGGCGATGACAGGTACGGTTACTCCCAGTGGGACTGTAACTTCTGAGCGAAAGAGTCCTGCGCCACCAAGTTCCATCCAACCAAGCTTGGGATGTCGAACGTGCATTTCTACGGAAGGTTCAGTGAAGGGAAAATAAGCTGGAAGAAACCGAATCTCTTTGGCTTGGGCCATTTCCGTCGCAAAAAGTTTGAGTAATCCTAATAAAGTGCGAAAGTTAATATCCGATCCAAGCACAATTCCCTCTACCTGAAAAAAATCAGTGGCATGGGTGGCATCTACCTGGTCGTAACGAAAGCAGCGGGCAATAGAGAAAAACTTGCTTGGAACAGGAGGATTCGTCGCCAACGTGCGTGCTGAGACAGCTGTTCCTTGACTGCGAAGGACCAAACGCTTGGCTCGTTCAGGATCATAGGAATATTGCCACCCTTTGGATCCTGTGGTTCCCCCATTTTTATGGGTCTCCGCTACCTGGCTAAGAAAAGGTTCAGGAATGCGTTTGGCATGGGTCGGCTCTTTGACAAAGTACACATCATGAATGGCCCGTGCAGGATGAAATTGCGGCATAAACAGAGCATCCATATCCCAAAATTCCGTTTCAACTAATTCCCCACGCATTTCTTGAAAACCCATACTTGTTAATTTGGTTTTTACCGTATCCAGAAACTCGCGGTAGGCATGACGCCGGCCTACTGCCAAGCGAGGCGGGCGGAGATGGATTGAATATTTTCGGAACGTACAATTTCGCCAGGATCCATCTTTTAAGAGTTCAGGCGTTAATTGAGAAATTTCTTGGGCGGCGTCTTCTCTTAAGTTGGGTAACAGATTTCGACCCTCAGGAGTCAGGGAAAAGGCACGCACGGTATGGTCATCGATTCGAAATGGTTCTTGAGTATTACCGCGCTTCACTGCGTATTGACGGAGCAAGGCTTGGTGTTCTTCAGAAAACGATTTCAACGGTTGTGAACCCTCGTGGATTTGATTCAACAATGATCGTAACGCCTCAACCGAAGGACTCTTTTTCCCTGTAGTTTGAAGAGATCCTCCAGCGCCTAAAGAGATGGCCCCTTCTTTTTTTAACAGACCAAAAGCTCTGCTCAGCTCAGATGGTTGAAATTCTCCCGTGGCTTGAAGATCTTTGACCGTGGTGGCCTGACCGTCCAAGGATGTCTTTTGGGCAGTCTGAAGAATCCACTCTGGGGGAGAGGCGACCTGTTGGAACTGTGTGCCCACCTCCGTCAGTGCAACCAGGGTCGTGGTTGTTTCAGATACCAGATGGACGAACTGTTTGGTGAGCAACCAGCCAACGGCCATACTGATTTGAGAAGGAGCGAGGGTGGTGGCTTGAACGATTTCGGGGTCTTTGAGGGCCTCCGTCGCAGCTGACCCGAGGGCTCGGAGGACCTGAATTTCAAGAGGATGAAGGCTGTCCGTCTGGTTAGGGGCATCCATGGAGTGAGTCAGACGGTCACCGTCTGTCCGGCTGTGCGTAGTTGTCGAATCGTTTCCGGCATATTATCACTGCCGAATATAGCGGAGCCTGCAACCAAAACATTGGCTCCAGCCTTAAGGACGGACTCGACATTCTTCACCGTGATTCCACCATCGACTTCAAGATATGGAGACCCTTTGGATGCCGAAATCATCGCACGAATTTGACGGATTTTATCCAATGTCGAATCGATGAATTTTTGGCCGCCAAACCCAGGATTGACTGACATCACCAACACAAGATCCACATCACCAATAATAGACTCCAGGGAATTGGCGGGAGTGGCAGGATTCAAGGTAACCCCCGCCTTCACATTGTGTTCTTTAATCCCTTGAATGGTTCGATGCAAATGAGGACAGGTCTCAACATGCACTGTCAGAATATCCGCTCCGGCTTTGGCAAATTCTGGAATGAACTCATCTGGGTTGGTCATCATCAGATGAACATCAAGTGGAAGCGTGGTTACCTTGCGAAGAGCTTCAACTATGGGCGGGCCCACTGTAAGATTAGGGACGAAATGACCATCCATGACATCGACATGAATCCAATCAGCACCAGCGGCTTCAACTTGTTGAACTGCCTCAGCCAAACGAGCAAAGTCCGCGGAAAGAATAGATGGGGCTATAAGTGGTTTTGTCATGAGATATCAGATTTTTTTTTAAATCGACATGCAAAGAATCCATCCATGGTAAACGACTGAAACCCTGTACACAAATGGCCATGGTCTGTCACGAGCGGAAGCCCGGTAGTGGCCATCCAAGGTGTAATTGGTTCGGACTGAAAATCTGGATGTTCCCGGCAAAACGCGGAAATGACCTCCGTGGTCTCTTCCGGTTCAATTGAGCAGGCACTATAGACCAAGATTCCCCCTGGTCTCAAGAGGGGGGAGATGTGATGGAGAATTTGTTTCTGCACCTGACAAGATTGTTCAATTGTCGAGAACTGTTTCAACAACTTTCCCTCGGGATGTCGACGTAAAATACCCAATCCTGAACAGGGAGCGTCTACCAATATCCCATCAAACGGTTCTGTGAGTGAACCTGAATCGGAAAATGTGGCATCATGTACCACGTCACACTTCTCCGCATGAACATTTTTAACACCTAACCGGAGACAATTTTCAGCCAAGCGAGTGAGACGTTCGGGTTGGCGGTCAAGGGCGATAATGGTGCCCTGGTTTTGCATCAATTGAGCCAGGTGAGTGGTTTTTCCACCTGGAGCTGCGCAGGCATCAAGAATTCGGTCCCCCGGTTGAGGATGAAGCAACGGAGGGATAAGCTGGGCTGCTTCATCTTCAATGTAACACCAACCTTCTTGTACGACGGCCAGTCGACCAGGGTGACCGCATTTTTCAAGTGTGATACCCCAAGGGCTTACAGGGGTTTCCTTTGCAGAAATGCCTTCAGCTTCAAGGCGATCTAATAATTTCCTCCGAGTACAGCGTAAAGTGTTGGTCCGAAGAGTTAAGGGAGGAATGTCTAACGTCTTCCTGCAGAACTCTTCCGCACGAGTCAGTCCAAAGGCCTGAATCCAACGTTCGACCATCCATAAAGGACAGGCATAGCTGAGAGAAAGTGCCTGAATAGGATCTGCCGTGATGTCCGGAAATGGGGGAGCCTCTTGGCGGATCACATTGCGCAATATGCCATTCACCAGTCCACCCCAATCATGCCCCGGCTGTTTCCGAATTAACTTCACCGCTTCGTTTACGGCGGCGGAATCGGGGATGCGGCTTAGATACAACAATTGGTAAGCGGCCACTCGTAAGGTTGTTGCCACATTCAGAGGAAGACGAGCCATGGGTTTGCGAGAGAGATGATTTAATCGCCAATCCAACGTGACCGCATGTCGTAAAACTCCATACACAAGTTCAAAGGCCAGAGCCCGGTCAGGTTCAGAAAGCACCCTATCTTTGACTGTGGCATCGAAAGCGTCATCCGCAAAGGACTCGCTGCGATAAATAGTTTGCAGTACCGTCCCTGCAAGCTTTCTGGCATTAGAAGGAGTGGAAGGCATGTGGAAAAATTTTAGGTGTACGTCAGATGAGTCGTAAAATGTTGCAGAACGGGATGATTCGCCCTCAACCCTTTACGAAAGGGCTTTTCTCGAAATTTTTGGCGGCTGAGATGAAAATCTAGGAGCTAATTGAGCAGCCATCACGATGGCATCGACTAAACTGGTGGGATCAGCCTTCCCTTTTCCAGCAATATCAAAGGCCGTACCATGATCCACAGAGGTTCGAAGGATGGGCAGACCAATCGTGATATTCACACAATGTCCAAAGGCGACAGTCTTTAAGGGAATCAAACCCTGGTCATGATAGAGGGCAACAATTCCATCAAATGCACCGGTTAAGGCCTTCGCAAACATGGTGTCTGCCGGGTGAGGACCACTACAAGAAATTCTTTGGGCCTTGGCTCGTTTGATGGCGGGAAGGATTAGCCGCTGCTCTTCATCGCCAAATAGGCCATTCTCGCCAGCGTGAGGATTCAATCCTGCCACGGCAATTCGAGATTTCTTGAGACCAAACAATTCCTTCAAGCCAAAATGGGCTAAACGAATCGCTTTCACAATTTTTTGAACGGTCAAGGCCTCCGCTACGTCCCGCAAAGCCAGGTGGGTGGTCGTAAAGACGATTTTGAGTGGACCACCCATTATCATCATGCCCGATTCTTTGGCCTTGGTCAGATCGGCCAACATTTCCGTATGTCCAGGATATAGATGGCCAGCTCGATGCAGGGCTTCCTTGTTAATCGGTGCTGTCACAATGCCATCTACGCAACCCGCTTGAGCTAACCGTACGGCAGATTGGATGCAGGTTGCGGCCATCTCTCCGGCCTTAGCGGAAACGTGTCCTAGTCTGATTGGTCGAATTGATTGAGAAAAGGGATCGAACAGAGGTAGGCAGCCACGTCGAAATGCCTTCTTCCCTGAGGATTCATCATGACCATCCAAATAAGTGATCACTAGAGAAGCTTTCAGCGATTGGATGGTCTGTTCGAAGATCGTAGGATGGCCAATGATTAAAGGTCGACACACCCGCCAGACCTTTGGCAGCTCTAAGGCCTTCACAATGATTTCAGGCCCGATTCCGGCAGGATCCCCCATCGTGATAGCAAGAATTGGTTTCGGATTAGGTAAGGCAACCATGTTGGAGAGATCTTAAGGAGAAATCTTAGTGGGTTTCTGAGATCGAGGAGCTATTTTAGGCTTGGCAGTCTGTATAAACATTTGCCGGGCTAGATCGATGATAGTTTGAACAGACTGCTTGCTACGTTCGGCCAGTGCGACACAATCGCGATATTCGGGAGTGACCTTTATCTGTCCATCACCAAGGTCGGCAATTTTTACCTGCACGGTTCCACCGGGAATACGAACAGTTTTTATTTGGCGGGGAACAACCATACGGGAGAGTTCCTGAACACGAACCCCGAGTGTGGTTGTTTCCGATAACAATATAGTGGTGAGGGCTTGAAGATCTTTTGGCCAAGCCACAACTGAAACAAGAGTGCCAGGTCTATTACGTTTCATCATCGTGGAAGACAAGGTCACATCTAAGGCACCTGCGTCGAAAAGATGGGACATCATCTGATCGTATAATTGTGGATTCATATCATCGATATTGGTTTCTAATTGAATAATCTGCTCAGTTGTGATCGATGATGGTGCTTCCTCTTGCCCAAGAAAGAGCCGTAGGACATTTGGCCACCCTTTCGGGTCGGCTGTGCCCGCACCATACCCAATAGTCTGTGGTGTTAAGGAGGGAAGCGTTCTACAATTTTGAGACAATGTTCTAACCAATGCCATACCTGTGGGGGTGGTGAGTTCCATTACTGGTCCGCTGGAAAATATGGGAATGCCCTTGGCCATTTGAGCTACAGCCGGTCCTGGTACAGGAAGTAGCCCATGGGCAGTAGAGATAATGCCGGCTCCCAGGTTAATAGGAGAAGATGACACCGACGTGACGTTCAAATGAGCAATGCCTAACAGCGTTCCCACAATATCCACAAGTGAATCAATCACACCTACTTCATGAAAATGTACTTTCGCAGGTGATTTCCCATGCACTGTTCCTTCAGTTTCAGCAATGAGCTGAAACGTCTGGAGTGCTTGGGTACGAATGGTGTCTGGCAGACGGCTATTTGTAAGCGTTTTTTTAATAGTGGCGAGTGATAATGGTTTGGTGAATCCCTTTTGAATGTCCACATCGACCTTTGTGGCGCGGATGCTACTGCGAATCACCTGTTGTTCGCGAAGCCGATAGCCTTTGATGCCTAAAGTTTTCAGGCCCTTTTCAAGAATTTTCAGAGGCACACCGGTATCCACCAGGGCACCAAGAAACATGTCCCCGCTGACTCCTGAAAATGCGTCGATATGAAGATGTCTGGTCATGTATTAGTTTCAGCGAAATTTTGAAGTCCAAACCGTATCATACAAATAAAAGCAAAGCGACTCGGGAGCCAGAAATAGGAACGTGAAACCAATCGATTTTACAAAAATCGTCCCAGCCTCTGAATTAGTAGGAGAAGATGCAGAAGATACATCTCTTTTGAATGCCATGTTGGGCGAGGCAGAGGAGTATATATTAGCTCAACAAAAATGGTGTCAATCAATTAAGAATGCATATTTTGGATTGGGTGTAGGAGGTGTAGTCGCCGTTTTTTTTTGAAATTATTCCAAAGAGCCAGAATGTTGATGTATATGTTTGGGTTATCGTTGGTGATCTTCCCTCCTTGTACATTTCCACTGAAAATGCCCCAAACCCGGCCTGCGCCTTAGATGCATACCTTGGAGCGATGCAGATATGGGTAGATTTTGTACTCAATGGAAAAATTAACGAAAAATGCCCTCCTGTTAATGTGGAACCAACAAGGGAAAATGGGGAAATGCTGAAGCAGCGCATCAAATTTATTGATGAAGAAGTTTTGAGTGCGTACCAAGAAGACTTAGATAAATAATGTTTACAAGAATAAGACGCTGGAGCATTGTTTGTAATACCCCAGCAATTTTTCCTGAGGCTGGGTTTCGGCCCGGCAGCCGAGGTCCTTTTGTTTCGGCAAAAGGACCCAAAACCATGTTGACCTTGTCGTGGCCCTTCGGGTTCCCTCCGCTGTTTGCCGACTCCGGCGGCTGCGCAAACTCGCTGCGCTCAAACAGTGCGCTGCCGTCTTTCCGGAGTCGCCTGTACTGCTCGGCCACGCCAAAGGCCAGATAAAAAATAAGAAACTTAGAATTTGATTGGTGTGAAGAGAAATTGTTTGGCACAATAAGAAGAACACATTTGATTTACTATTCACACATAAAGAGGTGCACGTTGTTTCGAGGAATTGGGCCAAAGCTGATGGTGGGTTGCCTGAGTGTGATTGTGTTGTTGTTTCTTTTAGGGGAAGCAGATGCGAGAAAAAGGAGAAAACGATATATTTCCCCCGTGAAAGTTGAACAGGTGGCCACGTCGCCGAATCCCTTTATTATTGGGCAAAGTCCATTGACGCTTTCCATGATGGTGAAAGTGCCCGCCACTACCCAAGACAGCAAAATTCTTGAGGTCACGGCACTAATCACTTCCCCTACTCGTCGAACGATGAGTTTTGTGACTCAACGACTGCCCCTTGCTGGGACAACTCAGGAGCGGAAGCTGGGCATGGTCCCGGTGACACTCATGTGGGATGGGAAGGACCAGTATGATCAATGGGTGGCTGATGGTTCGTACTTTTATGAAATTCAAGCCAAAGTGATGGAAGATAAGGGAGAAGGGCCTCGAACGAAAATTGTTTCCCATCGGGTGCAAGGGACTCTGGAAGCCTTAGCCTATGTTGGGGAAGTGTTGCCTCCTATCCCACCCGAGCCTGAAGTGCCCGTCGAAATAGAAGCTCTTGAATTGAAGGAATTGGCTGAAGAAGAACTTCCTTTAACGGAAGGCGCGGTACCGACGGAGGAAGCCTCTTCATCATCTGCGGAAGATGAAGGCGGAGATGGTAGTGATTTGGTTCTTGAGGGGTCGAGTGGGGGCGACTCTATCGATTTAAGTCCGAATGACACAGAAGAGGACCTTGGTTTGGTGGTGCCAACAGAGGTGTTGTTAAAGGAAGTCGAACCGCTTGAACCCACAACACTTGAATCGGAGGTTCCTGCATCTATTGCTGATCCACATTCTGAATCCAATTCTCAGTCGTCGCTTGATCCAGTGGCTAGCGAACCTTCTTCTTCTTTGAAGGAGAAACCATTCCAGCATTGATGCGGTGCGCGAGACATCCGGCCCCAAATCCATTGTCGATATTCACCACACCAATTCCAGATGAACAGGCATTCAGCATTGTTAGTAACGGTGCCAGTCCGCCAAAATTTGCCCCATATCCTTGACTGGTAGGAACCGCGACAATCGGGCGATCTATGAGACCTCCCACGACACTGGGCAATACCCCGTCCATTCCAGCGACCACCACCACTACGCTGGCTTCATGCAGGATCGCCTGGCGATCTAATAATCGGTGGATGCCCGCTACACCAACGTCATAGAGGGTGGACACGTGACTGCCCATGACTTCTGCGGTCACTCGCGCTTCTTCTGCCACTGGAATATCTGACGTGCCTGCCGTCACTATGACGATATGGCCTTCTAGTTGTCTGGTCTGATCGGACACTGCCACGATTCTGGCCATTTCATGGTATACGGCATGCCGATGTAATCGAGTCAGCCGTTTGGCAATAGTTGGATTGGTCCGGGTTGCGAGAAAAGGACCCTTGGATTTGAGGAGTTTTTTGGCGATGGCGAGAATTTGCGCAGAGGTTTTTCCTTCACACAAGATGACTTCGGGAAACCCTTGTCTCAGTTCACGATGATGATCGACTGAGGCAAACCCCAAATCTTCAAAGGGGAGGGTACGAAGTTGGTTGAGGGCCTTGGGTATCGACAGGCTCCCTGTCTGTACCGCTTGGAGCAACTTAGCCAAATTTTTCTGATTCATGAATGACTGGATGGGGTAAAGGTGTGCATCCCGCCCGATCCCAAGCGCTCGGTTTCGCTTTTCGCTGTTCGTGACATCAAGTCGCTGACAATATGACGGGGATTGTTTCCTTCGAAGAGTACGCCAAACACCCCTTGGATAATGGGCATCTCTACACTATGTTGGGAAGCTAGCGCCATGGCGGCTTTAGAAGTCGTGATGCCTTCAGCCACAGTACGAGTGTTCGCACAGAGCGTTGAACGATCGACTCCTTTGGCTAATTGAAGTCCGACTTGATAGTTGCGGCTGAGAGTTCCAGTGCTGGTCAATACTAAATCGCCTAACCCGGATAAGCCGTAGAAGGTTGAGGTGTCAGCGCCCATCGCTCGGCCCAATCGAATCATTTCCGCCAACCCTCGGGTGATGAGCGCGGCCCGGGCATTTGACCCTAAGTCCAAGCCGTCGACAATGCCTGCGGCAATGGCCATCACATTTTTCAGGGCGCCTCCTAGTTGAGCTCCAATCATGTCTCGTCCAGCGTACACGCGAAACTGGGGAGTGAGAAAGACTTGTTGAAGCCGGTTGACTAAATTGAAGTCCTGCCCAGCTAATAAAATAGTAGTAGGTTTCCAGCGACAGACTTCAGCCGCAAAGCTCGGACCCGAAAGCACAGTTAGCCAAGTGTGCCAAGCTTCAGGCAATTGGTTTCCAACCACTTGACTCATTAATCGCAAAGAATCTTCCTCAATACCTTTGGTGGCTATGGTAATTGGTAAGGGTTTTTTCAGAAGGGGACGAAGTTGGGTCATCATGCCGGTCATCGTATGTGAGGGTACGGCTAACACGATGAGGTCGGTGTCTTGGATGCAATCAGATAGGCTATTCATTGCTTGGATAGAGTTGGGAAGGACCACATTTGGCAGATACCAGGAGTTTTCCCGTAGAGTTTGGATACTCTCAACGACTTCCTGTTCGTATGCCCACAGACGAATATTCAACCCTTTTGTGGCAAGTAAATGGGCGATGGCCGTTCCCCATGCTCCGGCACCAATTACGGATATAACTCGAAAAGAGGAAGCAGTCACGTCATACCTCTGGAAGATGGGAATTGGTTACCATGATGTTTCACAGCATTGATCCCTCGACCTACGGGATGAATGGGAAAAGAACGAATCAAAATGATGTGAGGGGCAAGGATACTCAGTAAAAACGAGGAAGTGATATTCTGTGTGAAATTATAGAAATGTAGTTGAATTTGGTCAAATATTTCTTGATCCCCGATAGAATGTATGAGCAGAATCCTGCCAAGACACCATAGAGCCAGTTATGGCAGAGTGATTTCCTTCTAACACATTTGAAAGAAGGTATGACCGTGAGTGAGACTAAACCCTGCCCGTCTTGTGAGTATGCAATGGCATTAAATGGTCGGTATTGTCCGAAATGTGGAACACGGGCGGATCGAAAGCCTACATCAGAAGCTCAAACTCAGCAGGACCCACTCAATATTCGGATTCTGTATATCATGGTTGGAGCTCTTGTCCTAGCTGTTCTTTTTCCTCCCTGGCAAACTCCACTAGACCAAATTCCTGAGTTCTTAGGATTTCATTTTATTTTCTCACCCCCGATTGAGGGCGCTCAGCGCAGCCCCATCCTTCATACCATTCAACTGTTTACGATAGCCATTGCAGGTTTGTACTTTTCTTGGGCCTATCGAGGGAAAGAGTAAGAAGGATAGGACGCATCGGGCTGGCCCCTTAACTTCAGAGGGAGTGATTTCAACGTTTTCGTGGAATCCACCAAGCCTGTTCCGCCTTCTGAAACCCGGCTTTGGGATAATACGACATAGCCTCAGGAGCTGATAGGAGGCACACCATGACTTCTTCGCCTAGTTTCTTCTGCAAGGTGGTCAGAAGTTGCTGGCCAATGCCTTGCTGTTGATAGTCCTGATCAACCGCGAGGTCTGAGACGTAGCAGCAATAACTATAATCTGTCAGTGCCCGAGCGAAACCAATAAGTCTATTCTGGAGACGTGCCCCGATCATAAGATTGGCATGTTGGAGCATGCGTGTGAGTCGGGGAAGATCGTCAATAGGCCGAGCTATCCCTGATCGTCGGTAGATATCAACAATTTCATTGGGATCCACATTGGTTTCAATATTGTAGGACAGAGCGTTCATTTGAATTTATTGAACGACCTGCAAAATTTGTTGAATGGCGGTTGATTTTTGCACCTTCAAAGTTTTGTAGATTTTTGGCCCATCATCCAAGACATACTGCCGGTCCTCAGATTTTACCGTGACGCAGGGGCCTGGACTGCTCTGGGCAGATACAAATCGTGTGACCACTACCGGATTTTTAGAAATACGAAGGATGCTAATAGCACAAGCTTCACCATCGTAGGGTAGAGAAACAATCTTGTTGTCATCCCACTCTTTCACGTCATAGACGTGGGTATGGACCTTCAAGTAAGGCGCGCTTCCATTCACCAGGGAAGCGGTAGAGTCGATACATCGCTGAAATTCTCGCATACAGGTAACTCTCGAGGTCCGTAACACGTCATCATTATTTCCTTCTTTTAACATCCAACTCCCTTGTACATCGATCCACTTGTCTTCTTCATCCTTTCGAGTCTGAAAGGGAGGAAGATACGGGACAATTCGATTAAGCACCTGATCATCTTCCGTCAAGGATCTGAGTGTTTCAAAGTTAATATCTCCGGTCACAGCTAGCCCTGTCTTTTTTTGATAGGCCGTTAAGCCTTGTTTGGTGACTTCATCAAGTTGTCCGGTAAACGGTCCAACTCCATATCCAAACCGTCCCAAGAAAATTTGTACCCCTGTTAGTAAGGTTTGAAATTTCTTTGGGTCCTTTCGAAGCTCGGCCAAGTCTTTGTCGGCTTGTTGCTTCTTAATGAGTTCAGGTTTTTTTGTCTTGGTGGAGGGGCTATCCGAAGCCAATACGATGGGTGCGGCCAATTCGAATCCAAGATGGCAAAGGGTGAATAACATCAAAATAATAAGAATCGGGTGTGACATAGATAGGTCCTTCCTCAAACAAATAAACGAAATATTTCCAAAACTCTCCAGAATTTGTGATCATTCCAAGAGAATATCAGCGCCGTCAAGAGAAGAGGACCATCAAAATCCAATCCCTTTCATGATTGGGACAAAAAAGGCGAAATGCTCAAGTTAGAGGGGGTAGACAGGGGATTGTGGGCTAGTTTTGGTGTGAATCTGGGTAAAAAAAACGCCGGATGGAGCAAGCCCCATCCGGCATTATCACAACCCAATTGAAGAACCTACCGTTTTTTGGTGGCAGCTTTCTTCTTAGCTGGGGCTTTTTTCTTAGCCGGTGCCTTCTTTTTGGCAGCAGCCTTTTTCTTAGCCGGCGCTTTTTTCTTAGCCGGTGCTTTTTTCTTTGCAGCCATTTTCTTGGCTGGCGCTTTCTTATTAGTGGCCAAAGCACACACCCCCTTTCAGAATAGATGCGACTTGAAGCCGCAGTAAAGACTCACCGATCATGCTAGTGAGTTGTTGAACGTGAAAAATAGAACATGTCAAGGATGTATGAGGTCACGCTAAATGTATTCGGTTGTTCTTCTTCAAAGATGAAATAAAAAATTCGGTAGCGTTATGGTGATGGGAAATTTTTTCGGTAAGAAAGTGTTTCGGTAGTTCTGCATCTTGTTATTTGAAACATACTACAACGTTTGTTCCATTATTTCCAGAAAAATTTCATTTTTTTTTTGCGGGTGCAGAAAACGAGAAATGGCAGATCAAGAAAAAGTATTTTTGAAAGACATCATGTGTGCAAAAATTTTTTGTGACATTGCAAAATTTTCTAACGAGTAATGCTTGTCATCAATTGTTCAGAAGAAAAAATTTCTTCAGCAACAAATGACATACGCCCAAGAACTCTTCGGTCTTCTGTTTCGACATTCACACGCCATTCACCAGGCTGGACGCGGTGTTTCGTCGTATACATTCGATAACCTGTTTCCCGACCTCCGGTAATTGCGATAGGAATTCGATCTGTTGTTTTATACTCTGTGTTTCCATCAATAGGTCGCCACTGCCAATGATGGTAGATGGTTGTTTGAAGTGTGACAGGTGCAAACACGGACGAAAAACAATAGATCGGAGTATCAATTCCCACTCGGTCATTTGATTCTTTCCAAATGTCATACCAAGGACCTTTTTGATAGGTGAGGAGGTATTTATCCTGAATTTTTTCAATCTGGTGATAGATACCGCCAAACTTTAACGAAAGAGGAATTGGTGGAATCCAGTTCAGAAAATAAAGAACCGTGCAGAGAATCACTAACCCAAAAGCTGGAAAACTTATCGATAATGAAGTGCCGAGAGAGACATGGGGTAAGCCTTGCAATGTGAGTTGAACAATCTTCCAAATAATGCATCCGGTGATGAGTGCTCCGAGGACAAAGACGACATTGTTCATCCATCCCGTCAGCACAGGAATGAAAAAAGTAAAAAAGCTAAAGGTGACCAGGGCAAAGAGACTCACCAACATTCTCAGACTGGAATATTGGTTTCGAAGAAATTCGTTACCAATAAGGAACGCCACAATGAGGCCCAAAAAGATGGCCGTGGTAGAAAATGAGGCACTTTGAGAGTAAAAAATGGCATAAGCACTAAAGAGACCACCCAATATAAACTGAAGTCCCTTGGCCAAATGGGGTTGAGCACGATTAATTAAGGTCAGGGCGTTCCATGAAGTAGGATCGGAAGTAAAGGGAATCAACCCTAATTGAAATCGACCTGTCAAAATGACCAGAACCCCCAGCACGGACAGATAAAGTAAAAGGATGAGATTGTCTAATAGGCGATCAATGCGGGTTAATGTCAGAGAATCATAGGTCACTCCTGCCAAAAAAAAGACCGCTGGAAGAACGGGTTGAAGGAATGAGGTTTTGAGTTTTTCCAACATAGCGGTCATGGTAGAGCTGGCCGATGCCAGGAAGGTGGCGTGAGGTTTTGAAGTTGATATATTCATTGTACTTACTTAAAAATGTGGTCGGAAGATTTTCGGAGGATCTTAATGATTGAGGTTGACTGGTGACGGCTTCTCACAATCGGACAGACACTTCCCATTCGTGGCCTTCAATCGTGTTAGTCACTACGCAATTTTTGTTGATCGCGTTGATTATGGTTGTCGGTCCCATGTTCCCGACTTATTGGGGTCCCAAAGGAATGATGGCTTTAGGAGGAGTCATTGCACTTTGGGCGTTCTTGGCAATGGGTCTGAGGAACATTCGGGCCTTCCCAGAGATTCCGCAACATGGTAGATTGGTAGTCCATGGCCCTTATCGTTGGATAAGGCATCCTATGTACACCAGTGTGTTGGTTATGACGCTGGCCTGGGTGATTGAACAACCGTTGCCATTTCGAATGGGGTTGTGGGTAGGGTTGGTCGTTACCCTTTGGATGAAACTTAGATATGAAGAGCAACTGCTTCTTGAGCGATTCCCCTCATATAAAGAATATCGTCATCGAACAAAGCGTCTCATACCATTTATTTTTTAAGAAGGCTTGAGAGTTCAATTCTAATTAGGAATATTGGCCTGGTGACAAATAGAAGTGTTTTAGAAGGTCTGTCGTTTAGTTTTTAGAATGGTGTGGGCTTTTTGGCTGGCTTCTTTGACGAGAATACCCATTTTGGGATGAGAAGGTTCTAAGTCCACTGGAAATCCATGGTGTCGTAGCCGCTCGCTTGCCAATTGTCCGATAGAGGCGACGAACATATGTTCCAATGCGGAATGCAGTTGAATAATTTTTGCAGGATCGTCCAAGACCTTGATGAGATGATCAACCTGAACCGCATTTGTGATAAGCAAAACGGGGATTTCCTTATTTAGTGTCTGTTGGAGAAGTTGCTGGAGTGGCTGTAAATCGTCGGGCAAGGTCCATCGATATACCGGGACCGGAGTCACTTGTGCACCCCGTTGCCTCAAGCCTTCTAATAATTCCGGGTTGCTGACTCCATATTCTTGGACTGCCACGCGCTTTGCTTTCAGTCCTTCTGGATAGGCAACATCCAACGCATCGAGTATATCTCTCCAGGTATTCGGTTCTGGAACCTGAATTTGCGGGTGCAGGCCAAGTGTTCTCACGACTCCGGCAGGTTTGGGGCCTCGAACAACTAGAACCGTTTTCCCCAAAGCATTCTTCATATCTTCCCGGGTAAACCGAGTCTCCAAAATGTCTAATAACGTTCGACAACCGACTCCGGTCAAAAGCACGACAACATCTACTTCCCTAGAAAGAAGTCTGTCGCCAAAGGCCAGTGCTTGGGGGTGATCAGAGAGAGGAAGTTCTTGCATGGAAGGCGCAACTACTGGGATTCCGCCATTGCGAGAAATCAACCGTCCCATCTCAGGGGCCATTCGGCTTTCAAGAGCACCCACCTGGAGACCTTGAAAGCCGGTTTGGGATGGTTTTTGTGAATTCATAGTCCTGAGACAAACAGATTCAGTGCTTAGGGTTTCGTGGTCGGAGGGACATCCTGGGCACATCGAAACCCGGTTGAATTATTTCGATCCGTTGGCAGGCTTTTGATTCGAGTAAACACACGCATTTGAGGCGTCTCCCCCTGCCAGCCCGAACTCCGAAGGGCTTTATATTTTCCTGACTCCGGCCCTTGAGGGTTGTGTGTTGGGCTATGTGAATAGTAATCAACCTGATACCAATCTAAGACCCATTCCCAAACATTTCCCGCGACATCATAGATGCCATAGGGGCTTTTCCCTTTCTCATACATCCCCACCTGAACTAAGGTCGCTTCCCCGCGCCAAGCGACCTGGTTAAAGTTCGCATGTTCGGTTGTTGGTTCCACATCTCCCCAGGCAAATCGCCAGTCGTTTTGGCCTTTGGCAGCCTTCTCCCATTCGGCTTCCGTTGGGAGCCGTTTCCCCGCCCAGCGACAATAGGCGTCGCTGTCAAACCAATCGACATTAATCACCGGCAGATCAGTGACTGATTCCGGCATCATATTGCCTTTCCATAAGCCCTTACTGGCATCTGTTGGATGCTGAGGAACACGGTGCCCAGTTTCTGTCACAAATTGCAGGTAACGGCCATTCGTCACTTCGTAGATATCCATATAAAAATTGTTGATAAATACCTCATGGTTTGGCCGTTCATCCATGCCGCCATCTCGTGCGGCATGGGGAACGCCCATATGAAAGGGGCCTTCGGGAATCAGCGCCATTGGCGCCCCGTCTTTTCCTGTAAGTGTAGGTGCAGATGTGGCCGTAGCTTGGACAATCCCGCTGCCGAGCACTGTTAATATGAAGAGAAATAATCCTCTGGTCATAAATCGAATACTTCCTACCCATTCCAATTGAGTCATTGCGTACTCCCCTCGGCCAAGCCCTCGCACCAATAGTAATAAACTCTCTCCTGGAAAATACCATATTCTTCTGGCATTCTTGAACTTGCTCCCTTCTAATGTCCTGGGTATTATGCCGAACGTTTGACACAAATGATAATAATGGGAAGGAACTATCCTTTATTAGGGAAGCCAATAGGGAAGCTACCTGGTGGAACATTCAAGAAAAACACGGGGTTTACGACATCTTGCGCTCAGGGTGCGGGACGTCCGGGTTTCTCAGGCCTTTTATGAGCAGATGTTCGATATGAAGGTTGTCTGGCAACCTGATCCCGACAATGTGTATTTGAGCACTGGAGCGGATAATCTAGCTCTCCACCAGGTTCCGAAAGAAGAGTTAGAGACCTTTGCAACTTCTCCTAATCATCCATTGGATCATTTAGGGTTTTTGATGGATTCGCCTGATAGCGTCAACGCCTTATTTCTGGAAGTTTCGTCACAAGGCGTGTCTATTGTTCAGCCACCGAAGCAGCATCGAGACGGGAGTTTCTCCTTTTATTTGGCTGATCCGGATTCCAATACGATTCAAGTGTTATTTGAACCATCAGTGCAGCTGTAATTTCGGTTTTTTCGAACTATCTCAAAAATAGCCATGAATCCCTGGAATATTATTGATGCCAACTTATTTGTGGGACTGAACCCCTGGGCATGGGTTCAGCTAGAGAGTGCTGAGCCACCTGGCCCCTTCCCCTTTTTAGGGGGAGTGGCTCCTGAGGTCGTCCGTAGTCTGCATCAAGTTCATGAAATCATGATGAGCGGAATTGAGACGGCCATCAGCGATATCATGGCCAAACGCACGACAATTGATGATCAAGAGACAGTCCGTCGCCTAGAAGACGCTTATGCAGAGGTGGTCGCTTCCCGTCCGGCGTTACAGCAGCATATCCAATGCGGACGTAAGCCAGATGGGACCTTCCATTGGAGCTACCCTAAAAATCCCTCGGCCTCAGATACCATGACATATGGAGGATTACGTATTTTCAATGCCGTGGCCCGTCAAGCCATCCCGTTTGGATTTGAACGGCCTATCGGCCCAAAAGTTGGCCAGTTTTTAGGCTTTCTTACGGGGAGACATACTATGGGTGAAATTCAGACTGTTGCCCAAGCCAGCGGTCGGGATCTCGAATCTCAACTCCTTCGATTCTTTACGCTCCTTCACGACCATGATTGTCTCGCCATCTCTCCCCAATCCACGGTAGAACAATATTGGCGACAGGGCATCGGCGATCAGGAAGTGGTCCATATTGGGCATGCTGCGCTTATGTATCGTCACAAGGAACATTTTTTCTGGTTTGACCCATGGCTCATGCCATGGTTTGCCGAAGCACCAGTTCCATCCCTTTGGGCGAGCTTGCTTCCCCGACCATCAGCAATCTTTTTAACCCATGACCATGATGATCATGTGGATCCCCGCACGCTGTATCACCTCCCTAAAGATATTCCCATTGTGGTACCAAGTCGCCGAAATCGCACAACATTTCATTACGATTATCTGTCATTGCTCAGAGAATTGGGTTTTACGCAGGTCAAAGAAATGGCCCATGGTGAATCCTGGCGAGTGGGCGAAGTGGAAGTGGTATCTGTTCCGTTTTACGGGGAAGATCCCTGTGATGTGGAACTGCCTCGCAATTGTTATCTTATTGTAGACCGTGGACGGAATGTCCTGGTCCATGCTGATAGCGGTCCCACTAACGATGGCAGGTCTGCTCTTCAGAATCAGGTCATGAAAAAGTTAGTCGGCAAGTACGGTCCGATTCAATTGGTTTTTGCATCTCAGCAACAACTGAAGGAAGTCCGTAGTTATGCGGCCTATGCCTGTCTTTCAAATCCCGGGCAATGGCTGGATGTGGGAGAAAACGGGTTTCTCACTAACGGCTATCTTTCGGAACTGTGCCAAATCGCGAAAGCGAAACAATTTGTTTCCTATGCCACTGGAGGTGCTGATTGGTATCCTGATCATTTGTCCTTCATGTTTAGTGCCCGCAATCCTGCACGGACTGCCCTCCTTACTGCGCATTGGGACCCGCCGGAAGCCCTCAAACAGGATTTAGAACCCTTTGGATGTCGCTACCACCATGGTCAGGCCTTCGATGTCTTTCAACCAGGCCCACAAGGGGACACGATCATTCGCCATTTATCCGATCCTTTGGCTCCGGTCACACTCTTCCAGGTTGATCACGAGGCCCCGCCCTTTTTACGAAATCCCCACTAAATCTGTTAACTTAGATTCCTCGTAAGTCCTGTATCACTTTGCCGTCTCCATTCTGTTGGCTTGGCCTGCTGCCAGAAGTTCGGTATGATTGAGGGTTAATGAAGCAACTTCCACTTATTTATCCTGGGAGCATGTGTTATGGCACCCGATATTGAAGAAGCAGAAGAAACATATCCCGACGAAGCAATTGTCATCGGTGTAAAAGTACGCGATCTTGGAGAGGTGAAAAAAACCCGGACTGAGGATCCTTCAATAAAGATTGGTGATTGGGTTCTGTTGGATTTAGATTCCGATCATACCTTTGGCAAGGTCTACCTTCCTCCGCAGCATTTGCCCTTTAGCCCACCGATGCGAGCCATGCGGTCGGTTATTCGGAAGGCAAATGAGGAAGATGAGCGAGGAATTACTCGACAACAACGGTTAGCCCAAGATGGGCATGACTATTGTCTTGAGTTGATTGAGTCCTTAAATTTGGAAATGAAATTAGTTGAAGTCTTTGGTTCGTTTTTACGACGGTCATTGACCTTTACCTATACAGCCGATGAACGGATTGATTTCCGGCAACTGGTTAAAGATCTTGCGCGCCGGTTTGGCTGCCGTATCGAAATGCGGCAAATCTCCACCCGTGAAGAAGCTGGCCGTCTTAGTGGGGTTGATACCTGCGGCTTGGTATTGTGTTGCTCAAGTTTTTTAACTGATTTCAAACCGGTGTATCCACGAGGTCGTGGAGACGGTCCAATCCATAATATGGATAGCCATCGTATTGGTGTCTGTGGGCGCCTCAAATGTTGTTTGTTGTATGAAGAAGAAGATTGGACACTCACTCGGCGAAAGCCACCGGCGTTGATTCGTCCCGTGAGACGCTAAATTCCACAGCCAATCAAGTCTGAAGGTCCGTAGGCATCATTCACAAATCCCTGAGGGAGCCATTTCTATAATGAGTACTCACTCTTGAACGATGAAAAGGTGAAAGGGCGCTTTGTGATTTATGCTCACAATGCGACCTACGATAAGCTCCACCAAGTGGCGACTCTGGGACTGACCGCCTCTGCCATGGGCAAGGATGTGATGGTTGTGCTGCTCTTCTGGACTATTAAAAAACTAGCTGAAGGTCGATTGAACGAGTTAGATTTCCCTCCAGAATATGCTGCTCAGGCTCCTGAGGTTGCACGATTAATTCGTGAGCGGAAGGTGCCATTAATTTCAGATATGTTTCATGAAGCCAAACAGGTAGGACAGTTCAAACTTGTGGCTTGTAGCGCTGGTCTGGAATACATGGGCGTCGATGCCCAAGCTGTGACCAATGGAGTTGACGAAGTCATGGGACTTCCCGCCATCCTTGCTGCCTGTGCTGGAGCTGAAACCACCCTATTTATTTAAATACCTATTCTTTGGCTGCTGTTGCTGGGGTCCCTTGTGAGCAGCCAATTTTCTTGACAAAGCTCGAGAACGGGTGCTACCTCCTGTGGATGGTTCCTACCATGGAGAACTCTCAACTTCCAGGAAAAGCGGCCTCCACCTGGACCGGCCCAGCGCGCGAACAGGCTGTACAACGGATGTTTACAGCCATCGCTCGATTTTATGACCTCAACAATTCCCTCCTCAGTTTTGGCCTACATCATTCGTGGAAACGTAAAGCGATTGCGCATATCCCGATTCAGCCGAATTCACAGGCGTTGGATTTGGGCGCAGGAACCTGTGATCTCGCTATTTTGCTAGACCGCCATCTCAAATTTTCATCAAAAATTATTGCAGCAGATTTAAACCTGGCTATGTTGCGAGTGGGACAACAAAAGGTCCGCAATCAAGAATTAATGGATCGAATTGCATGTTTGCAGATGAACGCGGAGCATTTAACCTTTCCGGACAATTCTTTTGAGACGGTGACGGCAGGATTTTGTGTTCGCAATGTGGGCAATCTTCCACAAGCCCTCAACGAAATTTGTCGGGTGTTAAAACCTGGAGGCCGATTTGTCTGCCTAGAATTTTCCCGTCCCACCTCAGCAGGGTTTCGTAAGATTTATGATTGGTATTCTTTTCATTTGTTGCCATGGATCGGGACGGTCGTGGCTAAAGACGGAACCGGAGTGTACGAATACTTACCGGCCTCAATTAGAAATTTCCCTGAACAACAACGGTTATGTGGAATGTTGAAAGATGCTGGTTTTGGTGAGGTGGACTACGATAATTTAACGGGTGGTATCGTCGCGATCCATGTGGCGGTGAAATAAGGTCATGGATTCAGTTCTGTATGTGTTTCTGCCCTGTAAAAAGGTGTACCCCACAGGTATTACCTACCTAGCCGATTTCATTCATCGCCGTCGCCCTGATGTTCGGCAACAAATTCTGGATCTCTCACTCTTTCCACCGAATCAACGTCAAGCCAAACTTCGCGAAGCTACCACGGCTTTCCAGCCGGAATTGGTCTGTTTTTCCTGGCGGGATATTCAGATATTTTCTCCTCATGAAGGCGATGCCTCACTAGAACATGCCTTCAATTTTTACTACGCCAGTAACCCGTTTAAACGTGCGGTGGCTTCTTTTCAAGGGCTTCGCAACTTGTATCGGTATTACACCGATATTCGACACAATCTAGCGTACCCCTGGTTAATTCAAAAAGAATTTCCTTCGGCCAAAATGATGATCGGAGGTGGAGCATTCACTGCGTTTGCGGATCAACTCATGGATAAACTGCCCGAGGGTATCATAGGAATCTTGGGTGAAGGTGAAGATGCGATATTGAAAGTTCTGGATGGCGATTCATTGAGTGAAGAACGGTTTATCATTCGGGAGCAGGGACAAGTCACCAAAGGAACCAAACCGACTCCGGCCTTATTAGATTCCTTATCAGTCGATATTCCTTACTTAACTTCGATTTTCCCTCAATATCAAGAATACGTTGGTGAATGTATTGGGGTCCAAAGCAAACGTGGCTGTCCGTATGATTGTGCATTTTGTCTCTATCCCTATATCGAAGGAAAGCGGGTTCGCTATCGTCCGGCTGAAAACGTCGTGCAGGATATCGCCCAGTATTACCATCAATGGGGCGCGCGGCGGTTTTGGTTCACCGATGCCCAATTTATTACGGGCAAAGAGGCCTATCCGCAATGTACCGAAATTCTTGAGCGAATCATTGCCCAAAAATTAGACATTGAATGGTCTGGCTATATCCGCACGTCCTTGATTAATGCATCGATGGCAAAATTGATGGTGCAATCGGGCGTGGGTGATTTAGAAGTAGCGGTAACAGCGGGTTCCCAAAAGGTGCTCAACAGCTTACATATGGGGTTCAAATTAGAACATCTCTATGATGGGTGCCGGCATTTGAAGGAAGCAGGGTTTAAGGGAAGAGTGATCCTGAACTATTCGCTCAATTCGCCTGATGAAACTGAAGAAACACTCTTACAAAGTATTGAGTCCTATAAAATGGTGGCTTCAATTTTAGGAGAAGAAAAAGTCTTTCCTTTAATGTTTTTCTTAGGGATCCAGCCCAATACAGACCTGGAAGAGCGTTTGTTATCAGAAGGCTATCTCTCCAATGGCTACAATCCGCTGAGCCTCACGCCGTGGAACATCAAAAAAATGTTGTACAACCCTGCCCCGCTCAACAAAATTATTGCCAAAGCTTGCCTGGCAGCTTGGGGCCGTAAACATGGTTCGCAGGATCCCAGACCTTGGTCCGGTAGTCTCAGCAAAAGTGCTACACAACAACAGGGTCACACCTACGCCGACACCAGCCTTTCCAATGGTTTCGAAACCAACTCTGGGAGGGATGCATTGCTTACTCTCGAAGAAATTCTTTTGACCAGGAAAGCTAGTAAAAAAGGTGTCGTCTCTTAGTCTCCAGAAACATTTTCCTCTTCCTTTTAATTTTTCCCTTCAACGGATATTCCAGAACATTCCTTGGGTTTTGTTTCGCTAAGTGGTTTTCTTAGCATTATAAATAGACCTGTTTTTTTATTTTTAAGATAAATTGTCAGGATTTGTGACAATTTTGTCAGATTTGTCATGATTTTTTCATATACTAGATGAATCAATTTCATTTTAAAAAAGGCAATAAAATCAATAAAATAATGCAATAAAATCAATAAATATAAAATAACCTGTCGGTATTTATAACATTTAAAAAACATGTCTGTTCATAAATGATTGAAAAGTATAAGCATTTAAAATGGCATGGCAATTGGATGAAGTATAAATAACCTTAGTGGTTTCTTTTTGTGCGACCTTCCCAAAATGTAGAAAATTCTCCCCCATTCAAAGTCTAAATAAGGAGATGAATTATGAGAGAGAGTAAGGTTTTTCAATGTTTGGCCCTGAGTGTTTTCGTTGCTTTCAGTGGAATCAGCATATTCGTATCTGATGCAGACGCCATTACTATTCGAGTTTCCCAAGAGAGTGCCCCTGCAGCTGGAGATTTTGATGCCAATATATTGGGGTTTATCACCAGTTTCGATACGGCGTTGTCTACTGCAGGTTTCTACCAATATGGCAGCCCTAATGCGGCCAGTTATAATGGGGAACTAAATGGTGGGCCTACTCCGGTTTCAAGCCTATCGCAACTTTTTCTCATTAATGGGTCGGATGGTCTTTCTTTGGCGGTTGTTCATGATAACCCTAATGATGGAAGTGGTGGAACGACTACTACTCGATGGAATTTAACTGGAGATACAGGTGCCTTTGTAGTGGTGGATGACCCTGGAGAAGGTGTCGCAGTTTCCGCAGGTAGCACCCAATTTGATAGCAACAAGAATTGGATAGCTTGCTGTACAGATGGGTATGCCATTGGTTCTCTAGATGGCAATTGGGCTATGTTTGGCCAATTCTTGACCACCCCTACCGGCATTAACTCATGGCAGGCGTCATCGGCTGATGGCGGAAATATTGCTCTATTATTACAATCAGGGCGGCGAGTGCGCTTAGATATTGGTGCTCCAATTCCAGAACCCAGTACCATTCTTCTTTTGGGATCCGGTCTAGTAGGCCTTGGTTTCTGGAGGTGGAAAAAGGCGGCGTAATTGGTATAAAAGAAACCGATAAGCGTTGAAATAAAAAGCCTGTCTCCACTAGTGGAGGCAGGCTTTTTGTCTTTTGTGGTTGTTAGGTTAGGAGAAAAATGACAGGCTAATTTTTTATGGTAAATTGCATGGTACCGATAACGTTGATGAGATGAAGATCTTGTCCTGGGGAACCGTAGTAGATTTTGACCAAATAGTTGCCTGGTTTCCAACCATCTTCCGGTTGGTATATTTCAAAATATCCGAAGCGTTGATTCATATCCAGTTCAATGACATCTTTGTCCACGGGGATATTGGACGTCACCTTGCCATCCTTCATTTCAAACCATGCTGCCGCAAATTGAGCAGGAGCGTCTAAAGGTTGCCCTTCAAAGACGATATAAAAGGTGTCGGTAGCAGCCGAAAATTCTGAGATCCCTGGTTCAACCGGTTTGACGTAGGCGTCTTCCATGGTTCTCCATCCAGGTCTTCCTTCTGAAGACTCCCAGGGGGTATCACTAAACCCCCTGGACATGGTGATCCAGCTAAAGATACCTTGCGCTCGATTCCAATCGACTTGGTCAAAAGGGATTTCATTCGAGGATTGATACACAGGGCTTTGGGAGGTATTCCCAAAGGGATCACTTGCCAAGCAGGGACTACTGGATAACGAAGAAAGAATTATCAGGAAAACCCATTTAAGAAAAAAAGAGGAATTGAGAATTTGCATGGGTCACATAACGGAAAAACATGGATCCTGGAGTACAGCCATCTCTTTTACCTTACTTTACTAGAAAAGAATTGTGCAATGCGAAGAATTTGTGAAGTGCGCGAAGCGTTTGATAGTGAGGATGTGAGAAACTCACGGAGTTGGTGCGGGTACACGGCTTTTTTCGGCTCCCTGGCGACGTTCTTCTAAGACCCCGTTGACAATTTCTTTGATGTGCTGTTCAAGAATGAGTCGCAGATGGCTGCCTGCACGATAATCTGCAGGGGCCATAAAATGGACCCGGTCGGCATGGTGTGCCAGCTGAAAACATTTTTCAAATGATCGCCTGGAATGATCCTCCGCGTTATAGACGGCGACTGCAAAACCGCCGTTTTTTTTCATCAAAGTAAAGCAGGGGACATCGGTCGGACCGTCACCCACGTAAATCATATTTCGAAATGGCACCCGGCGGGCCTCTTCGGGCATGTGGTCATTCACATCTTGGTCCATATCCAACAACCCTTTGTTGACGCGGAAGAGGAATTGGGTTTTTTGCGTGTGGCTGATTGTCCGTTTAGGGAAACTAATGTGTCCATCATCTTCGTCAAACTCACACCCAAAGATGGATTTGACATATTGAGCTATGTGACTCCCATCCAAAATCGCTTTGAGACCTGAAGTCACCACATAGTGCTCTAGCCGAATTCCCAGCTCTTCATATTCCTGTGGGCTGAATATGGTATTGAGTTCTTCAAAGCACTCGGGGATACCGGGAAAAAATGTGAGATCGGCACCCATGTGCTTCAAGTCGTTATTTGATAATTCCCGAATTGCATCGACTTCCAACATGCGCTTCATATAGGCCAGCTCTTGATCGTAACCCTTTTCATTTATGAGGCTGGTGCAGCTCGGCCAAAACTCTTTGGGGTCAACTCCAGCATGTCGGAGAATCGTATGATCCTGCATATAATGCGGGCTCAGCGTATGATCGAAGTCATACACGAGTGCAATAATGTTATGGGGTTGATTCAACATAAATAAAAAGGAAAAACGCGAGGGCCAGGTGTGTGATCCTTCATAGACAACCTCCGAATGGGAGCCAACGTTGGCGATTCGTGAGAATCTGATTCATGAAGGGAAGGAGCGCTAAAAAATAGCTTTGATCAATTCCTGGATGCTTCGTTGCATATCAGGGTCATCAGTTATGGGTCTGGTAATGGCTGCATCACAGGCCTGGTGTGGGGTCACACCCTGTTCTATTAAGGTTCCTGCGTAGATAAGCAGGCGAGTGCTCACCCCTTCTTCCAACCCATGACTACGTAAGTTCCGTACTTTTTCTCCGAGTTTGACGAGACGCGTGGCCACGTCTCGTGAAATTTTGGCTTCATGCTCCACGATATGTATTTCGGTTTCTTTTGGAGGGTAACCAAACTCAATGGCCATGAATCGTTGTTTGGTACTTTGTTTTAATTCCTTGAGAACTGACTGATATCCTGGGTTATAGGAAATCACCAATAGGAATTCATCAACGGCTTGGATAACCTGCCCTTTTTTTTCAATCGGCAAAAACCGTCGATCATCGCTTAAGGGGTGAATTAAGACGGTGGTATCTTTGCGAGCCTCTACTACTTCATCTAAATAAACAATGGCCCCATGTTTGACGCCCAATGTCAGAGGCCCATCCACCCATACTGTTTCGTCACCTTTCAACAGATAGCGGCCAATAAGGTCTGAAGCCGTCAAATCTTCATGGCAGGCAACTGTGATTAATGGCCGGTTGAGCTGGTGGGCCATATGTTGAACAAACCGGGTTTTCCCACAGCCGGTTGGACCCTTTAGCATGACGGGAATTTTATTCCGAGCTCCAACGGTAAAGAGACCGATTTCCCCGTTCACTTCTTGGTAAAACGGTTCCTCGGTCACTCGGAACTGTTCAATCCCGTATTCCTGGCCCTTCATAGTTCATCCTATTCACGAAAGTATGTTGATAAGTGGAGAATGAAACTCCCCCCATTATACGGGGGTGTTTTATTCGAGGACAACTCTGTGGGCAAACGAGTAAGTTCCCTGGGCCTTCATGATGGTTGAGAGGCAATATAGTTTGGGATCATTTGCATCGGTCGATAGGCGTGTTTAGTACGTGCGACACTTGGGAGTCCTAAATCAGTCATGGTATTGACGAAGGGGTATTCTTGAATTTCCCGGCAAAATTCTCTGAAAAGATATTGAGCCAAACCCGAAATTGATCGATCGGCAACTTCCATCAAGATGCAAAAGACCTCGCGAGATCTGGGATAGCCGAATGCATACGCTTTTATCGAACCATCCACCCACACGACTCGGCCCGTTAGCCCGAGTTCACGAAATTCTTGGAGTACAACGCGGTGTGCGCTGCCAGCCTCTTTCAACATTAACCGTGAGATTTCTGCGCTGGCTCCGACTTGAGGAACGACTATTTCTTCTTTTTGGTTGATCCATCGATGAAATAACGCCAGACATCCATCACGATCTAGAATTCGATACGGAGCGACTCGAAACCGGTGCGCCCGAGAAAACCGATTATACGCTGCCCGTTGGGACTTATAGGCATTGGCTTTCAGGTGAACCAAATCTGAGGTGCGATAGAGATAGTCCGAATCTTTTGAGGTGAAAGAATATCCCCAAGTCTGGACGACGTCTTTGAGTTCAGCGGGAATATTTTCAATTCGGGCAGGCTGAGTGCCTTTGTTTTTGGAGTCCATAAAGGCCATGACATGAGCAAAGGCATCTTTGAGTGAACCCGGAAGAGGCTCCCTCCCGCCCGCCTTTGGACCAATGGGAGGCAGGGGCATAAAGAGGCGGTCAGAATGTTCAGCAAAAAGACACCACCACCCATCCACCTCAGCCCAAAAATACCCCAACACGTCTTTCCAGATGTAATGAGGAGAGAATGCCCAGGTTGCCAGAGGGGTCTTGCCGCCCAACGCTGTAGCTGTCAAGCATTGATAGGCCTTGAGCTGATCTTTCACTTTCAACGGATGCAAGGTAAGGGGCATAGTTTTTCGCAGACCTTCAATTAGAGGCCAACGTCGATTGTGATGGATTTATTCACCTATCCTATTTATACGGGATGGTAGGTCCTCTAGGAAAGAGAGATTCGTATCCCATCGTAAACCGAGCTCAACTTGTCTGAATTTAGGAGTGCATGCTACGATTCTGACGCATTCTAAGCGCCGACGAGTAACTAGAACCCCTATTTATTTGTGCCCTTGCGGAGTTGAGGGTGCTGGGGTGCCTGGGGTTACGATTCTTTCTCTCGTCGAATCTAGGAAAACGGAGTGAACCCATCCTTCCGCCGTCGCCATCTGTGGTCTCATCCCTGACTTTGCCATATCCTGAAAGACCTGAATCCTAAAATTTAGTTAATTTTCAGACATAGCAAAATTGATTGCATGTTACCTAACCACCATCAAACCTTTCGCCAGCATCTGATCAAGGATGGGCTCTTTGTAGACGGGAAAGAAGATCAGTGGAGAATTGGGTCTCGTCCTTTTGTCCTCTCCAGGCAGCAGGCAAAATTTTTGGAGGAGCTGGGACAACATCTTTTGGCATTTTATACTTCCCTGAACCGGTTATACATTGAAAGCCTGAAGGGCACCCAACCCCAATGGGTACATGGATATTTGGATAGAGGGAAGCCAGACGATCTTTTGGATTTTGCGAGGATGAATCGTTTTAAGAATCAATTGCCTGGGGTGATTCGTCCTGATTTGATTCCGACGGAATCCGGTATGGCATTGACGGAACTCGATTCCGTTCCAGGGGGAATGGGATTAACGGGCAGCCTGAGTCACATGTATTCGCAACAGGGATTATCGGTTTGGCCCTCAGCGGATGGTCTTATCAAAAGCTTTTCGAGAATGTTGAAAGAGGCAACCAAAAAGGAACAACCCTATAGTATGGCTATTGTTGTATCCGATGAAGCGGATGCTTATCGTGCGGAAATGCAATGGGTTGCCACTCAATTATCACAGGACGGGTGGGATGCCTATTGTATTCATCCTCGGGACATCCGATTTTCGGAGAACGGATTGTCTGTTGAACAAAACGGGAAAAACTGCCCGATTTCCCTGATTTACCGGTTTTTCGAATTGTTTGATCTCAAGAATATTCCCAAGGGAGAATTAATCCTCTACAGCGCGAAAAAAGGGCAGGTTGCGGTGACGCCTCCCTATAAACCCTGGATGGAGGAAAAATTGGCTTTGGCCTTGATCCATCATCCTATATTGGCACCCTTTTGGGAAAAGGTACTTTCCTCGGAAACCATTTCCTGTTTACACACGATTGTTCCGCTAACTTGGGTTTTGGATCCACGACCATTGCCACCCACTGCTGTCATTCCTGGATTGCGGCATCGAGGCCATGCCGTGTCGAATTGGGATTGGTTAGGAGAGGCGACGCAAAAAGAACGGCAATATGTCATAAAAGTGTCTGGATTTTCGGAATTGGCCTGGGGCAGCCGTGGAGTGGCGATTGGCCATGATATGTCGCAGGAAGATTGGCAAAATACCCTTTCTCAGGCCTTAGATTCCTTTCATACAGCACCTTCGATTCTTCAGGCATTTCACAAAGGGAAGCAGGTTATGGTTGAATATTATAAGGATCCTGCTGGTTCTGAAGTCTCAATGGAAGGGCGCGTGCGGCTGTCTCCCTATTATTTTGTGGTGGATGGCCAGGCTGAATTAGGAGGAGTGTTAGCGACCACCTGTCCTAAAGATAAGAAAATTATTCATGGGATGCGGGATGCCGTCATGACGCCTTGTGGCGTCAAGAGTGACGAGTAACGGATCAATCGTTGTAACAGACAGAAGAGGAATAAGACTGGTACAGTAGGGAAATAGGCAAATTTGCCTAGTTTGGGAAATCTTATGAAGTTGTATCACACTGAATGGTGTCCAGAATGTGAAGTTGTCCGCCAAAAGCTGATGGACCAAGGCATCGCGTACGAAGATGAAATTGTTCCTGATGTCCGAACGTTTCGAAAATCGGTGTATGAAGCGTCAGGACAATATTATGTGCCCGTGCTGGTTGATGGAGAGACTGTGCTAACGGAGACTGCTGAAATCGTTCAATATCTTGATAGCTATACCCAGAATGGGCATGAGTCCGGAGCAGCATCCAACCCACCCCTCAGTTCGCCAGATGAAAGGAGCGACTAAGTTATGGAGGATTGGAAAAAAGTTCTCGCCCGAAGCATTACCAAGCCTAAGGACTTGGCTAAGCATTTAGGTGTTGATGAAAAAGAAGTGGCCGATGTTGTTGGCCCCTACCCTATGAGAATTACGCCGACCGTCTTAGCCACGATAAAAGAAAAGGGCGATGCGATTTGGAAGCAGGTTGTTCCTGAGGGCATTGAATTAGATGACATTGATGCCAAGGATGACCCGCTTGAGGAAGATACCGATAGTCCGGTTCCCCATTTGGTGCACCGATACCCAGATAGAGTGTTACTGATGGTCACCAACCAGTGCCCTATCTATTGCCGTTTTTGTACCCGGAAAAGATTGGTCGGGAAGCCAGGGTTTCTGAAGAAGGGTGAGCTTGATCAGGCTGTAGCCTACTTGCGCGAACATACTGAGGTTCGCGATGTGATCTTATCTGGTGGGGATCCCTTGTTGTTAACGGATAATCTCATTGAGCGCATTCTCAAGGCGCTTCGGTCGATCCCTCACTTAGAGTTAATTCGATTTGGGACTAGGGTACCGGGGACTCTTCCAGAACGTATTACTCCAGAGTTGTGTGAAATCGTGAAACAATACCATCCCATTTATATGAATTTGCATTTTAACCATCCCGATGAGCTGACCCCGGAAGTGAAAGAAGCCTGTGGTCGTTTAGCGGATGCAGGGGTTCCATTAGGAGCACAAACGGTGTTGCTCAAAGGCGTGAATGATGATCCTGAAATCATGAAGCGCCTTATGCATCAATTGCTTCTCGCTCGAATTAAACCCTATTACCTGTACATGGCAGATCTCACAAAAGGGACGAATCATTTTCGAACGACCGTGGAAACCGGCTTACGAATTATCCAATCCCTTCAAGGTCACACGAGTGGCATGGCGGTTCCTCATTTTGTCATTGATGCACCAGGTGGCGGAGGAAAAATACCGCTATTACCAAACGAATATCTTTTGGATTTGGATGAAAAGGGAGCGGTACTCAAAAATTTTGAAAATAAAACCTATCACTACCCGCAACCCTCAACAACGGACAAAAAAGAATTGCCGATGATCGATACGTCTGCTTCACGTGATATGTGCAGCGCCGGGGCTATGGATGATCACTAATGGCCTCTCCACGTAAACAAGGCATTCTTCCGTTCCAACAACTCAGCACCTTAGTTCGTCAAGGTGCTATTCATGCTGATGCCCCCATTGCGGAAGAACAGATCCAACCTGCCAGTCTTGATCTACGCTTAGGCACAAAAGCCTATCGACTACTCAGCAGCTTTCTCCCCGAACCTTCCGATCAACAAGCGCAATTCACTATTGAGGATCTCTACCGGTCTGATTTGGTGATGTATGACATGGATTTAAGCGAAGGCGCTATTCTTGAAAAAGGGCATGTCTATTTAGTGCCATTGATGGAACAACTAAAACTTCCTAAAGATATTCGGGGGCGGACCAATCCAAAAAGTTCCACGGGTCGGTTGGATATTTTTACCCGCGTGGTGACAGACCTTCATGTCGGATTTGATGAAATCCGTTCTGGATATCAGGGTCCATTGTTTTTGGAGATTGTTCCGAGGTCGTTTACCATTCGCATCAAGGCCGGGTTAGCCTTAAACCAATTGCGACTCATGTCCGGGAAGCCATTGGTTTCAGATTCAGCACTACGAACGGTTCATCGCAAAACTCCATTATTGTGCCATAATGGCCAAGATGGAAAGTCCGATCGTCCTCTACCAGTTAAAGATCTTCGGGTGGATAAGGGGTTATTCCTGCGGGTGGACTTAGGAGGCAATGCTGACGAAGGCCAAGCTGTTGTTGGATATCGGGCAAAGAAAAATAGCCATATCATCGACCTGAGTAAAATTGGACATTATGCTGCGGCCGATTATTGGGAGCCGCTCCATCGCAATGCGACTTCGACAATGCTGTTAGAACCTGAAGAATTTTATATTTTAGCCTCAAAAGAGCGGATTCAAGTCCCTCCAGGATATTCGGCAGAAATGGTGGCGTATGAGGCTGCCTGTGGGGAATTGCGTACGCATTATGCGGGGTTTTTCGACCCAGGTTTTGGCTATGCGAATCCGACGCGAAAAGGGACACAGGTCGTGTTAGAGGTTCGGCCACATGATGTCCCATTTCGAATTCAAGACGGTCAGACGTTTTTCAAAGTGATGTATGAACAGATGCAGGACATTCCCACGCAGTTGTATGGCTCATCAATGGGATCCTCCTATTCTCAGCAAGGACTAACCTTAAGCAAACATTTTAAGTGGTAATGATGAATTCCGACCAAGAGCAGCAACCCCCCGAAGATTCAGTTGTGCCAAAAGATCCTCCACCCCCACCTGTACGAGAGGAGGAGATCGAAGAGCAAGAAAATCGTCAAATGCAGGTCGCCATGAAGATGGTGGGCTCGGCTATGGTCTTCATTGGATTTTTACAGGTCTTTCTTTCAGTCAATACGGGCGCAGAGATCAGCATTTTCCCCATGATCATTTATTTTTCGGGGATGGCACTATGGGCCTATTCTTCAGTCGATACGCCAATTATTCGGTATACCGTGATTGGGCTGTCACTCCTGTGTGCCATGGCTTTCATGAGTTTCGGGGAAGTCTTGTTTTGGCATAAATATGCCATTTATTGGGGGACCGTCAGCATGGTCGTTTTTTTCATGTTTCAAACACCGAAGAAACCAGCGAGTTCGTAAGCAGATTTACCTCATCCACACGTTGCCCTGCCTGTCTTGGGTCTCTCCCGAATGACTATTGCCGTTATCATTCCGGTTCTTAATGAAGAAGCGACCCTCCCCTTTTTGTTGAAGGGGCTTCCGCCGTTGGCTTTTGGAGAAATTATTCTTGTCGATGGAGGCAGCGGCGATCGAACGGTAGAGGTTGCAAACTCGTTGTTGGAACCACTCTCTCATCCCCATCACCGTATTATCTCGGGACCTAAAGGACGTGCGGCCCAAATGAATGCAGGAGCAGCTCAAGCAAACACCGACATTCTCCTCTTTTTGCACGCAGACACGGAGTTACCGCACAATGTGAAAAGGGTTGTTGAGCAGGTATTGGATCAGCCCCAACATGTTGGAGGGCGGTTTGATGTGCGGTTTCCTCATGATCGAGGTTTTGCGTGGATAATCAGTAGGATGATGAATCTTCGCTCTCGATTGTCAGGTATTTGTACGGGAGATCAAGCGATGTTTGTTCGTCGTTCGGTATTTGAATCAATGGGAGGGTTTGCAGACCTTCCTTTAATGGAAGATCTAGAATTCAGTCGACGGTTAAAACGACAAGGAAAGGTGGTAGCTCTTAAAGATACGGTGACGACCTCATTCCGTCGGTGGGAGCAACATGGCCCACTCCAAACGATTGTGCGCATGTGGACATTACGATTTCTCTATTGGGTGGGTCGAGATCCACATGCACTGCACCAGTATTACAGCCATGTCCGGTAACCCTTCACGAAAAAGACGGGCTAACTTTTCTAATCGTGGCCATAGTCCGAAGACATCGGTCCAATCTCCGGCTCAATCAGCTCTCATTATTTTTGCCAAAGCACCAATAGAGGGATACGTCAAAACCCGTCTCTGTCCACCTCTCACGCCGGATGAAGCGGCCAGTCTTCATGGAAGTCTGGTATTGGATCTACTCGAACGCTGCCAAACACTCAAAGGCTGCGATCGAATTTTAGCTGGAGCTCCTACTCCCGACCATCCTTTCTTTGGTGCGATGAAAACCCGATTTAAGATTCAGATTTGGGAACAAGTGGGTGATGATCTTGGTGCGCGTATGACGCATACGTTTCAATCTGCGCTCGGAACTCCCTATCAGTCAGCCGTCATTATCGGGGCGGATATTCCTGGAATAACAGTCCAACTTATTTCTTCAGCATTAAAATCCCTCCAAGATCATGACGTGGTTTTGGGACCCACAGAAGATGGGGGGTATTATTTGATTGGCCTCCGATCCCCTTCCCCCCAACTCTTTGAAAATATCACCTGGTCTACCAATACGGTCTTTTCACTGACTCAAGAAAAAGCCAAAGCCATGGATCTCTCTTTGAAAGTGCTGCCGAAGCTTCGCGATTTGGATACGATGGAAGACCTGCAGGCGTTTACCCAAGAATCCAAAGATAAAAAAAATCAAACATTTTCCCAGCGCACAAAAAACGTGTTGCTTGAATTAGAAAAACGTGTTGCCACCCGTCGCTAAAGAATTCAGCTTGGCATGTTTTCGCTAGTTTCTCAGGGTTTAGCGTGGGTAGATCCATCTGCAATGCACGGGATCATGTCTCTAGACGTTCAGCCGCCTTCATATTCCTCCCCTTTGTAAGGGGAGGCTAAGTGGGGTAGAGTGACAGCTGTACGACCCTGTAATTATGCTACAAGCTCCTACGGTAATATAGCCGCTGGTGTATCTACCTCCCGTCGCCCCTCCTTACAAAGGATGGGGTTTTGCTCGTCGTTCCATGTCGTCTATATTCCTCACGCTAAACCTGGAAGAATCTGTTCTCTACACTATTCAAGAAATCATTGAGGAGAAAAGAAATGGCTGAACGCGTCGCATTAATTACCGGAGGAGCCAGAGGGATTGGACGTGGAGTCGCGTTGGATTTAGCCAAGGAAGGCTGGACTATCGCAATCTGTTATCGCACGAGCCAACAAGAGGCAAAAGAGGTCACGCAAACTATTGAGAGGCAAAGGGGAAAAGCGTTGGCCATTCAATGCGATGTGTCAAAATCTCAGGAATGCGCCGCTCTTGTTCAAAAGGTTGAAGAAACCTATGGACGAATCGATGCCCTCATTAATGGCGCAGGCCCGTATCATCGAGTCCCGCTCCTGGAAGAAACGCCAGAAGGCTGGTCAGAAATGTTCACGAATAATCTCGATCCCGTTTTTTTTCTGGCCAAGGCTGCGGCGCCAGGGATGCAAGCCAGAAAATACGGACGAATTATCTCTTTTGGTATGGCCAATGTAGATAAAATGGAAGCACAACCACATGTTACAGCCCATTACATTGCCAAGGCCGGAGTCCTTATTCTCACCAGAACATTAGCCAAATTATTCGCACCTCATGGGATTACCGTAAATGCGATTTCTCCGGGTTTCGTGGATTCGGGAAGTGCTCCACCCGAAGAACTGGCCGGGATGGCCAAAAAAATTCCTGCTGGCTACATTGGAGGTGTTCAAGATGCGGTCCAAGCTGTGCGGTATTTCTTATCCGATGACGCTCGCTACGTGACTGGAGCGAATCTGCACCTCAGTGGTGGTTGGGGAATATAAAACACGATAATTCTTTAGGCCATATTCTGAGTCCATTGTAGGCCAAACACCATTGCAAAGTTTTTGGCAATAGCATCTCGCACGCTATTTGAGTCAACAGGTTCTTTTTGCGTTTTCTCCATTGAGGTCATGACACAATGTTCAATGCCGCAGGGGGATAAGAGTGAAAAAGGCTGAAGGTCGACGTTCACATTCAGGGCGAAGCCATGCATGGTGATGCCTTTTGAGATTCGCACGCCAATCGATGCGATTTTTTCTAACTGTCCTTCTTTACTCTTTACCCAGACGCCCCGAAATGATTCATGCCGACATCCTACAATTCTCCATTCTTCTAGTGTCCTGATTAATACTTCTTCTAGCTTCTTCACATAGATCTTTGGGCCAGGGAAAAAATTCCGCAATCGAAGAATTGGGTATCCAATAATTTGGCCTGGGCCATGATAGGTCACTGAACCGCCTCGATTCGTCTGATGCAGGGATATTCCCTTGGCTTGAAGTTCCCCCCAATGTGGTTCCCAATGTTCGGGTTTGGTTGTCCGGCCAAAGGTCAGCACCGGTTCATGTTCGGTGAGGATGAGGGTATCGAGTTGCCTTTCTTCGCTGCGTTCAACAACTAGGGTTTGTTGAAGTTCTAAGGATTTGGCAAATGCCAAGGAAGGAATGGAAAGAAGATTTCCTTGTCGGTGTGAAGTCTGTGGCACGGTAGCTCAGGAGAAGAAGCTAGTTTAGTTGTGAGAAGCCTGGGAGTCTGGTGGAATATTCAATGTTTGCAGAATGAGTGGAGGAATGCGTTTGATTTTTCCGGTTGAGTCGACAGCCACGAGTGTGGCTGAGCCTTCTACGACGAGGCGTTGACTGGTTCGTTCTCGAATGACATGAGAGAAAGTCAAAGAGACACGGCGATCGGCTTTGATGGTGGTTTCCACGACTAATGTTTCCCCATGCACGGCTGCAGACCGATAGGCCAGTTCGGCTTTGGTCACGCGAAATTCCGTTCCCTCCTGAATCAACTCACTCACAGATAGCCCGTGTTCCTCAAGACAATGCGTGCGGGCGCGTTCAAAATATTTGAGGTAGTTGGCGTAATACACCACTCCTCCGCAATCCGTGTCTTCATAATAAATTCGTACTTCCATCGAGTTTCCTGAATGAAATTAAAGCTTCAGGGCCGGAAAGACTGGGAGATCTGAGGCAACGATCCCGGTCAGTTTCATCGTTAACTCAAAAAGCTGGTGAAACCGTTCGGCTTTCAGAGATTCAAAGCCATAGCCCAGGACAGCATGGTCGGCGGCATCAAATAACGATTTCATTTTCGGCCATTCTGTTTTAAAACGCTGCCCCATAGGGTCGCCTAATCCTGCTAGTGCTTGGAATTGCGCTAAAAGGGGGAATCGATATTTCCCGTCTATTTCGTTCAGATAGCAGGTCCGACAAGTTTCTTGCATATAGTTCGGAAGTTTGTCGATGGTGATATCCCAACTTTTTAATTGATATTGATGAAAAAGTTGATATTGCGCAGCGGCTTCTAATCCGCGAAACAAAACCCGGGTCGCTATCTCTATATCTCGTCCTCGATCTCCCCGTCGTTTCGCGCAGGCAAGAAGATCCAGGGCGAGCGAGTGTTTAATTTCCTTGGCATCTAGGACAATAGATTCCAAAAATCGCAAATTGTCTTTGAGCGTTTTGATGACCCGGTCCATTCCTGGTGGGCCACCCCATACAGAAGCCAGCTCCAAGGCCTTGATGCCGCTCTTGAGTTTTTCCCAAGCCGAGCGATATTGGAATTGTTCCCAATGGCCGTAGCCCTGGGCAATATCAACCAATGCACGATACATCGGTTTTGAGCCTCCACTGACTCGGTGTTCTAACGTACGAAAGGTATGAGTTGATGCGTCATACCATCCTTGATTGAACGCATGACAGGCTTCTTGTCGAATTCTTGGGGCCTCTTCATCCCACGGATTTTCTGAGGTGCCGGATTGAGTTGAAGGGTTTGCTATACCTTCTTGAGATCGGCCAGAGGAAAAAAACAGTATCTGAGAGGAAAAGGGAAATCCTACCAAGGTCAGGGCAGCCGCCATGGCAGGAGAAGCACTGGTTAAATCAATAGCCAGTTCGCCTGGGGCCACTTTCCATTGCATTAACAGAGGTGACAACCCTTGCGCTAATGCTTTATGACAGGTGGGGAGGCTTTCCCTATCAGAAGTAAGAATCCAATCCCAACATCGTGGCATTTGAGAAAGTGCGGGGTGCACTTCCGATTCCACCACCTGCTTGCAAGATTCTTCTAGGAAAAAGCAGACCATTTCCGGGTTGAGCTGTTTTAAAATAGCGATAGCCGGAGTGGGATCAGATTGGATCGCCAGAAGGAGTGCTTTGGTAGGCATGTGGGCACTCACAATGGAGGAACTATATCATTGGGAGGGTAGCCCAGCAAGAATTCTGGTTTTGAGGGGTTGTTTGGGATTCCTCCAATCCTTTGGTATGTGAAATCTTTGGGCTATCCTGCTAAAATCCGAGGGCTATGGAAATGGAAGACATCATTCAAGCATTTGAAACAAGCGCTGAAGTTAAAAATGCGTTCATCCGTACCCATGCTGAGCGTGTGGTGGACGTTGGACAATTGATGATTCGTGCATTCCGTGACAGTAAAAAGGTCCTGTTCTTTGGGAATGGGGGTAGTGCCACCGATGCTTCTCATCTTGCTGCCGAATTTGTGGGAAGATACCACCGCGACCGAGAACCTTTACCCGCGCTGGCGTTGGCTACCGACATGGCTGCAGTAACCTGCATTGCCAATGATTACGATTTTTCGGATATTTTTTCACGGCAAATTCAAGCCCATGGTCGAAAAGGCGATGTGGCAGTTGCCATCAGTACTAGCGGGAATTCGTTGAATGTCATACGTGGTGTCGAAGCTGCGCATGAACGTGGGTTGGTGACTGTGGGATGGACCGGTGCTGGCGGTGGCAAGTTGGCTGATGTGGTGGATTATTGTTTCAATGTGCCTTCTTCGGTCACTGCCCGTATCCAGGAATGTCATATTACGCTTGGACATGTGTTATGCGAATTGATTGAAGAGCGACTCTTTGGCGACCAAAACTAACCTATCTTCCTCTCCTATCGGGCCTAAGCTGAATCTTGCGCGGCTGCGCACCTATCCCCTCCGCACGCGCCATTCCAAAGTCAATATGAAGGATGGGGCCACTCCTTGGCGTCGTGGAGGATCGTTCCAGAAATTTCTTCAAACCCTTCCAGATATTTTAGCGGGTGAGTCATTTAAGGCTGTCGTCTCGGCGATCGTCACGGCACGCCAACGTGGGAAGCCAGTGATTTTGGGAATGGGAGCCCATCCAACAAAGGTTGGGTTGAATCCCATTCTGGTTGATCTGATGCGAAAGGAAGTCATTACCGCTCTAGCGGTGAATGGGGCGGTGATGATTCATGATTTCGAATTAGCCTATCAAGGACATACTTCGGAAGAGGTCGAAGCTGAGATTGACTCTGGGCGGTTTGGAATGGCTGAAGACACTGGACGTATCCTTAATGAAGCGATGGTGAACGGTTGGCAAAAGGGTTTAGGGTTGGGAGAAGCTGTCGGTCGTTATATTGCCTCACATCCCAAACAATTTCCCCATCGGCGGTCTAGTCTTTTTGCTGCTGGAGTGGAATTGGGTTTGCCGGTTACCGTACATGTGGCTATTGGGACCGACATTATTCATATGCATCCAAGTGCTAATGGAGAAGCTATAGGAGGGGGTTCACTGCTGGATTTCCGAAAACTCACGGCAGTGGTTTCGAAAATGGAAGGTGGGGTCTATATCAATTTGGGTTCAGCCGTGTTCCTCCCCGAGGTTTTTTTGAAAACGGTGACGTTAGGCCGAAATTTGGGGCGAGCGCTCAAGAGCATTACCACTGTGAACATGGATTTTCTTCCGCATTATCGGCCGTTGACCAATGTCGTCAAACGCCCAACTCAAAAAGGTGGCAAAGGCTATAGTCTGATCGGCCATCATGAGTTGATGGTTCCCTTGTTGGCCGCAGCGGTGCTGGAAGGACTCAAGCGATGACTTTTACCTAAGGAGTCGGCGTCTATACAGACGTGAACAGAACCTTGGGGTTTGTCAGGGAGAGGCCCATGAAAAAGAAAATTCTCATTGTCGATGACCAACCAGACATTGTCCTTATGCTAACCGATCGGTTGCATGCCTTGGGCTATGAAACCGTGTGTGCTTCAAATGGTAAGGAAGCCTTGGAGAAATTGGAGCACCAGCTTCCTCATCTCATGTTGCTGGATTTAGAAATGCCGGAGTTGACGGGGATGGATGTGCTTCAGGAATTAAAAAAACTGTATGCCCAGAAAAACGGCGGGAAGGAGACCAAAGGATTCGGCGGTGGAGACAGCTTGCCATTGCCTGTGGTCGTGATGACCGCCCATGGGACTATTTCCAAAGCCGTGGAGGCCATGAAATCTGGAGCGTACGATTTTCTTACGAAGCCGATTGAATTAGACCATTTGAACTTAGTATTCAAAAAGGTCTTGGCGCGAGAGGCATTAGGGAGACAGGTTGCATCATTACGGACGGAGGTTGAAAGTCGCTATAGCCAAATTATTGGAGAGAGCCCTCAAGTGAGTTCTATGGTGCAATTAGCTAAACGAGCAGCCGATGCTGATGCCACGGTGTTGCTTTTGGGAGAGAGCGGGACGGGAAAAGAGCTCTTTTCCAGGTCGATCCACCGTTGGAGTGATCGGGGTGACATGCCATTCAGCATCATTAATTGTGTCGCCTTGACCGAAACCCTTCTTGAAAATGAACTTTTCGGACATGAAAAAGGCGCATTCACAGGAGCAGATGCATTACAAAAAGGCAAAATAGAGGTGGCAGATGGTGGAACGGTGTTCTTGGATGAAATCGGTGATATGCCCATAGGGCTCCAGGCCAAATTATTACGTGTGTTACAAGATCACGAATTTCCTCGTGTGGGTGGCACCAGATTGGTTCGTGTCAATATCCGGATTATTGCCGCGACGAATAAAGATCTCAAACAAGCCGTCAAAGCTGGCACGTTTCGAGAAGATCTCTATTTCCGATTGAATGTCGTCAATTTATCCCTACCACCTTTACGAGATCGCCCTGAAGATATCCTCCCACTGGCTGAACACTTTCTAGAGCGACATGTTCGAGAAATGAAACGGCCCACACGGAAATTTTCAAAAACGACCCAAAATGCGATGAGGTCATATTTATGGCCTGGGAATATTCGAGAACTCGACAATGCGATTGCCCGTGCTGTGGTGTTAGGTGTTGAGGAAGAAATTACGACAGAGCTGCTTGGGATTAATGGGAGTCAAGATGATATGGAAATGGAAGATAATCTTCCTTACCACGACGCTATTGAGTTGTTTAGTACGCATATCTTAGAGAAGGCTATGCGGCGGAGTAATTGGAATCAATCGAAGGCCGCAGATCTCCTCGACCTCCAACGAACCTATCTCTCGCGTCTTCTGAAACAGAAAAATATTCAACAAGTACAGGATTCACAATAAGAAATTAACATTGCCTTCTCAGTTCATCAAATAGTGTGAGGTTATGAATTTCCTCCATCACCGGGTTCCTCGCTTTTGTGCCCAATGGCTTGTATGTACAAAGTAGAATGGTCTATACCGTCCAAGCCTAAGTAGGAATCAACTTCGCGATCGTAAAATCCCCCGATATTCAGGCAGCCTACGCTTAGGCCTGTGCTCATCAAATTAATATTCTGTGAGACATGCCCCGCTTCTAGTAGAACAAAGCGATACCCTCGCTCATCATATTTAAAGGTCGATCGTTCGAATAGAGCCGTCAGAAAAATGATGGCGCCAGCTTCCTTTATAAAATCCGGGTAGATCATACACGATAACAATTTGGAAAGGTCGTCACCTTTCCGAAGTTGACGTAGGTGCTGCAGAGTGGGGTTATAGTGGTAAAGACCTTTGTCTAAATTCTCTACGTGCGATGCAAAGAACAGAATTTCCAAGGGATAGAGGGCTCCGCCAGATGGAACCATCCGAAAAGGCCGAGGCTCAGAATTATCAGTATTGGGCCGATTGACGCCATAGGCATAATGCAAAATCGTATTCAGTTGTTCGAGAGAAATATTGTCCGGGGAAAAGTTTCGGCAGGATGTTCTGCTGGCAATCGTCAATTCAACCGGGTCCTGAGTGGTGAGACGGGAAGCGGGTAATGAAATGACGGGATAGCCCTCGTAGGGCAAGGATTCATGTAACTCCTTCATGCGTTTGTGGATGGCTTTATTGGAGGGCGATTGTTGATGACGCCCAATCTTGGAATTTTCGTGATAAATTTGCCAGAGGCACTCTTCTTGGCCAGAAGGCAAAAGGGCCTGATGCCAAATATCTTGATTCGAATCCATGGGAAAGACTTGCCTTAGGGATAAGGGTGAGGAATGGGATTATCCCCTGTTTCGCGAGCAATGCCAGGATATCCCAATTGTTGAGGAATGGTCCAAAGACGTGTTCCACCCAATGAACGAAGTTGATGCCCCATCCGCAATGGATGAAAAGAAGGAATGATGGCACGAATCACCCAAAGTCCTAATGGTCGAACATCGTTCGTTGTGAGATCGCATAATATGACCTCTGCGCCAATTGAATGGAGTTCATGGAGCAGACGATGGAAATCCTGTTTGGGGGTTCCGATGGTTAAATTGGAAAGTTCGCCAAAATCTTTCCGGATCGATGAGGCAAAAAGGAAATCAGAGAATGAAAGATTGGCATGATCACAATGTAACAGCACATGCATATCTTGGTCTTTTACTTGTGAAAAGATTGGATCAAGAGGTATGGCTGGGGTCGTTTGTTTAAGCCAATCAGCTAGGCGGCGGGTATGAGCAATTTCCTCTAGACTTTTACGCACAGCATCCTCCGAAGAAAGACTCGTGGAAGCGGCAAACACGCGAGCCGGGGATTTCTGGTTTCTGCTCCTCAAAACGGACAAGATCGTCAGTATCCCATGATCCATGGTGAGATCAAAAATGGTGATTTCGTCACCTTGGCATTCCAACCGACGTACGAGGTCTTGATTGGCAGGACTCAGCGTGGCCTTTCGAACTTGAGGTGGAGCCAATGAAGCCTGCCAAGTTATTAAAAACGCATCGCGCTCTAGTACTTCACAAAGGGCTGAAACTGCTGCTTCCTCAAGCGAACAGTGGCAGGCCAACCCGGTGGAAACCGGTTGAACAATTGGTACTTCACCTTTGTTTTGATCAAAATAGTACGGCACAAAAACCGTTGACACTGGAACGCTCCGCTCGGTTCCCGTGCGAGTATCTAGGCCTGGAGTCCAGCGAACGGGTGTAGAAGGGGTGAAAGGCACATAGGGAAACCCAGGTGCAGAATATTGTTCTGGCGAAAACAGCGTAAACGTGTCGGGTGGCACACAGGAAAAATTCGCCTTTTCATAGGAGACAAGAGGATACTGATTCAGGTCTACCAAAGCCGAGCAGTATCGCTCGATGCCTTCCCCTATCGCTTTGGCTAAAGCCTGTTTTCGTGAAACAGATGCCCCACCCGCTGCCCGAGAATTAGAAAAAGGATTGAATCCACGAATATCACAGGGCTGCGCGTATATATGAAAATACTCGGGGCTTCCCGCCTGCGGTTTGGACTCTTTCACAAACTGAATAATTCCCACGCGATCATCCACAAGGGAGTCATATACATCAAATAATCGATCCAAGGAGGCCACTGTCCCCATTACGTTTCTGTACCTTCCACGGTATTGAGGAAAAATTCTTGATTCAAGGAAGTGGAGGGCCGAAGTGTGCGAGAAGAACAGACGGGGCAATGAGGAAGCTTGATTACCTTTCGGGAGGTCAATTGCGTCCCCAGCATATTGACTTCAATAATCTTTCCGATATGCCGATTCGGTAACACCTGACTCAGAAGTTTCAGAATTTCTATTGCTGCGAAATTGGCTAACGCATTGGTCATGGGTCGAAGAAATCCTATAACCCGTTGGGCATCGTTCCCGGCGTTCTCAGTCAGCCTTCGACTATCAGGATCCTGGAGATGGGCTTCTTGTCTAGCAAGAAAACAGGCGTAGCACGCTGTGTCGTTTGGAATGACCAATGGACCAATGGAGCCCACCAAATTCACCAAGGTCACCGGCAAAAACCAACAAGCCTGTTGGACACACCACGTATTCCATTCCCGAAAGAGATCTTGTCCCCCAAAGTCAGAGGTCGCAATGACACAAGACAAGCTCGTAGGATCGACAGTTGATTGCCAGTTGGAAGAATTCACTGGTTGGGGAAACGATGAAGACCACTGGTTCGAATCCACCTTTCCTTCTGAGTCGAAAAATTGCAAATTTCGTAATAAGGGATGATCCACGATCTGGATATTCGTGAGCCCTGAGGCCTGTAATACCCGAACCAATTCATGTGAAATCAAGTTCACACCAACTAGAACAAGAGTGCTTTCATTGAGCCTGGAGGAAACTTGTGAGGCGGTTGTTTCGAAATGCCAATAAAACACATCTGAGACGGTTTCTTCAGTACCTAAAGGCACACCGACGGCATCCAGTGGAAGTAGGAGTCGATGATCCAGGAGCCGTTGCAACAATTGCTCTACGGACATACGGCTTGTGGCGGAAAACGGCATGAGCAGGGCATTCCATGTTGCCCCTTCCTGAGCCGTAGCAGAGGTGAGAAATGTTAGGACTTGCCCTAATCCTTTGCCCAAAATTTTCAATTCAGTACAGCCGCGTTTAAGGGCAACTCCCTGGTCAAGCTCAATGACATGTAGTGGAAGTAATCGATATTTTTTATTAGTCGAGTGTTGTGTCATAGTAGCCTCTGAACTTATGAGTGAGGTCTTGGTTGAAACTGTATTGGAAAACGGTTTTTGTATTCAGGGGCAATAAGCATGAAATCCGAATTTAAAACGCCTTGGAGGACATTCAAAAAAAATTATTCGATCAAGTCATTCAAGAACGACAGAACTTGTCTCCTCTGAGTTTTTTGCAATGTCATAACAAAAAATCGGGTAGTTCTGGTGACATTCCGTATGATCGGATCATGTCCTTTCAGTACATCCTGCTGACTGAGCATCTTGTAATAGGTCCTAAAACAAAATAGGGAGGAGAGGGCTTGAATAAAATTACGAGTCTAAACCTTTGAAGGTTGTTGGGCTGACTTCTTGCCCACTAGCGACACTACATGTACAGCAAACACTTGGATGATTTATGGGACGCTCCGTGTGATCTGGAAACGTTTCTTGTACAGAATTCACTTCAGTCATGCTCTCAAATTGAATGTCAGTCATCATTTTTAACATAACGATTCTCCTTTAGAGTAAATAGCCCTCTCCCTTCCCTATGCCCAATGTCCTAGCCGATCGTTAAAATTTCGCTATTCCCATTCTAAATTAGGAAAATGAGACTTCTTTATGCAGGCAGAATTTCTTGCACGACTCGTTGCCCTGATTCTAAAGCCCCTTGCATGGTGGCATGGAGCATAAATGGAGCAGTGTGGGCTCCGGCAAAATGGATTCGGCCTTGTGGACGAATGACTTCTGGGATTTGTTTCATCATATTTCCGGGAGGAAACCAGGCCACCCCGCCCAACGACCATTCTTCCTGGTCCCAAGCTAGAGAGGTGCCGCCTTCAGCATAAGTGTCTATTTCAGGATAGATGGCCTGCATAGCCTCTACTGTGGCATGAAGACGTTCTGATGGAGACAAGCCAGTCATGGTGCGTGAGGCGTCTCCAGCATACCAACCTTGGAATATTCCCCGTGGACCGGGTTGATCCCAGGTGCTTTCCCAGGCGTAGGACATTGGACCATCGGTGATTGTCAGTCCTGATAGCCCTTGTTTTACCCAAAACTTTTCGCGTGTTTGTACATATACTCTGGTGAACGATCCATAAGGAAGTTCATTAATCACCTGCTGAGTATTACTGGGCAAAGGCGGGTTGATTCGCACATGCCGCAGTGTGGAAAAGGGTATGGCGCAAATCACTCTATCACCTGTTATCGTCCGCTTGGTTCCATTTTGAACATAGTCTATTCTGGTCTGTTTCGCATCTTGATAGATCTGTTTCACCACTGCCCCATAATGCAGGTGCTGCGTGAGGGCTTTGGCAAAAGCCAGGGGGAGGCTATCATTGCCCCCTTTGATGCTGTAGAAGGGTTTGGTAAAGCTGCTGAATAGGAGCCGGTCTCTGATAAGTTCCAGCGTAGATACGTCATGAGCATTTTCTCCAAGAAAATCCCAATCATGTAAACGAAGGAAAGTTATCGCATCGGGGGAGGCCCCCTTCTTACGTAGCCAGGTTTCAAATGATGATTGCCCATACTTTTCCACCAAGTGTTGAGAGAGCTCAGGTGTTGGAGTGGATAATATGTCTTTAAAGGCTTCCCCGACATAGTATTTTCGCATTCCAGATAGCCCAAGTTCTTTTTCGTGTGGCGTGAAGGCCAGGGGCCAATCTACCTTGTCGTGCCAAGTCTTTTGGAGAATCTTCCCATTGAAAGAATAGGATACCTTGCGGCCCTTCGGAATTTGTGGAACGATTTCTAGCCCAAATTGGTGAATGTAGGGAAGGGCGCGGTCAGGATCGACAGGATAGTAATATTGCGCCCCGCCTTCTGCATATAGCCCATCTGCAAACCCTTGTCGGAGGGTGAACACTCTTCCACCTGGGCGTGTGCGGGCCTCTAATACCGTGACGTCCTGTCCGGCCTGTACCAATTCATATGCAGCGCAGAGCCCGGCTAACCCGGCTCCAATCACAATGATTTTTTGGCGTGGCCCAGAATTTTCCTTGGGCCGAGCGGGGTGGGCCAAGGCCTGTAGTGGAGTGGTCAGCAACGTGAGACTTGAATACAATCCGAGTTGTAAAAGACGACGGCGAGAAAGCATGCAAAGTCTTGAGATCATGGCATATGATGGATCAGATAACCAAGGTTTGGCAGCGATTGATCAAGCTTTGGTCGATTAACGCAAAAGTGGTGAAATAAAGCAAGGGTTATCATAAAACGTTGAAATATCGCATGGATAGCTAGGCCCATTTTGGTTCAGGCTGTAGAGATGTCTATTCGATTGTAATTGAACTGAATGGTAGGTTGTGTGGGAAACAAAAAAGGGAAGGCGTTAAGGAAAATTTTCTACCAATATAATAGAGATAAGGAACGATATTCTTGAAGAGTTTGTGGTTAATTCAAAACTCGTAGATTTCTTAATTTGCTTCTGAGTTAAAAAGCCTTAACGGTGAGCCAACCCAAGATTCGACTTTTTATCATTTCTCCAAGTGGATGTTCTCTGTGCTTGTCGTTGAGAGCATTGAAAACGGAAACTCCAATTTCCGCCATTGGGTTACCCTCCACCTTCCAAAATTTATAAGCCCCTCTTAGATTTAAAAGGAAGTAACTGCCTATTCGGTTGTTTGGTGGAGCGGCACTATTAAACGGAGGTCCGGCCACTCTTGAAAACAGGCTATCAATTGGATAGTTTGTGGAGCCTACGTAATGTAATGTTGCTTCTCCGTTCAGGCCACTTTCCCAATCTGCTCTGAGTCCCCCATTGATCTTAAATCGAGGTCCGGCGCGTGGAAGGTCGCTTCGTTTAATGGTTTGATGGATCTCCTGGTAAGAATAATTGGCAAAACCCGAAAGCCAAGGGGTCATTAAGATTTCAAGGCCAGCTTCCCCACCGTAAATGTCGGCTTCCCCCTCATTGACGAAGACTCTTGTATTAGTTCCTTGGGGGACGATTTGTCCAATAATGTCAGATAAATGGTTATAAAACACATCCATTCGAATTCGTAAACGATGAGAATAAAGCCAGCCTTGATAGCCTAAGTCGAAGGAGATAATCTGCTCGGGGTCCAGATTTTCATTTCCATTGAAAGTTTGAGGTATTGTAATTGGACCAGGTGGAAAGGAAAGTGGAACAGTAAAGATACCCTGTGATAAGGCTTGTGTTTCAAAAGTTGTAGGGGACCGGTAAGCTAGAGCCCCGCTTGTTCTGATCGAATGATTGGTATGGGGTTGGTAGATCATAGATACACGCGGGCTATAGGTCGGGTTAATAAAAGTGTCCATGTCCATTCGGAGTCCAGCTACGGTGGTGAGAGAAGAGAATACCTTCCATTCATCTTGTAGGTAGATGCCCAAGCGGTTTTCTTTTACTGATTTTTGTAAAAAATTGGCTTTCGAATGGTTGTGCCGAAACTCGATTCCATAAATAAGCTTATTGAAAGAATTTATGGACAATCCGTGCTGTCCCTGGATGGTGAAACTGTTTGAGGTAATATCGAAGTTCTCCCCTCCATTACGATTTAGGGTCTGTAGAAAGGGCCTAACATTAGGATTAGTGGCTAAGGAAAACGGTTGTTTCCACCCATTCCAATATGCCTGTAATAAGAACTCTTGTAGATTAAACTGGATATCCGCATAGGAGTGTACGGGTTTCTGGGTGACACCGATGATTTGGGTTGTAGGACCTTGATAGTGGTTGGAATTAGCTAACCCGCCAGAAACCTGCACTTTCCCGTGGTCCAATTTATAATTTAGAAGACCGTTGAATCGGTGGTTTCGAAAGGATAGGGCATCTCGATTCTCCCATTGGTTAGTTTGATCGCGACCGAGAGACAAGCGATAACCAATTTTGTTTTGAAGAGTCCCACCGACAACTGCAGAACTTGTGATTGTTCCAAGTTCTCCCCCGCCAAATTGAACGGTGAGCCCTTTTATTTCTTCTGGATTTTTAGTAATGATATTAATGACCCCATCGAAGGCGTTGAATCCATACAAAACAGAGGCGGGTCCCTTGAGGACTTCAATCCGTTGTATTTCCAATAGAGAAATGGGAAGAAGTTTCCAGAGGACTTCTCCCTGTGCATCGCGATAAATAGATCGGCCGTCGATGAGGACCAATAGTTTATTAGCGCGCGGTTGATTATCTCCCCGAACACTGACATCAAAATGGGTGGCTGTCATTTGAATGACTTCCATGCCAGGAATGCGGCGAAGAATGGTCGGAATGTCCGTCGCTCCGGAATGTTGAATGTCCTCGGCTGTTATGACATACACATTTGATGGAGCTTCGGAGATAGGCTGTTCATGAGCAGCTGCGATGCTGACAGTTTCCTCTTTGAGAAAATCCAAATCTTCTTGAATAAGAAGGAGGTCTATAGCGGTTACGGTATTGGGGTTTTCTGGCTCTGAGCCTGCATAGAGAAGAGTGCTATTGGCAAAATAATTTAAAGTGATGAGAATGAGACCAAGGAATATAAAAGGCATACGAGGAATTTTCATTCTGATCACATGTTCTTGATAAATGCCTTGCATTGAAAGCGATCGTAGCCTTCCTCGTTTGTTCAGTTCTTCCCTAGTTGATGCTAGAGGAAAAACAAGGCCTAGCCACATCTTAGACTACTTCGAGTTGTGGTGGCGACTAGTAAATTACCTAAGATTTTGTCGGTGCTGTGCTAGCGAGGGGTGACGATGGGGTTTTAAGAATGGGTTATTGTTCTTATAAGGATGACAAAAATTCACCTTGCTCTACCCTTTCTCTATCTTGAGGTTTTACCTTTTCCAATATTCGAATTTTTCCAAGGTTATTCTAGATCTTTTCTTCCCGCCCTTCAATCATATTCCGTATTTCGTAGTGGATGAATTGGCTGAAGTCTCTTTGAGTGTCGGGAGGCTTAACTTCTTCGTAGTGAGGATTTGGTAATGGCAAAAGTAAATTCTTTTCCCTGCAAATTGAAAAGGTAAACCGAGATAGTAATAGGAACGTTTTTCCCATCTTTCGTCAGGTGGGTAGTATAATAGGACAGAGTTTTTCCTTCCCGTAATTCTTGAAGATGTTCGTGGTAGCGTTGTTTGTCATGATTAGGTGCAATATCCTGAATACGCAGATTTTCTAGATCTTTTTCCGAGTATCCTAGTATTTGTGCTGCCGCTTGATTGGCAAAGCGAATGTGTCTGTTGGCATCAGCGATCAGGATGGCTTCGGGCATGGTATCAAATACTAATTGCCTACGTTGCAGATTTTCGACTAACAGTTGATAGTCTACTGATTTGGCTGAAATATCTTGATTAGGGACTTCTTCATTCATGAAGAAAATGGGTTGAAGAATCGCCGGGAAATGGAACGGTGCGTCCGATTTAGAAACAGAATCAGGATCTACAAATTCCCTTGTCGCTTCATTGCTCCGCTCTCTGTGATGAATGATCGATCGATGCAAGACCTCTTTGACTTCTTCTCGGGTGTAGGGCTTGGTTAAATAGGCGAAGGCCCTATTGAGTTTATGGGGAGAGGTGGTTTTTCGGAGGGAGGTGAATGCCGTAAGTAAGACAATTGGAAGTTGGGGTTTTCGTTCGGACAGTTCCACTAGTACTTCAATTCCGTCACGATCTGGCAGGCCCACATCTAGAAGAACCACGTCATAAGTCTGTGTACTGCTTTTTCGAAGCGCGGAATTTCCAGTTTCCACCACTTCCACATCAAACCCTTCTTCCCCTAAATAATCGGATAAGGCCAGGCTGATGTCTGGGTCGTCATCTACTAGCAACACTCGAGGATTAGAACCCATGTATTTCGTGGCATCCTTGGCTATACATCGTTCTTATGAGACCTCTTTTCTGAAGAATAAGAAATTCTGGTTGAGAAATTGGCAGAATTTGTGGAACATCATCTTTTTCATTTACAGTGATATGCAAATTCTAGACTTGTTTAATTTGTTGTTTTGCCAGATATTGAAGGAAGATTGGGTATTCACAAGCGTATCTTTTTAGATACATAAATTATCTAAAAAGATACGCTTGTGAGATTAGGGGGCGCGGAATTTATTCCGGGGCCTCAGTTTTTTTGGAAGACAAAATTCTTTGAGATAATTACGAGTAAGCTGAGAGTCATGTCGGGGGATATGAGGTCCCCTAGGAAATTTCTCAGGTTTACAATTTAAATACCTGAGAAACAAATGGCAGACTCATGACCATCGCTGAATACGTTGTGATTGAAGCAGCTCTAGCTCAGGGCATTACCCTTCTTCGATGTTTGAAGGATAAATTGGAAGGGTGAACCAAAACTGACTCCCTTGGTTTACGACACTTTCTACTCCTATGGTTCCTCCATGTAATTCAACCAAACTTTTTGTGATGGCTAATCCTAGACCAGCCCCCCGGTTTTTTAGGTCGTCGGCATGACTTCGATAAAAACGCTCAAAGATCGTTTGATGTTCGTTTGGGTCTATTCCGCAGCCAGTATCACTGACGCTCACATGGATTTTCTCATCCCCCTTATAAGACATTTCAACGATAACTGTGCCGGTAGGGGGAGTAAACTTGAGGGCGTTATTAGTTAAATTAGTGAAAATTTGAATCAGTTTGTCTCGATCGCCATGAATTTGAGGAATGGGATTGATGATGTTGGTGATGAGGGTAAGAGATTGCTCCTTCGCAATTGGTTGTAACAATTCAACAACTTCTCTGGCGATGTTGTCGGGATGAATGGCGGTTGCCTCTAACTCCATGTGACCGGCTTCAATTCGAGAAAGATCCAAAAGGTCATTAATCATGCGTGTGAGCCGTTCGATGTTGTGATTGACTCGACTCAAATAAAAAGATTGTCTTTCGTTGAGGGTCCCGGTTAAACCATCGATCATGTTTTCAATAAGGCCTTTGATGGATGTCATGGGGGTGCGTAATTCATGAGAAACTATCGAGACAAACGCGGATTTCAGACTATCTAATTCTTGAAGTCGATCATTAGCTGCCTGCAGATCTCGCGTTCGTTCAAAGACTCGTTGTTCCAGATCAGCAGCAAGTTTTTCCAAGTCCTGATACGTTCGGGCATTGTCGATGGCGACTGCCACGTGACTGGCAATGGTCATCAATAAATTTAAATCTTCCTCGGTACATCGAGTCTGTCCTTTCTCGGCTCCAACATATCCTAAAACTTTCCCGTGACTAATGAGGGGGGCTGAGACAAACGATAGTATGCCGATTTGTCTACCCAATGCCAGAATATCCTCCTTCATTTTGTCACGGATGTCGTCTAGGTCATGGACAAGGATTGGCTGTCCCTGAATCAAAAGGATTTCGTCAATGGAGTCTGGTTCGATGATGAACTCAAACCCTTTTATCTGAGTTTCTCTTTCAATTGAAAAACCCGAGACTTCTGAGAGGATCCCTTTGTTGTTTGCTGAATCTTTGAGTACGAGTACCATGCGTTGAAACCCCAAATTCTCTTGGAGAAGTTTGAGGACAGTGGCAAAAAGTTTATGTACATCTAAGGTTGATGTAATAATTGTCCCGGTTTGATGCAATGTGCTCAGGTGATTTAATTGTCTTGTAATGGTGTCGACAAAGGTGGTGATCGACTCTTCTCGCTGTTGGAGAGTCATGGCCATGGTATTGATGCTTTGTGTCAGTTGCCCTACTTCATCCTTGGCGTCTGATGAGACTTCTGAATACGGTTCTCCATCGCTAAATCGTTTTGCCGCTCTGGCCAATCGTTGTAAGGGTGTCACGATATGGTTGGCCAGCATCAGGGTGAGGACAATGCCTATCAGAATAATTGCCAGTGTGAATAACATAGATTTTAAGACTGTGCGGTTGAGGTCTTTTTGCATATAAGTCGTAGTCAGCCCGACTTGAATCAGCCCCATGATTTTTGGTTGGGTTGTTACTGGATTGGAAGACGGCTCCAAACTTTCTGAAGAGAGTAGCTCTAAGGCTGGGGATCTCGGTGTCTGTCGAAACACGGGTAAAGAAAAGTCATACAGTGTTTCCTTTGTAATATCTTTTCTTTCAACAGGTGACAACTGACTGAGTGTTAGCTTGCTCTTTTCAGATTGGGAAGATGCCAAATTCCAAACAGAAATTTTAGGTTGGGCGGATGTCTTAAGAAATGGTTGGGAAAAGAAAGAATCCGTAAGGGTGTCGTTTGGGAAGAGCGGTATTGTTTCGTTACGGATGCCATGAGAGCTCTTTGGTAATATCCCTTTGGATTTCCCAACTAATACTTTTCCGTCTTGGTCTCGAGCGATGGCATAGATGACTTCTGGCGCAGAAAGGGCTCCGTCTAACATCGTTTCTAAATACTCTTTGTCTTGGATAATCACTCGGTTCGTACTGACTTTATTAATGGTTTTAACCAGCATGGTCCCAGTGTTGATCAGCGCTTTCTCCATCATCGTCAATTCCTGTTGGATAAGGAGGACGCTGAGGCCTGAACAGACCAGCATAATCAGTAGGCTAATAAATACCGAGAATTTTGCCCGTAAACTCCAATAGGGCGATCGAGTCGCTTGAGGATTCATAGGAGAGGGAGCGTGGGAGAGGGGCTCTATCTGTTTGTCAGTATTGTTCATCGAATTGTTCCAACACATTTGAAGGGAGGGGGAATCCTAAATAGGTTCCCGATGCTCGATTGATAGATTGACGGACTTGGTCAGGTGGGAGGATGGTGCCCAAAACCCTCGAGGGGTTTTTGTTTACCAGTTGTTGAGAGAGTCTAGCCGCCTGGCGGCCGATATCTTTGTAGTTGATGTATACCCCAATGACCGCGCCACTTTTCACGAGTCCAGCCGAAAAGGCGACCAAAGGAATATTCTTTTCCAATGTGGCGCTGATAATAAAATCCAAAGTGTCTTCAGTAAGAACCGTACTATCTGGCAAAAGCCATAAGGCATCGATCTTTTCCTCGATTGTTTTAAGAGCCTGAGACACTTCATGTTCCTCATGTACTTTTTTGGCAATGATGGTCACCTCTTGATTTTGTGCCTCCTGTTGTAACTGATCGAGTAACCCCTGAGTTTTTCGAGAATCAAATAGGACACCAATTCGTGAAATTTTCGGTGCCAGGGCTTTGAGGGGTTGGAGGTGCCTTTCAAAGGGGATTTTTAGGGAGAGGCCAACCATGTTCTTACTAGGAAGGCCATATTTCTTTGGGTCTAGGACCAAACAGGTAATAATGGGGATATCAAAAATTTCTAACTTTGCGGCCAGAGCAGCTTTTAAGCCAACCGCCAGCACAACTTTGGTATCCGAGGCGCGAATCCTTCTTGCTAGCCCCCGGCCTTTTGCTAAATCTCCCTTGAGTCCATATTCCAAGGTTACTTGGAAGGAGGCTGGAAGAGCATTTTTAAATGCTTCAATAGCCTCAGAATAGGCTACAATTTCTGCAGATTTGAGAATGGCAATTTCTTGGGCATCCGAAATGCCGTGACCAAAAAATATGCTTCCCGCATACAAGATCAGGCAGACAGGCTTAGCCCGTTTGAAGAACTTCTGAAGTTGGGAAAGGACGGAACTCATCTGTTATTGAAGCTTCGTAGATATAAAATTGTTCTCATGGCCATGCCCTACTATCTATACACATCCCTGCTGCCTATTTCTAAAGCTTGATACACTCAAGCCTTTTCATGTCGAAAGCATGCTTCAATCATCTCCCGGCAATAATCCTCTCTTGCTATTGTAAAAAGGGTCTAAGGAGAAAGATAGTGATTCTCTGCTCCACACCTGGCTGATATAACAGGGTGAGCCATACAAAAAAAGGAGAACGGTCTAGTACTGATTAGGATTCTGGGTGGTAGACGTTGCGGTCAAATCTGGAAGAAGGCATGGGGAGTTTTGGAAATATTGGGGAGTTGAACGATTTTCAGGAGCTGGGCAATGCTCAGTATCTTATGAAAATTGCAAGGGCGAACAGTGCAGCTTACGCAAATAAATACATGGTAATCGTCTAAAAATTTACAGGTATTCGGTCCCGATTAAGGTCTGATACGAATTGTGTGGTAAGAAAGCGCAGCATTCGTGATTCCTCTGTTTCATGTATTATTGGGGTTTGGTAATTCGGTTGCCATCCACAATTGAGGCACCGTTTAATAATTTGGCTTATTGATTCTCCTGGCTCGGTTCGAACATGTCCGTTACATTTAGGGCACTGAGAATCGTGGCAATCGATGAGAATTGGACGTAGAGAGTCTAGTTGGACCCGCGTATGACGTCTTTTTCTTTTTCCGTTTTTGGCATTTCTTTGTGGTGAACGTTCAGGTTTCATGGCATTAAAACTCCTTTGTTAGGCCTACTTCATTTTTGTTCCTTGGCTTTCACTCCCAAATAAGACCCACCTTGGTTAAATTATTCCATGCATCCCTGCATTGTTCGCGAACATCCTGTTTGTTCCGTTTTAAACAAAATTAAAGCAAAACTAGTGCCTTGTAGTTTTTCGCCGAAAAATGCCACATATACACAAGAAAAACGGGATTTTTATTCTATTTAAGCCAAATTTCTTAAATTAATTCTGCATGAGGAGAAAATGCGATTGTTATCTAATCAGATACATTCTTGTATCTGATCAGATACAAGGAGAAGACGAGCTCATGAATGTTGGGATTGGTTTAGAAGACCTTTAAAACTGTGGGGAACATTGAAGGGAATGGTACGATGGGATGCGAAGATGATCGTTGGGGGTCAATGAGTGCCAAAACAATATTAGAGCTTTGCGCAAGGGACTCGAAAGAGTCGGCGATCCTGGAGTCGCATGGTGACCAATTCGCGCCCCCAAATGCACCCGCCATCTAATGCGAAGATATGGTTTTTTTGGACAATGCCTAGTGCCGACCAATGGCCAAAAACGATGGTATTATGTTTGGTGGCGCGGTTGGGAATTTCGAACCAAGGGAAATACCCTGGTGGAGCTTCTCCGGGTGGTCCCTTAAAGGAGAAGTCTGGATGTCCCTCCAGAGTACACACACGTAGGCGCGTAAGGACGTTAGTGGTTAACCCCAGCCGTTCTTCCGATCCAAGAGGGTTTAAAGGTTGTTGAGTTTTGCGGAAATAGATTGCGGGCAATACTTCTCGGAATCTTTCACTTTGTAAGGCCTCTTCAACTTCGTGGGCTAATTCCATTGCCTGGGATTTTGACCAGGATGGTAATACTCCAGCATGAATCATTATAAAGTCATCTTCAACGTGTAAAAGCGGACGAAATCTCAACCAGTTCAGCAAATCATCAGCATCGGGTGCACAGAGGATCGGCTGAAGGGTGTCTTTCCTACCCGGTTGAGTAATTTGGCACCATAGGGCCAGAAGATGAATATCATGGTTTCCTAGTACAGCTACAGCTGAGGAGCCAAGTTGTTTCACGAATCGCAAGACTTCTAGGGATTGTGGCCCACGGTTTACTAAATCTCCCACAAACCACAGACGGTCTTGGGTCTGGTCAAATTTAATATGATCCAATAAACGTTGCAAAGATTGCATGCATCCTTGAATATCCCCGATGACATAAGTTGCCATTAATTTATGGTCCTATTTATGCTGGTGCCGTGGTGAAACAGAAAGGACAAATTGTACCTGATCTTTCATATCGTACAACATGTTGGTCAAAATTGTTGATTGACGACTCGGGAAATATATGACGTATGCTTGAAAGTGTGTTTGTGTTTCAACCCTCGGCTTGGGATGATCAAAATTGGACTCAAATCAGTGGCTTGCCTTTAGAAGAAATATGGCTACCGGTAGATGATACGACAACCATATTTGGATGGTATATCGACTCCGGGCCGAGCAGCCCAGTTCTCCTTTGGTGTCATGGCAATGCAGGCAATGTGAGTCATCGGTTAGAAAACATTCGACGGTTGCACCAACGTGGTATTTCTATTTTTATCTTTGATTACAGAGGATATGGACGAAGCACAGGAGTGCCCTCTGAGGCTGGGCTGTATCAAGATGCCCTCGCCAGCTATGACTATCTTATTCAGCAACGCCGAATTTCTTTTGAGCGCCTAATCATTTTTGGGCGGTCGTTAGGTTCAAGCGTAGCGGTAGAAGTGGCAGTGAAGCGTTCCACGGCTGGGTTAATTGTTGAAGGGGCCTTTCCATCTATTCAGGCTATGGCTGATCATCATTATTATGGGTTACCTGCTAAATGGATTTTGGATGTGGACTTCAATCTTGACAAAAAAGTGCGTCTTTTGAGAGTTCCGTTGTTAGTAATCCATGGAGAACAGGATTCGATTGTGCCGATGGCCATGGGGAAGCAGGTATTTGATGCGGCACTGGAGCCAAAACAGTGGTATGTCGTGAAAGGAGCAGAACATAATGATGTTCCGTATGTGGGCGGAGAAAGTTATTTTCTAGAGCTAGATACTTTTCTTCATAGGGTCGTCCCAAAATAAGGAGAAATTTACCAATGTCCTAAAGATGGTAAGTTGACCCACCGTTCTACAGATAGCTACTCTTCCCACGACGATCGATTTATTCATTTTTTTTCATGGACGTAACTCCCTATCTTTACCAAATAAATACTTCCCGGGGTGGAGTCCCCAAACACTCCGTGGCAGAAACTTGGGTGTCGGTAAATGGCCTTAGTCAAGATGGACATCGGAATAAGGTTCTGCATGGAGGACTTGATCGTGCAATTTGTGTCTACTCCCATGAGCTGATTAAGGCATTACAACAAGAAGGACATACCATTCAACCTGGAGCCTTGGGAGAAAATTTTACTCTAGCTGGATTAAATTGGAAGCATCTTCAACCTGGAGATCAGTTAAAAATTGGAGAAGCGGTCTGTATGGAATTTACGAGTTTCTGTGAGCCCTGCCGGCGAATAAAACAGTGGTTTTACAAGGGAGACTTTAACCGGGTAGACCAGGATCGTCATCCAGGGTGGAGCCGACTGTATGCTCGGGTGCTGTCCGAAGGACCCGTGCGACAAGGTGATCAAATTCAAGTAGAAATGTCGTCGGTGAGAATTGTGCCATGATGGAACGTGTTCTCGAACCTGAGGTGATGGATGATCCCGCCCAAGTATTAGCTTACGCCCATGCCGATTTTGAAAGAGAAAACCAAGGGTTCGTCGACCAGTTCTTTACTCTTTACCCTGATTTAGAAAACCCCCATATTGTAGACCTAGGATGTGGGCCTGGGGATATTCCTCTTCGTGTCGTCCAGGGTCATGCCATGTGCAGGGTGACGGGAATTGATGCCTCTCAGCCGATGATTACCTATGCAGAAGAGGCGGTGCGAAACGCGGGATTTCAGGATCGCATCCAACTCATCTGTGAACGATTTCAAGATGTGACTCTTTCGTCTCCAGCTGATGCGATCATTTCAAATAGTTTGGTGCATCATGTGCCCAACCCCTTACGATTTTGGTATTGCCTTAAAAATTTACTGAAGCCTGGTTCCCCAGTACTGGTCATGGATTTGCTTCGACCCGAAAGTCCCGAAGCCGCCCAGGCCATTGTGGACGTGCAAGCTCCTAATGAACCAGAACAATTGCGGAAAGATTTTTATCAGTCATTATTAGCGGCATATACTGAAGATGAAGTGGCGGCGCATTTGGCAGAACTAAATTTGAGTCGCTTATTTGTGGATGTTCCGGACGATCGACATTGGATTGTCTACGGGCAGGTGTTTTAATCACTCATGATCTTGACGGCCTAAGGGCCTCCGTTTTAGAGTGCAGACCTCGGTTGGGGGATCGTCTAGGGGCAAGACATTAGATTTTGATTCTAAGAACCCAGGTTCGATTCCTGGTCCCCCAGCCATTACTTCTCCCCTTTCCAACCTAGCCATTAAACCTTCCTTTTTTTCATTTTTTGAATCCTTTTGGGCCTAGTTTTCTTGTGAGTATCTGAAGATAGCTGGCTCTTGAGTTAAATTTTAGTTTGTGGCAGGCTGAAACCGATTTTCCGAAAGGAAAATCATAGGGATTGGTCCTATCAACATGGGAATAGGTCGCAACCGGTTTATCATCCATCCCTAATTTGTGGGGAAAAAAATGACACAGACAACCTCGGCTCGAATCCTTGTTCTACATGATAATTCAGAAAGCTTTGAACGGTTAAAAGCTGCATTACATGATGCAGGGCATGAGGTGGTGGGATGTTCAAATGTAGCCGATGCGGTACTTTCTGCTCAACGGGAACCGTTTGTGGTTGCTCTGCTAGATGTGCAGCCCCCTAAGGAGGGTGTCGGAGAATTACTCCGATATTTAAGGCGTATGAATGCTCAGACTCAGGTGGTGATGAATGCGGTCTATCAGGCTTGGCCTTTGGACGCGGATGTTACTCAAGGACTATCAATAGTTTATTTGGAGAAGGCTGCATCCTCTTCAGTGGTTTTGAACCACATCCATCGTGCATTTCGGGCAGGTGTCACCCACTCCATGGATGTCATGAAAGCCAGCATGGCGACCCGTACGACAGCGCTTGAAGAGCAACAGGCCCGTTTTCAACAATTAGTTGAACATATTCAAGAAGTCTTTTGGATCGCCTTACCTGATCATTCAAGAATTCTCTATATGAGTCCACGTTATGAGGACGTGTGGGGAAGAAATTGTGCCAATTTAGTTGATCACCCTCAGGATATGTGGGATGCGGTCCATCCTCAAGATCAGGAATATGTCCTGACGCGCGTGGCAGAGGGAGATAGGGCTGGGTTTCAAGCTGAATTCCGTATTGTCCGACCTGATCAGACGGTACGGTTCCTCCGAATTCAAACATTTCCCATAAAAAATTCATCGGGTGAGGTCATTCGTGTAGCTGGTGTGGCCGAGGATATGACCGAAGAGCAACGAGTGCAAGAAACCCTCGTCAAGACAGAGCGTCAATTTCGGCAAGCTAGTCGAATGGAAGCAATTGGAACTCTGGCAGGAGGGATTGCCCATGACTTTAATAATATTTTAACGGCCATTTTAGGGTATACCGAGTTAGGTTTAGCGTCTGTTCCTAAGGACAGCCGGACGCAACGTAATCTTCAGGAGGTCCTGACTGCTGGCCATCGGGCGAAGCATTTAGTCCTACAAATTTTGGCCTTTAGTCGGCAGTCTGGACAAGGGAAAAAACCAATCCCCCTTCATACGGTTATTCAAGAAGCTCTGAAGCTCTTACGTGCCACGATTCCTTCGACGATTGAAATGCGGCATACGCTCCTGACGGAATCTTCGATCATGGCTGATTCTACCCAACTTCACCAAGTGATGATCAATCTGTGCACAAATGCGGAATATGCCATGCGGGAATCTGGGGACCTGTTGGAGATCACGTTGGAAGATTGGGAGGTGACAGAAGCCAATGTTCAATTGGTATCTGGATTACGGGTTGGACCTCATGTTCGTCTGACGATTCAAGATAACGGAGTGGGGATGTCATCTGAGGTGCTTGAACGAATGTTCGATCCATTCTTTACCACCAAACCGATTGGTGAAGGATCAGGGATGGGATTAGCTGTGGTTCATGGCATTGTCACCAACCATGGTGGAGCCTTGATGGTTGATAGTCTGGGAGGGAAGGGAACCAAGGTGGAGGTGTATTTCCCAACCATTCCAACGCCTGTTTGGGATGGATCTGGGGATTTAGGCTCTATCCCATTAGGAAAAGAAACTATCTTGTTTGTCGATGATGAAGAGACCATCGTGCGCCTTGGGAAGGAATTGTTGTCCCAATTGGGGTATATCGTTGAGGTCCATACGAGTTCTCAGGAAGCCTTGAATGCGTTTCGAAATCATCCACAACGTTTTGATTTGGTGATTACGGACCAAACGATGCCAGGATTGACGGGCGAAGCCTTATCGCGAGAACTTTTGCGTATTCGTCCAGAGCTTCCCATTATTCTTTGCACAGGATTTAGCCACATCATGACGGCTGAAAAAGCGAAGGCGTTGGGTATCCAAGCCTATCTTATGAAGCCATTGGCCATTCGGGACCTCGCTCCCATTGTTCGGCATGTTCTTGATAAAACCCTTTCCCCCTTAGCCTAACGAGAGAAAGGGGGAGAGGGAGCCTTGGAGAAGTACGGTATGCTAGAGGGAAATAAACAGGTATAATTAAAGGAACAAGGCAGCTCGAGAACGCGAAAAGATTTCAGTCTGACTATAGAGTTATGAGAAAAATTTATGGAGATGCCAGAGTTGATCGCCAAATGTATCCAGAGGGCCTGATCTTTTTATTTCTACGACTGGATATATTTAGGGCGATAAAGGAGTTGGAGCGATGGCGACCATTCTTATTGTTGATGACGATCCACAAGTGTGCGAAGTCCTGGAACAGATTATACTAAATCAAGGGCATCGGGTTTACAGTGCTTTAAACGGGGAGGAAGGCATTTCCCTCTACCGTCAACATCTTCCAGACCTTGTTTTTCTCGATATTTTGATGCCACAAAAAGAAGGGTTGGAGACTATTCTCGAAATTCGTCAAGAATTTCCCAATGTAAAAATTATTGCGATGTCTGCGGCTAGCGAAGGTGCCAAAATTGACCTGCTTGAATTGGCTCAACGATTGGGAGCCCAATATCGTATGCCCAAACCATTTGAGCTAAAGGCGGTAACTGAATTGGTGAACACCGCACTACGCCAGAATGTCGATAGCTAATTGGCCGCCCGTTCCAGGGTAGACAGACAATGGGGTGGCATTAGCTCATGGCTTTGCGCTGACTTCAATTATTGTTTCTTCAGAACGGCTTGACTGGCATGTTATGGAAAAACCAGCAGACACCCAATTCCCCATCCATGACCTTCTAAGCAGGAGATGGAGTCCTCGTGCTTTTGCGGAACGGCCAGTGGAACCAGAAAAAGTTCAACAGCTGTTGGAAGCGGCACGTTGGGCTTCCTCCTGTTTTAATGCGCAGCCATGGGTGTTCATCCTCGCCACGCTTGATCAGCCTACCGAACATAACAAGCTGCTCAATTGCCTGGTAGAGGGAAATAAAGTTTGGGCGAAGCAGGCTCCTCTTTTGATGCTCACCTTGGCTAAACAGCATTTTGATCACAACGACCAAATTAATCGGCATGCTTTGCATGACGTCGGTTTGGCCGTTGGCAATGTGGTTGTCCAGGCAACGGCCATGGGTCTTGTCATGCATCAAATGGCCGGGATCCTTCCCGATACTATCCTCACGACTTATTCCGTCCCATCAGGGTATGAACCGGTGACAGCCCTTGCAATAGGTTACCAAGGAGATTCCCAGACATTACCCCCAGAAGTTCGTGAACGAGAAATAGCTCCTCGTTCTCGAAAGGTCCTACAGGAATTTGTGTTCTCAGGGACGTGGGGACAACCACCTTCATTTCTGGAATAGTCTGATCTCTCGGAAGGTTCTTTTTTAATTTTTTCGCAAAGTTTTCGCTCTTTGGCATTCAATCAACAGGTTTTGTGCCCCAATCTCTCTTCTCCCTCCCCATATTTCTTTCAAGCTGTTTTCATTTCTACCCGAAAAAGAAAACAGCACAACGTTCTTTAAATTGAATTTTTTGAAATCTTTGAGGATTCACACGATGAACTATCCAAGGAATATGATGGAGAATATTTTTTGTAGTGTTAGGACGTTAATTATTTGTGTTGTGGTTGTGGGGTTGTTTGGAAATAACCCTGCGCAGGCGATTGATGACCTACCACAAGCTTCGCCTAGGAAGGGCCAACAAATATTATGGAAAGTGGAATCTCCACTGAATACCGTTTTCCTGGCGGGCTCTATCCATGTTTTGCAGAAAAAGCATTACCCGCTGCATCCAGTCTTTGATGAAGCCTTCAACCAATCTTCACGGGTCATGTTTGAAGTGGATCTGGACGGGATTTCGTCTCCACAGGCTCAAATGAACATGCTGAGAAAAGGACTCTATCTTAATGGAGAGTCTTTGCCGACGGTGTTATCGCCAGAAAGTTACGCCACAGCCAAAACTGGTTTAGCTGGGCTAGGGCTGCAAATCGAAGATTTCAATCGTATGAAGCCATGGATGGTGGCTACGGCGGTTATGGCGATGGAGCTGCAAAAACTCGGATTTGAAAGTGCGTATGGCGTGGATCGTTATTTCTTTGAGAAAGCCCAAGCGATGGGGAAAGCCATCCAAGGATTGGAGACGGTCGAGTTTCAGCTCGATCTCTTTGCCAAACTCTCTCCATCGATTCAAGAGCAATTTCTCTTACAGACGTTAGAGGAGCTGAAAAGCCTAGGTGCGCAAGTTCGGGACATAGTCAAGGCCTGGAAACAGGGAAATGTACAGGAATTAGAAACGTTATTAGCAGGCATGGAGGAATATCCTGAGCTCAATCAGGCGCTGGTCATCAATCGAAATAATGATTGGCTCCCTCATATTGAAAAGGCCCTTCAGGAAAAGGAACCAGTCTTAATTGTGGTTGGTGCCCTACATCTTCTGGGCAAGGACGGGCTTGTCGCGATTCTGAAAGAAAAAGGCTATCTCGTTCAGCAGTTATCGTTCGTGACAAAACACAACGGGGAGAGCGTTCATTGAACCCTCTCTCCGAGGAACTATCGGATCGGTGTCTTTCAAGACGAGTTATGGCTTGATATACAAATACCCCTCTTTTTGCAAATCAGCAATGCGTTTGACGGCTACCGGATGGGCTGTTGGCTTAAATCCGGCCACCAATTTTTCCAACGGCGTTCCAAACAGCTTCATTGAGACCTGACACATTTCCGCTTGAGCGCCTTTATCAATAATCACTTTCAACTTATCCCGCAGCACCGGATCCACGGTTTTCTTTTCAAACAATTTCAAAGCCGGACCATGCACGACTAACACGATATCAATCTTGTCAGGCCCGCCTTCTGCTTCAATGTGTTTATTGATTAATGCCATCGCATATTTGGCCACATCCGGATCTTTCCCATCCACATGGTAGAGGACTTTCGTTTTACCCGAGTCGGCTAAGACCAATCCAGGGAGAGTCAGGAACAAAAGCGCAGGAGCCAGTAAGCCAAGAGTGAAAATCATCAATGGAAATCTTTTTATGGTTTGAATAATCATAATGCAGCCTCCGTAATAGTGAAAACTCGATTCTGGAAAAAAATGGCACAAGCCCCTCTTCTTTATACATTCTACTCCCTGTCCGACTATGGGCGATAGGGAAAGACGGAAAGACAAGGGAATGGTACACTTGAAATTAATATGTTACCTAAAACCCCCTCGCCCTTGAGGGACTTGGCCTCGAAGAGAAGACAAGCTTGCTGGGGTGAGGGTGAAGACAACTGAGTCGGGTACACACAATAACTTAGGAGACACTCATATATGATTACCGCAATAGGCGATGTCTTGCGACGATGTTATGACCGTGGTTGGATTACCAGCCGAGATGGAAATTGTAGTCTGAGGCGGGCTCGCAGTATTTATTTATCCATCACTCCGTCAGGATGGCGAAAAACCATCATTCATCCAGAACATATGATAAAAATACGAATAAAGGATGGGAAGATGGAAGTGTCGCCGGGCACCAAACCGTCCGGCGAGTTGCATATGCATTTTCTGTTAACCAAAGGCATGAGTAAGACGAGGGCGGTCGTCCATGTGCATGCCACCAATGTGGTGGCGGCCATTTATCGAGGCTTTGATCTCCAAAAAATATGCGCGGAATTTCCTGAAATCTACCGTTACACCAGAATTGGTCCAACCGTCCCTACTCTTCCTGCCGTGAGCACAGAATTAGGCGAGGCGACAGCACGCGCGTTAGGGGTAACGGACACCAACCCAGCTGGAGATTTTGACATTGTGGGACAAGCCAACCATGGCGTGTGCTCCATGGCACCCGATCCCTGGTCAGCCTACGAGCATGTCGAACGGTTGGATCATATATGCGAAATTGTCCTAAAAAGCGGCGTCTCCCCGTAACAGAATGGTGAAAATGGCCGTCAGCTTTGTTCTCGTTTCTCTCAGGGAATCAGCGTACGAAAGTACGCTTCTTCCCTTCGTTCACTGCGGTCGCGCTGAGCAGCCATTTTGACCATCCTGCCAATCAAATTGGATATTCCATAATACCCTCTGTCTTGCTCACTAACTGTAGACCAGTTATCATTTTTTCTTCGTTCAATTGAGCGTAGAACAATCATTGCTTTATCCAAATAGAAAGGATTAATTGATGGCTTCCAAGAAACCGGTTCGCAAAGAAGCTGCTAAGAAACTACCCAAGGTTAAAGCTGGGGCAAAGAAAAAAGCGGTCGCTAAAAAAAGTAAGGCAAAGTCAGCGCGTAAATCCACTGTGACCAAAAAGAAGACAAAAGCCGTTTCAAGTAAAAAGGCTACTGTAGGAGCCAAGAAAGCCAAAAAGGTCTCTAAGCCTTCAGCGAAGAAGAAAATTTCAGCTAAACCCGCCGTCGGGAAAAAGAAGGTCGTGGCAAAAAAGTCGGTGTCGAAAAAGAAGAAGACCGCTCCGAAAAAGAAAGTAGGGAAAGCTGTTTCAAAGCCCAAAGCCCAAAAGACCCTCAAGAAAAAACCGTTGCTTCAAAAAAAGAAAACGCCTATTGCAAAGAAATCAATCCAGTCTAGCCCGGCCAAGAAGACAGCATCAAGAAGTGTCAGGCCCTCAACCTCTCCAGCAAAACCGGTGGGAAAGACCAAGGAACCTCTGCTTTCTTCGACGCAGCGTTACAATATCGGTGGGCTTTTTGCCTGTGCAATTGAACGTCGACATGATCCAGATTGGTCACGTCTTCGAGCCGTCCTTCGCCATTTAGATCTGTCTTCTCATGAAAAAGACAATCTCATTCGATTATCCGAAGGCTTCATGATTCCCAAATTGTTTGCGGAAAATCTTCCAGAGCCGAAAGTTAATCAATTGCTGGCAGAGTTAGTGAAATTTGGGATGAAGCAAGGAAATTACGAGAAGTATTGGCGTGAGGAAATTCAACAAATCGGATTTTGGCTCGGCGTATTCCCCGCCCAATTCTATGCCATCCAACAACAAGTCAAACGCTAACACTAAATAACCAAGACGAGTTTGAAATCAGGAAGATCTTCGTTGAGTTGCTTAGGTAGAACAGTCGGGATTTGATCTGGCTGACAGTCTCAAATTTGATTTAAAGCGGACGCTCACGAGCTTTGCGGTTCTAGGACCCTACTCGACCCAAAGCGGACAAAGCATTCCGCTCCAGTTGCCAGGTTAGCTAACTGGCTCTCTAAACCTTGGAGGCCATCAGTGCCTCGAATTCAGAGGTTGAGATGCCACGGACGTAGTTGGGACGCCATGTGTCGTTGTGTGAGAAGGCGGCGTACCAGACCCAGTACGTGTCTGGTCCCGGAATGTATCCCATGATTGCGCCACGGCCATTAGCCTCAGATGCTCCCGAAAACCACACTAGCGCCGCGCCTGGAGCAACCAGATCAGCGGATCGATGGAGCGGCCAGAAGCCCGAGGTCCTTACGTGAATTTGGTCTCCGCTTGAAACCTCCTGGTACGACGGTTCTGGAAACCGACGTTGCCACACAACGCGATTTGGAACGAACGGCGGAATGGTGAGACGTCTCTGCCAGACACCAAAGGCGCCCGGGATCTTTCCAGAAAACCGGAGCCACTTGGGCCCAAACCAGTTATTAATCTTCACCAGTATAATTTCTGGAGGAGCATGCATTTTCACGATGCCGCGAAGTACAGCATCTACCTTCGAGACAAAGGCAGAAGCGTCTCCCTCTTCTGCGATTGGTTGAATCATTTTAGTTTCTCTGCGCACTGCATAATAAAAATGAATGCTCAGTTATTGTGATTTCGGGATCCTCATGTAACAGAATGGGGTGTTCGGTTACATTTAACGGCTTTCTACCCGCGCCGCTACAAAACCCACCGCGAAATGCCCCAGCGCTTTCTGGCGTCGGATTGATAAGCTTGTTAAGTTTTTTTTGTATTTATTTTTTCCACTGCGACCAGCTTTTCTTCATAATCATTTCCTTCAGAAAGCAATTTGAATTCACACCGGACCAGGTCACCGCACGAAAACTCCCACTTTTCATCTTCAGTATCTTTGTTCTCCGAAACTATTCTATAAAGAAGCTCACTTTCTTGTTCTGCTTCTACGGGTCGCCATACATCAACATTTTCATTTGGCAAGTAAACGTAAATGGTTTCTTTGTTTGTCATCCCTCGACTCTTGGATTAATCTATCCTACCATTCGGCTTGAGAAAAAACTTGATTAAAGGGTGTATGTAACAGAATGACCCATTCTGTTACATTTTCAGCATTTTTTGGCATCTCAGATGTCTGCTCCTGGCCCAGGCTGTGTAAAAACTTCCCGCCCCCATCATTCGCAATGCGATAGTAGGCACGTCAGCCCCTCTCCTCTTGAGTTGTTTGGTGAGACGAGCTTTTCCGTTTTATCTCACCACGAGCAACCTGATGCGTCACATGCGGCGCTCCTGCGTCCATGTTTGTCTGTATGAGGGTGCCCTCACGGCTGGAGAGCTTGCAGGAGCGGTTTCACACCGAAAATCGA
>JAJDBP010000025.1 GCA_029261295.1 Nitrospirales bacterium | reverse complement strand
CGCATCTTTCACTTCACCCCCCAACGTTGCGGCTGTGGTAATGAGCAAGGCCACGACAGGTGTGGCCAGAGCTTGCAGCCCGCGAGAGATGACCACTAACAATTGAGGTGGTATGAGATCAAACGTGTGTGAAATGGAATTACTCATGAGAGTCGCCGGTATTGTGTGGGGTCAGCCTTCAGCACGAACAAATTATCAAGTCGGACCACTTCGCCTTTAATTTCTAATGGGTCTGCAACCATGGATAAAACGCGATCATTCACGGTGGAGCCATTGGAATCCACGAGCAAAAAAGACATGGTATTGCCTGATTCATCTCGAACGAGGAAAACAGGAGGGATCCCTCCGGCGATGCACCGCACGGTGCATTGACGATGGACCGCCGTGTTTCCAGGCCGCATCGTGCCGAAATAACATTTGCTATCGACGATTTCCCCTTGAAGGGTATAGGTGCCCAGTGGTTCGCCGTCTAAGGGTTCGGTCTTCGCAGACGTGGAAGGGGCAGGAATTTCTTCTGCCCCTTTGACGGAGATCATCGTTCCCCCATCCCGATAAATGAGGGTACCTCGGACACGGACATATTTCCCGTCCAACCCGGCAACATCGATTTTGGGTCCTGATTTGCCGCGACCGATGAGGACGTATCGAGAAAAGGCGTGTTTGCCGGTTTCACCAGGACGAACCACCACGATGTGTGGGGCGGGTGCGGCCCTCAAAAATCCGTCGAATTCCCGTACATCACGAAAATCGCTTCGGGCATGGTGATATTCGCCATGGAGCACGGGGAGCACAAACACCAACATGACGACCGCCAGCAATAATACGGCAATTCGCCGTGAGATAAAGCGGCTCATTCCTTTCGTCATGGTTGGAAAGTACCCAACAAAGAATTCTTGATTGTCTGGAGATTGGGTGCTGCTTGGATTTGGGACAATGGCTGGTTCCACAGGGGTCCCAGCCGGGTGGGGAGTCGGATCCAGCAGCACGCGTCCGTGACGAATGAAGACAGCAAACGTGGGAATTTTTTCCGTAAAGGGTGGCGGTGATGCTCCGGAAGCCGGATCATATTGGTAACCATGCCATGGACAGGTGACGAGGCCATCGATGACTTGCCCTTCCCCGAGTGGACCGTTCTGATGCTGACAGGCATTCGAAATTGCCGAGACCTTTCCGTCATAGCGAAATACGGCAATACGCTCTCCTGACGCGCAGATGATCTTTGCGCGATGTTCTGGAACCTCGTCAACGGGTCCGACATCGATCAATCCTTCAGGATCAAGAGAAGTGTTCTGATCATGTCGGTTTTCACGCCAAGCGGTGACCACATGAAGACACACAATCCAAAAGGCCGAAAGGACGACGAATGTTGCAAGAATTGGATTGGTATTGGACTGTAATGCGCCTAACACCACATGCCCAACGAGGAATGTGTAGGCCACATACACCCCCATGTGCAAGGCCTTCCAAATGGGTGCGGTGAGATTGGCTAGCCAAAAGTCATGACTGGTCGCCGCCATGACGATCAAAATCAATAACGCTCCAATGCCGAGCGTCTCGAATGGGAAGCTGAAAAACGAATCGTAGTTGGTGTTACTCGCCAGTAAACTGACAAGTGGATCGATATTGCCGTATTTGTGGTACCAATTCAGGACCAGATACCCGTGGTACAGACCCAGTGCACAGGTCACCACACCCATATGCCGACGGTTATACAACAGTGGAAGAAATCGTGAATCCAATCGGCACAAGGGACCAATAGAAAGGATAATCGTCAGGAGAATAAAAGCCGCAGAACCGTAGGCTCGAATAGGGACATTCATGGGGTCGGCGTTGGTGTCAAAGAGCGGAGTGACCCACATGAATCCGACGACATAGAAGGCGACAGCCGCAAGCAGAATGCCATCGTAGATTCTCTTTTGCGGATTCCATTGAACAACTCGGTAAGCCACAGACATTATGACGCGTGTGCTCCTTTTTCTGATCCCACAAGAGAGGGAAGGGTGAAGTGGGTGAACACTTCTTGATGCGCAAGGCTATAAATCACCAGGGATCCTGGTTCCGTCGTGGCAGCCGTTGGGAGCGTCATATGACGAAAAGAGGTGCCCATGAGTTCTCCAAGTAACAGCGCATGTTCGGGAAGAGAATGATTCTGGATTGATTCTGGAACCCAATAGACAAGAAGATCAGGTTTCAAGAGTGGATTGACCGATCGAATGATCAAGGAGGATGTCATAGGAGATTTCGCTTCTAATCCTATTTCAAATCCCTGTTCTCCGGCTTGAATGCGGGTGAGATTCCCAGGAAGAGTAGGAGCAAACCCGGCCTTAGTCAGTAGTGTGATGTCTGGTTTGGAAACGGGTGGAACGTCGGGACGAAATGCCAGGCCGACGAATAAGAGTGCCGGAATCAAGAAGGCCAGGAGGAGAAACATCTGGCGATGCATCAGGCGACGAGTGCGAATCACGGTTTAGCCTCACGGGGTGTCGTTTTTCGGATCTGGGCTAGCTCACATTTCCGATGGGCGTTACATTCCGTGGGTTTTTCTTGTCCACGCAGGAGACGAGTCAACAGGAAGGGCCAAAACAATGTGATCCCCGGCAACACCATCAATCGAAATGCCACCGTGCAGTTCTTGGCAGCGCGATCCACTCTATGAATGCCAAATATGATAAAGGGGAGGGCAAAGATCAGCCCACACAACAGATAGCCCTTCACGATCATCATGATGAGTTGAGCGACAGACACAGCATTCATGATTAGGATGTTCCGAGCACCGAGGAAAGTTGTTCGATTGCAATGTGTAATTGCTTGGCGCGTTGGGTTAAGTCAGGGTTGCAACCTTCTGCCCGATAAATGCGATCCACCCGGTTCAGCATGAGTTGGTGGTGGAGCAGTGTGGTCTCAATATCTGCTGCTGGCGCTGTTTCCCGCCAGAGAATTTCACTCTCAGGCAAACCAAAGAAGACCCCGCCGTCTGTGCGCTGAATGCGTTGTTCCCACAGATCAAAAATGCGAGCGTTGCCGGTGATGGTTTCTGCTGGGTTCTCCCGGCCATAGAGATGGAGCGAAATGAAGGGGCTCTCTCCGGAGTTGCCCATCAAATGAATCAATGAATGATCCACGGCATAGACCGACCCTAAAGACATCGTCATTCGTGCTTCCGTGGTGAGAACCCCTTGATGTTCTTTGAAGATAATATGATCCGCTGCTCCAAAATACTGAACCGCTCCCCATTCCGCGATTCCGTGATCGTGGATGGCGCTATAATCTCCCGGTGCCCAAGACATCACCATGAGTTCAAAATTCCGACCCTGCTTGACTAATTTCCGTCCATAACTGTCCTGTGCTGGGTGCTCGAGGTCAAGCCAGGGTAGCAAATCTATGGGATGAATAGTGGCCTCTTGTAACAAGATCGCGGCGCTGTCGGGATCGATGTGCTTGGTTCCTTCGAGCCTATGAATGAGCCCTGCCAGGGATGCTCCGATGACAGATGATGTTGGTGGGGGAGTACGAGTTAGAACATTCATGATGCGTTCTCCTCAGATTGTTCATCAGTGAGAATACGTTGCATGATAATGATGTCATGCCAGATGCCATTCAGGAAGCCGATCTTCTTTTGAGTGCCGGCGATTTGGTAATCGTTATGATGGTGGAAGCGAATGCTGGTTTCATTCACCGCCAAAATTTTTGCTACCAAATGTCGATACCCAAATCCCCAAGCCGTTTTAATGATGGCGGCCTGAAGAGCCGTTCCAAGACCGTGGCCCTGATGGGCCTCGGCAACGTAGACGGAGGTCTCACAGGCCAAGGCATATCCAGGGCGATCGCTATACTGTTTGACGATGCCCCACGCGGCGATACGAGTGGCATGTTCAGCCACCAGGAGGCATTCACGAGGAGTAAAACCGTCGGTCAGCTTTCTAAAGTAATTGGCGTCGACCGGAATAAGATCCATGGTGCTGCGACCTGAGTGAATCGCCTCATTGTAGATGTGAGCCAACCGCTCCCACTCGGCTGGCGAAGCTAAACGGATGTGATTCCTTTGCCTTGGTGAATGAGCCGATGTGGGGGCAATGCCGGCAATGGGGTTGGAAGTGGTCTTTGTATGGTCATTCATCGTCTTCATGATTACTCTCCTCGTGTTCTTCATGAGTCCTTGAGAAAGTGGTCTATTATTTAACATGGGTTTTTCGTGCATCTGGGAGTTAGTCTTGGTGTTCTATGAATCATTACTGCCTTGGTGGTATTCAATAAGGTTCCTTGGTTTAGATGAAATGCAACCGCTGGACCATGGCAAAATCTTATGAATGAAAATTTTAATTATTTAAAAATCAATGGCTTACAAGATTGAGGTCGAAAGTTTCTGATGAGAATCCCCACGAGAAGTGGTGGGGGCCACGAGGGAGCGTGGGAGAAGGATGATGAATTTTTCGTGGCAGAATTGAATCGATTCTTACTTATTTTCCCATTTTCAAATATGGGATTTCGTCACTCTCATTTCGAATCAGAATGCTTGTGGGTGGGTTCTATCGATTGTGGGAGTCGAAAAAAATGATAGTGAGTTAGTTAGCCATACAGGAACCAAACCCACTGATTCACAGGCAGGGGGCCTGTGAGAGAAGTGTCCTTATTGGTGATGGTTTAGTCATGATTTTCCTCATGTATAACAAAAAAATGGGACATTAGAATGCCGTGCTCAGTCTTCCCGAATGTAACGGAATACGGTATTCGGTTACCTTTTACCTTAACGACCAAGCTTAGCCGACCGGTTAAGTCAGTGGCTGAAGCAGAGTGCTAGGAACTAAAACTACAAGTAAATACTCTGTACTTCAAGCTGTAGTTTTTTCTAGTACAATGTGTTCAACATTAATATGTTGAGGTAAGCAATGACCACAAAAGTAATTTCAGCCAACTTTCCTTTTGAATCGAAGTACGTTGAGATAGATGGATCCAACATCCATTACATCGATGAAGGTTCAGGTGACCCAATCTTGTTCCTACACGGAAATCCGACGTCTTCATATTTGTGGCGTAATATTATTCCTTACCTCGTACCTTACGGGAGATGCATTGCGCTTGATCTGATTGGCATGGGTAAATCGGATAAGCCTAATATCGATTACCGATTCTTTGATCATTACAAATATGTGGAAGGATTCATTAAGAAATTGGGTCTATCTCAGCTTACTTTGGTCGTCCACGATTGGGGCTCCGCACTCGGCTTCCATTACGCGATGAGGCATGAAAACAACATTAAAGGAATTGCATTTATGGAAGCTGCCCTGAAGCCAATAAATTGGGAAGACTTTCCAAGCGACTTCAGGTTGGGTTTTAAGCTATTCCGTACCTCGGGAATTGGTTGGATGATGATCAGTGTTATGAATATGTTTGTTACCCAGATATTGCCGCAAGCGATCGTCCGTAAATTGTCCGCAGAAGAAAAGAACTATTATGCGTCCCCCTACAAAAACGTTCAAAGCCGCAAGCCAGTACGACAGTGGCCGTGCGAAATCCCTATAGAAGGCAAGCCGGCGGACGTGTACGAAGTGGTATCGAATTACAATCAAAAACTTCAGGAATCCCAGGTACCCAAGCTACTCTTCTTTGCAACGCCTGGAGGCCTCATGGATTCCAGGGCGGTTGATTGGTGCAAGCAAAACCTCAAGAATCTAAAAGTGGTCGATATTGGCGAGGGAATTCATTTCTTACAGGAAGACAATCCACATTTAATTGGGGAAGAATTGGCAAAATGGTATCCAAATTTATAGTTGTCAACAATGTTTGTCTATTGGGGAAAGGGAAGGCACCAAAAGATGGTGCCTAACAATCCAATCCAACTTACCCCAAACCGTGGCGTGTATTGATTCGTTCAAGTTTCAATAGAGTCACTTGAAATCAATTCGGTATTGTCAACTTAACGAAAATCCGACTCTGATGAGACAATTCGCCTAGACATTATCAAATGATTTATCAGGGAGCAGGATCCGACTTCCATGTATTGCTGGACCTAAATCTGCCTTAAGTTGCCAATACCTCTTTGAATGACTGTTGTGGGGCGCTTCCGGCCAAATTGGGTCATAGCACTTCGCGGAAGCGGCGGACACCAGCGACAGAGCAAAACAGCGCTGCTTTGCTCTGCCCGAATAGACGCGCTTATTAGGCTGTGGGCTTCATGCCCTCGATATAGGCGGACAGAACATAATCCTCTATCTTGGTATCGGGAGCCCATTTTCGGATAAATTCCTGACTGTTGTTTTTCGGCCTGATGTCGATCGCTTCAAACCCAGCGCCTTTCAGCATGGACTCAATCTCTGTAATTAATGAAGCGCCAGCCATACAGCCCGTGAACAATTTCATATCATTTTTCTGTGGTTCCGGTAGTTCCGCAATCGCTACGATATCTGCTATGGCCAACCGTCCACCTGGTTTCAACGTCCGATAGGATTCTTGAAACACCTTGGCCTTATCAGGTGACAGATTGATCACACAATTGGAAATGATGACATCAACCACATCGTCGGCGACAGGCAAATGTTCTATTTCCCCAAGCCGAAACTCCACATTGGTATAGCCTGCCCTCTCGGCATTCGCTCTGGCCTTACTCACCATATCCGAGGTCATATCAACACCGATCACCGTCCCAGTTGCACCCACTTCCTTCACGGCAAGAAAACAATCAAAGCCCCCCCCGCTCCCTAAATCTAAGACCGTTTCACCGGCTTTCAAGGAAGCGATCGCCCGTGGATTGCCGCAGCCCAGGCCCATATTGGCCCCCTCGGGCACCTGATTAACATCGGAGTCCGAATAGCCAAGTTCCACTGAGGTGGCCTTGGCATCGCCACCAGGACAACATGAATTCGTGGCACATGAATTGTTGTCAGATTCGGCGATGTTGCCATAGCGTTCACGCACGGCCTGACGGATGGTGTCATTTTTTATTTGAGTCGTCATATGAGCCTCCTGTTGGGTTAAAAAAGTCATGTTACCCCTATAGACGGAGACGGGAGGAAAAAGACGCAAGAAATAGCCGACCTAGCAATATTTACCGTTCTGTTTCTTTTTCTCGTACGAAAGAATTTGATTCTGCTGGTTCAGCTCAAACTGACAGCAGTCCTCCAGGATGTCTTTTAATAAGGCTCGCCCTCGTTGGACGCGTGATTTTGCCCCGGATAATGAAATGCCTTCCTGTTCAGCCACTTCTTGTTGTGTCTTATTTTCAAGTTCAGACAGTTGGATGGCGTGGCGATATTTGTCAGGCAATTCTTGAATCATGGGTTCCAGGCAGGATGACAGTTCCCTCCTGATCGTTTCGGCTTCTTCCGGTCGAGGTTGTTCTATCCATTCGGGAAGTTTTTCTGTCCTTCGCTGGGAACGGTAATAGTCGGTGATGGCATTGCGTGTGATCTGATACAGCCAACTTTCCAGCTTCGCATCGTCGTTCAGTGAGTCAAGGCGCGAATGAATCCTCATGAAAACATCCTGCAAAAGATCTTCTGCTGCCTCCTCTTTCACCCGGCTTCGTATGAACGCCGCCAATTTGGTGTGGTACTCATGCCAGATTTTTTCGCTTGTTTTCACAGTCATTCCTTTATGGCACAATAAAACTTTTGGATCATACTTGATTCGTAATGTCTACTTTGGGTTGGTAGCTGACATGTCTTCATTTAGCCAATAGCGGTCATTCAATAATTATTCTTATGTGAGTAAGGAGACGAACAACCTCAGCAATTAAGCATCCACAAAAAGCACTTGGCCTGTGAGGAATCCATCAACAGACCGTTCGAAGGCTTTACCGACCAACCTACCAGGAACTGGTTGGAAGCCGGGCATCATTTCACCGTACACATCCCAAGCTTCTTCTAATACTGTCGGGTTTATCGCATTCACACGAATGCCTCTTGGCATTTCATAAGCCACGCATTTAACAAAGGTATCAATCGCGCCGCTCGTCGTCGCATCCGCGATTGAAAGCGGGATGGGTTTGACATTAAAGATGCCCGAAATGAGAGTAAAGGAGCCGTTGTCAGCTATATACTCTTGACCGATGCGGACCAGATTGATTTGCCCCATCATCTTGCTCATGATTGTGGTCATCCACTGCTCTTCTGTCATCTCAACAAAATTGGCATACTCACAGAAGCCGACAGCATTTACAATGGCGTCAAATGCTCCGATTTGCTTGAATAGAGCCCTGATGGATTCTTTACTTGTAATATCAATTTTATAGTCACAGTCGATGCCTGAACGACTTGCCGAGATAACCTTATGTTTATTCAATCCTGTGAGAGCTGCTTTTCCTATTTTTCCTTGAGCACCAATTAAAATAACGGTCTTCATCAATCTACTCCTTACCTGTTTTGATATGTGGAATGATTTCGATGGGTTGCTCACACATCAGATCTTTGCCCCTGCTGTTGCGAATGCCGTCTATGGGAATCCCGTTGAGGGTCGCTTATGGCCACTAGCGGTCTTTCAAGTTATTTTTTCACAATAATATCTCGCAACAAGATTACTAATCGATTCTTTTGAATCAACCGTAAACCCGGCGCGTTCTAACATTCCTTCTAGTACCCAATCGTAAGTAGAAAATTCATCTTTAAAATGTTCGATTGCATCAGCTCTTAAAAATTCGCCACCAAGCTGTTCTTGAGATTCTATAAACGAATTGATGTTTTCTATACTGTTTTCTTCTTCAATCACGACATCTTGAATGTAAAGCCGTCCACCATCTTTGAGCATGTTGTATATATTTTTCAAAGCTATGGCTTTCCAATAATCCGGCAAATGGTGGAAGGCAAATGACGTGGTCACATAGTCTACTGGTCCAGATAAATGTTGATAGTTTAGAAATCCACTCTCTACAAAATTAATCGAATCTACACTCAAATCGGTGGCTTTTGATTTTGCATAGGAAAGCATCGCTGGGGAGATATCGATCGCTATAACCTTTAAGCCGCGCCTCGCGGCTTCTATTGCAAATACACCTGTGCCACAGCCAAAGTCGATTAATGACTCGCCTGGTTTGACAGAGAGGGTATCTAATAATTCGTTATTTTCTTTGGGTACATCGCGGAACTTCGCATGACTCTCATCATACATAGCCACTTCATCATGAGAACTATAATCCTTTCCAATTTTCCTGACCTCATCATGGAGCCAATCATTCAGTGTGATCATACAAACACCTTATGAAATAATATTTGTAAATAGTAGTAGTTAATCTTTACTGTATGTCCGCTCTGGGTCGAGATCTGCTGCTTTCGGCCAGAAGTGAATGTTTAGTGATCATGGAGGGGGAAACGGCAAGCCCCGGTGGCGTAAGAATGAAAATTCATTTTAATGACCGCATTGAAAGTCCAAACGATTTTAAGTTTGCTAAGATTTGTGCCTACTGAGAGGGCCAGGACATCAGTGCTCGTCTAACAAACATACCTATGCAAAAGAAACTATTTTGGGAAGCCGTCTCTAATGAAGATAGAAATAAGGTAATCAATCAAATTAAAGATATTATTTCTAAAAATAGTGCCTACATTATAAACTTCAATATGTTCTCGGATCTCGCGTTAGGACTGAGCATTGGAGTTGAAGAGAATAAAATCTATGAGTTGCATCGTTCGCTTTGTGAAATTTTAACGGTCTCAGACCTTAAATTCGAGAATAATAATAAAAATGGAGAGGAAGAATGGCTAATTTTCATGAATGTATCATTTGGAAAAGGGGAAGGGGCTATGAAAGTAGTCGTACCTGAAGTTCCTGGATAAAACAGTTAACGCTTAAATACTTTCTTTTTCACATGGAAGATTATCCCATCATTAAATGTCTTTTGTTGGCCCAGGCTGTGTGAAAACTCCATATTAAATTTTGACCTAAAAATTTTTCCTCCGAGGATCGCCTGTATGCCACGATCTCTATCTAAGGAAGGGGTCAGGCACCCCCTGAATTCAGAGAATTCCAAGTTTTCACACAGCCTGGGCCAGAAGCGGACTTTTGATTAGAAGTGTTTTGCCCGTAGCGGAAAGTTTCTTTGGCACCTTAGAACACGGCCACACGACGTACACGGCGATTCATTATTTCATTACAATTCCTCTTTATGCTGGGAGCCGGGGTATCGGTCTCAGCCTCCCTTGTCCCCTGTCGTCATTGAGTGCGCTAAGGTTTGTGCCAGCGCGATGGTATTCGCCACAGCAGCCTCGTGCGATTTTTTATGGCGTTCGTCCTGAAATTCTTGATACTCCACATGAATGAAATGGCGTTTCGCCAACCCCAAATAATGCGCTACCGCTTCAATATGGCCGTGGAGAAAGTTCATGTGCTCACGCACACCGCCACGTCCGAATCCAAATTCGCCACTGGAGGTCAACCCGACCAAAACTTTGTCCTTCAGAATGGGTTCAAGGGGCCAATCCCCTCGCGCGAGATCGAACGAGAAGGTCTCGTTCACACGGATCACCTGGTCCACCCAGGCCTTCAATGCCGCAGGCATGCCGTAGTTGTACATCGGGGTGCCGAGGACTACGAGATTGGCTGCTTCAAGTTCTGCGATTAACTCATCTGATTGGGCAAGGGTAGCGTGGTGTTCGTGTGAATGTTTTTCTTTCGGTGTAAATGCGGCCGCGATCCACTCTTCTGTCACGAACCCCGGAGGATTCTGGCCAATGTCCCGCCGGATTACGGTATCGTCGGGGCGCGTGGTCAGCCAGGTTTCGATAAATTTTCCCGACAAATCACGGCTGATTGAGCGGTTCAATCGGGCACTGACATCAATATGCAAAAGTGTGGACTTCACTTGCCTCCCGGCTGATTGCCCCCACGACGGGCGGCTTGATTGTTTGGAGTACATTCACGGTGCTCATGATGTTCCCCACTCTAATTTATCCCATAGGAATTTTGTCTGAATCTTGCTTTTTTAGCAAGGCCACGACGGATCCCATATGAGCCACTATCATGAGTAGTCCAACGAACGCCGGGCGGGGACATAATAGCCTAACTAGCCTAATCAGATAAGCGTTTTCGGAAGCCTCTTGTCGTGATGATGAGAGGTTTTTTTTGTGTAAAACCTCATAAAAGAGAGCCTTCAATTTGGCATCACTTTGATGCCTTATAGGGTACATTCATTGATTTCCCCATGTCTGCTTTGGGTCGCATTGCGACCATCCAGCTTTGAAATCTATTCCATGCTCCTGTACGGACGCTTGTCGGCGAAGAGTGTACATGGTATGCCGATACATCGGGGATTACAATCTTCCTTTCTGGTTATGGAGCTCCGGCAGATTTCAAAATTTCCACAATCTCGTGAAACCCTTTTTGTCGAGCATGCTGCAAGGGCGTGACGCCTTCCTTATCGGCAATATTCACATCTGCCCCAGCATCCACGAGGACTTGCACAATCTGTTGATGACGCGGTCCACCATCACTGAGGACAATGGCCTCTAATAAGGCCGTCCATCCCAGATGATTCACATCATTGACATCGACCTCTGTGTTCACTAATAGCTTGACCATCTCTACATGGCCCCGCTCAGCAGCGGGAACGAGCGATGTGCCACCAAAGCGATTATGCAAGGTAAAGTCCGGCTTGGCTTGCAGGATGAGCTTCATGATGTCTACCGTACCTTCGGCTCCGGCTAACAACAGCGGACTATCCATTTTGTCATCCTGTACATTCACATCTGCGCCTGCCTCTAATAATACCTTGGCACTTTCCAAATGATGCCCTTCGACGGCTGCGAGTAAGGCGGTACGGCCTCGTGTATCCTGAGCGTTGATATTGGTGCCCGCTTTTACCATTTCCCGCACGGTGACCAGGTCATTTTGTGCGACGGCCTCGATCAGGTGTTGTTCGTTGTCACTCATGAACATGCCGGGTTTCGCGAAACTTAAGACGGTGACCAGGACGCCTAATCCCAATAGAGTAAAGGTGGTGGTCATTTTCTGCAATTGTGACATTCCTTTATGAATAGTTGAATGAAGGGATTTCAACAACCCTTCATTTGCGAGAGTAAAACGCTAGTTATACTGTACTTGTTTTTTCAAATGTCCGCTGTGGGTCGGTTTGCGTCGGTCGAAGCTCTTGAGCTTATTCCATCCCTCTGAACTGGCGTTTCCGGCCAAAAGCGGACGTGACTTAATTACGACAGCCCGATCAACTTACATTATTAAGCTATCAAGCATTTCAACAGAAATATGATAAAGAGGAAGTGAGCCCCCTTTCACATTTGTTCCCTACCGGAGGTATCCCAAAACATCGGGTCCATTATTGGATCTACAGCCACAGATGTTCCACTGACCCCTGCCATAGAGCCAGATTGAATTTCTAACATTTTCCATGCCTTAGTATATTTCACTAACTCATGATGCGGTGCAAGGACTTCAGTACCTCCAAAGCCTCTTGCTCCATAAAAGGCTGGATAACCTAATACAAAGACAGCATCTACACCAATTGATTTTAGATGTGCTACCCCTTTTTCAATCAACTCTTTACCAATTCCCTGTCCCTGGAAAGCTGGTAAAACTCCCAAAGGGGCCAGAAGAAAGCATTTTTTATCTGGGTGGTTATTCAGTTTAAATGGTGTGAAGATAATATTTCCAACCTCTGTACCATCCCGTTGAACATTTATTGAGATAGACTCTGGTTGAGCAAGCATTTCATGAACCATGTTTGAGATCACAGGACCTTCGTGCTCACCGAAGGCTTGTAAATGGATATCTCGAATTTTTAATATTTCGTTTGTGGAATTATTCATACTGAATTTTCTCTTTCGCAAACAGCCTGATATATCAATCTTTATAGATTAACTTAACAGGTGTGTTGAGTTGATCCATGAAACCTACAGCATTTAGCGGAAGAAGTCCGTAGCAGCTAGTTTGAATGGCCGCTTTGGGTCGAGTTGCGACGGTTGGGCCAATAAATAAAACGTCCGCTTTTTCAAAATGCCGATTAGCGCACTCCAATGCGGACATTCATAGCCCATAGCAATTGGACTCAGAACGGCCAAGAGCAGAGATTAACGTGCTCTGCAGCTGAGGTCGCTCATTAGCCGCTGGCCGACTGCTGCGCTTGTTATGTCTTGTGTATCTTCTTAGCTACCAGAAAATAACTAGATGCCCCTGCATATATTTGTTCGGTATCAGTGATCTGAAAATTCCCGTTTTTTATCAATTCATTTAGATCCGTGCTCTTTAGGCGTCTTATCGGGATCGGAATTATTCCAACACTACACAACACCTGAACAAGCTTAATCTGCATACCAACCAGAAATGCCAACTTATCCCGCAAGCAAGGGGTAACAGTAATAAGGAGTCCCTCAGGCTTTAGGAGTTCATGTATTCTTTGCATAACATTCTGGGGATTGGGGACTGTATGCAACATATTGAAAGCCAGGATCGCATCAAAAGATTCACCTTCGTACCCGTCATCAAAAAGGTCCCCTTGCGCGAAAGTTACATTTTCGATGTTGGCAGCATCCGCTTTCTCTTTTGCGAGTTCAATCATTTTGGATGAAATGTCAATCGCTTGAACTTGCTTCACCTCATTGGAAAGCTCGCAGGCTGTAGTCCCTGTTCCGCATCCATAATCCAAAACGATATCGCCACCCTTGAGGTGTCTTCTAGCATTCTCCCTACTTTTACGATGAATAGTTTCAAACCGCTCCTCAGTTTTATCATAGTTGCCTGCAGAACTATCCCAGAATGCTTCCGATTTATTCATTAACAATGTCTCTCTTGGGTCGGGAACAGGCCTGCCCGCCTTCGGCCCAGGCTGTGTAAAAACTTCCCGCCCCCATCATTCGCAATGCGATAGTAGGCACGTCAGCCCCTCTCCTCTTGAGTTGTGTGGTGAGACGAGCTTTTCCGTTTTATCTCACCACGAGCAACCTGATGCGTCACATGCGGCGCTCCTGCGTCCATGTTTGTCTGTATGAGGGTGCCCTCACGGCTGGAGAGCTTGCAGGAGCGGTTTCACACCGAAAATCGA
>JAJDBP010000024.1 GCA_029261295.1 Nitrospirales bacterium | reverse complement strand
GTGTTGCCAACGGACGGCACGGTGGTGCGGACGGTGGATGTGGCGTTACAGGGGATCAGTTCAGAGTTAAGCGGGCTCGCCTTTGATGGGGCGGGCAACTTGCTGGCCAGCTCCACCAATGGCGTCGTGTATCAGTTGGATGTAAGCCTCTCGGCTCTTACTGGTTCAAACCTTGAGTCCAATTTTTCTCAAAGTTTAACGACCGAAGGTGGTACATTCGAACCATTAATAATTCCTGAAGAAACCATACTTCCAAGTTCAGACCCTATTATCGTGGCTGAAGGACAAAGTGACACTGTTGATGCCATTCAACACAATCCCAACGCCCAATCTACTCATCCTGGGGTCTTCCAAGTTTCCTCTGAAAATAAGGAGAAAGCGAATCTCCAGAAGAATCCTTCAGCACATACCAAATTGGGTGATGAGGCAACCATTTCTTCGTTTTCTCAAGAGAAGGACCGAGGGCCGCGCGATGTGGATCTAGAGGATCATCCACGTTTTAACAAGTCTTTTGGCTTGAATAATCGGGCAGGTTCTTCGAAATGGCTCGTGCCATTTTTAGAAGACCTTCATGATCATCCGGTCAAAGATCCTTTAGAGCATATTCAAGTCATTCTTGAGGTTTAGCATTCATCGCAATGTGCGTCGGAGAAGCCTCGCTCCCACTATGCTTGGGCGAAGCTTCTTTTTTTAAAGTAGCTTGCGGGCTCTAGTTTGCTTATTATGGGCGAGACAGGTCGCCACAGCGCTCTCAATGCTGTTGAATTCCCGAATGATTGTAACTCATTGCCTCTCCCAGTTCGTGCCCCATCTGGATTTAGTTCTTCGCCATGTTCGCCTAGAAACCCAATGATGGCGAAAAATTCTTTACTGCTGGGTTTTGAGGACGATGAAGAAGGCGCGGGATTTTCGAATGATGCGGAGGAGGACGGTTTGGCCGGGCTTCACTTTCTCAAGCACTTCTGAAAATTGTGCGACATTTCTTGTCGCATGGCGATTCACTTCGGTAATGAAATCGCCTTCTTGAATGCCTTCTGAATGGGCAAGGCCTCCTTGCTCGACTTTTGACACTAATACGCCTTCCCTTTCTTTGAGTTCAAATTCTTTTGCTAGGGCGGCTGTTAGCGTTTGCACATCTAATCCTAATTTCACTTCTGTTTTTTGCGAGGGGAGAGAGGCCAGCGTGGTTTTCTGTGGACGCTCAGCCATAGGCACATGATAGATCAATTCTTTGCCGTCTCGGAGCAACCGTATTTTAGCTTTTTCCCCTGGACCTACCTGAGCCACAAGACGAGACAGTTGATTGGGTGAATCTACAGACTGATCATCTACGGTTAAAATAATATCACCCGGCTTAATTCCTGCCGCATAGGCTGGATCATCTTCATAGACTTCATTGATCAATACGCCTTGGCCTTCTTTGATACCAAATTGCTTGGAGAGTGCCTTTGTGAGGCCTTGGATGCCTACACCCAGCCACCCACGCACCACGCGTCCTGTGGAGACCAGTTGCTCGACGACACCAGACACCATATTGGCGGGGATGGAGAAACCAATACCTTGGGCCATATGGATAATGGCTGTGTTGATCCCAATAACTTCACCTCTTAGATTAAATAATGGTCCTCCTGAGTTTCCCGGATTTATGGCGGCATCGGTTTGAATGAAGTTTTCATATTTCGATAAATTTAAACGTTCACGTCCAATTCCGCTGATGACGCCTAGCGTAACCGTTCGGTCCAAGCCCATGGGATTGCCCACGGCCAAAACCCATTGACCAACCTTTAAAGTTGAAGAATCGCCAAATTTCGCCGCTGGCAATTTTCGATCGGTTTCGATTTTGAGAACGGCAATATCCGTTTCCTTATCTCGTCCAATAATCCTAGCGATCAAATGGGTCTTATCGGAGAGGCGCACTTCGGCCTCTCTGGTATCTTCACCCACGACATGATTATTGGTCACAATAATGCCATCTTCCCCCACAATGACTCCAGCGCCACTTCCTTGGGCATAGGACTCTCTTCGCTTAAACCCCTTGGACGACGTGATTTCTCGGATTGGGGTGATATTCACGACCATTGGTGTGACGCGTTCGGCCAGGCTGGTAATGGTGAATTGAATTTCTTCTAACGCTTGAAGTCCATGAAGTTCCTTATCTGTGGGTGTATAAGCCAAAGACAGGCTAGCGGCCAAACATCCGTAAAGTATTGGGAAAATGGCAATTTTCGTTCGAATATTCATGTTTTTCTTAAAATACATCAACGTCGCATAAGAAATATTATGTTAAGTAGAGAAGAAGCTCATTTTGGATTCAGTCCCCTTTATTAATCGGGAAATGTTGTCGGTATGCCCATAGACAATAAGCCCAAGAATACAAAAGGCAAACACCATTAACGGCAGGTCACCAAATAAAAAAAAGGCCAAGATGGGAAAGCTTCCAAAAGCGGCCAAGGCTCCACCAGAAGAATATTTAAATACTATGACTGCCCCAATCCATATTCCAAATAAACACAGCCCAAGAATGGCTTCAATCCCTAAAACTGAACCTAAGGCGGTCGCCACGCCTTTGCCACCCTTTAACCCAAGGAATATGGAAAACATATGGCCAAGAACCACAGCCAAACCTATAAGGAGAATCCATGGCCGTGGAACATGAATGGCAAGAGCCAGCCCTGTAACCAAAGCCCCTTTCCCAATATCTCCAAGTAAGGTGAGCATGCCAGCTTTTTTCCCAGAAACCCGCAAAACATTGGTAAATCCAATATTTTTACTTCCCAACGTTCGTGGATCCTTTTCCCCTAAAGCCTTACTGACCAATATACCAAAGGGAATGGATCCTAAGAGATACGCCCCAAATATGGCTAAAAAGTACACCAGCATCATTCCTGCGCCTTGGCAAGCCTTACCAATATTGAGGGCTTATTTTTTTGAAAATTAGGACGAGATACCGCCAGCCAGATACCAGCGAGAGTACTAATGCCATATAGAGAAGGCTGATCCCCACTATAGAAAGAAAGGTCTCCAATCCTGCCCAGGCACCTTGAAGGATTAGGCAAAGAATTCCACCAATTTGACCTACTACTTTAAATTTTCCAATTGAATCAGCAGGAACGATAAAGCCCTCTTTGGCTGCAACGGCTCTTGCTCCAGTGACAATTAATTCACGAGCAATCATCACAATAGCCAACCACACAGCCACCTGTTGCGCTTGTACTAAAAGAATGAGCCCGGAAGCCACAAGCAATTTGTCCGCAACAGGATCGAGTAATTTTCCTAAATTGGTAATTTGGCCACTACGGCGAGCTAAGTACCCATCCAAAAAATCGGTAAAGGCCGCTGCCGCAAAAACAAGCCCAGCCCCGAGCACCCGATCTGGCGTTGGTTCCAGATAGAGCCAAACAAACACAGGAATTAAGAGAATACGAAGAAGGGTAATAGAGTTGGGAAGGTTCAGACTTGACTCCCCTTTTGGCAAGCTTGGGTTAGCAGCTTTGGCCTTCATGGTGTCTGCTGGATTCATGTAGATAATGAAAGGAAAAAATTACGTTAAAGGAGGGAAATCGCCTTTTCTGGAAACTTCCCCAATTGCTTGAAGTTGAACAAGCAATCCTCGAAGTTCGTGTAATCTGACCATATTGGGACCATCGGATAAGGCTTCCTCAGGATTTGGATGAACTTCCATGAAAAACCCATCACATCCTACGGCGGCGGCGGCCCTGGCTAATGGAGCCACAAACTCCCGTTGTCCTGATGAATGAGTTCCTCCACCACCTGGTAATTGCACGCTATGGGTTGCATCAAAAATGACCGGATAGCCGAGGCCTCGCATGACTGGTAACGATCGCATATCCACAACCAGATTTTGATAACCAAAACTTGCGCCACGTTCAGTCAGACAAATACTGGTCGACCCAGCTTCTTCGAGTTTCTTCACGACATTACTCATATCCCACGGTGAGAGAAACTGCCCCTTTTTGACATTGACCACACATCCGGATTTGGCCGCAGCGGCGAGCAGGTCGGTTTGTCGACAAAGAAACGCGGGAATCTGCAAAATATCAACGACCTCTGCCACTTGTGCCACATCTTGAACTTCGTGAATATCTGTCAGAATTGGGACGCCAACCTCTTTTTTGACTTTTTTGAGAATTTCTAAACCAGCCTCAAGTCCCAATCCCCGAAAAGACGAAATCGACGTCCGATTGGCTTTATCATATGATGCTTTAAAGATATAAGGTATATGTAAGTCTTGGGCAATTTTTGCTATGGCCGTCGCCGTTTTTAAAATAACTGATTCGTTTTCAATTACACAGGGACCCGCAATCAAAATATGCGGTGAATGACCACCTACGGGAATGGCCCCAACATGCACGACTTTAGGCGGAGTCATAGGTAACCCCTTCTATTAAGTACCGAATTTTCGTTGAAGGGCAGCCCCAATAAAGGCGGTAAACAAAGGATGGGGAGCACAGAGCCTTGAGTGAAATTCTGGGTGAAATTGCGTGCCAACAAACCAGGGGTGCCCCTGCAATTCCACAATTTCTACAAGTTTCCCATCAGGAGAAGTTCCACTAAGGATTAACCCTTTTGCGGTTAATGCGTCTCGATACTCATTATTAAATTCATAGCGATGACGATGGCGTTCATGAATATCCGCTTGTTCGTAAGCAGACGACGCCAATGTGCCTGATTTAACCTTACAGGGGAACGCCCCTAACCGCATTGTCCCGCCTTTATCTTGAATACCTCGCTGCTCAGGGAGTAAGTCAATCACCGCATGAGGCGTTTCAGCATGAAATTCTGCACTATTGGCTTTTTCTAATCCTGCAAGATTGCGGGCAATTTCAATCACGGCGCATTGCATGCCTAAACAAATCCCAAAAAATGGGATGTTTTTTTCTCTGACATACCGAATAGTTTCAACTTTACCTTCAATGCCACGAGTACCAAACCCTCCTGGAATCAGGACTCCATCTACATCAGCGAGGAGACGTTCTGGGCCATCATTTTCAATGGCACCAGATTCTATCCACTGAATCTTGATACTCGTCTCGTCGCGTAAGCCACCATGCACCAACGCCTCAGATAAACTTTTATAACATTCCCGAGATTCGACATACTTGCCGACTAACGCAATGGTGACTTCATGACGAGGTCGTTTAATTTTTTGAACGAGCATATCCCAGTCACGGAGATTCGGAGGACCCGTTTCAAGTTTGAGAAAACGAACAATCAGTTCATCGAGGCCTTCTTTCCGTAACACCACCGGAACTTCATAAATGGATTCCACATCTTTGGCAGTAATAACGGAGTCTTTATCAACATTACAGAACAAGGCCATTTTATCTTTCACATTTGGAGGGAGATAGCGATCCGTTCGACACAATAAAATATGAGGTTGAATCCCAATTTCTCGTAATTTATTCACGGAATGCTGTGTCGGTTTAGTTTTGAGTTCCCCTGCAGTGGCAATGTACGGAACCAGGGTGAGATGGATATAGAGGACATTTTCTCGACCCACGTCATGTGGCATTTGTCGAATGGCTTCCAAAAATGGAAGGCTTTCAATATCACCCACGGTACCACCAATTTCGACGATCACTACATCAACATCATGGGCGACGTTCATAATTCTTTCTTTAATGGCATTCGTGATATGGGGCACCACTTGTACCGTCGCGCCAAGGTACTCCCCTTTTCGCTCTTTTTGGATCACCGATTCATAAATTTTACCGGTGGTACAATTATTTTCCCGGCTTAATTTCACGGTCGTAAAACGCTCGTAATGGCCAAGATCTAGATCCGTTTCGGCTCCATCATCCGTCACATAGACTTCCCCATGTTGGTACGGATTCATGGTTCCAGGATCCACATTAATATAAGGATCCAACTTCAAAAAGGTAATCGTCATTCCCCGGCTTTCGAGCAAATGCCCAATGGCAGCTGACGAAAGCCCCTTACCTAAAGATGAGACCACCCCACCTGTGATAAAAATAAATTTACTCATAATTCAGACCATAGATCCTGTTGCAAAAGTGTACGATTCAAAGACTCCACCATATTTTTCTCTCTCATTTCAAGTCTCTCAAAAAATCATGATATGGCTCTTATTTCCTTTCCTCTTTACTCTGCAAAAATGATTCAGCCAGCACCAAATCATCTGGAGTATCAATGCGAAGGGATTCGTATTGAGTCTCCCACACCATAATGGACAGCCCGTGTTCTAACGCCCGAAGTTGTTCAAGTTTTTCAGCCTCTTCAAGAAAGCCACTGGGAAGCTGGCTGAATTCTTGTAAGACTTTTTTTTGGAAAATATAAATTCCAAGATGCATCCAAATACCATCGTCACTATTATCAGCAAGACCATCTCTCCAGCATGGTACAGGGCTTCGGGAAAAATAGAGGGCTCGTCCCCGTATATCAGTGACCACTTTCACGATAGAAATGTTTTCTCGATCGTCTTTCTGCGATAATTTGCGTTTTAACGTGCCTATACTAGCCTTTGAAGCTAAAAAAGGCTGAATAAGGTCCCTCAGCAACCCTGGATGTAAAAGCACTTCATCTGCTTGAAGATTCACCACATTATCATAGGCGAGTTGATCCGCGACTTTGGCAACACGATCAGTTCCAGTTCGACAAGGTTCTGTGACCAGGCAGGCTTCTCCACCGAAGTCTTGCACGACTTGAAGAATGGCCGGATGGTCCGTTGCAACCAGGATTTGCCCGACTTCTGGTACTCGCTTCGTCGCTTCATACACATGTTGAATTAAGGGTTTGCCTGCTAAAGATGCTAAAGGTTTTCCAGGAAATCTTGAGGATCCCTGACGAGCCGGAATACACACACTGACCATAGAATCAGGCGAAGTCATGTGGTTAAGACATGTTGGAGTTGAGATCTCGTGACCGTGGCGGTGCCTACCATTCCGACGACAAGGCCCGCCGCTTGATTCGCCAGTATAGCCGCCTCAGAAATTGAAGCCTGGGCACTTAGGGCCAAGGCCAGCGTACTCACCACGGTATCCCCCGCGCCAGTCACATCGTACACCTGACGAGCAACGGCAGGGATGGCCCATGAACGACCACTTTGTTCAAATATGCTCATCCCTTCCTCTCCCCGAGTCACGACGACAGCTTGGCATTGCAATCGCTCCTGAAGGACATTACCGATTTGTGTGACGGGGATAGTATGAGCAGGAAGAAATCCGGCCCCTTGTTTGGCTTCATGATAGTTCGGGGTGATAACGGTGACGCCCTCGTAATACGACATGTGTTCTACTTTTGGATCAACAATGATGGGCACATCATATTTCTTGGCTTGTTGGCGGAGATGATGCATAAGCTGTTCGGTAATAAGACCTTTCGCATAATCCGAAATGACCACGCAGGAAATATGCGGAAGACGAGAATCAACATGGCGAATAATTTTCCGTTCAATTGTGGAGGCGATTTGGTTCCGTTGCTCGACATCATATCGAACTATTTGTTGATTGTGAGCAATCACTCTGGTTTTTTTTATCGTGGGTCGACTTTTATCGATGAAAATTCCGGCACTCTTCCTAGAAATCTGGCGAACATCTTTTAAGAGTTGCTTTCCATAAGGATCGTCACCAATCACACCACACAATTCGACCTGCCCACCCAAGGTGACGATATTATGATACACATTGGCTGCTCCCCCCATCCGATGAGACTCAGAATTCACATGCACCACAGGAACAGGGGCTTCAGGAGACACGCGATTGACGGTTCCCCAGATATACTGATCCAGGATAAGGTCCCCCAACACTAAAATCCGTGTTTGAGAAAAGCGACGAAGGTAGGTCTTGAGTTTTTGAGGAGAAATCGTTGGGACCGACGAGGTATGTTTCATTCAACCGCGCTATAAGGAAAAAGATACAATAGAAAATCAGCCTCGGCTTAGTTAATACTTTTCCCAATCCGATTCCAACGAACCCAGTCAGTCCATGATCCTTGGCCTTTCCATGACCAATAGACTAAGAAAGCTCGGCCTTTAATTTTATTCATTTTCACAAATCCCCAAAAACGACTATCGAGACTCTGATCACGATTGTCGCCCATCACAAAATAGGAATCGGCCGGGACCGTAATGGGACCAAAATTATCTCGCGGATTAATTCGCCCATCTATCATGCCCGGATCAACTCTTTGGGTGAACTCTTTATCCACAAACGACTCCCCATTGATCAAGACATTTTTGTTCTGTATTTCGATGACATCCCCGGGAGTTCCAATAACACGCTTAATAAAATCCTTATTTTCATCATCAGGATATCGAAACACAATGACGTCCCCACGATCTGGAGGATCGAAATTCATGACAATAGTGGAGGAGAAACATGTGACGGGAGGAAAGGCCATCTTAAATTCACAATCCTTTGGCAATTGGAATCCGTAGGCAAGTTTCGATACAAGAATATGATCGCCAATGAGCAAGGTTGGGATCATTGATCCAGATGGTATTTTGAAGGCCTGTACGACAAAGACGCGTATGGTCAAGGCCAATATTATCGCGATAATAAGAGCTTCGGCATATTCTCGAAAAATAGACTTACCAGAATAACTGGAGTCGGATTCCGCCGGTGGCTCGGAAGTTGGCTTATCAAGACTCGTTTCTGAGGGTTCTGTTGACTGGGGTTCTTGTGACATCACCGAGTTAACTTTGATCCGTTTTAAGTATGGCCAGAAACGCTTCTTGAGGGACTTCTACTCGACCGATTTGCTTCATTCGCTTTTTCCCTTCCTTTTGCTTTTCCCACAATTTGCGTTTGCGAGAAATATCTCCACCATAACACTTGGCCGTCACATTTTTCTTAATGGCGCCGATGGTTTCTCGAGCAATAACCCTTTTGCCAATAGCAGCCTGAATGGCAATTTCAAACATTTGTTTTGGAATCAGTTCTTTCATTTTTTCAGCTAATTGCCTTCCACGACTTGTGACTTTGTCTTTATGCGCGATAATGGATAAGGCATCCACCGTCTCCCCATTCAGCAATAAATCAAGCTTTTCTAATTCTGATTTTCGATACCCCAATAATTCGTAGTCTAGGGAAGCATAGCCTTGGGTCCGAGATTTCAGGCGATCATAAAAGTCTAGCACAATTTCATTTAAAGGCAGCTCATAGGTCAACATCGCTCGAGTGGGATCCAGATAGGTTAAGCCAAGCTGATTCCCCCGTCGCTCCTGACACAGTTGAAGTATGCTGCCAATATATCGTTCTGGAACAATAATGGTGGCCTTGATGAAGGGCTCTTCAATATGGTCAATTCGAGAAGGATCAGGAAGTTTTGAAGGATTATCAATATCAATAATTTCCCCTGTAATCGAATGCACTCGATAGACAACCGTGGGAGCGGTACTGATTAGATCAAGGCCATATTCTCGCTCCAAACGCTCACGGATAATCTCCATATGAAGCAACCCCAAAAATCCGCAACGAAAACCAAACCCAAGAGCTAAGGACGTTTCGGGTTCATACCCAAATGAGGAATCATTGAGTTGTAATTTTTCTAACGAGTCACGAAGGTCTTCATATTTGGAAGTATCTGTCGTATACAGTCCACAAAAGACGACAGGCTTCACGTCACGATAGCCTGTGAGCGGCTCGGAAGTGGGTCGCTTGGCTTCGGTAATAGTATCTCCGATTTTTGTGTCAGAGAGTTCTTTCATGCCTGCACAAATATAGCCCACTTCACCTGGACCCAGTTGGGGAACTTTCGTGCGTTTGGGCAAAAACATTCCGACCTCTAAGACTTCAAAATCTTGTCCAGAGGACATCATTTTGATCATCATATTTGGACGAATCGTTCCATCCATAACCCGTAATAGCACAATGGCTCCTTGATAGTTATCAAACCAGGAGTCAAAAATTAACGCTTTTAACGGCTCGTCAACCAGACCCTTTGGAGAGGGAATAATATCGACCAGACCTTCAAGGACTTCTGGGACTCCCCGTCCATCTTTTGCACTGACGAGAAAGGCTTCATGCTCTGTCAGGCCTAAGACATCACGAATTTGCGTTTTCACGCCTTCGACATCTGCACTGGCTAAATCGATTTTATTGATGACGGGAATGATCACTAAATCATTGGCAATGGCGAGATAGGCGTTCGCGATTGTTTGTGCTTCCACGCCTTGTGTGGCATCGATTAATAACAAGGCCCCTTCACAGGCCGCTAGACTCCTGGAAACCTCATAGGCAAAATCAACATGCCCAGGGGTATCGATTAAATTAAAGAGATAGGTCTCCCCTTTTGATGTGCGAAATTGGGTGGTGACCGCATGCGCTTTTATGGTAATGCCACGTTCACGCTCCAGATCCATATCGTCAAGATATTGAGCGCGAAATTCACGTTGAGAGACCGCTCCTGTCACTTCCAAAAACCGATCGGCCAACGTTGATTTGCCGTGGTCAATGTGAGCAATAATGGAGAAATTTCGTATGTGGGTTTGCGGGAAAGTCTTACGCATGCAGGATGTCAGTGATTGTAGTGAGGCTCTAAAAGGTTGTCAAAATTTATCATGTTGCTCAAGGGATATCTGAAGCGATGCCAAAGAAACCGTTTCCATCAGTTAAACAATTACAAAAGGACGCTCAGTCGTATATTTGGCACCCGTTTACCCAAATGCAGGAATGGGAACAACACCCACCGTTACTTATCAATCGAGGGAAAGGGACATTCCTCTATGATGTCGATGGTAACACCTATTTGGATGGAACCTCTTCCATCTGGGTGAATATACATGGCCATCGGCATCCCACCATCGATGGAGCCATTCGCAAGCAGCTCACTCAGATTGCCCATACCACTTTATTGGGATTATCCCATCCCCTGTCTATTCAATTGGCAAAATCTCTCGTTCACCTGGCCCCACCTGGGCTCAGAAAAGTCTTTTTTTCAGATAATGGATCAACCGCTGTAGAGATCGCCCTCAAAATGGCGATCCAATATTGGCAACAATGCTCCTCTCCACAACCACGAAAAATCGAGTTCATTCATCTTAGCGCGGCCTATCATGGTGATACCGTAGGGAGTATGAGCCTAAGTGGAAATGGCTTATTCCAGAAGCCATTTTCATCCCTTCTCTTTTCTGGTCGACAGCAAATTGAAGCACCATTTTGTTATCGGTGCCCTCTCAACTTACAATTTCCTCAATGTCAGATGGCCTGCATTGATCCACTGGAATCAATTCTCAAAGAAAAACATGAAGAAATTGCCGCCGTGATTGTGGAACCAATGGTACAAGGAGTAGCAGGTCTCATCCCGTCCCCTCCAGGCTATCTGCAACGTATCCGTGAATTGTGTCGGCGCTATCACGTGTTATTTATTGCCGATGAAGTGGCGACAGGATTTGGCCGAACGGGCCGAATGTTCGCCTGTGAGCATGAGTCCGTCATTCCGGATATTATGGCCATTGCTAAAGGCATGACCGGTGGCTATCTTCCGCTAGCAGCCACCCTGACCACAGAAGATATTTATTCAGCATTTTTAGGGGAATTCGATGAAAGCAAAACTTTTTTCCACGGACATAGTTACACGGGAAATCCCTTGGGGTGTGCTGCCGCCCTCGCGAATCTTTCCATATTTAAAACGGAACGAACGTTAACCAAAGTTCAACGCCGCATTCCCAAGCTTGCGGTTCTTCTACAAACGCTCTCAACTGATCCCTGGGTTGGAGATATCCGGCAATGCGGCTATATGGTGGGCATTGAGCTCGTTCAGGATCCACACACAAAGAAACCGTTTCCCCTAAGCCATCGCATTGGTCATCATGTGACTTTAGCCGCCAGAGCACTTGGCCTTCTTATTCGTCCCATTGGAAATACCCTAATCCTGATGCCACCTCTTTCTACTTCATTAAAAGAACTCAAACAAATGATCGATATTATCAAAGTAGCCATTCCACTTGTCCGTGCATCACACAATTCGAAAAATCCTTAATAAATTTATCCGGCATAATCCTCACCTTTGGAAATATTCTCAGATGTCGGCTTTATATCAATTCCACCTTTTGTCCAACCTGTAACCCACAACGATCGACAGCGCGCCCCTGTTTCACAAAAATTTCCAGATGTCCATTGCTATTGAGCAACACCTCTGGAAGCCCGGTCGCCCCTTCCCCATAATAGGATTTTAGTCCTTTCATCGTGACATCTCCCACGTTGAGACCGGTACATTCTTGTTTCGTGACTGCTCGAAAGGTTTCTATTTCCGACGTCGTAATATTGGTGATCGCATTTCCAAAGTGATCAATATAGAGGATACGCCCTTCAAGAATTTGTTCGTTCATTTTTGGAGAGTGATCGGGAAGGGTGACGTAATCATAGATTAACCGTCCATACGAACCCGGACTTTGTCCCTTGGTGAGCCAGGCCGCTGATGGCGCAAATAAATCTCGGCCATCAAATGTCGCTCCGGCAGAATCTAATCGGTACTGTTTATTCTCAATAGCTCGAACTTCAACAGACGCTTCTTCTTGTAGAATATAACTTAACACTCCATTGTCCGGGGCAAGAAAGAAGTACCGGGACGTAGAAACCAATAGGGCACGACGATCACTGCCTACGTCTGGATCAACCACAATCACATGGACCGTGCCGTCTGGATAAAATTCATAACACGATTTCAAAAAAAATGCGGCCTGTTCAATCCCATGAGCTGGTATCGCATGGGTGAGATCAACCGTTCGAATTTGAGAATTAATCCCAAGCATGACCCCTTTCATACTTGGAACAAAATAATCCGTTTCCCCAAAATCGGTTAAAAGCGTGACGAGTGATATAGCTGATGGCATTAGGGCTGCTCCTCAAAACAAATGGACTGAATTTCATATTCGATCATTCCAGCAGGTCGATTTACTTCGACAACCTCCCCGACTCGGTGACCAATAAGCGCTCGACCGATCGGCGACTGAACCGAGATCGATCCGTTCTTCAAATCGGCTTCGTCTTGCCCGACCAAGGTGTACCGTTTTTCTTCTTGATTCTCCATATTTAATAAGGCCACTGTCACACCAAACACGACGGTTTCACTTTCACCTCCCGTGATTTCCACTACTTGGGCACTACCAAGCTTATGTTCTAATTCGGCCATTCGCGTGCTTAAGAATTGTTGATGCTCTTTCGCAGCTTTATACTCTGCGTTTTCCTTTAAATCGCCATGTTCACGAGCTTCAGTAATGGCTTGAATATTTTTTGGCCGTTCTTCTCTCCTCAAACGCGTCAGTTCAGCTTGCAGGGCGTCATAGCCTTTTTTCGTCATGGGAACTTTCATAATCAATTACTCCATCTCAAGGTCTTGAGCTTGCGAAAGGACAAGGATTTTTTTGACTCAAACGCTAAACGGGGGGTTGATGATACTCCTGTAGACTTTTTACTGTTAAATCGGACTGCTTCATGGCCTCAATTCCAAACACAGCAGCTTGCGCTCCTTGCATGGTCGTGAAATAGGGAATGCCCCCAAACACCGCTTCCGTACGAATTGAAGCAGAATCTTCTTGTGAAGTTTTATCTCCCACCGTATTAATCACCATGGCAAGATCCTTATTTTTAATCAAATCTCCAATATGTGGTCGACCCTCTTTGACTTTATTGACGGTTCGAACCGTCATTCCATGTTGCTGCAGAAACGCAGCGGTCCCCTTCGTTGCGGTAATCGAAAAGCCTAGCTGAGATAACTGTTGAGCGATTTTTAGAGTCACAACCTTATCTGCGTCTTTCACGCTTAACAATGCGGCGCCGGAAAGTGGCATTGCCATCCCCGTCGATGCTTGAGATTTGGCAAAAGCCCATCCAAAGCTTTGATCAATTCCCATCACTTCACCAGTCGATCTCATTTCTGGACCTAGTAACACATCGGACACTCCTAACTTCGTAAACGGGAATACGGCCTCTTTAATGGCAATATGGGAGCATTCTGGGGCATCAAGAAAATTAAGTTCTCGTAACCTTTTTCCAGCCATCACCTTCATGGCTAACTTGGCTAAGGGAACACCAATGGTTTTACTCACAAATGGGACCGTTCGAGAGGCTCGAGGATTCACCTCCAGGATATACACCTGCTCTTTTTTGACGGCAAATTGAATATTCATGAGACCAATGACCTGGAGTTCTCTAGCTAACAATATCGTTTGCGTCTTAATGGTCTGAATAATATTTTCAGAAAGAGAATGCGGAGGCAAAGAACAGGCTGAGTCACCAGAATGAATGCCTGCCATTTCCACATGTTCCATAATTCCTGCGACCACAACATCCGTTCCGTCTCCAATCGCATCAACATCAACTTCAATGGCATCTTCTAAATAATCATCAACGAGTAAAGGATGTGTCTCTAAGTCAAAGGCCGTTTTTTTAAGATAGTGATCCAGCGATTCACTGTCATAAATAATCTGCATGGCTCGTCCTCCCAAAACATATGAAGGACGAACCATCACAGGATAGCCAATGTTGACAGCGATGATATGAGCTTCATGTACCGAACGAGCCATACCATTCTTAGGTTGTTGGAGACTTAATTCCGTCAACATATCACTGAATCGTTTTCGATCTTCTGCACGATCAATGGCATCTGGTTGGGTTCCGACAATCTTGACCCCTTCTTGGGACAAAGGCACCGCCAACTTCAGAGGAGTTTGTCCTCCAAATTGCACGACCACACTTTCAGGTTGTTCGGTTTGGATAATGCGTAAGACTTCTTCTTTGGTAAGGGGTTCAAAATACAACCGATCAGAGATATCATAATCTGTGCTCACCGTTTCCGGGTTACAATTGACCATGATCGTCTCAATGCCTTCTTCGCGCAGAGCCATTGCCGCATGCACACAACAATAGTCAAATTCAATTCCTTGTCCAATCCGATTGGGCCCACCTCCCAATATCATGATCTTTCGCCGTTGGGTGGGATCGGCTTCACACTGTGTTCCCGAGGATGAATACAAATAAGGCGTATGGGCTTCAAACTCTCCGCCACAGGTATCAACACGCTTAAACACCGTCTCTGAAGGGGTGAGATAAATTTGTCTCGTCTGTCGAATCCAATCTTCATGCCGCCCGATTAATTGTCCCAATCGGTGGTCAGAAAACCCAATCTTTTTAGCGTGGTGAAGTAAGGAAATGATGGGATCCGGCAACCCCACAGCTTTTTCAGGTGTAGATCCAGTGCCAAAATAGGGCTGACACGCGCGAACCCATTCGGCTTCGAAAACGACAATTTGGAGTATTTCCTCTAAAAACCACGGGTCAATTTTTGTCCATTCATAAATATCTTCAACAGATATCCCAATTCTGAACGCATCTGCCACATGCCAGAGTCGGTCAGCCGTTGGAATGCTCAGTGAAATTTGAATCTCATCAAATAACGAGTGAGATGTTGAATAGCGTTCTTGTTTGCCATCCAACCCATGTAGCGACATTAAACCGAATCGGTCTGTTTCAAGCGACCTGATGGCTTTCTGTAAGGCTTCTTTGAACGTTCCGCCAAGGGCCATCGCTTCTCCAACCGATTTCATATGAGTCGTTAATGTTCGATCTATTCCTTCGAATTTCTCAAAGGTAAATCGTGGAATTTTGACGACAACATAGTCGATGGATGGTTCAAAGCAGGCTTTGGTGACTTGAGTGATGTCATTAGGAATTTCATCTAGGGTATAGCCAACTGCTAACTTTGCGGCTATTTTCGCAATAGGAAAACCCGTAGCCTTTGACGCCAATGCGGAACTACGAGAGACTCTCGGATTCATTTCAATGACGATGAGATCCCCATCTTCTGGATTCACAGCGAATTGAATGTTCGACCCACCGGTATCAACCCCAATTTCACGAATGACCCGCATCGCCGCATCACGCATATATTGATATTCTTTATCCGATAAAGTCATAGCTGGTGCGACCGTGATGCTATCCCCCGTATGCACACCCATGGGATCGACATTCTCAATAGGACAAACAATAACCACATTGTCTTTTGAATCCCGCATGACTTCTAATTCATATTCTTTCCAACCTAATAAGGATTTTTCTACAAGAACTTGACCGACAGGGCTCGTCACCAAAGCCCAATCGATATATCGATCAAACTCTTCCCGATTATAGGCAATGTTCCCTCCTGCCCCACCAAGAGTGAAAGAGGGGCGAACAATAGCCGGAAATCCAATCTCTTCAATGAGTTGTAAGGCCTCTTCTCTTGAACGTATCGATCCACTGGAAGCCGTTTTGAGACCGATCTTCTCCATCGCCTGCTTGAAAAGATCCCGATCTTCCGCTTTTTGAATGGAGGCATAAGACGCGCCAATAAGTGTGACGCCATATTTTTCTAAGAGCCCTTTTTTTACGAGTTCAACTGTGACATTCAATGCCGTCTGACCACCCATGGTCGGCAAGAGTGCGTCGGGGCGATCTCGCTCAAATATGGCTTCCACCACTTCCGTCGTAATAGGTTCAACATAAGTTCGATCGGCAAGATCCGGGTCGGTCATGATCGTGGCGGGATTACTATTGAGCAAGATGACTTCAAAGCCTTCCTCTTTAAGTGCTCGACAGGCTTGGGTCCCAGAATAATCAAATTCACAACCCTGCCCAATAACAATAGGGCCTGATCCTATAAGAAAAATACGTTTAATATCAGTTCGACGAGGCATAGAATAAATCTCAGAAAAATATGACGATTAATTAATTTGAAGGATCAGATGGGTTCTCAGTTGTAGGCTCTGGAACCTCAGGGTGATAAAATCTCATAGCCTGAGGAATCCAGGATTCGATTTGGTTAATCCGCGTGACGTCTGAGGGGTGGGTCGACAAAAATTCTGGAACAGCATTTTGACTACGAAAACAAAACTTCCCAATCATTTTTCTCGGGCATCCACTCATTCGTTCCCAAAATGGGACGGCTTCCTTTGGGTCATATCCAGCTTTGGCCATTAATTGTAGGCCAATGAAATCAGCTTCCGTTTCTTGTGCTCGGGAATTGGGCAAGCCAACACCCACACCATAGGCACTCATGGCTCCGATGGCCACACCAGGGTCTATCCCTCCAACTGCGGCCCCAGCCAGAGCTCCCAATTGACCAATCTGTTCAAGAATGCCTCGGCTATAGCGTTCAGCACCATGTCGTTGCAGGGCATGCGCAACTTCATGCGCCATCACGGTAGCCAGACCAGCTTCCGTTTTTGTGAATTTTAAAATTCCGGTGAAAATGGCAACCTTCCCACCAGGTAAGGCGAATGCATTCACTTGTTCATCATCCTCGATAACCGCAAATTCCCAGCTATACTCAGGCTTATTTGCACCTTTCGCAATTCGGTGGCCGACACGATTGACCATGAGGGTCACTTCTGGATCTTTACTGAGACGAGCACTTTTTAAGACTTCCCGAAATGCTGCAAGACCTAAGGCAATCTCTTTTTCTTCTGAAATATAAATTAATTGATCGCGAGCGGTTCCAGGAGCTTTTTGACAAGCGACGACAAACAAGCCCATAAGAGCGACACACATTGCTTGAAAGATAATACGTCTCAGCCCTATTGAAAAACGCGTGGAACGTTTCACATTCATCAAGGTATCCACATATACATCATTTGGGGAGTTCCTCCTTGTAACGCGCCAATGACAGACTTGGCATTGAGTGGAGGGAACCCCAACGGGCCAACCGTGGGAGATTCAAATTGAGAATAAATATTTTGATGGGTATCAGGACTACTCCGAGTATAGGTCACCACTTGCGCCTCTGTTAACTCCGCCTCTTTTTTTGCACGATCGATGGCATCATCTAAATACCCAATCTGATCAATGAGTCCTTCAGATTTAGCAAGATCTGAGGTGTAAATTCGCCCATCGGCCAATTCACGAATTTTTGCCTTCGTTAAATTAGGTCTTCCCTCCTTCACGACCGCGAGAAAACGTGCGTATAACCGATCAATCACATCCTGAAAAATGGCTCGTTCTTCATCCTTCATCGCTCGAAAAGGTGACCCCATGGATTTCTTTGGACCTGAAACTATTGCTGTCGGCTCAATCCCAATTTTTTCCAGTAACCCTTGCCCGTTGAGTGTGAGCATGATGACTCCGATGCTTCCCGTAATGGTAGAAGGATGGGCAAAAATATAGTCAGAAGCCATCGCTACATAATACCCACCGGAAGTTCCCATATCCATAATCGACGTAATAATGGGAACCTTACGCTTCTGTTTAAATTCCTGTAACTCGTGATACAAAATATCTGATGACGTGACGGTCCCGCCTGGTGTATTGATCCGTAGAATAATCGCTTTAATATCGTCGTCTTTTTCCGCTTTCGATAATTCTTCTTTTAGCCGTGCCGGCAAGCTTGGTCCAGAAAAGATTCCAGAATCTTTACTCGTCGTTAACGCCCCAGAAATATCGATTAATAGAATTTTGGCCGAACCTTCCCCGGATATGATGGTTTCCTGCAACTTTCCTTTTCCAGAAAATACATCTACATGGATACATCCACTCAATATGAACAGAAAGAGGAGAGCCCAACTCTTTTTAACCCCCATGACTCACCCCTTTCATCATGTCGATAAATTGTTGAAAAAGATAGGACGAATCATGAGGACCCGGTGACGCTTCGGGATGATACTGGACAGAAAGGACTGGAGAATCAAGCCCAAGCATTCCCTCACAACACCCATCATTCAAACTTCGATGCGTCACTTCCATTCTGCCAATAGCGGTATCAAAATGCTGCGGAGCCCAAAGGGCTCCTTCTTGTTCTTTATGAGGAAGGCTCACAGCAAAATTATGGTTTTGAGAAGTAATTTCGATCTTTCTTGTCCGGAGATCCATCACTGGATGGTTAGCTCCATGATGCCCAAAGGGTAATTTATGAGTCTCCAGACCTAACGCTAATCCTAATATCTGATGCCCCAAACAAATACCAAAAATCGGCTTCCATCCAAGGAGAGCTTTGACCGTGCTTACGGCATACGGAACACCTTCAGGGTCGCCTGGGCCATTGGATAGGAAAAGGCCGTCAGGCTGTAGGTCACGAATATGGTCAGCATGTGTGGAAGCCGGAACAACCTGAACAGAACAGCCCACATCTACCAAACTTCGAAGGATATGATGCTTCACTCCAAAATCCATGACCACCACTTTATAAGAGGAAGGTGGATCCGGTTTCAATGGAGAAGAGCCATTCCCATTTGAACACCAAGAGACACTGCCCTCTTTCCAGGGATAGGAGGAGTCACACGTCACGGCCTGAACTAAGTCTCGACCAACAATTGAAGGGGCAGTCTGCGCTTTGGCACAGAGGGCTTCTTCATGAAGATTGACATGGGAAATCACTCCTATTTGAGAACCTTTTTCTCGTAAATGCCTGGTTAAAGCTCGGGTATCAATCCCCTGAATACTCACGATCTTATGTTCCAATAAATAGTCCTCAAAGGATTGCCTCCCACGCCAATTGCTCATTCGATGGGAGGCTTCTCGTACGATAAATCCTTCTGCCCAAATCCGACGAGATTCATCATCTTCCGGTGACACACCATAATTTCCGATTTGAGTACTGGTCATCAGCACAATTTGGCCTTTATAGGAAGGGTCAGTCAGGATCTCTTGATACCCACTCATCGCGGTATTGAAGACGACTTCACCAGTCGTTTCCCCTTCAAAACCAAGAGCTTGTCCTCGAAACGCGGTCCCGTCAGCTAAAACCAAAATAGCCGGTTTCATACGTTTATTCCTCGAGTGTTTCTTTTCATAAGGCCTAAGATTACCTTTCAGGAACTAAGAGCGACTCGATGAATAAGAGTTTTCCGTAATTTAATAATAAATAACGAAAAGGCTAACCCTACATTAACTAAATGTAAGGCGCGAACGATCATATGGAGGCGAAAAAATTGGGCGTAGGCCAATTCTTTTTGATCTTTGGAAATAGCCTCAAAAGCTTCTTCTTGCAAGGCCACTGCTTGAGGGCCCAAAATTCCCAAAATGCCAACGGTCACCACCAACATTCCTCCAAGAAGCCACCATTCACCTGATGTCACAGAAAATAATTCAAAAGGGTCTTGTCCGAAACCCCGAAAACGAAGGAAAGCTATGAGACTCAGCACGCATAAAATTGCCACAGTCATGTAACCATACCCGTCAAACACGCGGCGCAAGAATCGACCGGCAGGCTCCATCCCAAACGAATTAAACACTGCTGGAATAACCACCGCAATAATGACAACCAACCCACCTACCCATAGGGTTAAGGCAAACATTTCTACAAAAAATCCTATCAATCCCCAATTCACACCCTTCTTTCCCATGATTATCGACCATCATAAACTACGTGACCTTCAACGAAGGTCATCTTGACTTTTCCTTTAACCGTCATACCACCAAAGGGCGTATTGCGACTTTTAGATTGAAATTGTTCAGGGTCAATAACCCATTCTTCTTCAGCATCAAATATCACCACATCCGCGAGACTGCCTGGGGACAATGTTCCGACAGGCAAATGAAACAATTGGGCCGGAGCACGGGTCAACTTATCAAGGGCCTGCTCCAGAGACAAGACGCCCTCCTGAACAAGACCGAGTGTCAACGCTAGAGCTGTTTCAAAACCAACAATGCCAAATGGAGCCGCATCAAACTCCAATTGTTTTTCTTGAAGAGCATGTGGGGCATGATCAGTGGCAATGACATCAATCGTCCCATCAATGAGACCCTGTCTGAGAGCTTGCATATCCTCATCCGTTCGTAGCGGTGGGTTCATTTTCGCATTCGCTTGATAACCACGGACGGCCTCTTCGGTAATGGAGAAATGGTGTGGGCAGACCTCTGCACTCACGGGAAGCCCTTGGGCTTTGGCATGGCGAACAAGTTCCACCGAACGTGCGGTGCTTAAATGTGCCAAATGGACACAGACCCCAGTGAGATCGGCCAAGGCAAGATTGCGAGCCACCATGACCTCTTCCGAAGCATCGGGAATTCCGGGCATACCTAACTCCGTCGAGACAACCCCCTCGTTCATACATCCACCATCTGTCAAATGTAAATCTTCACAATGGTCGACAACTGGAACACCAAATGCCTTCGCATATTCCAGCGCACGGCGCATGACTAAACTATTCATGACGGGACGTCCATCATCGGAAATCGCAACACATCCCGCACCGACCAATTCACCAATGTTTGCAAGCTCTTCCCCATCTGAATTTTTCGTAATTGCGCCTATTGGGAATACTCGCGCCATTCCAGCCTCTTTGCCCTTAGTCAACATAAATTGAGTAATGGCTGCATTATCGTTCACTGGTTGAGTATTGGGCATCGCACAAATTGAAGTAAAACCTCCCGCGACGGCTGAGGCGGAACCCGTTTGAATGGTTTCTTTATATTCGAACCCTGGTTCACGTAAATGACAATGAAGATCTACGAGACCTGGAGCAACAATCCAACCACTCGCATCGATGATGGTCACAGAAGGATCCTTGTTGATGGACTGCTTCAGTGGATACCCGACTTCCACAATTTTCCCATGTTGAATAAGGACATCAGCTCGTCCATTGACCTGGCCAGGATCAATAACAATTCCACCCTGGATACAGACAGTGTGCATTTCAGTTTGCTTCGATGATACGTGGTTCATGATTCTCTTTTTCGATAAAAGTTAGGTTGCTCCTGACAATAAATACATTAATGCCATCCGGACAGAAACCCCATTGGTCACCTGATCTAAAATGACTGCAGCAGAACTATCAGCCACAGTCGGCGAAATTTCAACGCCTCTATTCAAGGGGCCTGGATGCATCACGATCGCTTCAGGCTTGGCGAGTTTGAGCCTTTCTGAGTTCAGACAAAATAATTTGGCATATTCCCGCGTACTGGGAAGCAAGGCTCGCCCAAGTCTCTCGCGCTGTAAGCGCAACATCATCACCACATCCGCCCCATCGAGTGCTTTCTCAAATTGGTAAAAAACCTTCACCCCAAGACTTTCCAAGAAAAGAGGCAACATAGTCGGCGGGGCCACAACTCGTACCTCCGCCCCTAACTTCGTTAAGGCAGCGATATTCGATCGGGCGACGCGACTATGGGCCACATCCCCAACGATCACAATGGTCAGTCCTTTGATCTGTTTCTTTTTTTCTTTAATTGTAAAAACATCCAAGAGAGCTTGGGTAGGATGTTCATGCCAGCCGTCTCCGGCATTAATAACCGAAGAATGAACAAATCGTGCTAAATGATCGGCTGCGCCAGGGGAAGAATGCCGAAGAACAATAATATCAGCTTGCATAGACTCGATATTACGTGCGGTGTCAATGAGTGTTTCTCCCTTAACAACGCTACTGGTTGATGGGGAAAAGTTTATCACATCGGCGCTCAATCGTTTCGCCGCCAATTCGAAAGAAGTCCGTGTCCGAGTGCTCGGCTCAAAAAACAAGTTGACGACCGTTTTCCCACGAAGAGCAGGCACCTTTTTGATATCCCGTCCCCCAACTTCTTTTAACGACTCCGCTGTTGTTAAAATAAGCTCTATTTCCTCAACCGATAATTCCGAAATAGTCAGTAAATCTTTGCGCGTCCACGTCATTGGTCATGTGATCCTGTGATGATCGAAACTCGATCCACCTGCCCAACTTCTTCGAAAAATACCTGAACATTTTCCTCACGAGCCGTTGGAATGCTTTTCCCAACATAGTTAGCACGAATTGGAAGTTGTCGATGGCCACGATCAACCAAGACAGCGAGTTGAATTTCTGCAGGACGACCCAAGTCCATCAAACCATCCAATGCTGCCCGAATTGTACGACCAGTAAAGAGCACATCATCAACCAAGACAACCTTCAAATCTGAAATGTTAAAAGGTATTAACGTTTTTCGTATCTCTGGTTGGTCTTTCCTGATGGACAAATCATCTCGATATAACGTGATATCGAGCTCTCCGAAAGGGATTTCTCGTTGCTCAATTTGTTGAAGCCGGGTAACCAAGCGTTGGCCTAAATACACGCCTCCGGTACGAATTCCAATGAGCGCTAAATCTTGAGAACCTTTATTCCTCTCCAGAATTTCATGGCTGATTCTGGATAAGGCTCTTGAGACCTCTTGGGCATCCATCAACTGCCGTTCTTGAAAACTTGAAGACATGTCTGTAATTACACTGTTCCTTGAAAATTGAGAAATGAGGACATAAAAAAACCTTTCTCCTTATTGCATGAGAAAGGTCAATATAGTTTGCCCCCTTGGACGCGCACCATCATCTTTTTTATCTCCTTACTCACCTCACTGGATGAGTCTTAAAGGTTTCTTCATCCTATTCATGGGACTTCTTCCTGTCAAGAGATCTCCCCCCCTTAACTCATTTCTGCGGCCTCATCCTTAACAGTCACAAAATCTTGGCATTTAGGAGGCTAAGGGACTGTCAGGAGGATCCGTGGGCCAACGGAGATGGTCTCGATACATATCCAAATCGACATTTTCGGGAATGGCTTCCATTTCTTCTTCTAATGTTTGAAGATTTTTAAGGGTTTCGTAAATTCGGTAATGTTTACTTTTGGCCCAAAAATCATCTTGTTCCTGTTGGAATTCTTCAATTTTCATATCCATTTTTTCAATCAGTAAGGCTTTAAGATATTGAATTTCATTTTCTTGATGGGCGAGAGCGTGGGCCATCACAACTAATTGTTTCTCCTGTTCATTCATGATGCTTACTCCCAACTCATATGAGCCTTGAATAATAAATGGTTAGAAAAACTATGATTGTTGAAGAATCCAAACAGTTAACTCATCCAGGAGCCGACTGTTTTGGAGAATCGCTTGATGAATCTTATAAGGGGGAAGAGACCCTCCCTGTTCTGCATGGACGACAGACAGCCCTTGCTCTTGTAACAGATGCCCTAAACTCCTTGGACCTCCGACACAGGCAATCCCTCCCGGCACAAGATGATGAGCAAGAAAATGAGTCCATTGCCTCAACTCCTGTTGATTGTCATAGGCCGAGAATGGAATCCAGATATTTATCCAATCAAACGGAGCATAGGCTTGAGTGAGAGACTTTTGACTTGTGGAGAAAAACTGAAAATTAGGCAACCAAGACATGGCATGACGACGGTGCAGTGTATTCCAAATCAGCTGCGCATGTTTTTGGGCAAATTCTGGCCATTGATACCAGATCGTATACCGTTGTGAGCGTTCATACTTGAGACAAGCTCCAAGACTTGCCTCACATCCAACCACTAAAATGTGATCAGCCATTTCACGACATTGGCGCAGTTCTATGTGTTCGTCGACAAAGTCATCCACGTAATCAAAAACAAAGGGTTGGCTTTCTTTTTCGCCAATAATTTGTGCATCATCCGGATAGAGCAAGACGGCAGAAAAAGCCTGCGCTGCAGGTATCTCGGGATGTCCATCTGGAAAACATTGCCGCCATGAAGTTGGAGGCACTTTCCATTCTTCGCTAGGTTCCTGAATCGATAAAGACCAAGATTCCGAAATGTTTACTATCTGATGATGAGGGCCATCATACAGACGCAATTTCCGATCAATCATTTGAGCTCCACGCCCATCAGACTTTGTCTCGCCAGAAGTTGTCGTGGCCAAATAGGGCAAACCTGATGGATCATCCCAGCACGTGACTTTTTGAACCTTCCGAGCCTGACTCGTCAGACTGAGCCGTTGTTGGTCATCAACGTAACGTACTGGATGGTCATCTGATGCGGTCCATCCCACTTCATGGGAACGATTTACGTCCAAAAACACCTCTTGAGGAACCTCTCCTGATTGAGTGGATGGCGTAAAAAATGCACTGAATAATCGATAAGCTCCAACGGACGGATAAGCAGGAATCCCTCGATAACGAAGAGAAGTCGGCAGCCCCTTCTGCTGATCATCGTAGAGACCACGGATCAATTCAAAGGTCGCGCTTCCAGTACCAGGGAGCAGAGACAAAAACAGTTCCACGACTGGCAGGTAATCAATGTGCCCCCATTCCATTCGACTCATACATGACATGAACCTCGCACCCTCAAATGATCCATCCTTCAACACATAGAAGGCGTCTTTGACCTGGCGAATAAAGGCTTGGCCATCCGCATGAATTTCTAAATCTTCATCACGATAAAAAAATCTGATCGTAGCAATATCGGCATTCATGGCCCGAGCAGCCATTTCACGAAGATCATCTCGTGTCAGCCGCTCCCAACCTGGGCGTCTTGAGAGATCCAAAGAGATGGTATTCACCAGGCCCTCAGGTTTAATCCCCACCCATTTTCCCCAATCTAATCGAAATCTTGAAAGGAGTAATTTGGGAAAACCGCTAGTGTTCGTTCCCCAAAGACATTCGTGAAGGGGATGCCCATCAGGATCAGTTAGCAAGATTCGTTGGCCATGTTCCCCATACAGAACACGATGCCCAGAAGGTAACTCCAGCATACGTCCATTCGAAGTTTGCCACCTGTCTTTATAGATCTGATTTCCAGGAAATCGAATAGCTTCTGGGTGCTGCAAGATGGTCGAGATATTCATGGCGAGATCAGTGATAAGCGACAGATGACCGCCTCCCCTCGATCAATGTCGACAAAAGGCAGTAACAAGAATTGCGGTTGGCTAAGAAAAAATGCTATTCGCGAATTTGGCCAGTGCCATAGACGAGGTACTTTGAGCAGGTCAAATCTTCTAGCCCCATCGGTCCACGTGCATGAATACGGGTCGTACTAATACCAATTTCCGCGCCCAGTCCAAATTCATATCCATCATTCAAGCGTGTTGAGGCATTAACCATGACAGCTCCAGCATCGACTTCTCGTAAAAATCGTAAGGTTCGATCATAATCCTTGCTGACAATGGTTTCCGTATGCCGAGAACCATATTGATGAATATGTTCCATGGCCGCATCAATATCTTTGACTACTTTGATGGCCACAACTAAGGCCAAAAACTCCTGGCCGAAATCCTCATCTTCTGCGGGCTTAGCTTCAGGCACAATCTGACAGGTTTTAGGACACCCCCTCATTTCAACCCTGGCTTCGTTAAAGTCCGCGGCTAATGCTGGCAACAGTTTTTTAGCCACTTTTTCATGAACCAACAACGTTTCCATGGCATTACAAGTGGATGGCCGCTGAACTTTAGCATTGACGCTAATACGTTGAGCCATAGCCAGATCGACATCTGAATCAATATAGACATGGCACACGCCTTTATCATGTTTGATCACTGGAATAGTGGCATGTTCATTCACAGTTTTCATCAGGGCATCCCCACCACGCGGGATAATGAGATCAATATATCGGTCTCTTTTCAGCAAGTCTAAGACCACTTCACGATCAGGTCGTTCAATAAAGGTAATCGCCCCTTCAGGAATCCCGGATTTCTCAGCGGCTTCTCCCAAAACTTTCGCAATGGCCGTATTGGAATGAATTGCCTCAGAGCCTCCGCGCAAAACACAGACGTTTCCCGATTTCAAGCATAAGGCCGCCGCATCAGCGGTCACATTTGGACGCGACTCATAAATCATTCCGATCACTCCAATCGGCACACGTACCCGTCCAACCCTCATCCCATTCGGACGTTGCCAGAATCCTTTTGATTCCCCAACGGGATCACGAAGTTTGGCAATTTCACGAATTTGCGTGGCCATATCCCCAATTCGTTCAGGCGTTAGGCGAAGACGATCTGCCATAGCTTCACGGGACTCGTCTCCTTCGAAGGCCTTCAGGTCTTCCGCGTTAGCCTCGAGAAGGGCTTCTTCAGCTTCCTCAAGCCCGTCAGCCATAGCCAGCAACGCGGCATTTTTTTTCATGGCTATCATTCCGCTAAGAGAGCGAGTTGCTTCTTTGGCTTTATGTAAGACTAGATCAAGGTATTCCTCATGAGTGAGTTCCTTTTCCTCTTCTAGAACTTCCTCTTCCTTTGATTCATCTAAAACTTCAAGGTTTTCTTCAGAAACATTTTCTTCCATAATGACGTAAGCCTTTATATCATGTAAAACACAGGGAGAGATGATTGCTGGACCTGGCTATCCCAAGTAACCATAACGAGCAAAACAGTCAGTCAGAATACCTGGCAGTTATAAAAACCGTCAAGAAATGGTCTTGTGCTTCTCACTTAGGAGTGCTCTATCCTTTTGCTTGATTTTATAGGTAAAATCCTGGTACACACATTGGCCTTTTCTGCACCGTCTTTGTGTCACGTTTCTTAGATATTGGCGTGCCGAGGTAGCTCAGTTGGTAGAGCACAGCCCTGAAAAGGCTGGTGTCCGCAGTTCGATTCTGCGCCTCGGCACCATAAATAATCTTCCATTACTCTCTGTAATGCTCTAAAGTTGTCCTCAAACAATTGGTGAACATCATGAGTATGGTCACTCCTCGTTTTTTCTCCCCACAAAAAACGTCTTCTTTTATTCTTATCCTGTTTTGCTGCGGATTAAATAGTCCTCTTCTTGCTGAAAATAATGTCCTATCTAGTTCCTCATCGCCAACAAGGACTGTTATCGCAGAAGTCTTAGAAGTTGAAGGAGACTTCCATATCGTTCGAGGGGAACGAGGAGAAATCCGTATCGAAGTGACACCAGACACTAAGGTATCTGAGGAGTTTACATTTGGAGATCGTATAAAAGCGATATTACTGCCTAACGACGTGGCTCAAATTATTACTCGAGCAGCACCTGATGAACCGATTGGGACTACCAACAACGAACCACCAGAACTATCGTCAGCTCCTACCCCAACAGAAATAAGTTCAACTTCTGAAGAGGAACCGGGTACGTCACCTTTGTATAAAGCTTATCAAGTACCGAAAGTTCGTGTGATCATTGAAGACATCCTCATGATTGACGGCAGTTTTTATATTGTTCGGAGCGAATTCGGGGAAATTCAAATTGAAATTACCCCTGAAACCCAATTAGACGAAAATTTTAAATTTGGGGATACGATAAAAGCACGCGTTACAGCAACCGACAAAGCGCTTTCTGTGGTTCGAGCCGGGAAAGATGAGCCAAAGGGTATTCATGAAGAAGCCGAGCCTCTCGTTGATTCAAAGCCAAGCCCTGTTCAACTAGTACCTCCTACCGTGTCCCCTGCTCAAGTCCCTTCAACCACTATCCCACCTAAAACGCCAGAAGCCATTGGGGAGACGACCCCTTCTACCCGTATCATTGTGGCGGACGTATTAATGGTTGATGGAGATTTCTATATTCTCCGGGGGGAGAGAGGAGAAATTCGAATCGAGGTGACACCAAAGACGGTTGTGTCGGAATCCTTCGATTATGGTGATCGAATTAAAGCCGAAGTGCTCCCCAACGACAAAGCCCTCACAATCGATCGTGCCGGTTCAAACGACTCTATTGGAATTACCTCGAACTAATCTTCCTTCCAAGGTTTTTCCTCACCACCACAGTCAAGACAGTCTGTTCAAAGAATAATTAATGTTCCAAACATACTTTCAGGGTACTAACTGAATTTTCTAGAAAGAACTCGGGCCAAGAGGGAGGAAACGGAGGGAAGGGCAATGCCCCTTTTATCAGACCAAGAGACTGAGTTAGATTTCGACTAGCGGCTTTTTATCTTCATGCTTCACAACTTGTTCGAGAATTTTTCGATATTCACTGATCCGTTTGACATACTGGACAGGTTCCCATCCTCGAGCATAGCGGTGGGGAAGATTTTCGTAATATTTTTTCTTGGCTAGTAATGGCAGTACTTCCTTTAGTTCACTCCAGCTATTAGTATTTTTGCCTAATTGGCTACCAAGCAACTGGGCATCTTTGACATGGCCAATTCCGACATTATATGAGGCCAAAGCAAATTGCATTCGATCATCCTCTTGAATGACCTTTGGGAGCCTTTTATACAGGTGAGAAAGATACCGGGCACCACCAGCGATACTTTTTTTCGGGTCTAAGCGATTCTTAATGCCCAAATCAGCCGCCGTAGAACGAGTTAACATCATCAGGCCACGAACCCCTGTATGGCTCACTGCATATCGATTCCACTTCGACTCTTGATAGGATATCGAAGCTAATAAGATCCAGGGAATTCCTGTTCTATCTTCGGCTTGCTGAAATTCTTCTCGATAGTGAGGCAAACGAGTTGAAATATGCTTAAGAAAGGTGTTGATATCATATGAAGAGAGATCAGTCCCTAATTGTAGGACTTGGTCTTTATGTGACAGGGCGTTTTTTTCATAATGCGGAATCTCCCACAATAGGAGAAATCCTGCAATCACGAGAACGACAAGAAAAAATTGCTGAAGACTGTACTTTAAGGTCGCGATCATTTGTCCAATTCTCTTAGAAACGTTCCGAGAAACCCAGGTGATTTTGATAAAATGAATAAGACCAAGAATCTGACAAAGCAGAGAACAACATGATCGCACATGCTTTCAATTCAAACAAGCCTTCCGCGCTATAGGTCATAGTATTTCGAATGAACTACCCTCTTTATTAATAAACAATTAATGACAGAAAAAACATTATCGTAAATGATTTTGGCTTACCACAACATACACCAATCTTCCACAATTTCTACTCACTAGTAGTTTCGGATAACCTTCCCCATATATTAAATCAATCCTCATCCGTTAGTTATGACCCGGACTGTTGCCCCGAAAAAACTGTCGCGTCACAAGAAAAGTACTTAATCTGTTTGAGGGGAATAATCGTGACTTCTTTGGGGGTATCTATCTCTAAAATTTCCATATCATCACTAATGGTATGTCGCACGGCATCTTTAAATTCAACCTCTTTATTATCCACAAACACAACTTTTACCCAATACTGCATTATAAATTCCTTTCTCGAATGAGCTCAAATGAACGCTGATTATTAAAAATTTTATTCTATTTTACCAATTCAAATTATGTCCCCAGTTCCCTGGAACGATGTGCAGCCGCTTCAATGGCCTCGATAAGGGTCGCCCTTAACCCACCTTCCTCTAACCGTTGCAACCCCGCAATGGTCGTTCCGCCAGGCGAAGTTACTCGATCTTTGAGCACAGCTGGATGTTCACCCGTCTCTTTCACCATTTTTGCCGTCCCAAGAACAGTTTGTACGGCTAAAACGTGGGCAACATTGCGAGGAAGTCCGACTCTCACCCCTCCATCGATTAAGGCTTCAATCGCTAAGTAAATATAAGCTGGCCCACTTCCACTTAGCCCCGTCACCGCATCCATTAAAGATTCATCCACCACCACCACTTGTCCGACCGACTCAAAAATCTTTTTGGCCAACTCAAGATGACTTGAGGCAAGCCCACAGGATCCTGACAGGGCTGTCACGCCCTCTTGAATGACAGCGGGTGTATTAGGCATAGCCCGAACGAGAGGTATCGTGTGGCCCACTTTATCCTGTATATTTTTTAAAGGGACTCCGGCTGCGACAGAAATGACCAGTTGTTTATCAGAAACCCCTTCCTGAATCTCAGTTAGGACTTCATTGATTACCTGAGGTTTAACGCAGAGAATAATGACATCGGCCCACAAAACCGCATCCGAATTTTTCGAGCCAGTTCGAATGAGGTAGCGGTCCTGAAGAACGGATAATCGTGTGGGAGAAATGTCTGTGGCAAGAAGGCAATCAGGGGCAGCCATCTTACTTTTGATTATGCCAGCCACCAAAGCTTCCGCCATATTCCCGGCGCCAAGAAATGCTACTTTAGTGTTCTGCGTCATGGGGCGAGTATAGCCTGACCTTTTCATGGGTTCAACCAATATCACTAGGGAAACAACTGTATACAGAGCAAGGGACTTGAGATCCTCACGTTCAAAGCCATAATTGTTGATCCCCTCTCTGCTAGAAAGGTATATTGAAAGGTAGCCACTCTCGTTTGTTCTAATTCAATAATGCTAACTCCCCATTTCCCCTCTCCAAGGAGGTTCTTTCCGATGGAAAATTCTCCTTATCATCAGAAAAAAAAGTCGCCAAAAAGATGGATTGTAGTTCTCGTTGGATTATGTCTTAGTCTGGGCATTTCTCCAACGGAAGCAAGAAGAATTCATCTCACCCCAGAACAACAGTCACAATTAGGGAAAGTTAATTCAATTCTGGTCAGAGTCTTAGCTCTCACGGAAAAAGGGCCTACCGACTCCACTATTTTCATCAAAACCATTACTACTCGATTACAAGAACTCAACTATACGGTTGTTTCTGACGCAACCCAACCACATGACATTGAATTTAAGGTCAAATGTGAAGAACGAAAAACGTGGACTGGTACCTCTACAACCGGAGGAGATGTGGATCTTGCTGATGCTCCAGATCGGCTCTGGAAAGGTCCGGCTTGTTTGTTAACCTATCAGCTTGAACATCGAGATTTGGAATGGAAAAAGGAAATTCGCACCTCGTTTTCGGACGCGGTTCAAGCCGCGCAAAAAGCCAAGGGGTCAACTGCTGGACAGTATGCTATGACGCAATTGAATCAGCGCTTGGCGGAATATGAATTCCCCATTTTACTCTCTGCAGAATGGGGGCAAGTTGACCGACTACTCCAACTATTAGAAAATCCCAAGACGACACGACTTCGAAAAGCAAAGATTTTATCAGTACTCAGTGAATTAAATTCGGAAGAAGCCCTGCCAAAATTAACACAGCTTCTTGGATCCACTGATTTACAACAAGAAATCATCAATGCCTTAGGAGGAGCCGGCATTGATTCGATTCCTCTCTTGATTGATTTTTTTCAAACCAACAGTGAATCGCGCATACGGGCTGAAGCGGCAAAGGCATTAGGTACCATCGCCGCCAAATCTGGGGACCCTCGAACAATTCCTCCTTTAGTCCAATATGTAACGACGATTTTACCGGGGCTCAAGTCATCTGAAGATATTGATTTTCCACTGTTAACCGAGGTGGTATGGGCCATTGGGAAATCTCGGTGGGAGGCTTCACTAGAGCCGATCGGAAAACTACAGGAAAAAGTTTGGCTAATTTTTGACAATTCGAAGGAAATGGCCACACTCCGTGAAGCCACAAGCTGGACATATAAGCAATTAGATCTAGATGGTCATGTGAGTTAATACACCGTTGAACCGACTCTGAGGAGGTCTACGCATGCGGGTTTGGATAATAAGTACCCTATTAGCCACTATCTTCGTTGGGATGGGTGTCTCTGATGGATTTGCCAGACGCACTTATTTTACCCCGGAACAAAAGACCCAACTCTTGGCCATTCAAAGAATCTGGGTAAAGGTCTTGGCACTGACGGAACGAGGGAAAGGTGACGGCCAAGCCATCCAGGAGATTATCCAAGAAAGACTCCAAAAACTTGGGTATGGCATCTCCACCAACCGTGAAGAACCATCCGATGTGATGCTCATGGTGAAGTGTGAAGAACGAAAGAAATGGTCCGGCACCACTCGAGCTGGTGGTGATGCAGATCATGCAGACTCACCAGCACGGTTATGGACAGGGCCTTCTTGTCACTTTTCCTACCGTCTCAATGGACGAGATTTAGGTTGGCAAAAAGAAGCTAGAACTGACTTTGAGGATCCGATCAGCGCAGCGAAGGCAGCCTCTGCACCTAAGTCAGGTCCCTATGCTATGGCCCAATTAGCTGAACGCCTTCAAACATTTGATTTCCCTACCATGCTGGCAGCTGAATGGGGGCACGATACTCGCCTTTTCACCTTACTCAATGACCCCAGCACAACTAAAGCTCGAAAATTAAAAATCCTAACTCTCCTGCCTGAAATGCAATCCCATAAGGCGTTTCCTTATCTTAAAGAATTCCTTCAGGATCCAGAATTAGCTGAACCAGCTATTGTTGCTTTGGCAGCAACTGGAAGTGACGCTATTCCTCTGGTAGTAGAAGTCTTTAAAAATAACACGAAATCGCATATTCGAGCCGCCGCCGCTAAGGCGTTAGGTGAAATAGGAGCCCATACAGGAGATCCTTCAATTACTCCACCTATTCTCAATTACCTCATTGAAAATCTCAAACAGATGAAAACATCTGCGGACATCGACTTCCCAGTTCTGACAGAGGTCGTCTGGAGCTTAGGGAAACTTCGAAACGAAGATTCAATTCCTCCGATAAGGGAGTTAGAGGAAAAGGTTTGGTTAATCTATGACACATCAAAGGAAATGACCGAACTTCGAGATGCCACCAATTGGACAGTGAAAATGGTGGATATGGATGGTCAAATTCAATAATCATCAATCCGCTCCCACCATCTCTTGGTTTCCTAAATTTCGAAAAAGCGTTAGTAAAAAAGGCGCAAAGTCATTTTTTTATCTTTTAGGGATCTCATCATGAAGCGACAGATAGGCTTCATGTTGCTCGTATTCATCGGAATTTTTATCTCCACCATTTCCGCTGCACAACGTACTGGCCCTCAGGCCGAGATGGAACGCTTAGAACGCCAGGCTGAAGACCTGGCCTCACAAAATGATTCAGAAGGAGCCTCTTTGGCAATTGGCAAAGCCGCTATGATGGCTGACATTCTATTAAAAAAAACAAAAGAGCCTAACATGAAAATGATATACCAAGCGGCTTCATCTCTTTACCGCGGCCAAGAACTCGGACTTAAAGCATTAGCCATTTATGAACAGACAGGAAATATCCCTCCTGCACCTGCCGGAGTCTGTAATCTCCTCCTACAGGGAACAAAAAAATTGAAGACATCCAGGGAGTGGTTACATCAAATACCCCTTGGTTCTTTGAAAAATATCACAAAACTACGGGAGGATTATCTGAGGAAAAATGAGGATTGGGACAGTCTCTTCAAAGAATTCTATACCGAATTGGAATGCAAATAGATTCAACAGAAAAGTTGAGTGCTCAGGCCAAACCCCATTGAGTTCCCATAAAAATCATGGAGGGGGGTCACCGAGGACAAGCTTGGGGGTTTTCTGGCCTCAAAGCTTTCGTGGCATTTTGGTTAAAAAGGGAGTGAGTCAATAAACGAGCGACTTTTACACCCAAGATGTCTTGCATGGCTCCATGGGCCCTCGTCCGGGCTTCTGAAACAGTGAGATGTCCCTCCCGACCTGATTCAGCAATGACTCCGATTAATTGGCCAGAAGGCTTTTCGTAAACCTCAAGATCCCCACACCATCGAACGTATTTGAAGAGTGGGTCAGGTAAATCAATCTGCCACAACTGTACTTGGCCAACGATTAAGAGATCTTCATGTCTTGTCCTTGAGTCGATCATCATAGAATCTGCATTACCCAACAAACCTTCACGTTCTAATCCCTCAAGGATAGCTCGTTCTATTTCCTCAATGTTTTCTCCTTTCATCGCAACTCTGATTACAACCTCTTTGGCCACAAATTCTTGGAACTCTCGTTGAATACTTGTCAGCTGATATGGTGGTGGTTGGGTTTTTCCACTTGAACGAATGATCCGCAAATCATCATTCAGTTGATTTCGATTAGTAAGAAGACCGATGGCTTCTTTATAGCCCCGTATCCGTTGGATTTTTTGAAAATGGGAGCGCCCTTGAAGCACCATAGCTTGAATCGTTTCATCCCATTCTCCCAAACGATCCAAGATAGCTTGCTCGGCTTGCTGCCGATTTAATCCTGCTAAGACGAAAAACTTACGCCCCGCAGGTTGAGCCCAGGAGTTCAAGACTTTCACATTTTCCAAAACCTTATTCGTCGTCACTTGCGTACGTTGCTCGAGAGCTAGGGTGTGTTGAGTTTGGCTTCGACTTTCAGAACCTTGCATTGAGTAGGATTCTTGATCAATGGATTTTGCCTGGATGTTGGCAGAGAATATTCGAGCGACGGCCGCATACGCCCGTTGCTCAGCTTGTTCTCGAGAGGTTCCTTGACCAAGACCTGTCAGAAATTGCTCGATAGGATATACCTGAGAAGTGGAGACGATCCAGGCAGGAGGATCTTGAACTCCCCACCAGGAACAGCCCTCGATCAATAGAAACAACCACCCCAAAAAAAACAGCGTTCTTGAAATTTCTATCATCCTCTATGGCCTACCCTGATAAAGGAAAAATTTTGTCTCTCCCTTTTTTAGAGAAAATTTTCCGTTTTGAACAAACCCTGCCTCTCCTCGGGAAGAAGGCTCTGTGGCAAGCTCCACCGAATATTCCCCAGGTTCAACCCATATCCGAGCCAATTGAATTTCTCCAGGCAGGGTTCGCCATGATCGAATATCCGCTTCTTCTGTCGCCAAAGCAAACACTCGAGCCAAGCCTCCAACCAAAGGGCCGACCCAATCTCGATTTTTTTTCCCGGCAGCCGCTCGCGCCCCAATCGCGAGGCCTTCAGCAGCAGCCATTTTCATGGCAGTCCGGGCAACCGCCCTCAGAACCAAACTATCGTATTTATCGGCTAAGGTCTTCTCCGCCACAGCATGAACATCATACATTCGTTCTGACTGCGCAGTTATTGCGGTTGTTTCACTTCTTACCTGAATGGCATCAAGAATGGGAGAGGATTGATATGGCGTAAATCGAGGTAAAGCAATCCGTGCTATTCGCCCATGAATTCCATAGAGCAACGCTTTCCCGCCTCGCGTTTTTCTGGTACTGCCACGGAACCCAGGTTTGGTTAAGGCCACTAAACGGAGAGCATCCAAACTGATAGGTACATCAATCAACAGATCTTCTTTTTTGGGTCCATGACCATGATAGGTCAGAATGACTATTTGGGCGAGATTTTGGTTCGAATGTAGGTCAAGTTGATGAACGACTTCACCATATTTTTCCTGATACTGTGTGGACTCTTCTTTCAAACCTAACGAATTAGCCGTACGAATAAGATCACGTTTCAGAACATTGGGCAAGGAAATACGTATCCACTCTTGCCCTTGTTGATAAATCTTTTCCGCTTTCCGATAGCCCACATAGGCATTATTGGTATCACCCACAATATCATACAAGAGCCCAACCAGATAACGGGCAAAGGGATCTTCTTGATACGAATCGTTTTCTTCTTCTTGATCGCTCAACACATTGAGACGATGATCAATTCTTCGCGCTTCAACCAAGCCCTCATTCCATTGCTGAAGTGCCGCATAGTTGAGTGCCTTCACAACATTGACCATGACATGTTCATGCGGACCCCCTTCATAGGGTTTTCGCGCCTCATTGACTAACAAGGCAGAGGCTTCATCACGAAGACGCTTGGTGTATAAATCTTCAATCAAGAGATGCGCTTGCTCTAAAACCTCATTACTCTCCACATACTGACCAGCTAAATGCAGGACCATGCCATGATCCATCAAATACAATAATTGGCTTTTGGTCCCGTATTCCTTTTTCGCCGCCTGCATGATTTGAATAGCTTGTGTTGTCTGACCAGCTAATAAACTACGTTCCACTCCTCCATAGTGAGCCATCGGCCCGCTACAGCCGATAAAGATGAGTGAGCCCAGCACGAAACTAAGACCGATCAAACGGCAAAAGAAAAAATGGAGAAATGAAGAAAGATCCAACGCTGGATTAAGAGAACAGAGATTTGAGAGGGGAAAAGATAGAAAACAGGAGGCTTGAGGTGCGTGACGTGTAAGAGCCAATGCCACGGAGACGCATGGAATTAAAACAATGTGCGCTTTCGTTCTACAACTTTCTTAATCTTTTTCTGACCATACCAAGATTTGACATTGTTTTCTAAATCAATCAAATCTAAATCTATTTGATAATAGATCGCTTTCGTCCCTGCAGATTCATCAAGGATCGTGGCAATCGTGCCTTTCATCATAAAATCAGCCCCAAGCTCTTGTCCGGGACGTTTTTGGGTGTCTTCACGAGAATAGATAGCTTGCTCCTTACGTTCTTCTCTCACTTCTTCTCGTTCACTTTTGCTTGCCACAAACATTACTTTCTGGGAATTGGTCATTTCCCGCTCTAAATCAGTGACAAAGGTGCCCACATCGATATGTTCATGACTTTTATTCAGAATCGTCCCAACGATGACCACAGGCTCACGCCCGTGGCTTCCAGTAAATTTATCTAACCAAGGCCGACTCACCATTTCTTTCATCATGGTTTCGGCCACCAACTTTGAATCAGTATCATTCCAGCGCCCACTCAAATCGGTAACCACACCGGGGTCAACACGGGTCACCTTTTTTTCTTTTCCACATCCGGATAAGAAGAAAAGGCTTACCATACAACAGCCAAGAAAAAAGTGTTTTATGAAAGGTTTAAACCCTTTCAGAAAGAAATGCGTCATCATATTCGTACAATATGGGATTGGGATAATGCAAGGAATTCCTTACAAGCCACCAGGGCGTTTCCCTTCTTCTTCTTGGAGCTGTTTGAATACTCGGTCCGCATTTTTTTTGACATACTCACGAACCTCTGCATCAAGTTCCTTTGCTTCCTGCAAAACATTCTTCATTTCTTGAACAGATAGCTTGGTCAAGACATAATACGTGGTTGTTTCGTCATCTTTATAACGATCAACGGGTCGAACTCCATTCAGGGTAACGGCAGTAAATGTTTTGACTGCACGCTCCACATTTTGCTCTTCGGTAGATTTCGTAAAATTTCCTGCCGTGGTAGAAGCGGCATAATCTTGCATAAGATAAGCCGTATATGAGCGGAAGGATTTAGCTAGTTCGGCTCTCGCTCGGTTTTCTGCGGCCTCCCAGGCGAGTGGTTCATTTTTCACACCAACGATGGCCCCCACTCCATAAATAGCTTGGGTATCATCTTGGTTCATAACGCCAGAGCCTTCTTTAACCCAATTTGGAGGTCCTCCGCATGCGGCAAATAAAAAACAGAACCCTGCGATAAGGCTTATTTGAGACACACAATTAGGCATAGCTGCTCTGAATACTGCCATAGTCATTTTGTTGGGAGAAAGAAGTTCTTGAGGTTTTTGTGGAATTTTCATTTCAGAAGCACTAAGAAAATGCTAGCATTGGCCTTACAACCTGTCAAGAAAACCAAGCGTTCAATTCATTCTGCATTCATTTGACATTTCTTTTTCCTCTCAGGAAAAGGCATGTCGTCAACAAAAGGAGTGTTCAGTGGCTGATGTGAAACTAGAAGATGGCATTATTCGTATAAAAGAATTGGACATACAGGATGCCAAGGCTGCCAAAGTCTTGGCGGAATACCCAGAAGCACGATGGGCCGAAATAACGCGGCGAGCCTTAAAAATTGGATTAGGCTACTTAAAAGGAGGAGCAGATAGCTAAAAGAGGAATTTCAACAACACCAATGGGAAAACCATGAGAGTCAATTCAGCATTGGCTTCGCTCTACCTTCAAACCCCGATCTAAGATTGAATCCTACAGATTTGGCGACGAAGAATCCTTTGTGACCATAACAACCTGATGCATAAATTTCTTAAAAGCAATGGGGTCCTGGCTGAAGTTGATGGCGGATAATTTGGGATAGTGTTGCTGCAAATGATGAGCAAACGTCTTCTGATGCACAAGAGGCATATGGAGGAGCTTTCCGAAGGCTAACAAATACTCTCCCTCGCCCTTGGCAATATCCTGCAGCAGGTTATCATAGTTGACGGAGATAAATGCTTCGGCCTGGTGTCCCTGTTTCACGAGACCCTCTTCAGTCCACCAGGATTTCCCAGTACTCGAAGAAACAAATTCTGTCGTGCCATCAGTGGTAGTATCGGTTGTTGCTTTGATGGTGCAACCACTAAGACCCAAACCCAAAACAGTCCAGAGAAGCAACAGAAGAATTGCCATGATTCTTTTTCCCTTATAATATTTCGTTAATAGATGTGGTTTTACCAATACCCAATTCCGGTGTTAGTAGAAGTTGGGTTCATCCTTATGCCTGCTACCCTAGCAAATGTCCAGAAATGGTTTCCATGGGAAATTTCTGAGATTCACGCCCTTCCCAACGACTATTCTTTTACATAGGATTTTCTCCCTCATGAAATCCATGAAACAAGTACAACAGGAAAATCGACATCGCATGGCCGAGATCAATCAAGATTTCTATCAGCGCCTGTGGGCTAACTCACAATTCTATGGGCCTGAACATTTCAATACTTGGGACATACTTTCTGAACTCAGTTGCCATGCCCCACGACGTCTTGAGATTGGGCCTGGGCTTCGTCCACGCCTACCTATTCCTGGAACGGTCTTTGTGGATGCCAGCAAGGTTGCCTGTCAACGTCTTCAAGAAGTGGGCGGCCAAGTCCACGTTGGTCTCTTCGAAACCTTTCAATTTCCGGAAAGCAGTTTCGATCTCATCTGCCTTTTCGATGTCATTGAACACATCCCGAATGATCAGGCAGTCTTCACCCAACTCAGTAACTTACTGGTCGACGGTGGAACCCTCTTCTTTTCTGTCCCTCTCCATAGTCATGCCTGGACGGCCTTCGACACCTTAGTCGGACATTATCGCAGGTATGATCCTCAGGATTTGCAAAACATTCTTGATACACATGCCTTCGGTATCGAACGGAGCGTTCCATTTGGTATGCGGCCAAAAAGCAAACTGATGATTCAACTAAGCACCTGGTGGTTATGCAACCATTATGAAACAGCCATGTCTTTTCATAATCGTTTTTTCTTCCCCCTTGGCCTCAAATTACAAAAAAGACTGCAATTTAAGCCAGGACTGGCTCATGACGAGAATATTGATGAAGTCCTGATCATTTGCCATCGCCGACCTCGAACTTGATGTAGAGGAACATTCTCGAAATTATTGGCAAAGACAATTGACGGATTATTTATTGTCGACTACCATTTTTAATAAAGTAGGTAGCCAAAATTAATCCGATCTAAAATTTCGTGTGCGGACTACTCTAATAGACAAAGAAGATAAGTAGTCGCGAACCTAAAGATTGATATTGGGATGAAAAACTTAAACCTGTTCCATTTCATTTATGATTCTAAATCCTAATATCTCCTCTATACATAGAAAAAATTCGAGCTTTAATGACGAGTCAAAAATTACCGATAAGCTTAGCGCTATCCGAAGAAAGGGAAGGGAACTGAAGGTTAGAGAACAGTCGAGAAAAAGTTTCGGGATTGTAACCAATTATATAATTTGATCATTCTTTCCTGTATATTTCGGCAATCCACACACCTACTCCAAAATAATTAGCCCTAAAGCATCATTTAAGTTATGCCAAGAATACAATATCTTTGTTCCTGCTCCTTGAAATTTCCCTGCCAATTCTTTCCTGCCACTAGATGATTCCCTTAACTTTAAAAGATCGAAAACTCTTAGAAGAAAAAGGTATATCACCAGATTTTTTTTACCAACAACTTCAGACTTTTCGCAAAGGAATTTCCCACACGATACTTGATCGTCCTTGTAAAATTGACGACGGCATCAAACAATTCAGCCACACAGACCTGGAGCATTATGCTTATTTATTCAAACAGGCCATGGCTTCTGGAAGAATAACTAAGTTTGTCCCGGCTGCAGGGGCAGCATCTCGTATGTTCAAAACTTTGCTCACTACTTTTGAACAAAATCACTTAGAGCAAGGCGCCCAAATATTATCCAATAACCTTTCTTCTCGAAGCAAAGATATAGAAGGGATGGAACTTTTCTTCCATAAATTAGAATCCTTCGCTTTCTTTGCAGATTTAAAAGCCAAACTTGCAGACCAAGGAATACAGAATCCTGAAAAAACTTATCCGAAAAACTGGAGAGCCATTTTAAAAACATTGCTTTTTCCCTCAGGCTTAAATTATGCAAACCTTCCGAAAGGCATATTACCCTTTCATCAATATGCTGATCATATTCGGACTCCCATTGAAGAACACATTCGGGAAGGTTGCGCCTACACAATAGATTCTTCGGAAACCGTAAGAATTCATTTCGCCATTTCACAAGAACATGAACAACTTATCCAAGAACATATCACTCAAGTACTTAAGAGGATTCAAAGCTCAAACATTAATTTTGACATCACGCTTTCATATCAACCGTCATATACTGACACAATTGCGGTTGATCTTGATAATCATCCAATTCGAAATTCATCTGGGGAGCTTATCTTCCGCCCCGGAGGACACGGAGCACTGCTTGAAAATCTTTGCAATCTCCAAGGAGACATCGTATTCATAAAAAATATTGATAATGTCGTACCCGAATGCCTAGCAGATCAACACAATTTTCATAAAACAGCTTTAGCTGGATATTTGGTCACCATACAACAGCAATTATTCACATACCTAGAAAAGCTTTCACTTAAATACCTTCAAGAGAATCAACTAAGCGAAATATTTGAATTTGCACAACGAATATTAGGCATCTCGACACCAAGTAACACCAAAGCCCAATCCCCCGAGCTACAGCAACAATTTTTATTTAAAAGATTAAACCGACCTTTACGAGTGTGTGGTTTAGTTCCCAATATTAGCCAACCAGGTGGTGGCCCTTTTTGGGTTAGGCAATCGGATGGTTCAAAAGCTCTTCAAATTGTTGAACCTACCCAATTTGATAACGATTCAAACGAACAGCAGATGATCTGGAGGAGTGGGACTCATTTTAATCCCGTAGACATTGTTTGCGGCGTGCGAAATTTCAGGAATAAACCTTTTAAACTTCATGATTTTGCAAACTTAAAAGGCGGGCTAATTTCCATGAAATTTCATGAAGGACAAAATATTCGTGCATTAGAATTGCCAGGTCTGTGGAATGAAGCAATGGCATACTGGAATACAGTATTTATTGAAGTCCCTCCTTCAACTTTTAATCCTGTTAAGACCGTATTTGACCTTCTTCATAAGTAACACCAGACTATTGCACCTCTCTAATGACGGAAATAGATCTTATTTTGCCCTAAAGACTTAATTATTAGGATGAGGAGAGAGCATATCTGGTCCATCACCAAGGCCTAGTAACCCTCTTATTGTTATCCCTGCAGTTTCTCTCATAGAGGTTGAAAGTCGTTCCAAAATATTATAATCATGAATAAACTTTCGATAACTTTTACTATATGCATGATTCTTGGGACCATTTATTTCCTTCCAAATAACCTTTAACATTCGTTCTGTACGTTCAATCTGATCCATGCAACTTAAGTATTTACGCTTACTGCTATCATCTCGAATTTCTCCTAAATCATGAGGCTGAACGTTGCACTCCCACTCTTTAGTTTTAAAGTTCCAAGAACGAATTAACATATTAAGAGTTTGTTCATATGCAAATTTCCTATAATATAATAATTTTTTTAAAGAACTAATTTTTAGGTTTAGAAATTCTGACCTTGGACGCTCCAGAGGCAAATAAAATATTTCCTTGGTCAAATCAGGAAACCAATTTGTCATCAGTGGATAGGTACCATAGGTGTCGATAAGACTTTTTGAACCAAATTGATCCCCGGTTTGAAAATCTCCTATCGTTAAATCAAAAGGACCTCCTAAACAAAAGAAATTTCCCAATTTTGCATAAAAATCCGCCGGCTCTTTTATTGCGTCTAAATCTCCAGGAATTTGGACGATGCGATCCGCCTTTTTATATTTATCAATAACGTACCCCCAACCACTTAGCCACATTTGACACGTATCAACGGACCAGACACGAAGAATCTCTAAATCTGCGCTTCGAGTATCTTTCAAGAAAGCTTTTGCTTGACCACGAGCTACAGTATCGTTATTCAGAACTATAAGTAAATTTCGCCTGCTTGTCGCCCGTTCAGCTACATCAATAGCCTTCCAAAACAAATCTTCCATTTTTGTTTCTTTTTTAAATCCACTATATGAAAAATTTATGATAATTCTTGTTTCCACAAAATCCTCCTGAACATTATTTTTTTCCAAATCTCATAAAACTCACTTGAATACTAGAACATCAAGAACACAATCTGATAAAGATTTTCATAAAATTAGCTTAACGAGAATTAGAACTACTTATTGTCAAAAACATTTCTACTAGACCTTTGCTAAATCTATTTTTAAAGTAAATTATTGGCCAACGAACCACGCTTAAAGGAATTCCTTCACATGCTTCAAGCATTAATACCACTCCCCCTTTTCCAAGATCACTAGCATATTGCAATTCATTTTTTATATAAGAACTTTGAACAGAACGAGGAGACGCGAGAAAGATAACATGCGTACAATCTTCTATTGCCTTCTGAATAACACTATCGCCATCTTTGCCTGCCGGAATTTCCCTTAAATCTCTCCAGGCCTTTATTCCCTTCAATTCCATAGCAGAATGGATTTTTTCAGCCAATTCCCGATCATCGTGGCTATAACATATAAAAATTAGGTGTCTTTCTGTGTGCATATGACGACGTATAATTTTCCGAGTAACGGGGCATAAATTAAATTGAGGGTTGGGAGGTTTTCCTTGAACAAGGTTTCGCCAATTCTGTATTTCTTTTGGTTTTCGAATTCCATTTTCTACTAGATATTTAAAATATTTTTCTAGTATTTTTCGAGTGAAAATTTTAGTTGACCGCAATGAACTATTTGCGACCAGACTACCGTCATAGAACAGCCGATCAGGCAAAAAAGTAAGAGTGCCATCGAACACTGCTTCTTGCGTTTTTTCCACTTCAAAGAGACCTATTGGTCTTTTAAGAAGGCGGTTATTATTCATTTCACCATCTAGAAGTACGAGACCAGAATTTAATTTAATTTTCCCTATTCGATCAAATTCAATTCCAAAGTCTTCTGCGTTTATATTCAGATAAAAACCACCTTGAGGATTAGCATAACCGTCAAAATCTAAAACAAGATTATCTGGGCCAAGATCTGCCCATTCAACTGCAACTCCGACCTTTTCGAAACCTCCAGACAAACCACCTTCTAAAAATAATATTTTGTTCCATAAATTTCTTACATCCCTAAATTCCGGAACTTCAATCGTTTTCTGATTTTTCCAAGAAAAAATGTAATCTTTATATGGTTCTGTTCGCAGATCATAAATTATTAGTTCTTCACGTAACTCACGTTCAATCGCAAGTTTGGGATTTCGTAATTCACTATAAGAATCACAAGCCCCGTTAGCAATATTCCAGCCAACGGGGTCTATGTCTCGATAAAAAAAGCAATAATATTCTTGGCCATCAATAGAAATAATAGGAAGGGTGCCACCACTAGCGAAACGAAAGGCAAAATCCTGGCTTTTAAATTGGTAAGACTTGGCATTTCCAAAAAATACACTTTCGATTTTTTCGGAAATTTCTTTTACCTGCTTAGGATAACCAGGCATTTGACCTCTAATAGTGTTTTTTGCCTCTCTCTGTCTGATAGCGGGACTTTTTTCATCAAATTTGACGTGGAGAGTAATCCCATGTCCATCTTTTATTATTGTAAATTTTTTCAGTAATACCTGAAGAAGACTATTTTGGGCATTCCGAAGTGTATAGACCCGATTTCCAGAAAATGTATTTAACCACCCGCGCTTTTTCATAAAAAATCTCTTTTTCTCATCTAGTTCTGTACAGAATGATCAATCCAGCTCAGAGTACAAATTACAAACATGTACATCTCGAAATTAACTATCATAATCTCAATTATATGTCACACCAAAAGCATATACTTTGATTAACTAAAATAGCTAATCTATTCCTTGGAATGTCGTTTAAGAAATAACTTAGAAACCATGTAATTTGATTAAGTGGATAAAGAATACCCTATTGTGGGATTTTACAGGCATGATTTGAAGCTATGATTTTCTCTCTTGTTTATAACCCAATTTTTGTGTTTCATCAGGCTTTATCTTTAAAAATTTTTAATAAAGGCATTTTTGAAGGTACCAGATCCAGAAATAGATGCTTGGATCAACTTATTTATTGAAATTTTGAGTTCCTTATTTAATCCGTTGAAAACATTTCTAGACTGGCTCTATCCGAATCATCAACCGCCTTCTTCGGTCCCAGTCTCCGAACAAGAGTAAGGGGACAATCGTTAGAACATTTATGAGAGAATGATGATGTTCTTTTTGGTTTTTAGCCGAAACGGAAGGTTCTTGAGAAATACCTTTCCCTCTAACGATTTGGTCTCACATAAGGCTATTTTTCAACCGACAAACTAATGAATCATGTGCCACACAAAAAAAATCAATACATTGGCTACCATCAATGACTGATCAAGAATTCTTCTCCTTATGGCAAAATCTTGGATTCCCTTGTAAATCCCATCCCTGGCATGGAGTCGAAATTGGACAAGAGGCCCCGCATTGCCTGACGGTCTACATTGAAATTGTCCCTACCGACACAGTGAAATATGAACTGGATAAGAAATCGGGACACTTACGAGTCGATCGGCCTCAACGATATTCCAACGTCTGCCCGACACTCTATGGCCTTATCCCCCAAACATATTGCGGCCAATCCGTAGCCGAATTAAGTGCCCGACAAACCAATCGGCCTAGCTTAATCGGCGATCATGACCCTTTGGATATTTGTGTCCTGACAGAAAAAACCATCACTCATGGTGATATCCTGCTGGAGGCCATTCCGATTGGAGGTCTTCGAATGATTGATGGAGATGAAGCTGACGATAAGATTGTTGCGATATTAAAAGGAGATGCGATGCACGAACAGTGGACAGACATCAAAGACTGCCCCGTCTCGTTCGTTGAACGCTTGATGCATTATTTTCTGACCTACAAAGATGCCCCAGGATCACAAAAAAAGAATTGCGAGATCACCCACGTCTATAGCCGAGATGAAGCCCATGACGTGATTCGTCGTAGTCAAGCGGATTATGCCGCTAAATTTGGACAATTACAGGCTCAACTCACCTCACTCGGATCGACATTAAACTAGCCCTCTTATTTTTGACTCTTTATCTTCACTCAATCAATATTCTTTTCACGTATTTTCAAAATTTAAAAGTGCCTGTTTAGGCTCCCACTTGAAGGTAGAGTCATGACACAGCATAATATGACTAGCATTGAGAAAAGAACTATAAAAACTTTTGATATAAAAATGCACAACCAGGAGTTTTCCACATGAGTGAGAACATTGAAACCTTACAACGATCAACTCGAGTCATCCCCGCCCCGCCGGAAATGAAAGCTCAGGCTCATATTCAAGATTACGAAACGGCCTATAAGGCCTCAATTGCCGATCCTGAAAAATTTTGGGAAGGCATCGCCAAAGAACTCCACTGGTTTTCACCCTGGCATAAAGTTCTAGAGTGGAACTATCCCTGGGCTAAATGGTTCCTGGGCGCCACCTGCAATATTTCCTACAACTGTTTAGACCGCCATGTGCAAACCTGGAGACGAAACAAAGTCGCGGTGATCTGGGTTGGGGAGAAAGGAGAAGAACGTATCTTCACCTATGCAGAACTGTATCGACAGGTGAATAAATGCGCCAATGCTCTGAAAGAGCTTGGCCTCACAAAAGGCGATCGAGTCACAATTTATTTACCAAAAATTCCTGAACAAATTGTCGCCATGTTGGCCTGTGCGCGTATTGGTGTTATTCACTCCGTCGTCTATTCAGGCTTTAGTGCGCCAGCACTTCAAACGCGCATTCATGATTGTGAATCCAAGGTCGTCATAACGGCAGATGTGGGCTATGACCGCAGTAAAACCATTCCTCTTAAACCTGTGGTCGATGAAGCCGTGGCTAACTGTCCAACGGTGGAAAAGGTGATTGTCGTTCAAAGAGAAACAACTTCCACTCCCATCCAGGCTCCAAAAGAAATAAATTGGGATGACTTGCTCAAGGACCAATCGACGAAATGCGAAGCCGAGCAACTGGATGCGGAAGATCCCCTCTATATTCTGTATACCTCAGGAACCACGGGGAAACCCAAAGGTGTGTTACATGTGCATGGCGGATATATGGTTGGGACCTATATCACCACCAAATATGTCTTCGATCTAAAAGAAGAAGATGTCTTCTTTTGTGTTGCGGATCCAGGCTGGGTCACAGGACACAGTTATATTGTCTATGGCCCACTCCTCAACGGCGCCACGATTCTCACAGCCGAAGGAAAACCTGACTATCCAAACCCTGGTCGCTGGTGGGATCTCATTGAGCATTATGGTGTCTCAACCTTCTACACCACGCCCACGGCCATTCGCCTCCTGATGAAATATGGAGAAGATTGGCCAGCAAAATATGACCTTTCCTCACTCAAAATCCTGGGGTCAGTCGGCGAACCAATTAACCCGGAAGCCTGGGAATGGTTTCATCGTGTCACCGGAGGCACCAAACCCATTATGGATACCTGGTGGCAAACGGAAACCGGGGCCATCATGGTGACGCCCTTGCCTTGCGTTGATCTCAAACCAGGGTCAGCCACCCGACCGTTTTTAGGTATTGAAGCTGATGTCACCGATCGTGAAGGCAACAGCATTCCCCATGGCGGTGGGTTTGCCGTCATCAAAAAACCCTGGCCTTCCATGATGCGCACGATCTACAAAGAACCCGAACGCTATCTGCTGTACTGGAACACCATTCCAGGGGTCTATACGGCAGGAGATGTCTGTCACAAAGACGAAGATGGGTATATGTGGTTTATGGGGCGTGCAGACGATGTGGTGAAAGTAGCCGGCAATCGCATTGGGACGGCCGAAGTGGAAAGTGCGTTAGTCAGCCATAAGGCCGTAGTCGAAGCCGCCGTGATTGGGAAACCCCATAAAACTGCCGGCGAAATGATCAAAGCCTTTGTCATTCTCAAACAAGGTCAGACTGAATCGCCAGACCTCATTAAAGAATTAAAAAATCATGTCCAACAAGAATTAGGGAAAATCGCTGCACCTCGGGAAATTGATATCGTCCAGTCACTTCCCAAAACCCGTTCTGGAAAAATCATGCGCCGCGTTTTAAAAGCCAAAGAACTCGGACAGGATCCAGGCGATATCTCAACCTTGGACGAATAATGATTAAACAGAAATGAACGGTCGGTAATCGCTAAGAACAACAACCAAATCGTGGAGGAACTTTAGGAATTTTTCAAGATAACCGATAGATCAGAAGATCAAGGCTCACTGCCTTAAAGATTCGCGAGAAACGTTCGCACATATTTTTTAGTCTTCAAAAGGTCGTTCCTTACAATCATGTCTTACCAAAATTATTGCGCAAGACAAACAGCACGAAAAAGAATGGCCTCAGGCAATATTCCCTGTTGTCCTTGGAAAAGGCCGATCATCGGCCCCATCCTCTTCAGTTTGTTGCTATTCAGTCCTTTCATTTTGCCATCCAGTGAAGAAAAAACTGATTTGGTAGTAGACTCACTTTCCTTCATTGAGGAAACTCTTCCCTCATCTGATCAATCCCAACAAATCATGGAAACCTTAGCCAAAGATCCCTCTATTACATTCTCAGAACACATACAAAAAGGGCTAAAGAGCCTGCGTTCTAAAGAGCAAGAGCTTCGATAGTTTGAAGATCGCTTTGAGCGAGTTCGAACTGAGTGAGAACGGCGAGATCATCTTTCATATGGGATTCATCAGTTGTCCCAGTGAGGGGGAGCATGCCAATTTGTAGAGCAAAGCGAAAGATGATTTGCATCGGATTAGCCCCTACCCGTTTGGCAATATCCCACACCTGCGGATCTCGTAGAACATCTTGATTGGCCGTGAGAAGGGAAAACCCTTGGTAGATGATGCCATGAGCCTGGCAAATTTCCCGAACGTCTTTATCCCAGCCCATGACCGCATAGCATCGGTTTTGCACCATCATGGGTTTCACCGAAGATTTTTCACATAATTCACGCAATTGATCGGCTTGCACGTTACTGATTCCAATCATCTTCGTTGTGCCTGCGTGATAAAACGCTTCCATTGCCCCCCATACATCCCAATCCGCTTGGCTCAATCCCCAACGAGAGTACGGGCCATGTAACACATATGAATCCAAATAGTCGGTATGAAGATGTTGCAGCGAACTCTCAAACGACTGTTGAACTTGCGTGGGGAGATCAGCAGCTTGATCGTAAGGCGTTCGATGATCCTGGCCGGAGACTGAGGTAAATTTGGTTTGGAGAAATAGTGACTCCCGTTTAAGGCCTTTCTTCGCTAACGATAACAAGGCCTCGCCAACAAGGGTTTCCTGATAGTGAATGAGTTGATTGGCGGTATCGATGGCGGCAAAACCAGAATCGACAGCAAGTTCAACGAGCCTCGTTGTCTCGTCTTTCTTCCACGCCGTGCCATACATAAAGGGTGGCACACCCACATCATTATATGCCTTAAGGTTATCCATGCTATTTCTACACTTCCTGTTATGATTTAGGTCCGCGAGGGCGAACCATTCCTTCACACCCTCCCCACCATGCACAGAGCACTTCATACAGCTGAACGATGCCCCATAACGTGGCTGGGATCACAATGACAAAGATAGTCACCGTGGCAAAAAGACGCCATAAAGGGTGTTTCGTTTTGGAAGAAGATTCAATTGACATGAGTAAAAAACTTACAGTAACCCACGCTTCTGAAGATAATCTTTATCAATCACGGGTGCTACAGATGGGATGAGTGTCCCATTAGCCTGAAGCAGGCGCTCAACATATTTCCCTATGAGATCGGATTCAAGATTGACCGCATCTCCAACTTGCTTCAAGCCAATGGTGGTGACTTTTGCCGTATGAGGAATAATCGCCACCGAAAATGAATGGGCGGTCACAGAATTAATGGTCAAGCTAATGCCATCAATCGTAATCGATCCTTTAGGCACACAATAACGCATGATGTCTTCTTCGGCTTCCATGGTCAGGTAGATGGCATTGCCATCTTGCTCACGTACTCGCAACGTCCCTAAGCCATCCACATGCCCTGTCACCAAATGACCGTTCATTCGGGCATTCAGCTTCATGGCTCGTTCCAGATTAAGCGGTGTCCCCACCACAATCGTTCCAAAATTCGTGCAATTGAGGGTTTCTGTCGAAACATCAACAAGAAAACTCTGCTCATCAATTGAGGTTGCGGTTAAACAAGCCCCTGAGACACTGACGCTATCTCCGACCTTGAGATCCTCCAAAATGGCCGAAGCCAGAATAGAAAACTTCGCCCCAGCCAATCCCTTTTCAACGGATTGGACCGCGCCCATTTCCTCCACAATGCCACTAAACATATGGTTCCCTAGGATTACTCATCGCTCTCTTCGTCTTTTATTAAAATTTTGGTTTTCACCACAACAAAAAAAACAACAATAAGAATAAGAACACCAAGTGCTGCCAGAACTCCAACAATAATATCGCCCGTTCCCGTTGCTTCATCCATGTCTGATTACACCTCCGTTGACTGGGCATTATAGCATGGCAGGTTTCTTGATCCCTATCATCATGACACCGAAAAATACAGCTGTAACTAACAAAATAAGGCCAATACAAAGAAACCCGCCGACATAATCCCATTGACTAATCAGTATTCCAGCTACTAGGGGTCCACCTGCATGCCCAACGTCCATAATCGTCCCGCGCAATCCCATGCCGGCGCCCAACCCTTTGCCTTGTGAGAAATCGGCTACCATGGCCGTCGTTGATGATGTCACCACGGCCTCTCCAAATCCAAACGTCCCGGCTACAATCAGTAATAGGAGATATTCTTGAATATGGGGGATGAGGATGACCATGAGCCCACACAAACACAGGCCCCCAAAAATCAGCGGTTGCCGTGCGCTCCGATCTGAAATGCGCCCCATAACCGGCTTGGAAATAAATGACGTGAAGGCTTGAACACCAAAAAGAACTCCAATCTCCGCCGCATTCAACCCAATTAGCAGCCCATATAAAGGAAGAAAAGCCATGAGCGTTCCATTGCCAACCATTTTGGCTGCTTCCACCAAACTGGTCATAAGAATGGGTGGGCTTTGACAGACACGTCGAAGTCCTTCACGCATTTCTGACCAGAGATTCGCTAAAGACTGGCTGGAACTGGAGGCCGGAGAAGGCTCCTTCGGAATAAGCCAAAAGAACAATACGGCCAGCAGGCCAAACCCTCCGGCCAGGATAAAGGCAGGGGAAAACCCATAATGATAGACAATGACTCCTCCAATCATGGGACCTAACAGCCCACCGCCTTGTGTTGCCGAGGTGTACCAGCCAAACGCTTCACCCCGTTGTTGGGCAAACCAGTCCCCGACCATCGCTAAAGCCAGGGGCGTAAACATGGCGGTGGCTAAACCATGGAACAACCGCAGCACCCCCAGCGTCGGCAAATCGGAAATGAAAGGATAGAAAAATGGTGGAAGGGCAAATGCGAGGACACCACCAATCATCAAACGTTGGCGATTCAGGACATCTGACAGGAGGCCCATCGGCAATTTCAAAAAAATGCCCGTCACCGTCGAAAGAGCCACAATCATTCCAACCATGAAAGGATCGGCACCCAGCGAGTCAGCAAGCAAGGCCAACGCCGGACGACGAACCATGTCATAGCTGACAAAACAACAAAACCCAACTAAACAGAGAAAAACAAAAGACCGTGTCGCTTTCATACCACCCTAAAAATATTCCTGAAAGACTCTTTATCTCTAATGATTGGGAGAAAAATTGCTGCGTATTCGAAAGGCTGCAATAGTGCTTGAGGATATAACCCTACAGACGCTACCAATGGCTCATGAAGCTGTCAACGGAAGTCGTACTCCGCCAATAATAATGTAATGGCCTACCGTATCTCTGGAGAAGGGTCTTCGGAATTCATTCACAAAAACACTATTGTTAGGACACAACCATTGTTATGGTGTCCAAAGAGGACTCATGACTTGAAATGATTCGACAACTTTCAGAAGAGGGTACCCTCTTTATCCACCTCATCAAATGGCTGTTTCTTGCGGCCATTGTCGGCATCCTGGTTGGGGCCACGAGCACCGGGTTTGTCCTTGCACTCAACCTGGCAATTAAGACGGTTTCTCATACGGGTTGGTCTTTCTGGTTACTCCCATTCGGCCTGGCTCTATCGGCATGGCTCACTTCCGCTCTTGTTCCCGAGGCGGGAGGACAAGGTGTCGAACGAGTCATTCGAGCTATTCACTTACATTCAGGAAAAATGCGATGGCAAGTTATTCCTGCCAAAATTGCCGCAACCATTCTTACTATTGGTGCTGGAGGTTCAGCCGGCAACGTCGGCCCCTGTGTGCAAATTGGAAGTGGGCTATCTTCCTTTCTTGCCGATACGTTGCAATTTGATTCTTATGATCGAAAAACAGCAGTCATCTGCGGGCTCAGCGCAGGATTTGCTGCAATCTTCGGAGCACCATTAGCGGGTGCATTATTTGGGCTTGAAGCATTGTTTGTTGGATCCTTGGCCTACCAAGTGCTTTTTCCATCTGTCATCGCAGCCCTTGTTGGGCATCTCACTGCCGTCTTCCTTGGGATGCCTGATATGAATTTTGTCGCGTCTCCATTTCCTCAATTCAATACCACCTTGCTATTGCTCTCATTAGTCGCAGGAGCGACGTTCGGCATCATCTCCATGATCTTTGTTGAATGTCTTAATGGTGGGAAACGCATTCTGTATTACATGCCAGCTTCCCCCCCCATTCAAGGTATCATTGGAGGCGGCCTTCTTCTCAGTATCGCTTGGCTCGCCTCGCCTGAAGTGTTGGGATTGGGAAAGGAAACCATTCAACGTGCCTTAGAAGGAGGCACCATAGTCTGGGCCTTGATTCTCGGAAAAATACTCACCACCGCTCTCACACTGAATATGGGTGGCAGTGGTGGGATTATCTTACCCATCTGCTTTGTCGGAGCCACAAGCGGCTCTGCACTCGGATGGCTGCTTGGTCAAGATCCGAGCATCTTTGCCGCGTTAGGTTTAGCCGGCCTCCTAGCTGGAGCGATCAACACTCCCTTAACAGCTTTCGTCTTAGGAATAGAATTTTTTGGGGTGAATAGCGGGCCGTATCTTTTACTCAGTTGTACCATGGCCTACTTGCTTTCTGGACATCGAAGTGCCATTCCCACACAACTGCTGCAATTTTCTAAAGCTCCGACGCTACAAGGGCCCATCAATCAAGAAATAGGAGAATTGGATGCGGGAAAAGGGAATATGGGGACTGAAGAAAAGCACCTGAGAGACACGACTGAAGGGGAGCGATAATTTCTAGGATTCCGAAGTCTCATTCTTCGGCTTAAAACAACGCCGAACGAGCCACCAAAATCCCATGATTAACATTCAAAAACTCCCCGTAGTAATGCGAAATTTTTAAGACAAAGCGTCTTGTTCGGTAGGACAAATAGGAATGAGTTCATGCAATTGTAAATTTCGGACTAAGTCACCCACAAACCCTTGTGGTTCAATCCAGGTAATCCGCCGCTCTAAATCTTTGAATTTTTGGGAACAGAGCACCAAAAACCCCAGACCTGCACTATCTACAAACGTCAAGCCCTGTAAATTCAAAATAAGATGTTCAAACTCAGTATGGCAACATTGGTTGATAATGGCTTTAACATGCCAGCGAGAATGCATATCAAGCCGCCCATGAAAATCCACCACTGTGGCGCCCTGACTTCCTCGTACAATTACGTCTATTGCCATGATCTTATAGAACCTTATCGGCCCTTTGGTGGCAGCCTTAAAACTTTTTTTGAATGGTTCTGCGTTACCATTTGTTCTTCGAATCTCTTCCAAGTTCACAGCAATTACCCCTGCTACATATCGTTATTGATTGTTTCATCCATATAGGTGTCATTAGTGTTTTTGGCGTTTCACTCCTGATACACTCCTTACTTCCATGCCACCAGCCATTCACCCGATTGATCTTGTCGATATTCTTCGCCAACATCGCTTAACCCCAGCCATTATTTTCTTGACCTCACGGCGAGGATGCGACGAGGCTATCGATACCTTTATCCATAGCACCGCTGGTGTCTCAGCTTCTCGAAGCGAAGAAATCCGAACCTTTCTCGAAAAATTTTCCAAGGAATTCCCAAGTATCGCCAACCATCCCCTCATTCCGGTGGTCCAAGACTATGGCGTAGCAGCACATCACGCAGGACATCTACCTTCCTGGAAAATTGCCATTGAAGAACTCATGCGCCAGGGCCTACTTGATGCCGTATTTGCCACGACTACCTTGGCAGCCGGGGTGGATTTCCCAGCCCGCACGGTCGTCGTCAGCCAGTCCAGTGTACGCAAATCTCAAGACTTCGCAGACTTGACGGTCAGTGAAATTCAGCAATTAGCTGGACGAGGAGGTCGGAGAGGAAAAGATTTTGTGGGATTTGTCGTGGTCACCCCCTCGCCATATATCGACCTGCATGTTCTGGGCAAAGGCCTAACCGGGCAACCGGAACCAATAGACAGCCAATTTGTCGTCTCCTTTCCCATGGTTCTGAATCTGTTGAAGGCTCATGCCTTAGATCAAATTGAAGGCCTATTGGCAAAAAGTTTTGCGCAATTTCAATTAAATCAGCGAGCGGCCATTCACCAAGACCGGTTAGGTGAACTTCAGGAACAATTGAAACCTTATGGGCCAAGAGAATGTGCCGATTGGGTTGCCCAATGGAAAGTCTTTGATCTCGCCCGACGTCGCAAAGCCCATCGACGGCCAGTCGTCAATACCGATTCTCCCTACCTCACCGCCTGCTTACCATTTCTCACTGCCGGAAGACTCATCGGATTGGCCAAAGGTCCAGCTATAATTCTTCGACAATATCGAAGTCGAGGTACGGGAACTCCAATGTTATCCGTGCTCCATGCCAAAGGCACCCTGGGAGAATGCCAGGCCCAACGGGTGGTTGAGATCTATGATCAGGTCCATGAATTTCAACCCATCCGCAACCTGCCCTGGTGTCCACCAAGGACACTCCATCAGTTCAAGAACATCCTCTCTCAACTACCAGTACGACCACCAACCTTGCCGATACTCGAAGCCAGCCAAGAACCAGACGATCCTCTTTTGTCCAACATTTTAACTGAGGAATTTGCCTGTCCTACCTGTCCCTCCCATGAAGCATGTAAAAAAGATGTCGCCGTGGCTTCACGCCTTCAATTAAAAGCTCAACAAGCCACCAAAACTATTCAAGCCTTACGCGATGGACTCTGGCATCAATTTCAAAGAAAAGCAGATGTGTTACATAAATTTGGCTATCTCACAGCCACACTTCAATTAACGGATACGGGAGAATGGGGACGGCTCATTCGCATCAATCATTCGCTACTCATTACGGAACTCATTCGCATGGAGGCCTTCTCTGGGATCGCACCAGAGTTATTAGCAGGTGTGATGGCGAGTATTGCCCATGACGATGATCGCCCGAGTTCATACATGCGTCTGACACCGGGCCTGGCTACCATGCTGGCACAAGTCCGCCAAGTCGCTGATTCCCTCAGGGCCTATGAACCCACCCCTTTATTACGTTCGGATGTGGCGGCCATTGCCGAACGATGGATTGGGCAAACAGAACTCAGTTGGGCATCTTTGGTGCGCTCAACCTCAATGGCCGAAGGAGATGTCTATCGATTGTTGGCGAGAACCTTAGAATTTCTTTCACAAATATATGGACTCAAAGCCACACATCCGGGATTAGCAGATACGGCCCATCAGGCCATGGTCAATATGCGTCGGGAAGTGCTGGCAGAATTGCCCTAGAATTTGAAAGTGATTATTTGAAATGAACGATGCCGATCTCCAGCGTGAGTTAGTCTCCCTGCCTATCAAGTATTTGCATAAATTTGCAAAAGGGCGAATTCATCGTCATTTTCGCTTGAGTAAACGACGGCTCATTGACTCTATACTGGCACTCCCATCCGAGCAAAAAATGGCCATCGCTCATGAGGTCGAACAGATTTCTACCAGCCCGAAAAAATCCCCGGCCACATCGGGCAACCCTAAATCATCATCGCCCTTTTATCCCAAACGGTCTTCCCCTAAAAAACTCTCAAAGTCTGCCCCGCCCTCCTCAGCCATTGGCTTGCAAGACCTTCTAGAAGGCATAGGGGTCCCAGAGCCTAAGCCATTTATTCCAGATGACTGGCAGAAGGAAGCAGTGGAAGCCATTGCCCACTCGGATGTCATTGTGAGTGCGCCTACAGGAAGCGGAAAAACATTTGTAGCAACCGAAGCCATCCAACAGGCCATGGCCAGAAACCAAACGGTTATATACACCTCTCCATTGAAAGCCCTTTCCAATACGAAATATATGGAATTCTCTCAGTTTTTTGGCAAAGATCAAGTCGGCATTCTTACTGGAGATCGTCGGGACAATTCTCAGGCTCCTCTGCTGATCATGACCACAGAAATTCTGCGAAATATTCTCTATGATGCCACAAGTGGAGACCTTGACCTCCGTCTTCACACTTTAGGCCTGGTAATTCTGGACGAATCCCAATATTTAGCCGATCCCGAACGAGGAGTGGTCTGGGAAGAAACCCTCATTCTCTGCCCTACGCAAACACGTCTCCTTCTGCTTTCGGCGTCAATTGGAAATCCTCAGGAATTAGCTGAATGGTTAACGGCAATTCGCCCGACAACTTCCTGCCACCTTATTCGGCACACGAAACGGTCTGTTCCCCTACGAGCTCTCTATTTACACCCATCAGGTCAACTGGTTCCCTTACTAGAAAACCGAGATATTCAACAACAAAAAGGGTATCGGTTTCACCCGGAAACCAAGCGTCTTTTCAACGAATATGAATTTAAACCTTATCGTTAACTTTTGGCAAAAAATCTAAAAATTTACTTTAATTTAACTAAAATTATGCACGTAAATTTGTGGCATAAATAATCCACCTTGTTGCAAAGATAAAACTCTAACAAAGCATCACCATCGCCAAATAGTGTATAATGTCAATAAATCCCTTACTTTACTCCTTTTTTATTTCCAGCACATAAATTGCACTATTTCACATCTTGGAGTAAATTGACCATATCCCAATGAGTCATTTTTGAAACAAATGAACCATTCATTAACCACAAGAAATCTTCAAAGACTGCTAGGGTTCACCCTCCTTTGCATGAGTCTGTTTGGCTGCCAAAGTCTTCAGCCAAAGACCCCTGGAGAACTGGCCCTTAAAAACCACGATTTCATTGGATTGTGGGATGCCTATAATAACTGCCAGGCAGGATCAAATTTTCAAGACATTCAAGAGAACCTAGAAATCTTGCAAGAGGCACCAACCCCGATCTCGTTAGATGACTCCCCTATCCCCATCCCAAAATTTATCAAGAAACTGTCAAGCGTAAGAAATTCCCGGTTAGCTGTAGACCCCCGAGCCATGGCGGCTTCATGCTCCATCCACCTGGCAGAAGTCTCCCGGCAATCCTTAAATTGGGAGGCCTCCCTTCGCACCTACCAATCAATCATAGACAATTTCCCAGAGCCTCAATATGCGTTTTACGTCTCAGCGGCTTCACAAGCCATTGAAGAATTCTCAGCAGTCCGCCCAGCCTCTCTTTCAACTCACCATTCGCTCGTTCGCTAAATTTCAACATTTTCTTACACGCACTCCTGTTCTAGGCTTTGAGTCGAGCAAACTTGCGTCTTCCAAAATGGCCCGATTCGAGATGTTTCCAAGAATTCGATCGTGGCTATATCCACTCTGATTTGAGAATCTAGCTGCATAAAACCAACAAGGAAATATTTCCTCTTCATTATCTAGGAAAAGAACCAGAAGGCGAATAAAAGTGAAAGGGATAGCGAAAGAGGAAGCTATAAACGGAAAGAAAATGGCAGATTAGATAAAGTCTAATGCACACAAGTGTTCGTAAAAGGCCTGATAATTACTCCGAGATTCATCGGGATATCGTTTGATCAAAAACTTGTGGGAAGCCATAAGGCGTCGATGGGTCTGTTGAATGAGAGAATGCCGTCGATCCACGACGGTAACAGAGGGTTGGTCTTGAAGGCTCCGATAATACTCTTTTTCTTCCACAATTGACGCCATCACCTGCTCATGAAAATACTCTAGTCCTGGCGAAACGTCGAGAGCCAACAACCGTTTAAGAATTTGGTCATAATTGTCTAAGCGGAGCGGTCGATTTCCTTTTCGCTTTAAAGTTCGCATCAGCGTCACTCGTTCCACCACAGCAAGATCGACCAAAGCAAAAGCTTGCTCCAAGTACTTCGCTTCCTTCCTGGTCAGCACAGACTGATTGGAACGGAAAGTTACTTGTTTATGAGGAATAGCTTGATAAGCCTGAGAGACACCCATGGATTGATCAATGGATTCAAGTGGAGCACTTTTAAGCTGCTGAATTTCATTTGAATCAAGGGGGAAAGCCGGTGGGCCGATAATCCCCATTCCATACAACCCACCCAACACCACACCAAAGACCAAGATTGCTGCAAGCAATTTCATACTAGAAAAAACCTCACTCCGGATTAACACTTGTTTAAGATTCTTTATCTATAAAATTCTATCGACAGGAAAAAGAGAAAACTTGCCCTAGGAAGGTAGAAAGCGAAACCATGAAAGCTGTAATTGACGGTTCTCAACTTCTCTGGTACTTTTTTATCCGACCAATGGAAAGTGAATAGTATCGACAGATGTAGGTTGAGAAAGAAAAAGGAGAACGTATGGAGTGGAGAGCCAGTCATATTTTAGTGAAAGAAAAGGGGTTAGCTGACGACCTGCGAAAACGTCTGAAAAGCGGAGCGAAATTTCGGGACTTAGCCAAAGAATTTTCCACCTGCCCCAGCAAATCAAAGAGTGGGGATCTGGGGTGGTTTGGGCCAGGTAAAATGGTGAAGGCTTTTGAAGATGCCGTCAAACGGATGGGGCATGGAAGTCTGAGCAACGTGGTCAAAACCCAATTTGGCTACCACATCATCAAAAAAACAGGGCAGAAGGATTAATTATTTTACAGATAAACTATACACCAACCTTGCGGAATCGAATTAAAAATTTTGCTGAGACACCCACAAGAAAATTTATTCACAAAAAAATTTGACTCCTAACCCTAATAAAAAACAAGCTGGGAAATTAACGAACAGGGCTTCCTTTTCCTAACTTATCAATCCATAAAACTAGGTTACATAGAATATCTTCATCAGTCTCCAATATTAATTTCTGCCCAGTATTATTGATGAATTCTACCCGGTCATGGATCTGAAACGACTCTGAATCAATAATCTCCATACTTGGTCTTGGTTCAAGTACAGTCGTTTTGGAATTAAAAAACTCGTCAAGGCGAAAATCATCTGGAAAGTTGGTTACTTTTTCACGCTTTGGCCGACAGATCGGATCGGTTTCAATACCAGAAAATTCCTTGTCTTCAGAAATTGCCAAATGAAAAAGTTCTTCCTTTTCTTTATTATCACAGCTGTGAACTCCCAGACGAATCATAACTCCACAGTCGATCCATAAACCTGGGATCGAATATTTCCCTGTATGGGTTCTTTGATACGGGGGAAAAAGCTGCCCTCTTGAACATAGACTCCTTTTAAAGAATTGGAAGTCAACATCTGAAGAAGTTCGATTTCTTCTTTATTTAAAAGTAATCTTGGAGAAAATTCGTGATTGTGCATAATTAAATTTGATTTAGGCCTGAAGTCTGTTGTTGTAAGATTAAGCTCTTTAGATGTTTCACCTCTGTCAACTTTCGGATTCCTCATTCACACAGAATCAGAGCGAAGAATAGAAATTCTACACAAAAATTATCGGTGGTAAATCCTGTAATGCGTCTTCATAAATGCGCAGAACAGGATAGATGAGAACCTTTCGAGTCTCTCCCGTTTTTCTTCGTCATTCATCTCGCGATGAAACTATCAGTTCACATTACATCAACTGTTTGGATTTTGGCTTATTGGGGACGCAGATGTCGCATTGGCACATATTGCGAAGGGATGTGTAGGAATAAAGGCCTGTATCATGGCCATCACTCCATTTGATGCGGAAGGCATAAAGACCGACCGGTTCAATATCTTCTAATAATATGAGTAACGGAATTGAATCAGGCTTTAAGCGTCGCTCTCCGGTCCATTCATCAACACAGGCCGCGCACGGGCAATTTTGGCGCAGATGCCTCACAGGATAGACGCCTTTGTGTTTATCGCTCCACGTAATGCTTAGTACGCCTTTGTCGAGCCATTCCATATCGATTGGTTGGAGTGATTGGTCGTTTGTCATCTTTTATTATCTTTCCGCTTCTATAGTGTTTTTAACAATCAAATACGCCGTTCAGCCTCACCCCAAGCTTGGCCTCTCTTCGAGGCCAAGTCCCTCAAGGGCGAGGGATTTCTGAAATGGCTTCATTGAAAGTTGAATTATTATAATTTTCTAGGATACCCACTGTTCAAATGTGGGCAATGATTTTCCCACAACTGCGTAAAAATACGCTTCCATGGCTGTTTCCACTTCAAGGCGAACACTACCCATGGCTTTTAAGCGTGACAAATTCGACATGGATAATCGTCGAGCTTGCTCAATAAACGCCACACTACCCTTCGATAATGAGAGCATCTGGCCTACCCCTCGTTGGCCACAATCGTGACACACCACGCCTCCTAAACGAGGAGAAAACCACTGCGGCCGCTGTGGCTGTGCCTTTGTTCCACATTCCGTGCAAGAATCAAATTGAGGACGAAATCCTGTGTGTCCCAGCACATGAATTTGAAACAACAGTGTCGTCAGAGCCACATCAGTGTCGGGCCGCAAAGATTCGAGCCCGTGAACAAGCGCCGCATACATACTTGGATTAGGGTCTCGGTCTACCGTAATGGCCTCCACCATTTTTACCATTCGGGCGGCGGCAGTCATGACGGTTAAATCTTCTCGTATCGACGAATAGCTCGTCACCAAATCAATTTGGCTAATCTGTCCTAACGCTTCAGGGGTTTTTTGAAAGAGCGTTAAATCCACGAGTCCGAAAGGTTCGAGCACCCCGCCAAACCTGGTTTTCATACGACGGGCCCCACGAGCTGCTCCTCGAATCTTCCCTAACGTTGGTGAATAGACCGTCACAATACGATCGGCATCACCCCACTTCAGGCTTCGAAGAATAATTCCTCGTGTTCGGACTAATGGCATAGAGATGTGTTCAGCTTCCTTTTCCCTCCTAACGGGGCATTTCTCCCATGCCATATCCTAAATCTGTCAAGATTCGTGGATTATCCCGCCAGCCCGCCTGCACCTTCACCCACATCTCCAGATAAATTTTCATGGCAAAAATTTGCTCCATTTCCTCACGCGCTAATTGGCCCACTTCTTTCAGACGACGCCCACCTTTGCCAATGATAATGCCTTTTTGGCTGTCTTTTTCCACTAAAATCGTTGCAAGAATATTCGTTATTTTCTTCGTTTCCTCAAACTGCTCAATGAACACGCCCACGGAATAGGGCAACTCAGCATGCGTGGAAGCCAGGACTTTCTCGCGTATCATTTCACCAGCCATCTGCCGCATGGATTGATTGGTCAGAAAGTCTTCCTCATACTGCAATACCTCAGAATCTGGTAGGCAGCCAAACGTCAGCTCAACCAGTCGAGACACATTCACCCCCGTTTTCGCAGAAATGGGGATAATTTCTGTCCAGGGGTATCGGGTTTTGAATGCCTCAATCAGTGGAAGTAAGCGGGACTTGGCGACGAGATCTGCTTTTGTTAAGAGCAGGAACACCGCTTGAAACGGTCGATCGTTATTCGCCTGAATGACTTGGTCAATCACAAATTGATCACCAGGCCCTGGAGGCACCTGACTATCTGCGAGGACATAGACCACATCAGAATCCGTCAACGTCCCTAACGCGGCTTGAACCATTTGAGCATTCAGGCGATGATGCGGCGTATGTAGGCCCGGCGTATCAACCAATATCAATTGGCCTTCAGGATAATGGCCCACCCCCAATATAGGCATTCGAGTTGTTTGCGGCTTATCAGAGACAATGGCGACTTTTTCTCGAACAAGGGCGTTCAGCAATGTCGATTTGCCCACATTGGGACGCCCCAGAATGGCAAGTTGGCCAGATTTCATAATTACACAACCTTAATGAGAAAATAGTTTGACGAACCCGGAAGACTATCGGCTAACGATTAAAGAAGAGGAGAGGTACCACAGCCAACTACCGCTGGGCCGTAATAGAGGAAGGAGCCGGCTCAACAAATTGATACACCGTTTCACCTGGACGAACCATACCTAATCGGTTGCGGGCAAGTTCTTCCAATCGTTGAGGATCACCTTGTATCCGAGTAATGTCCTCTTGCATGGCGACATTAATGTACTCCAACTGTTGGATTTGTTCAATCAGATGCTGTCGACTATCCCGCATTTTAAAATACAACGGTAACCCATCGGCATTGAAAAACATGGTGCCGGCTAACAGGCTCATGAGAATAAAGGCCCCAACTAAAGGAAGCCGGTCGCACACATCTCCCCAAAATCCACGCGAAACCTGTTTTTTATTATTCGGTCTCATGAAATTTAGAGCTTGGCTTCAACAGGTAAGACCTGCCGCCCACGATACACCGCGGCCGCGCCTAACATTTCTTCAATACGAAGAAGTTGATTATATTTGGCCAAACGATCTGTTCGAGATAAAGAGCCTGTTTTAATCTGCCCGGCATTAAGACCAACCGCCAAATCGGCAATCGTCGTATCCTCCGTCTCTCCCGAGCGATGCGAGACAATCACACCATAACCAGCTTGTTGTGCCATGTGAATAGCCTCAATCGTTTCCGTTAAGGTGCCAATTTGATTCACTTTTATCAAGATGGCATTTCCGATGCCTTGTCGAATCCCACGACCTAAAAATTCGACATTCGTCACAAACAAATCATCTCCAACCAACTGCACCCGATCCCCGATTTTCTCCGTTAACAGGCTCCAGCCTTTCCAATCACTTTCGTCTAACCCATCTTCAATCGACACGATCGGATACTTCTTCACCAATTGTGCGTAATAGTCCACCATACCCGCTGAAGACTTTTTCTGTATGGCAGAACCAGACCGAAGATGATACTGCTTGTTCTTATAAAATTCACTTGCCGCGGCATCGAGAGCCAACACGACATCGCGGCCTGGCTTATACCCCGCACGCGCAATAGCTTGTAAAATACTATCAAGAGCTTCTTCATTCGAACGAATGGCAGGCGCAAACCCACCTTCATCACCAACAGCCGTACTTAAGCCTTTGGACTTGAGTAACCCTTTGAGATGATGAAAAATTTCAGTTCCCATGCGCAGGGCCTCAGAAAAACTCTTCGCCCCCACGGGCATAATCATAAATTCTTGAATATCTAACCCATTATCCGCATGCGCCCCACCATTAATAATATTCATCATCGGAACCGGCAATTCCTTCGCGGCCACCCCGCCAAGATATCGAAAGAGTGGCACACCTAATTCCAAAGCAGCCGCGCGAGCGACAGCCAAGGAGACGCCCAAGGTAGCATTGGCACCCAATCGCGTTTTCCCCTTCGTCCCGTCTAATTGAATGAGTCGAGCATCCACGCCCGCTTGATCTTGGACATCCATGCCCTGCAACGCCGGAAGCATTCGTTTATGGATACCCGTTAAGGCTTTTGATACACCTTTTCCCATCCATAGTTTTTTATCTCCGTCACGAAGCTCTAGGGCCTCACGAGTTCCAGTTGAGGCGCCTGAAGGGACGGCGGCACGTCCCATAACTCCGCTGGCTACTTGCACATCAACTTCCACTGTGGGATTCCCACGTGAATCTAAAATCATCCGGGCTTTTACATTCTGTATCACACTCATGACTCATCCTTTTTCATTCGCATTCCTGTTCCTCTGTTCCTTTGAATGACTCGAGGTCTCTCTCTATTGGTGTACCCTGAAAGGTCCCTTAGATCAAGATGTTAATGAACGTTTCAACATCTCATTCACTTTGCCAGGATTGGCTTTCCCTTTGGAGGCTTTCATGACTTGGCCGACTAAATATCCAATTACCGCCTCCTTGCCCCCACGATATTGTTCCACTTGAGCAGGATGGGCTGCCAGGACTTCCTCAATAATCGTTTGTAACGTCCCTTCATCAGAAACTTGAACCAGCCCTTTTTCCTTCACCACTTGCTCAGCAGTCTTGTCCGTCGAATACAACTCAGGGAATAATTCCCGTGCCGCCTTCAAACTGACGGTTCCTGAATCCACAAGCTCCAAAAGTTCAACAAGTCGTTCAGGTTTCAGTGGGGAATCTTCCGGAGTCACACCGGAAGAATGAAGCTCACGAAGCAATTCTCCTGTCACCCAGTTACTTACTGTTTTAGGGTGGGCAAATAATTTCACACAAGCTTCAAAGTAATCAGCCAATTCTTTGGAGTCGGTCAGAATTCCGGCATCATATTCAGACAATTGATAGTCTTTGACAAACCGTTGAAGCCGCGCAGATGGGATCTCAGGAATGGTGCCACCCAGTTCTTCTATCCATTCAGCATCAATGCTCACCGGCAGCAAATCGGGATCGGGGAAATAGCGATAGTCATGCGCGCCCTCTTTGCTCCGCATCACGGCCGTTTGGCCAAGTTGGACATTCCACAGCCGAGTCTCCTGTTGGACTTTGCCTCCTTCATCAAGGAGTTCGGCCTGACGACTGATTTCATAATCCAAGGCATCCTTGGCATAGCGGAACGAATTAATATTTTTTAATTCCACCTTCGTGCCCAAGGTCTGTTGTCCCTTCGGGCGAATGGACACATTGGGTTCGCATCGGAAGCTGCCCTGTTCCATATTTCCGTCACACACGTCCAAATAAACCAACAAGTCCCGCAAGGCTTTCAAATACGCATCGACTTCTTCTGAAGAAAACAAGTCAGGTTCAGTCACAATTTCCAGCAGCGGAGTCCCCGCTCGATTGAGATCCACATGACTCCCTTCAGCACCCTCTTCATGCACATTTTTCCCCGCATCTTCTTCCAAATGCGCACGTGTAATGCGAACACGCTTCTTCTTGTCGTTCACGGATATTTCTAACCATCCCGGCCCGCATATCGGCAGATCGTATTGAGAAATTTGATAGCCCTTTGGTAAATCAGGGTAAAAATAATTTTTGCGGGAGAATTGATTAGTTGGAGACAATTCGCAATTGAGGGCGAGGCCGGTACGCACAGCCATTTCAACAGCTTGCTGATTGAGGACGGGTAAGCTCCCGGGGAGGCCTAAACAGACCGGACACACCTGAGTATTCGGCGGAAGCCCAAACGAAGTAGGACACCCGCAAAAAAGTTTTGTCTGCGTGTGGAGTTGGGCATGCACTTCCACTCCAATGACGGGTTCATAGGTCATAACAAAATATGATTCAACTCAACGACCAGGAAGACTAATCTAGGGAATTGATCTCACGTTCACGACGCATGGCATCGCGTCCAGCGTCCAGGGCTTCGCGTACGGCACAGGAAATCTCATCAACCAGTTCTCGACCTCGACCGACCACTTCTTCGACCGTATCCGTCGCCCGATCTTTTAACCCAAGCAGATCTTCACCGGTTCGTCGAGCATATCCCGTTACCCGTTCCCGAGAGTCACGACCTGGTTGAGGAGCTAACATCACTGCGGTCACCGCCCCTAACAACGCTCCACTCAAAAATGCCAATGCAACGGATCCTGCTGAAGCACCTGAGTTAGTCGCCATAGTTCGATCCTCCTTGTTGTTCTCTCGGTTCTTTATGAACACGGTGTTTCACCGACGAAGTCACAGCCTTAATACCGGCGAGTAGACTTGTGAGGCCCACCATCATCGTCCCGCCTTTTCCCCGCACACTTTGATGGACCTGATGGACGGTTTGTCCCACATCGCCAACCGCATCTAAAAACACGGTCGCTCGATCGACACCCACACGAGCTTGATCCGTGAGAGCACGAATATTTTCATTCGTCCCTTTGACATCTTTCAGCATCCCCGGCAATTCATGATTCAGCCGAATAAGTAGACGTTCCGATTGGCTCAAGGTTTTCTTCACCTGAAAAATCGTGGGCACCAAATAGGCCACTAAAACCACCACGGCCACGGCAATGATCATCACAGCCAAATCCACCATACGTGCTTATCCTTTCAAGACCGAATAATCGGTCGCTTGGTTCGCCAATTGGTGGCATGTTCATAGGCAAAAGCCGCTCGAAGGACAATATTTTCTTCAAACGGACGCCCCATTAATTGCAATCCTATCGGCAACCCTTTTGAACTGTGGCCACACGGCAGAGAAATAGCAGGCAAGCCCGCCAGACTGGCTGGAATGGTGTAAATATCAGACAAATACATCTGTAAGGGATCTTCTAAACGCTCCCCTAGCCGAAAAGCCGGAGTGGGCATTACCGGACTGACTAAGAAATCAACTTCCTGGAAAACGGCCTCAAAATCACGCTGAATCAACGTGCGGACGGCCTGAGCTTTGGCATAAAAGGCATCGTAATATCCGGCACTCAAGGCGTAGGTCCCTAACATAATCCGACGTTTGACCTCTGGGCCAAATCCCTGCGATCGAGTACTATGGTACATCTCCGCTAATTCTTTGCATTCTTTGGCGCGAAAACCATATTTTACCCCATCATAGCGAGCTAAATTAGAACTCGCCTCGGCCGTCGCAATGAGATAATAGGTCGCAATGGCACGTTCCGTCGAAGGCAAGGTCACTTCTTGAATCTTTCCCCCGATCCCTTCAAACACCGCGATGGCATCTTGAATTTTCTCCGACACTTCCGGATCCAATCCTTCGGCAAAATATTCTTGAGGTACACCAACTACTAATTTTTTAATATCTTTCTTTTTTGCGGATTTGGTGAAATCTGGAAAGTCTCGTTTCGCAGAAGTGGAATCCAGAGGGTCGTGCCCGACTAACGCATTCAACATAATTGCCGCATCGGTCACCGTTTTCGTGATTGGCCCAATTTGATCTAACGACGAGGCAAACGCGACTAACCCATAGCGAGAAACCCGTCCATAGGTTGGCTTCAAACCAACCACGCCGCAACAAGCTGCCGGTTGACGAATGGATCCTCCGGTATCAGAGCCCAAAGCCGCTACGCATTCATCAGCAGCCACGGCCGCCGCAGACCCCCCACTAGACCCTCCAGGAATATGCTGTTGATTCCATGGGTTTCTGGAAGGACCAAAGGCCGAATGTTCAGTAGAGGAGCCCATGGCAAATTCATCTAAATTTGTTTTTCCCAGAATTAAGGGCTTTTGGGCGTTGAATTTCGTCATCACCGTCGCATCATATGGCGGGACAAACGTTTCCAGCATCCGCGAACCACAGGTCGTCCGCATCCCTTTTGTACAGATATTGTCTTTAATTCCCAGGGGCATGGCCATCAGCGGCTCGGTTTTACGCCACGCTTTCAACCCGTCATCAATGGCTTGCGCGTTCATTAAAAGATCTTCCCTCGGAGTCAAACTAATATACGACTTAATTTTAGGTTCAACTTGGCTGATGCGGAGCAAATAAGCCCGGGCAATTTCCCCAGCCGTGATTTCTCCGCTGGTAAACTTCTCCTGTAACTCTTTTAATGTCAGTTTAAATAAGGCCATGCAATAGGGAAACCTTCAACTGTGCGGAAGATGATGCGAGACGACTGGCCGATCAAGCGGGTTCAGTGAGACGAATCGCATTGCGTTCATCAACCTGAATAACTTTGGGAACATGGCGCTTGGCCTCATCATCATTAAAAAACTCATAACAAAAAATGATGATCATATCACCCGTCACACCCTTGCGAGCGGTGGGACCATTGAGAATGATCTCACCTTTTCCGCGTGTTCCAGGAAGGGCATAGGTTGAAAATCGCTCGCCATTATTCAAATTGGAAACCATGACCATTTCATAGGGAAGAATGCCGGCACGATCCATCAGTTCTTCATCAATGGTCATACTCCCTTCATATTCCAAGTTCGATTCGGTCACGGTAGCTCGATGAATTTTGCAACGTAATAATTGTCGATACATGGGAAGTCCTATTAATTAATTACTGATAGATAGATAAATGTACTTCTGGCTATTTCGCGATAATTTTGGGTACCACAAAAAATCCCTCATTCGCTTCTGGTGCATTGCTCAACGCCTCTTCTTGAGACAGTCCTTTTCGCGGCAAATCTTCTCTCAAGAATGACTCTTGGTCTGCGACAGAAGAGGTGAGGGGAACTCCCTCAGTCGAGACCTCTTGTAATTGTTCGACAAAGGTCAAAATTTGGCTCAGTTGTTCCCCAAACAGGGTTTTTTCAGGCTCAGTCAAATCAAGCTTGGCCAAGTGAGCCACATGTTCAACTTCTTTTTGAGAAATATCCGCCATGGCGTTTTTCAGAAGTCCCAGAGATTCGAAGCTATGATCAATGCAAAAATCCGTGAAATTGCCTAGGTTGCACACGTATTTTTACCATGAATTTCTCTTTAAAAGCTACTTTGATTCACTCATGCGACAAGACACATTCAGGGGCATATTCTGGATAGGTTATGAAGAGGACGGATTGGCGAGATACCCCTCATCAGCAAAACTGACGTATTTCCCATCACCGATGACCACATGATCCAAGACCCGGATTCCTAAAATCTCTCCAGCAGCCATAAGGCGTTGAGTCAGCGCATGGTCTTCTGGGCTCGGGTGCGGATCGCCACTGGGATGGTTATGCACAAAAATAATTGCGGCAGCTGATTCTCGCACCGCCAGATTAAAGACCTCACGAGGATGAACAATGCTCACCGTCAAGCTGCCTTGGGACACCGTGTAATCCCGAATCACCATATGCTTCGCATCTAAGAGCACCGCTTTAAAAACTTCATGCCGAAGGTCTCGCAAGAGCGGATAGTAATGCTGATAGATATGCGTACTTCCTTGAATCCGTTTTCCTTCAGATAAGGGAGTGGCCAAGGCCCGTTTCCCTAACTCAATGGCCGCCAATATTTGGGCAGCTTTCGCCGGACCAATCCCCGAAACCACACACAGCTCTTCCAGGCTACGATTAGCCAACCCTCGCAACCCGTCTAATTGATTTAACACATCCATCGCCACTTCGACTGCGGTGAAATCAGTCCGCCCCACCCGAAGAAGAATCGCCAATAATTGGGCATCAGAGAGTCCTTGGGGGCCCTTCAGAAACAAGAGCTCTCGCGGTCGTTCTTGTTCCGGCCATGATTGAATACCTTTTTTGACAAGGACCATTTTGAGTGTTCTTTCCTGTACCGTTAAGGTTGGCCCACACTATACGCAGCAAAATTTTGTGCAGTCAAAACGGCGTTTCGTCGAGTCCCCACCTTCCAAAACGCATAATTGTTGAGCTTTCTTTCGCTATGGTATTCTGCATCATCATGGAATTATCTTCGATTCGTATCATTGCCGGATCCTTAAAAGGTCGAAAAATCCCCACGTTACAGGGTCAAGGGATTCGACCCACCGCACTCAGGGCCCGAGAGGCGTTATTTTCCATCCTGGGGTCAATCATTCCTGGGGCATGCATGGCTGACTTGTTTGCGGGTAGTGGGGCCATTGGCCTAGAGGCTTTAAGCCGAGGCGCGAAGAAGGTGATGTTTGTCGAACAGCATTCCGCCGCTGGGCAAATACTTGAGCACACCCTGACCCAATTCAAGTTAGGGGCACAAAGTCAGGTCATTATCCAGGACATGGCACTCGCCATCCAAAACCCCCATTTGGTAGGATGGCGCCCGTTTGATGTGCTGTATATTGATCCGCCCTATAAATTTGAACAGAGTTATCAACTGCTGACAAATATTGAAAAGGCAGATTTGGTCGCCCGGAATGGCTATGTCGTTTATGAACATTTTGCCAAACACACCCCGCCATCTGATATTGGACAATGGCACCTAGCACGAACGGCCCGGTATGGAGATACGCGCTTGAGCTTTTATCGACCCCAGCCCCCCGACACCGGTTCAACAAAGGATGAGTTGTAAAGTATGACCACCGGAATTTATCCTGGCACGTTTGATCCTATTACACGCGGCCACGCCGACGTAATTGCCCGTAGCCTTCATGTCGTTCAGCAAGTGGTGGTAGCGGTGGCCCCTAATCCACGAAAAGCCCCGTTGTTTGATTTAAAAGATCGCGTCGAATTGGCAAAAATTGTGACAAGAGACCTCCCTGGGGTCGTCGTCGAACCGTTTGAGGGTTTACTGGTAGAATATGTTCGGCGTCGTGGCGCGCAAGCCATCATCCGTGGACTCCGCGCCGTTTCTGACTTTGAACATGAATTTCAGATGGCCTTATTGAACCGCAAACTCGATCAAAACTTAGAAACCATGTTTCTCATGGCCAGCGAAGAATATTCGTATCTGACCTCCAGCATGGTGAAAGAGGTTGCCTTGGTCGGAGGACCTCTTCATGACTTTTTACATCCAGAAGTCGCTGAACGGCTTGTCACCCAATTACGATTAACTCGATCATGAATCTCGCAACTCGAACCACACGAATCACGCCCTCGCCCACGTTACAGCTTTCCGCCACCGTGAAATCTTTAGTGGCACAAGGGCAACAGGTCTTTAATTTCACGGCCGGGGAGCCTTGGCTCGATTCCCCCGACGAAGCCAAAGATGCCGCTATTTCTGCCATCCAGGCTGGATTTACAAAATATACTGCTGTCACCGGTATCGATGAATTAAAAGATGCCATCATCGAGAAATTCACCCGTGATCAAGGCCTCACCTATTCACGCGCACAAATTGTCGTCTCTTGCGGAGCGAAACATACACTCTTCAACTTAGCCCTGGCCCTGTTTGAAACTGGGGATGAAGTGATTATCCCCGCCCCCTACTGGGTCTCCTATCCGGAGCAAATTCTTGTCGCTGATGCTACGCCGGTTTTTCTGCCAACGTCAGAGTCTGAAAATTTCGCAATTGATCTGTCTACCTTAAAAAACCTCATTACAGAACGCACCAAGGCCATCATTTTAAATTCCCCGTGTAATCCCACGGGGAGTATGTATACGCGAAAAACTCTCGAAGGCATTGCCTCGCTAGCCATACAACATAACCTCTTGGTTATTTCTGACGAAATTTACGAACAGATGGTCTATGACGACCACCACCATTGCTCCATCGCCACCGTCCACCCTGACATGGCACAGCAAACGGTGATTGTGAATGGCGTCTCAAAAACCTATTCGATGACTGGTTGGCGCATAGGATACGCGGCTGGCCCAGAACCGATACTCAAGGCCATGGGAAATATTCAAAGCCAAAGCACCTCCAATCCCACTTCCATTGCCCAAAAAGCCGCCGTCGGTGCCATGCAGGGAGGAAGAACCTATATTGACCATTTGGTCAAGGAATTAGATATCAGACGTCGTGCGATTGTGACAGGATTCAATCAAATAGAAGGCATTCACTGCCCGATGCCAGCCGGAGCCTTTTACGCGTTCCCCAATATCACCGGCTTATTAGGCCGACGATATCAAGGTCAAGTGTTATCAACACCCTTTGATCTGGCCAACTTTTTTCTCAATGAGGCCAAAGTGGCGTGTGTGCCAGGAGAACCCTTTGGTACCAATGCCCACCTCCGGTTTTCCTATACCGAATCCTTACCGGTCATTGAAGAAGGCTTGCAGCAATTGACGCAAGCCATTGCCCGCCTGGAATAACGTCTGGATTCATGGAAAACGCAGCCCAATACTCTCAGTAAAGAAGAGGCATGTCTCTTGACCTATGGGGAAAATGCCTTATCTATACTTGACGCATGGTCGTGTGAACATTTGCTTATTGTTTGATTAGAGGAGGTTGCCGGTGCCGATTTACGAATATCAATGTACCAGTTGTGAAAAACGGTTTGAACTCCAGCAAAAGATGACCGATGCCTCCATACAAACCTGCGATCAATTGGGGTGCGCAGAAGGTAAGCCTGTCAACAAAATCATTTCTGCCCCGGCGATCATGTTTAAGGGTACCGGCTGGTACGTGACAGACTACTCCGATAAGCTCAAAGACCCCAATGCTAAACCGGAGAATAAAGGAGAGAAAACCGAGGTAAAAAGTTCCACCGCGCCAACGGAGAGCAAAGGAAATTCAGAGAGTACATCTACCGGGGAAAGTTCCTCAACCAAGAGCGGTGGTGAAAGCAGCAGCAGCTCTTCTTCAAGTTCCTCGAGTACGCCAAGTTCATCGGGTTCTTCAAGTTCCTCAGGCTCAGATTCATCCTCTTCAGCATCCTCGTCCTCCTCAAGCTCGAAAACTTAAGCCCGGCTAGCAAGCCAAATTCCAGAACTCTGACTGACTTTTCTACCTGAAGAATCTGGCCATTTCGGGTGGAGCCATCTCCAACAGACCTCTTTCAAGGTATTAGTCCAAGCCGTTCGTTTTCAACCAATTCTCCAATACCTGCGCCCAAATCATCTCCGCCAGCTTTCGATATCCCGTGGTTGTGAGATGCAAGCCATCATTAGAATAGACTGAAGCTAACACTTGCGTTTCGGGCTCGCATGTTTCGGCAAACCAATCGACCACGGGAATCTGACGTGTCCCACAATACTCTTTTAGCGACTGATTCAATACCACACGTTGGGCAATGGCTTGCTTTATAGCCGGTGAAATCGCAGATACTCCCCCACCTCCATCACCTTCAGAAGCAAGCCAACCATCTTCCCGTAATGAAGGAACAGTCACCGCAACGGGCAACAGCCCATTGGCTTGAGCTTGATCATAAAACACCTGAAGATTGCCCATAATAGTCTCAGGAGAAATCCCCACACTTAAATCATTGGTGCCACCTAAAATAACAACCATCTCCGGCTTATGATCAAGCACATCAGGGTGAAACCGCCGTCGCATATCTTCCGTGGTTTCTCCACATACGCCTCGTACCAAGACGTGCGCCCTAGCATCTAACCAGTCACGCAAATAGGCCCCATACGGAATACTTTCCGGAAATGGCGAATCTCGTGTGGGAGACAGATAGCCTAAAGTTAAGCTATCCCCAAAACAGACAATGTTAATCGAACGGTCTTGATGAATCATGTGTCACGAGGGAAATTCTTGAACCAATTAGAGCACTCCATTCTATCAAAAACTTCAACAATTAGTGGAACCCGACACAAGCTTGACAGGCCCAATCCGCCTCGTTACCCTCACAGGGTTTACCTCGAGCCTCCTACACTCGTGTAGTTTAGCGAGCTCACGAAATCTCATCCTTAAATTACCAGAGGAATAGCTATGATGAAGAAGATGTTCTCGAACGTTCCAGCATTCAAAAAACTTTGCACAATCCTCATAGTTGGACTGTGTGCGTTGGGAATGACGGGAGAAGCCGCCCTCTCAGCCACCAAGAAAAAATCCTTCCGGGTGGGAGTGATCGACCCCCAAAGGGTCATTGAAAAATCGAAAGCCGGGGGTCGGGCCTTAGCCAGTCTCAAAGAACATGCCAAGGCTCGGGAAACCGTCATGAAAAACGACCAAAAGGAATTAGAGAAACTGCAAAAAGATCTTGAATCCACTCAAGGCAAACTCAGTGAAGAAGAACAAAAGGTCAAACAAGACCGTTTCTCTCAAAAGTTTCAAGGGTGGCAAAAACGCGGGCAAGAATTCCAAGCTGAATTAGGACAAAAGCAAAAAGAACTGGTCCAGGAGTACATGAAAAAAATATCAGACGCCACCTCCATCGTCGCTAAACGACATGGGTTTGATATCGTGGTGGACAAAGGAAGCGAAAATACCTTCAAAATCGTCATGTACCATCGCGATGGATTAGACCTCACCAACGAAGTCATTAAAGAATTCAATAAACGCCATAAGTAACACCATCGACACATATCACACAAAAAAAATCCTCTGTGAGTTATAGCTCACAGAGGATTTTTTTTTGCCAGACACTTAAGAAATTTCCAGAGTATTTCGGAGCTAAATCAGGTATGGCGGGCGGTCCCTTCTATTTATTCATCTCTCACCTGCCGATGTACATTTCATCCTCATGCCGCTCGTCGAGTATATCTGTGATGGAGTCCTCCAACTATCGGAATGGCGTGGATCTTCCCCATTTTTGGTGACTCGTTCTCTCGTTCTTCTGGAGTATCCTTGTTGAGAGAAAGATGGGTCCGACTCCCATGGTAGTAGACCAAATAACATCGTAGTATTCGATGAAGATGCGAAGCATTCAAAATAATCAGATGGTCGAGACACTCTCGACGAACTGAGCCGATCAGTCGCTCCACATACGGATTCTGCCACGGAGAGCGCGGAGACGTGCATACCTGCTCAATACCCATCCCATCAACTCTTTGTTGAAATTCCCTTCCATAAATTTGATCTCGATCCCGCAACACATAGCTTGGAGCCGTGTCGTACGGAAAGGCTGCGCAGTCCATTCAGCCGTAAGATGGTCCGTGATTGCGAAATGAACCACCGAGCGCCGCTTATGCGACAACACGAGGAAAACATAGAGGACACGAAATGTCGCCGTGGGAACAGTTAGGAAATCAATGGCGACAAGGTCAGACGCGTGATTAGTCAGGAAAATCCGCCAGGATTGGGAGGGCGGATTCCGGTGTCGTATCATGTATTTCGACACTGTGGCCTGCAATACATGAATGTCGAGCTTGAGCAGTTCCCCATGAATCCGCGGATCCCCCCACAACGGATTGGCCCGACTCATCGTTCTTATAAGATTCCTGATCTCTAGATCAATAAAGGGACCTCCCGGATTCTGCTTACGACTTTTCCATGTCCAGTACTGACGGAAACCCTGCCGGTGCCATCGGAGGAACGTCTGAGGTTGCACAATATGGAGAGTCTCCGACCAATGGCTCCAGAATTGGGAAACCACGACCCAGAAGAGTCGATCAAGACAAGTCAGTTGTGGTCGTTTGGCTAACCGGTTCAAGACTGCCAGCTGTTGCCGAAGTAGAAGATATTCGAATTGCAACTGCCGTCAAGTCTTAAAGACAGAGAGAAGGGTGTTTCCAGTCAATTGAAGAAAATTTATCATGACTGGAAAGGGTGCCTGGAGAAGTGAAAAAATTCAAGGATTTCAAGACGGATGAATTAATAGAAAGGACAACCTCTTAAGTCATGGCTGGCTTTATTTCAACAATTTTGAGAGAGTTGGCCTGGCTAGGTCTCGCAAGCACCATGCTAGATCAAGTGGGCTGGCACCCAGTTCAACACATCCCAAGGAGGGACACTATGCTCAGGGGACTCACACCACGATGGGAATCATGCATCTTCATCGGAGTCATCAGTTTGTTGACCACCACGCTGACCTTAGCTAAACCCAAAACTGCTATTAATGATGTGGACGGAGATGGCGTGGTCAATCCAATGACCGATGCCCAAATCATCACACGGCATGCCTTAGGGTTGCGCGGCCAGGCTATGGTAGAAGGGGTCGTCAATCCTGCCGGAACCCGCACCGATCCGCAAGAAATTGAAGCCTACCTGGATGCCAATGCAGTTGCCCCAGATGAATTTCTCACGATTACCGAAGTCATGCTCGATTTTAATGAGGAAACATTGACTATCACGGGCCGCAATTTCCTTTCCGTGACCAATCCTGAAGTGACATTGGGAGAGATCGGGCTTCTGTCTCTGTCGAGCGTGCCGACCGATACCGAAATCATCGTGAATCTGCCCCTCTCATTGGCCGATGGCGATTACCTTTTGGGCGTGTCAATCGGGGATGCCCCGAGTCAGAATGATGAGTATCATTTGACGATTGGAGCAGTTGGACCAGAAGGGCCACAGGGTGAACAGGGGCCCATGGGACTGACAGGTCTTCAAGGCCCTGTTGGACCGGAAGGTCCACAGGGCGCTGTAGGCCCTCCTGGGCCGCAAGGAGAACGAGGTCCGCCTGGCGAAGGGATTACCAGTGTGTCCGGCCTGTTTTGTTCTCCAGGAAGTACGTTAATTGGTTTTGCTGCTGATGGCACCATAGTGTGTACGGGAGATACTTTGAATGTGCACAATACGGTCGATAGCCAAATAGGGAAATTTTTCGACATGATCGTTCGCGCAACAGGGTTCCCTCTCCTTCTGTACCTAGAGGCCGGAACCTTGGAAATGACCGTCGCACTGTGTGCTCGAGAGGACTGTGCAACGGGGACGACCTTTAGCGATCTTGGTGGTTTTGGGGGATTAATAAATCCCTTTCTCGTCCTAGGGGCTGATGACATCCCTCTCATCATTTCTATTGAAAATGGAAACCTCATTGTGCGCCATTGCGGAAGTGCTGATTGTTCAACGGGGAGGACGATTACGCCGGTTGAGGATAGCGGCCAAGTTCTCTCCGCCGACGCGACCATTGGCTCCGATGGCCTTCCGATCATTAGTTACACTGAATTGACTTCCACTCGCTATTTCCCGGAGTTTTCAGAGAATCCCATCTTCAACGTTGGGAATGTCAAAATTCTCAAGGTTGCCCATTGTGCCACGACAGACTGTTCGACCGGAACACACATTGTTAAGATCGAAAGTACTGGTGATGGAATTGTAGACAGTCTCATAGATGGGGTTTCTCCTTCGCATTTTTTCGCGATTGGCTCTGATGGATTTCCGGTGATCAGCTATACAGGAGTCTTTACGGCAACCAATGGTGTCGTCCCTAGGCTGTTGTTTGTCATGAAGGTGGCGCATTGTGCCAGCTTGGACTGTGGATCAGGCGTCACACGAACCCCAGTCGCGGATAGCGGTCGTGCCGGAGCTGGAGAAATAGGTATAAGGCTTAATGGTTTCCCTCTTATATTTTTTGGAGATAATGGGATTCTGACTGTGGCTCATTGTGAGAGCCTCGACTGTGCCAGCGGGACAACGTTCTCGCTAATAAATGTAGCACCCACCGATCAATTCCCATTCCCTACGCAGCCCCCACAAAACAAGTACCAGGTCTTATTCGGCGAGGGCTCTTTCCCGCTGTTGAGTTTTGTGGAAGATGGCAATGTACACCTCGCTTCCTGTGCGGAGGAGGCCTGTGCCATGGTCAGCCCATTTTCTTCCGTTGAGGGCCCGAGTGGCCCAATCACCCAGTCAGCCATCACTCTTCTGCCTTCTGGCCTCCCCTTACTAGGAGTGGAGTCAGGGTTTAGCTTGGACGTGATCGTGTGTGCCAGTCAGACCTGTTATCCCTAATTCCAAGCAATTGAAAACAGAAAAGAGGAAGGAATCACAGATGAAAATGGAAGAGCAATTTACAGCCAAGGGAAAGGCGAAAGATCAGAACTATGAACCGGCAATATAGGTGATCCAGAGATAACCTGTGCCTGGCGAATTCCACATCATGCAGCTCTTGGCATCTGAAACAATCCCTGACAATGTGGCTGCCACACAAAATACCTTGGGTCTGCCAATCGCGGTGGAGCCTTCCCCGTCACTTCCTCGGGAGTTTGTCGATTCAAGCTCTGATGAATCCGACTACCATTATAATAGTCCTTGAAGGCATCTAACTTCCTCTCGAGATCTGATTCATTCCAGAACAACACGTGATCTAAATATTCCCTCCGAATGGTCCAGATCAGTCGTTCAAAAAACGGATGAGACACCGGCAAATTTGGAATCGTTTTGACCTCATCAATTCCCAAGATTCGTAGATTCGCTTGCCATTGGTCGTACCGGAAAACGGGGGCATGATCTGAACTGAGACATTGTGGCACCCCGTGACGACGTATCACTTGATGAAACACGTGGCAGAGTGTTCTCCCATCCACAGCAGAACCTTTGTGAATCCCGAATCCGATAATCCGACGCGTGCATTGGTCCATCACGACGAGGACCCAATGCGTGTTGAGTCGTAGGGACTCACACCGAAAGAAATCCATGTTCCAGAGACTGTCTTTCGTTTGACCGATGAAGGACAGCCAAGAAGGTCCGTCGCCCCGCTCTGGACAGTAATAGGTGGTAAGTATTCGCCTCACCACGTCTTTATCAAGAGACAAGGCAAAGGTTTTGGATACGTGTTCAGCAATTTTGGTGCACCCAAAGTTGGGATTGCGCCGTTTCATCTCCAGCACCAGCTTAATGAGTTCCCGGAAAGGGCCCTTCGGACCTGGCTTCCTCCGGTTTGGTGAAGAATACAACAAGCGATATTTCCTCTTCACCAGGGCCTGATGAAATTTCAGAAGGGTCGACGGTTGTACAAGATAGGCGACACGTTTGATGCGGCGCAGGTCCAGAAAGCTGGTCCACAGGCCAAGGAAGAAACGATCGAGAGATGACAGATTAGGGGCCCGTTTTCGTGAGCGAGTGAGGACAAGCAGTGGTTGCTTCAATAACAGATTCTCGGCGACCACCGCCTTCATGCCCCCATGCCGCAGGACTGTGTGAGCGAGGGAAACCAGATACGTGAAAACCATGAAGAGATGTTTCATGGCTGGTGAGAATACGGCGAGTTGGCAATAAATTCAACCGTGCCGAAAAACCGCTCTAGGAGGGAAAATTAGGAATTCGCCAGGGACAGGGGGGGGAGGATGAAATGGTGCGCCCGGCAGGAATCGAACCTGCGACCACCGGCTTAGAAGGCGCATTAAGTAGTAATACTATGCCACTCTAACCCATGCTATTTTATGCCATGTAACACAGAAAAATGTGCGAAAGGCCGCCCCGATAAACAACTTTTTAAATTTTAAGGGATTGAAATAGTATGGCATGATTTGAAGTGATATAGTTTGTCGCATATGAGGATTTTGTGACCCAACTGTAGCAAAAACTGAGATTGATATGGACTAGGAAGGCCCATTGGATCCACTCCAGCGGGCCTTCTTTTTATTGGAGAAGATTTCTATATGAAGAAAAAATCATCCTCCAAAAAACAAACCCCACCAAAACCAAGCGAGCCTTTTCGAGAAATACTAATGCAAGGCCCCGAACCGGTACCACCGGATATGGCTATTCTTGGATATCCTGACAATTGGGCAGAAAAGAAGAAACTCCCAGAGGACACCCTTAAAGGCCAAATGTTTACATGGGCAGGCGAATGGGTTGAGGTATTTGTTAAATACCCTCCCCGACATTGGTTTCCGGTGCGAAGAGACGATTTGGCAAAGATGCCAAATATGTTGACGACCAAACCGGATGTCCGGCTTGATGTGTATTATTCTTTGCAAGGTTTCGCCAACGAATTCCATTTTACTAAGGAACCAATCTTGGCCCTCAAGGCAATAAGTCTTGCTCACGCGGCAGATATGTACCCTCCCCTATGGGCACTTAATTTTATTGTGAAGGCGTTCGACGAATATTTGGATAGCAAGGGAACAGCAAATCTTGAGAAATGTTTAGGTCTCATTGGCAAACGAGGGAGCAGCAATTATTTCAAGAAAATAGAACAGCGCTCTCGCGATTTCAGTTTGTGTCAAGATGTGCACCTGTTAAACAAGGGGTTGAAGGTCAGTATCGACGATGCCGTACATATAGTTGCTGCAAGTATGAATAAATCGCAAAAACTGTCAGAACAGACAATCAGGGACCGATATACTAAAGATGCAGACTGGAAAGGTTATCGAAAGAATTGGGAAAAAAGTCAGTTTGCACAAAAGACATTAGAGTCCTTGGAGGAACGCCAAAAGTTTATTACGCGATTTCAATATCATACTCTTCCTCCCCGTATTAGAGCCTACCATCCGGACCATCCCGCACGTACATAGAAGACTTCCCCCTCACCTAACCATTCAGGACTGCAACACTTTTCTAGACTGGGGGGTGTGAATTCTTTTTTTCATACTCCTTTCAATAAGGTGGCAATAAATCTTTTCACACCTTCGACAGTGCTATATCTGACTTCCTATAGTTCGCCCCAACACTTTCTAAATTGAATTAAACGCCCTCATGCAATTGTAAATTCGAGACCAATAGAACCATGGAAGCCATGGCAGAAGTACAAATTTAATAAAGTTTGAAATAAAGGAGGTTCACATGCCAGATCATTCCTCTCAACAAAACCCTCAAGCTCCCCATAAGAAACCGAGAGAGGTTCATAGGCCACAACATGCAAGGCTTCGCACGCCACGTGAATTGGAAGAGGAGTTTGGAATAAGTAGATATTTTATATACAAGGCCGTGAAAGCTGGAAAACTAAGGCCGACTTACGTTGGTGCTCACATTCGTTTTGAGCGTGAGAAATTTCTCGAACAACTTCAAGAACCCGCCTAGCTAATCAAAGCCATGACCACACAAGTTTCTTCACAAATAAAGCAACAGGCAAAGGGACGCTGGCCGGACATTCTCGCTGAACTTGGGATTGAAATCTCCAGAAATAGAAAGCATGGGCCCTGCCCAGTGTGTGGTGGAAAGGATCGATTTCGGTTTGACGACAAAGACGGTTCGGGAACCTTTTTCTGTAATCAGTGTGTTCCAAAATCTGGTGATGGGTTGGCGCTCATCATGAGTGTTCTCGGCTGTGGGTTCAAAGAAGCCCTTAAACTCGTAGGGGATATTATCCAAGTCGATCCGAGCAATAATAATGAGGCCTCCAAAAAAATAAAGATCCTACGGGCCTTTGAATGGACGGATGCTAAAGGTCGGAGGGCATGGCATCTCCGCACGAACGACCCTAATCATAAATTCATTTGGAATCAAAAGGCAGACGGATCGGGTAAAGGCACGCTCAAACCATGCACGCCTGACCTGTACCTACGAGACCAAGTGATTGCCGCATATAATGCCATCGTGGCAGCTGGGGAACGTGACGCAGACACGATCAACCGATGGTTGAAGGAATTAGGCCTCTATCCAAAAACTATTGCTACGACCCCCTACTCTGGTGAGGCATCAGTAAACGCTGAAATGCTCACCTTGCTCTATGGAAAAAAGCAAATCTCAGTGATCGGAGATAACGATACAACTGGAGAAACCTACCGAAAAAATATTTGTGAACTCCTCGGAGAGAAAGTGAACGCACTCTATTCAGTTTGGGCCCCGAAAGAATTTAACGATGTGACCGAATGGGCTGAAGCAGGTGGCACTGCACAAGACTTTGAAGAATTATTGAAAGAAGCCAAGCCACATGAATGCTCTAACCTTTTTGAGTGTGGACTACCACTCACAGATCTTAGTGATTTACTAAATGAAACTGATGAACAAGTCCAATACCTGGTCAAAGACCTTTTGCCGATGGGAGGGGTCTCGGTTATCGGTGGTAAACCCAAAGCTGGAAAAACAACGACTGTCCGTAACCTGTGTCTCAGTGTAGCGAAGGGCGAAGATTTCCTCGGTCTTCCCACGGCTCAAGGCCCAGTGATTTATTGTGCTTTTGAGGAAAAACGATCTGAAGTCAAACGTCATTTCATGGATCTGGGAGCCGACGGTTCCCTACTAATTTCCGCCTTCATTGGAAGATCACCGGATGACCTGATTGAAAAAATTCGAGTATCTGTCATCAATCGGAAACCAGTCTTAATCGTCTTGGACACCTTGGCTAAGGCCACCACCAAAGTAAGAGATTTCAACGATTATGCAGCAGTGACACAGGCCTTAGACCCATTTTTACAAATTGCTCGGGAAACAGGGGCACATCTTCTCTTTGTTCACCATGCTGGAAAAAGTGATCGGGAAGGAGGAGATGCCTTGCTTGGGAGTACCGCAATATTCGGCACGGTTGATACAGCCCTCATTCAAAAACGAACCGATAAATATCGAACGATTGAAGCACAGTGTCGTTACGGGACTGATATTGAAGCATCGGTTCTTGAGTGGGATGCTGATCGGCGATCGATTACCTTGGGAGGGTCCAAAAAAGAGGCGGATGTGGATCGGTCCAAGAATGCCATCAAAACGTTCCTTGGAGCCCAAGAGACCCCGGTCTCTCGTGAGGTCATTGAAGATGGGGTCGAGGGGCGAACTGGATATTTGAGAAAAGCCCTCAAAGAACTAGTCGAGAGTGAAGGAGTGGCCCGTATAGGGAAAGGGGGAAAGGGAGATCCATTCATGTATGCATCGGGCAAAACAGAAATCCTAAGTACTCTTGAAAATTATTCATGTTCCGTTGTTCCCCATATATATACGGAACAAGGGAACAAGAATGGGGAAAATAACGAAACCCCTCATAATCAAAGGGCGAATTCTTGTTCCCGGATAAATGGGCCTACTGACACCCCCCCACATTCCCCGGAACAAGCCTATTCAGGAAAAATTACCACAGCCCAAGAGGAGGAAATTCCAATTGACGTTTGAAGCACTAGCCCCATTGAGGCTTAAAACGAGAACCCTAGGATCCGTAGCTCTCCAACCCGGACAGCGTGTGACCTGGCCCGATGAGGCAGTACGCCAACTCCTCGAAAGGGTGCCTCAGAAAATTAAAGTGATTTACGAGAATCCATGCCTGACATCTGGGAAATGGTGTGAATGGATCAGTCCATTGTTTGGGCACTGCTCAGGACAAGTGGTTTCCATGACCGTGAAAGGCTACATCGTGACTAACCATTCTGTCATAGGGCCACATAAAAAGGTGGAGATTCCCATCGATTGGGTGGAAAGCTTTTATTCGGAGAGAGAACAGAAAACATTCTAGAAAGAGCCCGCAAACCATTATTTATCATAAAAGGAGGAGACTCATGTGGCCCGCAGCACTTCTTAAAACCACAAAACCATCTACCAAACCATCCGCACGAGAAGCATTGAAAGAACTCACGGCCGTACAAAAGGACTTGAACACGCAATTGCACATCTTGGGAGAAAAAGAGGTCATTCTAAGCAACAGAACGAATCACCACACAGAGAATCTCAAGGAATTACAAATCCGACGGAAGGGGCTCTTGGAATGGTTCGCCACCCATGAAGACGGTCGGCAAGGCTTGGATGACAATGATGGGCTCATTGATAACGCGCAACAAGAACAGAGGTCTGTGAGTGAATTACTGGAGGTGACCCGGGAAGCGATCGCGCGAATTCAAACGGAACTCCAAAGCAATCTGAAACAACAGAGAGAACTTCGATTGAGGGCTTGGGAAGAAGTAAAACGTCACATTCAAGCGGAAGAAATGCCTCCGGGTTTGGTGACGTATATCAATAGAGTGTATGCAGCCGGATCCGCTGCCTGTAATGACGCGCCAATTTTTCTCACAGTTCCAGACATTTGTCCCGATTACTTAATTCCCCAGCAAGAAGAAATTGCTGCGACCCAGAAACAATTGCGAGAGAACTATGAAATTTAAGCCTATCAGGCCTCATGGAGTGGGAGCCGCTCCCCTCCTGGGCGGAATAACTGTTGGTTACTCCATGAAGGCACGCAGGGGTGGGCACTCCCACCCTCCCCTGCGGACAATCACCAAACATTCAGGCCAGGGTGTACGTAGGCGCCCTAATTCCTGTGCCCATCACACACGTTTTAAAGTTAGGCGAAAGAACTCCTTCCATCGAGAGACGATCACCATGGGTACATTCTTTTGCAAAACAGAGCACAGCCATTACGACCTCATGGAAGTGCTCAGTGCACTTCAGAAAGCCATTCGGCGAGGAGAGGAATTCCCAGCCATGTATTGGGCAGACGAATGCTGTCCTAAATTTTCAAAGGCATTGTGGAGACGGTTAGTAATTATCAGCCACGAAGATATCGGCTTGGCCGATCCGAAAGTACCGCTCTTTACCGCCATGGCCAAAGAACAATGGGAAGATTTGATCCGTGACGAAAAAACCGGCAGTGCACGGTTGATCCTCGGGAATACTATTTTACTTCTAGCCCGAGCTCCCAAGAGTCGATTAGCCGATCATTTTCAAACAGCCTTACGAGGCTTTCGAGAAATCGACGAGGGACGCTTGGAAATTCCTGACTATGCGTTAGATAAACACACCGCTAAAGGGACAACGATGGGCAGAGGATGGGTGCATTTCCAGAAAGAAGGGGCACTCCTACACAATAAGGTCCCCCTCCCCCATGATGCAGAATATGAGAAGGATTTTTTTCGATTCAAACCATTGCTCGAAAAGAAACAGAGTGCACCCCCAGAGGACCTTCCACAAGGAGAACTTTTTGAAAGGCATTCTTCCGAAGAAACCCTCAGAAATGAACAGCCAGGAGATGGATGAAAAACGCAACCCTAAAATACAACTCTTTGCTAATGCACAGGGCTGACTAAGGGAAGAGCTGAGGGGCAGGCAATCCATCATGAGAACGAAAGGAGAAAAGGCCACGAGAACCCATCGCAACCTACGGGATGCTCAGCCAAACTATGAGAGACAACCATGGAGATCACGGGTCCCCCCTAGCACCCCCCGGCCATTGCGGGGCGCACAGGCGCACATATTCAGGGATCGTACGTACTTTTGAAACCCTTGCGTTTTTAGCTTTTTTGGAGAGCCTCTCTCCTCAACCCGTAGGAGGTTTTTATGCTCAGCAACATGACAACAAACCAAGCTTCATATTGGTCCAATAACCGCATTCAACGGCTCATCAATTCAGAAGTCCGAGCTGAGGCGTTCATCGAAGTTGATCCAGACCTTCAAAAAGAATTTGGGAATGCAAAAACCTTATTTGCATACGCCAAAGCCTTACGTGCGGGATCCGTTTTTATAAGTTCTGGGATGACCCCCCAAAGCGAAGGGCATAAGGGAGCAGAACCATCGCTCCAAGAAGATCCTGGCCTTCATACACTTGATGAGCCAAAAACGTTACCGACGCTTTGGTGAAAACTGAACGTTTGTGTTTCCTTCAAATCAAACATCGCTTGCTCAAGGCCTTTAGATGGCCTTAGCAGGCGGTGTTGTCTCCTGCCTTCTCAGAACAATCTATTCGACGTATTTTTCCTAAGTTTCCGCCACCGAATACGGTAACTCCAAACACTTTTTGATCTGTTACATATTTGTTAAGCTTCAGAGCCACTGTTGCCTAAAACGATAGGTGGGCTTCGGACGCTAAGCGGACATTTGACTATCTCGATGTGGGTGCGGGCTAAGACGCTGAAAGGAAACCTTCTGAAAAAAGTGATGCCAGTTGGTATGAAAAGTCATCTCCTTCCCTAAATCTCAGGACCCATCTAACAGAATGCCTATCCTGTAACACATTTTCAGCTGGTCTATCTGCGTTTGGTCCGCCCTACTTATGCATAGTATTAGGCGACAGATGTAGAATTCAGTTCGTCAGTTAGTCGAACCTTTGCTGCTTGACTATATCGATGAACAGAGCCGCTTTTTGATGTTCGTACTTCTTGATGGTATTGAGGATTACCTTTCAAATTAAGATTCTTAACCATGGCAGTGATTTGGTGAAGAGAGACCTTGAGGTAGGTTGCAATCTCTTTTGTTAGATAAGGGTAATCCTTGTTTAGGTCTGTCTTACGAACAACAACTGGTAATGTGGAATCTTGTGCCTTTCCCTTTCGCAAGGTAATGTCGGCCGTATAATTCCGTGGAGCTTCAACGGGAACAATCCTAACCATCTCATTTTCTTTCACAAAGTTATTGAGCGCCAAATGAGGCATTATTTTTTTCTTTCCTTTGAAGCTAGCCTCGAACTGCTTTTCCGTCTGGTAGGAGCTACCGTCAAATCCGATCCCTCGTTCGAGAAGCCAAATAAGCCGTTTGGCAGATGAACTTTTCTTTACTCGGGACACCGATTTCTGCACTTTATCCGCATAGGTTGTCAGGTCACAAAAAGCTAGCGATAGATAATTTCGGTCTAATCCCTTTCCATGGGACGGGAATGTTTTTTTGATGGCTGCCCGAAAAAACTTACAGCCGAAATACAACAGATGATGAATGATTTCGTCTGGCATCTCTGGCAAATAGTGGTGCGCCGCTGCATTCCTTAACGAAATTATCTGCTGAATGGTATCTTGTTCATGCTTACTGATTTGTTTACGATAATGTAAGCGATAAACGGCCTTCTCCCCAGAAATTGTTTCACCGTGGTGACCTTTAATAATTGATTGTCTAGCATGAACGAGCATGCTTTTTGCCAATAGCTCCCAAGCGTTGGCCAAAGTGAGAAGGGTTGTTTCATTCCGATAGGGGTGATTCACTCTGTTGAATGCATCAATAGCTGTTTCAGCCGCAGCTTTGGCCTTATTAAGAAGTATTAGATATTCTCGGGGTTGTCGAGTTGCCATTGCTAATCAGAAACAGATAATAGGAATTCAATTTTTAGAATTTTATGTTCCATGTAACGCTATTCGGTTAAATTTTTTCTTAGTTTCTCTGGTACCGCATAGGCAATTAAAGATTTTCGTCCGTACGTATCGGCCTGATGAAGGACTGCCTGCAACTTTATTTTTATTTACAAAACAGCCGTATGATCGCGTAGGAGCTTTTTAAGATGACCATGCGGGTCTCCTCGGGCGAAGATTTCACCAAGAATCCCCATTGCGTATATTCCTCCTGTTGTTCAATCACCTAACTTTGGGAATCCCATGTAACAGAATTACCTATTCTGTAACATTTTACTCAAAAAGAAAGAGCCGCTCATTGTAAGGAAGTTGGCCTTTCTTGAAGTTCTTCTCTAACCCTTTTTTCCGCATTTTTATGCTCTTTCCCCCACTCAGTTTCTTCTAAAAAATACTTTTTCAGTTTTTGAAATTTTGGAGGTTCTATAGATAAAACAATATGTTTGGGATCAAGTGGTTTTCGGGACGGGAGGGTGTGGGAGAAAAGCTTACCAAGAAAAATATTCTGCGCCACTTTTGCTAAATCAGAGACATAGCAACTTGCCTCCCAAGCTTCTTCATTATATAACGTCGCTCTTTGTGAAATTCTTTCAAGATCCTCCCTTGATACTTCTTTTCTAGGACCTAGAACCTCGGCACCTAATCTAGCTTGATCTTGAAGAGGTACATCACATGGCAAAAATTCTAATAGTTCTTGATGAAATGGGAAAAATGCCTTATTCAGGCAGTGGATTGCACAACTATAAGCTAGCCGAAATATTTCAAGATTAGGATTTATTATTTCAAACTCTTCTATTAAATAGACAAGATCGGTCAATGAGGCAGTTGCCGCAAAATGCACATCCTGCATATTTTTTGCTCTAGGGCGCATTGGAAAAGAAGATCCTGACGATTGAATTTGGTCAAAATGAAATTTGAATGCACCATCAATGGCTTGAGATTCAGCAGATGCAGAAATAATTTTTTTCTGTGCATTAGAGATGGTTTTTCTGTAATCAGAATAAATTTCTAACTTCAATTTTTCCCTGTTATTTTCTCGCTGAAGTTCAATATTATTTTTGTACTGCCTGCCTATTTGCCAAATAATTAAGAGTGCCCCAACGGTAATTCCTATGATTTGGATAAGTAGGCCATAATCAAGCGGTTCCTCTTTAAGCACTTGGCTATGAGGAATATCTACAGAATCTTCTGAAGTAGCCTTTTCTTTTTTGTCAATTTGTTGACTTACTTTCTTTTCTTGGGTTTGATCTTCAGCCAATATCATTGCAGGGAAAAAAGAAATTACTACCATCGCAAAAAATAGTGCTATGACTGAAGCTTTCATACTAAACTTATTTTCTTTTATCTCTAGTCAACAAATAAACTGCCTCAATGGTTAATGATTGTACAAATGACAAATCTCAGCTGTAGCGCATTTTGGGCCTCGCATAGCTTCATAAATTCTTAAACCAGTCTTTATCGATAGTGACTTTCTCAATCATTTGCGTTTGTATGCCAAGTTCAAATTCTTTCAATTTTTCTGCAAGTTGTTCACCATCAACAAGATCAATAGGTGGGGTACCATCGCGGGTAGCTTCTTTTATCGCGGCGGGAGTAAATCTGCCGGTAGTGATGAACAACCCTTTTTCGGTTCGCCCGGCCATGGCCCCTCTAAAATCTCTGATTGCACCTGCAGAAACGGACCCTTGGTATTTCTTGCATTGGAATATAATGTGGAAACTCATGAACCCATGAATTCGGGCAATACCTTTACCGTCAACTCCTCCATCTCCGGTTCGGCCAGTAACCTCCACTTGGACAAAACCGGATTCTCTCAATAACCGCTGGGTGAGCCTTTCAAACGCGTCGGCAGAAATTTCGTTCGTGAGAACGTGATAGAGCTCCTCACGCCATCCATCAGCTTCAGGTGAATCACTATCATATAAGTCAATGTGTTCAGTATTAGTTGTTTCATTTTTTTTCTTTGCGTTGAGTTTATCCGCTTGCCTAACTTTTTTTACAACAACTTCTGGCGATACTTTTTTTTCTTCCTTTGCGACCTTTGTTAAAGTCCATACACCTCGGCTTGAATTTTCGAGAAATCCATATTTTTTTAGATATGTTCTTGCCCATGCCAATCGATAAGCTACCTCTGTTTCATTACTTTTTTCTGAATTGTGCGGAACCGATGAAATCTTCTCCTCAATTTCTTTGAGCTCCAACACCTTTTCATATATTTCATCGATGGAACCAGAACCACCAAGAGCAAACAGCGCGTCCAATAAAGGATTCATCAATGAATCGAATGTCGGTATTTGTTTGTTCACAAGGGTTCCTTCAATAAATTTCTCCAAAGCCCAACTATCTCTCTTTATACTGCAAAAAATTCAACACCAACGACTGAAAATTATTTGGTTGATATTTTTTAAAATTCTGCTCATCAACAAACACAAAATCAAAATGAACCTCTGAGCCCGTTTTATTGATATCTTCACACCACTGCTTTAGCCGTTGCATTTTCAGTGGAACATCCAAGTCTTCAAGGCCCTTAGTTTCTATGATAAACACATGCTTTTCATCATTTTTAACCAAAAAATCTGGGTAGTAGTTTGAAATATCACCACTTGAATTCACGTAGTCAATTTTGAACCCTATGGCCATATAGTTTTTTGCATAAGAAACAATATCATCACAGTCTTCAAGGAATGCAGCAAACTCTAATTCCAAATGACTGTCCCCGATAATTTTATTAAATAAACTTTTCCTGGCAATGATACATGGCTGATCGTTCGTCACAAACGGCCTAGTGTGTTTAAGCTTGATGTAGTCCTTAATTTCTGACGTTCCATGATCCTGAACCGTTAATTTATTGATCTGCTCTTTAAAAGTCTGTTGAATGGTTCGGGTTGCTTCTGTCTCGGAAAGATTTCTGAAAGTATTCAGGCTATCCAAATTGACCACTTTTTCAAAAAGATAGCTTTGAATAAAGTCTTTTACTTTTGGGTACAATACGTCATAGCCTCCGACTAATCGGAGTTCTTTCATAATGTTCTGTGTAAAGAATCCAACGACACTTCGGTGGTCTGCGGTGCCAGTAGTGCTAAGATAAGTGGTATGGGTTTGTTCCCCGGTCGTAATATCGCGAAAAATGATCTCCCGCTGTTCGGCCTCGGAAAACTGCTTATACCCAACCTTTTTATGGGAAAATAATGAGACATCAAGATTGTCAAGATTTTTATATTCCCGATAGATACGAGGGGTAAGACGCGGAAGGGGTATATCCAGAGCATCCAAATTCTTCTTGGTATTTTCCTTATCCACTTCGATAACAACAGGAATTTTAGGCTTTGTGCCCTCCCCCATTGCAGATCGTTCCAACTCGACACCTTCATTTTGAATTGATTCCACGAAATCCATGAAAGCCGCACTGCCAACCACACTGACATACTCGATCAGATCACTCCCGGAATACATCCTCCGCAATCCGCGACCAAGTGTCTGTTCTGGAAGAATATTGCTTTTGGCTACATAGGCCCTGAGTCCAACAATGGTGGTGACATTGCGAACATCCCACCCTTCTTTCAACATGAGCACTGATACGATGGCCTTATAGGGGCTTTCCCAGGCATCAATTTGGTTCGCCTGTTCACGCAACAGATCCAATTCATCATTATTCTTACCCTTTTTATTTTCGGAAATGTCACCAGACTTGTTGGTATGAATGGTCAGCACAGCTCCTTGAAAATCTTGATAGGTTCTTTCCAGCCATTCAGCAACTTCGTCACAATTAGTCGTGTCATCTGTCATGACAAAGAGAATGGCCTTTTTCCCAACCTTTTTATGCTCCTCATACGTTTTTCGCCATTCCTCAACTCCTAAATGCAGATAATCCTGGTATCGTTCGGTGAACTTTGAGGATTGTTGCTCGACGAGCTTAGCTCGACTGGCCGCATCCGGCAGCACTGGGTGTTTCACCACATTCTGAGATATGGCCTCAACAAGTGGATAATCACTTACCGTCTGCACAAAGATGGCTCCGTTGTTGTGTCGAGGAGTAGCTGTTACATCTACCTGGAGGGAAAGAAAATGATCTTTTTGCTTGAGTTTGTTATGGATATCCTGAATGGATTTAAACCAAGCCATCCGTTCATCATGAACATGATGGGCTTCATCATTCATGACGACCAGCTCATCAATCTCTCGGACGATCACACCTAGATCAACCTTATTGTCTGTTATCTTGCTAACTGGCCTTTCGCCAAGGAAATAATCCATGGCATTGTCATCATCGGCGGACGGGATGGTTTCATTCCCGGAATACACCCGATGAATATTAGTCAAGAAGATGTTACCTAATGGGTGGGTGACGTGAACCTTATCTTGAATGTGCAGGATCAATTGAAAATCATCATTCCAGTTCTGCCCTTCATACCCATTTTCCGGAAGTAAAGGGTCCTCATGGAAAATTTTAAGCCCATCAAAGTCATGTCGGATACGATCTAGCACAATAATGTTGGGTGCAATAACCAGAAAATTCCGAGCTAGCTGGGATCCTGGTTCATACAGCTTGTGGAAATAGCACCACGTGAGAACCAAGCTCATCACCTTGGTTTTCCCGGCCCCGGTGGCCATCTTAATGACCACTCGCAACCAGTCTTCGGAAAACATTCCCGCAGAAACGGTCCCTGAGGCATCAAATCGGATCAGATCATATTTGTCCTTGGCTCCAACCACATCGTAGAGGTAGATTACGGTTTCAACCGCCTCGCGCTGTGCGAAGTAGTACCGAAAATTGAACACAGAACCATCTGCTTTTAGGATTAAATGTTCCCTTTGGAACCACCAATGGAGCAAGGCTTTGCTTGTAGCCGTTGCGCCGTCATATCCCCTATCCCGCCACCTCTTGACCTGCTGACGGATATTTTCGACCAGCGGAGGCAAAAGCTTCTCCCTGCTCAATTCCCGGAAAAGATCATCGCCTGGAAACCAGCGGACTTCAGGATCAAGAATTTCATAGGGTGAGGAGGGAAAATCGGGATGGAGGGCCATAGTTACAAACTCACATCAATAATCTTCATGGTATCGTTTCCAAAAATATCCACCACCTTCACAGCTATCTTCCGGCGGCCTTTTGGCACTTCTTTTGCTGCACTCGTCAGTTCGAGTGAACGTTTCTTTTTTGTACGAAAGGATTGCCATTCGTTTTCAAAAACATAATCGCCTGACCACACTTCTTCCAAATCACCTGTGGCCTCATTCTTTACCCGGATCATTTCCTGTTTGCTTTGGAAGTCGTAGTCTATTGACCAGTAATCAATCCAATCCGTCCAGTTTTGGGTTAAAAGCTCGCGGGTCACAATCCCCTTCTTATCCTTGGTCACCTTGATGATCTTACCTTGCTCAAGGACAATTTTGTTGGTCCCCTTTTTTAGGGTCTCTTCTACTTCTTTTAAAACATCCTGATTGTAAAACACAGAAAAATCCGTCAACTCTACTCCAACGGTATTTTTCTTAATGATGGGTTTCACTTCGATGAATGACACATCATGGAATACTACTTGTCCCTTTTCTACGACTCGCTTGTCAAAAACTTCGCGCGGAATGTGTTTAACGGATAAATCAATACCTTTGGCCTTGGCTTCATCGAGGAGGTTGGGGAATAGCCCCATTTCAAATTCAAAGGCTAGAATATCAGCACGAGTTATATGCTTCTGGCGGCATTCTCCCAAAACTTCTTCAACAAATAGACGGGTAACAGGAAGGTTAACCGGACCGATTGCGACCATGCGGCCCATTTTTTTGCCGTAGAAAGTATGAAATCCTTCAACCGCTTCCGCTTTGTAGGCTATCAAAATCAACTCCACAAAAGCTCTTTCCTTCGCTTCAAGCTGTTTCTGTTTTTCCTTTTCCCTCAAGGAAGGGTTGAATCCAATGTAATGCTGTCGTTCATATTTCCCGAGGTTCAAGATTTCAAATGCTCGCCATGATTTACCTTCTGCTTTTAGTGCCCGCTGTACGCCAATCATGCGCTTGCGGGTGGTATGAATGGCAAACTTCCCTAGATCGGAGCTAATCCACTTCCGACTAAGTTTTTCCGCTACAGCTATTGTTGTTCCAGACCCGCAGAAAAAATCGGCAACAATGTCCCCCTCATTTGAAGATGCTTCAATTATTCTTTGTAATAAACCTTCCGGTTTCTGAGTTGGATAATCAAGCCGTTCCAAGGCTTGTGAATTTATTACAGGAACATCCCACACATCGTTCATTGGCGTTCCGGAAGACAAAATATCAGTCATCTGGGTTACTTGCCTTACGCCATCGATAAACTCCACCTTGCTTTTCTGGCCTCTCCACCTTTTGTTAGTTCCTTCGGTTAATGTCTGTAGCTGAACATTGAAAATTCTTTTTTCTGTGTTTCTAGAGTAGAAAAGAATCGTGTCATGCATTTTTTGGAAATTTTTGCTTGGAGCGGGCCATCTTTTATAGTGCCAAATTATTTCATTAACAAAATTATTTCTTCCAAAAATTTCATCGAGTACTAGCCTCAACAAGCTATTCAGCCTCCAATCGATATGGACATAAATACTACCGTCGTCTGATAGTAAATCGCGCATTAACGACAAGCGCTCAAAAATCATAGCTATAAAGCTATCAGCTCCTTTTCCCCAGGTGTCTCGATAGGCTAACTCTTCTAAAACACTTGGCTTTTTATTGAAAGTCTCTTCACCAATTTCGATGTCCATCGAAAAATCCGCGCCGACGTCAAAAGGCGGGTCGATATAGATCAATTTGATCCCGCCCTGCTTTTCAATCTCCTCCCGCAGTGGTCCGTTTTTGAGGGATGAAAGAATAAGCTTGTTATCACCCCAAATTAGCTTATTAGACCATCCCGTTAACTGCCGACCCGTGGCTGTATCAAACAAGTCAGCTTGAAGCCGCATTTCTTTTTCTGAGCGAGGTTCGTCCACCTGCTCAATTATTTGAAAAGGGAGCACTACATTGCAGACTTCATTGGTCTTTCCATTCCAAGTCAGTTCCACTTCCCGCTTGTCTTCAAACAACAGAAAGCGGTACTGATCAGGCAGTGGTTTTCCCTGCTCCAATAGTCGGGTAATATCCCTGATTTCGTTATCTGTGAGCCGCATAATTGGGTTGGATTGGGTTAGTGGGGAATGGGGAAAAACTTAGGGTATTTCAATACCTTCTACTTGTTCTTTGGCATCATCCCCTTCTTCTCAAGCTCCTGCAGATGACTTTGCGCTAAGTCAATCAGAAGTTGTTTGACGGATGTTCCCTGAACAGCCGCTGCAATCTTCATTCGGCGCATAAGATCGCGGGGAATATCTCGGATGACCCACGCTCCTGGCACTTCTTCTTCCTTTTTTCCTCTCGCCATAGCCGCAACCTAGCATAGGCATCGAATAGCATCAAGCATCACTTGACATCTTTTAGCATGCCTAGATAGCATATTATGTGAGCTATGTTTACTGGAGGTAGATAAAATGAAAATGGAACGCGTCATTATTCAACTGCCTAAGTCTCTTAAACGGAAACTCAATGGTTTGAGGGCTAAGGGGTACACCGCCAGCGGGTTTATTCGAGCCCTATTGGAGCGGGAGTTAAATCAACCAAACAAATCTAAAGGAGGAGCTTGAATTATGGGACAGGTAAAAGAAATTCCGAATCGCAAGAAACCATTCATTCCGGAAACAGAGGGACTGGCAGCTGTAAACTCCATTGCACATGGACAACCCCTCAAGACCTTGGAGGACGTGTTTTCGGAACAGCATTTCACACTGCTTGTATCTCAATGGCTTGAAGACATCCTGACCACCAATGAAAAGGACCGAGAGCTTTCACCAGTAGAAACTCCCGATTTACCTCTCGGGTTAACTTTGGCGCTCACAAACCATCACCTGGAACGAGTGATAGAACTGGGAGAGAAAATTAATGGCACTCTCAGACAGAAGGACTAACAATCATGCCTAAGAAATCTAACGATCGAGGCTTAATAGCTCGAAAAACCGCCGATGGCACTCAAGTATGGAATGCCCGGTTGCAACACCAAGGGAAGGTACACTGGTTTGGATCATTTCCGACGAAAACCGAAGCTAGACAATTTAGAGAAGAAGCAAAAACCGACTTACGCCGGGGACAGTTTTTTCCACAAAACCTGCAACATCGTGGTGGAAAACGGCTAGACGAGGCTATTGAAGAATTTATGCGGTTCAATAAAAAACGAACAGTAGGCAACGATCGGATTTACGAAAAATTCTGGAGGAACAGATTGCCAAATCACCGCTTGATTAACATCACCCCTGCTCTACTTGATTCAGTAAAAGGAGAATTATTAGAGAAAGGCTTAGCTAATCAAACCGTTCTCCATTATTTGAAGTTTTTGCGGCATATTCTTAATCTTGCCGTCCGGGATCGATCGCTTGTTCAGAATCCTTTTTCACAAATTGAAATGCCTAAAGTATCCAAGGGCCGATTACGGTATTTAAGTCTTGAAGAGGAAAAACAATTACTAGAATCCATCGCGCCAACATTTGCTCCCTGGGTGCGCTTTGCCATTTTGACAGGCCTCAGACAAACCGAACAATTCCGCCTTAAATGGACTGATATTGACCTGGAGAGAGGGATTCTCACTCTCCCCGCCACGAAAACAGGGCATTGCCAATACGCCTACCTCAATGAGGAAGCTAAAGGTATATTGAAAAACTGGACCTCTTGGAGAGATTCCAAATGGGTCTTTCCTTCCCAAACCAAAGGAACTCCAGTAGATCCCAAGAATTTTTATAAACGAATTTTTGTCCCGGCCGTTCAGAAAGCCAATCTCTTTGATGTGAATTGGCATACCATGCGCCATACCTTTGCCAGTCGCCTAGCTATGAGCGGCGCCACAGAACAGGAAATTGCCACATGCCTTCGGCATAGCTCCACCGCCTTGGTTAAGCGGTATGCACATTTGAGTCAACCGCACCTGCATACGGTATTGGAAAAAATATCAGGGTTTGGACAACACAGAGAGGAAAGCCCTAGGCCAGAGAGAACTGTAGCAAAAACTGAGATTGGGGAAGAGAGAACCGGGGGCGAAGTGGCTAGATGAATTTTAACTCTTTGAAAGAAATGATAAATTTGGCGCGCCCGGCAGGAATCGAACCTGCGACCACCGGCTTAGAAGGCCGATGCTCTATCCAACTGAGCTACGGGCGCAGCCTAGGAAAATCGCATAGTTAGAGAGTTTCAGTCAACGACCTTGGAAGCTGTTGTGCCCAATGTTGTGCCCATCAACTTCTGAACCACATCTTGAAGGTCTGCGGGACTCACAATGTGATACCGATCAAAGACCGAGCGGGTCTTGTGCCCAGTCACCTTCATGGCTACACGCTCCACAACCCCCTTATTCACCATATTCCGAACCGCGGTTCGTCGAAAATCATGCCTCAAGAATCCAGGACACCCTGCACGTCGGCAAGCGGTTTTCCAAGCCTTCCGAAAATCATGTAGTCGTTGACCCTGAAAACGCCCGGTGAAATGTGGAAATAGAAAAGGAACAATACGTCCTAATTTCCACCCTAATTCATCGACACGCCTTAATTGAACTTCAAGTTGAACTTTCAGTTCTGGAATCAGATAGACGATACGCCCCTCATCATTTTTGGTCGTGCCAGGGTCCAGGCGAATAGTACCTGTATCAAGATCAATGTGTCGTCGTTCTAAGGTCAAGACTTCGCTTTGCATCCGCCACCCATAGGTATATGCAATTGTTAATGCCACCCATAAGTGTTCAGGTAATTGCCGTCGAATAGCCACAAATTGGTCTCGTTCAAAAAACCCTTGCCGCGGAGGGGGTTCTTTGAGTTTATGAATAACAGGCAGCCGTAAGACCTTTCCCCGCTCGTACCCCAGGTTGAACATTTTCGTTAACACGGCAAGCTCACGGTTGATCGTGCTATTAGATAGTCCCTGTTCATGTCTCCAATTAACATACTTAGTTATTTCAGTGGGGAAAATGTTGGCCACACGATAACCGCGAAAAAAAATACGAAGGGGATTCAAACGAGTCGCGGCTTCCTTTAAATTCCTTTGCCCCGTGGCCTCATAGTATTGCCACAGATCGGAGGCAAGCTCTTCATAGGGGATTCGGTCAGCTCTGGGCAAAATGATTTGACCAGTAACCACCCTCCCCTCTCGCTCTTTTAGAAAACGTTTAGCTTCGGTCTCCTTCTTCGTGTGGGCACTTTCACGCATGCGCTTCCCATTTGAATAGTACTGAACCCACCAAACTCCTCCTTTCGTCCCATCACGTTGTTTGCGTTGATAGTGATACCCCATGCTTCACCCTCCTCTTCTGTTAGTTCGTTTTTTTTAAGTTCCCGCTCCAACAGCGCCCTGATAAACCCACTGGCCGTGTAGCCTTGGGCTTTGAGAGCGTTGAGCTTGGCTTTGAGGGTCTTTGGTAAATGGATAAGTAGGGTGGTCATTGTTGACATGAGGTCACTTCCTTTCTGTGCAATACTCACTTAAGTAACATATATATTTTTGTAACATTAGATAGATAAAGCTGTCAATCTATATCGACGGAAATCTACCCCTGTGCTAATATTTCGCCCTATGGCCACCAGAAAGGGAAAAGAAAAAGAAGAGGAAACGACTGCCTTAAATCTACGGGGAATTCCTGTTAATACTTACTATAGGTTCAAAATGGCTGCTGCTGCCGAGCACATGTCTGTGAAGGATCTACTGTTAGAACTGATTGAGGAGAAGATTCAGGAATTAGAAAAAAAAGGACTGTTGCCGAAAGGGAAGTGAGGGATTCTTAAAATGGATTGGCTGCCAACATTACTATCCACAATTGCCGGTGTTATTATCGGAAGCTTTATCACCTATCATTTCAATATTCGTTTTTTCCAGAAGCAAGAGAAGGAAGCACGACATACCAGGCTTCATAGACTAAAAGAGGAAATATCGGCTAATCTTTTATTGGTGGAAGCTAAAAATTTAACCGGGCATGGAGGACGTCCACGGTTGCTAGCTTCCGCCGTTCAGGACTCACAAATGGATTGGTTCTCACTAGAGACTAAACTACAAGAAAGCCTTGCAAAGCTGTATTCTGAAATATCAATATGGAATGATCAAGTAGACTTATTTGTCCGCATTACGGCCGGTGGGCAATCGCCTAAAAGTGCTTTTTTTGATGAGAAATATAAAGATATAAGGATACTTTTAAACAGTTGTGGCGAGAGCCTCCAGTGGATTTCCCCCAGCAGCAAAAGCACCATGCTCCCTGGGGGAAAACACCCAGTGGAAGGGTAAAAGAAGGCACACCAAAAGCTCCTACAAATAAGGAGGGACCAGGCGTGGTGCGATAATGGAATACGCCGTCGGCTTAATTATTGATACTGTTTTAATGCTAGCTTGTGGGTTTTTTCTTTTCATACTCTTCTTTGATAGACCGAAAGAATAATTTACCCTCCCCAAGATCCAAGAGCTGATTCCATGCCATGTGTGGCTATTTCACTTACAGAGGAAAAAATCGAAAACTCGCGCATGCCTTGAACACCATATTCCCGCAAGACACTCCCCCACGTTATAACATCGCTCCTTCACAACTGGCCTGATGCGTGCAAACCTATCTTGAAACGTTCGAGTATGAGTTCGTGAAATTGGAATTGGTTGAGTCCTATTAGGCCGAAGAAATAGAGGCGTATTCCACAAGTACGATGGCAAATAATCCCAGGAATGATCAACCAGATTGTATTGGGTTTGGGGAATGAAGGAGGGTTGGGAATTGAAATTTTTTACATGGGAACAGTGGGTGTGGTTGGGGGTTGTAGGAATATTCATTGCTAACGGACTTCTTATCTGGAGCTTCTTTACATATGGAAATATTATACGCAATCCGGTCGGAATTTTAGGTCTGATTCTAGACATTGTCCTTCTAGTAGGATTTCGGAAATTAGCAGATAAGGCAGAGTTAAAGAACAGAGAAAAATAAGCCCTTCATCAAAAAACATTTGGTTTGAGACAACACTGGAGTAGTAGAAACACCACGACCCCTGAAGGAGTACCACTCCCAGGGGTCGTCATGCTCTCAGCGGACAATTTACAAACCGCCAAGAAGCCCTGATCTTTCTCGATCAGCATGACAGTATGGTGTGGCTGGCACCATCCCTCAATAGAGGCAACTGACTGCCCCTTATCGCTTTCTCTACATCCCTCACCTTATCTCCACTTCTAATTGTCCTGTGTGCCGTCTCGTTCCTTTGGGGCATGGTCGGGGTAAAAATGCTCTAGTACCGTGAAGACAACAAGGAAGGAGGCACGGTATGTTGAAACGCTATTACGGCCAAAGTGTCGGGGAGCAGTCTTCTCACGAACTCTGTTGGTGGCTAACTCTCGTCACAGGAGTATTCTTGTGTCTCTGGAGATAGGCCTATCCTGGTTATGGCTTATTGCGATGGTGCCCCTTCTCGGCCTTATTGGACGGGTGTGGCAAAGGCGTCAACGTGAGCAGCTTTTCCGTGGGCCGTTTTGTCACAGGGTTCGAATCATTCCCAAGCCTCTACAATCATTTCATCAACGAAGGCGAAAACGATACCTCTACCTCAAACGTGTTTCCCGTCTCTAAACTCCTGGTTCATCTACCCATTGTCATCCTGGCTCACAGCCTTATAGGATGTGTCTATGCCTGATCCCATAGATCGCAAAGATTTCCTCAAGCTCTGCGACATGTCTATCGATTCGATGTACGAGTTAGCAGCACTCGGGGAACTGCTCGAGAAAAAAGGCCTGCTCACCAAACACGAAATCCTCTCTCTCGCCACTGAGCTCAAACACCAGAAGCCACTTGCCGATGCTACCGACCTACACGCTCAACGTTTCACGCCAAAAGAGAACGCGGTCATTGAACAGATCATGGAAGTTATTGAGCGGCATGGCCTCTCTGTCGACCACGCCAAGAAGCTTCTAGGCCGGACCATCCAGTTGTTGGAGTGGGGGAAGCAGGAGGCGAACAAGATGCCTGAGGCGAATGCCTAGACCTTCCTCCTCTGCTATTCCTTTTATTCAACAGATTTTGTAGAGTGCCAGGGATAGGTCTTAATTCAACGTAGACTCTGTCAACTATTCTTCCCATCAATGCCAATCCCCATTTTCATTGCCTATAGCCACCAAGATAGCCATCTCGTCACACCCATTGTCAAACTTTTACGAGCAACAAATGACCTGGTGTTTCTTGATGCCGATAGCATTACTCCTGGCAAAAAATGGCGGAAACAAATTCATGATGGACTGGAAACGGCCAAACTCCTGGTCGTATTTTGGTGTACCCATTCTGAGAAATCAGATGAAGTCAAAAACGAATATGAATGGGCCATCACCCAGGGGAAAGATCTTCTGCCAGTTCTTCTGGATTCGTGTCCAGTTCCTGAAGACCTGGCTGAATTTCAATGGATAGATTTTCGCGAACTGGTAGAAGGAAAGCACTTTAAGGATGATACCCGTTCTAGGGGTTTTTGTTCTTCGGAGCCTCCTCCATCCTCCTCAGTAAAGGCCATTCCCTATGGTATTCCTTTCTTACTTGTCTTCCTTAGCATCTTAATTGGTGTGGGCCTTGGGAATATCTCACTAGCAGATTTATCCTGGCCCTTGCTCCTGGGCGGTTGGGTACTCATCATTCTGCTTTTCTTATTGATTTGGGATAAAGATAGAGTTAAGAGGTACTTAAAGAAAATGATAAAGCTGACCTACGCCAGAAGAGGATTCGAGCCAATTTCAATTGAAGATGAAGTAGACGATGAAGAGGAGGTTAAAGAAGAAAGAGTTTATTACAATAATGACGTGGAGCTTATGGCTGCCAAGCTTCATGAGGAAATTCTCACTCGGATGGATCGGAACACCAAATAGTGTGAAGCTCGTTAGACGGTCCCCCCTCACCTGAGGCATTGTCCTCTCAGCCTTTTCCAGATGTACTTCACCAAATGGAAGAGGCACTATGACCAAAGTAGCCAAGAGCAAAATTTATCGTTCCCACACCTCACATCGGATTGTGACGTTGCCATGCCCATTTCCTCAATCCGACCCTAAATGGCACGAAACTCATTTGTATCGCACACTACAAGGGGTATATTTTTTGTCCGGTCATGGCGGATCACGTTCTCGATGGGCGAAAAGCACTCAGTCCGGGACTACTGAAGGGAAAGGAGTGGAGGCCCTAACCAAAGACGAAGCCTTGGCCTATGTGAAATATGCCGGATTGCCACGCGATAAGTTCGCCCGTGCGGGGTTTGATCCTGCCGTTTCGTGATAGTAGGGCCAAAGATGGAGGGGAGAAGTTATGGATTACCATTAGTTCAATTGTCGCATTGGCAAAAAACGAAAAGAGGATTGGGTGTTGGATCTGTGAAATTGTCTCATACCGACCCACAGCGGACATGAGGAAATCTAGAAGTGGGTGCGGGCTAAAGCAGTGAAAGGAAACCTTCTTCATCCATTTTGCCATTTGACAAAAAAAGAAAGCCCCCCGTCATTTCGATGAGAGGCTTCCAAATCACATATCGAAAATTGGTGTTTACGCGATCTTAGACTTCCACTTTCTCCACCCGACCAACCCTGCTAACCCTGAACCAAATAACAACATGGTGGAGGGTTCGGGGATAGGATCAGTGCCTGTCCCTTCATAAGCAAAAATTGCATTGGGAAATGAGTCACCTGCTGCTAGGGTATAAACATAGGCATTTGCTGTCTGCCCAGGGGTAAGACCTGAGAGAGATGGGCTACCGGGGTCGACCGTGACCTCATATTCCCCAGGTGTCAAAGTAGTAAAATCGAATGCCCCGTCGGTCGTCGTAGATGTCGTAGCATTGGTGACGGTGCCATCATTCAATGTGCCCATAAGGTTAATTATGACGCCGGGGATGCCAGGCTCGCCAGAATCCTGTACTCCATTAGGGTTAGCAGTGTCGTTCCAGACAACACCACTAATGGAATCGGCTATTGGCGTGGCTTGAGCTGTTAGCGGCAAAGCTAAAAGTAGCAAGCTGGCAACAAAGGAAAAAACAAGACTTTTTCTTCCCAATCTCCAAACATTCTTCATAGCCACCCTCTTCTCTTCCTGCTCGGAACAAATAATAGAAATACCATAAAATTCCAAGTAACAAGGAACAACTTAAAAGATCCATCTTAAAATTTTTGCCCCATTGTATCTACCCCTCAAAAGAACTAGGCGGGATTCGACCCATAGCAGTCGTTCGCCAAAAAGTTTTTTTGATACTTTGATTGATCCATGACTACATCCGATGACATGACAAAGATCGTCATTCGCGTTGAAGACTCAGACGGCTCGGCCAACGTGGAGACGCCTTGGGCTACGAAGATCGGCGACGATCTTTATAGGCTTGAAAATAGCCCTTTTTACGCATACTCGGTTTCTTGGCTGGACGTTGTTCGCGCACCTTATTCCGAAGAGGAAAAAAGACCGGTCTTCGTGGAGACAGTCAAGAAATCGGGACACCGCACGATCAGAATTATCTTTGACTGTCCCGTTGAAAATGGCAATGAATCCGACAAGTGCTTAAAGGAGCTGGTAGCATTAAGTTGTAGTTACGAAGGCGCGAATCCTTCATACATATGCATCGATATACCGCCGGACGCCGATTTTGATGCGGTGCGGAATTTCCTCGTGAGAAAAGGGGTAAATTTTGAGCATGCTGATCCAACTTACGAAGAGCTATTTGGATCAGAGGCCGAGTAAGTCTCCGACATACGACCGCTTGTGGCCGGGAAGCGTCTGTTCAGAAGCATGGAATAGATTCCCTACCTTGATGGTCGCAATGCGACCCACAGCGGATATTTAACACAAAAAGAAAGCCTCTCATCATTACGACAAGAGGCTTCCCTAACTATCTATCTGAGTAGGTTAGTTATGCTACTTGAGTCCCCTCACGTCGCCGTTGCTGCCACCGATAGCCAGCTAGGCCTAAGAGGCCGGTTGACAATAAAAGGATCGTGCTGGGCTCAGGGACAGGGGAAAAATGATCGTTGGTTGCGGATAGATCTAGGCCGTTGCTTACGAAGGTGGCGGTGTAAGTTCCAACAAGGTCGACTGGAGGATCACGAAAAAGCCAACGGATGTGCTGGCCGATTGGGCTGGGAGGGGATGACCATAATGTGATGCCATCATTTGGGCTCCCGGATGAGCTGCGAAGATTGACGCCCGTGCCATCGTTATGAGAATAGGTGGTGCCAAGGAATGTTAAATTATATGCGCCTACGGCGGTCGTCGAACCATCCGGTTGCATGAAATCTAAAACAGCCGTTCCCTCAACTCCACCGGTAAACGTATAAGTCACTGGGGTCGCTAATACTAGTGGAGCACCCATCACGGTGAGTGTTACGGCAAAGACGAATGAACGAAATACTCGCCCGAGATGCTTTAAGTCATTCTTAACCATAATAAACTCCTTCCAATGCAACAATTATAGTTGGTCTTAGCAGGTTATTAAAAATGGCTTCTATTGCAGATAGAGGAACTATCTAAACCTATTCTGATTAAAAAGGTCAAACCTTTTCCAAGCCTCTCTGTCTCAGCAAACGTTACCAGTACCCAGGATTCCCTGACCTACGATTACCTCAAGTAAATGAAATGTCTGGTTCTGGCCGGTAAGCGTCCCTTCAGAAACATGGAATAGATTCCAAGGCGTGATGGTCGCAATGCGACCCAAAGGAGACATTGTTCTGGCAGGACAAGCCGTTCCTCGGGGAAAATATAACAGAATAGCGTATTCTGTTATATGGATACCTTTTACCTCATCCTTAAGCTCTTAACGACTTGCGCTTATTAAGCAGGATATACTGACCAAGCTTGCAGTATTTGTGTTTTATAAAGGAGTTGGGATGTTTCTAAGTCATGAGAAATATAAAGAAATTGGGGTCAAGATGATCTGGGGATAGTTGGATATACTGCATCCGAGAGAAAGCTAAACTGACCAATATACTCACTAGTTAGATTTTAATTCAAGTTATGAGTATTCGTCGAATTACCGAGCAAGAATTCAATGATTTAAAAATCCAAAGGATTGCTATCTTTCCTGAGCGATCATGGTTCCAAAGCTCTGAGATTGATATAGCCGGCACGGTAATTAGAGATACACTTGATAAAGATTGGTCCTACGTTGTTCTAGCAAAAGATGAAGATGGCGTTTACAGGCATATTGAAGGCGCCGTAAGCATCCCAGACCAGAATGGCGCGGAAGATAAAATCCTAGAAGTCATGAGCGCCATTGAGGAGCGCGGAACATTTGAAGAAGCCTTCTACGCGGCTCCAACAGACCTGAGTTCGACAGAGTCTGAACTCGTAATTTCGAGCATCGACGATGAAATAAAGAAGTACTTCAAAGATAACCCAGAGAAACTATATGATCTTGCTCCGAGAAAATTCGAAGAGCTAGTGGCGAGCATACTTGAGGATCTTGGTTTTGAAGTTGAGCTAACAAAAACAACACGCGATGGAGGCAGGGATATCATCGCTCACGTGAGAAACGCCGTATGCAGTTACCTCACGCACATCGAATGCAAGAGATACGCCCCTGACAACAGGGTTGGGGTTGGGATTATACGAGAAGTGCTTGGTGTACATCAGATAAGACAGGCTTCGAAAAGTGTTATCGTCACAACCAGCTTCTTTTCGGGGGACGCAGTAAAAGAAGCTGAATTAATGAAAAGCCAATTGGATCTAAAAGATTTTAATGATTTAAAAGCTTGGCTTCAGAGATATTGAAAACTTATGAGTGATGTCCAGGTCAAACCTAACAAGAGAATAGACTTAACTGTCTATACAGCCGCCGTTCGTTGCTCACTCTGGCCGCATAGCCAGTAAGTCATTCATAACGTTAGCTGGCGCACGAACATGCCTAGCATTTCCGAAGCGCGTCTGGCCTCTATGGTCGACTTCATTCCACGACACCGAGCGCAGCCAGGGGTGTCGTTGACCGCTCACCTCGCGTCAAGAATGCAAGAGCTTGCCGACCTCGTTTTGCCCCGCACACGGGTCTACCTCGACACGAAGTACTGGATTCTCCTTCGGGATGCTGCCATGGGTCGCCCTAGAGACGACTCTCACCGCGAACTTCTGGAGAACCTGACGGACTGGACCGCGAGAGGAAGCCATCTCTGCCCAATTGGCGAGAGTGTGTTCTTCGAACTGATCCGTCAGTCGGATTGGGAGACCCGAAGAGCTACAGCGAAACTGATTGATACGCTGAGCCTGGGCGCAACCATTCAGAACGTACACGATCGGGTGCAGACAGAACTGCGGCACTTTCTAACAGCAACCTCGATGCAACGGAAGGTACCGGGACCTCCTCTCGCCTTCGTCTGGCTAAAAGTCGGCCACGTTCTCGGCTCACCGTACCCAAACCTTCCGGACCTAGACAGCGCCGAGGAACTCGTTCTCCAGAAGGCATTCCTGGATGTGATGTGGTCGCTTACCCTTGAAGAATTACTCACAGATACGGAAGTTGACGAGGCTTCTTCGGTCTTTGAGTTCCAAGACCTAGCCGTCCAACTAACTTCCGAGTCACAAGCGCACGAGGTAGAACTGTCGAGCTTCGATGCCGTCTTTCAGTCGGAGATTGCAGGGTTCTTCGACGCCTGCGGGGGCGACATCCAGGCTGTGTTTCTTCAGCTCTATCGCGAGAGCAAACCTCAAGGCGCCATGCCCTCGTCGGAGGAGCTTGCGGAGAAACGCACCGAGCTCGCGACGGTTTTTGCAAACGTGTTTCGTCACGGAAAGCCTGGCACATCGCTTCCAACAGCCGAGATATCGGCAGGAATTCACGCCTACATTCGCTGGCAACGCCAGCGCGGGTTTCAAACGACGGACTTCTTCGATCTCAACCATGCGTCCGCAGCCCTTCCGTACTGTGACTTCTTTCTTACCGAGCGGTTCCTTGGAACAGCCCTGACTCGACCGCCTCTATCCTTCGACGACCACTATGGCTGCAAGGTCCTCTGGCGCGAGAGAGAAGCACTTGAGGCGCTTCAGCAGAGCGCCAGCTAACAAGGGCTTGCAGCTGACAACAGACAGGCGTTCCAGACTTCAATACCATTCTGGCCTCGGTGCTTTCGCAGCATGGCGCTGACGGTCAGCGCTGTCTGTTGCAGCTGAAGCCCGATCCGTCAATGTCCGCTGTTGGCCGGTAAGCGTCCGTTCAGAAGCAGGGAATAGATTTTAAAGTGTGATGGTCGCAAAGCGACCCAAAGCAGACATGTTAACCTGTGCGCCCTTTGCACCTTGCCCTTGATTTATGAATTGTCTTCTTCGTCGTAAAATGAGTAGCCCGTGTTTGGGTACTCAGAGTCTGAGCGAACACACTCGGCAATTTCTTCGGCATAGATCATGGGTGGATCAGAGCGATCATTAAGCACCAGCTGAAAAGCGGAGTCTTTTCTGACCATTTGGACTGCAGCCAATTCCGCAGCCTCGGGGTCCTGTGCCTCTACAAATCTCGTAGTATAGAAGCCGAGGCGCTTTGGTTCTCCGTCAGTCTGAAGCAAGAAATTCCGACCATTCAGTAGCACACGCCATTCAGCCATCGCACGGACCCTTCACACCAAGCCGCATACTATATTGAGCATATTGGTCAATGATAAGCTAACCATGTAACAGTTCTCTAAGGGGAAGTGTTACATTTTCCGCTCTTATAGTCATCTCAGATGTCTGCTTTTGGCCGACAGCAGTCTTTAGATTTATAAAAGCTGACCGCATGTAAGAAACCGTTATAAACTAACCCCGTACGGTCAAAAAAATCATCCAGCCTGGCGTTACAAACAAGAGCCTGACTCCTCACGGGGTTGGGCTTTGGTGTTTGGGGGATGCTGCTTTTTTTTGATCCTGCTACACTCTCACCATGCCTGACCCCATCGACCCCAAAGATTTCAAGAACTTGTGCGACCTGTCCATTGATACTATGTACGGCTGGAGGTCCTTGGGGGAATTGCTCGAGCGGGAAGACGGTCAATCGGCGTGGCTGACGACCGCTGATAAGCGATGAGGCTGTGGTGGTGAAGATTTCAGTGAAAGCTATTCATGGGAGAATGGTACATGTCGCTCCTGGTTGATGATCCCCGACCACATATGTCCTTCCGGTTCCCTGCCCAACTTGCCTCTTCCTATAAGTATATGTCCCTCAGTGGTCCAGAATTCAGACGGTTCGTCATCTTCCTCTGTGTGACTCATGCTCAAGGGGGGGTCGTGGTCAATCAAGAAGAAGTGCGGATCGCCATGGGCCTGACCCCGAAACCGTTTCATCGGTTGATGGCCAAATTGGTGGATCAAGAATTTGTTCGAGAGGTAGACAATGGGTACGAACCGTTTGACCTCTGCTTTGGAATGTATGTGCCCTTAGATTTAAAGAAGAAGCGACAGGCTCAGGCATTGTGGAGAGGAAAAAGAATACGGCGCAGGCACCTGAATAAGTATTCTCACCTGCCTCTTGTCAGACGTAGATCTTTCCGGTTGGTGGATTTTTTAAGCCAAGTTGCCGGGGTGTCCTACGTCAAGACAGTTGGAGATCGTCCAACTTCGGCCATTCTCAGGATCGAAGAAAGTCTTAAAAATGGTGAAATGACCGTTTTAGGCTACAAAAATAGAATTGCGTCAATTGCTCAGAATGCAACCAGCGAGAAAGATCGAGTGGATAAGCTGAAGCCGTCGAAGGTGTTTTAAAAAGGGATGGGCAGATTTATATGTTTTTAACTTTTTCGTACTTACATGACAGGTCTTGGGATGAATATCTGTCAATTATCGGCTATCCCGTAGCCTCTTTAAGCTTGGAGTATTATTTGTTGCCCTGATTTTCTTGCTGGTGTGTTTCTTTAAGAGCGGCTTGGCTGCCCGCCATTCAATGCAATCAGTACACGCCCGTTTTGGCCCGAGCGCATAGAGTTGTCGATACCACGCCTTACAACTGGGGCACTGAAAGACCAACAGGCTTGGGGCTTCAACGCGGGCTCCTAGATACTGATTGGGTGTGAGTCGTACCGTTTGCCCGTTCTTCCGTATGACCTGCTTTCCGCGTTGCAAGATCGGCATGTGTCCAGGTGCCCCGACAAGCTTGGCCTTTATTCCGGGCATGGGCTTATCCATTCATTGGGGACCGCGACTTCTCGTTCCAGGATCGGGTGCCAGACCCACAGGACAACGCCACCATCTTCCCGAAGGACCGTGCTCTCGTACTTCCCGATCATCGAGGAATGCACGGTCACTTTTTCTCCGACAGCAAAGCGAGTAGTCCGAAACAGGGGGGGGGCCGGGTTTACACCACGGTTTAAATCGAAGGCAATTTGGGCGGGTGCCGAGGGTTGATAGCTCACCGTCTCGCCAATTTGGAAAGGGACTGAATCTATTTCCCCGCTTCCTCCTGAGGCATCTCCCCCTGAATGAAGACCCTCTATCGCAAGGGGGTATAAGCACGCCAAGCAGGTTTGCCAAGCAGTATTCACCACGGCATGACAATGAGCGCAAGTGACTACCCCAGCTATAGACATAGTTTCACCCCACGCAGGAAACTTTGGAGGAAACAAAAAGTTTCCTGGGTAGGAAACGGTTTCCACCCTAGGAAACCTTTTATACCCAATGTTAATGCTGGTGAAACTCCGAAAGTTTCCTGTTTCCTCAATTCAATATCCCGCACAGGAAACAGGAAACATTGAGGTCCAGAAGGAAACAGTTCAGGAAACCCAAAGGAAACAGCCATACGTATTCCCTTTCAAATGTGGAGGGGTAGTTATAATTGTGATGTGATCACCCTTAGGAAACACCAGAGGAAACAAAAGGATTCCAAACCCCTAAATGGTTTCCACCCTAGGAAACCGTAGAAGCCTAATGTCCATGCGGGTAGACCCTCAAAAGTTTCCTCTTTCCTCGGTGCAGATTCGTACACAGAATTTAGGAAACCTTTTAGTTGAAGAGGAAACTCTTGTGGAAACCAATAGGAAACCATCTTAGTTCGCTCCACTGGTGGCTTTGATTTTACGGAGGAGCTTGGAGGCATATCCTTTTGTTATTCCTAATTCCTCCGCCATATCCGTTGGAGAAGTGACACCTTCATCGAACAGTTTCTTGGCTTGCTCTTCTTTGGAAACTGCCAGCGTCTGCCAGGTCCATTCTAAGCGCCCCTCATTTTCGCCAAGCTTGGCGTCTAGAGCCTCCAACTCTTCGCCCTTAGCTGAACGACACTTGGTGAACGCAATCTCAAAATGACAGCCTTCCTGCTGGCTATAATCCGCTGGCTTATTGAGTTGGATCACCGTATCTAATGAATCTTCACGTCCTGAGGTGCCGCGTTGTTGGCCACTCTTGCCTGCATGGTGCACAAGCAGGACAGTCATCCCTCGATGCCGAAGGCGTATGAGCCAAGTGCTGATCGACTCCCATGCGGTCTTCCGATCTTCATCAATGCCAGAAAACAGGCATGAGATATTATCGAGGATAAGGACCCGCAGTGCAGGGTTATCATCCAAGATAGAGATGATTTCTTTTCGTACGTCTGCGTTCGTTAGCACCAAATCTCGTTGCAAGGTGTTGTAGACTTGATGACTCGTGAGAAACATGAGGGGAGCTTTTGGCGGCTTCGGTAAGAGGGCCGTCATCCGTGTTCGTAATTCATCCAAATCCATTTCACCATCGATATATAAAACGCCAGTTGGTGGTGGAGCTTTCCATCGAAAGAAGGGCGTACCTGTCACGGTACTTGCCGCCATAGTCAGATTGAAAAATGTTTTGCCGACCCCACGCGGGCCATACGCCATGGCAATACCGCCCTCAGGCAAGAACGGGTAAATTCGCTTTCTTTCTGGCAATTGCAAGGCCAGCATCGATGGGTAGTCCAGTAAGGCATCGCGCAAGGTAAGCTGGGCCTGCTCAGGTGGTATCAATTGCGCCTGAATAACTTCGAGACCCTCAAGTACGAACAGATCGTTAAAGTCCGTTGGGGGCTTGCCATTGGTCGTCAGATCTTGAAAAGTGGGGAACACCACTGACCCCTTCACCGCTTCAGCAGCTTCCTTGGCTTTCGTTAGGCCAGGGTTGCCCTCCTTTTCACTATCATTGTCGGCGGCCATGATGATCTGGGCGTCGGGATATTCACGGCGCAAACGTACAGCCACCGGCACCAAGTTGCCGCAATCGAATGCCACTACAGTATAGGTGCCGGTCACTTCATGGACCGTAGCCCCTGTCGCAAAGCCTTCCACCAAATAGACGGTACTGCCAGGTTCGCCGATGGTGAAACAGTTTCCTGTTTTGGCTCCGCCGCTAAGAAATAGCTTGGACCCATCCTCTCCAATAGATTGCAAGGTAGCGATGCCCCATGCTTCATCGTAAACGGGAAGGACCAGTTTCTCATCGGAGACTCTGGCACCATGGGGTTGGATATGCTTCCGCCTCAGATACGGATGATCGTCTGGGGCAGGTGTGGATTCTTCCCAAATGGCTTGGGCACGGGTGGCAGCTTCCAGTTGGAGCATTTTTCGTTCTTGTTCAGCCGCTTCTCGGGCCTGGTCCACTTGCTCTCGATATTGTTGTCGCTCATACGGAGAAAGGTCTTGGTCATTCTTGAAAGACTGCTTGATCGTTTGGTCCGTCTTCCAAGAGCCAAAGACGATGGTGGGATTCGTCCCCTCATACAAAACATACCAGCCATTCTTGCCACCAGCCTTGTCCCCAGACATGTGATAGCGATGGATGTGGCCGTCGGAAATCAGGGGGTCGGAGCAGGCTAACCCGTTCTCGGACATGGCCCGCTCGAATGTCGCGATTTGATCAAAGGTCATCGTGGTCATAACCTCGCCTTTCCTTCTGAGTCGGCATGGTTCGTGATCGTCGCTGGGGACGAAGGTCCCCGTGTAGCATATCGCCATGGCGCGCTAAGTTGGTCATCATGTGGTTCATAGTGCTGTCCACCCGTTCAAATCCATGAGACTCTTCGGCCTTTGGCTGTTCGTGGCGAGTCCGTGATTGCAGGTCGCCTGCCGAGGGCAGTACAATAGTTTTTGACATTGCATTTCCTTTCCAAGCCCATCTTCGAGCTCCAACTCGGGGATGGGCGTTTTTTTGTCCATTCATTCATTCCATTAACAAAGCTACCGCTCCTTCCACCCATCAATAAGTCGATCCAAATCCTCACGGTCAAATAGCAATTTTCGCAGCTCACCGTGATTTGGGAGAGGCACCCTTACCCTTGGTAGAATCCCACCCGCCTCCAAGTCACGGATCGTCCAATGGGACACTCCCAAATAGGAAGCAGCCCCACCTAAATCCAAGAGTCTCGGCAGAATAGGAACCTTGGCATGATGAGCCTGCGTCCTATCTTCATTGCCTTTACTGACAAGGTATTTCTTGGGAGATGTGCCCATGTAGTGCCCGATTACCGTCCCTTCTTTATGTCCATTGACTATCCATTCTTTTAACGATTTATCGAAACTTTTCTTTTCCGCGTTCCAATAATTCATTCAACTCCGATTCTAAAAACCTCAAGCACCCACCAACTTTCGTAGCTCTTAAGCCTACTCTCCGACGCCAGCGTGGGTCGGAAATAGTTGCGGGCCTTACACCTAAAATTGCGGCCGCCCTTATCTTATTAACAGCTTGATTTATCATTACCTTCATATCCCCTCTCCTTTCTTCAAAAGACTCCCATAATTTTCCGATTGATGAAATAAGTCTAATATGACATTATTATGACAAAGGAGAACGGAATACCATGAAAGAAATAGCCGAATTTGTGTCGGATGATGGCATATTGGAACGACGAGTTCCGCAAGGTGGATGGTCGGCCCCCAGCAGTGTGGTTCTTGACGATTCAGAAAAATGGTTGTTGTGGGGTGCTCTCAAGAAAGGCCGTCCATGGACAACAATTAAATATCCTAAAGAAGGAATCCTGGAAGAGTTCATAGGTTTGGCTGATGCAGAACCTAAAGATTTTTTACGTTATGCTCGAAAATGGGGCGTGCTTATGAGATGTAAACACGACTTATCAAACGGACTAGAAACTTACGGGATTCTACCCCATGAAAATACCTGCCGAAGATGCCACAAATTGTTTTGGAATTGGGCGGAAAACAGAGAGGCATATCCCTTACCCTGTGAACCATTGTCACTTTGGAGAAAGTATTCCCTGGAATTACGAGCAATTATACGAGTGGCTGGAATGCTTCGATTGAATCAGAAAGGAAGGGATGAAGATTGGGAGCTTCTTTTAAAACCATTTAAAAAATATAATTTTAAACGAAGAAAAATAGACTTAACTTTGATTATTCAGAATTGGGCACGGAAAGCAAGGCTACGCATTATGTTTGAATGGGATGATTACCGTGATCCTTGCCTTACACTAGGTGGAGGGTTGTTACCAAGCCTGGCTTTGCAAATGATTTTGGCCGTCAGTCGAACTGATGCCATAGTGCTTTGCAATTTTTGTGGAAAGCCATATTTCCCTAAACGAACTCCTAATCCCAATCGACGTAGTTATTGCTCAGATTGTGGGATCAAGGCTGCCTGGAGAGATGCTCAACGAGAACGCCGAAAAAAATTAAGGTCTGAAAAAAGTACTGTGTTGTCGGAGACAAGGCCGAGACGAAAATAAATGTTTGATTAAATGGACAGATTCGGGCCCCACCCCGTTTTCGTGAGCGTGTGAGGACGAGCAGTTGTTGCTTCAACAGTAAATTCTCGGCCACCACTGCCTTCATGCCATCATTCTTGAGAAGTTTATTTGTAAGAGAAACCAGATACGTGCAAACCATGAATAGATGTTTCAGCGCGGGTGAGAATACGGCGAGTTGGAGAGAAATTCAAGCGTGACGAAACAGCGCGCTGAGAAAGGAAATTAGTAATTCGCCAGGGACAAGCGGTCTTTGAATTATTTGGAGCAGTTGGTTAAGGTGTTCAAACTCTAAGTTCAGTAGAAAACTCCAGCTTGCAGTAATATTCGTACATAGTTAATCCTCTAATATCGGAGGTATTCATGGACATTAGCCGCCGTGAAGCGCTTCAATTTGGAGATGCTCGCCCCCAACATCACCTCAAGAGCTATATATGGAACTGGTCTAAAGATATAAGCATCAACCTCCGCTGGGGTTGGCGAGATGATGCTAGCATCGGCACTAGCCATTGCTCCTGGTATTCCTCAAATCCCCATGTCCTATTCAAGGTTTCAGCTGTTTGAAAGGTCCTGAAAAGCATATCCCGCCACACAATTTTTCCAATATTTAATTGAGAAGATGTTTCTACATTTCACTAGATTTTATTCGTTATTTTTAATATGGTGTCAAGATAAAAATAAAAGCATTCTAAGCTTAGAGGGTTGTCCTTACTAAGCCAATGTCAATTCAAAGAAAGAACCAAAGAACACTCGTTCTATTTTGTTTTTTTTGGTGGGAGTTTAATGTCATGGGTTTTAGTGAGCGAATAATTAGTGCGATTTTCGACGAAGGTTTTTGGGATTCTCAAAGACCGACATATCTAATGCAAGACTATTGTGAATGGCAAAATTTTAAATTGAGGGGTATCTACCCTGCAGAAGGATACCAAAAAGCAAGGTTATGCTTGATTGACATGTCAAATTTAAAGATTAATGTTTCTCAAAATACTTTAATCATAATTTGTACGATAAATGATGAAGATCATGTTAAGGAGAACATATCTGAGTTCGTCACCTTTGTTGAAAATATTATCCAAAAAGGGAAAATCTCAGGGATAAAAACCAATTCTAAAAGTCAATTGAATTTTCTATTCAATTTAGGAGAAAGTCATAAGCTTAAAGAAGCCATTTCCAAATCTCAAGAATTAATCGTATTACTCCAAAAAGAAGACCTTTTAGATTTAGGACGACAGGTAAATAACAAGCCTTTGCATTCATTCATTGACAAAAAGAATATCCCATTAGGAATTATTTCACCCTATAAATTCGAAGGCCCTATACAGCATCACATGTTTTTTGGAAGAGAGCAAGAAATTGACAGAGCAACAAATAAGACAGATTCAAACTTTGCCGTAGTAAGCGGAAGGGGTTTTGGAAAGACATCCCTTCTTTATGAACTGAAAAGAAAACTAGAGCTCTACAATGACTCAGCCATTTACTATATGAGCTGCATGAATCTTTACACCGATGAAGTATTGGTTCAACAATTTACTTCATTGGTTAATCCGAGAGAAAGCGCGAGGATGACGCCACACAAATTTAAGGACTTCTTACGTAGGGAGTACAAACGAACCAACAGGTCAATGATCTTACTTTTTGATGAGACAGATTATATTTTTAAAGCTGCATACGACAGTCATAATTGGGCTTTTTTTGATAGGCTTCGAGATGCCCATACGGAAGGATTCTGTAGAATTATCACTACTGGGTATAAATGGTTATACCGTGCGGCAATTGATACAAATCTCGCAACTTTTAATTTTTTTGAAAGAATAATATTGCACGGCCTAGAACAAGAAAAGGCTAGGGACTTAATAAATAAACCACTAAACGATATGGGCATTGCCATTGAGGAAGAAGCTGTAACGTATATTCTTGAAGAAACTGGCTGTCATCCAAGATTTATTCAATTTTATTGTCATCAAATTCTCACTTTAATAGAAAACCAAAAAATTGGAAAAAAGGTTGGAAAGGAAGAAGTTCAATTAATTGAAGATTCTTCAAGTTTAATTAATTACATTAGTGATGTGTTCATTTTAAATACAAGTACAGTTGAACAACTTATTAGCCTAATGGCCGCCCAGAAATGCCATGAATCTGGCCCTTGGATTAACGCCCTAGAAACTGTATATGAAGATTTACAGAAAGATATTAAAGTTGGACCAAGCCGTTTCACAAGGGAGTTACATGACTTGCAGTTAGCTGGAATTTTTAATAGAAAGGGAGATTCCATTTCTTTCACTTATCCATTTTTGCCTAAGTTGTTATGTGAAAACTTGAGTGTCCCCTTAAGAATAAAAAGGCTTAAGGAAATCATAAAAGCAAAGGGTTGGAATTACGTGACTCCAAAATCGGCATATGTGGGAGGGTCACTGTTTGATTCAAATTATAGCTGAAAGAATAGCCCTTGATCTCTATCGTGGGAAAAAAAACTATTTAGTCTATGGCTCACCTTATGCAGGAAAAACACATTTCCTAGAAAAGGTAAATATTAAGTTAAGGGATTGTGATAAAAGATTCCCCCCCGTACAAATAGATCTCTCAAAATATGACCCTGATGATGAGAATTTGCTGATTCACATATATGTAGATATCTTCAATCTAATATCCAGCAAGCAGCATTCTGTTGAACAATTTAATTCATTCTTAGAAGTGGATTTGGAATTATTTAAAATTCTGGCTGGAAATGTTCAACTTTACCTAATTTTAGATAATATTGATCTGATCCTTGGTCCGGTCGCGATTCAATTACTTCAAGGCTTGGGTACTCTAAGTACTAACCTCCAATCTAAAGATCTAAAACACTTCTCTTTTATAATTTCAAGTTCAATTCCAGTCCGCGACTATTTTCAGGAGTCAGATACTACCCTTTCCCCAGGAATTCACGAATTAGCAATTCCTTTCTTGCACGAATCTGAAGTTAGAGAACATGTAGAATATGTTGTTCATTCTCAAGGGGGTGGGGGAATTTTCTCCCTGGATGAATATGCAAATATTTTATTTCATTGGACCAATGGACACCCACAATTATTACAACTTCTATTAAATAAAATTCCAGGGGAAAATCCAGAAAAGGAAATCCCTGAATTTATTAAATGGGTTGTCGATCATTTAGGCCAGGACAAGAATTTTAAAATATTTTCATACATAACAAATGACCTAAGAACAAATAAAGCGGCTTTTTCTGCTTTCTATGATTTACAGCAAGATAAATTAGCCACATATAATGGTTGGCCTGGCATTTACTCAAAGACGGAACAATCAGGACTATTGATACGGATCGGGAAAAATATAGATTTTGCAAACCTCATTTTCAAAGAGTTTGTTTCACAGTATTTTACTAAAAGAAGACTGTTTGCCTTTTGCCTAATACATGGAATGCTTGCGGATGCAGAAAGATATTTCCCCAACAGCGACGACCATTTGGCTGAAAATCATTTTTATCGAGACGACTTCATAAAGAGCTTTCATAACCTATTCCTTCAAGCCGAAGATGAATCAAAATTCCTTGACTTATGCTTAAAAGGTTTTGCCTACATTTACGGATATAAAAATATCACCATTTATTCACGTGATTCCGACGAGAATATTCTTTATGGAAACAGTACATCTCAGGATTCATACGATTTTGTTCAAGGAAAAATTAAGGGAGGAATGTATTCTGGGTCAGATGAGAAAATATTCTGGTTTAGCCTATCTAATAAGGGAAATAACCAACTGCTCATCATTGGAGAAAATAATACATTTTTTCCCGTATTAAAGGAGCTGCGACCATTTTTTTCAGCTGTCGAGAAAGGTTATCAAGAAATCCAATCAAAGTTTGACAAAGAAAGGCGCAATTCTTCAAAGCAAAAAATTCAAGAAGAAGAGTTGGATTTTCTTCAATTTAGCGGTTTTTTAAATGAAATTGTTGAGCATGAAAATGATAAGTTATTAATTCTTGCATTAACGGCATTGCTAGTTTTTAAAACATGGAATTATAAAAAATGCGTTCTCTTCTTAATGGCAGATAAAGTTAACACTCTCGAAATGAAAATTTTCCTAAACAAGGACATGGTCATTAAGGAAGAAGATATTTTCAACTCTCCAAATAATTGTCAAGATATTCTTTACCGAATCCTTTACAGAATAGATGATCTCGAAAAAGTTGTTTTGCAAGAAAACCAGGAGAACCTTAATGCCATTAAGATCTATCCTGATGAAACAGAAAGTTTATTTTCACAATTTTCAGGAAATCGGGTTGTTATTTCATCAGATGCTGTGCAATTGGGGCAATTTGAATGGTTAAAATTAAAATTAAAAAGTTTTTATAATGAATCAAGCTGCACAAGAAGTTTAATAAAAATGCAATGTGGGCAAGAGGTCATTGGCCTTATATATTGCGAAAAAGAATATCAACCCAATATATACCTAGAGTGGGAAAAAAAATTTCTGACCGCCTATTCTTTTCTTGTCTCTCCAATTATCCGACATGTTTTAGATTCAGGAAATTCTCAAATTTGCGGGAAGACAACTAGCAGTCAACTTAAAGAAATTTTTATAAATTTTCATGAAAAGCTTAAAGCTTTTATTTTTAAAATTTTCTCAAAAAAACCCGAAAAAATCTTATTTTTAATAGCAATCTTATTTTTTTGTGTATTCTTTGGCTATTTAACCCATCAGGGGAAACTTCTCCCCTTTTTAGATAAAATTAAAGACATCTTGGATCTTTTCTATTGAACAACATTTCATTGCCTCATTTAGTGGTCAGACCGTTTGATGACGAAATGAAAATAAGAATTCCGTATCCCCTGCTCCCACTTTATTATTTTCCGTCCTCTTCCGGGGCTCAACTCATCGTTCTTTTTTTTTAAAAAAAACTCAATTATTTTTCTTACCTAATTACCCTTATTTTTCCTCCGATTGTCATCTACGGTTTAACAGACAAAAAACACTCTATTCATTGGAGTGGAATGAGGAAAGTTCTGTCTAGAAAAGAAAAATTAAATATAGGGTACGCCGTAAATACTCTAAAGAAACGACAATGGTTTATTTAATAGCCTTCAAATTACAGCGAGAGAGCAGATACTTTTAGGAAAAAATTTCTTGTCTCCAGCCGATGTCTTCACCGGGGCTTTTTAGATCATTTCAAGGACTTCAATTCTGGCTAACATACGGTTGCCTGCAAAATAGTTTTTAAAACCTATCATTTGAAGTGTTTTCCGCTATTTTTTGTTGTAGTTCATTATAACTCTCACCAAACCGTTGAAGGGTCTTGCGACAAGTGAGTGTGGGATGAGTCATGGATGTGCTGGGTATTGGATGGGTCGTGAGGATGATAATGGATTAAGAGGGGATGCTCGCACATCTCCTAACTCAACACCCATTTCTCTAAAACCTTAATAATTCTCAGATTGATGCTTCAGGGTTTAAGCAATTCCGATTGCGAGCCAAGTAAGAATATGATGATCAGGGTGACGGATCATGGCAGGCTTCAATGATGAGAATACGAGCCGTTAAAGTGTCTGAAGCATAGTGTGGGGCTGTGATCTGGTATCGCTCACAAACGGACTTCCTCGTTCGCTAAAGATCCTTCTTAAACAGAAGTCGCCGTGCGCTTGGTTAAATCAATACCAATTACCTTTATTTGCTCAATGTTTGGGTAGTTGTCGGATATTTCTACCCAACGATTTTGAAGTGCTTTAAGCAACTGATAAAATTTTGCCCTAGTAGTACCGTTAGGAATTTTCCAAGCTGATTTTTCACCACGATAAACTAATAAAAACACGCCTCGATTAGAGCGATCATCTCTCAAATAATCTCCACATAGCTGGTTTTCTAAGCGCTCAAAAAGAGAGGGCCCTGACCAATTATCTACCAATTTCAATTCCATAGGAACCGGCGCATCAAATAGTGAACTAAGAAAGCGGCAATCAGGTCTTTTTGCGTCTGCAAGCTCCTCTTCCTGCGGCACAACGTATCTCCCTGCCGATCTGTCTCTGCACCATCCGGCTATAAATTTTCTGATTTCAGTTTCTTGAGTAACATTTGCCAATATGGATGCAATGCTCTCATCCCCTTCTTCAAGGTCATATTTCAAGTCAAGAATCCTTTGTACAGCAAGATCAAACAGTTCCCGATGGGTACTAGGAGTACTTTCCAAAGATTTATTAAAATCCAAGAATTTTTCGCTCGTCCAAGCAGCCATATCAGCATCCATTTCCGCTCGCTCTCTTGCATGGTGCATCATCCATGACCGAGAAGTTTCTACCGGATGTGCTTTGGACAGTTCGACTAAGGCTAAGAAAGATTCTTTACCAGGAATATCTTTAAGAATTGAAAATAGCCCGTTTCGTGCATCTTGGGCGTCATCACGAAGACCAGGCGAATACACCCCTTTCCCCGCTCTATTTATATCTGACTCCACCTTGATGTGGTCGTGCATAAGAAGATAAAGCTTTTGAAGGTGTTCCGGTGTTTTGTATGCATCACGCGCACTTGATTCCGTTCTTCTTTCTCCAACTAAATTAACGATTACATTCATTGCGAGATTTTTAGCTGCTTCCTTATCAATTATTCCTGTTAAATGCCTAGAAAGCTTCTCTATTGCGGGCATGGGCTCTACGCCTATCCAAGCAGCAAACCAATATGCAATTTTATCTGGAGCAATAATTCCGTTGCATTTTTGAGACGCTAATTTTGCAATATCTTGATTTGGGACGGTCGAACTACCTTGTATTATTTTTAGTAACTGGCCTAAGTTTTGAACGCTTAATGGTTCTTTGTGTAATTTTTTCAAAAGCTCCGGAGCTATATCATTCCATAACCACTGACTGTTCCAACCAACCTTACTGACAATATAGTGCTTATCCTTTTCCCCCTCTTCGAATGTCAACTCCCACTCAATTTCCTGCAAAATAAAGGAACTTACTATGTTAGGAAAAGCAGCATGAAGCCTTGAAAACCAATTTGGAAAACCATTCAACTCCCAGAACGCATAGCGGCATGCTAATTTGACATCTTTTTCAGTTAATTTCTTAGGCCAGTCACATGTCTCTCTCGACTCAATTTCCAATCCTGACAATCCTAAAATTACACAAAGGGGAGTTCCACTATCATCGTCTCTTTCGGAGCGAAGTGCAGGCTTATAGCTCCTCCAAGAAATCACTAGGCCATCTCGAAAGGCTGATGCTATTTCATTGCCATACTGGCTTATTAAATCGCGCCAGTTCCCTTGGGTCCAATGATTTGATTTATCGTCCAGCTTACGCATTCGTTCCAACAAATAATGCTGTGCATTTAAAAACCGTCCGCTTTTTAATAAATCACTTAATAAGGTAGCATCTCGTAATTTTTCAACATTCTTACCTAGCCATGCCAGCCATTCAGCATGGAAAATATTTCGTTTCTGTTTTCTTGCTTTGTCTTGGCGCTTCCACCTAGCCTCTTGTTGTTTCCATTTTTTTTGTTGATCGGATTGAGCTGGTGGGCGCAATAACTCCCCTAACCTTTCCTTTAGCTCTGCTTCATTTTCAACAAGTTTTTTAAGTTGCTCTCTCCATTTAGGAGGGCGACCATTTTCTTTATATATTTGAAACGCCAAAGACAAGGCTACCAATCTGTCATCTAGAAGTTCACGCCTTTTAATATCACCCTTAATACGTTCGAAATCATTGGCCTCAAAGCTCCAGTACTGCCTAAGCATAAAAGCTTGGCAAAAGTTTATTAGCCTCTCGCCCTTTTTGGCATACTGGTTTTTCCTTGCCTCTTCTATGTCTTTCCAGAACAAGGAGTGTTTTAGATCAGGCCAAGCACGAGCTAATTCAAATATTTCATTTGTAAGTGACCTATGTTCATAGTCTGCATATTCCTTAAAAGTGGGTATTTTTGAAAGTATTGAAAGGCTATCTGAATTAAGAGCTGCTAAATCACGAGATTTTATTAAATTTTCGACAGCTTTTGCTCCAGAATTCATGAGCCATCCAAATCTCTGAGAGATTTCACAGTGCCTTTTTTCAATTACAGGCTCCTGAATAAGAAGTTTGGCTATATGCTTAATAAATTTGGCTGCAACTGCAGGCTCAAGCCCTTCTGCAAATTTTACTAAAGAGTAACTAAGACCATCAGTACTATATTTCCTTTTATCTTCGGTCTTGTTGAGTACTTTAGAAATCCAGTCAACAGAGGACTCAGATCGATCTAAGCGCTCAACCACTTCTGACACTAAACCTCTGTCGATCAAGTCTTCTTCGGAAAGGAAAGATTGCAAAATCTCCTCAAAGTCCTGTTTATTTCCAACTTCTTTTACCGCTCGAATGGCAGCAATACGCGTATATTTTTCAATTTGGTTGTCCAAAGCAAAACTTTTAGCTTCCAACAATGCTTGTTTTATGCGGCCTTGCCAGATCATACGCATGAGAAAATAGGTAAGATCTGAATTTTCTTTATGCTCACTAATAAGCGCCTTTATATCCTTCGCCATATCACTGTTGGCAAACCGTTGGACAGCTGCATAGTCTGTGACTGAACGAGCAGAAGAATCCGAAGCCATTTTACTGCACACTGATCTTAATATTTCCTGTCTTGTTTCAAGGGGAAGTCTACTGGGATCACCACCATTAAAAATAATTTCAGGCTCGATATTAACTACTTTATTTCTTATTTTCTCATCGTTGAGGACCAACCAAGATAAAATTGGTTTCATGGAGGGATTGACGACTTGAATCCCATATTGTTCGCGAAAGAACAAACCTTCAATGTTTCTTCGTGAAGCTTCTTGTTCTAATAGATCGGATAGCCATTCTGCTGTTAAGAACTCTCTAACTGACCTATGATGAAAACGGACCGAACCATAAATAGCTTCATCAAATATAGGACGGCCTAGGAGAGTGAGGCATTCTTTATCATTCCAATCAGCCAGGATAGACTTAGCATTTATTCCATTAGAGCTATTGTTGCCATCAGGAACTCTAATGGTAGATTCGTGCATAAATGTAGAAGAGGCCGCAATTAATTTTGCGCCATGGCGTGCTTTTTCGGCTGTGATCTGTTCTGAATCCGCTCTATCTTGGTCTCGCTCATTTAATCTACGCTCAATGCTATGTTCCATAAGCTCCAAGCGTGTTCCCACTCTTTTTGTTTTGTTCCAAAATCCTATAATTTCTTCTAAGTCTTGAGGACGAGTTGTAAAAGACCAAGCATCATGTCTTTCAATATCATCTAAAAATATAGAAGTATCTTTAACACCCTTTCCATCCAGAAAAGTCTTTACTTGGTCTGACGACAAATTCGTTAGCGAATAAACTTTAAAACCTGCATTCTTATTTTCATCTTTTGCTTCAGATTTCTTATTGTCGCTATCTGATCTTTCTTCATCTGGAAAAAGCTCATCTTCGTTTTCTGCGTTACTAGTTTCTTTTTCATTTGGAGGTTTAAATAGGAATTGTTTGTTACATAGATCTAAATCTGTCTTTGGTCTCCATGCGTTTACTCTTCCAGTTATTACCATGTGAACTCTCTGCAAAGCAGGTTGCAGATGCTTAGCAACCGTTCTTATAGCTCTTTCAAAATCCTTGGGGTCTCTCAGCCGTGCTTCATCTACTGAATCGAGAAGTAGCCACCCATTATCATTAGAATTTAACCACGATTGAAACTCCTCAAAACTCCCCTCCTCAAATGCATCCTCAAGGCCATTTGAAATATGCTCTAATCTTATAAAGAAGGCGGGCTTTCCTTCGGCTCGAATCTTCAAGGTTGTTTCACGTATCTCCTCTGTTTTTCCTGAACCCGCTTCCGCAAGTAAAACTACACGATATTCTTTTAGTAATACATCCCAGCCAAGAGTATCACCGACTCGCAACCCTATAGCCTCTCTCAGATCGAGATCGTCCGTATCCGCAAATTGTGCGTAATTAGACGACAACTCATAAAAGGTACGATTTAATTCAATGAATTTATTCTGGTGCAAATCCATACCTATAAAATTTTAGTCTAGATATAATTTCTAAATGTCCGTTATAGGTCGACAGCGGTCGTTGAACTTAAGGAATTATGAATTATCTCACAAAGGACAGGCAGAATAAAAAATGTTACCGAATACCTCATTCTGTTGCATGGTATTCCAAATAATGATATTGGGGGCGGTGAGCCGTCACTGGGCTACGGCCCAGTCTTACAATACGTTAGGCATCACCAATGTTGCACCCATCAGGTGAAGAAGAGGCGAGTCAGGAATGTTCTGCGTATTGAATCGGTCGTAGGAGGATAACGGATTAAGAGGGGATGGTGGGGTGCGAGCACTGGCTAAGTGTAAGCCCAATTTAACTCTAATCAGAGAAGGAAAAATAGACTAGGAATTTATGAATCAGAGAACTCTAAACCACTGAGGAGAGAGCACGATTTGAAGCGGGGTGCTGGTTGGTGGAGCTTCTATTGGGTAGGTGTCGATTTTAGGGCTGTTGGTAGGCCCCGTCCTAAAGACTACACTGTGCCTACAAATTTTTCTTGCGAAAGTTATCTCAAAACTAATTTAGCATAAACACTTGTTTCTAAAGAATAAAAATGGTGGGTCGTACAGGGGTCGAACCTGTGGCCCGCTGATTAAGAGTCAGCTGCTCAACTTAAAATATGCCATCTCTATAAAACTATCATGATTTTCGGAGAGAATTTTAAACTAATGATGTGCCCATTGTTGTGCCCGCGAGCAGCCAAAACTACCCGTATTCCACCCCCCGCCAGCCAATGAGACAAGAAAAAACCCCTTAGAAACCATTGATTTCTAAAGGGCTTTTCGGTTGGTCTTGGGCTTAGAAGGCCGATGCTCTATCCAACTGAGCTACGGGCGCATAGACAAGATCGATTAGGTAAGTTGAAACGAGTCAGATTGAAGAAGAATTGGGAAACACCTGACATGGGATTAGCTACAAGCTTCAGATGTCAAAATTATTGGTCGGGGCGAGAGGATTTGAACCTCCGACATCCTGCTCCCAAAGCAGGCGCGCTACCGGGCTGCGCTACGCCCCGACTGATGATGTGATTTCTAGTTGTCGCTTTAGCAGGTCTTTGGCTAAACGTAAGGCCTGTCCGCGATGGCTGAGTTCATTTTTTTCGGCCAGCGTCATTTCAGCCAGGGTTTTCTTGGCCTTGGGCACAAAGAATACTGGATCATACCCGAAACCTTGGCTCCCGTAAAACTCCTGGGTTATTTTCCCCTGCAACTCCCCTTCAACCACCTGGATCTGCCCTTTTGGATCCGATAAGGCCATGATAGTCAGAAATCTGGCTCCTCGCTGTTCTTCTGGAATATCGTGCAATTCTTCTAACAATTTTTGGCAATTATCTTCATACGTTGCCTGTTCGCCGGCATAGCGTGCGGCATAAACCCCAGGACGCCCCCCTAAGGCGTCGACCTCTAAGCCAGTATCATCTGCTAAAGCCCAATGGCCACTCCCTGCGGCTGTTTCTTTGGCTTTTTTAACCGCGTTCTCCTGGCAGGTGGTCCCATCTTCAATGACTTCGGGTAAGGTAGGGAAATCAGCAAGCGAGAGAAAAGTCACGGGCAGGTCGCTAAGCAGAGCACGAATTTCTTGGACCTTATGTTGATTTCTGGTAGCCAAGACTACGGTCTTCTTCTCGGCATTCAATTAGGACAAACTCCCCACCAATTCTTTTTGAATATTGACTAAATCTTGAATACCCTTCCAGCCTAAGGCAACAAAGTCATCCAAGTCTTGCTTTGAAAATGGCGCCTGCTCGGCTGTGCCTTGCACTTCGACCATCCGCCCATTGCCGGTCATCACCAGGTTCATATCCACATCGGCTTGTGAGTCTTCTTCATAGGCCAAATCTAATCGAACTTCGCCGCCGATTTTCCCCACACTAATGGCGGCCAGATAATCGAGCAAAGGTGATTGTTTGATCCGGTTCTTCGCTTTCAACATGGCAAACGCATCAGCTAAGGCAATAAACGATCCGGTAATAGACGCAGTTCTGGTGCCTCCGTCGGCTTGAATGACATCGCAATCAATCCAGACCGTACGTTCCCCCATTTGATGCATATCAGTCACGGCCCGAAGAGCTCGGCCAACCAACCGTTGAATTTCTAAAGTCCGCCCACTTTGCTTGCCTCGGCTGGCTTCGCGAGACATGCGGTCATGAGTGGAACGAGGCAACATTCCATATTCGGCCGTGATCCACCCCTGGCCTTTATCGCGTAAAAAGGGAGGGACTTTTTCTTCGACCGAGGCCGTACACACGACTTTGGTCTCTCCCATTTCAATAAGCACAGACCCTTCGGCATATTTGGTAAAGGGACGAGTGATTTTCACAGGGCGGAGGTCATTTGGCCCCCGATTATCAGTCCTGGCAATATCAGAGCTTGGCAACGTGATTCCTTTCGGTAAAAAATGGAGACGAATTATAGAGAGCAGTTCCCCAAAAGACAACACAGGGTTCTTCTGAATTACCCACTGTTGAGGCGCTTGGCTTCAGGCTATCCATCTTCTCGCTGTCGTTTTCGAATAATCCGTTTGGCTATAAGCAATCCCACAATCAGGCACACAATTATGGCGACAAATTCATTTTCGTAAGGGAAAAAATAGGGCATGACGCTGTAAGTAAATTAATTTGCCAGGGCAACCCGATGGGATTTATTGACTGCCATGGAAACCCATGATAGATTCGAATTCCTTCCGACGCAACTATGCACGATTCCCGCTTACTCAGTGACCAACTTGATTCTCTACGGACCCAATTGGGCACCCGTGGCAAGGATGTCCCCTGGGACACGATTCACACACTTTCCGAACAACGCCGCAACTTGATTCGGCAAGTCGAAGACCTCCGCCATCAGCTCAAACAGGGCTCCGATCGCATCGGCCAATTAAAGCGAAATAAAGAACCGGCAGATGACCAAATGGCTGTCCTTCGGCAAGTGCGCGAACAAATCCAAAGCATGGAATTGGAATTACGTGCCGTCGAAGAACCCTTGCGAGAACACGCGCTTAGTATTCCAAATCTCCCTCATCAGACGGTCCCAAAAGGAAGCCATGAAGGAGACAATGAGGAAATTCGTCGATGGGGGGATCTACCCCATTTCTCCTTTACCCCCCGCACTCATTTTGACCTGGGCGAAGCCTTGGGCATTCTCGATTTCCCCAAGGCCACCAAAATTTCTGGCGCACGGTTTTCTGTCGGCATAGGCATGGGCGCACAATTAGAACGAGCCTTGGCCAATTTCATGCTCGACCTCCATGTGCAAGAACATGGCTATACCGAAGTGTTACCTCCTGTGTTAGTAAACCGCGCCAGCATGACCGGCACCGGCCAGTTACCTAAGTTTGAAGACGATGCCTTTCATGTGCCCACGGAAGATTTTTTTCTTATCCCCACAGCAGAAGTGCCAGTGACCAATTTGTATCGCGATGACATCCTGGATACGAACCAACTGCCCATTCGCTATGTCGCCCATACCCCGTGTTTTCGCCGAGAAGCCGGGTCGTATGGGAAGGATACCCAAGGACTTATTCGCGTACATCAATTTCAAAAAGTCGAGTTGGTTAACTTCGTTCATCCTGAACAGTCGTACGACGAGTTGGAGCGACTGACGAAAGCGGCCGAAACCATTCTGCAAAAATTGAAATTGCCCTATCGCGTGATGGCTCTGTGCACCGGTGACTTGGGGTTTTCTGCTGCCAAAACCTACGACTTAGAAGTCTGGCTCCCCTCGCAACAACACTATCGAGAAATTTCGTCCTGTAGTAATTTTGAAGGATTTCAGGCCAGGCGGGCGAATATCCGGTTTCGAACCAAAGGGGAAAAACCCCAATTTTTGCACACCTTAAATGGGTCGGGTCTTGCGATAGGCCGAACTGTCGTCGCCATTCTTGAAAACTACCAACAAGCCGATGGATCGGTTACAATCCCTCAAGTGCTACAACCCTATCTGCATGGAGCCGTCAGTATCGGACCTTCAAAAACCTAACGCCAACCTTTTCTCAGTCATCATATTGTTCGGAGGGGTGCTAGAGTGGTCGAATAGACCGGTCTTGAAAACCGGCGTGGTGCAAGCCACCGTGGGTTCGAATCCCACCCCCTCCGCCAGCCTTTGCCGAGGCTTCGATATATCATGAAGCACTCAACCTGAGCCCTTTGCCTTAGGAGAAAGGGCTGGGAAATCCACCTTGTCTGTATTAATATATTCCCATTTTAGACGTTCCAGGCCTCCACACCTTCACTTTATTCGGAGAATTTTGTAGGGTAGTTAGCTGAAGGTTTATCCGCTCAGGGGATGGAGAATAGGCAATTAGAAAAGAAGGGGCTGTTGCCGAAGGGGAAGTAAGTTTCACCTGATGGGGTATTAGCCTGGACCAGATTAATCCACGACTCGTCATTGGGAGGGTGCGGAAATGAAATACTTAGGGATTGTCGTCATTCTTCTCGTCTTAACGGGCTGCCCCTACCGACTGTTGACCATTCAGGACGAAACGGTCCCTCAACGCCAGGGGCATGCGCTGTCAATGCAGGAGGTGAAAGCCGCAATCCTACGCAGCAAAGGTGCCCCCAGGGTTTTCTATTATATGGAGGATGTCGAGCCAGGATTAATCCGTTGCGAATTGAACTTTAAGACAGAACATAAGGCGTGGGTCGATATCCCGTACACCGCCGAACGCTATAGCATTCTCTATAAAGACAGTGAAAATCTCAGATACCAGCCACCTTCCAAACCAGATCCAGACAACATTTCGGGATACGCTGACAAGTTAGAAACCATTTCCGGACACTATAATAATTGGATTCAAGCACTCAACGCCTCCATCCAACAGGAATTGCGAAATCAACACCAATTGCGAAAAATCCCATCAGACCCCGAAGTAGCAGGCGATGCTCAAGACCGCCTACGAAAACTTGAAACCCTAAGAGGGTCCAACCTCATCAGTGAGAAGGAATTCCAAGCCCAACGCGCGCGCATTCTCAATGGTCTTTAGTAGCCCACCGTGGGTGTCTCGGAAGGTGAAGGATTTGTTGCAATAACCCATGTGTGGTCGCTTCACGCGCAAATAAAACTTTCCGAATCTCGCCGCACTATTAGGTCTGCCAATTCCCCCGCCCTTCCTTTTATACTGAAAATTTTGTAGGGTAGCCAGCTATCGAAACATGGCAAACAGGTGTGACCACATAGAAAAAGAAGGGGCTTTTGTCCAAGGGGGAGCAATGGGAATCATTGATAACGCGAAAGAAGTCGCTGACCTCATTAAAGTTGCCGGCAATACCGACCTTTATCGGAAAATTTGTGCCCTAGAGGGAGAAATCATTGATCTCACTAGGACCAACCGCCATTTGGAAGAACAAGTTGAATCGCTTCAGAAGCTTCTAGAAAAGAAAGCGAAACTAATATGGGATAAGACAGTCTACCGAATAGAGGGAGAGTCAGACCCATATTGTCCGCGATGCTGGGAAGCATCTGAAAAGGCAATCCATTTAGCAATCGCCCTAAACCAGGAGTCTTGGCATTGCTTAAATTGCGATAGATTTTTCCTCAGCTAACACCACGACCCCTGAAGGAGTCCAATCCACAGGGGCCGCCATGCTCTTAGCGGACAATTTACAAACCGCTAAGAAGCCCTGATCTTTCTCGATCAGCATGAAAGCATCATGTAGCTAGCCCTACCCCTCAATTGAGGCAACTGACTGCCCCTTATCGCTTTCTCCACATCCTTCACCTTATCTCCGTTTCTAATTATCCTGTGTGCCGTCTCGTTCCTTTGGGGAATGGCCGAAAATGAAACTGCTTTGGTACCGTGAAGATACCAAAGAAGGAGGCACGTGATGGGCAGACGTAATAGCTATCAAAGTGTAGGAGAACAAACTTCGATGGGTATGGGATTGTGGTTCATTATCATCGTGGTGGCCGTCCTGTGGTACGGAGCCTATTATTCTCTTTCGTGGCTCGCGAACTAATGCTGACCTGGTTGTGGCTCATCGGGAGTGTGGCCTTTCTGCTCCTCGGAGGCTGGCTGTGGCAACGGCGTCAACGTGACCAGATTTTCCGTGGGACGCATTGTTTCAGGGTTCGAGTCCTGCCGAAACCGCTAGAATTATTTCACCAACGCAGACGAAACCGCTATCTCTATTTCAAACGTGTGTCCCGTCTTTAAGCTCCTGGTTCATTGCCCCATTGTCATCTGCGTTCACCTCCCTATAAGCTCCTTCTATGCCTGATCCCCTCGATCGCCAAACCTTACTCACCCTCTGCGACATGTCCATCGACTCGATGTATGAGCTCGCCGCCGCTGGGGGAATTGTTAGAGAAGAAGGGCCTCATCACCAAAAAAGAAATCATCACTCTCGCCACCGAGCACCCACCCACCGAATCCGCCGACCTCCACACACAACGCTTTACCGCTCAAGAGAATGCGGTGATTGAAGAACTCATGGCCGTGATCCTTCAGCACGGTCTGTCTGCCGACCATGCCAAAACTTTATTAAGCCCAACCATTCAATTATTGGAATGGGGCAAGCAGGCAACGAACCAGATGCCTGAGGCGAATGCGTAGTCTCTCCTTCTAAATTTTTAGTTTCTTTTATTCACCAAATTTTATAAGGTGAGAAAAATTTAAATAGCCACAAAAATTACTAGCTCGAAAGGGAAGCGATGGCCAGCCCCCTACATGAAGAAATATTGAACCAGGGTGTGAAGGTATGGAATCAGTGGCGTAAAAAAAATCCAAAAGTGACGCCGGATCTAAAGGATGTATCTTTCCGAACTTCTGCCCCTAGCATGCTGGGTGTAAACCTTAGCCACGCCAACTTGAGGAAGGCCGACCTTCGAGGAGCGGACTTTTATCGAGCTTGGTTGGTGGAAACGGATTTTAGGGGTGCACGGCTTGAGGGAGCAATCTTTGGAGAAGCTACACTGGGAGGCGCAAAATTCAACAAATGCGATATCCAGAACGCCAATTTTATGAAAGCACACTTGTTTGAAGCGGATTTCAAAGAAGCCAACCTAGGGGGCACCAACTTCTACGGGGCATTCCTGGAGAAGGCTATATTAAAAAACCAAATGCTTAAGGGTGTGTGCCTGGAATCTGCCCATCTTAAAGAAGCCTTGCTGACCGGGACCGATCTGAGTTGTGCGAATTTGCGAGGGGCAGACTTTCAAGGTGCGGATCTTCGAAGAGCCATACTATGTAACGCAGACATGCAAGGCAGTCGATTAGTTGAGACAAAAGTTGAAGGTGCGGATTTTCGTGGTGCTCTGATCCACGGAATCTCTGTTTGGAATGTAAGAATAGACAACAAAACCAAACAGACCGACCTCATTATTACCCAACAAGACGAACCCGAAATTACCGTCGACAATCTTGAAATGGCACAGTTTATTTACCTGCTTTTGAGTAGCCCCAAAATTGGTGAGGCGATAGAAACACTCGGGAAAAAAGGCGTTCTTATAATAGGTAGATTTACGCCAGAACGCAAAAAAATATTGCATGCAATTCGGGACGAGTTGCGAAGAAAATACGGCTTCCTCCCTATCATGTTTGATTTCAAACCACTATCGACTGAACCCACCATCAAGACCCTCTCAACTCTGGCTCATATATCCAGATTTGTTATCGCCGATCTCACTGAAGCAAAGTCCGTCTTACAAGAATTAGAAAAAATCGTTCCTGCCTTGCCATCAGTTCCTATTCAACTACTCCTCCACAAATCTGCAGATATGCCTCCAATGTCAGATGTTTGGGGGCTTAGGTCGTCAGTACTCGATCCGTATCGCTACAGCACCAAACAGAAACTTCTTAAAGATCTTTCAAGTGAGGTGATTGGTCCAGCAAAAGATTATGTCGAAAAAGTTGAAACACAACTTAAGGCATATCGAAAGAAATTGTTGCGGTGGCAAATCCAATAAGAACCTATTCTTTCTTCACAACTTTTGGGCGTAAGTTGTTATAAATTTTCCACAGGTAATGTTCACCCGGCATCAAACCCTCTATCATGATCACCAAGCTAATCTCAGGCGGCCAAACCGGAGCGGACCGAGGAGGACACAATGCAGCCATTCACTGTGGTCTGCCGCATGGTGGCTGGTGTCCGTGTGCACGAAAAGCCGAGGAGATTTCGGCTGAGTGTCATAAAATCCAAGGTAAGGACCAGCCTATTTATCATGAACCCAAATCGATACCATTGACTCTGATCCGCCGAGTACCAAGATTATAGTGAGAAGTGCGGGCGGGGTTAAATGTTCGTTTTGATTTGTTTCCCAATAACCTGCTTGAGCTCTCTTAATGAAAAAATTGCCATCTTCATTTGATGAACTTAAAGAGTATGTGTTCCAGAAATGGGGGATTACAGGACAAATTGTGCTTTTGGGATTCTGTCTTATCGTAATTATCATATATTTCTGGAAAGATATTATCCAACATCCTTTAATTGTTGATATGAATGATTCGGGAAATATATCCAACCAAAATTACATGGAAAGCCAAGGGAATAATCTTTTGGATAAATTTGAGGAAAAGATTAGAGAAAATATTATTTTGGAGGAAAATAGTTTCAGAATAAAAAATGAAAATAAATTATTAAGAAATGCAATTAAACAATTGACAGAGAACTTAAAGAACTACCCTGGCTCACAGGAGGCATTTGATGAATTAACCAAAAAAGGCAATCCGGAAAAAGCAAAGACTATCATTCAAAAATTCGCCAAGGAATGGGAGAGCGCTGGGGGAAAAGCTTTTCGAATGGCAGCCCAAGCTCGCCGAAATTTGGGGCAACTTTCAATAAAAAGTAACCCACAAGCGGCACTACCGGAGTATCAAAAGGCCGTAATGCTAGACCCAGAAAACCCTGATGGTTGGAGTCAACTTTGTTATGTCCAAACTCAAATTCAAGATTATGGAGAAGCAGAAAAATCTTGCCGATTTTTTTTAGATTTAGGAATAGCTGCACAAAAAAAAGTGGCCCAAGCAACTGCTTACTACCAACTTGGAAATATTTTTGAAGCTCAACAGGATCTTGAACAAGCCAAGGGGAATTATAAGATTGCATTAGACCTTTGGAGTAAAATAGGCAACATTTGGCAGCAGGCTCAATGTTTCCTCAAACTTGGGTATATCAATAAACGACAAAATAACATCGTTCAGTCAGTAAGTAACCTCGAAAAAGCTCTGAGGTTATTTAAAGAACTGCAGCTTTTTCTGGGGCAAAGTGTTATCCATAGTAACCTTGGGAACCTTTACCTAAAACAGGGAGAATTAGGAAAAGCTGAAGACCAATTCCGCGATTCGCTAGATGTGCTTACCTCTAAAAAGCCAGCCAAGTATGAACTTGTTCTACCTTACATCTATATGTCTTTGGCTAACCTATTTCAACGTAAAAACCAATTGGGGAAGGCTGAAAAGTATCTACAGATTGGCAAGACACTATTTGAGGAACAAGGCAATAAAAATTTCCAGGCCTTTGCGTTCAGTAACCTAGGATTGTTATCTATAAAGCAAAATAAATTGAAACAGGCCGAAGATTATTTTCAAAAAGGTCTCGAATTATTTCAAGACACTGGGGAAAAAGTTGAAGAAGCTAGAATGCTTATTAATCTAGGAAAACTTTCGAACAAGCTTGAGAATTTTGAGTCAGCCAGAAGTTATCTTCAACAAAGCTTAACCCTCTGTACACAGTCGAAGAATAGAGCATGTGAAGCAAATTCCCATCATGGGATTGCCGATACTTTCTGGAAAGATGCCAAGTATAAACAAGCGATAGAACATTACAAATCTAGCATGAATTTATATAAAGATATTGGGGAAGAGACTCAATATCTTGAAATTAAAAATTTTCTAAATTCTCGTCCATCTTACATTTCCGATAAGTAACTTTCAAAAAAACTATGCAGGAAAAATTTCAAGAATTGATAATGGGCATTTTCCAGAATTTTGCGAAAAACGGAACTGAATAAAATCTACTTTCCCTATTTTTAATTCTCCAACCTCCATTCCCCCTCTGAGGCATTTCCCTAGCAGCCGCCTCTAGATCTAATAAGTTAAGAACTGAGGGGTTCGCCAAAAGTCATGATGGCAGAACCTAGCGCTCTCACACCGTACACTTAATCGTGACGTTGCCGAGTCTCTCCCCAAAAACTGATAATAAATGGCACGAGACTCGTTTGTACCGAAGCCAACAAGGCGCGTATTTTTTTTGCAGGAGAAGGCGGGACACTATCACGATGGGCGCAAGTTACGCCGAGTGGAACAATCCCAGGTGAAGGTATAGAGCCAATAACCAAAGCCGAAGCCTTGGCCTACGCGCAATATGCAGGGCTGTCACTGGACAAGTTTGCACGGGCTGGGTTTGATCCTGCCGTTTCGTGATAGTAGGGCCAAAGATGGAGGGGAGAAGTTATGGGTTACCATTAGTTCAATTGTCGCATTGGCAAAAAACGAAAAGAGGATTGGGTGTTGGATCTGTGAAATTGTCTCATACCGACCCAAAGCGGTCATTCGCCAGCTTCGCATCTATCGTCCCCTTCTAGTGTCATCTGACACGTTTTTTTGAGCGTTTTCTTTTTTCATACACCGCTCGATTATGTCGAATCGTTTCGTGGTTCTCTTCTGCCCATTGAACAAGTTGCCGAAGAGGCATGAGCACCTTCCACCCCAAATCGGATAATCGATACTCTACTTTTGGGGGACTTTCATCATACACCTGGCGGGCTATATATCCATCAGCCTCTAACTCTCTCAGTGTTTTTGTGAGCACCTTTTGTGAGATATCACCAATCGTTCGTTTGAGTTCATTAAATCTTGTTGGGTTTTGCTCCAAGATCACCAAAACGAGCGTACTCCATTTATCGCCGATTCGATCAATAATATCGCGGTATGGACAATTAATAGAATCCTTTTTGTCGAGCACAGTTACTTTAAGCATACCTGGTCTCCTTAAAGTGCGTAATTGACACCTGGGATATTATAGATACTATAGCATCCATTATTCTTTTAGGTGGGCTATTCTCATGAAACCCATGTCTGTTTTGATGACAGCACTCATCTTTGGCGCCTTAGGAAAATAACGGCGTTTAGTGAGTTGGGCGATCAGTTGCTGATGAGACTGTCTCTAGTCTAAGTGAAGTGGTTATTGGTACATAGCAACATTTAAAAACATTCTAGGAGGCAGCAGATAATGCATAAAACCACGATCACCACATTCGCGATAGTGATCCTGCTTTTGTCTACTTTTTCACAGTCACAGGCAGCAGGGAAAATTGAAGTCGACGTGTATAAGGGCGATGTCGCCACTGTGAATTCCTATATCTTTTCAAACGGTGTATCTCTGGTCGTCATGGATGTGCAACGGGCAACCAGCGAAGCCAAAAAACTCGGCAAGGTCATCAAGGCGAAGAACCTTCCCCTCACCCACATCCTGATCAGTCACGGTCACCCTGATCATTACATCGGGATGGACTGGTTAATGAAGGAGTTTCCTGAGGCAAAGATCGTCGTGGCGACCAAAGATATCAAAAAGGACATCATCAGCTTTTCGACCTTTATGGAAGGCATTGGCTGGCTCGATGCCGAACCGACCCTCAAACCCAAATCCAAAACCAACCCAAGTGGATTCGATTATGAAGCCAACATCAATGTTCTTGATGACGATACGCTGGAACTTACGGGCGGCGGGACTCTGAAAATTGAAACGGCCTATGCACCCGCCGAATCAGACCATCCAACAACGGTCTACGTTGAAGATATCAACAGCCTCTTTACCTCGGACTTCGGCTTCCACAACGTGCACCTCTGGTTTGGTTCCGGCGTCACTGACGCACATATTGCAAATTGGCGGAAAGCGCTAGTTGATTTACAAATCAAGTATGCGGACCTCAACCCAACTGTGTACCCAGGTCACGGCGACCCCAATAATGTTGATGTTGGATTGTTCGCAACCATGGTTCAGTACATCGATAACTTCAATCGGGTGATCGCGAGTGCTAATTCGAAAGCGCAGGCCATGTCTGAAATGGAAAAGCTCTACCCCGATTACAAAGAGGCCGACTTCCTCCTCAAGAATAGTGTCGATTTTCACGTCCACGATTGATTTCGTAGAGCGGGCGGCAACCCGATCCACTTATATTGATGATAAGAGCAGAACAGACAGTGTTAGTGTGGGTCACAGGTAACAGTCCACTTCTGGCCGGCTTCCGACCCACAGCGG
>JAJDBP010000023.1 GCA_029261295.1 Nitrospirales bacterium | reverse complement strand
GCTTCTGATTCAAGCCGTGATAGCTGGATTATTTCTCTGTTAACCTTCGGCGAAGGCTATCATAACTATCATCATATGTATCAAAGCGACTATCGCAACGGACCATTATGGTATAATTTTGACCCGTCAAAATGGTTAATTTGGATGATGAGCAAACTCGGTCTAGCCTACGATCTTCGCCGCCAACAAGATAGCTCCAACTAGCGCCTCTCCATTCCACTTTGGTCTCGCATATCCATCTTCTTCAGAAAAACAATTCCTGTTGTCTCTATTGTCCCAAATCCGTAGTATCATAGAACTTCTCCTCATAATTTCATTGCGGAGAGAAGAAGACGTATGATAGATTCGCCTGTTTTCACGCGGGTTTTGCAAAAATGATTGCTACTGAAATTCAAGAAAATACAGCACGGTATGTGATGAATACCTATACTCGTCTTCCGTTAACCATCGAACGGGGCCAAGGGTGTCTGGTCTACGACGCCGAAGGCCGCGAATATCTTGACTGCGTGGCCGGCATTGCAGTGAACATCTTAGGCCATGCACATCCAGATATTGTTGAAGCTATTACACGCCAAGCTCGGCAACTCATCCATACCTCGAATTTGTTTTACACCGAACCACAGACCCAATTGGCCGAACAACTCGTCCAACATTCCTTCGCCGATAAGGTATTCTTCTGCAATAGTGGGACAGAAGCCAATGAAGCTGCCATCAAATTGGCTCGGCGCCATGCAATACAATCCTTCGGGCCGCAACGGATTGAAATTCTGACAATGCTGAAATCCTTTCACGGACGGACTTTGGCTAGCCTTTCTGCCACCGGACAACCGGTTTTACAGGAAGGATTTGGGCCCCTGGTTCCTGGATTCCAATATGTTCCATTTAATGATTTTGAAAAATTAGAAGCCGCTCTGACGCCAAAAACTGCTGCCATTATGCTCGAACCTATTCAGGCCGAAGGTGGTGTGGTCCTTCCAGATACTGACTATTTAAAAAAGATTCGGAATCTTTGTGATGAACGGAAAATTCTTTTAATTTTTGACGAAGTTCAAACTGGCATGGGACGGACTGGAACTTTATTTGCTTATGAACAAATGGGGATCCAACCTGATATCATGACATTGGCAAAGGGCCTGGGAGGAGGGGTTCCAATTGGTGCCTGCTTAGCTACAGAATCCGTAGCCAGCGCCTTTGGGCCTGGCACTCATGCCTCCACATTCGGTGGGAACCCATTAGCATGTGCAGCTTCCTTGAAAGTACTCGACCTACTCTTGGATGGCGGGAAACTAGAAGAAGGACGTGCTGCAGGCGAATACTTGGCTCAAGGGTTAACCGCTCTCTCTACACAAATTTCTTGTATTCGAGAAGCTCGAGGCATGGGTCTATTGCAAGGGTTAGAGTTAGCTATTGAGGGGAAACCCCTCGTCTTGGAGTGCTTAGAACGACGAGTTCTCATCAATTCTACAATGGGTAATGTGCTCCGATTCGTACCTCCGCTTATCATCAGCAACGCCCAAATTGATCGATTATTGACTGTCTTATCTGACGCCCTTTCCAAACGAAATTAAGTCATGCCTTCAACTCGACCGTCCGCTAAAAATCTTCGCTCCACCGCTGCCTCGCCAAGGAATACGCAACAACTTCCTAAAGATCTTTTGACGGTTGCAGATATTCCTCAGAAAAAGGTTGGAGACCTCATAAGGCTAGCAAAAAAAATAAAGGCAGCTCATGGAGTAAGCAAGCCGACTTTTCCTCTTAAGGGAAAAACCCTCGGACTTATATTTGAAAAACCTTCGACCCGTACTCGCGTCTCCTTTGAAGCGGGCATGAATCAATTGGGTGGACAGGCTCTCTTTTTAGCATCAGAAAAAATTCAACTCAGCCGAGGAGAAAGTTTAGCTGACACCGCCAAAGTCCTCTCTCGTTACGTCGATGGGTTAGTTGTAAGAACCTTTGACCAGGCAGCCTTGGAGGAGTGGGCACAGCATACTTCAATTCCGGTAATTAATGGTCTAACCGATCACTGTCATCCATGCCAGGCACTTGCGGACCTTCTTACCATTGTAGAAAAAAAGGGGCGCGCAAAGGGATTAAAATTGGCCTATATTGGAGATGGAAACAATATTACGCATTCGCTTCTTGAGGTCGGAGCCAAAGTGGGGATGCATGTTTCAGTTGGATGTCCACGCAGCTATGAACCTGATGCCCGCATTGTAAAGCAGGCCAGAGCAGAAGGGCTTCAAACGGGAGCCACGATTGAAATCACTCATGATCCAATGCTGGCTGCAAAAAATGCTGACGCGATTTACACTGATGTATGGATCAGCATGGGGCAAGAAGGTGAACATCAAGTGCGTATGACCGCATTGGCACCCTATCAAGTGAACACTGAATTAATGAAACAGGCTAAGCCAAGCGCGGTGGTCTTGCATTGTCTTCCGGCTCACCGAGGGGAAGAAATTACTGCGGAAGTTTTAGATGGACCACAATCCGTCGTTTTAGATCAAGCAGAGAATCGTCTGCACATTCAAAAAGCCATTTTGCTTGAATGGCTGGGGAAATAGCATTTATGAGACCACGTACAACAACAAAACGTTCTTCTAGTAAAACCCGAATAAAACAATCAACGAGACCAAAAGTTATCTTAGCCTATTCTGGAGGTCTGGATACTTCAATTATTTTACATTGGCTCAAAGAAGAAAAAGGATGCGACGTCATTGCCTTTTGTGCGGATTTGGGGCAAGGAGAAGACCTTGGAACCATTCGAAAAAAGGCCCTTCAGGTTGGAGCCGTTAAAGCCTATGTAGAAGACCTAAAAGAAGAATTTGTTTCAGACTACGTATTCCCAATGCTACGTGGAAATGCAGTGTATGAAAGTTCTTACCTTTTGGGGACTTCCATTGCTCGACCTTTGATTGCTAAGCGACAAGTAGAACTTGCCAAAAAAGAAAAAGCTCACTTTCTTAGCCATGGTGCGACAGGAAAAGGTAATGATCAAATCCGATTTGAACTTACGTTTGCAGCCTTGGCGCCAAAGGTTCAAGTCATTGCCCCCTGGAGAGAATGGTCCCTAGCCTCTCGACAAGACCTTATTGATTATGCTCGGAAATATCGGATTCCCATCACAGTCACCAAGGCGAAGCCATACAGCATGGATGCGAATTTACTTCATATTAGCTATGAAGGAGGAGTATTAGAGGACCCCTGGACATCTCCTCCAAAAGAGATGTTTCAAATGACTACCGACCCTCAAGATGCGCCCTCAACTCCTCTGAGACTCACGGTTCAGTTCAAAAATGGCAACCCCATCGCCATAAACGAAAAGCCATTGAGCCCCGCAGCCTTATTACATAAGCTCAACCAACTAGGAGGGAAGCATGGGATCGGTCGAGTTGATTTGGTAGAGAATAGATTTGTGGGCCTCAAATCACGGGGCGTGTACGAAACTCCAGGAGGAACAATCCTTCATATTGCTCGACGTGCCTTGGAGTCACTCACTCTCGATCGAGAAGTTGTTCACCTTCGAGATAGCCTTATGCCTCGCTATGCAGAAATCATCTATAATGGCTTTTGGTTTTCTCCTGAACGAATGATGCTACAAGCAGCCTTTGACCAAGCACAAAAGGATGTGACGGGAACCGTTCGCCTCCAACTCTATAAAGGTAATTGCACCGTGACCGGTCGGAAATCCAACCGTTCACTTTACCAACAACACCTGGCAACATTTGACGAAGGTTCAGGGTACGATCAACAAGATGCTGGAGGCTTTATCAGACTCAATGCCTTGCGGTTATCCACTCAAACATCAGTGAATAAAACAAAGTGGTAACTTCATCCTCACCAACGCGAAACAAATCCCTTCGATGAAGACTTCCAGAACAAAATTACCAAGCAGCCCCCAAACTCGGTCACAATACCAGGGCTCTAAAAATTCCGGAAAGGCCAAACCCTGGGGAGGACGATTTCAGGGAAAGACAGATGTTTTGGTTGAATCATTTACGTCGTCTATTGGATTTGATTGTCGTCTCTTCGAATACGACATTGAAGGCAGTGTGGCTCATTGCAAAACTTTACGGCGAGCCAAAGTGCTGTCTGCAACTGAAAGTCAGAAAATTATAAAAGGGCTTCACCGAATTCGAGAAGAGATTCAGGCCGGCACACACCAATGGAACGTCGAAGATGAAGACGTTCATATGAGCATCGAAAGACGGCTCATAAAACTTATTGGACCGCTTGGTGGAAAACTACACACTGGTAGAAGCCGAAATGACCAAATTACTCTTGATCTTCGGCTCTTCCTCAGAGATGCCATCCAACATCTCCAGGGGGACCTCAAGAAACTGCAACAATCCTTAGTGACCCTCGCTGAACGATACCAAAGCGTAATGATGCCAGGGTATACACATCTTCAACGAGCTCAACCGGTATTATTTGCTCATCACGCTTTGGCCTATGTTGAAATGGTGGAACGAGACAAGGGCCGACTCAATGATGCTTTAGACAGAATTAATGTTCTCCCATTAGGGTCTGGAGCACTGGCTGGAACGAATTACCCCGTTGATCGTTACTATACGGCCACCTTACTGAAATTCCCCAAAATTACCCAAAATAGCTTAGATGCCGTCTCGGACCGTGATTATGTCATCGAAGTCCTGAGTGGATGCTCCATCCTCATGATGCATCTCTCACGTTTGAGTGAAGAACTGATCTTGTGGTCTTCCCAGGAATTTCAGTTTATTGAACTACCCGATGGATTTTGTACTGGCAGTAGTATGATGCCTCAGAAAAAAAATCCTGATATTCCTGAACTTATTCGAGGGAAAACTGGACGTGTCTTCGGACATCTATTTAGCCTCTTAACCACCGTCAAGGGCCTTCCCCTCAGCTATAATCGTGACCTTCAAGAAGACAAAGAACCATTGTTTGACTCCATTGATACTGTCACCACATCGGTCAAAATTTATGCGGAACTCCTAGCACAGGTTACCGTACGCCCCGAACCTATGAACAAAGCTGTTTCCGAAGGCTTTCTCCTTGCGACCGAGCTTGCAGATTATCTCGTAAAAAAGGGAGTCCCCTTTCGAGAATCACATCATATTGTCGGAAATTTGGTTGGGGAATGTTTGGCCAAAGGCAAAGATCTACTAAATCTCACGCAACAGGACTTGTTCTCGGCTTCCTCTTCTTTTGACAAAAATGCTTTTGGCGTCCTCACACCTAGAGCAGCTATTAATCAAAAGAATGTGATTGGAGGAACAGCCTCAGGCCAAGTCGCGGCACAAATCAAGTCGTGGAAAGTGGCACTGAAGTCCAAACCCAAAGATTCCCGAAAGAAAAAGTAGCAAACATGAATGCCTGGCTCTTTAAATTTTTGACCCTGTTAATCTTTTTTCCATTTGTTATGGGATGTGGAGCAGTAGGATCGCCCATTCCGCCAGAGGATGTAGGGATCGAAGCGAAGGTGCGCAGGCAACAAAAAGAAAATGCTCAAAAAGAGGGAACCCCATCAGAAAATGGTGCCATTTCGGATAAAGAGGAAGGGGTAGAACTGCCAGCTTTCTATCCCATAGGAAAACGATAAGACCCTCCACCAATCAACTAACATTTGTTCACACTAGGACCAACACGGTACAATCATCTTTTTATCAGATAGCGAAACTCACCATTTGAGTGATGAGGATATTTTTATAGAGAGTCTGAACCATGCATGATTTTCATTACAGGGGCAATGAACTTTTTTGTGAAGAAGTTTCTCTTCAACAAATTGTAAAGCAGGTCGGTACACCCTGCTATATCTATAGCCATCGTACTATCCAGAACAGTTTTCATGCCTTTAATGACGCATTTCAAGACATTCCCCACATTGTGGCCTATGCCATGAAAGCTAATTCCAATATCGGCGTCCTGCGACTCTTAGCTAAAGAAGGTAGCGGGGCGGATATTGTATCAGGTGGTGAATTGTTTAGGGCCTTAAAAGCTGGTATCCCTTCGAACAAAATGGTCTTTGCTGGAGTGGGGAAATCTTCCGAGGAAATTCTCTATGCCTTGAAATCTGACATCCTCATGTTCAACGTTGAATCGCCAGAAGAACTGCAGCAAATCAATGAAGTGGCGAAAACTATGAGCGTCCAAGCACGGGTGGCCCTGCGCATCAATCCTGATATCGACCCGCAGACTCATCCGTATATTTCTACGGGATTGAAAAAAAGCAAATTTGGCATTGCCGCAGATCAAGCCCTTAAAGAATTCGAGCTTGCAAATCAACTTCCCCATATCGAGGTCGTGGGCGTACATTGTCATATCGGATCGCAATTAACCCAAGTCACTCCATTTGTCGACGCCATTAAAAAAGTATTGAGTCTCATTCAGACTCTGCACGTTCAAGGTGTGAATATTCGCTATATGAATATTGGTGGAGGTCTCGGCATTACCTATTCTGATGAAATTCCCCCTCACCCAAAAGAATTAGCTGCTGCCATTTCCCCACTGCTTCAAACCACTGATTGCCAAATTATTATGGAACCAGGACGATCAATTGTGGGAAACGCAGGGATTCTTGTGACAAAAGTGCTTTACAACAAAGAGGGGGCGGATAAACACTTTGTTATTGTTGATGCCGCGATGAACGATTTACTCCGACCCAGCCTGTATGAAGCGCATCATGATATCCAGCCATTACTCAAGAATGAATCTGCTCCGGTCAATATCGTGGATGTGGTAGGGCCAATATGTGAGTCAGGTGATTTCTTGGCAAAAGAACGAAAAATGCCACAACCACAGCCTGGAGATTTATTGGCTGTTATGAGCGCTGGGGCTTACGGATTCACTATGGCCTCAAATTATAATTCTCGACCCAAAACACCTGAAGTGTTAATCAAAGATGACAAGATCATGGTAATTCGAGAACGAGAAACCTACGAGGATTTGATTCGTGGAGAATCAATTCCGGAAGTATTTACCTGAGGATACCCTAAACCCATGTTTTCTGGTTCATTCGTTGCCATTGTGACGCCTCTTTCCAACGGGGCATTCGATGAAAAAGCTATGGGAGACCTCATCGAATTCCATATTTCGAAAGGAACTCATGGTATCGTTCCCTGTGGAACAACAGGTGAATCCGCCACGCTCACACCGAAAGAACATGAACGGGTAGTAGCTTTCACCGTTGAGGCCGCAAATAAACGGATCCCCGTCATTGCAGGTACCGGCTCAAACTCCACTGACGAAGCTATCATGTTTACCAAACATGCCAAAACTGTGGGAGCAGACGGAGCGCTACTCATAACGCCGTATTACAATAAACCCACACAAGAAGGTCTGTTTCAACATTTTGAAGCGGTGGCCAAGGCCGTTGATTTGCCACAAATCCTCTATAATATTCCAGGTCGTACCGGAATAAATATGCAGGCAGCGACAACAGCGCGCCTTTCTCACCATCCTTCGATTGTCGGGATTAAAGAGGGCAGCGGATCACTCCAACAGGTTTCTGAAATTATTCATTCTTCAAAACCAGACTTCCTTATCCTATCTGGAGACGATCCCTTGACACTTCCCATGATGGCCCTTGGGGGAAAAGGCGTCATAACGGTTACTGCCAATGTGGCCCCGACTGATATGGCCCATATGGTCTCAGCCGCTCTCAAAGGTGACTACGAACAAGCCCGAACCTTCCATTTCAAATTAACGCCTTTGTTCAGTGCCCTGTTCTTAGAAACGAACCCCATTCCCGTCAAAGCCGCATTAGCCATGATGGGTAAAATGTCCGATGAAGTCCGCCTCCCTCTCACTCCCCTCGCTAATGAATACAGACCTCAACTCCAAGAAGCCTTGCAACAGGCTGGAGTCTTGTAAGGCAATGGTACGAACGATCATTACCGGCGCTGCAGGTCGAATGGGCATGCGGCTTACCGCCTTAACGCAAGAAACTGATGGCCTGTCGTTAACCGGCGCCATCGAAATGAAGGAACACCAAGCACTTGGGAAGGACGCAGGGGAAATCGCCCAAATCGGAAAAGTAGGAATTCTCCTCAGCGACAACCTTCATACATGTCTTCTTCAAAGTGACGTGGTGATTGACTTCACTGGCCCAGCCTCATGCTTGGCAAATCTTGAACAAGTCGTCAACACTTCAAAAGCCATGGTGATTGGGACGACAGGGTTTTCCGAGAAAGAACTGTCCCAGCTCAAGGCCTTGGCAATGAAAGTTCCTTGTGTGTTTTCACCAAACATGAGTATTGGCATTAATGTCCTGGTCAATACGATTGGAAAAATCGCCAAATCTCTTGGCGAGACTTACAACATCGAAGTGATTGAAGCCCATCACAACAAGAAAAAAGATGCGCCGAGTGGAACCGCCCTCAAACTGGCCGAAACCTTAGCGGATGGAATGGAATGGGATTTACAAGAAGTCGGGGTCTATGCCCGGCATGGCATCACCGGAGAACGCAAAACCCGTGAAATCGGCATGCAAACGATCCGGGCCGGGGATATTGTGGGAGATCACACTATTCTGTTCGGTGGTCCTGGTGAACGGATTGAAATTACTCATCGGGCTCATACCCGCGACACCTTCGCCCGTGGCGCCCTCCGCGCCGCACAATGGGTTGTCCAGCAACCCCCTGGCCTATACTCCATGGGAAATGTCCTTGGCCTGGAATAATTCTCTTAAGATTTTTTCCTTCTCTCTAGGCTTCTCTCCTCAAAAGAATATTCCATTACCTTTCATTGACAAACACAAAGAGCACGTGGTGTTATCGAACAGCTTTTTCATCTATTCATTTCATCCCCATTGAATAACAGGAGACCGTTTTTATGGATATGTTTGGCAAAGTACCGTTAATTGAAATTAAAATCCACGTTGCACCGGATCAAAAAAAATGGCTGGATAAAATGGTCGAGGAAGGGAAAATTGCCGTACCTCCTGGAGGTACCCTGGAAAAAGGCTCAGTCATTTCAATGTTCATGCGTATGCTCATCCACAACGCAATGGAAGAACAAATGCGGCAGGCGGCCATGGATGCCGAGGACGAAGATGACGACGATGATGATGACTAGATTCTTAGAAGATTTGATTCACTTGAAGGTTTTAAAGTATCGCAGGAAACAACCGAATAAGTCCTACTTTTTTAGTTTTACTAAGGCCTTGAGTCAGTAAACCAATTTATTTCTACTATTTCTTTCTTCTTTTCCTCCATCTGCTTTTTCGGTAAACTTAATCAATAGTTTCTACTTGCTTATCTAGCTGCTTCGCCTTCTGCAGAAATACAATATCAGTAACAGTACAACGGAGTTTATCAAGATCTTCGTCGTCTACTATTTCAATTTGTTTCTCCAGGGATTTGGCTTCCTTAAAACATGTTACATCTGTAATGACGCATTTCATAGATGCGGAAGAACTGCCGGTGTTCACAACAGGGTAAACTTTTGGTTTTTTGGTTTCTTTCTTCTGCGTACACCCTTTTCCGTTAAGGCACAATCAACGGCTTCATCTGTGCTTTCAAACGTAGAATCCACAGCTTCCTCGGCTCTTTCATTCAAACGATCTTCTGCTTTTTGCTCAGCTCGATCTGTTAATCGGACCACCATTTCCCCCTACCTATCAAAAAAATCTGCATTAGCTTGAGAAGTCAAAACAATAATCAAAAAAACCCAAAAATAAGTGAAAGTTTTATCAAGCATCTCCTTTAGAAAAGCTCATTTTTTTTCGCTGCTTGCCTTTCCTTACCTTCTAAAAGGGGAACAAATATTTATTGTATTAACCGGGAATCGATTTTGTTTATTAGGAATAACTCTAGGATAGAACCAAAAAGTTCAATGCGTTTAATATGTATTTTTCTTGAGTAATTTTACTCTCAAAAAACTTAGGTGGAACCATTCGTCAGAAAGAATCTATTGACGAAAAGACGCACTCCTATCCTTTAATTATCTTAAAAACTTGTTGAGCAACCGATATTGTATGTTTTATCTTTGCATCTGAATGTGCGGTGGACAGCAACATGGCCTCAAACTGCGAGGGGGCTAAATACACTCCTTTTTTTAGCATGCCATGGAAAAACTTGGCGTATCTAGCTGTATCTGATTTTTTTGCACTTGCAAAGTCGTTGACCGGACTCTCCGTAAAAAATCCTCCTAGCATCGACCCAACGCGAGTCTGGTAGTAAGGAATTTTGGCCTGCCTAGCGGCTTCGCCTAGCCCTTCCGCTATCATTTGTGATTTTCTTTCCAATTCTTTGTACACCCCAGGGGTTTTTAATTGTCGCAATGTTTCTAAACCGGCAGCTACGGCCACTGGGTTTCCGGAAAGGGTGCCAGCTTGATAAACAGGGCCAGCTGGAGCAATCATTTGCATTATGTCCCTACGACCTCCATAGGCTCCAATAGGTAATCCTCCACCAATTATTTTCCCTAAACAGGTCATATCTGGTACGACTTTATAACGAGCTTGAGCCCCGCCGAAATTAACTCGAAATCCAGTTATCACTTCATCAAAAATTAGTACAATTTCATATTTCTGAGTAATCCTTCGCAACCACGGTAGAAATTCATTTAACGGAGGGACGACCCCCATATTCCCTGCCACTGGCTCTACAATAATGGCAGCTAAATTCTGAGCATGTTTGTGAATAAGTTTTTCCGTGGCCTTAATGTCGTTAAATGGTGCAGTCAACGTTTGGCGCGCAAAAGCATTTGGGACTCCAGGCGTATCAGGAATACCCAATGTTGCGATTCCCGACCCTGCTTTGACGAGTAAATGATCTGCATGACCATGGTAACATCCGTCAAATTTCAGAATACTGTCTCTTTTGGTATAGGCCCTGGCAACACGAATGGCACTCATGACGGCTTCTGTGCCTGAGTTGACTAGACGCACTTGATCAATAGAGGGAACTGCTTGAACAATTAATCTGGCCAATTCGGTTTCCGCTTGGCAGGGAGCGCCATAACTCGTCCCTTTCTTGGCGGCCTTGATGATCGCCTTTAACACATTTGGATGGGCATGTCCTAGAATCATCGGTCCCCAGGAGAGGACATAATCAATGAATGAGTTTCCATCGACATCCTCTATTTGTGCTCCCTTCGCTGTTTTGATAAAAATGGGGTCTCCACCTACTGAGCGAAATGCTCTAACTGGGCTATTCACCCCTCCAGGAATAGCCACCTGAGCGATTTTAAACAATGAATGGGATTTTGTTGTTCTCACCTAAAGAATCCTCCCAATGAAGAAACACTTTACAATTAAATTATAAGAATGATTTCAATTTTCTGGTTCAAAATATTTGACGCCAATATTTTAAAGAAAATTTTATTAAATAATCTTTATTTTTTTATTAATTTACCGAAAAATTATAAAAGAACTCTATCTATCTTCCACACAGGTATTACACATGTATTGTGAACAAAGAGAACGGAATGGAACCACTATTGTTGAATGTTTCGGTCGATTTGATGAGGAAGACACCAACCACTTCATCCAAACTCTCGAACAGCTCCAGGGACATGGGTTAAAGAACATTGTTTTAAATCTATCACCAGTTTTTTACTTAGATCCTAAGGTTGTACATCTCTTGCATTTCGCTCAAGAGTTTTTCCAAGACCACGGAGGAACATTTTGCCTAGTTAGCCCTTTAAGCTCAGTCCGTAATGAACTTATACGAGGAAAAATTCCTGAAACAATTTCAACATTTGAATCCCTGTATAGTGCTCTTCATCGACCCCATGCAGCCTATGCTCAATCTTCTGCCTAAAAATACGTTTAAAGTAGATGAAATAGAAAAAGCCCAGAGATTAAAAAATCTCTGAGCTCTTTCTAAAAACAACTCGGCAACGACCTACTTTCCCACACCCTTACGAGTGCAGTATCATCGGCCCTGGAGGGCTTAACTTCCGTGTTCGAAATGGGTACGGGTGGGACCCCTCCGGTATGGTCACCGAGAATTTCATTTATGGCAAGATCATAAAAAGCAGGAAAAATTAATTGCTTCTACCCCTACTTTTTAATTCTTCAAGACCATGTCTATCAAGAACAAATGTTGTTAAGTCTCACGGCCGATTAGTACTGGTTAGCTTCAGGCCTTACAGCCCTTCCACACCCAGCCTATCAAACTCATAGTCT
>JAJDBP010000022.1 GCA_029261295.1 Nitrospirales bacterium | reverse complement strand
CATAAATTGCACGAACGCTAAAAGGAATGGGAGGGTAGATCCGATACTTCAAGTAAAACAAATTGATGAAGGACCAGACGAGGATCCCCGCCCAAAATTTAGGGACTCCGATGCCTGCCCGTTTAAGCAGGTAATTGCAGATCGAAAAGAACAGAATGCAGATGGCCAACTCCATAATCATCTGCATCGGCATGTAGCCCTCTACTAATTTTAGCCAAGTCATTCTTCCGTACTCCTATATTCGAGGTTTACACCTGTAGATCAAATACTATTCTTTAACGGGTAAGGGCTTACCCTCTTCCAAGGCAGCTAAATAATCGACAATTTTACTCAGCGCGCCACCCGTCAACTTTAAGCCAAAGTCTTTTGGCATTTGGTTATCAGGGTAATCGGTAACCACATATGCACTTGGGTTTAAAATCGATTCAGTAATATATTCTTTTGTGGTCTTAGCTTTCCCCGCATATCCAGCATCTTTCATTCGCTTAGGAGCATTTGTTCCTTCCCAAAGCTCAGGACCAACCTTTCCAGTCGCACCTTCGATCCCAGGAATGGTATGACAGGCTGGACAGCCAGCTCCCATAAAGAGGTCATCATGGGATTCGGTTCCATCCACCAGCATGTTGCCTCCCTTTCCTTCTCCTTCATCACCTTCACTCGCTTTTGGGCGATCAGCTTCAGGAATAAACTTTTCGTAGGAAGCAACAATGGCATCATAGCCAGGAGACTCCGCCCCTTCCCGTGTGTACATCCATGTATCAACCGCAGCCAATTCACCCAGTTGAAGAGAAATCGGTGGCTTGTGAATTCTTGGCATAGGACTGATCGTATCATTTGATCCCTTCACCCCAAAACCTGGAACGACAAAACAACTGGGGCAAGCATGAGACTCCGCAATGTACTCCTGGCCATTTGTTGCGGTCCCTGATCCCTCGAAGGCTTCCTTTTGTTCCGTATTTCTAGCCGCTGCATCATTCATATGGTAAGTCGGAGCTTTTAGCTGCTCGGAGGCCCGAGCAGGAATTCCAAAAAGGTTCGGCGCTCTTTCACTCAGGAAACCCTTTTGAAAACCGTGGCATAAGGGACATTGCCCTTTCCCTATCGCTCCCTGAGTTTTACTTTGACCGATTCCACCAAAAATGATCTTTTCTCCCTCATCACCTAATTGCTGAGGTGACATACTTTGGAAGTCTAACTTCACAACAGGTGGAGGGAACCCGCCCTCAACTTGAGGAAGCCAATTTCCGTAACCTGACAGAGCAGATGCTACGAAAAACATAAATCCCCCAATTTTCATCAAGGCACTAATATTGGGGAAATACAGACCCATAATAAATGCCATGCTGGTAATCATAACCAAAGAAACTGGAAGCATCCCGGTGTCGGCATTAAAATTATGGGTGTAATTTGAAACAGCAATCAGCACTAAAAACATGCACAAAATCCCAATCATTGTTTGGAACGTTGCCCGTTTCTTATGTGCCGGATCCTTAATTGTTGCTTGAAAGTAAATCAGAAGGCCGACAAGCATCACCATTATTGGCCAACCTAAATCCCATGCTCTGCCTATTAATTCAACCACAGTTCACTCCTCCAACATTGGCCACCAGGGGTGGTCATATAATTATTGGTTAAAACCTTTTTTCTTTAATGACTAGTTGCTGGTTGAGGAGTTGCCCCACCAGGAACCGGTTGCGAAGCCGGTCCTTTTATCACTACCTTCTTGGCACCTAGAGTTCCGAGCCAGAATACAAACATGATACTGATCCAGAAAAATAGCACATTAAAGGAAATAACATTAGCGGCGAACCCAATGGTATGGGTATAGGCCCATGGAGAGTTGTCTCGCATCACTTCGTTAACATGCCAGAACAATCTCACCGACGAACGGATATAACCCATCAAACCCATCATCCACGTGAAAGCTGTGGCCAACATGATAATCGCATATTGCGAACGTGGAGGAATTTGACCCCATTTAATAGGACCGAGCTCTCTTCCACCCTTCAGCATGGCCAAATTTAGTGGAGTCATAAGTAGCAGACAGGACAAGGTTCCGGCCACCTGAGGCACAGACAACCCAATTCGCACGTTTGCCGGGATGAAATACCCATAACATGCCAGCCAAATATTATTTAGCTGAGCAATGACAAAGAAACACCCCATAAAAATATTCCCGAATTTTGACCAACTGACCGTTGGAACCTTATTCCCACGTTGATACCAAATAAAACTGAGAATTGTCGTCATAATAATGGCATTAATTCCACCATTCTTAGCAGACATCACCCCATAGTTACCCAGCACAGGATGCTGCTGCCCCCCCATAGCCTTTAACTCTGCCGGCGACATGACAATCGTGTGCGGCGTAATAAAGACCAGGAGCCCAACGACCAATATAAACACGAGATACTTAATATACTTTTGAAATCTTTCTCCTCCAGTCATCCGTCCTAGAGCTTGCCACAAATAGTAATTTGTGGTGAGGAACAGAATTCCAATCATCGTGGCCTGAATAATAAACAACCACGCTAACAATCCACCCATGAGGGTGATTCCCATTTGTTGTCTATAGGCATACACCTCACGCATAAGCCAATACCCGGCAAATGGCAACGGTATAAGGAATGCCACACCCAAACTCATCGCGATATATCCCATCCAATCGTAATGAGCACGCTCTTCATCTGTTTTTGAAGAAAGGAATCGATATGCTGCATAGGCTGCAACCACACCACCACCGAATGCCATATTTCCCAGGATTCTATGGACATTCAATGGATTCCAAAGAGCGGTATGCAACACATGCCAAATGTTCCCCAAATAGCGTCCCTGTTCATCAACCCCAGCAGGGGACATCATGAACGCAATCCATGAATTGGCCAAGAACATCAGCACGGTTCCGATAACATTTAGAATGACACACATGCTCAGATGAACCCACTTCAGCACGCCTTCCCTCATTTTGTCCCAGCCATAGTAATAGATATAGAGGACTCCACTTTCCGCAACGAAGGTCAACGCATAAATGTGCATGACTGGGCGGAAAATACCCGACAAATATCCAAAAAATGCTGGATAGAGGGTCAGAAAGGTAAAGATCAGAATACCACCAAGAATGGCCGTCAACGAATAGGCCGTCAAGCTGATCCGGATAAAATCATAAGCTAACTGATCATACTTTTTAGCCATGGCTTTATCTTTACTGATCATTCCGGCGAACTCGATACACATACAAAAGATAGGCACTGCCAACACAAAACTTCCGTAATAAAGATGTTGTTGGTTGGCAACCCAGAGAAGCACCCTGCTCTCAAAGTTATAGCGAGGATAAAAAGTTTCATTATCCGCTGTAACGGGTGCAGGCATTCCAATTGCTGGGCCTTCTGTCTTGTAATACACGTCTCGGCCCGTCTCAATTTTTGCTTCATCACCCTCTACACCTTCACCTGAAGCCGCCTTCTCAGCTGCAGCAGCTTTTTGCGCCGCTAAAACTTCTGGGGGAGGGCCACCAGCAGAACCTCCTCCTCCACCAGCCAAGGCGGTGACCGACAAAATTATGGGGAGCGTCAGAAACACCCCGGCCACGAACAATGCTGTGGCAGCAAAAAACCTCTTCTTACTTCGGGTCAGTGGGATTAACAGGCGACCCATGGACCTACCTCCTTTGAAAACGTGTTGTTTGTATAACCAAACTCAAAATTACTCATTAATCAATCTCATTTTTTGTCAACTAAGTTTTTACGGTTTTCCTACCTGAACATATAAAAATAGTCTAACCCCTGGGAATCCATGAGAATCCAATCTAAAAACTGAAAATATCCAAAACAAATCAAAACGGAAACTATGACATAGACAGCTGTCATCTTACGCCTCCTTAGCTTATAGAGAATTTAATTGGGTTTTCTTTGTAAGACGGCATGAGGTCAGCAGGGGCATTGAATGCCAGCAAACCAATAAAAAAACCACATGCTTATAGCACATGTGGCATAAAAAATTGCTTTCCCCACTTGGGTCTCTATTCTCGTCGATTCTCGAATTGGTCCCGCTTCAGCCATTGTTCACCACCCCTTGGTTAGTACATATTTACATTTAGATAAATACACCTAAATTATTTCATTGACAGTTTCTTAAATTTCATGGTATTTCAACAATTATCGTTTCCGAATAAAAGAGGACAAGCCCATGCGTAGCAATGCAAAAGTGTTCGACATTATAGTTTTGGCCGGAATGGTTGTCAATATTCTCCTGGCCGTATTTCTCATCCTTTACTACTTTGATTTTCTTGGATAACTCTCAATGATTTATGAGAATCATTTGTCCTCTGCTTGCCCTTCGCTGACTTAGCACACCGAAACCCAATCGTTTCGTCTCGAAAATCAGGAACAATAAAACTTCGATTGGTAATACGTAAGTCGGCTCCCTGACTCGTATACCCTCCACCCCGCATGGTTTTATATGTTGAAACTGGTTGAGAGCGTGCGACGTTTGGTTTCACGGCCCTACTGTAGACATCTTCTACGTACCAATCATCCACCCACTCCATAACATTTCCTGCCCCATCATACACTCCATACATACTTTGATCTTTCGAGAAACTTCCCACAGGTGCGGTGACCTCATAGCCATCGCCTGCCCCGTCAAAGTTTGCTGGAAACCCCTCTCGACCTTCCCCCCAAGGCCAGGTTCGACCATCTGAACCGCGGATCGCTTTTTCCCATTCTCGCTCAGTAGGAAGTCGCTTATCTTTCCATTCGCAATAGGCTACGGCATCACCCCAGGATACGTAAGTGACCGGCTGATTCATGCCGCGAAGAGCTTCTAGCTTCCTGGCATAACGGGATGGTGGGCCAGGCTGCCGATGCCCGGTGACTTCAACAAATACCATATACTGTTGGTACGTGACTTCGTATTGATCGATCCAGTAAGACTCTAAATCTGAAGTATGTTGAGGCTTTTCATTGTAACCACCTTTATTGCTCCCAAGAATAAATTCCCCAGCTGGAATCTCGACCATCGTTTCTTCTGAAAGCTTGATGTTTTTTTGCATTGAGGCGGTTTTTGTTTTTGCGGGAGTCAATGAGGAATCAGGATCTTCGATTGGAAGAGGTGGGCCTTTGAAAATTCCCATAATAGGTAAGCTGCACATTACCAACACGGCAATGAGAAAGACGACTTTAAAGCGGGTATCCATATTGCGAGAAACCCTTTTGGAGAAATAACAATTAAGAGGTAAGGCAAATGGCCTTACCTAAGCCGAAGGAGCATTTCCAGTTGGAGGATCTTTTGCACAGCGAAACCCAACGGTCGCATCAGTTCGCCACATCTTGGCTGAAAACCTCTTGGTGACTCGGGCACCCAACCGAGACTCACGCCATGACCCACCACGAATCACTTTAAAGACATTATCTGTTTTGGGACCTGGAGGATCGCGGTACGGGGCTTCCTGATAATAATTAGCCGCATAATCATCCATTACCCATTCAGCTACATTGCCCGTAGCATCATACAACCCAAAAGGACTCCGGCCCACTTCAAACGATCCTACCGGCGCTAAGTATTGAAACCCATCATCCGAGCCATCGACATTTGCAAACGTATACTCAAAGGTATTTCCCCAAGGATATCGCCGCTTGCCTTCACCCCTGGCAGCTTTTTCCCATTCGGCTTCCGTGGGCAGCCGCTTACTTGCCCAACGACAATAGCCAAAGGCATCATTCCACGTGAGCCCCACTACGGGGAAATCTGGACTGATGAGTTTTTCGATCTTATCTTCGAACACAGGCACTTTGGGCTTTTCCCGTTTGGTCATTTTCACATATCGCTCATAATCCGCTTGAGTCACTTCTTTCAGATCCATATAAAAAGTTTGAAGATAAACAGGATGAGCCGGTCCCTCATCTGGATCCCCATCGCTTACCCCCATAGTAAAAGGCCCTTCAGGAATCTCTATCATCTCTCGGTTATCATCCCCAACCAATGTTTTATACATTGAAAAATCTTGAGTAGGCATGGGCTGAAGAATACGCGCCTTGGCGGGTTGCCCTACCATTAAGGCTTCCATCTCACGTTTACTTTTAGAAGTCTCATACACAAACAGCACCATCATCCCAATAAACGACCCAAAGACAAAAATAATCGAACCAATGAGGACTTTATTATTCTCCATCGGGCTACCTTATCCCTTTATGAGATTCAAAAAAACACTTGTAAGACCCAAGACATGTGTTCATTGATGATTCGTTGATGATTCAGCAGGCGTCGTCGGCAAAGATTCTTTTCGTTGCTGCAAAAGATCAAGCAACATCGAAATCCAGATTCCCAAAAAACCACCCATTGCCGCACCCGAAGAGGCCCCGACGGAAATGGCATCAACCCCACCTAAATTCCACCCTAATAATCCACCGAAAATGGTGCCCACGAATATGCTGAAAAAAAACCGTCTCCCACCAAAAAACCCAACCCCTGCTCCCAAGCACATGCCGATCAACAAAGCTGCCGGGAGAAATCCTACACCCATAGACAATCCAGTCAGGACCCCAACCGTCCCTAATACCACCGCTCCAAGAATCACATCAAATATTTTTGAGGCTGACATCAGTTTCTTTCAAATACGGACAGAGTCACCTTACTGAACCTCTACTCGCAACGAACCAAAATCAATCTCTACGGCAGAACCTCCCAACAGAGAGATTCCCCAAGCTAAGACCGCCGGCTCATGATTATGGATCTTGAGAAAATCCTCATAGACATTCACGCGTTCCTCCACCCATTCTCCAACAGGCTCTGGCCCACTTCGTATAACAATTTCAGTCGAACTAAACATTCCACCTTCTTTAATTGATCCGACAGGTAAGGTTGCACTCCAGACATACTTGGTATTCACCGGAATAAACATCATATCCGTATCTAAAGAAGGGTAAACAGCCGCTATAAATTCTGCTCCCTCAGGAACCGCCTGGAGCCGCCATCGCCACACCAACACCGGATGCGTTTTGGGATCCCATTTCATCTGTTTGGTATAGACACGCTGACTGGCTTTCTGAGCCCTGAGAAAAGAAACCCCTTCTTCCTTTTGAATCATGTACGTTTCATGAGCTGTCACGACACTCCGTTGCGCTCCCCATCCTTTTGGAAAACCTCTTTCACCTGGATTTCCAAAATCTTCGATAAGGATGGAATCCTTTGAAGAATCAGGACTTGCCGATTCTTCTGCCCAGACAAGACCAGCATCATTCATACCCACTATCAGCACGAAGCACGATAGGGAGATACACAACATATGAATCCATGATTCACGCAAACGATGCCGTTGTTCATTCAATGCTAGAGTCATACTGATTCCTCTCGTGAAAGGACTTGAACCACCGGAGTCGACCGAACAGACTGAGCCGTCCGTTGCTCACTCACTCGATGATCCCACTGGCTGAGCCAAAATACGAAAAACACCGCTGACCAAAAGGCAAGCATATTAATCGTCACCATCTTCGCCGCAAATCCGATTGTAGGCGTGAACGCCCATGGAGACTCATCTTGCAGCAACTCATTGACGTGCCATTCCAATCGACCAGCCGACCGAATATATCCCATGAGTCCCATCACCCAAGAAAAAGCCGCCGCCACAATAAGCAGCGCCACCATGCCACGCGGGGTGATATGTCCCCATCGAATCGGGCCAATGGCCTTTGAGTCCCGCAGCAGCAAATAATTCAGAAGGAGCCCGCCAATCACCACCGTGGCGGTTGCGGCCCCTTGCGGGCCAGAGAGGCTCACTCGCACATTTGCCGGGATATAAAATCCATAAATAGCGATGCCCACAATAGTCCCAATCCCCGAGACAAACAACAGGCCCAAAAGAATATTCCCCCATGATGCCCATGAAACTGTCGAAATTTTATTCGCACGGCGATACAGAATAAAACTCAGAGCCGTCAAACAAATCATGACATTAATTGCACCGTTTTTGGCAGACATAACCCCAAATTGTCCGATAACCGGATGCTGGGCCGCCCCCATTGCCTTCATTTCGCTTGCACTCGTCGCTATGGTATGGGGAGTGAACCACACCATGAAACAAGCCATCAGGGCAAAGACAATGGCTTTAAAAAAGGGATGAAAGCGTTCACCTCCCTGTAAGCGAGCCAAGGATTGCCAAATATAATAATTAATTCCTAAAAATAAGACCCCAACCGTAATAGCCTGAAGAACAAACAACCACGACAGCATCCCGCCCATCATGGTGATGCCCATTTGCTGCCTGAATTCAAAGACCGCTCGCATCAGCCAATAGCCCGCAATCGGCATGGGCAACAACGCACAGACCATCACCACCATAAACACATAGCCCACCCAGTCATAATACGCGCGATCTTCTGCAGTTTTTGCCATAAAAAATCGATAGGCCGCATAGGCCACGACGACCGCACCTCCAGACATAATATCAGCTAAAAAACGATGGGCGTTGAGGGGGTTCCACAAAGGCGAATGCAATAAATGCCACATGTTCCCAAGGAAATGCCCATCAGCATCGACACCAGAAGGGGCCATCATAAACGAAGCCCAGGCATTAGCAGACACTAAGAGAATCACACCAGTCGCATTCACTAACACCCCAATAGTCATATGACCCCATTTAGCAAACGGCCCTCTTAATTGCTCCCAAGTATAGTAATACAGTGCAAGTAACAATGCCTCTGCCACAAACACTCCAGCATAGACCGGCATCAACGATTTAAAGGTCGAACCCATATAATTCATGAAACCCGGATAAAGCGCGATAAAGAGAGCCAGCATCACCGAACCCAACACGGCGGTAATCGAAAGAGACAACAACCCCACTCGTAAAATATCGTGAGCTAATCCATCATATTGTTGGCGAGCCATATCCTGTTTCCGCGTCACTCCTAAAAACTCAAGAAGAAGGCTAAATAATGGAAGGGCTAACACAAACCCTCCGAAGTACGTGTGTTGTTGAGTCACAAACCACACAACTACGCGATTGTTTACAAAGGGAATAGTGGAATAGCTTCGAGGGCTTTCTGCGGCTGCGGGGCCATCAATAGTCCCAGGGGTTTGATAAAACATATCCTGCGCTTTTTCCACAGGACTCTGATGAGTAGAATCTGAAGCCCAGGATAGCCCAGAAGAAAAAAGAACCAGCAAGAAAAGAGAGAGAAGAGACCAACGAATAAACATGAATTATTTCACCAAATCGCCATGGGGAAGCAAGGAAGGAACTGGCTCAGAAGCTTTAGATTGCTGAAGCATTCCCATAACAAATGGACATCGTTGAATATTTTCTGGAATCGTGACTAATTGCTCTTCATAGGATTTTCGCCATCCAAGGTAGAGGGAATACATGGTCATCACCATCCCGGTCGTGATAGCCATTGTGACAAACCCTACCTGCGAAATCGCTTCAATCCGAAATACATAAGATGCCATCCCAATCAGCACAAGAAAATAGGTGAGAGAAAACGTCAAACTTGGCCATAGCCAAAACCACAAATAGGACCACCATGTTCGAAGCTTCTGGTGACTCGCTCCCTGCTTATAGAGTGTCTCTCCAGCAAAAAATGCCCACAAACTTATGGATGCCACCACAGCAGGAACTACAATTGATTGTAATATCGGCTGCCAAGAAATAAGCCCTCCAGCAAAAATAAACCAGGAACTTATACTGCTGCCTAAAATAGCCACCCCACCCCATTTCATGACCTGAGGCCATTGTTGAGGAATCCATTCTCGTAATGCCTCGCCATTTGGAAAGGTTGGAACAACCGTTCCTCCCCGTGCCAAGTTTTGAACCAGGCCAATCTCAAAAGCGTCTCGAGTCACTGAGGTGCAGGGGATAATCATCGCCATCATGGCCGGACCTTCAGGATGGAGGAGAAAATCATAGCCGACAAACACCTGAAGAATGGCTAAGACCAACAAGGAAAGTTGCATGCCATAGACGATCCCAATCCAACCTACCACCCACGCCCACTTCTGAAACCCATCTTCCCGAAATGATTCCTGAAGGGTCATTCCACGCCCTTGTCGATATGCCCAAATTGCCGCAAGTGCAGAGACACATCCACTCAACCCTAACAACACTAAAGGGTCAGATAACGGCAGGACATCTTTGAGTAGTCGGTAAATCCCAAAGGCCACGAGCCCTGGAGCCAACATGACCCATCTCTTGCGTTTTCGAACAGGTTGGTCCGTGACAAGGAGGTTTAATTGAGGAAGAACGCGTAAAGATAGTCGATGCAACATGGGTCGAGTTATTCAGGAAAATTGGCTAGGCTGGCATGAAGCAGAAATTAGAAATTTTCATAGTCTATCCACGTCCAGTTGCCATACCAAAATAACGCGTTTTGACTTCTTCCATTAAGGCAACGGTCACTTCGGACATTCCGCGATCAAGTGCGGTACGTTCTAATTCAACTTTTGCCATGGTGCGGATACCGGAAGGGACATTGGCCAAACGACGTTCCGCATCAGAACTCCATTCCACCATTCCTTTATTGCGGGCAGCAATCAAACGAGAATGGGTCATAATTTTAAGGCGTTGATCCCTTGCAAACGTCTCCGTTTCATCATGAACTAACGGAGCTAAATACGGTGGTAACCGGGAAAGATGATACTGCGCCTCATCAGTCCATTTAATTGAAAGCATAAGAGGGTCAAGGTCCTTGGGTGGCCCTTCTGCGCCAACGGCCCAGTCACAAGCATCACAACGGAATCTAGCAAACACCTCATCAGACACTTGCTCTTCAATTTCAACTACCCGAAATTCTTGCAAACAGGAACATTGCATGAATACCGTTATCCTATTTTCCCCGGATAGAGAATATATAACATGCCGTATGTCACGGTTCCCGTAACAAACAGCACGCAATAGATCATCATGGTAAATTTCCCTAACACCCGATGACGACGCGCCCCATTCGGCCAAATCCGTTGAATCAAAATTTCAATCCCGAATACCATCGCAATAATGACCGCCAAGCCAATGTAGACACTCAACTTACCCATGGAGAACCCTGACGTCATCACACGGGACAAAAAGAAGAACGCGACCACCAACGTAATGCCTCCCAAAATCGTCATAATTCTTCGCCCGGAAGTCTCCAGGAGGGCATCTTTTAGAACCCGCCGCCCTTCCGTAAATGCCTGAGATCGAAAGCCCAAGACCATCATATAAATGGCCATAATTAACCCGATTACAACTAATAGGATGTGGACGGTCAACAGCGGGATAAACACATTGTCGTAAAGAGCCTGAGATCCCCCAAACCCTTCCTTCCCTTC
>JAJDBP010000021.1 GCA_029261295.1 Nitrospirales bacterium | reverse complement strand
AGCATTTTGGAAATTGACGGCAATCAAATCACCAGCCGGATCGACCAAGAGTGCTAGATCATAAATCCCATAGGCTTTGACATATTTATTCATCACCTGACTGACCACGTTATATTCCGTGTCGTCATACCATTGGGAGGTTCGTGTAATGGCATCGTTATAGCCAAAGGCTTGGACGTCGCCATAGCGTTCAAAAAGATTGCGATCAATTTTGTCAGCTATGCTCTTGGCTTCAGACATAAATCGAGCACCAATCTTCTCTTTCATGTCATCGGCCGCCCCAAAGGCAATTAGACCAACCGCAGCCATAGGGATCGCGCCAAAAATGAGGAATAAAGTGACTAACTTTGCCGCAATTCCCCAACTCAAAAATTTGTTCAACGCATTGTTCATGTCGATCATTTCCCTTAAATTAAAGTTTGTGCTCGCGTCTTGTGACCTGGAAGGCTCCAGTCACCAATCCACTCCCTACACACCCCTATTTAGATTCACACACACTTGATGCAGCAATTTCTATTGGTCCTATTCTTTCCCGGACTATGACGAAACTTCTACCGTTGATACCTCAGCAGGAATTTCGTCCACAACTTTCACTTCGTCCTCCGTGAGCACTCGGTCAATGTCTAAGAGTGTGACCAGGTGATCATTCGAATTCCCAATTCCTGCTACGAACGTAATGTCGACGGTATTCCCAAGTTCTGGTGGTGGCTGAATATCTTTTGCGTTCAAATCCAACACATCCGACACAGCATCTACCAGAAACCCCATGACTCGATTACGGACATTGACGACCACCACCACAGTAAACGGGGTGGGTTCGGTCACCCCCATGCCAAATTTCATTCGCAAATCCACAATCGGGACAATAGTCCCTCGTAGATTCAACACACCTTTCAAGTAATCGGGCGTGTTTGGAATTTTCGTCACATTGGTATAGCCCTTAATTTCTTGGACCTTGAGAATATCGACACCATAAAATTCTTCGGCCAAATTAAACGTCAAAAACTGTTGGTCGTCAGTAGAAAAAGTTGTCCGAACGTCTTGTTGTTGCGTCGGTTCAATGGTTGCCGTGGACATAATTGTTCTCCTTAATCAATATTTCCGTCAGTAAAGAGTACGCACTGAAAAGTCAGGAGAAAGAGAGCATTCTTTCATTCCATCTTTCCCCACTCATTTTTCTCTTTCCCCCAACTGGCTTAGTTGTATTTTTCACACTTAACTCCTCACTATTTCCTACTTCCGTTTCCACTTCAGGTTTTATGCTGCCGTGGTGTGGCCGATACGTGCCAATTTCGCAAGACCAGGCACATCCAAAATCAGAGCCACTTGCCCATCCCCTAAAATGGTTGCCCCAGAGATAGCTTCGACCTTACGATAGTTTTGTTCTAGCGTTTTGATAACAACTTGTTGTTGCCCCGTTAGCTCATCCACCAAGAGAGCAACACGCCGCCCTTCGGCCTCCACAATCACTAATAGAGCTTCCACCGGATCCGTATAGTCCGGGTTGACATGAAAGGCCTCATAGAGTCGGACCATCGGCACCCATTCCCCACGCAAATTCACGACTTCTCCCTTACCAACAATGCGCTGCAAATCGTTTGGTTTTGGCCGAATAGATTCCGTCACGGTAATAAGAGGAATTATATAATTGTCTTCTCCCACTCGAACGGTCATGCCATCAATGATGGCCAAGGTCAGAGGTAATTTCAGCGTCAACTTCGAACCTTGTCCCGCAACACTCTCAATCGTGACCGTCCCTCCCAGACCCTCAATATTCCGTTTGACCACATCCATTCCGACTCCACGACCCGATACATCGGTAATCGCCTCCGCCGTAGAAAATCCAGCACGAAAAATAAGCTGATTTACCTCTTCATCTGTCATCATAGACCCATCGGCAATGATTCCTCGCTCAACAGCCTTCCTCACAATTTTCTCCCGATTCAGCCCTCTCCCATCGTCCTCGACGGCAATACAAATATTCCCGCCATCATGATAGGCATGAAGACGAATGGTTCCTCGCTCGGACTTTCCATTGGCCATTCGTTCTTCCGGCCCTTCCAGCCCATGATCGGCCGAATTTCTCACTAAGTGCGTCAATGGGTCACCAATGGCTTCAATGAGGGTTTTGTCCAACTCGGTTTCTTCTCCGGACATGACCAGTTGAATCTGCTTGCCGCTTTTTCCTGACAAATCTCTGACCAAACGAGGGAAACGATGAAAAGCTGATCCAATTGGCATCATCCGTATAGACATCACTCGTTCTTGGAGCTCACGAGTATTGCGCTCTAATTGAACAATTCGCTCTTGAAGCACAGGCAATTGGTTGATCGTAAATTTTTCACCAAGGTCCGTAATCATGGATTGCGTAATAACTAGCTCGCCAACTAAGTTAATCAATTTGTCAATTTTTTCCGTATCTACGCGAATCGAAGCCGATTCCCCTTTTTTTATTTGCTGTTGCTTTTGAAGAGCGATGCTCACCTGCGCAGGCGTGGCTTTTTTCTCTTCGACCAAGATCTGTCCCAAAGGCTTTTGTTTGGCTAAACTCTCAGAAATTTGCTCAGGAGTCACTACGCCTTCTTCTAAAAGAATTTCTCCGACACGTTTATACGGCTCTCCCTTTTGGGATCCGCAATCAGTAATAATTAATTCACTTCCGTCTTGAACAAATTCAAATACACTTTCCACTTGGCCCACAGAAACATCTGTTTCTAATTCTATCGCCCAACTGAGGTAGCAACGTTCCGGATCCATTTCCTCCAGTGAAGGAATTCGATTGGTTCGAACCTGCAAGGCTTTGACCATGCCCATTTCATGAAGCTCTTTGAATATTTGCCCTGGGTCTAACCCTCGTTGAAATAGTTCAGGTAACGGAATCCAATCAATGGTAATTAACCGCCACGACTTCCTTTGAGATTGCACTGGTTGTGGGGAAGCAGATCCTACTTGGTTCTCTCGACTCTCCTGGTTTTCTATCTGACAAGCTTCGAGTTCTTTTTCCACACTCTGAATAGCTATCACATCAGTCTCACTACCCCCTTGAGCGGCCTCCAGCAAACCTTTTAGTCCATCAAGAGCCCGAAGAAGAACATCGATCACATGCGGAGTCACAGGAATTTTCTCGTTCCGCAGAAGATCCAACACATTTTCCATTTTATGAGTAAGGCCACCAATGGCGGTAAAATTGAACATCCCTGAATTACCCTTAATCGAATGTGCCGCCCGAAAAATGCGATTGAGCAAATCTAAGTCTTGGGGTCTTTGCTCTAATTCCAAAAGACCTGATTCCATCGTTTCCACATGTTCAGCAGATTCTGTAAAAAACGACTCTTGGAAACTAGATAGATCAACAGCCATATTTTGCCTCGTAAAGGGTCAAAAATTAAATATAATGAATAATTAATCAGCCGGGCAGCACTTTTTTAATCGTGGACAACATTTGTTCAGGGTTAAATGGCTTCACCACCCACCCAGTTGCTCCAGCACTCTGTCCTTCTTTCTTCTTATCCTCGGAGGACTCAGTCGTGAGCATCAGGATTGGAGTAAATTTATGGTCAGCCATACCTCGTACGGCTTTAATCAAGGAAATACCGTCCATATTCGGCATGTTAAGATCAGTAATGACCAGGTTGGGCTTCGTTCCCCCATTTAATTTATCGACGGCTTCTTTCCCATCTCCGGCTTCTACCACCTCATACCCTGCTCCGCTGAGCGTAAAACTCACCATTTGCCGCATGGAAACCGAATCATCAACAACCAATACAGTCTTACCCATGATCTGTCCTCTCTTTTTTTCGGTTATGACTTTCTTGTGTCTTCATTGTCCGTTGACACCTCCGATACCTCAATCTCTATGAAACGAATACCCACAGGAAGAATTTACTTTTAACGTCTCTTCCTCAATTTATTTCCTTCTTTTTTCTCTCCACTTTTTTAAAACAAGGTAATATTATCGCCATCATTGGATTCCCCTGTTCCTACAACTACAGATTCATCACCAGAACGAGCCGCTTCCATCGTGAGGCGCTCAGACTTCATCGTATAGCTATCTTCAAGATTGCGTAGGGTTTCAATCACTTCGGGTAGACGATCTGGACCGTCCGTATCTTCGACAACGGCCTGCAAGGGGGCATGAATCCGCTCTAATGGTTGAAAGACGTGTTCTAATTTTTGTCGGGTAATGTCCTGAAACTGCATGGACATCACAATTTGCCCGATATCTTCAGTCAGCTCTCTCGCCCTTCCTGAATTTTGCCCAACACTTTCCTTCAACGCCGCATTTTTGGAAACCATCACTTCAGTCATGGCCATTATGTTTTGTTGGGCTTCAAGTGTTGAGGTCAAATCTAGAGCTGCCAAGACTTGTATTTCCGACATGGCTGATTCCGTCGTCCCTTTCACGGCCGTGGCTAAGGCTCGAATTTGTTCTGCTGCTTGCCCTGAACGGTTGGCTAACTTGGTCACCTCATCGGCGACCACCGCAAAGCCGCGACCATGTTCACCAGCACGTGCGGCTTCAATCGCAGCATTCAAGGCTAGCAAACGAGTTTGATCGGCAATAAATTCTACCTCCTCTACAACCTCAGATATTCGTGAGGTGGTATCCACAGCCTCCTCCATGACTCCAACAGTCGAAACGGTGACCGTGGCTGTTTGTGTGACTTGATCCACAAACATTTGCATGGTGTCCTTTGTATCATTCAAAATTCTCTCCACACTCATTTCATCCGTATCTCCCGATTCCCCCATGTTAAGAATGGTTTCGGTTTCAAAGGCTGATTCTCTGGCTTGTTGGGAAATCTTTTGAAAGCGCTGAATTAATCCTGAAGCGGCTTGTTCCGTTTCTTGAATCACGGCCTTTAATTGACCCACAAAAACTGGGAAAACCGGCGCAAGACACCCACAAAACTCTTTCCAATTTTGCTGGGCGGTCACTTGACCTTCTTCAGATTTTTTTAAACGCTTTTCTAGGTTTTCAATTCTTGATTGTGAACCGTGATTTCCCAGGTAATATCCACTTGCACCACCCACAATCAGGAATATGCCCCACGTTATCCAATCAATCGACACAACCCACCTCTTCCTTCGTTAATATCTCAGCCACCAAATTGTTTCATCCACCAATTCTAGGTATTTCCCTCTAAGACAGGAAGAAATTGTGCAAAGCCAATCCGTTCAAAACGATCACGCATTTGAGTGGAATACCCTTTAAGCGTCAAACGCCCAGAACACGTAGCCGCAACAATCAACTGCACGCATGATGAATCCATGCCATTCGCTTCAGAAAGATCCAACTCGACTGGCCCTTCCTGCTGAAGAAGCGTACAAAGATCCTCATGGAGTTGTGCCGCCTCAAAAATTGTCAGGTCTCCGATAGGTTTTAAGATCGAGTCCACCCCAAGCATTGGGCTTACAGCCTCTTCATTCATGTGCCCCTCGTTTCTCTGGTGACAGCCATATTTCAGTTTCTGGTCAACTCACACGTAACCCTGTATAACCAAGGAAGAATCCAAAAGGTTTGAATAAAATTTCTATCGGATTATGAATTTGCAGACTTAACCAATGGTGGGAAAATTTTTCCTAAAAATACAAAAAAATAAAAAATCAATTTCCCTAACCTTGGATAGGAATTCCTTTCCTCTACAAATCTCTTTAAATGAAATTGATCACCATGACAGGGAAACGGATACGAAAAAACTTACTAGAAAGCCGTTTTTGGGAAAGCACCAAGAATGCATTCATGCCCAATTAAGGACTTGATACATTTGAACGTACCTCCTGACCTTGAAAATGGAGGAGGTTGAAAAGTTCAGACTTTTGCGGAAAATTTACCCTGAATCTAGATGAGGATGAATTCTTTGCTATTGTCTTTTTTTCAAATAGGAAGACGGGCTAGGTGGCTTTGGGAATATTTGTTTCTCACAGAGATCAAATTCTTCCCATTAAAGAGAGAAGGGGCACCTTGGCACTTGGAGAGTTACTTAGAGATTGGGCTTCGAAATCGGAATTGTCTCCCCAATGTTGGCTAAAACTAACACCTTCATCACGGCTCCTTCAGCTACTAGTAGGGATAAAGAAATCCCAGATTCCTTTAATGTCTTGTTTGCTAGCATAATCAGACCTAGCCCCGCACTATCAATGAAAGACACTTTGCATACATCAAGAACAATTTTATGCGGCTTTGATAATTTGGCCTGTTCAATACTCTTCTGAAAGGTCTTTCTCATGTTAAAATCCATTTTTCCATCAAGGACCAAAGTCATACTGTCCCCTTTCACCTGACTAATAATATTCATGGAGTTGCCCTTTCCTGGTATGTTTCATCTTAATTTATTTGCCCCTAAATTTGGAACTTTGGAAATTTCGCGAAAGAGACTATCGTTATGTCTCTTGACTCGTTAGATTCTCTTGCAACGGAGCCAGAGCGATTTGTGAATTGTTTAGATTAACCCGACAGACGACCTGATTGCCTTTCCCCTGAAACTCCATATAATCAAAACTAATTGACTTCGCCATGGCAATTCCTCGCCCATGGCTTTCTAAAAGTCGGTCAGATTTGATCTGTTCATGGTCACGCCAATCAAAGCCTTCCCCTTGATCCGTGACGATGACCTGGATGTAATCGTTATTCCTCTCAAATTCGACCTCCACCAATTTATTGGCATACTCCGGAAGAACCAACCGTCGCGCAATTTCATCCTCCCACTGATCATTTTCTTGTAAAGTGGTTTTCTCATGGTAGCCAATTTGCAAATTCCCATGTTCAACGCTATTCATGAACAATTCATTGAGGCCGAAAGCCACCTTTTCTGAATAAGGACAGGCTTGTGCAATGAGAAGTGCTAGATCATTGGCCTCAGTCATGGTCCGTAACTGAAACCGCCCACTTTGCATACACCCAATCGTATGGGCCTGGACTTCCAAAGCTTGAGCCAGACTTTGCCATTTCAACCCTTCCTGCACCGCCATTTTGACAATGCGTTTTAAAATGGGTTCGTCAAAGGGTTTGGTCAGGTAAAAAAAGACTCCTGCCTCCATTCCTTCGCAGATCTCTCTTGGCGAAGCCGCTGCGGTCTGCATCACAATCGGCATCCATTTAAAGTGTTGGTCTGCCTGCAATTCAGCCATGACCTCTAACCCACCCATTCCAGGCATCATCCGATCTAAAATCATCACATCAAAATTTTTAGGATTTTGACGTAAAAGTGCTAAGGCTTGTTCACCATCATGCGCCTGCACGAGTTCATACGGGCCATCCTTTAAACACGCCACTAACACGTCGAGATTCACCTCATCATCATCGACGAGGAGAAGACGTGAAGATGACTTAGGCTTCATGATTTCCCCTGGAGTGCTTGAGCAGTTCTAAACCAATCAAGGCAACGTCATCTCCAAAACGTTCATTACTTTGCCACATCCGGCTGGAATCAATAATAGCTTTCAGACTATCCGGCATTGAAAGATCATATGTATTTTCAAAATTTTGTTGTAATCGTGCTCTTCCCCAAAGCTCCTCTTCGCCATTCTCCACCTCATAAATTCCATCACTGAATAAGTACAAACGGTCCGATTCAATGAGTTCAATTTCTTCAGTGTTATACACGGCATCCGGCGAAAATCCTACCGGCCAGGTTTTCCCTCCTAATACAGCAGATGGCATACTTTTTCGTACTAAAACCGGGCCGGGATGACCGGCATTGGCAAAACGGAGAACTCTTGTTGAGAGCTGAAGAACACCGACCCAAATAGTAAAATAGTCTCCCTGATCAGTGATGGGATTTTCGAGGTTGAGTCGTGTCACAATCTTGCTGGGATTACAGTCAGGGAACAATTGAGTAATATGTTCTCCTTTAAACCACATTCCTAAGGAGACCGCCCGTAAGGCCGGCCCAGTGCCATGACCCGACATATCCAGGACCATAATCCCTAGATGATCATCACCCCAACGAGCGACTTGAAACAAATCCCCGCCCAACTGCGACGATGGAAGGAATTCCCATGTCAACTGAATGCCGGGGGCGACTTCCCCATTGACCGGCAACAGATCCCGTACAAACTCTGAAGCCGATCGAAGTTCAGCATCAATCTGAGCCTGTTTTCGCTCTATGACCCGATAGGATTCTTCCAGATCTAACAGTAGTTGACGGGAACGAAGCCCGGCCCCAACCCTCGCCAACAGTTCTTGTTCAGAACCTGATTTTGGAAGAAAATCATCAGCTCCCCTGGCTAACCCTTCAGCAATTTGCGACGGCTCATCTAGGGCTGTCATCAAAAAAAATGAAATAGAACGGTAGCGGGGGTCTTGTTTGATGGCCTCACACAGTCCAGGCCCATCTAATTCTGGCATCATCCAATCTGATATCACTAAATCCACCGGTTCTCGTTGAATTATCTCCAACGCCTCTTTCCCATCTCCCGCCTCAAGTATCCGATGATTCAATTGGCTAAGGCGTCGTTTAGTCAGCATCCGCACAAGTTTTTCATCATCAACTATTAATATGACGTAGAGCGACTTGCAGGATTGTAAGGCATCAGACGCCACTTCAACGGAATTCATTGGTTCAACCACATCAATACAGACCCTTGGTTATTCAAGAGAGGGGGATTCTTAGTTTTTCGGTTTTTTAAGATCAAAACCAAAGGGCCAAACTATAGTTTTTTATTTCTTTTTAACTACACATGAAAATGAGAGGGAGGCGGCTGGTAAGGAAACGAAACACGAGAATACGATGCGATTGAGAAGGATGATGCAGGGACGGGAAGAGATTGAGACGTTGGGAAATAAAGGAAAAAGAAAAGGGCACTCCCCTGCTCCCTTTCCTGGTCACGCAATATTGGACACGTCAAATTAGACGCTTTTTCATTCACCTTGCCAAACGGGTATGGAGAAGAGCTTTAAGACGAATCATCGCTTGGGCATGAAGTTGGCAAATGCGCGATTCTGTGACATGGAGAATGACCCCAATTTCCTTCATCGTTAATTCTTCAAAATAATACAGCGTCAAGACCAACCGCTGGCGTTCGGGCAAACGCTCAATGGCTTCTACTAAAGCACGGCGAGCATCTTCTGAGACCAAGGATTCCAAGGGATTGGGTTGGTCACGGTCAGCCAGGGCATCTAAGATTGGATGCGCATCTTCGTCATTACTCCCTAAATCATCTAGACTTAATACCACTGCCCCTTTTGCCTGAAAAAGAGTTTCATCCACCTCTTGAGCTTCCATCCCCAAAGATTCCGCTAGTTCAGCTTCCGTTGGGGGACGTCCCTTCCGTTTGGTCCATTCATTCGCGGCATGTTGAATCTTTCCGATTCGTTCACGAAGAGACCTGGGCACCCAATCCATCGCCCGGATTTCATCAAGCATTGCTCCGCGAATTCGAAATTCCGCATAGGTGCGAAACTTAATTTCTCGTGAAGGATCAAATTTAGTCAACGCATCAAGCAAACCAACCATGCCTGCACTCATCAAATCTTCGACATTGAGACCACTTGAAACTCGCATGGCCAAACGCATGGCCATGTATTTAATGACCGGCAAAAATTCCTTAATCATGGTTTCCCGTTCATCGTTATTTAAGGAAAGCTTTGTCGGTATCCCCGTCGTTAGCTTCTCAGGATCGGCTGTCACAGCACCACGTTTCATTCGTTATCCTTCCGTCACAGTTCGAGTCGCGGCCAAGGCCGAAGGTCCGAATAATTGAAATCCACCATGCCAGGCTTGATTTCCCCTCCAATCATGGAGCGTTGGAATCAAGGAGGTAAAAGCTCGGCTCGCTGGCGCACGCGGGTAAAGATCACTCACTGCCCGTTGTTGCGATACCGCCATAGTCACGTACCCATCAGTCGGAATGCACCCCATATAATCAAGAGAAACTGCCAAAAATCTATCCGTCACCAATCCGAACTTACGAAAGACTTCTTTGCCTTCTTGAGTATTCTTGACCTTATTGACCAGCAATCGAAATGTCTTCAGATGATATCGTGTTGAAAGAATTTTTATTAAGGCATAGGCATCAGTCAATGAAGTAGGATCGGGAGAAACCAAAACGAGGGTTTCATGGGCAACCAAGCTAAAGTACAAAACATTCGGAGAAATTCCCGCAGCACAATCAATGAGCAAGAGGTCAGGAATCTGTGGTAACTCCAGAAAGGCAGTTTGCAATTTGAGTTGTTGCTCATGAGTAAGTTGAGTAAAGGCTTGGCCACCAGATGTGGCAGGGAGCAATTGAATACCTTCAGGACCAGTGACGAGCACTTCTTCTAAGGAACGCTGGCCTGAAAGCACATCTTCAATCGTATATTGGGGTGTGAGCCCCAATAAAATATCGACATTCCCCAAGGCTAAATCTGCATCCATCACCAAGACCTTCCGGCCTTGCCTCGCAGCAGTCACTGCCAAATTCACCACGACATTCGTTTTGCCGACGCCGCCTTTCCCCGAGCTCACGGCTATGACTTGAACTTGAGGCTGCACACAGGTGGTCGGAATCATAGCTTCTCGTAGTCCACTTGCCTGATCAAGCCGCCTGGCTTTACCAACCATAGGCTTCAATATTGGCGAAATTGATGTTCCTGCCATTACGGTGCGACCTCTACCAATTCTTGGTGTTCAGGGAGCCTGAATGCGGTGGCATTCCCCCACACTAAATCCACCAGCCGTTGCTGGGTAGCCAACTCCAAATCTTCCGGCACTCGTTGACCTGCGGACAGGTACGACACCGGAATCTCTGTCTGACACAAGAGGTTATAGATCCCTCCAAATGTGGAGGATTCATCCAGCTTCGTCAAAATCACATTGTGAATAGGGAAGGACTGATAGCGACGAATCGTATCCATTAGAACTGATTCAGCTACGGGCGCCGCTAAGACAAGATGCGTTTCAATTTTCATGGCCCCGCGGGTCATCGCCATCAATTCATCATGGCCGGCTTTATCCTTAGGACTCCGGCCGGCCGTATCAATGAGGATCAGGTCCGCTTCTTTATGACGTTCTAAACATTCCAAAAAGTCTTGATGAGATACAGCCACTTCTAAAGGAATATTCAGAATTTTGGCAAACACTCGAAGCTGCTCTACTGCAGCCACACGATAGGTGTCTAAGGTGATTAAGACTGTTTTCTGATGCTCATCCCGCACACGGGCTAATCCAGCCAGCTTAGCAATTGTGGTAGTTTTTCCTACGCCTGTAGGACCCACGAGCATCATAATTTTTTGCCCATACCGGCGTGACATAGAGGGATTGGCCACCACCAGGGATTCTTCCATACGCTCTCGCAACAGATTCATGACCGCCACACGATTCCCTAAGCCGACTGTTCCTAAGGTTTCAACCACAGAACGGAGTATTCGATGCGCCAATTGGGCATCCACCCCCTGCCCTACGAGAGTTTGGTAATCCTCCAACAAATCCCCTGGCAATCCCTCTACCCTCTTTTGCATTTGACTACCGAGCACCTCGCTCACCACAATTCGAAGTCCTTCCAATTCTTGTCGCAAGGGCCCTAAAGTCTGTTCAGGGTCTTTTTGCGATTCACGTAACCGTTGAATTTCTTCCTTCATGTCCTGTAAATGTTGCGTGACTGGATCCAAGACCGTGGCCACCTTCAATTGTTCAGAAAACGTGGCTTCTTTCCTGTTCTCTGATGTTTCAACAGGTGAACTTCCTTTTGACCGTTGCTTATTCAGTAAAGCCTGGAGAGAGGGGTCAACAATGACTCCTGGCTGTTCTTCTTCGCCTGGACGTGACCGATCGACCGCCGCGGTGACTTCAATCACCGATTGACTGAGGAGGCCAAACAAACCTCCTGCTTTTTGTCGTCGACGGGAGGAAACAATAACCGCATCAGGTCCGAGTTCGGCTTTGACTGCCTGCAGAGCTTCTTGTAACGAAAGAGCTTCAAACCGTTTCAGCTTCATGTGGTAACCTCACAACTTCAATTGCTTGAATTTTTGTTTTCGCATCCAATTCATTTGGAGAAAGCACCGCCAAGGCATGAACGCCAGGCGACACTAACCGATACAATTGGGACCGAATGGACTGTGAACAGAGAACAATCGGCTGATACCCTTGACTCACTCCCCGCTCAATAGCTTGCCGCAGGGCACTGATCACCTGATTAAAGAGACCTGGGGACAACCCTTCTTGATTGCCTCCACTGGGCTTGATCACTTCCGTCAGTCGCCGATCTAAGAGTGGATCCAAACTCACCACGTGGACCAAACCATCCGCATTGGCATATTGGGTGGAAATGGTTCTAGAAAGATTTTGCCGGGCATATTCGGTCAGGGTGTCAGGATCTTTACTCACGGTGGTGTAATCCGCAACAGATTCCAGAATAGTTCGTAAATCACGAATGGATACTCGTTCACGTAGAAGATTTCGTAAGATTCGCACGACTACTCCTAGGGATAATTGAGTGGGGATCAGTTCATCCACCACCTTGGGATACGTCTTGGCAAGGTTATCCAGCAAATTCTGGGCCTCTTGACGACCCAGCAATTCATGCCCATTCGTTTTAATTAATTCGGTCAAATGCGTCGCAATGATGGCCGGCCCATCAACCACCGTATACCCCTCCATTTGTGCCCGTTCTTTTTCTGTGGGTTCAATCCACACCGCTGGCAATCCAAAACATGGATCTTTCCCAGGCTTGCCCTCTAAACCCTTTCTGGCATGTCCGGGATTGATCGCTAACAAATGTCGAGGAACAAGTTCACCTTTGGCTATTTGAATGCCCTTCAGCAAAATAGAATATTCATGCGGCTTGAGCTGCAGATTGTCCCTTATATGAACGGATGGCACGACAAATCCCATGTCCAAGGCGGTCTGCTTTCGAATAGCACGAATCCGTTCCAAGAGTTCTCCACCTTGGGAATGATCGACAAATGGCACCAGGCCATACCCCACATGAAGCTCCAACAAATCAGGGGGAGCCACGGTATCAACAGATTCAGTCGCAGCCTCCTCAGGTGTTTCTTGCCCGGCTGCTGCCCCTGTCTTCGAGCCTTCAGCAGTTTCCACTGCAGCTTTTTGCTTCCGTTGAAACAACACATACGCCAACCCCGCCGTCATGGCTCCAAGGAGGAGAAAGGCCACATGGGGCAAGCCTGGTAACAACCCTAAAAAGATCAAAATACTTGCCACGGCCGCCACCAATTGTGGATTGAAAAAAATCTGTTCGGTTAAATCTCGTCCCAAGCTTGTTGCCGTGGACACTCGAGTAATAATAATACCGGCGGCCGTGGACATAATTAGTGCAGGGATTTGTGCAATGATGGCATCTCCAACCGTTAACAACGTGAATCGTTTGGCAGCTGCAACAACTGACATTCCATGATCTAATACGCCTATTCCTAATCCCCCTATGACATTAATGAAAATGATAAGCAAGGCAGCAATAGCATCACCTCGCACAAATTTACTCGCACCATCCATGGACCCATAAAAGTCCGCTTCCTGGGCAATCATTTCCCGCCGCTTCCTCGCCTCCGCTTCATCAATCATCCCAGCATTTAAATCAGCATCAATACTCATCTGCCTACCTGGCATAGCATCTAAGGTAAAACGAGCGGCCACTTCTGCGATGCGCGTGGCCCCTTTGGTAATGACCACGAAATTAATAATGACCAGAATAGAAAAGACGACGATTCCAACCGCAAAATTCCCTCCGACGACAAATTCGCCAAACACGCGAATCACTTCTCCCGCAGCCGCAGGGCCTTCAGCCCCATGCAACAATATGGCTCGAGTGGATGCAATATTTAAGGCCAACCGAAACAAGGTAGTGAGCAACACCACCGATGGAAACACTGAAAATTCGGCCGGTCGTCCCGAGTGCATCGTGACCAACAAAATTAACATGGCCAAGGTAATACTAAACGACAAAAATAAATCCAACATGAAGGAAGGAAGCGGCAGGAGCATCAGCAATAGTAAACCCACCACACCGACTGGAAGGAGAATATCTCCATAGTGGGCCGGAGTGAGTTCTAGCTTAAGTTTTCCGCTGTCAAAGGCCATAACAATCCCTAGCTAGCTTGATTTTGATTGTTTCGTAATCGATAGACATAGGCCAACAATTCTGCTGCTGCTTGATACAATGCGGCCGGAATTTCCTGCCCGACTTTTGCCGCTTTGAATAAACCACGAGCTAAGCTACGATTTTCTAAAATAGGTACACCGGCATGACGGGCGATTTGTTTTATTTTTTCAGCCATGAACCCAGCTCCCTTGGCTACCACCACAGGGGCATCCATGTTGGCCGTGTCATACTGAATAGCCACAGCTAAATGTGTCGGGTTTGTGATAATGACATCCGCCTTGGGAACAGCTTGTAACATCCGTTGCCTTGATCGTTCTCGTTGCAGACTGAGACGACGTGAACGTATTTGAGGATCCCCTTCAATATCCTTAGATTCGTCCTTCACTTCCTGTTTCGTCATTTTCAAATCTTCATTATGCTGCCACCGTTGATACATAAAATCGGCTATGGCCAATATCAATAGTGCCCCCCCTACTGACCAAACGACGTCTTGCACCAATTCCCAGGTTTTTCCAATAGCCACAGATATTCCCAGCACGGGAAATTGAACAAGGTGTCGCATACCTGCAGACAAGATAAAATACAGTATCCCTCCAACCATGCCGACTTTGAGCAAGGATTTTAAGAGTTCCACAACCCCCTTCCAGGAAAACAATCGCTTGATACCATTTTTGGGATGCAACTTCGAAGGCTTTGGTTGCAAACCTTCACTAATCCACAATGGCCCGGTTTGCATGAGAATAGCGGCTAAGGCTAAGACTCCCACGATTAATCCAAACGGAATGAGAGGAACAAACGCCTGATTCGTAATATTTAAGAACAACGCATACAGAGATGCTTCCTCAAGCTGTAATGTTCCGGCCTGTTCTAACCAATTCTGGAAATGGGTATACAACTGTCGTAGCATTTGAGGAGCCCAGAGAGTGATCACACCAACCCCGCCCAACAGCACAAACAGCGGAGGCAATTCCCGAGTCATGGCGACCTGGCCTTTGTTGCGAGCATCCGCCAGTTTTTTCCCAGTGGGTTGCTCTGACTTTTCTCCACCGTCTTTATTTTCAGCCATTTCCTAATTCCTGTAATAATTCCCAGAGGACGGCTTCCATCCCTAACACCGATTGCTGAAAAACCAACGCGATAAAGGGAAGGCCTAATCCTAAAACAATGAGGCCAACTGAAATGGTAACGGGAAAACTGGTGAGCAAAATATTCATCTGCGGAACAAGTCGCCCCAGCAGTCCCATTGTCACATGTACAAGGAAGGTCGCAGCCATCACTGGAAAGGCTAACTTCATCCCTGTCTCATACGTCATTTGGATTAAGCCTGTGACATCAGGAAGGAGGGGGCCACTTAAGTGAGCCCCGAATGGAGGAATCAACTGAAAGCTACTGCCCAAAGCCAATAACACCAACAAATGCCCATCCACTTGAAAATATAAGAGGGTCGCCAGCACGGTCATCAATTGTCCAAACACCGGGGTTTGAACTTGGGACACGGGATCGAGAACGTTGGCCATGGCAAATCCCACCTGAAAGCCAAGAATATTCCCAGCCAATTCGACAGCAGCCATCACGAGACGCATCGCTAATCCCAGAACTAGGCCAACCAAAAACTCCGCACCCAAGGCCACGACGAGGTGTCCCGGCTCTAACCAATTTGGAGGCAAGGAAAATGTCACGACCGGGGTCAGAATCACCGCAACGGCGAAGGCCAATCCAATTTTGATGCGTTGCGGGACGGTTCGATTTCCAAGCAACGGCAACGCTGCAAGAATCGCCCCCGTTCGGACCAACACCACTGCAAATTGCCAGACCTGTTGAAGAGCGATATCCCATTGCAACACCGCTTATGTCCTAATCTTCAAAAATTTTCCTCAAACATTGTCCGACATTCTACTGAGCCATTTCTGGAATTTGCCCCCACACCCCCGTCATAAATCCCACTAGAATTTGTAACATCCAAGGGAACAGCACCAATAACACAATGAACATCGTCATGATTTTTGGCAAAAACGTGAGTGTCATTTCATTAATTTGAGTCATCGCTTGAAAAGCGCTCACCATTAAGCCGACGACCAAACTCAGCCCTAACATGGGGCCAGCGACATAGAGAATGGTCTTAATGGCTTCCTGGCCGATTGCCAGCACGCCTTCTGGAGTCATGCGGTTACTCCAAGGATTGGGTAAGAGCCAAATGTTTTATCCTCAATTTCTCCTCTGTTCTTACAACCCCGCATCTCTCACCCACCTTCATCACATGTTGATTATTGGAAGCTATTCATCAGTGAACCCACCACTAAAAACCACCCATCGGCCAGCACAAACAACACCAACTTAAAAGGCAATGAAATCATGATTGGAGGCAACATCATCATACCCATCGACATCAGGGTACTCGCCACAATCATATCGATCACTAGAAACGGAACATAAATTAAAAACCCAATTTGAAAAGCGGTTCGCAATTCGCTTGTGACAAAGGCTGGAACCAACACATGTATCGGAACATCGTTGGCAGTTTGAGGGTCTGGAATTTGTCCCATATTCATAAATAAGGTTAAATCTTTTTCCCGTACTTGCTTCAACATAAATTCTCGAAGCGGTTCAATAGCCCGTTGCATCGCAATTTCTTGTGTAATTTGATTGTCCAAAAACGGATTCAACGCCTCAGTACGAACTTTTTCCCAAACAGGCATCATGATAAATAATGTCAGAAATAATGCTAAACCAACCATCACCTGATTGGGAGGAGCATGCAGGGTCCCCAAGGCCTGTCGTAAAAGCCCCAAAACAATCACGACCCTCGTAAATGAGGTGACGAGCATTAATAATGCTGGCGCCAAGGTAAGAACCGTCAGCATAAAGAGAATACGAAGCCCAAACGTCCAGGGCTCAGTGGCATCTAATCCAGACACGTGCAAACTGATGGTTGGATCATTCGTTGTTTGTGCCCATATCAAGGCTGGCCCGTTCATGAGAGAACTCACCATCATCCCTAATAGGACTCCCATTCCTTGAGTGCATCTCAAGAACCACATTTTTTTTCTGGCCAGAACTCCTCTCATGAACATTTCGACATCCTTGCTGATGAGGCATGAGGGAAAGATGGTGACTCGTCTTTTTCTAATCCTCGAGGAGACCATTGTCCTAACCATGTTCCAATCCGACCAACGACCGGATTAGCCATAGACCGTATTTGATTTGTTCGATCTTGATCAGTAATTTTTGTCAACAACGTCATTTCTTTCGCCGTCGTTCCTAGGACTAAGACCTCTCCCGCCACGTCGATCAGCATAATTTGTTTTCCTGCTCCAACCCTCAATCCACCTAGAACTCGCATTAATGGGTCACCACCTTTTCCTGGGGCTTCCCCAAATACACGTCGAACCCATGCCAATCCCACCAACAGAATAAGGACTACCAGAGCTAACGCTCCAGCCATTTTGAGGGCTTCATGGGTTAAATCCATATGGTTGTACTACTCAGTGTGGGATGAAAAATGAAAAAGAAAAAATTTAGGGAAATTAACAAACAACATGGCATTTCTTCATATTTTATACGTCGTTGCTTTCTCCCCATACAGGCTAGCGAAGGTTATTCACCCGCTCTGTCGGGCTAATGACATCCGTTAACCGAATACCAAATTTTTCATTAACCATGACGACCTCACCCCGAGCAACTAGCCGATCATTCACCAACACCTCTAATGGTTCGCCGGCAAGTTTATCTAATTCCACGATAGAACCCGGACCAAGTTGTAGGAGGTCTTTGATTAACATTCTTGTGTGACCTAATTGCGCCGAGATTTGAAGAGGAATATCTAAAATTCGATCAATGTTGGGCTCTTGTAAGCCATTGGCCTCTGCGACAGCGATTGAGGCGGAAGCTGGTGGTGGGCTTTCACTTTTGACAGAGGCTTCCTGAGCCAACGCTTCCATCATTTCCTTCTCGGCATCAAATGTGTCCATATCCTCATTTTCATCTTCACTCATACCATGTCTCCATATTTCCTGAAGTTTGAGTTTTCCCCATGATCATTATTTAATAAATTCCTTACTCGGGCGGCATCAGGACATCCTGGATTTGAAACGATTGCATCCCCTTAGTCGTTCCAGGAAATCCTAAAAATTTAGGGACACCCTCGATTGTGGCAACTAATGGCGTCGAGGGAGATTGCCTTAGGGAAATAACGTCCCCCGGAGCAATTCGCAAAAACTCCTCAACCGACATTTCGGTTTCTCCCAGCGTGACGGAGAAACGAACAGGCGCTTCCTGGATTCTTGATGAAAACCTTTTGACCCACCCATGATCCACCTCATATAAATCACTTTGAAAACTTACTTGTAGCCGATCGCGAATCGGCTCTAACATCGCATAAGGAATACAGAGGTGAAGATCTCCGACGGAATTCCCCAATTCGATGCCAAGTGTCACCACAATGACAATATCTCCAGGAAGGACGACCGAAGCCAATTGTGGATTCATTTCCGTTCGTAGAGGTTTAACCGCTAACTTCCGAACTGGATTCCAGGATTTTTCTAGATCAGCTAATCCCATTGCCATCACATTACGCATGATCCGCTGCTCAATAATTGTAAAATCCTGGCCCTCTGGCTTCACATGTGTTTGACCAATCCCACCAAAAAAATGATCAACAAGAAGATAGACGGTTGCCGCATCAGTCGCGATCATGGCCGAACCCCGAAGGGGCTCCATAGAGATGATTTGAAGGTAAGCCGGAACAGGTAGCCGTTTCGTAAATTCACTAAACTTCATCACCGATTGATTCGTAATTGTCGATTCAACCTGTTTCCTGAGAATATCACTGAGCGAGAGACGAAATTGGCGAGCAAACTGCTGATGAATAATATCCAAAGTCGGCATGCGACCCCGGACAATCCCTTCTTGATTTCCTAAATCAAAAGGAGCCGGTTCACCATCAAACGGCTCGGTTTCTGGAGCTTCGGTTTCAACATCGCCATCTGATACTCCACGTAACAGAGCATCCACTTCATCTTGACTAAGAATCTTTTCCATAAAGGTATTCGACCAGATCCGGTACGGGTATCCGTGCCAAATCTAATAAAAATTTTCCAAGTTTTTACTGAATGATGAAATCTGTAAAAAATACATTCGCCACCTTCCCTCTACTCATCACTCCATTGGCTCGAGTCAGGATTTCCTCACGAATCCTCTTTTTCCCATTCACCGTTCGCAACAATTGCGATTCTTTACTACTTAGCAGCACCAGGAGCGCATCACGTATGGCCGGAATTTTATTCTGATAGTCAGTTTTTTCCTCAGGTCTGTCCAATTCCAGTTTAATGCTGACCTTTAGAAATCGTAATTCATCTCGATCCGCCAAGTTCAAAAGAAACGGGTCGAGTTCCACCACTGGTCCTGGTTCCGTAACATGTTCATCCTCATGGGTATCTTTCGCATGCTTGCCACTGTCTTCTTTGGCCCCTCCCATAAAAAACCAGGCTGCCCCTCCACCACCGCCAAGCAGCAAAATTCCCAAAAGACCAAGTACCAGCATTTTTTTCCCTGACCCTGCATTAGCAGGATCTGCTTGAGTGGCAGATTCTTCTTCAGCCATACCTTAACCTCACATGCAAAAAATTTGGACGGTTCTCGACTTTCTTACTCGAATTCAGCAACCTTTATGCCACCACACTTTCCTTCCCCTCCTTTTGACCCTTGTACAAAAAAACCCTACTAGAACGAGGCTTTTCCCCATTTCGCCTAGTTAATTTTTCGAATAGATTGAATTCATTTCCATAAACCTTTTCGTCATTTTCCTGGCGTTTCGCTGGAAACTTTGACGCTAAACTGAGAGACGAAAAGCTTTCATCCCCATTAGCGCTCAATGCGAAAAATGCCATTTTCTGATGTGGAGAAGTTATTCATTACATAAAAAAAGCCCCCAGCCAGCATTCGCTGACTGAGGGCTTCCCCGTCTACCCATTCACAAAAAACTATCGACCTAGGTTCACAAGTTCTCCAAGTAAATCATTGGTGGTTGTGACAATTCGAGAGTTGGCTTGAAATCCCCGTTGCATCCTAATCATTTCTACCAACTGATCACCTAAGTCCACGTTCGACGTTTCCAACGTGCTGGCAAAAATTTTCCCAAATGACCCAGAATCTGGTGCCCCAACTAATGGTGTTCCCGAATCTGAGGATTGAACAAATAGATTCCGTCCAACCGCTTGGAGTCCATGAGGATTAATGAAACGTGTCAAGGATACTTGCCCAAGACTTTCCGTGACTCCATTAGAAAAGTTTCCCGTCAGCGTGCCATCTTCAGCAATGGAGGTCCCCACAAGGGTCCCATTAGCAAAACCATCTTGATCCAATGTCAACAAGACCGAAGGCGACCCCTGTTGCAACATTCCGTCTGTTCCTGTCCCCCCATCCGTCGTAATACTTGTCCCAAAATCAAAGGTAATCTGTTGATTAGGCGTCGGAGCCGTAGGATTCGTAGCCCCGACTGGACTCGTAAAATCAATTCCAGTTCCACCAGCATTAAAATAGGTAGGAGCACCCTCCGTATCCAGTAACCCTGCGGTGGTAAATCCAAGCGTTCCCTGCGCAACAAGGGCATTACCCGGGGTAGTGGGGGTACTGGGAATAAAATTTCCCGCCGTCACGGTGACCTCAGAACTATTCGCCAGTACGCTATAGGTCCACGTGTTCGCGGTCGTTTTGGTAAAATACATTGTTAGATCATGGCCCGACCCTTGAGAATCATACACTCGAACACCCTGACTAAATTGAGAAATGTTCGGATTCGCTGGATCAGCCAAGAGTTGCGCAGTGGTAGGATTGGCGGCCAATGCTTGTGAAAATAAATTTCCTGACATCCCTATCGTTGTGGTGGGATTCCCTGGTTGTTGCGTTGTCGTAAGTACAAGGTCACCAATGGTCGATAAGATACTTCCAGTACTATCGACCTGATACCCTTGAAGGGTTAACCCAGCTGGACTTTCGATATTTCCACTAGAACTCACATTAAACTGGCCGGCTCGAGAATAAAATATCCCGCCGGCTGAATCATGGAGTTCGAAAAATCCGTCCCCATCAATGGCCAAATCTAACGCATTGGCTGTTGACTGCAAAGACCCCTGAGTAAAACTTGCATCGATATCTAAAACCCGCACTCCTCGCCCTTCGACTAATGAACCACCGCCGCCGCCGCCGCCAATGGTTGCCCCAAATAAATCACCAAAAGAGACGTTCCTGGTTTTATACCCGACGGTTTGTGCATTGGCGATATTATTCCCAATTTCACTCAGTGCCCGACTCATGGCGTTGATTCCACTCGTGGCCGAAAAAAATGCTGAAGAGATCCCCATAGGTGCTTACTCCTTTGTTACGAGCATCTCGGACATCCGTGTTCGGCATGCTACTAGGTTTATTGAATTGAAATAATGTCCTGACTATTGAGAGTGTTTCCACTCTGAACCACTATGGGCTTTTCTGCCCCCAATACGATATTGGCAACTCGTTCGCGAGCAAAGGTGACGCTTGGAACCGGATTTCCATTGGCACCTTCGGCTTGTACTCTGAACTGATACACTCCCTCAGGCAATGAATCTCCGTCTTCATCCAACCCGTCCCATTGCACCTGATGCGTTCCAATCGTCCCAGGAGCCAGGGATGGAATGGTACGGAGGATTTTCCCATTTTCTCCCAAGACTTCAATGGTGACCTGATTGGCCGTATCACTCAGCGCATACCCCAAGATTGGCTGATCCCCTTTCCCAAGACTCACCGTATCGCCTTGCGAGACCACCGTTCGGCCAATCAAATTGACCAAATCAAATTGCGTACGTTGCGTCTCTTGTCCAACCAATTGCTCAAGCAATTCATTGGTATTAGTGGCCTGCTCCAATGTTGTAAACTGCGCCAATTGTGCGACAAAATCCTCATTTTCAACAGGGTTGGTAGGATCCTGACTTTGCAGTTGTGTGACAAGTAACCGAAGGAACACATCAGCCCCTAAGGCTGACACGGCTTGCTGCACATTTTCTCCGCCAGTTACAGGTGTATTCGATTGAATGGGGGGAATAGTCGATTCCATATTTTCATACTCCTCTTGTCCTGATGCCAATTGTTGAACCTGACATCATGCGACTAAATGTATTCCTTCTTCATCGTAGCTATGGGCCGTCTTCTCGGTGGCCCCTAGATCATCATGACTCTGTTTATTGACTTTTTTATTTCTGTGATCTCGATGCTCCGGGAACATTTTATCAGTCTGTTGTTCCTGTTCTTCACGTAACTCTGCGGAAAATTCTTGCAACTCTAAATCAATGTTGGCCAATTGGGCTTCTAATTGAGGGACGAACTGAGTCGCAAGGTTTCGTAGAACAGAATAGTCTGTCACTAAGCCGGCATACACATGTTTATTCTGCACACCTACATCGAGTTGCACCCGATGGTTTTCTGCTAACTGAACATCCATTTGCAAGCGTTGAAGAGCTGGAGCTGGAAAATCTATTCGAGGTTCTTCACTGCCTCGCAACCCTATACTTTGGCCGTTCGCGAAATTGTTTTGGTGGAAGCCTGAATTGGAATGTGAAGAGAAGTTCATCCCCATTCCCAATCCTTGGCCTCCACTTGTTTCCAGCCCAACGGTTCTTAACAAGGTCTCCCCAAACTGTTGTGAACGATCCCCTTTTTCAAGCATCGCAAACTCTCCGTTCGGATGTAGAGGAATTGAAGCCTGGAACTCGCTCAAAGAACCAGACACATTTTTGAATAGCTCTGGAGCTCCAGTAGTTGGTTTTGTTGAAATTGGATTAACCAACGCCGGATCAGTAAATCCAACAATCCCATTGGTCTGTTGGGCATTTCCTTCTCGAGCCAAGAAGGAGGGACCATTGGGGGTAGCAGACAGCACACTAGGGTTTAACCTTGGAATTGGTGATGTCTTGGATACTTCTTCCTGAATTTCAACATTCCCATTGGTCTGTTGGACAATTCCCTCTCGAGCCAAGTTGGAGGGGCCATTGGGGGTTGAAGACAGCACACTAGGGTTTAACCTTGGAATTGGTGATGTCTTCGGTACTTCATCCAGAATGTTAGACCGAACAACCTGTCCCGTCCCACCAAGAAAGTCTTTTAGCGGAGTATCTGAACGGGAAATAAATACTGGGTCCCTTTTCAATCCTACCTCGGTAGCCTTTTCGAACAACTCTTGAGGCTTCATTGGAGAACTCTCTGTGGGGGGCGAAACTTTTAAAAGAGGATCGTATTGAGGAGTACCCCCGTCACGGCTCAATCCCACAATTGGCAGTCTTTCAGGTAATCCTTGAGCAACAGGTTGGGAAGGTATGTTTGGCCAAAAGTTTTCTGGCAAAGGAACTTGTCTCAATTTGACTTTGGATTGAGATTCCTGTGGCGTTAAAATTTGTTCCCTTCCTAGGAGTACCCCGTCTGCAATGCCATTGTGCCTCTGCCCCTCTAATGCTTGATCTGTTTCAGGTACTTGAGTCTCACGTTTCGTTGGAGAGGGAATAGCAAAAGATTCTATCTTCACCAATGACGGTAGAATGGTAGTTGAAGGAATGACAGATGGTTGAGGCTGTTGCGCTAAAGGCGTCCGAGACCCAATTGAATTATGTTCACGACCAACAAGATCGGATGCAGGGAAAGCGTTTCTAGGAGAACCACTAATAGGATCAAAGATCTCTCCCAGCTCCGGAATTCCCGAAACCACGGGGCCTGTCTTCTTCGATTCTCTTTGACTTGGTAGTCCACTTAGAAACCTTTCAAGAGGATCGGGTTTCACCAATATCGAAGTTACGTTTTGACTTGGGTTTTGATTGTTGTCCAGACCTAGGGAGAGCTTCTCATCTGAAGGTAATAATGTTGGATTACCCAGTTGCAACTGATTAAACACGGCATCAACTTCTTGTTTCTGATGAAAAAGTTGAGAAAAAGTTAAGGAAGATTCTAGGGAATGGGAGCTTGAAAGATTGCGGCTATTCTGATCCAAGGGATCTTTAACAGACCCGACATTACCAATTTCCGCTGTGCCGTTCTGACGACCCAATAAAATTGGAAGAAGAGTACTCATTATTTACGTAGGAGGTTTAGACTTTTTTTGTCGTTGCAATTTAATTTCACGATATTTCCGTAGTCCCTCAGATAGTTTTGCCGCTTTCCTTGGCGCCACTCCTGCTAAAATTCCTGCTGCTTTCTTATTTTTTACCCCTGCGAGAATGTCTAACGCCAACCCCTCTCGCATGTGTTCAATTCGTAAGGCCCCTTCTTCAGGATCCATGGATTCATAGATCTTGATTAAATGCACAAGAGCAGGATCTTGCTCTACATAACGGCGTTGCTCTTCATCCAACTCACCAGCTTCTTTTTTCAGTCGCCCGGCTTCTTTAGCTTGTCGTGCCGCCAGCGCTTCTAAATCCTGCTGCAATGAGAGGATTTTTTCTTCACGGAGTTGCAAACCACGTTCCCGCTCCTCAACTTCCTTTAGCCTGGATTGCAGTTCTTCCAATAGCGTCGCCTCTTCACTCAGAGGTTCATCAGAAAAATCCTCTTCAACTTGTTGTTTTTCATACGTTTCACTTGACGGTTCTTCCGTCGTAGCCTGGACAGACCACACAGCAGTCGCCCACAAGACCACCATCACAAACCACCACGGAATGACTCTTCGACTAGGCAACATCATGCTACTAGGTCATTTTTTCAAGATTACAGGTGACAAATTTGTGAGAAGACACGTCCTCTTGAATACGTTGTTCTTGGGCAGCCACTTTTTTCAAGACCTCTGCCTCTTTTTTAGCAATGACGAGTTCAACGACTCGTCTAGCGTGATAGGCTTTTTTGAGTTTTTGTCGTAGGGCAACTAAGCTCTGTTCTAATTGGACCACGTGTTCCGTATGTTTTTCCATTGCTGTTCCCAGCTGCTCAAGCCATCGATACCGTTCTTCGGCATACAATGAATCAATACCACTTTGTATTTGCTGTTCAAGATCTCCAACCACTCGTTCCATTTCCTGCCCTAGTTCAGATCGTTTCGTCACTTCCTGGCTCTTTTCCCATTCACCCAACACCACTTCCTCACGGGCAAGATCTTCTACTTGCTTGCGAAACCGAAGTAAGGTCGTCCAATTCATATTGATCTTCCTTTCTGGGCAAGGAGTTGGCGACTCTGGTCTGCCAAAATCTCGAGATTTTGGCTACTCTCCGCCAAATCCACGGACATATCGCGGGACTGCTGAAGAAACCGATCTATGGGGCCTTTCATTTGTATGGCGGCATCCAGATGATCATTGGCCCCCTGTTGATACGCCCCTAAATTGATGAGATCTTCTGAATTTCGATATTCCGCCAATGATTGGATAATGCCTCTGGCAGCCTCCGCATGTGCCGCCGATACAATATCCGACATGACCCGACTGATACTTTGCAATACATCAATCGCTGGAAAGTGGCCTTGCATGGCCAATTGGCGAGATAACACAATATGTCCATCCAAAATGGAACGCATGGAATCCACAATAGGATCATTAAGATCATCGCCATCTACCAATACGGTATACAAACCAGTAATTGAACCTTTTTCTAGCGGTCCAACTCGTTCTAACACTTGAGGGAACAAGGTAAATACCGAAGGTGGATATCCCTTAGTTGTGGGAGGCTCTCCAGCAGCAAGCCCGACTTCCCGTTGTGCATGGGCTAAACGGGTAAGAGAATCTACTAACAACAGCACATGATTACCCTGGTCTCGAAAATACTCTGCAATGGCTGTCGCAACAAACACCGCACGCACCCTCACGAGGGGAGACTGATCAGACGTGGCCACCACCACCACGGTTCGCCTAAGACTCTCTTCTCCCAAGTCTCTCTCCAAAAATTCTTTGACTTCTCTTCCACGCTCTCCTACCAAAGCGATCACATTCACATCGGCAGTAGTATGGCGACACAACATACCCATCAACACACTCTTCCCCACACCACTGCCAGCAAAAATACCTAATTTCTGACCCACACCACATGTCAAAAGAGCATTGATGGCTTGTACCCCCAAATCCATCGGTGTCGTAATCCGCTTGCGCTTCAACGGTTCTGGGGCAGAGGCATATAGCGGATAGCGTTGACTGCGTGAAAGGGCACCTTTGTCATCAATAGGCTGCCCTAAACCATCGACAACCCGACCCAACAGGTGCTGCCCCACAAGCAAACGAGAGGAGCTGGGGTCGTAACGGACCACATCGCCGGCTCCAATACCCCTGACTGGCCCAAAAGGCATGACGACCACACGTTGTTCCCGGAAACCAATCACTTCACCTTCAAGAATAGATTGGCGCCTCTGACTAAAAATATGACACCGTTGGCCAACCGCCACACCTGAACCAGTGGCTTCTACTGTCAGTCCCACAGCTTTCACCACGCGGCCTGTCACGGCAATCGTGGAGAGTTCATCAAGACGTGATTGGATACAACCAAGACTCATAAGGAAGAGGTTTCCAAGCCAAATTCGGCAGCTACCGTCTCTAGTTGTTGGGAAAGACGCGCATCCAACTGCAACCCAGCCTGCTCAACCAGACATCCACCAACCTGAATCTCTTCATGGGGCTCAATCACCAAATGAGCGCCATCAACAAATTCACTCTGAAGCGTTTTATGGAGAGGTTCCAACACAGCAAAATCCTGAGGATGAACCTTAAGCGTGACAAGCCCCGTATTGACGAGTTGACCAAGAATGTGGCGCACTTGCCGAACAATGAGTTCTTTATCAATCTCAAGTTCTCGTAAAATAATTTTCCGGGAAATAACCAAAGCCACTTCCACAATATCCCGCTCTTGTTCCTCGAGAGCCACCATTCGTGCACGACCAACCTCATTGCCTAATTTGATAGCCTGCTGCATGGCTTTATCGATTTCAGCTTGATTTTGCGCCAAGCCCTCTTCAATACCTTTCTGCCGCCCTTGCTCATAGGCTTGCCGCTGCAATTCTGAGCAATCATGCTTCAGGACTTTTTCTTTCTTTTTCTCTTTCTGCTCTTGGCTTCTTCCTTCTTTGGATACGAATTCAACCATCTGAAACTCTTGAACGCCTGTCCGTTCTTGCATAGCCCAAGAAACCTTAGACCATTTGCTCTTCATTCTTACCCCCTAGAGACAGCCGTCCTTCTTCAGCTAATCGTCGAACCGTTTTGAGAATGTTCAATTGAGACATTTCCACGTCGGCGAGCCTGACAGGGCCTCGTGTTTCCATATCCTCCGCCAAAGATTCTGCCGCACGACTGGACATATTTTTGAAGAATTTTTCTTTCAGCAGTCCATCAACCGGCTTGAGAGCTAAGAGTAATTCTTCTTTACTCACTTCGCGTAAGACTTCTTGCATCCCACGATCATCAATTTTTTCCAGATCTTCAAACATAAACATTTTTCCACGAACTTCTTCGGCAACTTCTGGATCTTTTGTTTCTAAGGCCGTAAAGATCTCTCCTTCTACATTGCGTTTAATGGAATTGAGAATGTCGGCGACCATTCCAGTTCCCCCCACTGGGACAGCATGTCTCGCAGCGCCTAAATGGAGTTCGTCCTGAAGGACTCCATTTAACTCATCCATCATGCCGGGCGAAACTTCCTCTGTGGTTGCCAAACGATACACAATAGCATCACGTTTATGAGCTGGAAGCATGGACAGGGCTTGACCGGCTTGTTCGGACTCCAGATTCGCTAAAATGAGAGCCCCAGTTTGTGGGTGTTCAAATGTCAACAAATTGGCAATAGAGGCAGAATCTAATGCCTTTAAATTTTCAAAACCCATCTTATCATTAGAGGAATTAAGAGAACTTAAAATTCGGCGAGCTTTATCTTTTCCCAATGCAGAAGTGAGGATTTTCGAGAGATAGGCCTTTCCTTCAACACTTAAGCCGGTGGCTCCAGCTAATTCCAAATATTCTCGCAAAACATCACGATGTTCATCTTGTCCAACATTTTGAAGACTGCCTAAATAGAGCCCAACCTGCCGAATTTCTTTTTGGTCTAAAACTTTCAACACCTCAACGGCGGCATTTTCTCCTATGGCTAATAACAAAATAGCGGCCTTTTCCGACCCTGATAATTTCCCTACCACCAGTTACGCCTTTTTTCCTTGATCGTGTTTAATCCAGGTTCGTATCACCTGGGCCGCCACAGTTGGATTGTCAGCCGCAAGTTTAATGGCTTGTTCTTGGGGGGTCTCCGTAATTTGTGCTTCATAATCCATCACCGTGGCTGGCAACCCTCCCTGGGGCGGCAAAGCTGCCTCCTCCATGGGCTTACTCAAATTTAGCGCCACAGGTCGAACCACAAACCAAAGAATCATCACACCTAAGAGGAAGAACAATACCGGCTTTAGGAATCCCCCCCACGTAGCGACCATTCCCTGCATACTGGCCATCACTCCATCTTCTCCTTCTGGAATGACCGGAGTTTCAAAGGGGACATTTATAATTTCAATTTGATCCCCACGTTCATCGGAAAATCCAACAGCTTTTTTCACAATCTGAATAAGATTTTGAATTTCTTGTTCGGACCGTGGGACATAGGCCTTTTCTCCTGTCGCTTCATCCGCCTGTCCTTCAGCTATTTCGGCTGCCTCATAGGATCCATCCACCAACACCGCGACACTTAATCGTTGAATCGCACCAGTCGGCTCGACAATCTTACTCACCTTTCGATTCACTTCATAATTCAAGGTTTCATTTTTACGCTTCGCTTCTTTCGGTCCTGAACCACCTGACGGGGCAAGATCATTCGGGACATTACTCCGCACACCTGGCACTCCAGATCTTGACCCTTGTTCAAGAACTTTTTCTTGACTGCGGTTTTCACTTCTGACTACCTGACTATTTGGATCAAAACTTTCTTCCGTAATTTCCACTTGACGAAACTCTAACGGTGCTGTCACCCGAACAACTGATTTGTCTCGGCCCAATACTTGATCCAGCATGGTCTGGATTCGTTCCTCCAGATCATGCTCCACCCTTCGTTGTGTCGCGATTTGAGAGGTCGTGAGTTGCGCATCCTTATCCGCTGAATTTTTGCTCAGAACTTCACCATGATTATCCACCACAGTGACTTGGCCTGGTTGTAATCCTTCCACACTACTCGCAACCAAATGGACAATACCTTGAACTTGCGTCCCTCCTAATGGTTTTCCCCGCCTCAAGGTCAGGACCACAGCCGCTTGAGCTGGTTTTTGCTCAGAAGCAAATAACCGTTTTTCCGGAATAACTAAATGAACTCGAACCCGATCTACTTGAGAAATCTGACTGATCGTTCGAGCCAATTCCCCCTGAAGCGCTCGACGATAGTTCATTTGCTGGGTAAATGGGGTCACACCGATCCCAGTACGATCAAAGATTTCAAATCCTACCCCAGCAGATTCTGGAAGGCCTGCGGAGGCTAAATCGAGACGTAATTCATGCACACGCTCGGCTGGAACCTTTATGGTATTGCCATCTTCAGCAACCTCATAACTGACCCCCTGCTTGCCGAGTTCTTGAATAATCGCTCGAGTGTCTTCAGAATCTAATTGGGAAAACAAGATAACCAGTTCAGGTTCCTTTCCAATGATGAGCAACATGGGAACCGTCGCAATGGCCAAAGCCAACACCACGACCACCCCAATGCGTTGACCAAGGCTGAGGGCCTGAAAATTTGTAATAAGACTTTCCGCGAATGTTGCCATACCTATTTACAATTCCTCATGAACTGTGACTTCAAACCTAGACCATGTATGGTCAAGGCCATCCCTAATTCCCTGATACTTCACACCTGCATCCGCATGACTTCTTGATACGCCTCAACCATCTTATTTCTCACTTGCATGAGTAAACGAAAGGACAAGCCAGCCTTTTCACCCGCAATCACTGCTTGGTGAATGTTCGTACTTTCGCCTTTCACTACTGAATCCTCCAGCCGACCAGCTTCGTGTTGCATCGCATTCACAGATTCAACAGCATTTTTGAGAAGATCATTAAATCCTGGACCAGAATGAGAAGGAGCCTTAACTGGTGAGCTCCCAAAGGGTTCAGGAATACCTTCAATTCCTTTAATTCTGGAGTAATCCATTTCGAATATCCTTTCCTAGTTACCCAAATGGTCTATCGACCCATCTCTAATGCACGAAGTGTCATGGTCTTCCCCGTTTCCATGACCGCAATATTGGCTTCATACGCTCTGGTCGCCGACATCAGGTTCACCATCTCTTCAATCGGATTCACATTGGGGAGATGCAGGAATCCCTTCTCATCTGCATCTGGATGGTTAGGCTCATACACCGTTCTCAAAGGACGTTGGTCTTCAATAATATCTGTAATCCGAACCCCCGCAGGCTCAGCCGGATCTCCAAATGCGCTAGAAAAGACGGAACGAAATCCGGTTTGCGTGGACGACGTTTGAAACACCACATCTCGACGTTTATAAGGGCCACCATCAGGTGTGCGTGTTGATTCAGCATTTGCAAGATTGCTCGCAATAATATTCAGTCGTTGTCGTTGAGAATCTAACGCAGACCCCACAACCCCAAAGAGTCGATCAATATTCATAGTTTCCCCCATTGTGTTTCATATTCGTTCTCCCTATGAGTACTCACCATTTTTGCTATGTTCACCCTCCTCGCCCTTCATTAATGGCATTTTTCCAGCCTTCAAATCGTCCGTCTAAAAATTGATTCACCGCCATGTACAGGAGGGTATTTTCAGCCATCAACGTCATTTCCTGTTCAAGATTGACCGTATTTTCATCGATCCCGGCTCCGACATCTTGTTTAATCGTTTGTTGAAAAATTTTGTTTTCGTTTGTCAGGCCACCCAAATGTCGATGATGAGTGACCATCGGATCTAATTGGCCTGCCCCATGAAGAATGGCAGAAAACGTTTCCCGAAATGGCAACTGCCTAGCCTTATAACCTGGGGTTTCCTCATTGGCCATATTCGAAGCAATCGTTTCGTGAATACCACTCCGAACATCCAAGGCTCGTTCATATAAATGGGTTCCCGCATCCCATGGGGATATCATCATTGGGCACTTCCTCCACTAGAAATCATGACATGAGACCTATGACCAACAGATGGCCACTTTCCTTAGATTGCACAACCCGTTGTCTCGATTATTCGCCACACCAGCACCATTCCTGAAATTGCTAAAGTTCGTATCCACCATCCTTCAAAGAACCTTCAACACCCTTTCAATGTAAGAAAAGAAGCCTCGGTGAAAATTTTTCCTCATGTTCGGCAATTTTTTCCACATCCTCTTTCAACCGTGAAGGAATTCCTCTTTTTTCTACAAAAATATTGTAGAAACTGGAGTCAACCCTTTAGACTCCCAATGGAATACCACCATTGAGTTCCCGATATTCTCGCAATTTATTCCGTAGAGTACGGATACTGATTCCTAAGGTTCTCGCTGCATGTGTTCGATTCCCATTATGCTTTTCTAATGTTCTCAAAATCAGATCTCGCTCCATCTCCCAAATCGTTCCGCTAGGCGCAGCCGTAGAATTAGAGACTAATTCCGGTTCGTCAAATTGAAAATGTTCCAACTTTAATTGCCCGTTATCTGCGAATAACACTCCTCGCTCAATGACATTTTCCAGTTCACGAACATTTCCCCGCCACGGTCGACGTTTCAAATACATCATGGCTTCATCAGAAATCCCATTCCATGAACGCTGATTCCGCCGAAACGACCGATGAGAAAAATGCTCCGCGAGCAATTGAATGTCTTCTGGCCGATCACGTAACGGAGGAAGAGTAAACGGCATGACGCTTAGCCTGTAATACACATCTTCCCTAAATCGTCCGGCCTGAACTTCCTGTGCAAGGTTGCGATTAGTCGTGACGATCACTCGAACATCTACCGGAATCGGTTGCCGTGACCCCAACCGATCAACCTCTCGTTCTTGAAGAACACGTAATAATTTCGCCTGCAACCCTAAACTCATCTCACCTATTTCATCTAATAACAACGTCCCATGATGAGCCTGTTCGAATTTCCCCGCTCGTCTGGTCAAGGCTCCAGTAAATGCCCCTTTTTCATAACCAAAAAGTTCGCTCTCAAGCAGTCCTTCAGGCAAGGCCGCACAATTAATGGCGACAAAGGGTTGATGTGCTCGGGTACTTTTACGATGAATATGACGAGCCAACACTTCTTTCCCGGTCCCACTTTCACCCTGAATCAAAATCGTTGCGGAGCTACCGGCCACCATGTCCAGCATTTTTAATGTTTGGAGTACCTTAGGATCCCGGGTTAAAAATCCTTCGCGAGGTTCACCAATTGGCGGTTTAGCCTGATTGTCATTCGTCTCAAGGCCAATTTCGTTTCGATCCTCATCTAGCTGTTGAATAATCTTCTCTAATCGATCAAAGGCAAAAGGCTTTTGAAGAAAGTCTGTTGCACCATATTTCAATGCTTCCACCGCGACATCCACTCCACCATAGGCTGTCATGACTACCACAGGCATATGATATCCTTGCGTCCGAACTTCCCGTAAAAATTCCATTCCCCCTTTTCCTGGCAAACTCAGGTCCGTCAGGACAAGCCAGGGAGTATCCCGTTCAACATGCTCTAACCCCTCATACCCATCTCGAGCGATCGTGACCTCATAACCGTGTTGGCTCAAGATTTTGGTCAGCGCTGTTTGCAATTGCTCATCATCTTCCACCACCAGAACACCCCGGCTCGACCCACTCTCCGTCTCTAGCATGCGATTCTCCTTTTATTGAGGTAAAAAGACCTCGACTGTCGTCCCTTTTCCCTGTTGACTCGTAATATCAATCAATCCGTGATGAATATGAATGATTTGTTTGACTATTGATAGACCAAGACCCGTGCCTCCCTTTCGACCTGAATAAAAGTGTCGAAACATTTGTGAAAGTTCATCTTGGGACATCCCACAACCTTGATCTCGTATACTAAGAAGGAGGCCATTTTCTCTATGTTGACTACCCAAGATACCAGTTTGGCGTGAGAGGTACCGACCGTGAATCTCAATGAGGCTCTCTGGAGTTGAGGCATGAATGGCATTCATGAGCAGATTAAGAAAAACTTGTTTCAGTAAAGATTCATGGCCCTGAATGGTCCACAAGGTTTCATCAAGCCGACGATGAATGGTTATTCCTTTTTTTCGTAAAGGATACATCGCTAACAATTCGACATCGTCAAGGAGGGCTACAAGATTCACTGGCTCCTTCTGAGCCGGCAACGCTGTGCTCAACACTAATATATTGGAAACCAATTGATCTAAAACACGAACGGCCTGAATGCAATGACCAGCCAACTCTTGTCGTTCGTCTTGACTTTGATGCTCACGGCCCAACAATGTGGCAAAGCACTCAATACTCGACAAGGGATTTCGAATATCATGAGCAAGTTGCCCCACTTTTTCCCCAAGGCAGGCTAGCCTATCTTGATGTCCTTCTTTTGAAACATGATGCAACTCGAGGGCAGGAAATTCAGCCTCATTTTGGCCAATGGACAGATATAAGGTTGGGTTTCTCGATGGTGGACTCTTTTGGGTAGAAGAGTTCGCTTCCCGTTCTACCGGTGGTATACAAGAGGGCATTCCCATAGTGTTAACTCCCTTCATCAGCTCTCACGGCTTGAGGCTTTCCATTCAAAGAGAATTCGTCTAACACCGCTACAGCTGCCGCACGGATCGTATTTTCAAATTCTGGCGATCGTGTTTCTAATTGTCCTACCTCAGCCAACAGCTTTCTTGCTTCGCTCCCTCGCCCTTGATAGTCCAGAGAAAGAGCCCACCGATATTTGGCCCATGCTTTCAAATCCACAGGTGCTTTGGAGGACAACACCTGTTCATAAGGAGATTCAGCATCTGAAAAATCTCCCTGGTCAAAAAGGAAATCACCCAGCCGAAGCACGTCGGCCATATCCTGAGGGTCTAAAGCGACTACCTGACGTAAGTCTTGAAGGGCGAGATCTCTTCTTCCCGCTCCCTGATACGTCTGAGCTCGCTTGCGGAGTACAAATCGTCGGCGTGTCTTGTCTTCGATGAGTTGAACCGCATCAGAGAGTTCTTGAACTGCAACAGGAAAGTCTTTTCGCTCCAGCGCTTCCAATCCTAATAGCGTGAGGACAGAACTACTCCACAAGCCTTTGGCATACTCCTGCAGATACAACTCTCCGGACTCTCTGAGTAACTTCATATTTTTTTGATCATCGGCTAGGAAGACTTTTTGAGAAAAAATCTCTTCTCGTAACGGGCTATCTGGATATTCTTCCAATAATTGTGCATACCACTGAAGGGCTTTAGCGGGGAGATTGACCTGTTGATAGGCTTGAGCCACATTTCGAATACGTTCACGGGTTAACGGGACTAAAGAGAAGGCCTTCTGGTTGTTTTCATAGAATTTCAGTGCCTTTATCCATGCCTGTTGATCATAATAGGTTTGAAATTGCTGATCTAAAATAGAACCTAAATACCCTTCGGCTTCCTGCCGCCAGGTAACAGAATGAGTGATGGCTGCAAGATGCATAAAGGCCTGAATGGCGGCTTGAACATCGTGAAGCTCTAAATACCCACGACCCATCCATAACAGGCTCTCTTCGGCTAAATCCTGCTCGGGTGCTTGGCTCAATGTTCGAGCCATTTCAACAACATTATCCCAGGACAAAGATATATAGATTTCAAGATCATCTAAACGACGGTAGACATCACTCCATTCCTTTTTCGAATGCTCATGAGACAAAAAGTTCACGACCCATCGAATTTGTGCGGCTTTACCTCGGCGACTAGATTCCTGTCCTTTAAAGTTTTGGTTAGCCTGTTCAGCAAACCACAATGACAAGAATTCGTGCTCTTCTTGGTTCAATTTTTCAGCTATACGATTTAATGCTTGTCCAGAAATTTCATGTTGGGGATGAAGATTGACAGTCGTCAGAAGTCGAGGTATCGCTTTTCGTGAATCCCCAACAGCTAATTCAGTTAATCCAAAATAATAGGAAGATCGCTCAGATTTCCTGATTAACTCAGGCTTTTCGGCTTCCACTACCCGATACCAATAATAGGCTTGCTTCCAGGCCTTGGACATCGCCGTGGCATCGGCTAATCCTAAAGCCCCACGATATCGATGGGCCTCCCATTTTGGCTCTACCACGACTCGACGAAGAACCAAAGCCGCTTCAAGAAATTGTTGGTTATCCAAATACCCCAGGCCCGCTTCAACCATTACCGCTCCAGCCAAAGGATGATCCGGATAAGACTCAAGAAATTCTTCAAACACAGCATTGGCTTCGGAAGACCATCCTGCATTCCAATACAATTCTCCGATCGTACAAAGTGCCCAGGGAGCATAGACACTGTCCACCTGTTCAACTTTCATCGTTTGAAGACGTACAATCTGTTTAAGAAATTCTTTTCCAGGCTCATCAGCAATATCAGGAAGGGAAGCCAGTGCCCACCGCGTACCCTCAGCAAACAAGCCTTCCTCATGATCACTCAGATAGGTAGAAAACAATTCCCGCCCTTCTAATACAAAACCTGCTTGTATGGCCTCCTGCCCTTTCTCCAAGACAGGTGGGATGATCATGTCTCGAGGATGATTCCAGGGAAATTCCGCACACGTTCCACCCACTGCCGTACTGGGCCAGAGGACAGCCACTCCGACTATCCAGAGAAATCGTCTTACGTTTTGCATATCCTCCAACCTTGAAAGTCTATTCAGCAAAAACCGGACCCGAGCATTTCTTGCCTGGGACAATATGACTTACTGGAGAAAATGTTGAAAAATGAGGGGATTTTGTGCAGGGATTCCTGCGAGGAAGAAACTGCCGACGTCAATGGGTTGACGGAAGGGTCAGAATTTCTGGCTCATTAGCCAGGATGCCACAAGAAGGGAAGTGAGAATAGGAAACAGTTGTCAATGCCTAAACATCGACCAGATCTTCCGGAGGGGTAGCCCGCTGAGCCACAACTTCAGCAAGCGATTTCTTTTTTAATTTTTCAATGAGCGTGGTCCGATTAATTTGCAAAAGCCGCGCAGCCTTACTTTTCACCCAGTTGGTTCGTTCTAGCGCTTCTAAAATTAAACGATTTTCAAATTCCTCCACCGCTCTTGAAAGATCTAATCCACCAACTGGAATCGCTGCGGGCATCGTAGGAAGGTGGTCTGATGGAAGCCGACGAATTTTTTCAGGCAAATCTTCCGGTTCAATTAAGCCTCTTCGTTTCAAGATAGCGATTCGTTCCACAATATTGCTAATTTCTCGAACATTGCCAGGCCACGGATATTCACACAACAAGGCCATGGCTTGGTCTGATATCCCTGTCAGCTCTGCTTTTCGACGATCATTAAACATGTCAATAAAATGCTGCAACAAGAGTGGAATATCTTCAACCCGCTGCCGCAATGGTGGCACGAGAACAGGCACAACATTCAAACGGTAGAACAGGTCTTCTCTAAATTGTTTCGCCGCAACTAAATTTTCAAGATCTTGATTGGTTGCGGCAATCACTCTCGCATCTGATTTATACGTGCGGGTCCCCCCAACTCGTTCAAAGGTACGTTCCTGGAGTACTCGAAGAATTTTGACCTGTAGCGGAGGGCTCAGGTCACCGATTTCATCTAAGAAAATGGTTCCGCCTGAGGCTAACTCAAACCGACCAACCCTAGCCGCGACCGCTCCAGTAAACGCCCCTTTTTCATGCCCAAACAACTCACTCTCCAATAGCGCTTCTGGAATAGCCCCACAATTGACTGGAATAAGATTTCCCCGGCGACGGGTACTATTTGCATGAATGGTTTGAGCGATCAGTTCTTTGCCGGTTCCACTCTCACCCAATATGAGCACGGTACTATCAGTATCCGCAACACAGTCGATGAGTTGAAATACTTCTTTCATGACCTGGCTGGAGCTCACCAGTTTCCCTAAACTAAATTGGCCTTTTATCGTTTTTTTGAGTTCCGTATTTTCATCTTGCAAAATTTTTACGCGAAGAGCGCTGGCCACCGTGGCGCTTAAGACATCGACAGAAAAGGGTTTCGACAAAAAATCAAAGGCTCCCGCTTTAATCGCATTGACCGCCATTTCCACGGACCCATACCCAGTCATGACCACAGTGACAGGGCGCAAAGGCCACTGGTTCATTTGTTGAACAAGCTCAATTCCATTAAGATCGGGAATCATGACATCTGTCAGTACAAGGTCGAATGGAGAGGATTCGGCCAACACCAGAGCCTGTTTCCCAGAAGCAGTCTCGGTAACCTCATGACCTTCACCTTCTAATTGGAGCTTGATAGTTTCCCGAACATCCTGTTCATCTTCAACGAGGAGAATTTTGGCCACTCGCTCATTTTTTGAATATTCAGTAGACATTGAAGATTCCATAATTCGCCTCCCTCCAAATTCTCCTGGCTTTTGAGTTTTTATCGAGCCATTTCACTGACAAACAAACATTAGAATCAAAACAGCTTGCCATTGCAACCCCATTTCATGAGGAGGTCAAGTTTTCGAGGACAATTTCTGTACACAAAATAAAAAATCATCCCTTAGAGCTACTCTAACTTCCTGTTTTCCTCTCACTTTCTCATCTAAATTTCAACAAAGTGCATGACTTCCCTGCTGAGAGGCTTAAGGAATGTTTCCGAACCGCCGAAAAGTATCTAGAGAAATTGCAGCACATCGATATAAGAAAGTGAATGAATCAATGGAAACTGCACCTCCTCCAGAACCAACATCCATGCCGATCTTCATCCTGTTTGATACTCAAACCGGTTATCTATATGGACATCTTTTTGCAACAGGACCAGAAGACCCCTTCCTCCAGGAAGTCATTCAGTGGTGGAGTCAATACTGTTCCAATGCACCCATTGGTGTCGATTACCCAGGCCTCACTAATCAATCTCAACCCGCATCAAACCTCTCTTCCAATTAAGGCAATTCCGCCCAAATCCCAAGTCCGGATCGAAAGACCAGGATCGAATCTGACAAGTGAAGGAGGACAATATGGTCATTAATTTGAATATCTCGAATGTCATCTCCTGGAGGAAGATCTTGTAAAAAAAACCCACCAGTTTTCGCTGAAAACCCAAGCGCACGTCTATCGGTTACCGCAATGGCCACTGCATCCTTCACCGCGCTGCTACGAAAAGTTTCACCGGCTCCTAAAGGTTCACGTTTCCAACGCCCCCTATCACTCTGAAAACCATAGACAGCTTGCCGCCCTTCTACCATGATTAGTCGTGGGGACAAAGACCACTTGAGAATGCGCTCAGAACTCGAAAGATTGAGAGGAATCCAGCGCTGAAGTTTCCCAGAAAAACCAAGTAAGCGCGTAGTGGTTTGAACAAATCCCGTGACACCTTGAGAATCTATCTCCAAGACCTGTTCGCCTGCACCTAACACATGTCTTGCGATCCCTTCCCTTGAGGTAATCCCGAACAATTGCCCTTGATGGGCTATAATACTCACACGATCATTAAGCCCATCATGAGCTTCACAAATAGATTGATGAGCAACCCCGAAAGATACAAGAAGCGCTAGGAAAATCTGTTTTAACGTTTCAGGATTCCATTGAGAAGACATCCTAGCGATAATCCCAGGGAACACCTCGATCACCTTGCATAATAGGCCCTAAAAGATCCTTCATCAATTGAGTCCCATTTCCTTGGGAACCCCAGAGGCCTGTCAGGCTAATCAGGAAGTCATACTGCTCCCGATCGGGGAACCGTACATAATACAGCCCAACTGAAAAACATCGGCAAGGATTTTGGTACAGAGCGACCACATCCAATTCCGCCGTTTTTCCGGTACGGAGGTCATGATACCAACGGGATCCTACAGTGAACCCACCAGGCAATCGAACACCACCACTAGCGGTGAGGAAAAGAATTTCCGCGGCAGGTGCAAGTACCTCGTTAAAAGAAATGGGATTCCAAATGTCTCCCCGACGCGCCCGCAAACCCGCTTTGGCATAACGTTGGCCCACCGAAAAATACCAAGCACGATTTCCTTGAATACCTGCATCGGTATTAAATTGCGTCAACTCTTGTTCCCGATGATCAACGAACGCATCTACGGTGAGATTAAATGCGGAGAGAAAACTCGGAAAATTTAGGGGTTGATGAAATACTCCACGTCCCCAAATATCTGAAAATTTGGAAGCCAGGGGAGGAGGATCTGCCACATGATAACTTTGAGCCACAAGCAGATCCAACCATGTATTGGAACTCCCCGCTTGCCCTTGATGGCTGAGACGATTGTTCAAGGAATAGGTCAGCAAACTCTTATTAATCAAATCATCGACCGCATCAATATTGACCAGCTTTGATTGCTTCGATTGCGGGACAAACTCATAAATGATGTTGGGCTTCATCGAATGCCTCACTGACCCAGAATCTCCAAGTGAAAACCGCTTCGTCAAATTTGAAAACGCTTCAGCCGCAAGCCAATAGGTTTCACGATATTGTCCGGAGCGATCAGTTAACCCTCGCGAATAGGCCACTTCTCGAAACTTGGCTTGGGGCCGAATTCCAAAAATATGTCCCACATGTAAACTTTCAAGAGAAACGCCAGGCAAGAAATCCAACCGGCTCACATTAAACCCTTCTTCGCGCCAAAAATGAACAAACGTCGTATCAGCCATCAAGGCCACCGGACTCCCTAATAACCCAGGATTGAAAAATCGATGACCGACTTCTGGCAACCGTTGGAAGGTCATATCGCCCCCCACATTTAGCGGTTGCAGGTATTGCCCCCAGAGGTATAACGCTCCATGATCTAATCGCTGTAGCAGCGTCAGATTGGACTCTTGGCTTGGTAACGCACGCTGAACCCCAGAACTACTCAAGTCCTGCAAAAAGTCACGATCAGTGGAATAATTCAAATTCATGCGAAAGGATAGGTCCCTGGTAAACTGTTGGGTATGGGCACCACGAAATTGAAATCGCTTCCGATCCTGTTCCGTATCATAGAGGGCATTCATCAACCATTGTCCTTTAGCCTCTCGACTCCAGACATACCGATAATCCAAATCCCCTCCAAATCCACGGTCCGACAATATTTGAGGCGAAATCGTCAAATCTTGGCTGGGATTTATCGCCCAAAAGAAACCTTGCCGGTATTTAAATCCAAAGGCATTGTCCACACCAATAGTTGGAATGAGCAACCCGGATTTGCGAGAAGCTCCTAAAGGATATTGAAAAGTGGGTAATGGAATTATCGGGACATCATTCACATTGAACCAGACCCCTCGTCCAGACAAGCTATCTTCATAATCCAAATCGACATCATCAAAGGTGAAACGCCATGCCGGGATTTCACCATCCTTGGCATCACAATTCGTAAAGGACCCTTCTTTGACTCGATAATGCGTTTCAGAAAACCGTTGAAGACGGCTCCCGGTCACAAAGGAATTTTGTTCTTTCCCAAATATTTTCCCTCTCGTTACGACCCCAGCTTCCGTGTTCATATTGAGCTCAAGTTCCTCAGCCCACACATCGGCTTGACCATCCCGAAGATGGACATGTCCTTCGGCCAACAACCTTCCTGTCAACTTCTCTAGAGTCGCGTCATCGGCTAGAAGTCGAACAGGCCCACGAGTCACATCGACTGACCCGATGGCATGATACTCTTCCCGCTCCTGATCATATTCAATTCGATCTGCTGTTATTTCAACTGGAACTCCACGGGAATTTGCCGTATTCACCTCTTTTGATTGAGGCCCACCCTCAGCGAATACCAATAGGGGAACACCCAACAGACACATCAGCGGCAGAGAGAACCATAGGAGGAGCTTCCCCTTGCTAAACATTCTCGGGTTTACTCATAGGTGAAGAGCGTTGAGTCAAGTGATGCAAGATTTCTCCAACCAGAAATAATGAACCGGTAACACAGATCAAATCAGAAGAACGAGCCAGACGGTGGGCATGACATAAAGCTTCCCAAGAATCATCGACGGTGACAATTGCCACGTCTCCCTGCGGCACAACCTGTTTAAGTTCATCAGGTGTGACTGCTCGAGTCATATGAGGTCGCGTGAGAATCAATGTACTAATGAGCGGGAATAATACCTGGGTAAATTCTGCATGATGCTTATCATCCATCATACCGAGAATGACAATAATTTTTCGGTCAGGGCAATCATGAAGTTGTGATTCAAGAAAGTCAAACAAGACCTGTGCGCCGCATGGATTATGCGCCCCATCAACAATGACGATGGGATCACGTTGAATGATTTCAAGGCGTCCTTTCCAACGAACATGCTTTAAGCCATATTGAATATCGTTCACCGAAAGAGGAAACCTTTCTCTGGTGGCAGATTCTAATAACGCTAATGCACATGCCGCATTATTCACTTGATGTTGTCCGAGTAAATTTGGGTTAAGGCCTGGAATTTCCTCTCGAATTCCATGATAGGTAAAGGTCCCTTGTGCCGATTGGGACATAGAAAAATCTTGGCCATAGTGAAAGAGAACGGCATCACTTTGTTGGGTGCTGGCTTCAAAAACAGACTTGACGCTCTCGGATACGGCTCCCAACACCACAGGAACCTGGGAATGAATGATCCCAGCTTTTTCTCGCGCAATGTCAGGAAGGGTCCCCCCAAGATACATCTCATGATCAAGCGCAATTCCTGTAATCAGCACTCCGAGAGGATCCAATACATTGGTCGCATCATACCGCCCTCCTAAACCAACTTCGATCACGGCAATATCGACCCTTTGATCCAAAAAATATTGAAATGCCATGGCCGTCGTTATTTCAAAAAAGGTCAGAGAGTCAGACGTGTCAGTGCGACATCGAATACGTTCCGTTATTTCACACACATGTTCTTCAGAAATATCATCATTTTGCACACGTATGCGTTCACGGAAATCAATTAAATGAGGAGAGGTATACAAGCCCACTCGGTAACCACCCGCCTGCAAAATTGCGGCAAGCATTGCGGCTGAGGAGCCTTTCCCATTCGTCCCGCCAACATGAAGCGTGGCATATTGACGCTGAGGTTGCCCCAATCGCTGAAGAATATTTGTAATAGGCTCCAGTCCGAGCTTAACCCCAAAACGGTGAAGAGCAAACAAATAGTCAAGGGTTTCTGGATAAGTTAACACGCAACTTGACCAATAGTAGGCAAGGAACGAACGAGGAAGGAAACAACTCAGGCAGACATCGCACGTGCACCACAATGAGTGAGCAAAGTAGCGAGAGTATCTTTCAAAACTTTTCGTTTCACGATTTGATCAACCATGCCATGATCCAACAAAAACTCAGCACGTTGAAACCCTTCAGGCAATCGTTCTTTGATCGTTTGCTCAATCACGCGGGGTCCCGCAAATCCAATGAGGGCCTTCGGTTCAGCAAGAATGACATCCCCTAACATGGCCACACTCGCGGTCACGCCGCCAAAGGTCGGGTCGGTTAATAAGACAATATAGGGCAACTTGGCTTCTTGAAGATTGGCAATAGCGGAGGCCGTTTTTGCCATTTGCATGAGAGACAATGTGCCTTCCTGCATTCGTGCGCCACCAGACGTAGTCACCAATAAAAAAGGGACGCGATCCGCTACCGCTCGATCAATGGCCCGGCAAATCTTTTCTCCCACAACCGAACCCATGCTCCCACCCATAAATGAAAAATCAAAAATACCAACAGCAATGGGGATTTGTTGAATCTGGCAAAAGCCTGTCAAAATGGCTTCTTTCTTATTCGTTTTACGTTGGGCATTGTGAACACGAACCTGATATGGCTGTGTATCCTCAAATTCCAATGGATCAATGGGAACAAGATCAGCATCCCACTCTTGAAAGGTCCCCGCATCGGCGAGTAATTGAACCCGCTCGTCAATGGACATGGGAAAGTGATACGAGCACTTAGGACAGACCTTGAGGTTTCGCTCCACTTCGCGCTTAAAGATAATCGCACGGCAAACCGTGCATTTAATCCACATCCCTTCCATGATATTGACGGAACTCCCCTTCGAATCATCGGGTTTACTCCGTTTAAACCATCCCATTTACATCATCCCTTTTCTGGCCGATGGACCAGACCCCAATCCTACGGTGAGACAGGCAAAAAAAATTCGGGAAAGGAAAGCCGGTCACAAGGAATAGGACCTTTCATTTCTACTGAGCTGTAAAAAACTGTAGCACAGGGTATTGGAACCGGCAAGAAAATCCTGATGGAGGAATCACAAGAAAAAAGGAATACTCCCGAGGCAGGAGTCTAAAAAAAAAGTAAAAATTTTCACCCGCCCCTCGCATGCATTTCTAAATGTGGATCTTGCCGCAATCGATCAATTTCGATAAATCGGCCGCGGCCAGTGCTCGTTTCCAGTTCCTTGCGTTCTTCGGCACCACGGTCACGACGAGTCTCCCAGACTGATTGAATCATAGAAACTAAATCTTCTCGTGAACGTCGATCTCGAATAGGCTTACGAAGATCCAACCCTGTCTTGGCATACAAACAGAGGTACCACATCCCATCAGCTGTTAATCGACTGCGATCACAGGTTGAACAAAAGGGCATCGTGGTAGAAGGAATAATGCCAAACGTCGTTCCATCAGGAAGACGAAATCGCTGGGCAGGAGCAGCACTCATCACTTCTAGGGGTTCAATAACCCCATAATACTGACTCAGAATAGCAAGAATTTCTTTGCGGGAAAGAACTTTATCTGCCGACCAATCATTCGCTCCACCAACATCCATATATTCGATGAATCGCACTTCACCATTGACCCGTTTGCCATACTCGATCAACGGAATGAGTTCATCATCGTTATACCCTTTCATCGCCACCGTATCCAGCTTTAATCCCTGAAAGCCAACCCGCCCAACTGATTCAATGCCTTCAAAGACCTGCGCCAACGTATCTCGACGGGTCAACGCCTTAAACCGCTCAGGCTTTAACGTATCCAGACTCACCGTAATACGGTGCAAACCCGCATCAAAAAGGTTCTGTGCATGCTCAGCCAACAACACACCATTAGTCGTCATCGCAATGTCTTGAATGCGGGTATTCTTCTGTAACATTCCAATTAAAGAAGCCAGATCTTTACGCAGAAGCGGTTCCCCACCAGTAATGCGGACTCGATCGACACCTTGCTCCGAAAAGAGTTCTGTCAAAAACACAATCTCTTTAAAGGTCAACAGCGTTTCACGCGGCAGCCACACATACTCTTCCTCGGGCATACAATACTGACAGCGCAAATTACATCGATCTGTGACCGACACACGTAGAGAGCGTAAAGGGCGTCCCCACAAATCTTTCACGGGTTCGGACAAAAGCTGTGGTTCATTATTAAGCATTATGGGTGTTCCTCAACCCAGACATCCCCTTGTGGGGTATATTCCATTTTCCATATCGGCGTGATTTTCTTCAGTTCATCAATGCACCATTGACAGGCCTTGAACGCATCAGCTCGATGCTCAGCTCCCACAATAATCAACACAATATTTTCCCCAATTTCGATAGGACCAAAGCGATGAAGGACCAGGGCTTCAATGATGTCAAAATCTTGTAACGCCCGTTCGCGAATTTCCTTCAACTTCTTTTGCGCCATGCCTTCATAATGTTCAAACGTCATCGAACTCACATCATGACCTTTGGAATGATCACGAGCCGTCCCCAAAAACATCGAGATCCCACCAATTTTAGTTGAGCGAGCTCGAACCCGTTCTAATTCTTCATCAATGGAAAAATTTTCCAGCTGAACACGAACGAGCATACCTTCTTCAGTCTCAACAGCCATAAGACACCTTCCTCAGTTCCCAGCCATCAGAATGATGGTAAATCATGATTATGCCCCACCCGCAAAAGGCGGCAACAACGCAATTTCATCTGAATCAGCCAGAACCGTTTCCCAATGGGCTATTTCCTGGTTCACCGACACCACCACTTTTTTCTGTTGTAAAAGCTCACCTAAACCGGGGTATTGCACATGAAGCGCATCCACTAAATCTTTCACTTGCGCGCCATCGGACAAGGGCAGATCCAACACATTCACCCCCGCCACTAAAGTTTTCAACATGCCAAAAAGTTTTATCTGTGCCATAGTCAATAATCGAATGTCATCATGGACGAGTGAGAAAAACCTTAACCGCCACTCACCACCGCATCACGTTGATACAGTCCAGATTTTCCCCCGGACTTCGACACCAAAAAAATCTCACCAAACTCCATCCCCTTATCCACCGCCTTGCACATATCATAAATCGTGAGAGCCGCCACCGAGACCGCCGTCATGGCTTCCATCTCAACGCCAGTATTGCCCGTCGTCTTCACCGTCGCTTCTATACTGATGGAACAACGCCCGGAAGCATCAGGTTGGGCATCTTCAGAAAAATTCACATCCACACCACTTAATAAGAGAGGATGGCACATGGGAATCACATCAGGCGTCCTCTTCGCTCCCATCACGCCGGCCACCTGGGCCACAGCCAGAACATCCCCCTTCGCGATACGCCCTTCTTGGATTTTTTCAAGGGTTTCCGGCAGCATCCACACCTTCCCCTGAGCCACAGCCACACGCGCCGTGGCTGGCTTATCGGTCACATCCACCATGCGTGCCCGACCCGATTCATTAAAATGCGTCAATTGACTCATGGCATACCCAAGGATTCCTCAGTTGCTCTGCCAGAAATGCTTGAAAACTTTAAAATTATAGAGAGGCCCGAAAACCCTGGTCAAGCAAAAGAAAGGGCATATTGGACTTGACAGGGGCAATATGCCACCCTATAAAACTTACCATTAGCGACCATAGATAAAAGGTGAAAAACTTCAATGGCTCAAACCAACATACCCAATCCCAGCCTAGCCAAGAAAAAATTAGGTTTGCTCCTGTCCACCGCCCCTGACAATCCCAATGCCGAGACCGTTTATCAGCTCTCCAAAACAGCCTTGGCCAATAAGGTCGATACCTATCTCTATTTCATTGATGAAGGAGTCCTCAATTTAAAAGATCCCCGATTTGCCGAATTGGGGAAGGAAGGCCTCAAACTCTTTGTCTGTGCCTACGGCTGCCAACAGCACAAGATCTCCACCGACGGCTACGGCAAAGAAGTGAATTTCTGTGGCCTCGTCATCCTCTCCAACATCATCGACGGATGCGACCGCTTCCTCGCCTTCAACTAACAAAACCCTGAAGGCCGATACACCCGTCCTACCAGCTCATCTCGTCTCTCCCCCTCAACTCTCGACGCCTCCTGGTCGGCTCTAGGGATTGACCCTCCGATCATGCTGCGGACCTTGTTGAAGGACAGCGAGGTGGTCCGCTCTCTCGCCTGCGTCCGTCCCCATTGATGAGGCCGGACTGTGCGTCAATGGCTTTGGGTCCTTTTGCCGAAACAAAAGGAGCTCGGCTGCCTGACCGAAACCCGGCATCACAGAAAATTGATCAGACGCCCTTTTGAACAATACGATTTTGCACAACCGGAGAGTATGGGGACAGGTGACTTGCCCCTCATTTGCAACATTCCCCCATGTTCAGAGACAGTCAGCAGTCGTCACAAACACATGTCCGTCCGTTTAGGTGAGAAATGGGCCAAGAAAAGGGATGGCCCCAAAAAATACCCCATTCTGGATAGGGGGACAAAGAGAGGTAGAGTACGGCCTGTGCCCCGTCCAGGCACTGCGACTGACTGACAAGAAGGTTCGGATGCTACTCGAATCAATCGAGCGGACCATGCATCAAAAATTGACTGCTCCTCTTATCTTATCCTTCTTCTTCTTGTATTGTATTGAGGGATGTCGCGGATTGCGAAGAAATGGACGAACCCCATACCGTACTGGAAGGGGCGCTCAACCCATTCACCATCCTTTTAGGAGATCGGTTGCCACCATGCGAAGCCAAGGAAGAATTCGCGCCACCGTTAACTTGGCAAAGCCACGCAAACCTCAACACAGTTTCCGCGGACCGCATGGCGGAACACACAACCCCAGGCGGCGAGAAGTCAGTCGACTCAGCACCGTGAATCGACGTGATCTCACTACGTCTGAGCGGTCTGTGCCACCGGCATGTCAGTCACAAGAGGTCGGATTGGGGAGTCGGGTAGACGTGTCGGCCTTCAATGCTGACATACGAACACGCAGCGAGATGTTTGGAACACTATGAAGTTTTTTGTTGATCTCTTTCCAGTAATCGTCTTCTTTGTGGTCTACCAGATGCGCGACATGTACGACGCAACAGCCGCCCTCATGATCGCATGTGCCATGCAGACGTTTGGCTATTGGATCGTGGCCAGGACCGTTGATCGCAATCATGTCCTCGCCCTTGCCCTTGTACTTCCATTCGGTGCGTTGACGTTGATATTCCGCGATCCAACCTTTATCAAGTGGAACGGTACGGTTGAACTCTGGCTCCTTGCCGTCGGGCTACTCGGCAGCCAGTTCATTGGCGACAGTCCACTCATCGAACGGATGCTCGGGGCCGGGCTCGAACTCCCGAAAGAGATGTGGCGTCGGCTCAATCTGGTGTGGGCCGCCTTCTTTATTCTCTTGGGCTCCGCCAATCTCTACGTGGCCTACAACGTGGAAGAGGAAATCTGGATGAACTTCCGAATGTTCGGCATGACGGGACTCTCGGTCGCGTTTGTTGCGGCGAATCTCATCTGGATTATGCGCGTTGCCCCGCCGCCGAAAGAAGGCGTAGCAGAGGCGACCGGTGAGCCAGGGGCTTCCCCCTCGACAAGCGACGCAACACGACTCAAGGACTCGTAACCACACCCACGCGCAGAATCGGGCTCCCGAGAAACCATGGGCACAGATTCATACAATACGTGCAATTTTTGTGGGCTTGTCATTCTCTCCAACATCATCGACGGCTTCGACCGCTTCCTCGCTTTCAATGAACGAAGTCTTTCTTTCAGTCAGAACTCCCACCATTTGAGTGCTGGAACCTTCCGTAATTCTTGCAGACATTATAAAATTGTCATAGAGATGAAGACTCACATAATTTTCATTCAACTATATTCCTGAAAATGGTTTCCTCAATTTATTGGATTAAAGAGTTCCAAGGTAGTCAACTAGGCACTATGGCACGCCCACGCGGAGGAGAATGGTTGGAAGATGATGTCTTGAGTTGGAAACAGGCTGGCGTCCAGGCTGTAGCGTCAGCCCTCACATATGAAGAAATGCGAGAATTAGATATTCAACAGGAAGAAGCGGTTTGCTTAAATCATGGGATTTTATTTTTTCAATTTCCCATTCAAGATAGAGGGTTGCCTATTTCCTTTAAATCCTGGGATGCCTTTATCTCGAATCTAACAGAGCAATTAGAGGAAAAGAAAATCATTGTTACTCATTGTCGAATGGGTATTGGACGGGCCTCGTTACTCGCTGCGTCTCTAATGGTTCGCCAAGGAATCTCTCCACACAAGGCCTTTCAATGGATTGAAAATGCCCGTGGGTGTCCAGTCCCCGATACCAAAGAGCAACGCGATTGGCTTGAGAGATATGCGCAAATACAGAGTACATCAAAATAGCCCATTACAGAAAAATAACCCGACGCCTCCCGGCTGGCTCTAGGGATGGACGCTCTTATCATGCTGCGGACCTTGTTTGAGTACAGCGAGGTGGTCCGTTCTCTCGCTTGCGTCAGTCCCCTTTAATCAGGCCGGACCGGGCGTCAATGGTTTTGGGTCATTTTGCCGAAACAAAAAGAGCTCGACTGCAGGGACAAAACCCGGCAGCACCAAAAATCTATGAGACATTCGGCTTGAACATGAGGAGTTTGCACACCGCCAGAGGCAATGAAAATTGATTGATTAGGCTGGCTAGGCAGACTCCAATTTAGAGCTTGGACTCACATTGCTCAACAAGGGCCATGGACTGCATCATTCGCTCAATCTGCGGGCGATAGTCTTGATATGTCGCTTTGGTACTTCCAGTAAAGGTGATGTGCCACGTATCTTTTCCACACAATATCCGGACACTACTGCTATAGCCCCGTGCGCCTTTGTCCACATCGTGGATTTCAATGGCCGCCTGCCCATTGATCGTCAGGGGTTTCATCTCACCAAACGATTGCACCCCTCCTCGAATTTTCGCTTCAGTCAAAAACTTCTCTCGTTCCTTGATGAGATAGTCCTGAGATGGCGCGGAGACGAACCGTTCCTTGGTAATCATGACGCGAAATTCTGGGAGGTTGAGCAACACATCAAGACCAACAACGGACACCTCAGCATTGTCCATCTCTGAGAATTGTTGATTGAGCATCCCTTGAAGTTTGTGTGTACTTTTCGGACTCATCCGTTTCCATTCGGGAGGGTAGGAAAGGGCCAGCCCATGATTGTGGAATGGCTGCCAACCACTCTGGCCCATACCAATTGTCGGCCAGGTTAATACGATCATTCCAATGGCTATGGCCAAAGAGAAAATAGGAGAAGTCGCCTTCCTTATCATCATCATCCTTTAGTCTGTGTTATGAATGTAGACCCCAGGTGCCTCTTCTTCTCAGAACCAACACAATCTTAACATTCCAGATAATAAATAGGTACGCGAAAACAGATGATACTCTCAGTATCACAAGGCCCTACCCAAAGAGAGGGTATCAACATTGTCATTTTGCTGTCGCTCCTGCAGTCGATATTCCTTGAGTGGGATTTTTCCAAATTCTCTCATTCCTGCGAAAACCTGAGGCTTTGGGGGGAGGTCTTTTACTTAAGTTCAATTTTCCTCGACCGAAAAGGTAAAGAATCACATTGATTTGTCTAAAGCCTACTAACTCCTTCATCTCACCTGGAGACATACATGCAAGGGCTCATTATTGAAGACAGTCCTCTCACCGCTAATGTGGTAAAAGAAATCCTGCGATTGGACGGCTATTCCGTCCTTCTTGCTCAGAATGGCCAGGAAGGATTACAGCACCTAGAGGACGTGGAGGATATTGACTTCGTTATATCCGACTTTGAAATGCCCGAGATGGATGGCCTGAGTTTTCTTGAAAAAATCCGGCATCGCGTAGAATGGGAAACCCTGCCGTTTATTCTCTTAACTTCTCGGGCAGATGTCTCCACGGTTCAGAAGGCTGCCGCCTTAGGATGCAAACATTTTTTGGTCAAACCCCCTGATGATGCACAGCTTCGGAAGAAAGTCCATGATGCAATAGAAGAGGAAGGGCCCGTGCTGCTTCACAAAGCGATTGTGGTAGAACGATTCAAACTTACCTCCACCACGTATGAAAAAATCCTGGAAGCCTTTGTTCAAGAAATTAAGAAATCCATCCAAGTCATAGAACGTGCCTCATCTAATGGGAAATTAGATGCCATTAACAACGCGATCCTCAATCTGCGAGAGGGCGCTAACATCTTAGGGGCGACTCGCCTGGAAAAACAATTTGCTAAACTCCCCAAGCAGGATACTGAGAATGAAGTCTACCAAATCAAAAATCGACTTCCTGCGTTTGTACGCGAAATAAAGGCTTTGCGTAAAGTCCTAACCATACGCTGGCACCCTCAAGGTCAATTAACGACCCACAGGTGACCAGTCGTTCCAAAATCTCATTCTCGAGGGGGAACCAGACACCTACCCATATCTATTCCCCTTCAGACTCTCTCTTAAAGGTCAGCTTCTACAGTATAGCCAACCTCTTCGTTTACCCTCGAGTCTTTCATCCACAACCTTGTATTCAATGAACGACATCTCTCTCAGAAAAATAACGCATTCGTAGATAGGAAAAAGAACTCGGTACGACCTTCTCCAACTACCAGACATAGTTTAAATGAAAACGGCAAAAAGGTTTCCCGATTACTACTGTCGGGAATGACGGGGTGGGAAGGGATGTTGAATGAGTCGTGAGGAGATGACGGATTAACGCTGAGTCTCGGGCTTCCAACTTAAACCGATATTCAGAATGCGTTGAATGAGGGCTTCATAGGACATACCGGCGCGTTCAGCGGACTCGGCTAGATCTTCGCCATAAGCTAATTGCGCATTCGGATTGGCTTCTAAAAAATAGAGCCGATTCTTAGGATCGAGTCGAAAATCCATCCGTGCATACCCGTTGAGTCCTAAAATATGATAGGCACGCTTGGCGGTTCGTTGAATCGCGCGCACGAGTTTGGGCGGCAGCCCTTCGACTTCTGCTGATTGGATATCATATTTCTTTTGATATTTGACACTCCATTTCACACGGGCCGTCGCAATAGGGAGCGAATCTGCCGGAAGATTTTTTAAATCCAACTCCCATACGGGTAAAACCTGTAGCCGCCGATTACCCAATACCCCTACATACAATTCCCGCCCTTCAATATAACGTTCGGCAATCGCACTCGTCCCAACATTTTGATGAACAAATTCGATGCGCTCTTTTAACTTTTCTTCGTCATGGACAATCGAGGCTTGCGAAATTCCCAACGAGGCTTCTTCGCTAATGGATTTCACGATGACCGGAAAGGAAAATTCCTCGGCCCACTTGATCACCCGTCCTATAGGAAAAACAGCAAAGTCTGGGCACCGAATTCGGTGATAGGCCATAATTTTTTTAGACCACCCTTTATCGCGTGTGAGCACGAGCCCCTTCGGATTACACCCGGTATAAGGCACCCCTAACAACTCAAGATAGGAAACAACATTTTGATCAAACTCGGGATTGCCGTTAAATTCTTCGAGTAAATTAAAAGCAATATGCGGCTTCCAGTCATTCACCACTTGATCAATCACTCGCAAATCGTCTCGCACACCCAACGCCGTAATGTCATGTCCCAAATCCGTTAAGGTGGTGAGAACATCAAATTCCGTTTTCCAGGCGACCGAGGCCAGATCGACGCCTTCGGGATTATCCGGAGGAACCAAGTCTTGATGCATGAGGACCATGACTCGCAGTTTTCTCATAGAACCAACCGATGACGGCCTCCATGCAAATAATTCATGGTCTGTACTGTTAAGAGAATCGTAAAATCGACTTTGGCTCGATCTTCGGAAAGCGCCAATCGCAAATTGTTTTGACGACAATGGGTGATCATGTCTCGTAGGACCTGATCAATCGTATATTGATATTCCCCCGTCCATTCCGCCACCTTCCGACGGACTTCTTTCCGAAATTTCCGAATAAAATTTGCGGCAGAGGGATTTTCCGAATTATCAGGATCCCCGGAAAACAACCGGCGTAAATCTCTGGCATAAAAATTTGGATAGTCTAGGCCATATCGCTCTCGCTTGCCTTGGTAATGTTCACGCAGGGTTTTCTTGAGACGACCAATGGGATCGACACGTTCTTTTTTGGTAACAATAGGTGGGACGCCCACTAATTCCTTCATGAGCCCATCCATATATTCCAATTTCTTTAGCGCTGGCCATCCTGCAAACCGCTCACGCCAATGAGATCCTGGCGTTAACCAAACCGCAAAGGTTTCCGCAAAATCTTCGTCTGGATGGCTTTGGGCATACCACATATCGAGATGCAAGACGAAACTCTTGCTATAGGGCTTGGGCAAATAACAATCCGGATAGGGAACGGAACTTTTCCCAAACATCTGTTGCCGGGATCGCCGCCGACGGAGATGATAGGCATTCTCAATGGCGTGCCCGGTTTCATGGCGAAGTATGCGCATACATCCCTCAAAGGTCCCGCCTTCAACCTCTAACATTTGATTCATTTCTAATTTGGCCAATCGAGGATGCCCCATATAAAACGGTGCAGCTAGCCCTGGCACTCCATCTGGAGAATACCAATCATCGGACAACCAAATATGCGGACGAAAGATTAGGCCTTGGGCTTGCAGCTCTCGGGATAATTGCCGAAGGCATTTATTGAGATCTGTGCCTGGAATACGCAACTTTAAATCACAGATCCGGAGATCTAAGAGTTCTTCATCGGACAAGGAGACCCAATCTGGAACAGAAGAGGCTATTGATTCTTCACTATATGGCATAAATAACAAACACCTTATGGTCCTTCAAATCTGGTCTACCTTTCACATGACATGTGCCCGATGGCCTGCGACCTGATGCAATAATTTCCCAGCCATCCATTGTTTTTTTGCAGCCCCTGCTTCATTCATCTTCCACCCAATTCCTCGTTCACATGGAAGCAACATCTGCATAACACATCACCTCGACATTCTGACTCAATCCGAGAATTCTGTCCATAGCTTTTCCACTTGTGCCTATGGTAAATTTCGCAACTTTTTTTGAACGGCTTTATTGATTCGTTACGTGCTTGTTCCTTTTAATTTCTCTTTTATCCACGTCATCATGACAAGAGTTCGGTCAACATGTTGTTCATTCACAACCACGAACATCTAGTAACACCCTCCTTGATGGTTGAAAAATTGGCAATATGATAACCCTCTACATACTTGACGAGGTGAACGACGGGGTCTTCACATGCATAGGTGCGAAAAATGCCAAGGCAGTATGTTACTTGATCGAGAAGTAGACATGGAATCAGGCCTGTCACTACTGGTGCTCGTCTGTATTAACTGTGGACGCAGAAAACAAGCTGAACGAGCGCCGATTCCTTTAATTGAAGTATCCTAAGGAGAGAAAGCTCTATTCGCCGTATTGGTGGTTTTTCACACAACGAGAACGGAGGAAGAAGGAAAGGCAAAGAGGGATCTTCTTGCTCCTGTCCATTTTTAGATGAAAAACTTCATCCGACTCGGATAGACATATTGTGCGAAAGGGATTTTGAAAGAACTCTCTGGTGAAAATCAGGAGATTTTTAAAGAGAGGGGAACCAGAACTTTGCCTAAAAATCGGCGTCTAATTCCATATTCCAATAGAGATAATCCCGCCAACTTTCTGGGGCATTCCGAATGCCGATCATCAGAGTTAATCGCGGAGTCCATCTTGGCTTCACCGGGACTTTAAATAATTTCATTCCTGCTTCTTTCGGCGTGCGACCACTTTTTCGGTTATTGCATCGCCAACAAGCTGTGACAATATTTTCCCATGTTTTCCGCCCCCCCTTGGCGATAGGCAAGACATGATCAAATGTTAAATCTTCTGTGGGTACCCGTTTGTAACAATATTGGCACGTATATCGATCACGAGTAAAAATGTTGATTCGAGAGAATTTGACGGCGTGATGCTGGGATCGCAATTTGACAAAATTTAACAACCGCATAACAGAGGGCAGCTTAAAAGAAATCGACACCCCCCGAATATCACGATCATGGAATTCAAGAACCTCAACCTTCCCCTGCCATAATAAATTAATGGCTTTTTGCCAATGCACCACCCGCAATGGCTCATAGCTGGCATTCAGGAGTAAGGTCATTTCCATAATGATCAGGTCAAATTCATTAAGAAAATTGGCAAAACGCTCAACCTATATCATTCGGATTCCCGAGAATCAAGAGCTGGGATTGGGCAGTTGTTGGTTCAAAAGAAAATTGATATATTAAGGGTTTGCCCTTCTAACGATCCTCATGGCCTCCGATTTCATTCCCATAGCTCACCTCGATGACCTACCACCCGGCAGCTGTAAAAGCATTGAGACCAACGATTTGGGAATCGCGCTCATTAATCTCGACGGCCAGATTTTTGCGCTTGATAATACATGTCCCCATGCAGGCGGTCCCTTAGGAGAAGGATCTATTGAGGGAGAATACGTTGTCTGTCCATGGCATGGATGGAAATTTCATATTCCGACCGGTGTCTGTCAGAAAAACCCCACTCCGAGTTTGAATGTCCCTTGCTACGAAGTTCGTATCGTGGAAAAGTCTATACAAGTTTCTTTGCCGACCCAGCCTTCGTAGGCCAGAAAGAAATTTCTTCTTGATGCGGGAGAGGTGGCAAATTTTCAAATGGCATGAACTGTTGCGCGGCTAAGGAAATCACCCGAATCGATTGTTCTTTCACATCGACCCGCCACGCAAACTCTCGCTCAATCCACTCCATCGACCCCTTTTCTCGTACAATCTTCCGCACCACATATTTATCTTTTTGAGCCGCCACCTGCCATTCTTCTTCCTTATGCGGAATACCCTTTGCGTCTAAATCATCAACAAAAAGCTGGAGTTCTTGCTCCAACGTATACCCTTCACGGGACAAATGGTTTTTGACCAACCCCAAGGCTTCTCCAGCTACGGGATCAGTATCTTGCAAACGAGATATAGTGGGCTCCATCGAACTATACAGGACCCATACCCCCACTCCGAGGAACAACACGAGAACAACGCCAAGAGTCTTTTTAATTTGATCTGTCACGATGTGTATCCAATCTGAACTGTTTGCGGTTTGGAAAAATGACTGAATAGTGTATGTATACCATAAAGGTCTGATTTATCGCTGCTTCAGGCCAAAAACAAAATCCCTAGACCCTATCCCACAATCACATTGCCTGAGACCAGCCAGGAATCAACAAATTTCACATCTGAACATCCTTTAGCGTAATTTTTAAGACTTGAACCAACCGATGGTTGTCACGCCTCAGTTTCACCGCCAATCGAAGAGCCGACTGCGTGACGCCAGAAAAGGTATGGCAGTCCCTCACGAGAATCCCTTGCTCCTGAAGTCGAGCCCCAATGTCATCAGAGTCAACTCCAGGAGGCAATTCCACCATCACAAAGTTGGCCTGAGAGGGCATGACTCGCACTCCAGGAATCGTCCGCAATTGTACAATAAAGGCCGCACGAGCTTGCTGCATAAACCTCAGGCTGCGTTGAAAAAAACGCCAATCTTTAAGCGCTTCCACACCTGCCGCCTGCGCCACATGATTCACTGACCACGGGGGCAGGTGTTTCTTCATAGATCCAACCACTGCTGGCTCCCCAACGAGGTACCCAAGGCGAATGCCGGGAATCGCAAAAAACTTCGTGAAGCTGCGAAGGATAATTAATCGTGAGCAGAGGGAAAGGTCTTTAATCAGAGAATACGAAGGACACCAATCCATAAAGGCTTCATCAACGATCATCCAACATCCAATCTGATTGACCCTCTTGATAATCTGTCGAAGGTCTCGCAGCGAAAGACGCCGACCGGTTGGACTATTCGGATTACACAAAAACACGGCATAATGATGAATCCCAGGCTTGCGATCTTTTCTGATGGAAACCCGTTTCCATTCGTCAAGAAGATCATGAAGTTTCTCAATGGGCGGAGTATAGCGCTGAGAAGAAACCGCATTCACTGATGTACATCGGACTCCTGCTAATCGAAGAGCATGTTCAAATTCAGAAAACGTAGGACCAAGAATACAGGCATGACGCAGAGCAAGGGCTTTGGGAAGGATATGAATCAATTCAGCCGAGCCATTGCCCACCAGAATCGATTCTTCAGAAATTGCATGCTTCTGAGCCAACTGCGCGCGTATTTCTTCCGAATGCCGATCAGGATAATACTGACACCCATTCACCGCTTCATGCATGGCTCGCACTACAGACACCGGTGGGCCCAACGGATTCATGCTGGCACTGAAATCAAGCAAAGTCTCCACGGGACGACCGAGCTGCTTGGCGAGCAGATAGACTTCTCCGCCATGAATAGTCGGTTGATTCACCACACCATCACCAAGAACAAAAGCATCAAGGCAAGCAGGAAAGAGGCGAAGACCATTAATTGAAGAGCGCGTGGAATGAACGAAGACGTTAATAAAGACCCAAGGTCACCGAGCATCGCGCGTTCCTCAACACGTCCACCATATTCATTCACCCCACCTAATTGAATCCCAAGAGCTCCTGCCATCGCGGCCTCCGGCCACCCACTATTGGGGCTCAGGTGGTTTCGGGCATCACGCCAACAGGTACGCCAGGCGGATCGACCCTTGCCTAAGCAAATAGCAGCGGCCAAACTGATACCTACAGCCGTCAATCGTGCTGGAACCCAATTGACCAGATCATCCAAGCGTGCCGACGCCCATCCCACATCTTGATAGCGGGTATTGCGATAGCCAATCAACGAATCCAATGTGCTTACCGCCTTATACGCCATGGCTAAGGGCGGTCCGCCCAGCGCGAGATAGAAAAGCGGGGCCACAATACCATCGGAAGTATTTTCGGAAACCGATTCAATCGTGGCCCGAACAATTTCAGACTCAGAAAGATTCGCTGTGTCACGTCCAACTATCTGGCTCAGGGCAAGCCGTGCAGCAGGGAGCCCCTGTTCAATCATCGCCCGACACACCCGAATGGCATGATCCCACAAATCACGAGCGGCTAACGTGGTATACCCGAGGACAATCCATGTGATCAGCCCAAGGGTTGCATTCAGAGAGTCCATTAATCGAATCAACTCCCAAACAATGAAATAACATCCACAAGGTAGTCCTAGGGCCAGCACCACCCCGGCCAGTGTTTTTGTTTTATAGCTCTGGCAAAATTGAAAAATTCGCTCCTCACAACGAATAATCACCGCTCCCATCAAGCGAACGGGATGGGGCAACCAGCGAGGATCGCCCAACATCACATCTAAAAGCACGACGGCTAAGAATTTATATCCCTGAAAGAAATCCATACGGATTAGTTTGGAATATCACTTGGGGCTGACGATAAGGGAGGTTGGGTAATTTCCGACAGACAGGCTGGGCACAAACAATCATGATATTGTTTGACGATCTGCTCATATTGCGTATCGCTTACAGGGATGCTGCCGCACCAGCACCGGGAAAGACCACAATCAAAGCCTTTGCCACATCGTTCACACGCCTTGGGATAGGTTCGACTCATGCCACTTTCCTGGAAATCATGCTAACAAGACGAGCATCGGCGCGCAGAGCACAAATAGAATTTCCACGCCTTCATTGATCGATCCAAGAATATCGCCGGTGATACCGCCGATCTTCTTGGAAATCCACCACACATATCCTCGTACAAGCAGGGATCCGACACCAAGCACAATCACAGCTGGGACCGGCCCGAACGCAACGCCAAGCCCAACTCCTACAATTAACGTCGCGACCACACTCTCAACAGATGAACTATTCCGAATAAATGAAGCGGCCAATCCTTCCACTCGAGGATACACAGACTTCCATACTCCCATCACCAGCGACCACCGTCCAACCGCCGGCATACAGAGCAACGCTAATTCGCGCACCCCGGCAGGCAACGCCATTAATCCGGCATATCTCAACCCGAGACTCAGGACCAATCCTGTCACACCAAGGGCTCCAATATGCGAGTCACGAAAAATCTCCAAGCGATGTTCCGGTGTGGTTCCTCCGGCCAGCGCATCCACGGTATCAGCCAACCCATCCTGATGAAGTCCTCCCGTGACGCCCACATAAAGGGAAAGGAGGATCATATTCAATACCAAAGGCGAGAAGAGTTGCTCCAACAGCTGATCAAGGAACACCAATCCCAAGCCAAGAAGAAAACCCACGACGGGAAAACACCGAAGGGCAAAAGCAAATGTGGAAGGAAGTGCTTCTGCCGTCCATCGAGTAGGGAGCGGAATAATGGTCAGAAACTGCCAGGCCAGCGCAAATCCAGCCCAGACGTTCCTCATACTGGCTCCGGCAACCCTGCAGCCGCTCCGTCGACTCCCGCGCTCTCAAACGTCGCCATATCCCTTAAACAGGCAATGGCCGCGTTCAATAATCCAATAGCCAGGCAAGCTCCTGTTCCTTCCCCAAGACGAAGATCTAAATCAAACAACGGCTGCAATTCCAAATGTTCCAGAACATAGCGATGCCCAGGTTCGACTGAGCAATGCGAAGGAATGACGTAGTCTTGGCAATCAGCGACCAATTCCTTGGCTAGCAACATCGCAGCACCAGTAATAAACCCATCCAGCACGACGGGAATACGACAGGCGGCCCCACCCAGAATAAGCCCAACCAACCCACCAATTTCAAACCCTCCCAATTTGGCTAACACATCAAGGGAATCCTTCTCATTAGGCTGATTACGCGTAATACCCTGTTCAATAATCTGCATCTTTTTTGTGAACCGTTCAGCATCAACCCCGGTGCCTTTTCCCGTAACCTTGGTAACCGATTGTCCAGTCATCACTGCCGCGATTGCACTACTGGAAGTAGTATTGCCAATGCCCATCTCTCCAATACCCATGACCCGTAGACCATCATCATAGACATCCCGAGCGAGACGTATACCAACCTCTATACTCTGAAGAGCCTGCTCATGGGACATGGCTGGACCCTTAACAAAATTATTGGTGCCCAATCCAATTTTGTGATCGAGTAACCCGGGAAGATGTCCAAGATCAGATTCCACGCCCATATCCACCACACGTACCTGAGCGCCAACCTGTTTCGCTATCACATTAATCGCGGCTCCACCATTCAAAAAATTCATCACCATTTGCGCGGTCACTGAAGAGGGATAGGCACTCACTCCTTCTCGAACGACACCGTGATCGGCCGCCAACGTCAACACCACCGGCTCAGGCATCAGAGGCGGAAGTTCCTGTCTAATGGCTACATACTGTGCCGCTAATTCCTCTAGACACCCTAAACTCCCAACGGGCTTCGTGAGCTGATCCAACGACACTTGTGCGCGAGCCTGGAAATCTTTACTAATAGGCCGAATACTGTCTATCGTGTCCTGAATCAACGGAGAACGTTTTGACATAATATTATTTCAATCGAAGCGGGAGACCACTCACTAAAAAATGGACTTCATCAGCGTCAGCCGCAATGAGTTGATTCATCCGACCGGCCACATCACGAAACTCCCGACTAACGTCATCGCCCGGTACGAGACCCAATCCAAGCTCATTGCTCACCATGACAACCTGGCTGGGACAATCCTTTATGGCTTTTAACAATTTCCGAATATGAGATGGGACTTGTCTCGGTCGAACCTTCTCTCGAAGAAGATTATTCAGCCAGAGCGTTAAGCAATCCACGACCACGCTGGGATAATTCGCCCCCTCCCCTGCAAACCATTCGGTTAATTGAGTGGGAACTTCGAAGGTCGTCCACCCCTGCCCTCTCGATCGTTTGTGCTTCTGAATACGAACCGCCATTTCCGAATCAAATCCTTCTGCGGTAGCAAGAAACGCACGTGGGGATTGAACTTTCCCCTGTTGAAGTGCGAAGGAGCTTTTTCCTGATCGTGCTCCTCCCAGAACAAAAATGAGTTTTGATTCAGGTTGAGGCTTGATTGGTTTAGCCTGAGCCCGAGAAGCCTTCGATGGCCCCGAGGCCAAGGCTCCTCTGTCACTAGGGGTAGATTGACGAACAACGCGCATACAAAAACCTTAGTCCTTGGACGATTGAGCTGGCACGCGTTCCCACAACAATTCAGCCTCTCCTTGTTGTTTCGCCACCCATCTCGCGAACACAAACAACGCATCACTCAGCCGATTGAGAAATTTCACCAATTCCGTTGAGACCGCTTCTTCCTTCGACAAGGTCACACACAAACGTTCAGCACGCCGACAAATGGTACGGGCAACATGTAACAACGCCGAAATCTGTCCACCACCAGGCAAAATAAATTCCTTCAAAGGCTCAAGATCTTTTTGGCATTCATCAATCAATTGTTCCAAATGGACAACGTCCTCTGAGGACACGGTGGGCATATTCGGAAACGACTCTCCAGGGGCCGTCGCCAGAATGCCACCCAAATCAAACAACTTATTTTGCGTCCACTTCAGGGCATTCTCAATAAATTTAGAGGATTCAGCCTTCGTTCCCGATTGTTCATTCGACGCACGAATGAATCCAAGCGTGGAATTCAATTCGTCCACAGTGCCGTAAGCTTCTACCCGCACAGAATCTTTCCAAACCTCTTGCCCACCAGCTAACCGGGTTTTGCCAGCATCACCAGTGCGTGTATAGACTTTTGAAATTCGCATGGCATTTGTCTCCAGAAGAAAAAATATTATCTGCTTTGGGTCGATCGTGCCACTTCGAAATCACCTCCCTCGTATAGGCAGGAAAAACCACAACTAAGAGGTGACACACTCGGCTATCCCCTCAGCCACTGATGTATACACCGCACAACCGATCATTTCGCCGAGAACGGTATGAAGACCGCATTGATCTTCTTCAATTTCACCACTCGCTCCCATCACCACACAATCCGTACCGGTTAAGTCAGCTGGACGTTCGGATTTTTGGCTCTGAACGGCAGCATCACGAAATGCCGCGGCTTTCGCAGAGGCTGCGATGTGAATCGCCTGGGTACGCCCACCAATGGTCGGAAGAGCATTGGTCGCAACGACAAGGTTCACCGTTCCAGGCGAAGAACATCGACCCCCCAACTCCACGTCGGCCGCATCAAGAACCGAACGAGCATTGGTGAGCCCAACAGTCGCCACCGCATGCACCCAGGCACCAGATGCCATCAAAAAACATTCCGTAAAGGCCTCGACCTTCGCGGCCGTCATCAAGCCAATCGTCTCGTCTGGCACAAGGGAAATCTCTTTGAACAATTGCCGAAAATCCTCGGGGATCGTCTCGAAGGAGCAAGAGCCGTGCAGATCCACATGACGGTTGACCACAGCAGACACCAATGAATCCCCACCATTCCAAGGGGCCCAACTCAGACACTTGAAGACCGATGGAAATCGTATAATGAGACAATCGGGCCTGGCATCAAGCTGAAGAGAAGAACTCATGGGACTTACAAGTTTATTTCGGGGGCATCAAGTGAGGAGAGGACCCTTTCGTCCTGCTCAGGATCGGAAACGCCAAAGCCCTGTCCTGTGCGCTTTCCCCATGTCTCATAATGAAGCAGTTGATCCAAAGGCATTCGTTTTCGCCACCCGGCCTTCTCCAAATCAGGTTGATCGGCGAACCTGCTCACATATCCCACGCACAAATAGGCAATAATCCAGACTGGTTGAGGAATACCTAAAACTTCTTTCAACGCCGCATAATCTAGTATGGATACCCAGCCCACCCCGATCCCCTCTGCCCGAGCCGAAAGCCAGAGGTTTTGAATCGCACAACAGGTACTGTACAAATCTGTATCGGGAACGGAAGCACGACCTAAGACTGCAGGGCCGCCTCGTTCACGAGTGCAGGTGACACAAATATTAATGGGAGCTTCTTCTATGCCTTCAAGCTTCAACCCTCGATACATTCCAGCTTGTTCGCCTTGATACTGTAACGCTGCAGCATCATTGGCTTGAACAAACAAGTTTTTGACCGCCTGTTTGGTTTCTGGACGTTGAATGACCAAAAAATCCCAAGGCTGCATATACCCCACCGAGCCCGCATGATGTGCAGCCATGAGAATTCGACGAAGCGTGTCCTCTGAAATCGCATCGGGAAGAAAATCTTTTCGGACGTCTCGTCGTTCAAAGATGGCACGATACACAGCATTCCGCTCATCACCGGAAAATGCGCCTGTTGGCGTCGTGCCATTCGTCGTCAAAACTCGACTCCCTTTTGTGCCTTGATCCCATTTCTAAAGGGATGCTTGATCATTTTCATTTCCGACACTAAGTCCGCCACTTCAATTAACTCCGATTTCGCCCCTCGACCGGTGATCACCACATGGAGCATAGGAGGACGTTGAGCCACTGCTTTAAGGACTTGATCGAGCGAGACATACTCATGATGTATCGCAATATTCAATTCATCCAATACCACCATGCCGAAGGTGGGATCCTGAAGAAATTTTTCCACTTCTGCCCACGCTTCTTGAGCGACAGACTTATCTCGTTCTTTATTTTGTGTTTCCCACGTGTATCCTTCTCCCATGCGAAGGAAGACCACTTGATCGCCAAAGCTCTTCAGTATGCGCTCCTCAGCCGTATCAATGGCACCTTTTATAAACTGCACGACAGCCACCTTCATCCCATGGCCTAAAGATCTAATAGCCATTCCCAGCGCCGCCGTCGTTTTGCCTTTTCCGGCACCAGTATGAATAACCAGGAGTCCTTTTTCATCTTGAGCAGCCGCAATTCGTCGATCCACAGAGGATTTCAATCTGGCCATACGAGCTTGATGATCAGTGTCTGACATAATTTGTTGTCCTTTTCTCACGTTGGTCTCGTGCGGCTTGTATCAAATCGACCGGAACCTGGGGGTGGCTGGAAAAATGTAGGTGAGTATACAGCGCAACAACATTGTTGACCATAATTCCATCCCCACCGCAGTCTTTTCCTCGTGCATCAAAAATCTTCCCGACATAATCCACATTTCCCAGATTTTCCAGATGGGAATAGTGAAATTCATGTCCACGGATTCGACTACCTTTTTCCCCTAAGATGCCAGATTGGGTTAACGTCATTTCCCGATAGCCTAGAGTCATCTGGGTTCGACTCATCACAGCCTTACAGGGAAGAACGCCAACCATGTCAAACACCTCCTTATCAAAATCTTTCAAAGACCTTGATAAATACAATAACCCACCACATTCTGCATAGACGACTCCACCCTGCCGAACAAATTCGGCAATGCTGTTCCGCATGGAAGAATTCTGTTCCAACACAGAAGCATAGACTTCTGGATAGCCGCCCCCCAAATACAAAAAATCCACGTCAACAGGTAATATCGGATCCTTCATGGGAGAGAAACGGCCCACAGTACCTCCAGCCTGTTCAAGTAGAGCAATATTCTCTGGATAATAAAAACTGAAGGCTGGGTCATGGGCCACAGCGATCTTGATCGGTTTGTTTCCCGATTCGGCTGACCGTTGTGGCGCTAAAAATCCCGGAGCATCCCATTCAGGAGATGCATGAGCTAATTGTTCGATTCGCTCAAAATCAATGGTATTGATTGTTGACTGAACTAGGTTCGAATAGAATTCCAGACCTTGTCCCTCCAGAGCCGTCCTCAAGCCTAAATGTCGATCGGGGATCGTCAATTCTGGCTCTGGTCGAATATACCCCACAACTGGCACCTGAGTTTCCTTTTCTACCGCTTCTTTCAACAATTGATAATGTCCCTCGCTCTTAATTCGGTTAAACACGACCCCTGCAATCTTTACCTGAGGGTCAAATTGAGCATAGCCAAATACCATGGCGGCAGCTGATCTGGCCATAGCACTTCCATCAACAACGATTAGGACGGGAGCATTCAATTGCTTCGCCATTTCGGCACTACTCCCTATTTCATTTACTGGAGAACTCCCATCAAACAAACCCATCATTCCTTCAATAATGGAAAGATCTGCCTCCCTAGCAACTGCTTGAAACGTGTCTCGATTTAAAAATGCACCCAACATCCATCCATCGAGATTGCGCGATTCACAACCACTCGCCATCTGATGATGCCCAGGATCAATAAAGTCCGGACCGACTTTAAAAGGTTGAACTCGGCGCCCCTGGCTTCGAAAGCCAGCCAGAAGCGCCAACGTCACAGTTGTCTTCCCTACCCCACTATGTGTTCCTGCAATCAAAAGTCGAGGAAGTTTCATGAATTAGTATCACCAATGGGAAGATCAAATTGCACTCGGATACCTCCAAAAATTGAGCGTACGGGCGTCCCAAAGAACAAAATCTCTTCATATTCTTCATTAAAAAGATTATCAATACGGGTATAGACCTCTACTTGCTTCATCACATCATAGCTCGCCACGAGATTCACCACCTTAAAGGAAGGTACACGTTGGGAGTCATCTTGTGCAGTACTTGGACGATTAAACTGCGAACCCACCCATCGAAAATCAAGCACCAGGCTCAGAGGAGCAATGGGTTGATAATGCACTCTGATACTCACCTGATCCACCGGTACCCGCGCCAGCCGTCGATTGGTATCAAGGTTACGAGTCGAGGTGTAGGTATATTGAGCAAGAATATCTAGCAATTTCATAAAAGGCAGGTCTTGAGCCAAAACCAGAGATGCCGAGCTTTCCCACCCCTTTGTCTTAGCTTTGGATACATTGACCGGGCAGAAATTAGTGCCAAACGGACCAGCTCCACACACCCCTAGATTTTGAATCGTTTCTATCAAATCTTTATACCGATTATAAAAATATCCCACACTCAACTTGAGTCGCTTGGAGAAAAGAAATTGATCAACCGCGACATCAAAACTTTTACTTTTTTCAGGATCCAGGTTTGGGTTACCAAAATTTGGGAAAAATAATTCATTAATAGTCGGCGCACGAAAGCCCGTCGCCCAACTCGATCGAATTTTCGTATTGGTCTCTTTTAACAGATACCCCCCGGTCACTCGATACGTGGTCGCATCACCAAAGGTGTTATAGCTATCCTGACGAACACCCGCCGTGGCAAAAAGTCTCTCAAATAGATTCACCTGAAATTGAGCAAACCCCGAGTGAGACGACGTAATCTTGGTTGATAAACCCGTATCATTCTTCCCTTGCTGCTCTCGAAATTGATAGCCCATGTTGAGGGCCACCTCTTTCATGAGTTGGAAATTATGTTGAGTCTCAATCCGATTAGAAAGCACCTTTGTCTCATTCGGCCCTCCAAAGGGAACACTCACCACACCTGAAGAAAGATTTCGTTGCGAAACTCCCGGATCAAAGGGGCTAGCCTCTTTGGCCCGTGCAAGGGTCAAGACATGAGAATACCAGTCAGTAATGGGTTGCTCCCAAATACCAGTAAGTACAAGGCCCTTACTATCGTTGTTGGCATCAACGACGTCTGAGGGGCCGAAAGAACTATCAATGGCAGTATCACTATTCCACCATCGCAGATTTACATCGAAACGTCCCTCCCGAGGAAGGGAAATCCCCAAACGTGATGAGGCTTGCCAATTTCGGAACGAATCACGCTCCGATGCCCCTCTTCGGTAATTAATCGCCGAAAATCCTGATGAATCCCACCGAGAAAGAGCCGCTGACAAATCAATGAAGTCCTTCTGACCAGAGAAAGTGAGACCTTCTCGCAGCGTATTAAAAGAGCCATATTCAAAAAATGCTCCAACACGAAAGGGGCCCTCTCCACGCTTGGTTCGGATATTCACAACACCACCCATGGCATCAGAACCCCACATCATACTTTGAGCTCCTCGAAGGATTTCAATACTGGCAATATTATCCGTTGCTAGAGGCCCAAAATTAAATTGTCCCACGGTTCCACTATTCACAATTGCTCCATCAATGAGTACCAATGTTTGATCAGCAGCCGCGCCTCTGATTCTCACCGTAGCCTGCGTCCCAGGACCGCCATTGGACGATACAATTGTTCCTTGGCTAAGACGAAGAAGGTCGGTGACCGTACGAACTTTGCGTAGCGCTATTTCCTTCGCCGTAAAGACTTCTACTGCACTCGTGACATGACTGATGGGAACTGGGGTTTTGGTGGCGGTCACCACCACAGGATCAAATGTGTGGACAGGCTCGGAGTTCAGATCATCAAGAGCGAGAGCCCAATAAGGAAAACCTGCATGTACGGCGAGGGAAATACAAACAAAAAAACAACACTGAAAAACAAATCGAAATAATACGTTCGTGGACATCATCCACCTCCCTTTAGCTCGAAGGGGTTTTATGGAAGAAACAGTTGTTGGGTTTCCTGACTTGCGGATTATCGTTCTTCTGCGCCTTCTCATGAGCTCACAGCTCACAATGGCCGATTGCAGAATTACTCCCCGCTTACAGTGGCGGCACCGTGCTGGATTTACACCAGCTTCCCCGTCACAACCATTCAATTTTCCTTAAGTAACCCTCCTCCTTTGTAAAATGATGAATAAACGGTAAACCTCCACTGACAACTAAACCGGCAAAGACACTCGCGGCAACCCGGATTGCGGATGCCGATCAACAAGCACCGAACATCCATACACCTCTTCAATAACGTTTGGTTTTATCACGGATTGAGGCGACCCCATCGCGGCAAGACGCCCATGATTCAAAAGCAAGACTTGATCACAATATTGGCTGGCCAAATTCAAATCGTGCGAGACCAACACCACCGTCAATCCTCGTTCTCGATTTAATCGTTTGATAATCCGAGCAATATCTAACTGATGGTGGAGATCTAAAAAGGCCGTCGGTTCATCCAACAATAGGATCTTCGGCTCCTGCACTAACGCACGAGCTATCACCGCTCGTTGGCGTTCTCCACCCGACACTTCGGTCACAAGTCGATGGCCGAGATGCGCCACATCCAGCTCTTCCATGGCGTTCTGGGCCACCGCCCAATCCTGGGAATCTTCCCAATGCCAGCCTCCCCAACCCTGATGATGAGGAGACCGCCCCATCAACACCATCTCAGCGATGGTAAAGGGAAACACTTGCAGCGTTTCTTGGGGCACCAGTGCCACTCGCTTGGCCACGTCTAACTGGGACAGGCCAGATAACGGCTCGCCCAATAGTTCAATGGTGCCTTGCTGTGGCCGAAACACTCTGGCTAACAATTTTAGTAAAGTGCTTTTTCCAGACCCATTTGGGCCAAGAATGCCTAACACCCGACCAGAAAGAATCAAACAGGACAACTCTTTCAAGACAGCCTCAGAGGCCGCGTTCTTTCCTTTTGAATAGGAAAAGCTTATATGGTCCAGCGAATAGGCTACGTTGGGAATCATGTGCTCGTTCATCATTTAGATTACTTCATACCCAATTGCGTTTGTCGGGTCGTCAATAACCATAAAAATATGGGGCCGCCAACCAATGCGGTAATGACACCAACGGGAAACTCACTCGGACTCAAAGCCGTACGAGCCACCGTATCGGCCAACATCAAAAACATCCCTCCTACTAAACCGGCCACAGGCAGTAAAAGACGATGATCGGCCGAGACCACTAATCGCACGGCATGGGGGATGATCAACCCAACGAATCCGATAATCCCACTAAAACTGACCACCGCTCCGGTAAGAAGTGCGGCAGCAAGGAACACCATTTTTTTGACTCGTTCCACCTCGACACCTAACGAACGCGCCGTTTCCTCCCCAAGTGTCAGCAAATTCAGCGACTGCGCCTGCATTCCCAGAATGACCAGACCTGCTCCCAGATACAACACCAATATTCCCAGTGTTGGCCAATCCGGACCGGTCAACGTCCCCATCAACCAGGCATACATCCCAAACGCGCGATTCGGATCAGCAATACTCGTAAGAAACATGATGAAAGCCGAAAAAATGGCATTCAGTACCACTCCGGCGAGCAACAGGGTATACACTGAAAAACCAAATTGTGCCGAAGAAATTCGATACATGATGGTGAGCGAGATCAACGCGCCCGCAAAGGCACAAATAGGTAGAGCCGACAGACTTCCCACCGATATTCCAAGACCAAACAGTAAGGCAATCGCAGCTCCAAGCGCGGCCCCACTGGAAATACCAATCACGAATGGATCCGCTAAAGGGTTGCGCAACAAAGCCTGAAGGGCCACCCCCACCATCGCCAAACTACCACCGACAAAAAACGCCAGAAGCACACGAGGCATCCTGACGTGAAGAAGGATGACGGAAGTCGGATCATTCAGACCCTGCTCGATAGACGAACCAGCCACTGCCTCCATAATCACGGCAATAATGGTTGAATAGGTAATAGCTTGTGTGCCAAGTCCTAAACATCCCACAAAGACCAACACGGTCAGAACACAGGCTGCACTCACCCATAGCCACCAACGACTCAGTGTCAATGTTCCCCTCAACGATGAGGCCACATTGAGTGGGGATTTCGTTGATATTGAATGCTCCAACGGAAGCACCGTCGGAAGCGGGCTCAGCGATGGACCATCAAGAGTTGGCTTCACAAATTATTTTCCCGAACTACATGATTTAGATTCATGACAGAATTGGTCCTTTAGCGAATTTCTGGACTGGGGGCCTCGACAGGATCATCTAGTGAGACATCTGGATGGAGCAATGTGACCAAATGCCGTAATCCTTTAATCACACGAGGCCCCGGACGATTGAGTAAATCAGCTTGGACCTGAAATAATTTTCCCGTTTGCACCGCCCGTAAGGTATTCCAGCGTTTCCAGCGATCTTGTTCCGCTTGTGGAACCCCTTCAAACTCTCCGATTGGAAAGAGCAAGATGTCGGCATTTTGCGTCAACACCTCTTCCATCGTTAGTCGTGGGTAGGGGGCATTGGCCCGCTCAGCCGCGTTCCGCCCACCAGCCAGTTCAATCAAATGATGAATGAAACTTCCAGGACCGACCGTAATCAAAGGATCCGAACTGAGGACATAGAGCATGGTGGGACGAGGCCGACCTTCAACTTTTTTCGTGAGGTTGGCGACCTGCTTACGCATCACTGCCGTAAAAGCATTGGCCTCAGACGCTCGGCCAACCATTCTTCCTAACAACTGAATATGTCCGAAAATACCTTCCACTGTTTTTGATTCAAGCACAAACGTGGGAATCTTGAGCTGTTCCAACTTGGCCAGTAAATCGGCACGAAGAAACGAGGGGGGAGCCAAAACGAGTTGCGGTTCAAGCGCCACCAGCGCCTCCAAATTGGGTTGTGAATAGCCAACCTTCGGTTTTTCTAAGGCAGCCGGAGGATAATTACAAAAGTCGGTAACGCCAACAATTTCATTCTCTGCGCCAATCGCAAAAAGGATTTCCGTAATGCTGGGTGCTAACGACACGATCCGTTTAGGTGGTTTTGCGAGATACAGCTTCCGATCCAGATCATCGACGAACGTTCTGGGCGCAATATTGGCCATGAATGGCATCCCCGTCAAAATGCCCTGCTGCCGACGCTTCATATGATCACTCTCTCCAGCATAACTCTGTGCATGAGGATAAGAAGACGGAAAAAAGCAGATTACTATACCAAAGAAAATGACCCAAACGGTTAGTTTGAAATTAAATCTCCTCTCCCTTGCAGGGAGAGGGCTAGGGTGAGGGTGCAGACACTTAACTTGCCGACTTCCTGTTCCGTCCCTACCTGAAATAGATTCCAAAATAAAAAAATCCTCAAGGCTTCATCAACCTTGAGGATTGCACCCGCTTCTTCATCCTCACCATTTCCCCAGCCCACGAGGGAACATTGGTCTTGGAACAAACGAGGTATTCTGGCTTCTGGAGCTCAGCATCTAAAGTGCTGGCCGACCACCCACGCCTTCCCATTCCTATTCGTTCAAGAGAAACAGTGGCATTGCGGGGGGCGTCCCCAGTTACAGCGGCGGGACCACGCGGGATTCACACCCGCTTCCCTTCATCCGTTCCGTAAATATGTTGGAGGTGACAATAGGAAGCTGACCCCCTTATTGTCAACTTAGGACAATTAATCACAAAGAACGCATTTTCCATACTGATACTAATCACCTAAATGGGCATTGTTAGACGGCTGCTTCAACCATGTCGCGATATCTTTTCCTAGTGCCTTCACCGTTCGTCCCAAGACAGCGCAAGAACCTTTAAATCCTGCAAAGGCCCCTCCTCCAGAATTCCTGGCACCCGTAAAAGAAGCCAAGAGTTTTCCATTATCATATAGTTCCCCTCGGACAGCTGTATATTTTCGGTGTCCAATGAAGGCATTGCCCTGACTTACTGAATGCGTAATTTCAATTTTTAGGACATTCCCAGGCTCGCTCGTATCGAGAGCGTCAACCCCTCGCAGCTCTACTGCGTTCTCAGTTGCATATTCCTTAATAAAGACAGAAAGTTGTGAATTAAGATCACATTCCTGTTTGATATTATTGGCGATGTGATTTCCTGGGATAAACGGTACAGTATTTTGAATCGTGATTGGACCAGGAGGGAGTGTGACAGGCGTCCCTAAGCGAGCACTGCCTCCTCCACAGGCAGACAACACTACAAAAGAAAGGAAGACCGCCAATACTGGCTTCATAAGTAACCTCCTTGGAAATTGACAGATGATACGCAAGAGAACTTCAAATGGTATGGCAAAATGCTTTTTCTTTCCCGCAAATAATTTGTCGTATTACACTTGCACAAACGGTTTTTCTGGGGAAACAAAGACCAGAGCAACGGCTCACGAAGTCTTCACTTTCAACTATTTAACAAAAATTTATTAGGATCCCTTTGGCAATCTTCGGATAGAGGCCAAGATAGGCTTCATATTCAGGTACGTACTGACATGATCGGCCCAGCGATCGAGAGCATGGACTAATCTTTCGGAAACGGCTTGAGATGTTTTCAGGTCAAGTGTTTGAAGATTTTTTCGAATACGCACGCGATTCAGCCACTCGCGACGAAAATCTGGTTGATCGAATACCCCATGAATGTAGGTTCCCCACACCAACCCATCCGTTCGCATCGCCCCATCTTCTCTTTGCGTACTTTGCCCTGAAGAAGGTTGAGCCTCATCCGAGAGAATTTGAAAACAGGGTGATACCGTCTTCTCACGAGTTGTACGTCCCATATGAATTTCGTAGCCTTCAACAAGACATTTATGATCCGCAAACGCGGCTAGAGACTGGGCACAAACTTGCACAGTTTTCTTATGTGGAAGTAATTCGGTCTCAACGTCAAGCAAGCCTAAGCCTTTCGACGAACCGCCCGTCTCAACATGGTGTGGGTCTGCAATGGTATTTCCTAACATCTGGAACCCGCCACAGATCCCCAATATTTCCCCACCCCGTTGCACATGGGCCAAGAGCGTTTGCTCGAAGCCTACTTTCCGAAGATAGTTCAAATCTTCAATCGTGGTTTTACTCCCTGGCAGAATGACGACATCCGCTCCATGAAGTTCTTGGGGGGATCCGACATAACGAAGTGCCACATCCGTCTCAGCGACAAGTTGATTGAAATCTGTAAAGTTGCTCATGTGTGGCAACAACACGACCGCCACATTTACGGTCTTTGCTCCAAAAGGGGTCATACGAAATCGCTCAATGTCCACGCTATCTTCCTGATCTAATTCCAAATTCCGCAGATAAGGCACCACACCCAGCACTGGCACCCCGGTGCGTTCTTCAATAATTTTGATCCCATCATCAAATAAAGTGAGGTCACCCCGAAACTTATTAATCACGATCCCAATCACCCGTCGCCGTTCGTTCGTGGCCAAAAGATCCATCGTTCCAATGACCTGTGCAAATACGCCACCCCGATCAATGTCAGCCACGAGAATCACCGATGCGTCAGCCATTTCTACAACCGGCCAATTGACGATATCCCGATCTCGAAGATTCATTTCCGCCGCACTCCCAGCGCCTTCGATCACAATCACTTCATAGATCTTCACTAGTTCTTCATAGCTTGACTGTACAAATTTCCAAAGGACGGATTTTTGAGCAAAATATTCGCTCGCTTCATGCCGTTCCCACACCTTGCCTTGCACAATGACTTGGGATCTGCAATCAGCTTCTGGCTTAAGGAGAATTGGATTCATCAAGACACTAGGGGCAAGGCTACAAGCCTGGGCTTGCAATACCTGGGCACGCCCCATCTCTCCCCCTTCAGGCGTCACAAAGGAATTCAACGACATATTTTGTGCTTTAAAGGGGGCCACCTTAAAACCTGCACGATAGATCAATCGGCACAACCCTGCAGCGATCAGACTTTTCCCAACGTCTGAACCGGTTCCTAATATCGCCAACGTACGTTTCATTGCTTGTTTGGTTTCATAAGGCTGCCCAACCGCAGAAAATATTTCCACCATAAAGATTATAATGACATAATATGAAATGAGAAAAGGATTGAAGAATAGACTACATTAGATTAAAAGGGATAAGGAAACAATGAAGGAGCAGAGAGATATTGGAATTTAACGCTGGAATCGCATCACAAAAAAGGGTGAGGATTTCTCCCCACCCTCTTTGCCAGTTCGTGAAAATAACTGGAGAGTATGTGAAAACGGATTAGGCTGATGCCTTTTGATTTTTCCGTCGTGCTAAGTAACCCAATCCTACGAGACCAGAACCGAATAACAACACAGAGCTTGGCTCAGGAACTGCGTTCACCATTTGATCAGAATCATAGGAAATAATGTCATTCCCAACCATGGTAATTGTGATAGCTTGCGTCATCGAGAACGGTCCGGTCACACCATTCACCTGAATAGGACCAAGATCCTGAGAAAATCCACCTGGACCTGAGAAAAGGTTTGAGGTAAGACTGGTACCACCCACCCCAAATTCAGCATTATTAGGATCATAAAAATATTGAGCGGTCAGTGTATTTGCATTCAACCCAAGCGTCCCCCCAATAGACCCTATCATTGAGCCAATTCCCGCTGGACTATTTAAGGCAAAATCTGTGTCGGTAATTTCGACTAATAACGTCCCTCCACCATTAAGACCAGTCACATTCACATTCAACAAATCGATGCGAGCCAAAGAATCGGAATTTCCCCCAAGAGGCTTGGAAGTTCCAATTGTTGTCACAATACTAAAATTGGTTGTGGAAAAAGTCGTATTAATCAAGCCCAAAGTGCCGTTGGTATCACCAGCCAAGTTATCCGTCACAACCTCTGATGGCGTCCCAGCTGTGATATCAGTAACACGAATGATAAAATCAGCCTGAGCCTGAGGAATGGCAATGCTCAACCCAAGCACTAGAGCAGCAGTTGCCCCTAGCAATCTTTTCTGTAGACCATTCATAAAAACCTCCTTCTTGTAAAACTACAATAAAAACTCGTTGAATATTTCCATCGAGATCTGCAATTCACATAGGCTTAAAGCAAGTGGTATGCCATAGAAAACATGAATACTCTTTGGCCAAGTTAGAAAGGGTTGTTGTTCAACGGTGTAACTTTATGAAGTTTATTAAAAGTATCCCATTTCCTTCCTGTTAAATATTTTGACGATATTCTTCCAGGCACGTAGGAAAGGTTATCAAGTACAGCATTTGAAAGAGTAAATGGTGGGTTTTCATGAATATTGTTAGTAGTTAACGAAAAATGCTGACAGAAGGATGGTGGGAGCAAACTATTCTCTTGTAAGCAAAGTGCCTATAAAGAAGATTTTTTTTGACCACTTATTTAATTAAAAAACAAAACATAATAAATCCGTATGCAAATAAATAATTTTTAATGAAACCTTCAAGAATCTATACAATCGAAACAAAACCTTCGCCGACTGGTTAAATCTATTCCTTTATTTTTGATTCTTTTTGGGTAAGCAATTTCAATTGCCTTCCATGCTTAAACATGGAATCAACAAGGTCGCCTCGAAAAAATAGCGGAGAAAGAACCTCAGGCTTTTGGTAATTTTTTGAGAAACTAGCTAAGGAATGCCCAAACTCGGACACTTTTGTGCGGATAAAGGGAGATAGAAAGCAGGAAAGAACTTCGAAGACTCATTCCTCAAATTCCTGACAAGATTTAATTGCAGAAAATCATTATTTCCTTATTCCAAAACTCAAAAAAAGATTCAGAAATTTAGCCTAATGGCAAAAAATTATTCCGTTAGATTAATCACTCCTCCTTCAACCATTTTCATCTGCAGTCATTATTTCCAAAGGACTTCTTTTTGATCAAAATTTTCGCTCGCTTCATGCCGTTCCCACACCTTGCCTTGCACAATGACTTGAAATCTGCAATCAGCCTCTGGCTTACGGAGAATTGGATTCATCAAGACACTAGGGGCAAGACCACAAGCTTGGGCTTGCAATACCCGGGCACGCCCCATCTCCCCCCCTTCAGGCGTCACAAAGGAATTCAACGACATATTTTGTGCTTTTAAGGGGACCACCTTGACTCCTACCCGGTAGAGTAGGCGACAGATACCCGCCGTCACCAAACTCTTCCCGACATCCGACCCTGTACCCAATATAGCAATGGCTCGTTGCATGGTATTTAAAAAGTAAAAGGGAAAAATTTCTGTAGACGGCCCAACGAGAACCCTGACAAATTATTCAGAGCCATCTCGACGTTCGATCGACTTTATCAATTCATTAATTTGTAAGACATACCTCAAGACCGGCCATTCAGTACAGTTAGTAGACACATGAACCCTTAAGAGGATAAATTCTTTCGGAAAAAGTCTAGACACCAACGCCAATGCTACTGCATATTCTGGGCTCCTGAACGTTCTGTTTACACGTCGTTTCAAGATTCTCCTGCCTATTCATTAGGCAATTCCATGCAAACATTTTACGTTTCCTATTCATTCCCCGTTCATTTCACTCCCAGCTATTCCGGTGAATGTATTTTCCTCCACTTCCGCTTGTTTTGCATGTTGTATCCTACACAAAACACTTGGAATAGAAGTGGTGAGCCATCTCAATATGGACAAGACTGACAAAAAAACAGTGCATGTAGACCTTCCCTCAAAGAGACCTTAGATGGCATTTTTTTTGCTTGTATCCGGCAAGGTATACCGCCCACCAGCACCATTTCGCGTTTATCTCCCAAAATTTCTGTGGAGGAATTCTCATGAAGCAGGTTTCTAGGGTCTTCTTGACATTGATTTGTACCTTGATCTTCGCCAATGCTTCATTTGGGCAATCGCAAGAATCCTCCACAGAAATGTCAAAAAGCAAACCCTTTGAAATTTTGTATTTCGAGAAATTACCCAGGATTGCTTTCCAGGCCCCACAATTTCCTCCCATTGAAAAATCTTCAATTTTGATCTGGTCATTTGATGCATTTGGTAAACCGTTTCGTGTTTCCCTGCAAGCCAATACGCGCCTTATTTCCAAAATCCCCAAACAGAAGCGTCAACGCCTTAACAAAAGTCTCAGGTTTTATCGCGGCACACTCGAAGGCATCCCCGATTCCTGGGTTCGGCTAACCCGTGTCAGACGCCAATGGTCTGGCATGATCTGGGATGGACAGGAAGCTTATATTATCGATCCCATGTCCGCCATGGCTCCTGCATTACAAACGAAGCCCGCTCGACCCTCATCCGGACATGCCATCTATCGTCTCTCAGACACTCGGGATTTAGGCAACCGAACCTGTGGGCTGAGTGCTTCGGATCACCCTATGACCAGCTTTGGGGCCTTGATGGAAGAACTTGAAGAGCGGGTCAGCCTGTCTGCATTAGGAGCCACGCGCAACATCGACATGACCGTAGTCACCGATCAGGAATTTAACAATCTGAATGCTGATCCCGATGCAGCTGCCATCGCGCGCATGAACGTGGTCGATGGCATCTTCTCGGAACAACTCGGCGTGCAAATCAGTCTGGTCGATGTACTCGCATTACAAAACAATGGCAACCTGACTTCAACGGACAGCGGAGTCCTGCTCAATCAATTTGGTCTTTTCACCAACTCATCATCATTTGACCATCCTGGATTAGCGCACCTCTTTTCTGGGAAAAATTTCAATGGCAGTACGGTGGGCAGAGCATATCTCAGTTCATTGTGTAGTGCTCGATTTGGGACAGGTATTAACCAAATCACCGGGACCGGAACGGCGGGGGCCCTCACCGTCGCGCATGAACTGGGACACAACTTTGGGGCCGACCATGACAATGAAGGCGGTTCGCCCTGTGCCAGCACCCCGGGCACGTTTCTGATGAATCCCTTCTTAAACGGCAGTGACCAGTTTTCACCCTGCAGTGTGAACAGCATGCAGCCAGTGGTCGATGGTGCCTCGTGCATCACTTTTATTAACGTCGATCAGGCCGACCTTCAACCTCGCTTCCAAACCACTCCACAGATCGCTCCTTTAGGACAATCTTTTTCTTCGGTCTTATCTGTCACAAACAACGGGCAGGCCTCAGCCTTCAATGCCAGAGTGGAGATTTCCATACCCAACGGGCTAACATTAGAAAATGTTGTTACCAACTCTGGAAGTTGTACTGGAATAGGTACCTCCACAGCTACTTGTATACTCAATACCATTCCTGCGGGTGCAGAACGTGTGATCACACTGACGTTGAATGGTGCATCACTCGAATCATTTATCCTGGTTGCCACCGTCTTCGCGGACAATGACCTGAACCTCAGCAATAACATCACTCAAGGAACTATTACGATTGATAACTCTGCCCCTCTCGTCACGATAGATCAACCCCAAAATGGAGAATTTGTTTTTGGTAACCAAACCATCACCTTTGTCGGGCTAGCGCAAGATGCCGAAGATGGAGACCTAACAGCTACTCTCGTGTGGGCCTCAAATCTAGACGGTCAAATTGGAACAGGTGGAGCCTTCTCGATTGAATTGACACCTGGTCTTCACACCATCAGTGCCTCAACTACCGACCAGGCTGGGAAAACAACTGCTGCTACCATCATGTTAACGGTCACGGCTGACAATCCCGGACCCATTCTCTTAGAGGCACATTTTGAAAGCGGTATGGATGGGTTTAGTTATAGGGACGATGCTTTCCGAAATACTCTACAGCCACAATATGCACAAGGGACATTTGAGCCGCAACAAGGATTCTCTGATGGTGGCCTTCGAATCCAACTTGGGGGCCTTGATGATACTGATATTGACGGTATGTCAGGTGGCTGGGAGCGTACATTCACACTCGAGCAGCCACATACCCTCACCATCGCCTTTCGATTTAAGCTGAATCAATCATCCACCTACGAACAAGACGAATTGAGCGAAGCCCTCTTATCTGTGAATGGCCAGTTAAAAGGCCTGAATAACACGGAAATTTTGGCGCAGTTGGTAGGAGACGGAAACGGAGGTTTGGCTCAAACCACTAATTGGATTCCAGTGATTATTCCACTTGGCCTACTACCAGCTGGTCCCCATACTATTACCATCGGCACCTTTAACAATAAAAAGACCTTCAATGATGAAACTACGGATATCCTAATTGATGACCTAGAGATAAGAGGGTTGCCAAGCACTCCACCAGGGCCGCTGGTGACGTGGGATGTGGATGGCAATGAAATCGCGGACACACGAGATGCGGGCATACTCACACGATGGGCCTTGGGGCTCCGAGGAACGGCCATGATCGATGGGCTAATCGGTTCCACGGCCATCCGTGCAAATGCCGAAGCCATCGCCACGCACCTGGAACCCGTGCGGCTGAGCTTAGTAGACGTGGATGGCGACGGGGTGGTGAAAGCACTTACGGACGCGCAAATCATCACGCGTTTTCTCTCAAAGATAGCGGCGGGAGGAACGGAGGAGGAAATTCTAGCAGATGACAACTTGTTGACCGGAGTGGTGAGTTCGACATCACAGCGAAGTCCAACGGAAATCTTAAATCATTTACTCAATCATTTGCCTGGCAACAGAGAAGGAAACCAGGCGCAACCCGGGTTAGTGGGTGATGAACCAGGACTCCAAAACGAGACCAAAAAGCCATTATTAGCAACAGGGACTGAGGCTCGACCCAAGACTGACGCCAAGCCGAAATTCCGTAATGGCCATCACTACAAAGAAAAGAAATCCCGTGAAAGAATCCGAGCCAAACCATCCCTGACAAAGAAATAGTTAAACACCACTACCACAATTTCATGGTGCCGTGTTTCTGGGGAAGGTTGCTTGGTATGTCACCTGTGGAATTTTCATCTAGTTTTTTGAGGAACTATACGGCTTAGAATAATATTAAAAATCTGGAAATCGGCTAATAAAGAATAGTGAAAAATGGCCACCAATAGGAAGGCCGACTTCTATGCACCCTCACTTCTTTGCCATGGAAAATTCTTCATAACTATCCTTGACCAAATCCTCGGGCACCGAATTATTCTCAAAACATTCTTGCGCCTCCTGCCGGTCCCCTACCAGAACCCAAAAGCAAAAAACTATATCAGGCTTGAAAAGAATTAACTTCATCGCTACTTTTTGAACGAGGCCACACGACTGAGGTACCGCACTTTGACCCTTCCCCCTCTCGCCCCCGTGAGACGTTACAAAATTATTCAACGACATATTGTGTACCTTAAAAAACGCGACACTCACCCATTCTCGTCCCTTATGCTCATAGTCCCGCAATCTCTGAACACGGGCTGTTGAAAATCATCATTGGCATTGTCTCAAAATACCCGAAGGACTATCGACATCAGCAGCAAGGGGAATGGTCAAAAAGTCCGTCCAGCAAGGCCACAGCCTTTTTGACGCGCGAAGCGTACTCCCAGTACGTGAGCACGACAAAATGGCGAGAACGCAGCTGACGGTTTTTTTCACCATTCCTCTGAACACTGTCGAAGAGAAAGAGAATATGGTAGATTCACGGGCCGAGCAAATACTAACCACAATCATGGCGGAAACATGAACACACACCAATCGTTTTGTCGGATGTTCCTATTTTGTATCACAGGCCTTGTGGGCTGGTTTTTCCTACAACTCCCCATGGCCGTGGCCGAAACTACAGCTAAGGCGCTGCCTGGATCTCTGAACAGTGTCATTGAAAAAGGGACAATACGTGTCGGCGTCTCCCTATTTACGCCCTGGACCCTAAAAACAAAAAAGGGGAAATTAGTCGGATTTGAAATTGACGTCGCCAAACAATTAGCCAAAGACCTTGGAGTCAAACCTGAATTTCATGTCTTTGAATGGGAAGACATTGTCCCGGCCATATTGAACCGCAAAATTGATATTATCGCGGGAGGAATGGTGATCACCCCTCAACGAGCGCTAAAAGTAAATTTCAGCCAACCCTATGCGTCTTCAGGCGTCGGCTTGGTCACCAACATCGCATTAACAAAAAAATTTACCGGAATCAAAGATCTCAACGGGCCAAACGTCATCATCACCGCCGTCAAAGATACAGTGTCAGATGCCCTGGCTCGTCGCGTCTTTCCTCAATCAACCATCAAAATCTTTTCGTCCAGTCAGGAAGCCATTAAGGCCGTCACAACGGGCAAGGTCCATGGCTATGTTGAGCTCAATCCCATTCCCACCTTCGCGGTCTTAAACCACCCAGGAATGGTGGATGAACCCTTATCGAAACCACTCCTGACCACCAAAGCCGGCTTTGCCATCAACAAAGGAGATCCTGACTTTTTAAACTTTCTCAATGCATGGATTATTAGTCATGAAGCCGACACTTGGCTCGCATCAGCACACAAATATTGGTTTGATTCCTTAGACTGGCAAAAAGAGGCTGGGAAGGCCCCATGACCATGACATTCCAGCTGGAATCGACCATGCCAGATGCAATCTGGAGATGGGCCCTTCTGGCTATGGTCCCAGCCCTCTTGGCCGCAGGTGCTATAGAAAAATTGGCACCCGACCTGGTCCTCCCCGACGAACAATCCTATAGAACACCCCTTTCGGATACCCTATTTGAATCATCCGAATGGAGAACGCCAGAAGAACCAGAAACTGCTTGGCGTCAACGCCCTTCTCCTTCTGTAGGCTGGCGAACAGAATCACCCTCGCAAGCCCCACCTTCTCGCTCAAAAAAAACCATTAATCTATTCCCCCGATACCAACCTGGAAATCCAAATGATTTCGACCATATAAACCGTGAGGAAAAACCTCAAATCAAAGTTTTTGAATTTGGAGGGTAAAACGTAACATTTCTGAAATTTCCTTCACCCATCCTCTTTCACAGAAACAGAGAAACCATCTGAGGCCAACTGTTCGAATAACGAGTATTTTTGTATGGCAAATCGGATCCTTACGTCGCTTTAAGATTCTTGACAAACTTCAAGAAAGCCCCCAGTATTCAGCCCTGGCCAAATATCTCAAAGCAAAAATATTCAGTCTAAATGCAGCCAAACTTTTCAATGTGAATGTTGAAGCCAAGCAGAAGGACTTACCGAAATATTTTCTCAGCCAAAACAAAATGGCTAATCTGGACGAAAGCCCAACCCCCAGCACCAAGCATATGGGTGGGTTTCAAGCTAACAAACCATTCAACTCAGAGTTTGACTTCGTCAATAGGAAAAAGTAGCCTTGGCAAGATTGCCACTTACCGTTTAGAACACTAAAAATTCCATTCAACAAAAACATGAAGCTCAAAAAAATCATTCTCAAAGGCTTTAAATCCATCCGCGATCTTGAACTGGAATTAGGCCCTCTGAACGTACTAATTGGTCCAAATGGCGCAGGTAAAAGTAATTTCATTGGTGCCTTTAAACTGTTAAATCAAATGGTGGAGGGCAACTTTCAGAATACCATAGCAAAAAGCGGAGGAGCAGAAACCTTCTTGCATTTTGGAGGAAAGATCACAGGAAAAATAGAGGTAGAATTAAGGTTTGGCAATAATGGATATTATTGTGTGTGGGTTCCAACAGCAGACGGCTCTCTTTTTTTTGAAAAAGAGCAAAGTCTCTTTTGGGGAGACTCTGTAACTCGATATCCTGATTCACTAGGCGTAGGGCACAAAGAAAGCAAATTATCCCCCAACCTATCAAAAATCTCGGACTATGTTTTCTCCGCGCTCAAAAGTTGGAAGGTTTACCACTTTCATGACACAAGTGATACTGCAAAGGTAAAAAGTATTGGGGATATCAATGATAACTTTTACCTTCGCTCGGACGCCTCAAATTTAGCTGCATTTTTGTATAGTCTACAATATGGATCATTCAAGAATTACTATGAAGCCATTCGTGATCAAGTGCGGCAAGTTGCTCCATTTTTTGACGATTTTATTTTAAGGCCAAATCCAAGCAATGAAAATAAAATCCGGCTTGAGTGGAGAGAAAAGGGGTCGGACTATCCCTTTATGGCCTATCATCTTTCAGATGGAACACTCCGATTCATGTGCTTGGCAACACTTCTCTTGCAACCAAACCCGCCATCAACAATTTTAATTGACGAACCAGAATTGGGACTTCATCCTTTTGCCATTACGGTCCTCGCATCTTTGTTCCGAAGTGTAACAGCTAAAACCCAACTAGTCGTTTCTACTCAGTCGGTACCTTTAGTCAATCAGCTTCAACTTGAAGATATTCTTGTTGTTGATCGAATAGATGGTCAATCGACATTTCGTCACTTGCAAACCAACGAAATGGAAGATTGGCTTGATGACTATGGGTTGGGAGACCTCTGGGAGAAAAATCTCCTTGGGGGTAGACCATAGAAGTGAAAAAACTATTCCTTTTCGTCGAAGGCCAGACAGAAGAAAGGTTTTCCAAAGAATTACTCTTGCCATATTTAAAGGAAAAAGGAATTTTTCTCCAACCAATTCTTTCCACTACAAAAATCGTCAAAGATGGCCAAAACTTCAGAGGTGGTCTTGGACCATACACTAAAATCAGGAAGGAACTCTGCAATCTACTTAGAGACACAAGTGCTTGCGCAGTTTCTACTATGTTTGACTATTACGGACTACCTAAAAGCTTTCCTGGACGATCCAACCCTGAAGGGGATACTTGCTTTGAGCGCGCAGAATTTGTTGAACAAGCCATAGGCCAGGATATTGGAAATGAGAAATTCATCCCTTTTCTAACACTCCATGAATTCGAAGGACTCCTTTTCTCCTCTCCTGCAGATATGGCGGCAGGATTACCTGGAGGGCAACATTTAGAACAACATTTCAAAAAAACTTGCCAGCAGTTTAGTACACCTGAGGAAATAAATGATCAACCTAGTACAGCACCTCATCAAAGAATTCTGAACATTTATCCTACCTATCAAAAGCTTACATTTGGAGTCGCTATTGCATCGAGGATAGGATTACAGAAAATAAGAGAACAATGTCTTCATTTTTCTAGTTGGCTCACAACACTTGAGCCGCTTTGAGAGAACCCCTTTAAAATTTTCACATCCGGTCCTCGTCGTGCTCAATGGCTTCAAACCACGTGGTGATGTGCGAAAGGTCCTCTAATGAAACGCCACGTTTTTCAGCCAATGCCGCCTTATTCCGATCGAAGGCCTGCTGCGCCATAGGGGCTTTTGGCCCGAACGTCAACACCATATTGTTCCATTCTGCTTTTTCTTCATCGGTCAGTGCTTTGCCGTTGGCCTTCACCCAATCAGCAATCTCCTGTTTAGTTCCTCCCTCAAGTACTCGTTTCTCGAAATCTTCTCCTTTTATTTCCAATTTATCTAACAAATATTTATCAAACCCAGCCGTTAGAAAATTGTAATCTTGAATCTGCCCTGCATTCCGCATTTTGACTTTGTCGATCAACCGCCCGAGAAAACAAAGCCCATTAACTTTTTCTTTAGGACTGCATGGATACTGCGCTGTGGTCATGTAAGCTCCTTATATGTTGGAGATTGAAACTATGTGGTTATCTGGAAACTCTACCTCCCTTTGGTCCCTCCTTACAAAGGAGGGAAATAAGGAAGAGGATTTTCGCCAGGCACCTTCTAGCCAGAAAAGCTCTGATTACACTAAGAGGAGACCGACGGTTTTGGCTTTTTGCGCTGATGCCGATTGCCACCATTTGTCGAACCCTTTGGGACCTCCAAACGGATAGCCCGCACGAACTTCTTTGAAGATCGGATAGCGGTGGCCGCCTGGCTGATGAATTGGAGTGGCACGTGTAATCAGATTGAGAAACCACTCTGCTTGTCCCTGCTGCAATCTCACTTCTTGATCCATGGTTCGATTCGGCAAAATGATCCGGCATTGTTGCCCGTGCCCTCGATCAATATCTAGTTGTCCCCCAATCCACACAAACTTTTTTTCCATCAGGGACGGGTCTGGTTCGGATCCAGACTCTAATATCTGTTTCACCCATGTTCTTTTGACTTTTGGTTTCGGCGTCCGTTCAGGAAACCATTCGCGCACATCGCGTTGAAGTTCCACTCCTTCCTTAAAATGCCAGAGCGCTGAGCGTAGGCCCTCTCCCACCCAATCAGGAATTGACACCTGAGCATCGCAATGAAGAAGATCATTTTCCGCAAATCCTTGAAATTCAGGCCCAATAAGCTCCAGTCCAAAGGCATCGGGATTCAAACCAATAGGGCTATGTGCTGTTGTCGTAAACCGATGCCAAAAAGCCGATTGTATTAAACCATTCGCAAATAGTTGCCGCACGCGCTCCAGACTTTCCAGAGTCTCTCTAATCGTTTCACTCGGCAAACCATACATCAGATAGGCATGAACAAGAATCCCTGCTTCCTGACACGCCTGAACCACTCTCACTGTTTGATCGACCGTAATCCCTTTCTTGACCAGAGCAAGCAAACGATCACAGGCAGCTTCTAATCCAGCGCTCAGGGCGATACATCCTGATGCCGCAAGTAATCGGCACAAATCAACCGTGAATGCTGGTTCAAATCGAACGTTTCCCCACCAAGAAATGGTTACGCCTCGCTCCAACAGGGAAAGGGCAAGATGTTTCAATCCAACAGGAGGGGCGGCCTCATCCACAAAATGGAACCCCCGCCTGCCCGTTTCATCAATCATGATTTCAATGCGATCGACTAAGAGATCACCGGGCGACACCTCATATCGACCAATATAATCCAATCCGACATCACAGAACGTACATTGTTTCCAGTAGCAGCCATGCGCAACCGTCAACTTGTTCCAATGCCCATCGGACCAAAGCCGATGCATAGGGTTGAGGGTATCCAACACTGAGATGTACTGGGCGAGATTCAACCCATCATATGTCGGCGTCCCAACTTCGGCTTGAGGGAGATCAGGTTCGCTGGCTCCATTTTTCCAGACCACGATTTGCCCAGATCTGAAAAATGTTCGGCAAAGATCACTCTCTTTTCGTTTGTCTAGTAGATATTCCAATAGACAGAGCAAAGGCCGCTCTCCATCATCAAGCGTGACAAAATCCACCACTTCAAAAAGACGCGGATCTCGCACTCGTCGCAGTTCCGTATTGGGATACCCTCCTCCAAGAACAACTTTGATCTCCGGCCTTCGGGCACGCAAATGTTGTCCCATCCGAAGTGCTCCGTAAAGATTTCCGGGGAAAGGAACCGAAAATCCCACCACCGAAGGCTGCGATTGCTCCACATGTTCCCACATCGCCTCTATCATCCATTTATCAGTCAGGCTTAGTGGTTGCTCTAAGGCTTCAGCTATGCCGTCATAAGACGTCGCCTGGCTCGCAATGGATTCGGCATAACGACTCAGCGCAAAATATGGCGAAATTGTCGCTTGGACCAAGTCTGCCAAGTCCTCTAAATATAAGGTTGCCATATGCTTTGCCTGGTCGGTTTGATTTCGGGAAGCATCCTTCCCTTGCAACGCATCCAGCTCATTCATCGAAAATCGTGGGCCTTGGGGAAGGAATCCTCCCTGACAAATTCGGGAAGCTAAGGAGGCGTCTTGGCCCTGTAAAAATCGAATCACGGGATCAATGGTTTCCTCATAGGCTCGCGAAAGACTGAGCATTTGGCGAGCCTCGCCCGGCAATTCTTCAAGAGACTTGGTACGAAGTTCACCAAAGACACGATTCAGCCCATTTTTCGAAAAGAGAGCCAACACCATTTCAATGCCGACATCAGCCTGATGCGTACGATATCCATGGGATCGCAAAAATCCAGTCAAATACGCGATCGATGGATACGGGGTATTGAGTTGTGTCAGGGGCGGGATAATCAACAGGACTGAAGGAAAAGCCATAGCAGGCAACACCTACCATACTCCACGACATTCAGGCTAGTTTTTACTGATTGAGAAATCGTGTAAAGAGGGAGGAAAACGACAAGCGAGGAAGAATGATAAGTCCTGCCAGGATAATGGGCTAATCCATTTCAGCCAACCTTGATAACTATTTTTGATGTAATTCACAGGCACGAGCCAAGCCATCTCGATAACGGAGCCACAGGACCAGGGTTCGCTGCAGGGTTTTCAAAATCATATCTTGTTGGCTTCGTGTTCTGGCATGATTGACGACCATGTCATAGGCATCATGTCGATGACCGCCCTCGACCAATTGATGTGCCCGAATTAAATCCAACGCATTCGGGGAAACACCATGAAACTTCACAAGGGGATGATTCTTAATTTTTGTTGAGATTTGATTTGTGGTTTTTGGGCGAGCTTTGCGAGACAGCTCATCACGATCATGAATACTCCCTTCCACAAATATTGTCATCACCGCCGCGCCAACCACCCAATCAGGATGATCGGACATCTTATCTAACCATTGTCGATAACGCCGAGTAGCAGGAAAAAGCGATATAGGCTCAAAATTCTTTCGTCGAAACCCTAATCCTTGCATCATTTTCAAAAAGAGGTCAGGATGAGAGACCCCCAAAGATAATTGCCCCGTATCCTCCTCAAAAATATTCTCAGCTAACATTTTCCGAACTATCAAGGGTGGGTTTTTGCCATGAATGCGAGAAAGAAACACAGGAAAGTCACGAACATAGACCGCATATTCTTGTTGATAATGAATTTTAAGCTTCGATTTGGTAATGGATGGACCGATGAACTGAACCCATGCCCAGTGATCCTTCTGCTCCATAAGATCTAATAGATGGTTCCGAAATTTCTGAGATGTGTACGGTTTCTTCATAGTGATAATCTTGTCTTTTTTCTAAGAACCTACTTTATGTATTGATAATAGCCAACTGCCTCATGAATATGATCTCCATCGGATGAAATGCCTTGTTCTATAGCAAGACAGTCAACAATTTCCATAAACGGTTGGGGACAAACTAAAACACGCTAGAATATCTTCAGACACTAAAGAAGCCACTTCATCATTCCTTCTTCCCCTTCCGAACCTCGTCCTCTTTCCACACGTTATGTCGAAGAAGTTTTCTCTTTTTTTGATGAACTGCCTCCATTAGGTGGAAACATTTCATTATCTTCTTTCTTTTCTCAAGAATTCTCAACTACTTGTCACAAAAATTAACTGTTGCATGTTTTCATATGTGCCTTCCTTGAACTTTTAAACTTCTCCCAAGGCAAAATTATAAGGAAGATCAAGGAATTAGAAATCTTGGCCCACCATTCAAACCTGCATGGCAAAAGTATTGCTTAGAGTATCGATCCATCCCAAAGCAAGATTGATTTGGGATACGGCTCAACAAGTAGTTATTACACAGGAGGAGGAAAAATCCAATGACGTACGTGGATGTTCAGTACATTAGTGTGGCTCGAAAAAACGAGGTACAACATCATGAACGGGCAATGAAAGAGTTGCAAGACAAGATTACACAACTCAACAAAGCCGTGGTTTGGGAATTAGAACAACATCACACCCGCCTTAAAGAACTGCAACAAGCCGAAGACATCTTAGCCTTGGATGATTCATTTGTCCCACCTCGCACTATTCAGCCAACCTTGGATCCAACCCCTTCAACTAAACGTGGATGGACCAAGTCTCGGAAATACGTACATCGATCTGCTCAAAAACCTGCAGCACAACTCGTAGGATAATGGTGCAATTCTCATAGTAAGTATCCCACAACCCACCTTGGAGTAACATCCAACGGTGGGTTTCCTCCCCTTCCTCAATAATTCTCCACTTACAACAAAATCCTCTTGAGGGAAGACTCCCTTACCACCGAACTATAACCAAAGACGTAAACAATCAGAAAAGGTTTATTGAAGACACTTGGAGAGATGATATGAGAACAAACAACCAACTCAATAAGGGAACGTATTATTCTTTTAACTTGATATGCAATCGGCCATCTTGAATGCGAAGATCTTCGACGCCCTTGGAAAATTGCTCCCAAAAACCTCCCGCTCCACCAAACTGTTCAACCAAATTGAGATGCTTGATATCCCCCCACCACGCACTTGGGAGCGGAACTCCACCCAGACTAATTCCCTCCATAGCCACCACAGGTTTGCCATTGGCATAACTGAGTTCCACCCCAAAATTTAACTTCAGAGTTTTACCACCCACCAAAGGCATGTCGTCATTCACAGGCACAACTAATTTCACGCTCACAAGATTCTCTGCTAGATCAATGGCCACGTGCTTGGCCATTTCTACATCCTTCGCAATTAACGCATTCACTTCTCGCTCGGTTAATTGAATCTCTCGTGAGGCGCCTTCTTCTGAATAAGGCTCAGGTTTTAAGCCGCCGCCAGAAGAAACCCTTTCTGGAATTGAGGCAGGATTTCTCATGGGAGTCGCTTGACCCAATTGAGCCATTTTACTGTTCAAAGACTGTTGCTCCACCTGAGTCAATTGGATTGGCTCAAATGTCGCTGCATACAAATATTGGTTAACCCACCAGGCTGTGATTAACCCGGTGGCCAAAACTGCCAGCCCAACAAAGAGCACCACCTGTTTTCCAGAAAATTTCCGCGATGAAGAATCTAAAGGAGTACGTTCAGCTGTCATCACTTCCTCTTGTTTCTGAGGGGGTAAAGATTTGCCATGACACAACAAGCCTCAAGAAAGCCGAGAGCTTTTTCAAACTCCTTATCGTATTTCCTTGATCGGCTTTCCTACATTCGCTCTTAGCTTTTTTCAGCGAAATAGCTTCTCACACCCCAAAATTGACTCGATCGCCTTTACTAATGATACCAGACTCGATATCGTATCTGATTCTTACCCCCTCATCATCTATTCCTTACCAGGAGGTTTTCAATGGGGTTATTCGATTTTGTCAGAGACATTGGAGAAAAGATTTTTGGATCAGGTGAAGATCCGGCTACCAAAATTAAGCAACATATTGAATCCCGTGGATTGAGCATCGCCAACCTTGCAATAGAATTCCAAGAAGCTGATGGTAAAACATTCCTTCAGGGCCAAGCCCCGGATATCGCAGTAAAAGAGAAAGCCATTCTGCTTGCAGGAAATGTCAAAGGGGTCTCAAATGTGTATGCGGACCAACTCACGACTCCGGAACCACCTCAAACACCTAAAGTGGAGTATTATATCATCAAAAGCGGAGATACCCTCTCTAAAATTGCCAAACAATATCTAGGGGATGCTATGGCATATCCCAAAATTTTTGAAGCAAACCGGGAAGTTATCAAAGATCCGAATTTGATTTATCCAGGTCAAAAAATCCGCATTCCTCTTTGATAACCACGCTCTGTTGCCTTTTACACCTTTCCTCAGATAGGCGAATGTTTTTCGGAAGTGATTTCCGAAAGGCATTCGCCACCGATTGTCCTCAACATCGAAAGGCATCTCAAGCTATCCTCCGTCTTCACCCTATTCATCAAGAACGATGGTCCAAGCCCTCAAGGCTCAAAGCCAAGACTTCGGGTATACACGTATAGCGATTTATTTGGACTTCCAGTAAAATTTCCCTCCCCTCTTTTCAGTAACATTCCTAGAAGTGGTCTATTCTTCAAATTTATACAAAAGGAGTTTCCACGATGAACCTCTTAGATACCATCATGAATGCTGGCGGCGGTGCCGTCGTTCAAAATATGTCCAAATCTTTAGGTCTGGGGGAATCACAAACCCAAAGTGCGCTGGGACAATTACTACCGGCGGTGGCACGGGCAATGGGGAATAATGGATCTTCAGGAGATGGATTAGGCGCCTTGCTGGGAGCCCTAGGGCGAGGGAACCACCAACAATACCTAGAAAACCCACAATTACTCGAGCAAGCAGATACCGTTAATGATGGCAATAATATTTTAGGACATTTATTTGGAAGCAAAGAAGTCAGCCGTAATGTTGCATCGCGAGCATCAGCGAATACTGGCATCGGAGCAGACATTCTCAAAAAAATGCTCCCCATGGTGGCTTCAGTGGCCATGGGTGCTCTCAGTCAAAAAGCTACCGGGGCAGGCATGGTCGGAACTCAAACGCAAGCCCAGCCTTCGGGCCTAAGCGGCTTGGCATCCTTTTTAGATTTTGATGGGGATGGATCCATTGCTGATGACTTACTGGGCATCGCTGCCAAAAAATTTTTCAGTTAAACCTTTTGGCATACTGACAATCTAGGTTCATGCTGGATGGGAAAATTTAAGAAATGCGGATAGGGCCTTTTGGACGAAGAGGCGGAATGAGCGGCCAACCACGCCGACGAATGAGTTGGAAAGTCCGACTTATTCCTATCGTCTTGTTTGCGATCTACGGTTTATATTATTACGTGTCCAATCAAGAAACCGTTCCCCTCACAGGCCGCTCCCAATTAGTGGATATGACTCGAGAGCAAGAAATGTCCCTTGGGTTGCAGTCCTACCAGGAAATTCTTGGTCAATCAAATGTTTTGCAGCAAGGGGAAGCAGTAGATTTGATCCGAACGATTGGTCAAAAATTAGCCAAAGCGGCTGCTGATGTGGACCCTGGGTTTAACTGGGAATTTAATGTCATTCAATCTGACCAGGCAAATGCGTTTGCCTTACCAGGAGGGAAAACAGCCGTATATACCGGCCTATTTGCTGTGGCGGAAAATACGAATGGCTTGGCGGTGGTCATGGGCCATGAAATAGCGCATGCTATTGCTCGTCATGGGGCAGAGAGAATGGCCTATCAAAAATTAGTTCAAATTGGCTCCATGGCCGCGAGCGTGGCATTAGGTGATATGGATTTCCAAACACAACGGGCGGTGATGGGGGCGTTAGGGGTAGGAGCCCAATATGGCGTCTTGCTGCCGTTTTCCAGAGATCATGAATCGGAGGCCGATTATATGGGATTGCTGTTTGTCGCCCGCGCCTGCTTCGACCCCATCGAGGCCCCCAAGCTATGGGAACGGATGGGTCAAATGAGCCAAGGCAAACAACCGTCGGAATTTATGTCAACTCACCCCAGCCATGAAACTCGAATCAGACAGTTCGAACAATGGATGCCTGAAGCCCTTGCTATTCGCAGCCAACATTGCAGTTCTTCTTCCAGGCCAACATCCTGACTTCAGATGGAACATCTACAATGAACCAAGAGACACCCCTCACTGGGCAGGAGCCAAATTAATCGTCAGCCTAGCCGAATAAAGATTATTCCGATCACGCCGTTGACGCGCTTCTTCAAGCATCGTCTTCATACTGGACTCTACCATCCCTTCGAAGGATTTTTCGCTATTGGTTCTCACCACAATCGGCTTGGAAAAATCCACTAACGCCTGGTTCAAAAACACCGTATATTGCTTTACACGAATCGCCCTTACTTCGATTGTATTTGGGTTGACGATTTCTGCATGCAGTTTGGCGTATATTGCAGCCGCAATCAGCCGGTCACGCTTATCCACAAGATTTTCTGAAAATTCGGCAATTTGCTCCGTCGCATCAATTCGACTCCATGACAACGGCATGGCATGGGAAGCATCACGCACGAGGGAAACCCGAGTAGGGATCCCTGATCGACGCTGTGTATCAAACCACGTAATTAATTCCGGCAATTCTTTTCGTGGAAAAAAATGTCCCCCTGCATGAGGATGCGTCCATTTGTGTTCGCGATATTGGTAGGAAACCCCATGACGTTTCATTTCCTGCACCAGATCTCGACTAAGTTGAACAGGCATCACCTGATCGGCTTTCCCATGAATCACGTACACTGGGGTATTTATTAAATTTTCTACAAATGGGAACATAACATCATCCACACCGCTCGCCATTGGGGCGATGCCTGCAAACCGGTCCGCATGATGCATTCCAATAATCCAGGCGCCGATCCCACCATTGGACATCCCCGTCAGAAAGATTCGATCTTGATCAAGATGATATTCCTCAGAAAGACTGTTCAAGATTTCAAGAATGACCTTCTCAGCAAACCGTGTCCACCAAGCACCTCGAGGCATAGTTGGACAAGCCAGGATATAACGATCTTCCAACCGTGGTACCCATCGCTCCAAATAGGCTTCCCCGGTAAACCCAGCGCCATGCAAACAGAGAATAAGGGGATACGCCTGATCAGGGGTATAGGAAGGGGGCACATACAACGCATAGGACGTATCCTTCCCTTTCACCCTCACCGAGCGATGAGGCTGCGCCCCAACCGAAGCTTTCGAGTAATGAGGGATGGCTCGAATCGCCGCCTCAACTATTTGAAGGTTGGCATCAGGATGTTTCAAAATTTGAGAGAGCAACACATCATGTGAGGGCTCAGAAGATCCTTGCACATAGTCTCGAACCAAGGAGTCAAGAGACTGAGCGTCATCAGAAACAACCGCCGCACCGACCGAATCTTCCCCAACAGGCGCTGAGAACAGACCCGTAACAAGAAACAAGGAAATGCCGTATGTAAGAATAAATCGACGCATGCTATTCATACTGTCATTCCCACGAAAGTGGGAATCCAGTCAAGCCGTGATCGTACTTTTTTCTTGAGGTTCTGTTGTCCTCTTGGAATTTGCCGGGTTTCGCCCCGGCCTGGGACCCACTTTTGTTTCGGCAAAAGTAGGCAAAACCATTGCCCCACAGACAGGCTTCATGAGGATGGGCAGATGAGATCACAAAAATTACTAAAAATGTAATACTTCCCTTAGGAGAACGGTGACATTTTCCTTCTGACAATGACGATTATCACACTCCAAAGTGGATATTCAGAGACCACCGCAATTTGACTCAAAACGGCCAATAGCGGACATTCAGAAAGAACATCAGAGGTCAGATTCAATTGGATTCGAGCGTAAAATTACCTAAGATCTTTTTGCCCCCCTCTTTTGGGGGGGATGAAAAACGAGCATGGAAAAAGCTATCTTAGTTTGCCGTCTTGTCTAGGAAAGTCACCGAGGCCATAAATCTTTGGGATTAGTGCAGTGGGATAAGGAATAGGAGCTTAGCAGAAAAAATCTAAGCGTGAAGATAGTTATATTTGAAAATGGTGGGGTTCAGCGATTCCTGAAGTAGTAGTTCTCTAGACACTTGGGGCTTTAACTATTTTTTGGAGTAGAGGAGGCAACACAATGAATCGGCTTTGTAGAGTGGGCATGAGAAGAAAAATATCCAGATCCCTTATTTTCGCTGTTTTGCTCATATTGCTCCTCGCAAATCAGTCCCTTGCCATGAATTACCTTATCCAGGATGAGACGGATGCGGATATTACGGTGACCGGTGGCACCAGCGAGCTGACGTATTTTGGCTATCCAACGTTTTCGGATCTTCGCGCTAATACGAATGCCAACGCCTTTCTCTCCCTCATTGATGTGCCGGCTGGCATGTCGAGTACGGGTCTCACGTTTTCCCAAGAGGGATCTGGTCCAGGCCCCAATCCTATCCCCGAACCCACAACATTCCTGTTGTTAGGATCCGGCCTTCTTGGCCTGGCTGGCTATCGGTGGCACCAACGACGACGTGCTGGAGCACAGACGCCATAAACACCTAACCTTCGATATGTTCTTTTGGAAGCCTCTTGTCGTCATGATGGGAGGCTTACTTTTTTTGTAAAACCTCACAAAGGAGCCAATTCAATCTTGCAACCTTTCGATGTCTTCGCCCGCACCCACTCCAAATTTCTTAATGTCTGCTTTGGGTCCAGGCTGTGTGAAAACTTTCCTGTCCACTCTCATTGCCACGCGCTAGGAGGTGCGGCAGCCTCTCTCCTTTTCGTTTGTTGTTTTTTCTGGCATTTCTGCTTTGTGTCACCACGAGCCACCTGATACGTCA
>JAJDBP010000003.1 GCA_029261295.1 Nitrospirales bacterium | reverse complement strand
CATCGAGGTCGCCGTATCTTCGTAGATATTCACGAAACGCCATTCTTGGTCTGTTGGGATATACCCGATCGCTGCTTGACCAATTTTGGCGCCAGCATCAAAAATCGTCATCCCTTCAAACACTCCATAAGGTGCATGGTGTTTGCGGCCAACCCGCACGTTCCACACCTGGCCTCCTGGATTGACTTGCTCGATGAGCTGCGTGATTTTTACATCATAGAACTGTGGGTATCCACCATACGGCTTCGTTTCCACGTTGTTCCACCACATGTATTCTTGTCCTTTGGAGAACAGCCACGTGGACTTATCTGCCATTGAACAAGTTTGACACGCCAAACACCGATTAATATTGAACACAAATGCAAACTGCCACTTTGGATGCCGTTCCTCATAGGGATACAGCATCTTCCGGCCTAGTTGCCAATTATAAACTTCTGGCATGGTTTCCTCCGTTTATTAAATTTTGGTTTACCAAATGAACAATCTTTGAACCTATTGAGGTTACCAAAAACTGTCTCTTACACTTTGATCTTAATGTGGTCACCTTTGAGCCATTTAATCATGAACTCATTTTCCTGACCTGGCGTAAACCCGGTTCGGACTGGTTCCCACGGACCACGACCACCGATGCCGCCGTCTTCCGCCTTGGTGATACGGATGAGACATTCTTTCGGCACCGTGTTGACCGCATGGTTATCCACTTGGTACCCAAATTTAAATTTCCACGCCACCGCATGCTTACCTGGTAGCGAGTCTAATTGCTGCATTGGCATCAACCAGTCACGCGTAAAGGACTGTTGAGCCCCATACCGGAAGTTCGATTGATACCCTGTATCCATGGCAATGGCGCGTCCGTCTGGTCGCGTTTCATGCCCTTTCACTGATTTTGCGGTACCAACATATGGCGCATGTTTGGCCATTGTTACATGGTACGGGAAGGCCGGGTTGTACTTCGCCCGGATCATCAACCGAGCAACCTTATAATACGGGTCACTTGGCTTCCAACCACGATATGGACGATCAACTGGGTTACCATCAACGTAGACATAGTCACCGTCGTTGATACCACGATCTTTCGCCGCTTGTGGGTTGATATGGATTTGATGTTCCCCGACACCCGGAGTACGTTTATCCATTCGATAAGCGTCACCGAAGTTCGACTCATACATTTGGACCCAGTCATTGACTGACCATTGACTGTGCACCCGATGTCTGGTCTTTGGTGTCACACAATAGAATTGATACCCTTTTTCCCAGAGTGGGTTGGAGTACCGTTTGATTTCCGCCCACGGCAACTTGATGTTCCGGATGGTTTTATCATCATGATGTTGCGCAGTGATAGGAATACCGTAGTCGTCAGGTCGGACATACGGGTTGGACGACATGATCGCATTTGGCAGGTATGGCGTTGCTTCCGTACCTTCTCTGTGCGAAATGAAGTTTTCTCCGTACTCAATACATTCCGGCTCAACACGGTAGTTTTCATAACGACCAGTACGAGTCCATTGTGTCTTGGATTCGTTGGTTTCTTCCCAGAATGGTTGGCGTGGATATGTTCTACACATAACCATCCAGCCTTTTTCTGACTTCAACATGGTATCGACGCTGTAGCCATAACCCGTGCTACAGGCATCCAACAACCGTTGAACATAGACGTCAACACGGTTGTCATACACAAATTTGAAGTAATCACGGAATCGCCCGTCACCCGTCATTTCGGTGAGCTTGGCGGCCACACCTGCCACGGTATCAAGATCGTTCCGTGTGTCATACAAGGGTCGAATTCCACCCTTCCATACTTGGAACCATGGGTTTGATACTGTTGCGGTATGTTCTGGATAGGTGAACTCCATCCAGGTATTCACACCAAACGCCACGTCATTATGATTGACGTCTGATGTCATTTCCACGTCCTGTGTAACCAATGTTTCAATGTGCGGATCAACGTTTTTCACCATGTCATAATGATGTTTGGCATTGTTCAACACGTTCACATTGGCAACCCAACGGAATTTACTTGGAGTCGGCATATGCGTTTTCCCAGTAAACACCCGACGACCATAGTTTGGCGTATTCACAATTAAGGCCGTGTCACCGTGGTTCCAGTATGCGACTTCCTCACCATAGTAATAGCCCTTCACGTGGACTTCTTTACCATGTGCATTTGGATCCGTGGTGATTTTGAATGGGTTTTCCGCGGTATGCGTTCCTAAACCACCACCACTCCATGGGGTGGATGTCCAAATCCCCGCTTTGTAGTTACCAGCCCAGGTATGCTGCCCGGTTCCGAATTTCCCGACGTTACCAGTGATAATCAAGACCATCGCCGCACCACGTGCAATGATAGTTTGGTGGAAGTAATGGTTCGTGCCTTCCCCGTTATGAATAGCCGCTGGTTTGATCGTGCCGGAATCACGCGCCCAACGCACAATCAGGTCTTTGGGAGCCCGATTGATTTGATGAACCGTATCCAAGTCATAATCTTGTAAATGCACTTGATACATTTGCATGACTGGCATGACGTCAACTTCACGTCCGTTCAACAGCTTCACACGGTAGGTACCCGTCAAAGCTGAATCAATGCCGCTCTTCCTGTAATGCCAACCAACCAATTCCCGGTGCATGGGCACGGCTTGGTTTTTGTTGAGATCCCAGACCATGAAGCCGCCGAGACGAGCAATCTTTGAAGCGTTCAAAGTTTGCACTTTACCGGAATAGCTCTTGGAGAAATCTGGGAAGGCATAGTCTTTAATGCATTCACGTGGATCTAAGTATTGCAGCGTATCGGTTCTGACCAACAAAGGCATATCCGTGTACGCTTGACAGAAGTCATGGTCATACATGTTTTCATCAAAAATGATCTTACATGCACCGAGGAACAAGGCCCCGTCTGTTTCCGGCCGAACTGGAATCCAGTAATCCGCACGATAGGCCGTGGGGTTATATTCCGGGGTGATCACGACGACCCGGGCGCCACGCTCAATGCTTTCGAGCTTCCAATGCGCTTCCGGCATTTTGTTTTCCACGAAGTTCTTACCCCAGCTGGTGTTCAGCTTGGAGAACCGCATGTCGTTCATATCAATATCTGAGGTCTGGACACCTGACCAGAATGGATGCGCGGGGTTTTGGTCACCATGCCAGGTGTAGTTCGACCAATACCGTCCACCTTGCGCTTGTGCAGGCTTCACTTTGCGAATGTACGTATCTAACAAGGCTCCACAGCCGCCGTTCATTCGGGTGATGCCCATTTTCCCGATCACACCAAGGATGGGCATACCGGCCCGGAACTTAAAGCAGCGAGTGGCCGCCCCTTTGGTCATTTCAATCATTTCCGGTGGATAGCCTTGTTCCCGTAACCGACGGGCTCCAGACTCACCAGAATACCGCTCAGCAATGATGATCATCGCTTTGGCTAAATATGTAAAGGCGGTGTCCCAGGAAACCCGCAACATATCATCCAAATATCGCGCATTAAATTTGTATTTCGTCATTGAGGACGGCGTGAACTCTGGGCTGCCATCATCCATCCAGGCTTTCCAACCACGTCGCATCAACGGCCCTTTGAGCCGGTAGGGACCATACACCCGACGATGCATGGTGTAACCCTTCAAGCACATCCGTGGGTTATGAGCAAACGTACCACGGTTGCCGTAGAGATCTTCATACGTTTGGTGGTCATAGTTTTGTTCCACACGCATGACCACACCGTTCCGCACAAACGACCGCACGCGACAGGCATGCGTGTCATTCGGTGAACACACCCACGTGAATGAGCTGTCATACCGATATTGATCGTGATAGACACGCTCCCATGAGCGGTCTGGGTATTCCCCGAGAGGATTCCCCACTTCGATGACGGGTTGCAAGGCAGTCAAAGCCAACGCTTTATCTGCTAATGCCACTGCCGCCACGGTCCCCGCTGAGACCTTTAAAAATTGACGTCTAGAAAGAAACATTGCTTACACCTCCTAAGTAAGTGCAGGACATAAAGTCCATGAATTCATTCATAAAACCGGACGATAAATTAATGATCACCCCCCTTTCCTTGTAAATTTTTTTATCGAATAGAATCATTTGCATCATAGGAATCAATAATAATTACTTCTGAACAGAATTAGATTAAGCAAAAAACGATCCTTTTTCTTCTAAAATAATTCTCATAAGATATTGAAAAATAACGAAAAAAATATTTTATTAGGGTCATTAGAATGGTGATTTGGTTCCAAATGGTAACATTTTAATTTAATAGGGTTTGTGCCTTTTAGAAATGGATAATACTAAGTTGTGTATTAGCTGTTTTCATTGGTTTATCTATTCATTAAGTTTTCAAACCAGTCATTTGATACCTTTTGGTAGCGCATAGGGCTAAAGGTAACATGCTCTGAGCTTATCAAGGCAGCCTAAACCTACCGAAAGGTCAAAACACCTACTCGTTGGCAATAAGGGCTAACCAGGCAGGACTGACATCGGGGAGACACAGGAGTACATTGATTTTGGCCAAATGTCACCATTAATCTATTGAACGGAATCCAGTGTTTGTGTGGAAGCTTATCTCGTAGGACCCCTTCTGTTTCATCAGGACTTTTAGCCTTAATGTATCCTAAGCGATTACAAATCCGGTGGACATGAATATCCACGCAAATCCCCAATTTTTTAAATCCAACGGTCCTGACCAAATTTGCCGTTTTACGTCCCACACCAGACAATTGCACTAAATCTTCGACACGATTAGGAACTACCCCTTGAAAATCATGGCAAATTTGCCGTGATAATTCCTGAATCTGCTTAGCTTTCGTTCGAAAAAAACCAACAGGATAAATAGCTTTTTCTATCGTCTTCACCGCCAGATCTGCCATAGAAAACGGATCAGCTGAAAGAGAAAATAACCGACTACTTGCTGCTTCAGTCGTTTGATCTCGGGTCCTTAAACTCAGGACACACGCGACGAGAATCTTAAAGGGATCCCGTTCATGATTTACTAGCCGCTCCATCAATGGTGCAGGCCATTGACGAATCGATTTCTTCACCAAACGGAGAACGATATGAATATCGTCATCCCGCATAATATTTAAGATTGCTAAGGGGGAAAAAAGAGAAAACGGAGAGGCAGGAATCGGCAGGGATTATCCGATTATCACTAGAATGTTCGATGTTTAGAAAGCCATTTTTGACGACGTCTAGCCGCTTCTCGTTCTTTGGCCTTCTTTTTTACACTAGGCTTTTGATAAAAACGACGGGCTTTTAATTCTCGAAACAATCCATCAGCAGCCAATTTCTTTTTGGCAACTTTTAAAGCTTTTTCAACATTATTATTGATAACTCGTACTTCCACAGGTCCCTCAATCGTTTTGTATAAATAAGTGCTTTTTAGCTATAATTTGCTTACGTCCAAGCCTCATACTTTATCATGTGTTTCTAACCTATGCAAGAAAGAAATGAAGAGGTAAAATTTAAAATTTCCTTTAAATTCAATGCCTTATGATTACCCTACGACATACCACTTACAATAAATTTTCATCTACGAATCTTTCAGAGCTGCTATCATATCTAAGACCGCTTTCTTAGCATCTCCAAAGAGCATCAACGAATTATCTAGTGAAAACAATGGGTTAGGTATTCCTGCAAACCCAGGACTCAGGCTCCTCTTAATAACAACTACTGTTTTGGCTTTATCAACGTCAATGATAGGCATCCCTGCAATAGCACTATTTGGATCCGTCCTGGCCACTGGATTCACGACATCATTAGCTCCAATGACCAACGCAACGTCCACTTGATCGATATCCTCATTCGTTTCATCCATATCTCGCAATGCCTCATAGGGGACATCAGCTTCAGCAAGCAAGACGTTCATGTGTCCAGGCATTCTACCAGCCACGGGATGAACTCCGTACTCAACTATCGTCCCTCGACTTTCTAAAAGAGCAGCCAAACTGGCGACAGGGTGTTGCGCTTGGGAAACCGCCATACCATAACCTGGAATAATACACACGCGCCTCGCCGTCTCAAACAACATCGCGACTTCTTCTGGTGATGTGGATTTTACTTTCCCACCATAGACTTCATCTGCTGTCGGGCCACCATCGCCAACTGGGGCTAGAACACCAAATAATACATTTGTCAGCGACCGATTCATCGCCTTGCACATGATTTGAGTCAAAATGAGACCAGAAGCACCAACTAACGAACCTGTGATAATCAAGACGTTATTCGATAAAACAAAACCTGTCGCAGCAGCCGCTAAGCCTGAATAAGAATTCAAGAGCGCTACAACAACCGGCATATCAGCGCCCCCTACCGGGATAACTAAAAGGACACCAAGGACCGAAGCGACTCCCACTAAGAGCCAAAAAGCCACCCCACTTGCGGGATCTATGACCACCCAGCAACTTAACGCCAAAACGGCTGCAGCCAACGCTGCGTTAATAATTTGCTGGCCACCGAACAGGATGGCATTATCGCCAATCAGTCCTTTTAATTTTCCAAATGCCACTAAACTTCCCCAAAACGTCACGGCCCCAATCAGACCTGAAGCGGCAATCGCAATGGTTAATTGCATCATGGGAACTTCAGGGCCAAGCGTATTTTCCAGCAAGGCGGCTCCAGCAACTAACACAGAAGCTATCCCACCAAATCCGTTAAAGACGGCTACTAATTCAGGCATGGAGGTCATTTCAATCTTAATCGCTAAGGCAGCACCAATGGCTCCACCAATGATCAACCCCAAAATGATCCATTCATAGCTAAGTATTCGTTGATTGGTCAGCGTCAACAAGACGGCCAACAACATTCCCACCGCTCCTAACAAATTCCCCCGAACCGCAGTACGTGGGTGTGTTAGCCCTTTAAGTCCAAGGATAAACAACACCGAAGCAACCAAATACCCAATATTGATAAGTGCAGACATTCCGTTCAATATTCCTCTTAGGATTTCTTTTTAAACATGGCTAGCATTCTGTTCGTCACCATAAAACCACCAACGCAATTAATGGTGGCAAAAATCACGGCCAACACACCGAGAATTGTCGTCACCATGGTATGTTGGGATCCAGACGATAAAACAGCCCCTACCACCGTAATACCGGAAATTGCATTAGACCCTGACATCAACGGTGTATGAAGTGTTGGCGGGATTTTCGTGATTATTTCAAAACCCACAAAGATAGCCAGAACAAATATAGTAAGGCCTACGATGAACATTTCCATAGCAGATAGGTGTCCTTATGCTGAAAGTGCCGGTAACCCCAAAGCTTCGCGAATGCGTACAAGCACCACTTCCCCATTTTTGGTCATCATGGTTTCTTTGGTAATCTCATCGTCCATATCTAAAGTAAGCTCGCCCTTTTTCACAAGATGCAAGAGAAAAGTCGCCACATTTTTCGCATACATTTGACTAGCATGATAAGGAACCGTTGATGGCAAATTTTCTGGACCTTGAATGGTCACTCCATGAGCCACAACCGTTTCACCAGGCTTCGTGAGCTCGCAGTTGCCCCCACGTTCGGCTGCCAGATCGACAATGACTGAACCAGGAGCCATCCCGGCCACCATTTCAGCGGTAATGAGAATTGGCGCTTTTTTCCCTGGCACGGCAGCTGTTGAAATCACGACATCACTACTCGCAATCACTTTCCCCAACAACTCTCGTTGTTTTTTATAAAAGGTTTCATCCTGCGCTTTGGCATAGCCACCTTTATCTTCCGAATCACCCGTTTCTAACGGCAGCTCTACAAATTTGGCCCCCAAACTTAAAATCTGTTCCTTCACAGCGGGTCGAATATCGTAAGCCTCCACCGCTGCACCGAGCCGACGGGCAACAGAAATCGCCTGTAAACCTGCAACTCCAGCCCCAATGATCAACACCCTGGCAGGTGTCACGGTACCGGCCGCAGTCATCAACATGGGAAACATTCTCGGCAACGTATTGGCCGCCATCAACACAGCCTTATACCCAGCAACCGTTCCCATCGAGGACAGGATATCCATACTTTGCGCACGCGTAATACGAGGCATGAGTTCTAGGGCAAACGCCGTCACGCCTTGTGCCGCAAGCTCTTGGACGGATTGAGGGTGGCTCAGAGCTTCGGCTATTCCTACAAGCATTTGGCCTTTTCTGAATTTCTGCAAATCCGCCTGTCCCTCATTAGGATTTGCCCCTAATAAACGAACTTGGAGAATAAAATCTGATACTTCAAAAACTTGATCACGGGAGTCGGCAATCTTCCCACCTTTATCGACATAGGCGGCATCCGGGTATCCCGATTGCTCACCTGCCTTGGATTCAATGACAACCTCCATGCCTCCCTTAATGAGAGAAGCCAAGACAGCTGGCACCAAGGCTACCCGCTGTTCACCAGGATACGTTTCTTTGACGACGCCAATCTTCATAAAGTCATATCTCGAAAAATTTTAGAAAAAAAAAGTTTCAGTTCTTGGCCCTTTTCAGACAAAGACCTGATAAATATCATAGGGCCCAAAAAACAATCAATGTGTCTTTATAGCTAGTGGGATGGGGTCGAAAGGCCCAGAGATGGTTAAAAACCAAGGGATATACAGAACTATTAAAGACTAAGAATACAAGGTCCTAGCTATTTCTTTAGCCAGAAATACCATGCTTCGGCTCTCTGTATAACACCCATGACCATATAAATTCTGCCTGGGTTCCTTTTCATTGGCCTGCACACCATATTCCACTAGCACACATTGTCCATCTTTCGGACATCGCGTCGTCCTCCTCGTGCATTCCAGCCATCGCTCAAATCCATCATAGGGCTCTAGTATGTCGCGAAGATCCACATTGGCCTGCTCCATTTCGGGAGAATCTGGCACAACATCCGTTCCCGCTACCGCTAATTGCTGAACATAATCACCCCCGGTTAGATAAGGCATTTCCCAAGCCGTTTGTGGCAATTCCATCTTAGACAACCACCGCTTTCCATCAGATCGAATCATTCGATGATTCACCACATGCAGCAACTGACCACATCCGCCCGTATCCCATCCATAACGAACCGGGGTACCTAACGTCACCATATCGACCGAAGCACTTCCCATTAACGATTGCTCGATCAAAGCCTTATACAGAGCTTCTAATTGTTCAATAGACCGGCCTTCAACCGGACAGGCCTCCCAATATTTGGCCAAAATCTCAAAAATTCTTGGACGACCCTCTGATTCACTTGAGGTCATAAGATTCGAAAGGAGCGCCAAAACCTGTCCAGCATGGCCATGGGCAATTAGCAAGATACGATCGTCTTTTGATAAGGATTGCTCCAAACGCCATTGCTGGAGAAACTCGATGAAATCAATCGCAGCCTCCATTCGCCCAACATGATGGTGAATTGAGGACCACACATATCGACTGCAAGGAATGGAGATTTCCCCTTCCCCACCCAGTCCTTCCTCGAATTTTTTCACATAGGCTGTCGTAAAATTTCCGACTTCTCGGACAAGTGTATCCAAAGTCTCATGGGTCGATGGATTATTGGAAAGGGGTGGATGAATAGAATCCTCACTCTTACCAATGCCATTGGTGGCCGGCCTCAGCAACGCCAGCAAGGATTCCAAGCCAGAAATTCCCCGGGAATAACCCCGCTTTAACCCCCCCACTTCATCTAAACGAGCCGAACCAAAGAGATCACTAAACGGGTGTCCATTCAGAAACACCACACATTTAACGTTGGAGTTGGATAATTGCCCTCCCACCTGAGCCATGGCTTCCTTCCAGGCTGGGGAGTCGATGACAGGCCCAGGGTCAAAGGTAGGGTAGGAGACCCGGTCTCCAGGATTGGAACGGGAATAGGAGGCATGTTGAAAGTTATTATTTTGAGGCATCGGTCAAGATCTCGCTGGGGTAAGGCTATTCTCATAGTCCATACCGGCTTCCAAGAGCAAGAGGCCCATTGATTTATTTCCCCCTGACTTTCGACTCCTAACCAACGCCCTCCTTTGGTTGACCGCCTGAAAATCTGCATGATAAGTTAAATTGCCTTGACTGCGTTCTATTGAACAGAGTTCTGATAAGGGGAAATTGTAGGGAATCAGCCAGGTTTTTCATATTAATTATTCATTTTTTATTTCATGTTGATTTTTCACGTGGAGCATCGCAGGAATCATGAGTACTTATTGGCAACGGCATCGACGGCAGGTAAAGAAAAAAATACAGGGAAGTTTTTTGATTGTTCTGAGCCTCACGTGGCTCAGCATGGGCGGAATTGTCCCACTTCCTAAAGCATCAGCGGCACAGGCTGAACACATTGTCCTTGTTGTTCTTGAAGGAATAAAATCCTCCACGATTCAAGGTGGAGCCACGCCTCATCTCGCTAAACTCGCGCAAGACGGTGCGGTGTCTTGGTCTGCACAATCCATCACTCCTCCCCTGACCGTCCCAGCCATGGCATCGTTGCTCACCGGTCTGCCGGTAGACAAACATCGCATAACGGCTGAATGGGAACGTTACGATTTTGCTCGATCCTTTATGCGCTCCCCTACGGTCTTCGATTATATGGATTTGGCGGGAGGGGCAGACACGGGTGTCTTCCTTATGGACGAACGACTCTATCAATTAGTGCGGCCTGAAATTTATGTCGACTCTCAAGTCTGTGGCTATACTAAACCCCAATGTACGCCTGAGACCGTGTCGGTCTATATTCAAGATTTCCTCAAAAAAGTGACGAGTGAGGGTGGATTTGGCTTCAGACTCTTTGGGGTTCCGAATCTCTTGGTTGCACATTTTCCAACCGCCGCTCGGATTGGTCAAAAATATGGGTGGGATTCCCCAAAATATTCAGATGCAGTGACTTCCATCGATAATGCTATTGACCAAATCAAAAAAAATTATCAAGAAATTGGCGTCTTGGACCGCACGATGTTCATTGTGACAGGGTTAAACAGTGGCCCACTCAATCCTCTTGCAAAAAAAGTGAAGAAGGGGGAAACAGTGGCTCTAGACCCCACGGTCCCAATGATTGCTTGGGGGACGAACGTAAAAAAGCACTACGCAATTTCTCAACCGGTCACCCTGTTAGATTCTGGGGCCACAATTATGTATGCCCTAGGTTTAGAAACACATACTGAATGGCAAAGCCAGGCCATTACAGAAATATTTCAATCAACTCCTAAACGACGAACGACAGAAAATGAACTGGAAAAATTTTACCAATAATCAGACAATGAGCAAAACAACTTTTCACCTTAAAGCATCAATTATCAGTCTATGTATGGTTCTAGTCTGTCTGCCTCATGTGGTTGTTTCCATCAGCCAGGCAGCTGAGCCCACAAATCCTCTATTACGTGAATTTGCCATTACGGTTGATCCCAGCGCACTGAATCCACCGACGTGGTGGCATGTACCGGGCATCACTCCTTTAATTTGGACAAAAGACCCCATTAACATGGATGCCTACAAAACGACTGAAGTGAAAAAATTGAAATTGAAGCCTGGGGAATATCGTTTTGGCACCTTCACCTTTGATTTTTTATTTAAGGTGACCTTATCTGGAACATTGGAATACGCCCAAGCACTTGAGCAATGTGTGAATGGACAAGGTTCCAATAAATTGACCATCCACTGCAGTCACACTCAACCCTATCCGCAAGACCCAGATTACCCAAAATAAAGAAACCAGAGAACAAAGGCCCAATATGTCGAATTCTGTACAAGATTGGCTTGAAGCCCTCGAAGATGTGGATGATGCAACCCGCGAGGAGGCAGCTAAAGCCCTAGCCGAAAAGGGTGACCCCAAAACCCTAGAGCCGTTATTAACAGCTTTGGAAGATGACTATTGGTCGGTACGAAGCCACGTTGGATGGGCACTCGCCAAAATTGGAGGCGAGCAAAGTATCGACGGCCTGATCACCCTTTTTAATGACAACATGATGGAGGTACAGGCCGAATCCGTTCAAGCCATGGCTTCCATGGGTAAAGGAGTGGTGCCTAAATTACTGACGTGCCTCAAAGACAAACGGTGGCGAGTCCGGGAACAAGCGGCCAAGGCTCTGGGGGAACTTCGTGATTCTGAAGCCGTAAAAGGTTTGATGGTGGTGTGCAGGGACCGCGATGGCGCGGTGAAAAGTGCCGCGGCCGAGGCTTTAGGAACTATTGGAGATCCTCAGGCTATTCCCACACTCATTAAGCTCTTCAAGGATACTTCAAAAATTGTCCGTGAAACGGCCGGAACGGCCTTAATGTATATTGGGACACCCTCTGTTGAGGCCTTACTCGAAACCTTAAAAGATCCTCACTTCGTGGTCCGATGTCATGGGGTCCGTGCCTTAGGTGGAATGACGACAGACTATCAAATGGGAAAAGTGTGGGTGAGGGAAACACGAGTTGTCGAAGCACTTATCACCATGATCAAAGATCCTGATCGCGCCGTCCGAGAGGATGCGACAATTGCTTTAGGCAATATTGGCGACCCACTGGCACTCGACGCCCTCATGGACGCCATGAAAGACGGGACTGTGAAACGGCATGCGATCGCTTCCTTAGGAATGATTGGAGATCCCCGAGCTTTTCCCCCGGTATTAGCGGCCTTGAAAGGAAAGGGGATCCATCAAGACGGGAAACCTATGCCAGGCTGCATTATCAGTGAAGATCTGTTAATCAAAGAAGCCGCGGCCACAGCTCTTGGACACTTTCGCCATCCCAAAGTCATTCCGGATCTTATCCTGTTGCTGAAAGATTTGGTGCTTCGTGATTATGCATCAAATTCCTTAGTGATGATTGGAGATACCGCTATCGAACCTCTCGTTTCCTTTCTCCATGACCCAGATCTTTCCAAAGTTGAGAAGGAAAGCGAACGGGTACTGGCATTCGCCACGACTCGCATGACCGCATCTGGAGCCCTCAAAAAAGTCGTCTTGGACACGCTGGACAAACTAGGATGGCAACCCAAAGACAGCCAGAGTAAAGAAACGCGTGAAATTGAGTATACGGATACGACGAATGTTTTGGGCGAGGGAGGGGAAGGCCGCTTTGGGAAAAGTGGAGATATTGCTAAGTCAGCGAAAGGCAATAAAATAGAACGATAACTCAGAAAGCTCTTAAGATTCCCTACGACTCCGTCCTATCTTCTCCTTAGTTCTCACCAAGGGTCACACCATCTAGTCTTTTTGAAAGTGTAAGATCCCCCAGGTCAAATGCCCAGCAATTCCGGCATCCACCCAATGCTGTAACCCCACTTTCATATTGGCCAGATATTCTTCCGCACATACCTGAATAAGCGTATTGTGTTGAGCCACTAGCTCTTGCAGAACCCGTGCATAGTGAGCTGGTAAATTCTTGGATAAATCTATCACTCCGACTTCTTTCAAGCCAAGATCTTTGGCCAATTGTTGATAATATTCAATAGATCCCAAGGAATCTAAATGGATACGATCAAGAATCGGCTTCAGGACTTTTTTAGGGCACTTGGCGCTTTGCATCGGATCGGTGAAAATAAATTGCCCACCTTTGGCTAAAACTCTGGCCACTTCTTCAAAGACTTTCTTTCGATCTCCGCTATGTAAAATGGCATCTTGAGACCACACCAAATCGACACTCCCAGCAGGGAGCGGAATATCTTCAAAGCTGCCATCAATGACATTAATCGCTAAACTAATGCCTTCTTTCTGATTCAGTTCTCGATTGCGTTTATTTTGGATATCACTCAAATTCAGACAACCCACCTGACAACCAAATTCCTTATTAAGATAACGGGCTGAGCCTCCGTACCCCGATCCAATATCTAAGACACGAGTTTTACCATCAAGGCTTTTGACGGTAGAAGCCATCTTTTCAACCGTCCGCCGACTGGCATCAACAATCGAATCGGTCTCAGACTCGTACAGTCCAATGTGGATATCTTCACCACCCCAAATCGTGGCATAAAACCGATCGGCATCTGTGCTGTTGTAATAGTCGCGAGCAGTATCTACGGCAGATGAATACACCTGATTCCCTGAATTGACTTTGCTAGAACCTGTCCGTTCCTCATTTTTATAGAGTTTTTCGGCCACATGCACATAAAAATCTGGATCATCAACTTTATGCGTTTCTTGGAAATCGCCATAGGTTTTCACCTGCTGAAAGCCGACTTCATTCATCAACCGACGGGTATATTCTTTCCGCAACGGATACATATTGAGATGAAAGACTTCCTTATCAGGAAAGGTATAGCGAAATCTGGCCAGGCCTTCATCCACATATTCAGGCTCGGCACTGACGTTATCTCCGCAATAGTAATAGACATGCTTCGAGGTAAACCCATTGTCTAATATGCCGTCATAATTACGTTGATCTAGAATGAGCACGCCGTCATGTCTCAAGGCGGTGTAGAACTCAGCCAAGGCTTTTCGTCGGTCTTGCTCAGCAAAAAGATGGGTCAATGAATTCCCCAAACAAATCACGGCATCATATTTATTATGAATATCCCGGCTCAACCAACGCCAATCGGCATGAATCGTCTTCATGATGAACCCGGCTTGCCGCGCATTTTCAAAGGCCCTGGCTAACATTTCCGGACTGCCATCTGCACTGGTGACGTCAAACCCAGCCCGCATAAGCCGAATCGAATGAAACCCGGTACCAGTCGCCACGTCCAATATACGTTGGACGCCACGCTCTTTTAAGAGTCGGATAAAAAAGTCCCCTTCACTGGAAGCCCGAGCGTCCCAGTCAATGAGATCGTCCCATTTTTGGACAAAACTATGGACATATTCCTCTTTGTATAAATCCGTTTTTCGTTTGGCGATAGGATTATCGCCATATGCTTGCTTCTTACCCATGAGACTAACCTCCTAAAGGGCCGATGCCTCCACCACTCACCAGCAAGGAAGAGGACGAAAAAGGCCACGGTAAATTGACTGGGAAAGGCAAAAAAGATTCGCGCGTAGACGCAATGCTTTCACCTCCCCTTGATACGGGAAATAAAAAGGGCCCCCGAACTTCTCTTGCGAGCGTTTGGAAGGCCCGATTCTTTGCCAAAGAGGTCATAAATCTAACCCTTTACGCCCAGAAGAGCAACCTTTTGTGGTCATAATTCCTTGAAATGACAGAGGGAAACGACGCAATCGCCTTTCATGACGTGGCAATTGCCTACTTGTCCACAACAACGGCTCACCGCCTAATCCCCCGATACAGAATGGAGGAATCATCTCTCGACAAAAGAACATCCTACGCATGTTCCTTGTTCACCAGAGCGAATTATGGTAGGGCTAGGCGGTCTGGGTAGACCCCGTCGCTCCATGAACCCACTAAAATCCACCACGTTAGTTTTTAACATTTCCTGCGTCCTGGCGCTCCTATTCCTCCTTTGGGGCGCTCTATACCCAGAACATTTGGCTAAAATTACTGGAGGCCTCCAATCTTCTCTCTTAGATACCTTTGGCTGGCTCTATGTCCTCTCGGCTTCCGGATTTTTACTCTGTGCCCTCTGCCTGATTTTTTCTCGATACGGTGATATCCTCCTTGGCCCGGACGGAGCCGAACCCGAATTTAACCTCCTCACCTGGTTCGCCATGCTGTTTTGCGCAGGCATGGGTATTGGGCTGGTGTTTTGGGGAGTCGCGGAACCCACTTCCCATTTTCATTCTCCGCCTATGGGCGAAGGGGGAACCCCGGAGGCGGCTCGACTCGCTCTTCAATATTCTTTTTTCCACTGGGGCCTGCACCCGTGGGGCATCTATACGATGGTCGCCCTAGCTCTGGCATATTTTCAATTCCGTCGTGGAACACCAGGCTTGTTTAGCCTCGCATGCCAACCGGTGCTGGGCAAGCATTCTACAGGACCGCTGGGAACGGTCGTAGACGTCGTAGCGGTGTTCGCCACCGTCTTTGGGGTGGCTACCTCGTTAGGATTTGGCGCGGTGCAGATCAGCGGAGGACTGTCCTATGTCTTTGGCATCCCTAATACATTAGGGACACAATTGACCCTGATTGCCATTGTGACCATCTTATTCATGCTCTCCGCCCAAACTGGGTTGCATCGGGGGATCAAATATCTCAGCAACCTCAATATGATCCTAGCCTTGTCGCTCCTGTTCTTTTTGCTATTTCTAGGCCCCACACATTTCATCATGACGGTCTTGCCATCAACCTTTGGACATTATCTTCAAAACCTCCCGACCATGAGCCTAAACCTGGCCCCGTTTGGTGATTCCACCTGGATTCATGACTGGACGTTGTTTTATTGGGCGTGGTGGATTGCCTGGGCGCCGTTTGTGGGCACTTTCATCGCCCGAATTTCCAAAGGCCGGACGGTGCGCCAATTCGTATTGGGCGTATTGCTCGTCCCAACACTCTTTTGTGCATTTTGGTTTACCGTTTTTGGGGGAACTGGGATCGCCTTAGAGCTCTTTCAGAACGTTGACTTAAAAACCGTGATGGAAAACCAAGGGATGGAAGTCTTGCTCTTCACCGTCTTGGAGCAATACCCCATGGGAACCATCATGTCTCTCATCGCCATCTTTCTGATCGGAACATTCTTCATCACCTCCGCGGATTCCGCCACCTTCGTACTAGGGACCCTCACCACCAACGGCAGCCTCAACCCACCTAACCACATCAAATTCACATGGGGGGTCATTCAATCCCTCTCCGCGGCCATCCTCCTCTGGTCCGGTGGACTCAAAGGTCTCCAAACCGGGGCCATTCTCGCAGCCTTTCCTTTCGTCTTTGTCATCATCATCCTCATTATTTCCCTCCTCAAATCTTTCAAAGAAGAGGTTCAGGGGAGGTGAGATACCGGGGTTCGGCGCAGATACCTTAATGGCTATAGTTATAAAAGAGTGAAATGCAATGGCAATTGAAATGCTCGTGGGATTACAAGTCGTAGACGATGTGGCCTATCAATCGTATCGCGACGAAATGACGCCCATTCTTGAAAGCTACGGCGGAGAATTTGGATACGATTTCAAAGTTTCTGAAGTCCTCAAATCTAAAACCCAGGCCCCGATCAATCGTGTGTTCACGATTTCCTTTCCTGACCAAGGCGCAAAGGATTCATTTTTCTCAAGCGAGAACTATCTCAAGATTCGGCAAGACCATTTTGAAAAGACTGTTAGTGACACCACGATTTTGGCCACCTATGAACGATAGAATTTTACCTTCTTGGGTCTTATTTGAAGCCGACTTCAACAGATTTCGGTTAAAACTTTTTGTTGCCAAGCATCTCCACACTCACCCATTCCATATTTTCTCTATAGCTTTAATTCAGGTTTCCGGTTAGGCTTATTCAACTAACCTGTGTACCGTATCCACACTTGATGAACAGGATATTATAGGCCTGTTCTCGAATTGGAGGATATTCTATGCTGCATGTGTCAACGAAAGTTGGACAAGGTGCGGTGGTCATTGAGCTTTCGGGGCGATTTGATTTTCATGTCATGGAACACTTCATTTCTGCACTCGCGCATGTTGAAATGACCCACCTTCCTCGTCACGTAATTTTTGACCTCAGTCAAGTAAATTTTATGGACAGCATGGCCATCGGCCGGATGGTCACCACATGCCAGAGACTCAAGAAAGCCTCAATCCGATGTACGCTAACTGGCCAACGCGGCGAAGTAGATACCAACTTGCAAGCTATCAAAATGGAAACAATGGTTCCTACCGTCAGGACGGTGGAAGACGCACTAGCCTTGCCTCCCTGGAGACCTCCTTTGGAAAGGAATTCCAATGCCTAAGGTCCCGGACACCCAAACCCATATAACCACCACTGAAACACTTCTCCGATTTTATGTATTTCTGGGCCAATATATTGATCGATGCTTAGATGAAGAGCACCGACGATCACTCCCTGAAGAGGATTTTCAACAGCACTTAGCCATCACCCATGGTCAAGTGGTGGCATTACTGTCTTCCAACAGGGTAGTGAAAGACAAAGCCGAAGCGGAGTTTCAACGCATCACGTCTAGGTGCCAGGATCATTTGAAGAATTCTGCTAGTGAACACCATTCGGACATTCTCCACGAAGAACGAGAAATCCTAGGTGTGAAAATGCTGACCTTGAGTGATCTCTTGGCTGTTTTTCGTTCCGTCTAACCCCACTAATTTTCTTCATTCCCCTATCTATCTGCTGCCAGATTGACCGCCAAAAAAATCGTGTGGTAACGTCGACGCTCGGGGTTTCCCTAGGTATCCATGGGCCATCCCGCTTGTGTTTAAACGAGTCTGAAACATTTCTTCGGTACCTATTAACATGGCTGATTCCGTCGCTGAACATATTGCTGCTTTGGATGATGAGGACTGGGGTGTCCGAGAGGATGCGGCGGTGGCTCTCGGCCAATTTAGCGATCCTCGAAGCGTGCAACCGTTGATTCGTGCTCTCCGAGATTCGGACCATGCTGTTCGTGTCGCGGCCACTTCCTCTTTGACAGCGGTGGGTCAACCCGCTGTCCTGTCTTTGGGATTTTGTCTCAATGATCCAAACCTTCAAGTCCAAGAAGCTGCAGCGTCTATTCTCGCGAATACGGCGGATGAGCAAGTGTATGAACCGTTGCTGTCGGCCCTCCTAAATCCCAACTGGATTGTGCGCATGGCTGCCGCCAAAGGGCTCACGCGGCTGAAAGACCCCCGCTCGATTGATACGTTGATTTTAGTCCTCCAAGATAAAGTCCCTTCCGTCCGTGAAGAGGCCTGCCGGACTATCCAAGCCATAGGGGAAGCGAGTATTCCCCCTCTACTGAAAAACCTACAGGATCCTAATTGGAGAATTCGGTTGCGTTCAATTGAAGCTCTCGCTCTCATGAAGCCACCCGAGGCTGTGGCCCCTCTCATGAATCTTGTGGCCAACGATTCCGATTCCGCCGTCAGACAGGATGCTGTCCGGGCCTTGGGAGAAATCGGGAATGTCCATGCTATTCCGCTGTTATTGGATTCGCTCACCACGCCGTCATTACAGCTGAAGGCAATTGAGGCCTTGGGGAATTTGCGGGCGGTGGAGGCCCTCCCTCCGTTAATGGCTCTTGTTCAATCTCTTCCGGCCGATGCCTACGAAGACCGCATGGAAGGCTGTACCGACCCACAATATAAAGAAGAGCTCCCTCCCTTAGAAGCTGCGGTGAAGGCCCTGGCCAATATTGGTGACCCTCAGGCTGTGCCGGTTCTGATGAACGCTCTGGGTAGCACTTTACTCCGCCAAGAGGCTGCGGAAGCCCTGACGCACTTTGGCGCAGCCGCCAAGACGCCCCTGTTACAACTGTTGAAAACCACAAAGAATGACAATCTGCGTCGTCATGTGTTGGAATCTCTTTCCCACCTTGGGTGGCGTCCTGGACAAATTCGCCTGTAACCGATTGAACGTTCATGCCAAGAGAAACATTCGAGACCATCATTTCTGAGCTGGACCACGAGGAAGACTGGCGGCGCATGCGCGCCACCTCCACTTGTATGAAGGGTGGCCCCAAGGCGGTTGAAGCCATTATACAAGCTATCGGACACGGAACCACGCATTATAAAATCGAAGCGATTAGAATGCTGGCACGACTCGGAGACCCTCGTGCAGGGATCGCGCTTGCGGGCATCATGAAAGATGACGACGAGGAGGTTCGTCAGGCCACGCTTGAGGCCCTAGAACACATGGCTGGTATTCTGGATGAACCCACTGCCGCTGCTTTGCTGGAACATTTACAGGATGACCGAATTCGAGAGCGCATCACGACCTTATTAGGGGTCATTCCCACGTCTATTGGGCCACTCTCAGAACGCCTGAAAGATCCTGATGAATCCATCCGCGAACGCGCCGCCGAAATTTTGGCCCAATTGTTAGATCCACGGTCAGCTGATGCTTTCGTGGATGCCATGTCTGATCCAAACCTACGCGACCTGGCCACCGACGCTTTACGCAAGCTTGGAGCGATCCGTGACCGCATTGACCAACTCCTCGATGATTTACGAGCTGTGGACGAATCGGAACTCAAGGAGGGTGTTCGACAAGAAACGGTCATCCAATTACACCGCATTGGCCGACCTGCAGTTGAAATTCTCTTGGAATATTTGGATGATGACGATTGGATTGTGCGGGAGGCCGCTGCTGATACCTTAGGTAAAATTGGCGATGTTCGAGCCGTTGAACCTTTAATGGAGCGCCTTCGAACAGACAAAGACACGGGAGTCAAAGAGCATGCGGTAAAATCCTTGGGACTCATTGGTGACTCCAGGCCTGTCGAGTTATATATTGAGGTCATCCCGATTCGTCCTCTCCGCATTTTGGCGGTAGAAGCGTTAGAAAAAGTTAAAGATGTAGAAATATTGCGGCCCCATGCCGAACTCTTTAAACGGTTAAAAACCGACCGCGATGGACTCATTTCCTATAATTCTGGGGTTATCCTTGACAAACTGGAAGCCGCCACTGCACAAATGGAGTTAGATGAAGAAGCTTGGGCTGAAAAGGAGTAACACTGCATGACGGAACAAAATCAAGTTGATCCCTTGTTGTCAGCTCTTCGGGATGACAACGAATCATTACGGGATCATGCTGCCGCTCGTTTGGGAGAAGTTGGATCAGAGGCGATCCCGAAGCTCATTGATATGTTTTTAGAAGATGACTGCGTGATTCGCGAAGCCGCGACCAGTGCATTGGTGAAAATTGGCGAACCCGCTATTGATCCGCTCATTGAAGCCCTCAAGGAAGATGATGAATGGTCGGTCCGAGAACAGGCTGCTAATGCCTTGGGGAAATTGCGGGCCCTCAAGTCTGTCGAACCCCTCGTTCATGCATTGAAGCATGATAAGGACGGTGGAGTGAAGACTGCGGCTATTTGGGCCCTAGAAAGAATTGGGCACCCGGACGCCGTGCCTGGCCTCATCGATGCCCTGATGGATGCGACGCTTAATGAAGATGCGGCTCGAGTGTTAAAAAAACTTGGCGATTCGCGTGCCACCACCGCCTTAGTCGAAGGGCTACATGCCTCAAATTGGATTGTGCGCCGACATGCCGCCGAGGCATTAGGGAAAATCGGTGACCCTGAATCATTCGATCCCCTGATTGAGGCCTTAGCCGATGAAGACTGGTTGGTTCGCCGCAATGCCGCCGAATCACTGGCGCGTTTAAAAAATAACCGGGCCATCGACCCTTTAGTGCTCTTACTAGAAGACGAGAATGAAATGGTTCGAGATACGGTAGAGGGCGCCTTGTCGAGTTTGGGGTGGACTCCGAGTTCTTCAACATAGCAATCATTCCTTACGGCTTTTTACGCTGTTCACTTTATATCTGAGGAAACATCACTATCATGGCAAATGAAGCACCTGCAAAACTCATCTCCATAGGCCCAAAGTCGGGTACCAAAAAAGATGGATTTAACCTCGTCACCGAAAAAGTTTCGATGATCAATCTCGAGACCAACCAAATCGAAGTTGAGTTGTTGGCTTACGACGGAAAAACCGTTTTATTAGACGTCGGCGAAGAAGCGTTTGAGGATTTACAGAAAATAAAAATCGGCGATGGTGCCACCTTGCGTGTGGTTGAAGAAGAAGGCAAGCGTATCGTCAAAAGTTTTCGAATTCGTTCCAAAGATCCTAATGTCGCGGCAGCTGATGCAGCGTTACTAGACCTGACAGATACACACTGGCTCAATCGCAAACATGCCATTGAAGTTCTAGGGGAACTTAAGGTCGAGGCAGCGGTGAAGCCGTTGGTAGAAATGTTGAATGATGAGGTTGGGGATGTCCGTCAGCGCGCGTATGAAGCCTTAATAAAAATTGGAGCACCTTGCGCGCTTGATGTCGTCCCTCTCTTGGTCAACGAGGAAGATGAACTTCGCCAATCGGCCACTGAAATTTTGCGAAAAATTGGGAAACCTGCAGTTGAACCCCTTGCACAGGCTCTAGGTGAAGCAGATGAAAAGCTACAAAAAAGAATTATGAAAGTCTTAGATCGAATGGGCTATAAAAAGAAATAGAAACTAGCAAACCCCCTTCTGGCCTAACTTGGCTGCAGGGGGGGGTACTCCAGCTGACTTTCGACCAATCGATACGTAATAAAATCCCTGATCTGCCATTCGCTGAGGTTCGTACACATTCCGAAGGTCAATAAAGATTGGCGAATTGACCTTGGATTTAATCTGTTCAAAATCCAGATTCCGGAATTGATTCCATTCGGTCACTAACACCACAGCATCTGCTCCATCCACGGTATGGTAGGCATCTTTGCATGGCACCATATTGGGCAACACCTTCATCGACTCTTCCAACGCTTCTGGATCATAGGTGCGAACCACACAACCAGCTTGCATCAACCATTCTGCAATGTACAACGCTGGAGAGTCTCGAATATCATCTGTATTCGGTTTAAAGGCAAGGCCTAGTAGAGCAATAGTTTTCCCGTTCACGTCCCCTAGGGTTGCCTGAATTTTTTCTACCATCCTGACACGCTGTTCTTCATTAACCTGTTTGGTCGCTTTTGCCACCTTCATTTCATAGCCAGCTTCATCACCAATATTGATGAGAGCGGCCGTATCTTTTCCAAAACACGACCCTCCAAAACCCGGCCCAGCATGTAAGAATTTGGAACCAATGCGTTTATCCAATCCCATCCCCTTCGAAACCATTTGCACATCAGCGCCTACTCGTTCACAAAGATTTGCCATTTCATTTATAAAAGAAATCTTCGTGGCTAAAAACACATTAGACGCATATTTGATCACTTCTGCAGTAGGAATATCAGTAATCACAATAGGGGTATCTAACAAATAAAGAGGACGATACAGGTCCTTCATAATAGCGACGGCCTCCGGACTATCAGCACCAATTACTACCCGATTAGGCCGCATAAAATCTTCGATAGCAGAACCTTCACGAAGAAACTCTGGATTTGACACGACCCCAAAGTTGCACGTTACCGTTTGGCTCTCCTTAATGAACGTACGAATTCGACCCGCTGTTCCAACTGGGACGGTTGATTTTGTAATCACCACTTTATAGCCGGTCATTCGACTACCGACACTTCGTGCAACTTCATCCACAAAAGACAAGTCAGCCGAACCATCGGATCGGGAAGGCGTGCCTACTGCAATAAAAATTGCCAACGCTTCATCCACGGCTTTATGTAAATCTGTGGTAAACCGCAATCGACCAGCCTGAATATTTTTTTCAACAAGTTCAGCAAGACCTGGCTCAAAAAATGGCACCTGTCCTTTTTCTAAAGAGGCGATGCGCTTTTCATCCAAGTCCATGCACAAGACATTTAATCCAAATTCTGCAAAACAGGCACCTGTAACCAATCCCACATAGCCTGTTCCGATGACACTAATGTACATGTACAATCATTCCTTTCCTCAATATTTTTACACTTCGAGATTATCTAATTGTTAGGCCATGCGATAGATTCTATCTGTTGCTCCCTGTCTTGACAGGCTATAGGGTGCCCACTAGAATCAAGGAACTATTGCATTATAGAGCGGGAATAGCTCAGTGGTAGAGCATCGCCTTGCCAAGGCGAGGGTCGGGGGTTCAAATCCCCTTTCCCGCTCCAAATTTTCTTTTCTTACCTATCCCTCATTCCCTCTACCAATTGAATTTTTCATTCTAGCCGATTTTCTTCATTTGTCTAAATGTCAGTAAGAAAAATTATCCACCAAGGTGGGGATTCTTCCCTCATATGAGAAAATTGTTTGGCCGTGAAACTGCTCGGCACACCCTCCCAAGACGCGCCTCGTCGAATTTCCACATATCGAAATTTTGAAGATAAGGAACTTTCTTCTAAACGCCTTTCCCCGGAAGGCGTTGAATCTCGAATTTCCCCAATTTTGGTCAGATCGACTCTTTCACCAACCGAGAGCAAAGACAATTTCTTATAGACATCCCCAAAGATATCCGGAATATTTTCTTTGGTAAATATTTCATTCCGTGGTCGATATTGGTCGTCAGCTAAAATCTGGCTCAAGAGTTCCCAAAAGACTTCATCGTCGATTGCGGATAACACCCCTACCCGGCTTCGTCGCGTCATACCCTGCAAAAGAGCTACTGGCCCTACAATGTCAAATTTCCAAGGGGGGAACGTAAGATCCCGTCCTTGGTGAGAAACCTCCAATACTGGTTCTCCTTCATAACGGCTCAAACGAGAATCGCCTCGCGTAACCCGAAGATGATCCTGTATCAGTTTGGGTTCAACTCGGCTGGGCTCGTAGGCAAAGGTAGGATTGGCAGGAGCATGACACGTAGAAAGCGTATATCGTGGCAACACTCCTTTTATTTTGTAGATTTCTTCAATACCTGTGCTTCCCCAAAATTGGTATTTCAATTCCCCTAACGGAAAACTCTTCAAATATTTCTCGCGGGCCCTGTTCTTGTGATAGACCCCACCGACTCGCGAACCAGGTGTGAGTCGATCCAAGGCATCCAATCGAAGCATGATGTTGCGTGAACGCAGTTGAGGAACATACTGGTCAACTAATTCCTGCTCAAATGTTAAATCACCAGCACCAACATCTAACAATGAGGGGGCTTGTACCTGAAGCAGGGTATCATAGGGGTTTTGTCCTTCCCTCAAACACTTATCCAAGGTTTCAATAGAACAATCCTCAGCGGCACAACCATCCTTGTTGTCAACCGCCAATACTCCCCAAACAATAAGTGCACGAATCGCCTTTGAGGGTGGGAAACCTGTCAGCTCCTTTAATGTTTGATGAATTTCCCTAGTTTTCTTGTGTTGTCCAAACTGTTGCACCACCTCGATTAATCGTTTCTGAAGGCTGGGTATCAACTCTGCCTGTTGAATAGTTTGAAGCAAAACCGGGAGTGTGGCTGCTAGGGATTCCTGAGCTATTAGCTTTCGACTGGCTTCCCAATGTTGCGGGGAAGACTCTCGCATCGCTTTTATTTGTGTTCGAAACGCTTGAATATCTAACGTCTGTTTATCCATGAAGACTATTCTCGATTAATACGTGAACAGAACCTCCTAAGGTGTCATCACCAGAGAGCCCCAAGCGGTTGGCCCAAAAATTTTCCCTCTTGCCTATATTGCCCCAATGGGGGGACTATGGTACACCATGCTCCCTATGAGGCTTACCAATATTTCTCAGGTCAATGTTCTTATTTCCCTGTGCCTTCTTTACTCCTTTTTCATCTACGGGCCTCTTGGATGTACCACCATTCAGGCGAAACCATCATTTGCAGTCGGCCAAATTTACCATGTTTCCGATCAAACACTTCTGACTGTCGAAGAACTTACTCCCCATCTTTTATCTGCAGATGTCATTTTTCTAGGGGAGGAACATTACACGCCATCCCATCTTGATGCGGCCCAATCCATTCTGTCCACACTTCTGAAGCACAAGCGCCAGCCCAGTCTTGCCATGGAAATGTTTAGTTGGGATGCTCAACCTGCCTTGGACCACTTCATTCACCAACCTGGCTCTGGACTAAAACAATTGGTGGAAGAATCCCATTGGAAGAAAAATTGGGGGGGGGAGTTTGCTGATTACCAATCATTGGTCACGTTTGCCCAGTCGAATCAACTCAATCTCTTGGCTATGAACCCTCCACGCCCTTTAGTGCGATTGGTTGCCACCCAAGGACTAGCCAAGGCTTTGGCTGATCCGGAAATGGGAAAATGGCCCATCGGCAAACTGGTGACTGATGATCCCGAATATGAAAGCCTTATATTCGAACAAATTGAATCCTGTCATGCTGGATTGCCAGATCATGTCTACCGACGAATATTTGAAGCATCTATCTTTCGCGATGAGGGTATGGCACATATCATCAGAAGTTATTTGAATCACAAATCTCCCTCGGAGGGCCCCCTGGTCAGCTATACGGGAGGAGGACATATTCAATACCATATTCCTATTCCTAAACGTGTAAAAAGAATGCCGACTCCCATAAAAATGGTCACGATCTACTTAGTGGCTTGGGATCCATCAAAAGAAAAAGAGGTTCGAGCAGAACTAGAAAACGGAATTGCGGATTACCTCTGGCTCACACCCTTAGGCCCTAAGGGAATCCAAGCTAGATGCGGATAATGGCTTTTTAAAAGGCCTTTTTTGTTAACGATGAGGAGGGAACATGTCTGACCCAATTGTTATTCCACAACGAATCCCATACGTCATGGATATGGAACCTGGGACCTATTATTGGTGCCAGTGCGGAAGATCAAAAACTCAACCCTTTTGCGATGGCTCCCACACCGGAACAGATTTGACTCCACTCGAAGTCGAAATCAAAGAAAAAAAGAAAATGGCATGGTGTGGATGTAAACACACGAAAAAACCTCCATTTTGTGACGGGTCACATTCTCGTCTCGAACCCTAAATCCAAGATTGTTTAATTCTTGAAGTAAGCCAGGTTCTAACAATTTAGGGTCATGTGGAAGACATCAGAAAATTTTTACAGAAATTTACGTATTATTTTCTAGAGATTAACTGCTAATATATTCGTCAACCCCTTGGTTGCATGTTAGAAACAAAATTGTCTAGAATTACGACTAGCATTGAAAGAAGCAGGAAGTGGTATCTAATATCAGATCAAGATTTTTCTAGTCAGAAAGTGAGGGTTGTTGCATGAGTCGTATTATCACCTTGACTACATTGTTTATGTTGGCCGCTGCTCCAGCCATGGCCAATGCGCCAGGTGGCGGGTACGAAGGAATTACTGCGATGTTTTATGGAACGATTGCGATAATTCTTGGGTATGGGGCCTACGACATCTTCTTTAAGACCTAAGCTCTCTCTCTTTTTAAGACAATAGTTACCAAAGATTGTGATTACCCCTCTCTCCATTTGGAAGAGGGGTAATTTTTTGATCTTATTCGGCCTGAGCTAGGCCCCTAAGAATTGGCTCAATCACACTCCATACATTTTGCACCACAATGGAATAGCCCTCTGCATTGGGATGAAGCCCATCTCCTTGGTTTAACTGTCGATGGGTAGCGACCCCTTCCAAGAAAAAGGGAATGAACGACACATCATGTTTCTGGGCCAACCGAACATACAAATCTGAAAACTCTCGAGTATAATCCTCTCCATAGTTCAAGGGAATACGCATACCTGCTAATACCACAATTACCCCTTTGTCTTTTAGGATCGTAATAATCGCATCAAGGTTATTAAACGTTTCATTCAAAGGTTGTCCCCGCAATCCGTCATTAGCACCCAATTCGACAATGACCATGCTCGGTCGACTTTTCAAAATCCAACCCACTCGCCTAAGGCCTCCAGCTGATGTATCCCCAGATACACCCGCATTGATTACTTGATAGGCCAATCCTTGTTCCCGGACCCATCGCTCCAATTGATCAGGATAGGCTTCTTCTTGAGCAACGCCCAGGCCTGCAGTCAAGCTATCCCCAAACGCCACAATTCTGGGAAGTTCAGTCTTCGATTGAGTATTGCCGTGAGCAGCCTGTTCAGGTCTCTGGGCTGGGGGAATAGGAGAAGAAATATTAGGGGTTTCGACCAGACTTCCAGAAGGCTCTTCGGGAATATCACAGGCCTGAAGAGTCAGACAGAAGAAGACGGAGGCTGGTAGAATAATGAAAATCTTGAGGTCTCCAGCAAAAGATTTTCGCCAACCATTCAATTGATGAATTCCAACTGTTAACCATCGTGCCAATTCCTTCACCGGATCCTCTCTTGGCTTCTGTACCATCCCCACATTCTTCGTCCCTTATTTCCGTGAATAAACTTGGCATGACCCTTTCCGCTGGAAACCATGCTGTTCAAATTTTACACGACATCTCCTTTGAGGTCTCTGCCAAACAAGTATTGGCCATTGTTGGGCCTTCTGGTAGTGGGAAATCAACACTCTTAGGACTTCTAGCAGGGCTTGACCGACCCACCCACGGGACCATTCATATTCACGGGACAAACATTACCACCCTTACAGAAAGTACGATGGCACATTTTCGTCGTCAACATATTGGATACGTTTTTCAAGCCTTTCATCTCATTCCCACGTTGACTGCCATAGAAAATGTTGCACTTCCATTGGAACTTCAGGGCGAATCCTCCGGAGAGGAGCGCGCCAAAATGCTTTTACAATCTGTAGGATTGGAGCAACGCTTTCATCATTACCCCATACAACTCTCTGGGGGAGAACAACAACGAGTGGCATTAGCACGGGCCTTTATTGGCCAACCACCGCTTCTTCTAGCGGATGAGCCCACCGGTAATCTCGATAGTGCGACAGGAAACCGAGTGATTGATCTTTTATGGCAACTTCATGAACAGCACAACAGCACGTTGATTTTGGTGACTCACGATACAATGCTTGCTGCTCGTGCTCAACGTATTCTGACCTTACGAGATGGAACCATCGTGGACGACATCTCCCTATCATCCTAACCTCCAATCTCAATCCCAGATGCTATCCCTCCCACTTAAATTAGCATGGCGCGAAACAGCCAATTCCTGGTCCCGTTTCATATTTTTATTTCTTTGTATTGCCATAGGCGTAGGATCCATCGTCGCTGTTGACCTCTTCGCCACTAATGTCGAACAGGCTATCTTGGGAGATGCCCGCGCATTATTAGGTGGTGATATTGAATTGTCCTGGCGACGCACCATGACGAAAAAAGGGCAGGAGGTCTTAGATTCCCTTTCTAAACGAAACATCACCGTTTCCCATATCACTGAACTAGCCGCAATGGCAGCTATTGAATCTAGCCAAACCGAACATCAGATCATCAAACCTTCTTCACAATTGGTTGAACTCAAAGCTCTGGATAGCCTCTATCCACTCTATGGGGATCTATTAGTCGAACCGTCTCAACCAATCCAGCACTTTTTGGTACCACGACAACAAGACTGTCATCGACTGCCCTGCTTTGGTGCCATCGCGGATAAATCTCTTCTGATTCGACTCAATGTACATGTGGGAAGTGAGTTGCGTATTGGCCAAGCCAATTTCATCATCACAGGTGTGCTGGTCAAAGAACCAGATAAAATTGCCACCGCGTTTAGCCTTGGTCCTCGTTTCATGATTTCACAAAAAGCCCTGGAAGCCACGGACCTGGTCAAAACGGGAAGCCGCATACACCAGCGATACCGCTTACAACTCTCTTCCTCAAACCATCTGGAGAGATGGCTTGGGGAACTTCGAGGACGCCTCAGCCCGGAAGGTGTTCAGGTGAGTTCTTACCGGGATGCCCAACCACGACTTCGAAGATTTTTAGACCAATTAACGCTTTACCTTGGACTCATAGGATTGACGATTCTGTGGGTAGGGGGCATTGGAGTAGCCTGTACAATTCAAGGGTTTATCACTCAAAAAACCCCGATAATTGCGACACTCAAAACCCTCGGAGCAGACTCTTCACAGGTCATCCAAATCTATCTCACCCAAAGCCTGCTCCTGGGAAGTATAGGGAGCCTATCTGGAGGTATTCTCGGAACCGGGCTACACCAGGGGCTCCCTCTTCTGCTCCAGGGCATCATTCCCGATAATTTTCCTATTGAGCCTACGATTTTCCCCATTCTTCGAGGAATGGCTGTAGGCACCTTAGCAACCCTGGCATTTTCCCTTTGGCCTCTCCTAGCCATCCGTTCGGTTTCCCCCTCAACTGTTTTCCGCCAAGATGTGGACCGAGCAACATCCCACAATAAGACTCAGTCATTGATGGTGTTATTAAAAAGATGGTGGAAGGATCGCGTACAACGAATGACAAGTCTCCTAATCACTGGATGCCTACTAGGGTTAGCTATGTGGCAGGCTCATTCTATGTCTCTCGGGCTCTTTTTTTCTGGCGCCTTTCTTGTTGCCCTTTTGGTCTTATGGGGAGGAACGAGTGCTTTTTTTTGGATATTACGTCACCTAAAATTTCCTCAAAAGTTCTTGCTACGCCATGCCACAAATAATCTTCAACGTCCCGGAAATTTCACCAAAGCGATGACCTTGGCAATTGGAATTGGTGTGATGTTGATAACCACCTTGGTCACGGTCCAGTATTCCTTGCTTGCGCTCATTGAAGATCAAATTCCAAAAAATGCACCTTCCTTTTTCTTTATTGATATCCAACCGGACCAATATGTTCCATTTAAGAAGATTTTAGAACAACACATTCCGAATGCCCCCTACGATTTGGTCCCGGTTGTGCGAACCCGATTGACCACCATCAATGGCCAGACCATTCATCCTGAAGATCATAAAGGAAAACGAAACGGGTGGTATTTCACAAGGGAATATGTGGTGACCACATTTCCGGAACTCCCAAAGGACAACATCGTGACTCAGGGTCATTGGTGGGACAAGCCGCCGCTCCCATCATCCCTTTCGAACAACTCAGTGCCAAGGGTCTCGGTAGAAGAAGAAGCCGCCAAACATCTTGGACTATCGATAGGGTCAACTCTCGCTTTAAATATTCAAGGGGTTTCATTTGTCGCGAAAGTCAGCAGCTTTCGAAAAGTGGATTGGGGCTCTTTTTCAATGAATTTTTTCATGATTGTGGAGCCCGGCTCGCTGGATGGAGCACCAATCACCTATATTGCGACCGCTCGAGTTCCAAAGATGGTAGAAATTCCTCTCCAACAAACCATTGTATCAGCCATGCCCAATGTGACGGCTATACATGTGGGAGACGTCATGGACAATATTGCAAAAATATTCCGGCAACTGGCGATGGGGATACAAGCTTTGGCTCTCCTCTGCCTCTTAACTGGATCGATCGTGATGATTGCTGCCATTTCAATCAACCGGTATCGGCGACTCCATGAACTCGCCATTTTGAAATCGCTGGGGGGCAGTCGTCGCCTATTACTGTTTTCTCTTGGGACGGAATTTGGCTTGATTGGGGGATTTGCAGGACTCGTTGGAATAAGTCTCGGATGTCTTCTCTCCTGGGCAATTTTACATTTCTTCTTTGATCTCACATGGACCATGAATATTTCCGCCTTATTCACCGGTCTCCTGATCACTATCTTGCTCGCCCTCTGTACTGGTTTTCTAGGAACGTACCGTTTATTAGGGTTCCCCCCTCTTTCTGTTCTCCGCCAAGAATAACTTCTCTTTCAATACTCTCCTACACCATCTAAAACCACAAACAGTCTTTCTGACTTTTTAGCGTTTGAAAAAACGATACATAGTGTATCAATTGAGATATACCCATGCACCTATTTTCCTATTTTTTGAAATTCATTAAAACCGCCAATTGTAGTGAGAAAATTTGATAATTAACACAAACCATAATAATTTCAATATCTTGCATCATTCCATTCAGCCACCATAACTTAGGGTTCATGGATATTATCATTGGTACAACCCTTGCTAGATTCAATCATTACTATCTTGCGAGGCCAATGAATGTTGGAATTACTCAGTGCCATTTTTTTAACAGGATTGGGATTATTTGGTGGAATTTTTTTCATTTGGAAAGGAAACCACCAATAACCGTGACAAGAATATGTGACTTGAGGCGTAACGGGTCATCATAGAATTTCTTGCTTGCGTAGAGAGTCAATTCCAATTATTTACGATCGAAAGAGAACAGGAACGAAATACATGGGAATTAAAGAGAGGAACACACCGATGTCAAAAACCATGCTCATTGTTGAAGACGATGTAGTGAGTCGTGACCTTCTTCGTTTGGTATTTGAATACGACGGGTTTCATTGCATAGAAGCAGATAATGGGGAAATGGGATTGGCCCTGCTTGAATCACAGACATTCGACGTCGTAATCTTGGACAATGCCATGCCGGTCATGACAGGGTTGGAATTCCTAGATCACCTAAAACACCAAGCCAAAAATATCGATGTCCCCATCATCATGATCACTGGATTTCTCAACCAGGACATTCGCGAGAAGGCCACGAAATTAGGGGCCTATGCTATTGTAGGCAAACCCTATGATTTGGGAGAATTACGCGCTCTGGTCAACCAAGTGTCGGAAAGAATACCTTCGAAATCTCCGGAACCATCTCTTTTACCAAAATAACAATTACTTCTTTATATCTTACTCTTGCTTCCCCCCAAGCAAGTGCACCGCAAACCCGCTCTATTTTCTAAAAAACTGTTTCAATAAATCCTTGCCCTCATCTAACAATTTTTGTAATTCTTGATTATCTCCCTGTAAGACTTTTTCCAGCCGTTTTTCGATTTTCTTTTTCACCTGATTTCCTAAAGACTGGGTATCCAACTTAAGTTTCGGGTTCTGAACGGTCCCCCGTATTACAAACGGCAGCGTTAACTGTCCTTCTTGTCTGACAACCTTGGCCATAGGAAACCGTTGAATAATTTTTTCGGCCATTGAAGAGTGAATACCTACTGTGCCTTTTAAATTCACAGATTGATCCAAACCTATTTTTCCCGCACCCTGTAATAAAAAATTTGGTGCTGTACCAGTTAATCTACGAATAGCCAAACCATCTTTTTCTAATGCTGTTTGGGCCTCAATCACAGAATATTTCGTGGTGCCGGTGGAGGGCCCAAGCATTCCTGCCATTTGCAAAGAATCTTCAATGATTTTTATTAAATCAAATCCAAGAATTTGACCATCGCGAAGAGTGACGTTGGTGGGACCATCAAATTCAGGCCTAGCTGAGGATGGCACAAGTCCATTGACCTTCCATTCGAATTCCCCGATTCCTGTAAGACTCAGGGAGGTTGGTGGCATGACCTTCATCAGAGCTTCAGCAGAAAAATCTTTGAATGCCCCTTGAGTAGAAAAGGTGAAGGGAGGGCTCCAACGATTCAGCATACCTTGAGCAGACAACGTGCCATCAAAGGCCTTCGCCTTCAAGGAAGTCACATTGAGCATTTCCCCCTGAAGCTCTGCCCAGAATTCGAGTTGTTCCAAAGCAAAGGGTTTTTGAATTTGATGTGGAACAGGAATGTCTTCTGAATGAAATATAGGAGCCTGCCCGACCAGAGAAAACTGAGATGGTACCCCTTTCCCTGTCACATGAATGGTTGACTGCCCAACGTGAAGATTCATAGTTAGAGGATCGATACGCATCCTATCCGAGGCAATCTTCGGATCTCTTGAGATTATCGAAGCGACGAGATGCGCCTGCAGTTGGGAGACTTCTATGGGCTTTTTCAAACCAAAGTCCATTGGAATATCTCGTGTAGAGGCTTTGGGAATCTGTACATCTCCTATTACCTGTCCTTTAATAATCTTTCCCTTGGCATTGATGGCTACCTTCCCGACCAAACCTTCAATATCAAAGGTAGGAACATCAAAATTTTCCTGTAATGGGCCAAATCGTCCAGAAACATCAAGTGGAATCTGATACGGCATCAATATGCCCTGCATTTGAACCCGAGCAGTTTCTCCAATTGCCACTGATTCTGTATTCAATATGAGTGAATTGATATGATACACCTTCGAAGGTTCCTGCAGACGATCTTCAAACTTCAAGGTTCCACCAGTCATCGAAAACTGCCTCACTGCAAAGGCCCCCAGCAAGGGGGAGACGCCATCCTTTGCTTCGGCACCTTTTATGGAGGTTCGCCCATCAGTAGAAACCCTTCCCATTGTTGAGAAATTGAAGTCTCCCTTTTCCGATCGAACGACCTGCACAACCGGACTTTCAATGACGACGCTTTTCACCTCAATCCGTCGTTGCAAAAGAGGCTTCCATTGAACTGCTACCTGCACTGAGGGAAACAGGAGAAAGGGGGTGGAGCTGAAGACAGGATCATCTCCAATGGCCACCTCACGTAACTGAACGCCTAATGTCGGATAAAAAGTGAGTCGAACATCTTGCACCTCCACAGTTCGATGAAGGGCTTGTTCAAGAATTGGCAAATATTGGTCTCGATACCGATTCAGATCAAGAAGAAACGGTAGAGAGAGAAGAACCAAGACAAGAAGTACCAAGACAATGGCTACAGCAACCATAAATTTCCTCATGACAATGGGTTCCTACCTTGAAAAACGAGGGGATTCGCTATTCTAGCATGCCAGATTCCTATTGTAGGAATGGGAATGAATACTTGTCGACACGGCCTTCCCTATCAGGTATCTTTTCTCTCTTAATTCACTCCTGAAAATTTCCATTATGACCGCTCCAATCGACCAACCTTCACACCTACCCATTCATCATGTAGTGTTAGTCGACGCATCTGGCTTCATCTTTCGTGCCTTCCATGCCATTCAAATCCAGCCTCGTGCCGATGGGACTCCGGTGAATGCAGTCTACGGCTTTATCACGATGCTCATGAAATTGCTGGTTGATATGCAACCCGATCACATCGCGATCATTTTCGATACTGCACGAAAAACGTTTCGTAATGACATTGACCCAACCTATAAGGCTAATCGAGGCGAACCCCCTGAAGAATTAGTGCCTCAATTTCCCCTTGTACGGGAAGCAACAAGAGCCTTTAACTTTGATTGTATAGAACTACAGGGATTTGAAGCCGATGATCTCATTGCCACCTACACCAAAGAGGCGGTCAATGAGGGAGCGGAAGTCACTATTGTTTCTTCGGATAAAGATCTGATGCAGTTGGTTTCGGATCGAGTGACCATGTTTGATTCCTTTAAGAACCGAAGGATCGGACCGGAACAAGTTCATGAAAAATTCGGCGTTTATCCTGAAAAGGTCGTGGACGTGCAATCATTAGCCGGTGATTCCACTGACAATGTACCTGGAGTTCCGGGAATCGGCATAAAAACCGCTGCGCTGCTCATTCAGGAATACGGAGATTTGGATACTCTTCTCGCCCGCGCCTCAGAAATTAAGCAGAACAAGCGACGTGAAAGTCTCCTGGAGCATGCTGATAAGGCCCGCCTTTCACGTGAACTGGTTCGCTTACGAGATGACGTCCCGCTCACGATTCCTTTGAGCCAACTAGGGCGACGCGAACCAGATCTGGTCCATTTGGAAAAATTCCTTATGGACCAAGGATTCAAATCGATCCTGGCTCGCATTCAAAGCCGGGCTCCTAAAGGACCATCTTCAGCATCACCCAATGCACAGGCGCCGGACCCCTCACCCTCAACAGATTCGGACAAGACAAAAGCTTCTATCCCTCAACCACCCACTCAACCGCTCTATGAATTGGTTCAAACAGTGGAGGCCTTGCAAATCTGGGTTGATAGCGCACTTCAACAAGGACTGGTGGCGATTGATACGGAAACCACGTCGTTAGATCAAACACGAGCGGAACTGGTTGGCATCTCGCTCTGCCTCCAACAAGGACATGCCTGCTATATCCCTGTCGGGCATATGGCACCGGGGACATCCACGTCTATGGACTTATTGGACCACGCTGAACCGGAATCGGAAAGACCCCAACAAATTCCGATTCAAACCGTGCTCGATATGCTGCGGCCTGTTCTCACCAACCCAAGCGTTCTGAAGGTCGGGCACAACATCAAATACGACATGGTGGTCTTGGCCCGCTATGGCCTCCAGGTTTCTCCAGTTGATGACACCATGCTCCTTTCCTATGTGTTAGAAGGCGGGAAGCATGGCCATGGCATGGACGACCTAGCGGACCTGTACTTGAGACATACGACCATCAAATTTAAAGAAGTCACTGGCACCGGCAAATCTCAAGTCACCTTTGACCACGTTCCCTTGGAGCAAGCTCTGGATTATGCGGCGGAAGACGCAGACATTACGTTACGCCTGCACCAGACTCTCAAGCCTCGTCTCCTTAAGGAACATTTGACGACGGCCTATGAAACACTCGAACGTCCTTTAATTCCCGTGTTGGCAGCCATGGAACAAACAGGCATCAAAGTCGACATGGCCCAACTCAAACAAGTTTCCCAAGAATTTTCACAGCGACTCCTGACCTTGGAACAAGACATTCATCGGTTAGCAGGAAAAACATTCAATGTGGGTTCGCCCAAACAATTGGGCGAAGTGCTCTTTGATGATCTCAAAATGGAAGGCGGGAAAAAAAGCAAGGCCGGGAGCTACGCGACCGGGGTCGATGTCTTAGAATCCTTGACCGCACAGGGGCATGAATTGCCGGAGAAAGTTTTAGAGTGGCGACATTTGGACAAACTCCGTAGTACCTATGCCAAAGCCCTCATTCACCAAATCAATCCCCAGACCAATCGTGTGCATACGTCGTATGCCATGGCGTCAGCCGCAACGGGGCGGTTGTCATCTACCGATCCTAATCTTCAAAACATTCCCATTCGCACGGAAGAAGGACGAAAAATTCGTCGAGCCTTTGTGGCAAAACTTGGCTGTATGCTGATGTCTTTGGACTATTCCCAAATCGAATTACGACTATTAGCACATATGGCTGATATTGCCGTGTTAAAGCAGGCATTTTGGGACGGACAAGATATCCATGCCCTCACCGCCAGTCAGGTTTTCGATATTCCATTAGAGAATATGGATTCTGGAATTCGGCGCAAAGCCAAGGCCATAAACTTCGGCATCATCTATGGCATCAGTGCATTTGGCTTAGCCAGACAATTAAAGGTGGAACAATCAGAAGCCGCCTCCTATATCAAATCCTACTTTGAGCGATATCCTGGGATTCAGGACTATATGGAACGCACGAAACAATATTGCCGAGAGCACGGGTATGTGCAAACCCTCTTTGGTCGTCGGTGCCACGTCCCGGCCATTCACGACACCAATCCAGCACGACGCAATTTTTCCGAACGCGCCGCGATCAATGCGCCTTTACAAGGCACCGCCGCCGATATTTTAAAACGTGCGATGATCCGTGTACCTCAAGCATTGAAACAGCATGGTTTACAGGACAAAGCGTTCATGTTGTTAACCGTGCATGATGAACTCCTCTTTGAAGTTCAGGAATCGGCGCTGGAACAGACAGCTCAGGTCATCAAGCAGGTCATGGAATCGGCCACACTTCCAGCCCTCCAGCTAGCCATTCCCCTCACCGTCGATGTCGGTCATGGCCCATCTTGGGATGACGCGCATTGAAAAATCTGAACATGTTGTTGAACGAAAGGATGCCAAAGAAAAATGGAAATACCATCATATAAAGAGCTGTTGAAACTCATGTGGTTTCTGGTGTGGAGGCATGTGATCATTCTCATGTTTGTAAGCATGACGGTCGGATGGGCCGTTCCTGTGATCTTTAACAGTACTGTCTCAGAAGACTCCCAATATTTGCTAGAAATCTGCATCTATTGTGTGTTGTTTTTTGGCATTACCCCTTTTATTTTGAAGACCTTATTTCAAAAACAATTTCTAGGCTTTCAAGTCCTCTTTCAACGCGATACTGAAGCACCCTCATCTTCCACGTCATCATAATCGCTCAAAAGTTGCTTACTTTCATCCCATGAAAATTGCCACCTGGAACGTCAACTCTATAAAAGTCCGAATCCCCCATCTTATCGAATGGGTTGCACAAGCTGATCCAGATGTCGTCCTCCTCCAAGAATTGAAAACAACCGAGGAGCAATTCCCCAGAATGGCCGTCGACGAATTGGGGTACAACATGACGGTCATTGGCCAAAAAACTTACAACGGAGTAGCCATCCTTTCCAAAATGCCAATCGAGGTAGAACAGACTGCCCTTCCCGGTGATTCCTCCGATGAACAAGCCCGATATGTAGAGGCTGTCATAGGAAAAATTCGAATTGCCTCCATTTATTTACCCAATGGCAATCCCGTTGAAACAGAAAAATTTTCCTATAAACTCAAATGGATGGACCGATTAATCGCCCATGCCCGATCCCTCCTTACATTAGAAGAACCTGTCGTCTTGGCTGGAGACTTTAATGTCTGCCCCACCAATGACGATGTATACGACCCCAAAGGCTTTGCTGACGACGCCCTCTGCCGACCGGAATCTCGCGCACGTTTTCGAGAACTCTGCCACTTAGGTTACAGCGACGCACTTCGAGCCCTTCATCCAGAACTTGGACTCTATACTTATTGGGATTACCAAGCTGGGAGATGGAACCGAGACGAAGGCCTGCGCATTGATCATCTGATGCTTTCCCCCCAGGCGGCTGATCAGCTGGTCACTGCTGAAGTTGATCGAACTCCTCGCGGAATGGAGAAACCTTCAGACCATACCCCTGTTTGGTGTACACTAGAAAAAACAGAATTTTAGAGTTATCGAAATCCCCTGTCGTCTAACTCTCAATCGTAAAAGTTTGGATTCTTCTCAATCATTGGCAATTGTTGTGAAATGCCCTATTCTATTGATGTTGCTTAACTTTTGAATCTCACTGTGTAGACTCTTCTTATGGACTCTATAAAATTCGGGACTTCAGGTTGGCGCGCCATTGTGGCGGAAGACTTTACGGTCCAGAATGTCCGCATTGTCTGCCAAGGTATCGCGCAATATCTCCGCCAACAAAAAATCGGTCAACAGGGGCTTCTCATTGGCTACGATGCCAGGTTTTTAGGAGAACGCTTTGCCAAAGTCGTAGCAGAAGTGATGGCCGCCCATGGCATTCCTTGCTTACTCTGCGATCGAGACACACCCACTCCGACGATTTCTTACCATGTGATCAATCGAAAGCTTGCTGGGGGAATTAATATCTCAGCCAGCCATAATCCACCAGAATGGAATGGCATTAAATTTACCCCGGACTGGGGAGGGCCGGCATTGCCTGAAACCACCAAGGCTATTGAGCTGCGAATCCTCCCGTTGTTGCATGGAGAACACCTGAAATGGTCGCCCTGGGAACAAGCTCAAAAAGACGGGATGGTCCGCTATTTTGATCCGCAGCCAGATTATCTCAAAGCCTTAGAAAAACTGGTTGACCGAGACCGCATCCGCAATGGGCGGATCCGCATCATTTTTGATCCCCTATTTGGCACCACACGAAATTATCTCGACGAATTTCTCCGGGGAGCCGGGGCAAAAATGGCCATCCTCCATCATTGGCGCGATCCCTACTTTGGCGGGTTTAGGCCTGAACCGACCGACGAAACTTTGCAAGAACTCAAAGACACGGTAAAAAAGGAAGGTGCGCACCTTGGGCTCGCCACTGATGGAGACGGAGATCGGTTCGGAGTGGTGGATGCTGACGGTACGTTTATTCAAGCCAATTATGTATTAGCCGTTCTCTTAGATTATCTGATCAAAAGTCGGCAATGGGCCGGAGCGGTAGCTCGCTCCGTTGCCACCACCCATCTGATCGATGCGGTGGCTTTACATCATGGCTTGTCGGTACATGAAACCCCGGTCGGGTTTAAATTCATTGGGGAACTCTTGGCCAAAAACGAAGTTGTTTTCGGTGGGGAAGAAAGTGCTGGGTTGTCGATTAGAGGCCACGTCCCCGAAAAAGATGGAATTCTGGCCGGAGCCTTAGTGGCAGAAATGGTGGCCTTTACCGGAAAGACTATTCAAGACTTGTTGAAAGATTTGTTCGAAAGAGTTGGAGTGCTCCATTCCTCCCGCGAAGATCTGTCCATTAGCAAGCACATCCAAGAGCAAGTCAAACAGATCATTGACCATCCGCCAACCACTTTTGCCGGAACGGAATCCATTCAGGTCAATAAATTAGATGGCTGTAAATGGCTACTCCCAGATGGCAGTTGGTATCTCATTCGCCCATCCGGCACCGAACCCATAGTCCGCTGCTACGGCGAAGCCACCACCCCCGAACGCCTCACCGACATCATGCAGGCCGGCCGCGATTTACTCCAAATAGTATAAAACTAAATTATTCGTTCTTTTTCTACCCTTCAGGTTCGAATCCTATCCCCTTTGAACTATCAGAATAAAACAATTGCGGAAGCCCATAGAGTAGGAATTAGAACTTCTCATTAAGACGGAATGAAAATCTGTTGATCTGTAAGAATCGCCATCTAGAGTCATTCAAAATTCTTTCCCGGTTCCACGCCCTCAGTTTTTGATGGGCGTGGAAATTTTAAAGGAAAGTTAAGTGACTAGAGCGGAATATTCACTCAATGGTCTTATCGAAGATTAAAGGCAAATTGGAAATTAAAGAGGCCCGTGGCGTTGGCCCCGATGGCTGTTTGGGTGACTTCCCCTCTTGAATTTCTGAATCGTCCTGTCCCACCTGTCACCGCTCTTTTAAAAGGAACATTGATATCAATCAATTCGCTGCCATCACTTATTAGTGTCTGTGCGCCAGGACGATCCAGATTTAAATCATAGATTTGGGTGGTCACCACAAATCTTCCTGATGGTGTTAAAATTCCACCCTTAGCATCGTTGTCCTCAGAAGTGATCGACCCATCCCCGTTACTATCCCCAGCAAACCAGCCTCGGCAAATCCAGGTGCCGATCATGTCATTCGGAAAAGTAGGACTTCCATCCTTGTTCAATCCACTGCTATTGCCATTTAAGGAAAAGAACTCATCAGGATAGATTGTTCCCTGCACCACAAACGAAGCACCATAATAGGGATGTGGACCGAGATCAGTAGGATCATTGGGATTCGGCCCTTGTGGACCGGTAAATCGGATACTGTTGGCATTACAACAAACATCCAGCCCAAGCCGTTTGCGTTTAGAGTCCTTTCCCCATGCCGGTGTGAGATAGGGCGAAAAGCTAACTGCCCCTAAAGCAGCCAGGGTACTTCCTAACGCGAGAAATTTTCTGCGTGAAATTGACTGGGACATGTTTACCCCTCCTAGTAAAGGTTGAAGAAATAGGGGGAGAAAACAAAAAAGAATGTATTACGTATACCTCATACGTTCTCAATCAAGCCACGGACAACGCCTCAACTTTCAGTGCTTTTTTCCCGGCAGCTTTCGCGGCTCGGGCTATGCGCTTTTCTTCGATTTTTTCTAATTCGTGATCAACGGCATGAAAGGCGGCACGAATGGCTTCTTCGAATGTTTTGGATTCTTTTCTCGCGGTCACTGTTCGCTTAGGAGGGAGGGTAATGACGACTAAGGCTTCGGCGTTGTCGGCGCCTTTTTTATGATGGGCATTTTTCGTCAGGGTGACGCGAGCATGGGTGGGACGAATGATTCCGGATTCTAAGGCGTGAACTCGCCGTTCAATTTCGTCTTTCCATCGTGGAGTCATGCCAACGTTTCGGCTTTCAATTTTAATATCCAGTGGTTGTCCAGTCATACAAACTCCTTCCGTCACTCATGTGATTAAACGTGGTCGGAACAGCGTGTTCTCTTGTATGGGTTCACCTTGTATGGACGAAAATACCTCCTATTTTTTTTATTGTTCGAGATACCCATATTGTAAAAATTATTCCGAGTTGCGTCAAAGTATTTGAGCCTATTTCCGTAACAATTGTGAACTTTGATAGACTGTTGGTGTAGATCAGATTGAGAACCCACATATGGGTAATTTTGAAGAGAGAAACGATCTACAACGAGCCAAAAGGAGGTCTAACATGTCGTTAAATAGGAGGAATCTCATGAAAGTTGGAACCGCATTGAGCCTCGGAATCCTCGCAAAATCCTTAGGCGTCTCTCTGGCAGCCAGTAATCCTGTCCCGGAGAATTCTGGGATTCAAAAAATCACGAAAACAGATGAAGAATGGAAAGCCCTCCTGGCACCCGAACAATACCAAGTCTTGCGCCAAGAAGGGACCGAACGACCATTTGCCAATGAATATCATGACAGCAAAGCCAAGGGGATCTATGAATGTGCTGGGTGTGCGCTGGCACTGTTTTCCTCTGAGACGAAATTTGATAGTAAAACCGGCTGGCCCAGCTTTTGGGAGCCCGTCTCACCGGAGGTTGTCGAAACGAAAACTGATTGGAAAATTATTTATCCTCGGACCGAAGTGCATTGCGCTCGATGTAGCGGACACCAGGGACACATATTTGATGACGGCCCACAGCCAACTGGATTACGCTATTGCATCAACTCTGCAGCCCTGAAGTTTGTTCCAGCCTAATGGTGTTGGAAAAAGGTAAGCGTGGAAAAGGATAGGACTTAGTTCGCATACCCAACGACTCGCCTTTTCCTTTCCCGTTTCACGTAGCAGCAAAACGGGCGTGAATCAATTGCTCCACAGCTGGGAAATGCCGCTCAGGTAAATTCCGAAAGCGTTTCCGGCAGTCAGCAATAGCCTCCTCCACTGATCCGTAGCGTTTTGAGGTGGGGACTAAATTATTCATATATTCCCGTAACCGCCCTTCAACCACACGCACGAACTGCTTATTTCCAGCCAAGGCCAGGGCCGCCGCATGCACATCCCCTTGGCTGTCTGTCAGGGCCTGAAACCCCAGGCCTTTCAATCGCTGAGTCACAGTTCCCCGATCCCAACCCAGAATTGCAGCGGTAGCCTGCATGTCAAATTTATGCTGACGCAAACATTCCAATACCATGGCGTCTTCTCGCTGGCCCAAATCGTCTTTGACCCATTTTTCGTGGACTTTTGCTGTTCTTCCTTCATCGAGTTGTAATTCGGCTTCCGTAATAACAGGTCCATTGGCGAGCGCAACTGCCTGCGCAATCGTCTGACGAAGCTCGCGAATATTCCCAGGCCATTGATACGCCACAATCGCATCCAAGGCACCTTGCGAGAAGGCCAAATCAGCTCGATCCTGCAACTGAGCACAGTGTCGTAAAAACAAATCAGCTAACAAAATGTGGTCGGCAGGACTCCTGTCCCGAAGGGGCGGAAGGGTTAACACAACACTGCGCAACCGGTAATACAGGTCTTCACGATACCGCCCTGCACGCACTTCCTTTTGTAGATCACGATTGGTGGCAGCCACAATACGCACATCCACATGGGTAACCGCACTCTGTCCCACACGATGAAAACCCCCGTCTTCTAAAAAACGCAAGAGTTTGGCTTGTAAGTCGAGGGGAAGATCTCCAACTTCATCTAAAAAAAGTGTGCCATCATGAGCTGATTCCAAAAAACCAGTACGGCCCACTGCTCCGGTAAACGCGCCTTTCACATGACCAAACAGTTCGCCTTCAAATAATTCAGCACGAATCGCAGCCATATTTACGGAAATAAAGGGGCCATGTCGACGAGGGCTCAACGCATGAGCAGCCTTAGCAAAAACCTCTTTACCTGTCCCGGTTTCTCCTAAAAATAATAGGGGGACTTGAGTAACAGCTGCTTTTTTGAGATTAGAAAAAAGTCTAAGAACCGTAGGATCCCTGGTCACAATATTGAATGCGTTACTTTCTCGAAGTAGCGCTTGGTCATCGATACTTAATACCTCCCAAGAAGCTTCTTCCAGATTGACCGGCGCATACTGGCGCAGGTCTTTCAATTCATCTTGAAGACATTCAATCTTTCGCCGAGTTTCCTGCATCTCACCCTGGGACTTCTCCAACTTGGACAATGAAGTATGCTGCGCTATCTCTAATTTCTGGATGACTGATCCAGATTGACTGAACTGGTATTGGGCTTGGGAAAGTTGTTCTTCTAATTGTCGAGCATGCTGCTCCTTTTCTGATAGTTCATCTCCAAGTTTCGTGAGTTGCTGCTCCCTGATGACAATTCTTTGGTGCACCGTTGAACGAGACACCCACACGTTCCAGGCACCCATCCCAATGATCGTCATTCCCACAGCTACACCCATACTAAAAAGAGGCCACAGCCATTCCCGCTGGAATCCCAACAGGAAAAACACACTGACAAGCAGAAGGGCTGACACACACAGGCCACCGACACGGAATACAGAAAACTCACTCATCATCAGGACCACCATCACACACCCAAAACTGACAGCCACCAGAAAGGAAAGGAGGAATGGAGCAGGAACCACCCATGAGTTATTCCAATACGCCTGGGCCAACCTTGCATGGAGAGAAGCTATCGGAGGGTCAGAAATCTTAGCGGCGGGTGAAGTTAAACTCATTGAAGAAGCTGAATAGAGAAAGACAATTTTGTCCTTAAAAAGACGAGCTAATTCATTTCGTTTTCCATCTTGGATTAACCGAAATACGTCAGTGAACTGATGCCAAGAAGAAACGACCTTCTCCTGTGGAGAGACCGTACTTGGGATATGAAGAAATGAATTGGTCGGTGACTGGATCACATGAGTTTCGATGGAAGAAACCACGGCTATTCCAAAAGGCACTTTAGGGAAAGACAAAGAAGACGCATTGAATGTGAAGCCACCGATTCGCTCTTGTACATCGAGGGGCAACTCAAGATGGCCAATTTGCATTGCTGCTTGTTTCAAGGCAGAAGGAACTGAATCGGGATACACCACTGCTCCCGCCTGCTTTGTGGTTTCGGCTAATTGCACAAGACCTGATAACCCTCCACATTCCGAAGTTACAGGCAAAGACACCTCAACCATGGGCGCAATGATCGATGCCCCGGCCTGCTTAAGAGCGGCCACCGTACCTTGCAACACCTCAACATTCCATCGTCCTTTTCCACAGAAGGCTGCACTCTGTTCCCCAGCTCGAATCATGACAATCGAAGACGTAAGGGATTGGTGAGGGCGATTCGTTAATTGCCAATCAGCCAACCACCTCTCGACTTGAGGAAACATGTGCGAAAAACTAAAACTCACACCAGCGCAGAACACCACAAAACCCAAACTCCATAACATCTGCTTTACTGAAAACCCTTTATATTGCTCACTCATAACAGAATGCTTTCCATTGTTATTGACTAAGGGACTGACAGGCTTGCCGTACCACAGAAAAATTTTCTTGAGGAGTTAAATTATGAATAAGCTCGCACCCTTGCCGATCTCCTTCTTTCGCCACTTGCACCCAATAGTGTTGAAGAAAATCTTGATGCGGCGACATGGGTCCGTCCATGCCTTGAACAAACCACTCCCGTAGCTTCTCCTGAGCCAGGGTATCCATCGCCAAGGCGCGCTCTACCATCCACCGGAGACGAGTTTTTTGAGGAAGTTCACGATTCACGACTGAAGGGTTCTTGGATCCTGTCTTTCCTCGAAGCTGAACAGGAGCATGATTGGCAAGGTCCTGGCGTATCATTTCAAATCCAGTCACCACATCCTGCTGCTCTGTTGGCGTGAATTGTTGTTGGTGAAGTCTTCGACGCAACTGGCTTAACTGGTTTTGAGCCGTTCGAGTAATCGTGTCGGAAATTGCTCCCCGACCACTGCGAGACCACCACAACATCGCTAACGGGACATTGCGATCAATCCCATGGCCATTGACATACATTGATGCTAACAATCCCTGAGCCTCCCTGGACCCACCTTCGGCAGCCAAGCCAAGGGGCTCAATCGCTTCATCCACCTGATTTTGTGCTCGCAGTACGATACCCAAATGAAACTGAGCTGCGACAAAATTCGGTGCAATACGGACAGCTTCCCGAAAGGCCTCTAAGGCTAACGCTAATTCCCCTTGCCCAGCATAGGCTTTCCCCAAAGTAAAATGCTGATTGGCCAAATGCGGTCTTAGGTGAGCGGCGGTTTTTAACGCCAACACAGCCTCATCCCACCTCCGCTCCGACATCAGGGAAACGCCTAACCTCGACCACCCTTCAGCCCATTCCGGACGCTCTTCTACAACCCATTCAAATTCTTTCCTGGCATCCTGAAAATGCCCTACTGCTGTTAACGCCATCCCTAAGTTGGCATGAAGCCAAAAGACATTTGGATCAAACGGATCTTGCTGAATTCCTTTTCGCCAGCTCTGGGCAGCCTGAGCCCAATTTCCCGTTCGGCTCCAAGCTTCGCCCAGCAATAAACGAGCGGGGATAAAGCGAGCATCCAAAGCCAACACCTGCTCAAATGCGTCCACACTCGCTTGCACTTCCCCCTTAGCCAGTAAAGCCACACCTAAATGAAAATGTGCATGAACGAAATCAGGTTGAACAGCAATTGCTTGATGAACAAAATCAATGGCTTCCTGATAATTCCCTTCTTGTATAGCCAAGTGGCCAAGATTGGCATACGTCCGTGCGTCACCCGGAAGTAAGGCCAACACTTTCACCCAAGCTTGCCGTGCGAGAGCATACTCATGAGATTCATAGTACGCCTGCCCCAAAGCCATATGGGCTTGGGCCCAATCCGGAGCCAACGAAAGTGCCGACAACAAATGTGCCGTCGCCACAGCCGGATTCTGTTTCGCCAAAAAACCTAATCCCAACCCGTAGTGAGCTTCTGGAAAGTGTGATTGAATACGAAGAGCCTTCTGCCACTCCTTCATAGCTTCAACAATTTTTCCAGCCCGAACCAACGACACCCCATAGTTATAGGCCACTACGGCCGAAAGGGAATAGCCTAAGGACATGCCTTCCGGATCAAGCCGTTCAGCCTCCGTCCAAGCCTTGAGCGCACCGGTTAAATTTCCGGTCTTGGCCAATGCCACACCCAGATTGTGATAGGCATCGGAATAGTCTGGTTGTTGCTGAGCCGCTTCGCGAAACTCATCAATGGCCACATCCAATTCATCCGTCAGAAAAAAATCCACCCCCAGCCGCAGATGCTCTTCCGCCACATCGAATTCCTCCTCGACTAAGGGAAACGAACCCTCCAAAGGGTCAGCGGCAAGGGCAAAAGCGCAAAGAAGCATCGCTAGGCTCACCAGCCCAGCGCACATTATGATCAGTACAATTTTTGGTCTTTTTTGGTTGCCAACATCCCTCACTCTTAGATTCTCCTGTCTAAAGCACTAGGGAAGCCAGAAAGCCACCTAATCAATAAACCAACACCTGTCCCTATCAATGTATTAAGAAACGAGAAGGATTTGAAGGGTATCCAGAAGATTTTTCTTTCTTCCAAATTCAGAAAAGGAAATTAACAGCCTTGGGTAGGAATGTGAGGATTCAGTACATACCTTATATCAGTCAAATTTCAGATAATTGATGTCTGCTGAAAATTCGATGGGACGGACGCTCTGATCATTGGGCAGATCTTGCTCGAACCCTTCGACTTTTGGTGCCGAAGGCGGGACTTGAAGTCGCATGAGCGGATACCTGGCTCCTGCTCCCACAAGGGGGCCACGCCCCCTCGTGCCTCCGCAAGGCTCCGGTCACCCCATGAAGGGGAGGACATTCACGAAGAGGGAATGTCCCCCTTCAAAGCCTCTGTTCACGTTCCACTCTTTTGATTGTTGTCGATGTGGCTTCTGAAGATGAAATCGATTGTGACGTCGGGAGGAACTAATTTGGTGCCGAAGGCGGGACTTGAACCCGCATGGGTTTCCCCACACGCCCCTTAAACGTGCGTGTCTGCCATTCCACCACTTCGGCACTCAATACTTCGATTATGAAACCTCCTGCAGTCCTTGTCAACGCATAGAATGGCGGGTAGAATCGCTGGAACCCATCATTTTTTACTCTCTCTCGTACACACACCCGTATGACGACCTCCTCTTCATCAGCCACCCCCCTGACTCAAGCGCAACATTGGGTCGGTGCGTTTTTTGATATGGACAATACCTTAGTTCCTGGACCATCTATTGAAATTGGGTTTTTTCGCTATTTGTGGCAAGACGGTGTGGTGGGTTGGCCGGAATTGTGGAAGAGTTTCCGCTATGCCCTTCGACACATGCCGCCCATCTCACTCAGTCCTCTCCGAGGGAATAAGATCTATCTGCAAGGACTAGAGGTCTCCCACATTGAACACCTGGCTAAGGAATATGTGGAACTGTTCGTTTGGCCCCGTGTAGCCTCTCGAGCCCTAAGCCGCCTCGCACATCACAAAAATTCGGAGCATGTTGTGGCGGTCGTGAGCGGGTCACCTGACTGTTTGGTCAAACCTTTGGCCGAGAAACTTGGCGTGTCTTTGGTGTTTGGTGCCAAATTAGAAACCCAATCGGGGCTCTATACTGGCCGGGTCTTTGCTCCCCTGCCTTATGGTGAAGGGAAAGGTCGATATATCGAACGATTGGCCGCTCAGTATAATCTGGACCTGAGCCGAAGTTACGCCTATGGAGACAGCCCTGGTGATTTTGAGGCCTTACAATTGGTTGGGCATCCTTTTGTAGTGAATCCCATTCGTGGAATGGCGCGCATTGCGAAGCAACAGGGATGGCCCGTCACTCAATGGGCCTAAAAGGAATGCTGAAAAAAGTCACCAGGGGCGTTCTCGCCATTTTGCCGTGCTCACGTACTGGCGTACGCTCCACGCGTCTACATGGCTGCGGCCTTGCTGGACGACTTTTTGACCATTCCTCTCTAGCCAATTTTCTCTGATACGTACAAGCCTTTTTGTACACATCTTATTTCTTTGATTTCTTTTCCCTACTAAACGGAGATTCAATAGAATCCAAAGCACTACGTTGATTCATTCTCCATAAAGGCCATGTCGCAAACTCTGCAAATCACGGAAATTTTTCATAGCATTCAAGGTGAATCCACTCGAATTGGAGAACCTTGTGTGTTTATTCGCCTAACTGGTTGTCCTCTTCGCTGCACCTGGTGTGATACAGAATATGCCTTTCATGGTGGAGAACCCATGACCTTCGACTCGGTAATGGAACGCGTGCAGTCTTATGGCTGTCCTTTGGTCGAAGTCACTGGTGGCGAACCGTTGCATCAGCCAGAAGCTTTGGTATTGTTAAAGAAGTTGTGTGATGTCGGGCATCAGGTCATGATTGAAACCAGCGGAACTTTTGATATCTCTGCTATAGATCCACGCGTGTCTATTATCATGGATGTGAAATGCCCTGGCAGCGGGATGACTGATAGAATGCGATGGGCCAATATTGAACACCTCTCCAAAAAAGATGAAGTAAAATTTGTCTTGAAGGACCAGGCGGATTATGAGTGGAGTAAAAACATTGTGACCAAGTATGGATTGGGAGACCGGTGTGCCGTATTGTTTAGCCCGGTCTTTGGCTCCCTTGAGCTACGGCCCTTAGCCGAGTGGGTTCTGAGTGACCGGCTTCCTGTTCGCGTTCAAGTGCAATTACATAAGTTGATTTGGGATCCTGACACTCGAGGTGTCTAGCGTCATTTTTCAGAATACGTTTCTTACCATTTGAAAACCCTTATCCTATTTTTCGAAGGAGGCATATGAATATTCAGGTTAAGAGTGGTGAAGTCACCACGATTACAACGGATGTGTTGGTCTGTTTGGGCTACGAACAAGAAAAGGCTTGGAGCAAGGCCATCCGGCCCATAGACAAAAAATTGGGTGGACAGTTGACCGATCTTAGGAAATCCGGTGAATTTTCAGGAAAAGCTAACCAGACGACCCTATTACATATCAATGGGAAAGTTGGAGCCAAACGGGTGTTGCTTGTAGGGCTCGGGGCATGGGATACCATGACTCTTGAACGCGTACGACAGGCCATGGGCACCGCGGTGAAACAGGCAAGACGCGTGAAAGCCAAAGGGATCACTTGTGTGATGCCTGATGTCCCTAAAGCCATAGACAAGCTTGATAAAGTGGCCCAAGCCATGGCGGAAGGCCTGGTCGTAGGAGATTATCGTTTTTCTGAATATCGCACGGACCACACCGCCGATCGCAAAACCTTGCAATCGTGTACCGTGTTAGCCCCAACCTCAGCTAGCCAAGCTAAAGTCACCACCGGGGCCAAACGTGGACAGATCCTCGGGGAAGCGACATGCTTTGTCCGAAATATGTGCAACCATCCTGCCAATGTGATGAAACCCTCCCGCGTGGTCGCAGAAGCTAAGGCCATTGCTAAAGAATCCAAAATTCGCATGAAAGTACTCGAACGCCAGCATATGGTAAAGCTGGGCATGGGTGGGCTGTTGGGCGTGGCGCAAGGCAGCATTGAACCACCGCATTTTATTATTTTGGAATACTCCGGAGGTCCAAAGGCTCAACGCCCTGTGGTCTTAGTCGGCAAAACCGTCACGTTTGATTCTGGCGGTATCTCATTGAAACCATCAGAAAATATGGATCATATGAAGGCCGATATGACCGGAGGTGCTGAAGTCTTGGCAGCCATTCGTGCTGTTTCACTACTCAAACTTTCCATGAATGTGATCGGATTGCTTCCTGTGACCGAAAATATGCCAGGAGGACGGGCCACGAAGCCCGGCGACGTGCTCACCATGCTTTCGGGAAAAACCGTCGAGGTCCTCAACACCGATGCCGAAGGACGCCTGATTTTGGCTGATGGTTTGGCCTACGCCACACGTTTGAAACCAGCCTGCGTGATCGACATTGCCACCTTAACCGGCGCGGCCATGGTCGCACTCGGAAACGTTGCCATCGGCATGCTTGGCAATGACGATGCTCTGAAAACCGCCATGCGGCAAGCTGGGAATGATTCCGGCGAACGCGTCTGGGAAATGCCGTTGTGGGATGAATATTTTGAACAATTAAAAAGTGATGTGGCTGATATGCGCAATATCGGCGGACGCGGAGGCGGCATGATTACCGCCGCCATGTTCCTGAGTAAATTTACCGGTGATCATCCGTGGGTCCATTTGGATATTGCCGCCACTGATTGGAGCGCCAGTGAACGCGCGTGTTTCTCGAAAGGCCCCACCGGTACTGGCACTCGACTCCTGATTCAATATCTGATCAACCGCGCAAACGGATCTTAAGCATCGAGATTGCGTGAATCCCATCAACGATATCGGACAATTATGCATGATCGGGTTCGAAGAGACGGAGGTCACTCCGGATCTTCGAACCTGGATGCAGGATTTCCGCCCCGGTGGTGTAATTCTCTTTTCGCGCAATTTGGTGAACCCTGAACAAATCGCCCAGCTGACCAACGATTTGCAAGCAGTAGCGGGTGACACCTCCCTACTGATAGCCATTGATCAAGAAGGAGGACGAGTCTCGCGCCTACCATCTGATTTTACGATTTTCCCCCCAGCCTCCACCGTCGCTCAATCTGGCTCAACGGACATGGCCTATCAAGCCGCCGCGGTCACTGCGAAAGAATTGCGAAGTGTCGGCATCAATATGAATATGGCCCCTGTGCTGGATATTCATACCAACCCAGCTAATCCCATCATTGGGAATCGTGCCTTTGGGACAAAGCCGGAACAAGTCTGCCAGATGGGTGCTGCCACGATCGCCGGACTCCAAGATCATCGAGTCTTGGCCTGCGGGAAACATTTCCCAGGACATGGCGATACCAGTACAGACTCGCACTTTGAACTTCCCACTGTGTCTGCCTCTCGTCACCGGCTGGAAGAAATAGAATTAGAACCATTTCGTTACGCCATTAATCACGGTCTTCAGGCAATGATGACCGCCCATGTTCATTATCCAGCTCTAGATCCCACGTATCCGGCGACACTTTCTTCAACAATTTTGTCAGAACTCCTGCGCCAGGACTTAGGTTTTTCGGGTGTGATCCTCAGTGACGATTTGGAAATGCGCGCGATTTTAGACCATGCACCTATTGGTGATGCCGCCATTCGTTCTTTGCAAGCTGGTGCCGATATGTTGCTTGTCTGTAAAAGTCGAGCTCTGGCGACGGACACCTTTCAAGCTTTAGGTCACGCACTCTCCTCGCATCAGCTAGACACCAATCAAGTGGCAGCCAGCTTGGCCAGAATTCATGCCGTGAAACAGCAATTTGTCTATCCGTATCACCCAATTGATAGTTCCACCCTCTCAACTATGGTCGGCATTCCTTCTCACCGTGCGATCCTCGCTCAGATTATGAATCCAACTGATATGATTGTATAAACCTCCTATTGACCAAGAGGCCAATGACCCTTCCTGGACATTCCCCTTAGCAATTTGTTTAGCTATCCATCGAGACTTTTTCAATATTCTCCATACGACTTATTTTCATGCTCTATGACCTCATTCCTATACATAGGTATTTTCTTACATATGAAGGAGAGAACGGATGGCTTTAAAAAAAGGTGATATCATTGATGAACACAAGCGGTACCCTGATTCCTGTGGTTTAGTCGTCAAGGTGATGAACGGCGGCGAAGGATTTGAAAAAATTGTCTGTTGTGGGCATGAATTGACCGAAGACGACGTCGTGCCTTCCCTGAACCAAGGGCGAGGCCGAAAAAAAGGCCCGTTGGTCATGGGTATGCCCATTGACGAGAAACGAGTTTCTAACGATTCTTGTGGTCTTCGATTAATGATAATGGGAGGTGGCGAAGGGTTTGAGAAAGTCATGTGCTGCGGGAATACTATCGGGGCTAGTGCCATGCAAGATTTGAAATTTGGCCAAATGCGGTCCGAAGATAAAGTTTCAGAACCCGCTCCTAATACTCCACACCAAGGAACCGCATAAAGGAAGACGTCTGAATATGTTGGGTTGGTCCCCAGAATCCATCAAGCAGTGGGTCAAGTGGATGCAGTTCCTCGATAGATGGGGCTACATTACGGCCTGTTTGAGCTTTCTCCTCGTCGGAATGCTCGTGTTTGGGTACAGCTGGTTCGCATATGTGCAATCGGTCGAAAAGGCTTTTTTACCTGCCACCATTACATTACTCAATGATTTATTGTTCGTCATTATCCTGTTAGAACTTTTCCGCACGGTCTTAGGGTTTTTGCAGTCCGACCGGATTCGACTCGAACCTTTCCTGCACGTAGGAATTATTGCTTCCGTCCGTCGAATTCTCACGGCCGGTGCCGAATTTTCACACCAAGACAATGTCCCGGAAGAGGTCTTTCGCCATTATCTCATGGACATGGGACTGCATGTCATCGTTATCCTTGTTCTTATGGTGGCCTTATTTCTTTTGAAAAAGACGGAACAACCTGTAGAACAACTTCTGACTAAATAACGTTTTCTTTCCCCGCAGGCTAGTATTCCCGTCTATTTTCGAAGGCCGTAAAATTCCCTCCTATTCTTTGTGTTTTCTCTCTTTAGCAACCTTGCACTCCGCAAAAGGCTGTGGCACTATTACCTCCCATTTCGTATCGCCTATTAATGGATGTGAATGATGGAATCTCTTCCCGAACTCGTTGGAACGGTGCATATTATCCTTGGGCCCTATCGTGGGAACCCCATTGCCCTGTACATGCGGCAAGATGAATCCATCTGCCAAATCTCACCCCGCATTTATCCATGGAATCGGACTGTTGGAATAGGTGATTCCCCTAACCGAGCTGCTGCTGACTTTGAAAAAAGATGGAAGGAAGCAGGCTTGGCTGACGAAATGTACACTGGTCCTCACTGGGAAGGGGGAATCAAACCTGAGAAACCCAAACCACCCCCAAAACCTGCTGCTCCTAAACCCGCAACCGAAAATTCGGCCACTGAAAAGCCTGTGGCTTCCTCTCCACCCACCACTCCGCCCAAAGTCGATGACCCGTCCACAGAAAAAACCCCTGCCTCGTAGAAGGTGTACTTTCGTTCATGCTTCCCCATGTGAGGGCCATCAACGTACCAAAAAACTCTCGTATGTTTTATTGATTGGCAAACTGGCGTGCAGCTTTAATGAAAGCTGAGAAAAGACGCTTCTGTAGAGCATCTTTGCGGTAAAGAAATTCTGGATGCCACTGCACTCCTAACCAAAAGGGATGACTAGCAGCCTCAATGCCCTCAATCACTCCATCGGGAGCAAGGGCATTTACTCCAAATAAGCTGGGAATCGTTTTCACTGATTGGTGATGAGAACTATTCACCCGAATGCTAGATTTTTTGATTATTCGCCGAAGCAAGGTCTTTGGTTCAATATGAATGGGATGTACGGTGTTTTCGGCTGAATTTTTCTGTAGATGTTGAATCTTTGTAGGAATTTGAGCTGGGATATCTTGAATGAGCGTTCCACCCAAGGCCACATTCATGGATTGCATCCCCCCGCAAATTCCTAATGTAGGCACCTGATGTTCAAAAGCTAATTTAGAAAGCCCCAGTTCTAACCGAGCCCGCTCGTCACTCATTTGCTGAAAGGGGTACTGTTGAGATTCTCCATAGAACTGCGGAGCCAAATCCGAGCCACTACCAGTTACCAGTAACCCATCTAGCCGCTGCAAAAGAAAGGTTTGTTGAGCTCGGCCTACAACTAGAGGGAGCACCAAGGGCACTCCCCCTACCTCTTGAATGGCTTGAAGATACCGGGCTCGCAAAAAATAGGTGGGCTCTTTTCCTCCCATGTCTTTGCGAGTGCCGGCATTGAAATCCGGAGTCACCCCTATAACAGGCTTCCCAGTTTTATTCGAAGGACGCAGAACCTTAATCCACTCTTTCTGTTATATATTCCTCTTCTTCATCATAAGGAGAAGGCCCATAAAATCGAACAGGTTCATTACCTTTCAGATGTTCCGGAGTGATCACGTAAGTTCCATAGAAGCTTGGCTCCCAAACTGATTGGGCTGCATCTAGGTTTCCCCCAGTAAGGCCGTAGGTAAAGCTTCCTACAATTCCCCCTAACGTCGCGTACACAACCTTGGCAGGAAGATATAAAAAGGTCAGAAGTCCACTTCCTAAACCCAATGCTGCTTCATTACTCTGGCTTGAATCGTCCTCCCCAGCCCAACTCATACCTGGAAGGCCAAGACTAACCACCACCACAAACGAACAGAGAACCAATGCCCCAATTCCTTGCTTCATGAATTCTCGCAAAAAAGAATTTGTCTGTTTCATCTTACCTAATCCTCCTTTTTCTTGTGTCCACAACAAATCTCATTGATTGATAGGTACCAACTAAATAATTTTATCTTTTTCTATGTTAAAGTATACAGGGGCAGCAAAGTTTATGCCGAGGTTGAATTTAACCTTCTTCAAATTCCTCAACATCTAATTCGATCATAATCTGCTGTTTAATTTTCTCCGTCTCCTGTTGAATAGCCTCTTCAGTTTCCTCAATGAGACAACTGGCTGGTACTTGGGTATTCTCCTGCCTTATTCCTTGTCTGATATACATCTCTAGCTTATGGAAACAAATGAATTGAGAGAATAAATCAAACCCTCGTTTGAAATAATCTTCCCGATCATGACCAGGAACTACCCGAAGTATGTCATCAATCCATGCGCCAAATCCCAAGGATTTTTCGAGACGTTGAATCTGACTTTTGCCCACCACAATGTCGACCTGGACTCCGCCCTTCCAGGATCGTTTTTTGACATTAAAGACACAGTGTATGGTTTCAGAATCACCCTCAAATGTTTCCGGACCGTAAAAGAGAGTAATCCGAAACAACGGAATTTTGGGCGGGGAAAGAAGTGACATTAAAGAACCATCCACCTTACTTAACGAAGATTGCTAAGAGACAATTGCAGATAGAACCTCCTGATACGACAGGGATAAAGCCTACCGCATTTGGGTTGACACTCGTCAATCTTGGACGATAGAGTCTTTTCAGTTGATTGGTAATAAATTATAGGATTTTTGCTGAATTAAAGAAGGGGTCAGCCCATGTTTGGCACTATGGGGTTCTCAGAATTGATGATCATTTTGGTGATTATCTTGATTATTTTTGGGGCTGGTCGCCTACCTCAAATTGGTGAAGGCGTAGGAAAGGCCCTAAAAGGTTTCAAAAAAGAGGTTGCCGATCTCCCGTCTGCCATGGACCCCAATGATCCTCAAGCCAATCCCCCCACCGGTGAATTGGCGGGAGAGACATCAACCTCCCAAACCCAGGCACCAGATTCAGGCGTCCCTCCTGTTGTACAAGCCAATCAACCCTATCAACCTGGGCCGGAGCAGACACCAGGCACAGCTGCAGCTCTACTTTATCAAGGAGCTGGGCCAAAACCTGTTCAACAAGCCGGGCAACCTGTTAATTTATCCGCTTCCCCATCTCAGCAGCCAAATGTGACAGTTCCCGGACCGGTGTCCATGGATGACCGACTCACTCAACCAGCACCAATGGCCTCAGCTCAATACCCTCCCCTCCCTCCTGGAGCTCAAACCAAACCCTTAGCCAAACGGCCTTCCGCTATTGTCAATAAACAGGCGGTTGCCAGGGTCCAAGCCCAACAGGCGGCCAGAAAAGCTCAGGCAGCCACTGTAGCCCCTCAAGATATGCAATCGTTGGGTGAAGGATTAGGAAGTGCCGTGCGCACTTTTCGAGATGCAGCCGCTGATATCCAAAACTCCATAGACCCTCAAATGCGCACAATCCAAGCGGAATTGGAGTCGGCCGAACAAGAGGTGAAAGAGTCTATCGAAGTCGCCAAGCAGCCAATGGCTCCAAAGGAACCCTCTGGGTCCGTGTAGTTCTTTCTTGCGAATTTTCTCTTTCTCCTTCTATCTCGAAACCATAATTGGATCGATTTGTTTCTTTACCCTTTTGGGGTGCGTGGTTGAAACAACACCCGATCCCTCAGCAAAAATTACAGAACGCCTCATTGAGTTATTAAACGACCCTCAACCTGATACTCGACGAACAGCTGCTTTATCTTTAGGGAAAATCAGTAACCCTCAGAGCATGGCCCCCTTAATTGCCGCCTTATCTGATCCCGATGAAGAGGTGCGCCAAGCCAGTGCTTGGGCCTTAGGCAATCTTGAAGATGCACTAACCACTGAAGCCCTTGTGAATTTAGTTCAGCATATTGCTGATCCTTCAGACTCCGTTCGGCAGGCCGTGGTACTTGCGTTAAGTCGCACAACGATTTCTGAAGAAGTCATAAAAGTATTAGCCGAGGCCTACTCCATTTCGACTCATGCTACCCAACTTACGATAATCCAAGCCCTCGCCCAATTTGAATTTCCCTTTGCCTACAACCTATTCATTGAAGCACTCAAAAGCCCTGACCCCCTCATCCGTCAAACCGCCATTGTCGGTCTCGGTGAGTTAGGAGATCCGCGTGGGCTCTTGGTTATGCGTACCCACCTCCTGCAAGATTCGAATGTTGGCGTTCGGGCAGAAGCTGCATTTCGTTTGGGAAAACTAGGAAGCTCTGCGGACCTTCCTGCCCTTCGCCAAGCTAGGGAAACAGACTCCACTCCAACCGTTCACTTTTGGGCCACCTGGAGCCTGACGCAAATTGAGGAAGAGACGTAATACAACCATGGCCTTCAGCTTGAAGAAGATCTTACTCAACACACTTCATGATTGAATATCAGCAGACAAGTCATTATAATTTCGCTTTTTTACGACTACATAATAACCATCCGTGATGGTTTCTAAAAGGAACAATCATAGTCCATGCGAGGGATGGACGTCGTAGCATACACATGCCAGTTTAGAAAATTGGCTAATGGACACGATGATACGACATGGCGAAAGGGTAAAATCACTTATGAAAAAAGTGCTGTTAGTTGATGATGACACGAGTGCCCGTGAAGCCCTTCGACTTGTTTTGGAGTCCCAACATATTCAATGCATCGGAGTTGGGAATGGTTCTGAGGCTATTAATTGGTTAGAATCTAATCAGGTTGATCTGATCATCTCTGACAATCAAATGCCTGTATTAACTGGATTAGACTTTATTGATCAAATCCAACTTCAGCAAAACCCTCCGAATGAATCCCCGGTAATCCTCTTAAGTGGCCATCTCAACGAACAAGATAAGCTTCGCGCACGCCAAGCCGGAGTCTTTGCTATATTGGATAAACCTTGTAATTTCAGTGAATTTCTTTCCATGGTACAACTAGCCCTACAAGGCTAGCAGCTTCACCTCCCCCCTAAAATAGTTCCTCTTCCTTTGATTCTTTTCTTCCTATCTCCCCAGATAGGTCCCTTCCATTTCACCAATAGGCCATTTTGATTGATATTACGCAAATATCTTTCACCCGCTAACCCGTCTGCGGTATTTACTCCTCTCCCTCCATCTCGATATCTCTTAATAAATAGAGAAATTGAGCTCTTGGCCCTGGGTGAATGCCTAGGAGTCTTTGAAACTGAAAACCTTGATTTAAAATAGCCAAGTTGGTCTGTCGGAATTAGTCATTATCGTCTATAGAGGAGAAAAATCATGCTAAAAATATTTGGTGGAATGATCATTGGGTCTATGATGACCATGATGCTCCTAGGTGGCGCCTCAGCTGCGGATCAAGTCCTCGCCAACGCCCACACGTTATATGCCGACCCGATCAATCGGCCCGACACGACCACCACAATTTTACTTTTAGTCATTGTCAGCATATTAATGGGGGCCATCTCTTTGTGGCCATCAAAACCTCTGATGCAAACAGAAAAGGTTATTAAGAGATTACGACGCCATTGCAAGTAGGAATTCCTATCATTCAAATTTCACGATTAATAATAAGAACCAGCGCAGGCACCCACACTAAACGATTAAGACAAATCATTAACAGACTACAATAAAGAGCAATGATCAAAATTAAAATATAACTGAACCCTCATTTTCCAAATCCAAAGAAATATTTTTCATTTCACTTGGGTTTGGAAAGACAACATCAATATTTCCATCATCAAATCCGAAAGAATCCTTCAGGATTATTTTTGATGGAAATTTCCCCTACACCACATCAGACCTTTTTATCCCCGTTCATTCCCCGCAATCCTCATTCCTCCCAAGAGCAACCGCTCTATTCCAAACAGGGGGCAGAAGAACGGATTGAACTCGCTAAACTACGGAAGCAAGATCAGGAAGTTCGAAATCACGAACAAGCCCATCTCGCTGCGGCAGGAGGTATTGCAAATGGTGGAGCGACATTTTCCTTTCAACGGGGGCCCGACGGGAAACAATACGCAGTAGGTGGGGAAGTCAGCATTGACACCTCTCCCGTATCAGGTAATCCTGAAGCCACAATTCGAAAAGCCAAACAAATTCGAGCTGCGGCCCTAGCGCCTTCCAATCCATCAGCGCAAGACCGTGCCGTAGCAGCCACAGCAACTGCCTTAGAAACCCAAGCCAAACAAGAACGCCAAAAGGAGGAAAAAGAAGGTGCTCCCTCCGAAGGAAAAAAGACAGCTACACCTTTTTCTTCACACATTGACCTCTTTGCCTAAAACCCCTTCAGTCCCATTTCTTCTATTACACAGACAGCTCCAAACCAGAACTGTTGATAAATAAGCAGGCATTTCTCCCAACACAATTTTTAGGAAAATTCCTATTCATGAAAAAATTTTCCCGTTCCTTGTTGGAGGGGAATAGACGGAAACTTTAATACCCATTCGAACGACAACATTATGATTGATAGAAACATTACCAAATGGAAATATTCTCTATAGAACATCAATCTAATAACTTCTATTCACCTCAATGACCATTGAGATTTCTCATCCCTATCATTTAACATTCATTACTAAAGGAACAACCTCACAATCTAATCATCTTTCGTCAACTTTAACTTTTCAACTCCATTAAACCTGCTATACTGTTTTTTAGTGGGACATGGAATCCCCCTCTTCAACTATCTTTTTAAGGAGGAACCACATGGTTAACCGTACTCTTCTGGTATTAGCTACCGTATTGTTTATTTTTGGATTAACTGGAATATCACTTGGGGCACATCCTGACAATGGCCCTGGATGTGGCCTTGGAAAACTTGCCTGGAGTTCCTATCCGGGACAGCAATCTATTGGATCACAAGTTTTTCAAGCCACAACGAATGGTACTTTTGGATCACAAACATTTGGCATCAGTTCTGGGACTTCTGGGTGTACCAATGACGGAACTATTTTTGCCTCAGAAAAGGTCAATGTCTTTGCGGCAGTAAATTTTGACAATATTTCACAGGAAATGGCTCAAGGCAGAGGCGAACATTTAACCTCTTTGGCCACTTTAATGGAAATTCCGACTGAGCAACACCAGGTCTTTTTTGCCATGGCGCAAGAAAGATACACAAACTTGATCCAATCCGGGGAAGTCTCTTCCAAAGCCGTAGTGAAGGCGATTTATAGTGCCATGAATGACCACCCTGTTTTAGCTCAAGCTTCCATAAAATAGCGGTATCTGTAGAGATGGGCTCCGGAATCAAGCCGGGGCCTATCTCCACTTTTCGCTTCTCCCCGACTTGCAGTGGCAAAAAGAATATCCCTGTTTCTTGTAGGACTGTTGCTCCTGCCGTTGATAGCTTACCCCCAAGATACCTCCTCGACTTATCTCCAAGACCTTTTAGACGCCGCCGATAAAAAAAATCTTCACCAGCACCGCTATTGGCAACTGCTCTTACATTATCGTCAGAACGTTCTAGGTGGCCTTACAAGCGAGGTGGATGACCCGGGATTTTTCAATTCTCAAGAAGGAAAAACTGATCCAAAAGCTGAGCTGCAGGCGACCCTGGATCAATTTTTTTCACCCGAATTGGTCGGGAGATCAAAGCAAGTTGCGCAGTGTGCATTTAAAGCAAGATTTCATTGGCTTCGCCATCACCTACAATTCGATGAAAACCGCTTACCAATTCAAAAGTGTAAACGGTTTGAAAATTGGGTAAAAGAACTTAACCCAGCCTCCATGACTCTGATTTTCCCATCTGCATTTATGAACAATCCGGTCTCTATGTTTGGGCACTCATTTCTTCGGATCGATCAACAAGGTCAAACTGAGCACACACGAATTTTAGCTTATACAATAAATTATGCAGCAGATGTACCACCCAATGCGGGAGTAGAGTTCGCATTCAAAGGTGTACTAGGCGGGTACAAAGGATTTTTCTCCACCATTCCCTATTATATAAAAGTTCAGGAATATCGAGACATTGAAAATCGAGATATTTGGGAATACCGCTTAAATTTTTCATCTGAACAAATTCACCGATTGCTCATGCACACATGGGAAATGGGCAATGGTTATTTTGATTATTTTTTCTTCAAGGAAAATTGTGCGTACCATATTCTTTCTTTATTAGAAATAGCAGATCCCCAATTACACCTCACAGACCAATTTCATTTTTGGACCATCCCCGCAGATACTATTCGTCTCATCATCCAACAAGAAGACTTTGTCCGAGATATCAGTTATCGTCCGGCAGGAAGTACCAACCTCAAACGCAAACGTGCGACATTGGAGCCAACAGAAGTATCTTCACTTCATCATCTAACGCAAGATCCATCCTTTGCTTCAACTACGGAATTTCTTCAAATACCGCAAGCCCGACAAATTTTTTTACTGGATTTGGCCTCTGACTACCTTCGATATCAAAGCCGAATGGATAAGAATTTAGCAGATGAATATCAAACGAAAATTCAATCCGTCCTATTAAAACGAAGCCAGATTCAAGTACCTTCTCCCGCGTTTTCGACTGAACCGTTTACTCTCTCTCCTGACCGTGGCCACGAAACAGCTCGTATGGGAATCGGAATTGGCTGGCGGAATGACGAACTCTTTGAACACATCGATATTCGGGCGGTTTATCATGACTTACTGGATCCCAGTCCAGGTTACACCCCCGACTCTCAAGTTGAATTGGGCGCCCTATCATTGAGGCATTATCATCGTCGCAACCAATTCCGCATTGAACAGTTTACGCTGGTCAATGTGTTGTCGCTTGCCCCCATGGATTCGTGGTTTCATCGCCCGTCATGGAAAATCCAATTCGGTATGAATACCGTCAAATCACGGTCGTGCGATCTCTGCTCAAATGGATATCTAAACGCTGGAGTCGGTGGAGCATTCGAGACCAAGATTTTTCAGCGAGAGGTCTTTTTTCTTTTTAGTGAAGCGGACGTCAATGTGAGTGGAGCCTATGACGAACATCATAGAATCGGGGGGGGGCTGTCTGGCGGAATTGTGGCTAATATAATTGATAATTGGAAATGGCTCGTTTCAGGAGGATACCTCGGGTATCTATTTGGAGATCGTTCTGATGATATAAATATCTCCATAGGGCAACGATGGACTTTCGCAAAAAATTTTTCATTCCGCACCGTTTACACTCATCATGATCGAGACAACGAGGTTTTAGCTGTTTTTCATGGCTACTTCTGATCATTCCTAAGGAAAGCGGCCAAGACCACCACCTGCAGAGCTCTAGACATATTGTCATCGCCAAGGTGAACATGAGATATTATGTCTTCAAAATGATTTTGCTGCGAAACCCATCTCAAACGTTTCATTTTAAACACGCGAAGCCAACCATCCAATAGGTATTTAACAGTCTTCAATCATGGCTTCTGACATTAGGAAATCACCCTCCGCAAGTGCCCCACACCCGCCTCTTCGGGATTATTATCAAACCGAGGAACAACGGAGAAAACTTTTAGATTTACAATTTGATCATGTCGCACCCGATTACAATTGGATTACTCAAGCCTCATCTTTTGGTTCAGGAAAGCGTTATCGACGGGAGGCATTGAAACGGACAGGACTGACAGCAGGGGATACGATTCTTGATATCGCGTGTGGCCCAGGCACTGTCTCCATTTCCGCCCAGCAAATCGTCGGGAAAACTGGCAGAGTAGTTGGATTGGATCCAAGTATCGGAATGGTAACCGAAGCAAAAAAACAAGGGACCTTGATGGTCGTACAAGGCAAAGCCGAAAATCTTCCCTTTCCTGACTCAACTTTTGATTTCATCAGTATGGGCTATGCGCTTCGTCATGTCACTGATCTCACCTTCACATTTAGGGAATACCTTCGAGTATTAAAACCTGAGGGGCAAGTCCTTATCTTAGAAATCTCGAGGCCTGATTCCTCTCTTCCCTATCAGATAAGCAAACTCTTTTTAAAACAGATTGTCCCATGGATGGCGCATTTTGGAACCAAAAACCCACATGCTCACAAGCTCATGAAATATTATTGGGATACGATTGAAACGTGCGTTCCACCTGAGACCATTCTCCAATCACTTGAAGAAGCCGGCTTCGTTCAAAGCCAGCAATATACCCTCTTCGGAGGATTACTCAGGGACTATTCAGGGCGCAAACCCTAAACTAATAAACGATCCTCTTAGTTATCCATCATCCTTTCCCTAGCCTTAATTCTGCAGCTTTTGTCTCCAGTTTCTTGTCTGCCTATCCCATTGCTCGCGCATTGTATAGGTGCACATACCACCTGAACCAACAACCTCACAAAAAAGTCGTCTAAGCGTTCGCTTACAAAATCAACTTGCATACCCTTAGCCTGCTCTAATGAAAGTGTTTAGATCTATAAGTGACAATAGAAGATTGCTTTCATAAGGTATGGTAGTCGAACCGAAAAAATTTTGTGACCTGAAGGAGGAAAACCGCAGAAGTAGTGGAGTCTAAAGGAGAAATGGTGCGAATTAAGACTTGTCCAAGCTATCATGAAGCGAAGATGCGAAAAGGGAAAGCAATTTTTTGTGTGGGAACCCTTTAAGAAAAGAAGGTTATACGCTGGCTCTGTCCTTCAGGCTAAGGAAGGGATCGGGGAAGCAAATTTTAACCCTGCTGACACTCTGTTTCTGTATTCTCTCGTATGCCTGCGATAAAACTCTTTCTAACATGCCAGAAATCTTTTAAATTGCGTAATAGTCGATACCAACTATTTGGTGAACGCCACAACATCGTAAAGTAGTCGAATAGAATATGAAATCGTTGATGATGACGATAATAAAACTCCTTGTACCGCACCTCCATACGCTCCTTGGTCAATCCATTGGGAATGAACACAAAGTTGACACAATTCATTAACTCCCAGTCTTCATTAAACGTGCCATGCTCCCGCACCCCTTCGTAGGACGGGGCACCTGGAAATGGCGTATATTTGGCCAAATTCAGATCATCTAGGGGCAACTCTAATGCATAATTAAAGGTACGTTCGATACTTTCTTCCGTCTCTCCTGGGAGCCCCAAAATAAACAGCCCCTTAGTACGAATCCCTGCTTGTTTGATGAGTTTCACCTTATTCCGAATCATATCCAGATCGGAATTGGAACGGTGCAATTTCAACAACTCGGGATCACCGGTCTCAATACCCAGACTTATCATCCAGCAACCAGCCTTTTTCATTAACTTCAATAAATCAAGATCAATATGTTCCGCGCGAACGGCACAATTCCACGTAACTCCGGTCTTGCTCTCAATCATTAAATTGCAGAACTCCAACACTCGTTTTTTGTGCAGGGTGAAAAGATCGTCATAAAAATTGATATGGCGAATACCATAGCGCTCTTTTAGTTGGAGCAACATTTTCAACATATAGGCAGGTGCATTATAACGAAAAGACGATTTAAAAACGGTTCGATCACAATACGAGCAGGTATAGGGACAGCCACGACTAGAGACAATGGTGGTGCCCGGCCCTTTCGGATAATTAAAGATAGGCAGGTTATACGCTTCAGGGAAACCGGCCAATTTTTCGTACGCGGGGTAAGGCAAGGTATCTAAATCGAGGGCCTCCTGGCGTGGAAGAAACCCGGTAAAAACCACTTGGCCATCCTGGCGATATAACAGACCATGCTTCTCAAAAGGCCCTGGAGCCTCCGAGCCCTTCAGATCTTGTTGCATTAAAAAAAGCAGCGTATTCTCCCCCTCACCCACAACCCCATAATCAATCACCGGGTAATCTTTCATCAACGATTCACGAAGGGCAGAGATATGGGCACCGCCATAAACGATGGTGGTGTTGGGTGCGATGGCTTTAATTTTTTCCGTGATACGTATACCCTCGAGAAAAGCTGAAGTGGTCGCGGTAACACCGACAAACTCGGGCTGCTCTGTCCGCACAAAATCATAAATCTTCTCATAGTCACCTGGGTGGGCATAACAGTCGTGAATGAAAGCTTGGTGACCATGTTGTTCAACCCAGGCGGCTAGACTACAGAGTCCTAGAGGCGGCATGATATTCGCGATACGCGATACATCCTTCTCACCTGCTATCCAGCATTCTCCCATTGGGTGAATCAGCAAAATTTTCCTTTTCACACTATCTTTAGCCTGCTGTGTATCCAGTAAGTTGTTGCCCCAACTACTCACCTCACGTTTGTCGATCTGAAGTAGAGAATTTGTTATGGCCATAACGAGTCTCCTGCAACACGATTTTGATTAAATGGGCAAGGATTCATAAATCGTTCAACTGGCTTACGGGACCAAAAAGAGTTGGCCGGATACACCATCGGCATATCGGACATTTGAGTCAGTTGCTCTCACATGCGTTTTCCCAATTTAACTTCGTAAAGAGGGCCGGATGAATTTCAGACAGGGGTATTACTAGATTAAAACCATACCAAAGAACTGCCCTTGGAGCAATCAGTTGTCTCAGTGATCACCATGAGGGGGGGGGGGAGGCAGGGGACAGTTATCGTAAGCATCGATGGACAACCAGCATGTTTCCCCCTGAGTTTCTACGAAATTTATAGACAACGAGCAGTGACCTCCAAATTGGAAGGAACTAAATCGCTGGGAATGACTTTGAAGGTAAATCCTACTTTTTTTGTGTAGGTGATTAAGAATTCCAACCCCTCAAGAAATGAATGGCCATACTTGATATGCGTGTCATGCAGCAGAAGGATGTCCCCAGATTGAAACTGGGGAACTCTATGTAAAATTGCGGTTCGAGGAAGTCCTCTTTGCGTATCGAAAAACCGTTGATTCCAATGGACCAATGGATATTGTAGGTCTCGTAATGCCATTCTCAAATGAGGAGTCTGAATTCCTAAGGGTGATCGAAATCCAATGGTTTGCACTTGAAGTGACTGCTCGATGAAGTCTCGGGCGCGCCCTACCCATTTCTTGAGGTAACGATCATTCCCAAAGAAATGATGATATTTGTGGTCTAAAGAATGATTGCCCAGATGATGCCCCTGGGCCACAATCGAGCGACCCACGGAAAGATTTCTTTGTAAGGCTTCGGCCACGACAAAAAATGTGGCTTGGACCTGATGTCGCGCAAGAAGGTCGAGAACCGTGGGAGTGCAATATTCATGTGGACCATCATCAAATGTGAGATAGAGGACGTTCTCTGTCGATGGAATGTTTCGTATACATGTTCCAAAGATTTTTTCAATCACCATGGTGATTTTCTTAGGTTTGAATGCGAAAAAGTTTTGTGAAATAACTTTGCACTATGCTTGTTTTGGAATTGGCAATCAAAATGCTTTGTTGTGTGACATGGCAATCTATGTGCTTGGGGAATAACCAGTTAAAGTTACATCCAGGGACGGTCCTTCGGAATTCCCCTTTTCGAAATTGTTCCCTATCTCTTTGAAAATAGCCCTCTATAATAATGCAAGATCATGGAAAAATGAAATGAGTTTCGTTCGTCATTTCGGAGTATCCAGGCTATCTCCATTAGGAGTCCCTATGAAGATGCTTAGCTTCGAATGCACCTGTCTCAACTAGAGGACTGTTAAAACAAAGAAGACCAATAGTGAACCTGTTCAAGACAAATCTGAGGGATTTGGCGGCACGGTGGGTTGGGAAAAAGCTGCAACGTTGCCGAGTACTACGAAGCTTCAGCAATAATTTGATAAATTCCCGAATTGGATCAATACAACAACTGGGAAACTTTTTATATGTAAGAAAAGTCTAAACGCCTAGGACTTGTGACAAAATTACTTTGTCAAAATCGCATCCGAATACCACCCATTCCAGTTAGCCCACTTAAACTTTCAAATCTGAGTCTATTCTTTCCAGATCGATTCTTAAAACGGGTCAATTGAAAGTCCCCGCTCGCTCGTCCTTCCAGAAAAAAAGCTGCACTTCCTATGGGGAACTCAACCCCCGCCATTCCCATGATCCCATATCCAAAGCCCCAACCCTGTGTAATATTGATCGAAGATCTTTTTCTTTCAATTTCGTCTCCGTCAAACACATTGATGGCAAAGTTGATACCAAGACCAAGGTATGGAGAGATACCATGAGGCCGAAAAAAATACTGGCCAATCCCCCGCACAATATAGGACTGCGTATCAATGTCTTTGGCATTAAAGAGCTCTGTTTCGTAATTTCGGTATTCCAATTCAACACCTAGGCGTTCCTGAGGAGAAATTTTTCCTGCGGCTTGAACAACCGCATTGAAACCGGACTTGCCGTTAAAGGGATAAAAAATCCCTCCGCCACCAGAAATGACCACTGAATCATCAGAATCGATGCCTTTGGCCTCGACGATTTTTGAGACCCCCCCAACAATCCCTAGCCCAATCACAACGCTAAGCAGATATCTCAAAGCTAATCGTTTCATCGTCCCTCCAAGATTCTGGTTTTATCTACAACATCAAGATAGCTTATCAAAGTTTTTCCTTATTCCCAGTGATTGGACAAGCACGAGACGAACGATGCTGATCTTTTATTTTGCGAGACGTTTAACGGTAAGAAGAGGATTATAAGTCTGATACAAATCTAGTTGATCTTCAGACTCCTCTGGGAAGGACAAAAGGGACACATCAGAGTATTGGAGCTTGGAAGGATCATTTTCAACCTTTCTTCGAAGTTGATTCAGCTTCCACCCCAATGCACACCATCGCCATCCCGTTGTGAATGCACCCCAAATCTGGGTAGGCCAAAATATCCAGGCAGATTCCCTGGGCATGCCTGGACGGCGAGACCTCCGACCCCGCCACCGAACCACGCCGCCTTCTAACGGATGTATGTTCTCAAACATGATGCACCCATAGAAACACAATAATAAAAACATGAGCTTGACGACTGGTTCCCCCGTCGCAGCCGCTCGACGCATCAGGGTCTCCATATGATCCCATGTGTAATAGCTTTGCCATGCCATACGATAGGCCTCGGCTAATTCCATCTTGGTCATCTGCGGATGTGCCATGGTGACGTGTAATAAATCATAGACATTTAAGTCCGGTTCCATCCACACACCCCGTTCATAGAGTTGTTGATGATCTTCAGAACCCGGCAAGGGCGTCAGAATAAAAAATTCTACGATATCAACAGGAAGTTCTTTTTTGATAATCTCAATATCATGGGCAATGCTCTCTGGCGTATCGGCCGGAAACCCAAGAATGTAGCCACCCACGGTGGTACAGCCATGGTTTTTCCAGATTTGTAACATTTTTCGATATTCCCCGATTTTGTTCTGCCGTTTTTTCGCCCCGACCAACGATTCAGGATTCAGGCTTTCCAAACCAATAAAAATATTATGGCATCCCGCTCGTACAGCTTTCTCAATGAACCGAGGAATTTTATGACACATCGTATCAACTTGGATGATAAGGGAAAGCCGAAAACCTTCTTCTTCCCGGAGATGAATTATTCTGTCTAAAATAGACTCCCAACTCCTATTCCGAGCAAAATCATCATCCGTAATGAAAAATCGCCAAATGCCTTGCCGAAGATTTTCCCGAATCAATGCCTCGATATCATCAGCGGACCTAGACCGGGACGTTCGGCCTTGCACATTGATAATGGTGCAAAAGCTGCATTGAAAAGGGCACCCGCGCCCAGCATCAAAACTGGAGAGGCGTCGAAAGGTTTTCTTCACCAACCTGGCAGGGAGGAAGGGAGCCGTGGCACCTTCTAATACTGGTGTGTTGTTTAAAAAATTATAGGAAGACTTCAAGCGTTTTTCATAGGCATCTTTGAGAATCGTCTCTAAATGCCCTTCGGCTTCACCCGCAACGAGGGTAAACCCATCCGCTAAAGCCTGTTGAATATCCGGAGGCATTTCTTTCAACATCGCGTAACATCCACTCACATGAAAGCCCCCAATAACCACAGGAATACCGGCCTGAAGAAAGACCTTTCCTAAATCCAGTGAGCGTGGAAATTGGTTGGATTGCACGCCGACAAAACCGATCATGCCTCCCAAACCCTTGCGAATGCGCTTGATAATTCGCTTCGTGTGGATGGTGAAATGACTTTCATCATAGGTCTCCACGTGAATAGTGACATTTGGGCCCAACACCTGTCGTGCTACACAGTCCATCACGAGGGAATTCAAAGTTGCCAGGCTGTTTGAGGGAAGCGCGGGCCGTCCCCATTGAATGACGTATCCCTCATCATCGTAATGAGAGGGTTTAATGAGCACCACACGAAATGATTGATTGGATTTCATCGAGCAGCCCAAGAAATGAGGTTTGTATTTGCCATGCAGGCTCGACGAATGTGGGAAAAAGAAAAAAGGGTAGAGGGATTGACGGTGCACAACTCAGGATACAGTCATGCCTGTCTAAGGGTCACCCTACGGAGCCACCCGAAAGGTGTCAAGTCCTCTTCAGCCGATGACTGATATCCCCGTTCCACATTATTACCTGGCCATAATCGGATTCGTACTGTACTAACAGAATTTTGTGGCTTCAAACAAAGCACCTTCTATCATTTTCTTTCTTTGGATACCCTCATATTGACATCTCTGGACCCAAACAGGACAATCGGTATGAGCTGCATATGACATAACAAATCCGATTCATGGAGGAACATTCGTTGTCTGACCAGTCACCATTTGAAACTGAAATTGCTCAACTTCTTGTGACCACATTGAACTTGAAGGTAGAACCTGGAGAAATTCCACCCCTAGACCCATTATTTGGGGAAGGGTTAGGATTAGACTCCATTGATGCACTAGAAATTGCATTGGTGATTCATCAACATTACGGGTACAAATTACGATCTGATGATCCAGATAATACAACAATATTCGCATCCCTCCGCTCTCTCTGTGAAGCTGTTCAGAAGAACCGGACAACAACTTAACTAACATGCGTACAAATTTTCCTCAATTCTAAAAAAGTCAATCCCTAGACCATTGCCTTTTCCTGAGGCAACCATCACATTGAGACACGTTTTCTATCAAGAAGATCCACCCTGAAAAAACCCATAAATTCACTCAAATCTATGGTGTGCTCCCCCTTTCTCGGTCCCTATCAACCCCATAACACCGTCGCTTGGCATCACGGTAAACCCATGTCTGCTCGCACGGTTTTATCGCATATAGACTTCGTTCTTGATCAATTACCTCACAAGCGTTATGTCGTAAATATGTGTCAAAATCGCTATGCGTTTTTAGTGGGATTTGCTGCCAGTCTTTGCCATAACCAAACAACGTTGCTGCCACCCACGCCATCACCTGATATGGTACAAAAACTCTCACGGGAATTTCCCGATTGTTATGTCCTACTTGATACCCCACAGCAAATCGAAGAAGTGGAGAGCCTGATTCTCAATTTAGATTCGAGCCCTGATCCAACATCAATAATAGAGAATCCCCAATTTTCAGATTCCCATGTTGCGGCCATAGCATTTACGTCCGGAACCACTGGCACCCCACGCCCAAATCCGAAATCTTGGGGATCGATGGTCCAAATTGCCAAAAAAACAGGAGAACGACTCGCTCTTTCCCAAGGTAGCCAGCCTACCATTGTGGCAACCGTTCCTCACCAACATATGTATGGGTTGGAAACTTCTATAATGCTCCCACTCCAACAAGGGTGGGCAATTCATTCAGAACGTCCCTTTTTCCCAGAAGACATTGCGTCTGTATTGCTGGAGCCACTCCCACCCCGCATCTTAGTTTCTACGCCTATTCATCTCCGCGCCTGCGTGATGGCTCAATCTCAGTTTCCAGAAGTGACCTATACTTTGTCCGCCACCGCTCCCCTTAGCAAACACCTCGCTCAACAAGTAGAAGAATTGCTTCATACGACGATGGTCGAGATTTATGGTTTCGCAGAAGCCGGCACCATCGCCACCCGACAACCAACTCAGGAAGATCATTGGAATTTGTTGTCCGGTCTGTCCCTCGAGTCCAGCCCAGACGACTTTGCAGTTAGCGGACCCTATTACCCTGAGCCCATCCCTATTCCTGATACCATTCAATCCGAAAAAGCTCAGCAATTTAGTTTGAAAGGGCGACCCACTCATCTTATAAATATTGGTGGACATCGTGCATCCTTAGATGCCTTGAATGCGCAAATCCTCTCTCTTGACGGAGTCGTGGATGGGACATTTTTCATGCCAGAGGAAAATGAAGAATCGGTCACACGCTTGGTAGCTTTTGTCGTTGCGCCTGGAAAAACATCTGAGTCTATCCTTTCCGAACTCCGAACAAAAATTGCGCCGGTGTTTTTGCCACGCCCCGTTTACCTAATTGATTCGCTTCCTCGAACCCATACTGGTAAATTCCTCAAAAAGGACGCCGAAACCCTCATGCGAGCACAACCAAATGTAACCAGTTCACCGAACCCACCATACCCTCAATGACCATTGAAAAAAACTTCCTCATTGACCCATTTCACCCCTCATTGTCTGGACATTTCCCCGGAAACCCTATCGTTCCCGGCGTCGTCCTTTTAGGGGAAATTCTTGAATCTATTTGCCAATCACTCGGGCATCCCTTGAGAATTTCCAACGTCCCGGTGGTAAAATTTCATTCTCCGCTTCGTCCCAACGAATTAGTACAGCTTCATTTCGATCTCCTTCCCGCGCAGGTCATCACCTTTTTCTGCCAGATCGGAACCAGACGAATTGTGTCTGGTCAATTCATCTTTCAAGCAATTGATCAAACCTCTCTCTCAGAACCATGAGTAAACGTTGGCTCGCTCAGCGGGAAAGAGGGAATCGTTGGGCCTACCAATTCATGCTGTGGGTCGCCCTTCGCATAGGACGAAAGACCGCTCGGGCGTTGTTGTATCCCATTTGCACATATTATGTCTTGTTTTCCTGGAACGCCAGCAAAGGTATTAAGGCCTTTTTACGACGTGTGTTACAGCGTCGAGTGACCCTCAAAGATCTGTTTTCCCAGTATCATGCCTTCGCCTCAACCCTTTTAGATAGAACGTTTATTTTGGCCAACCGACGAGACGAATTCGATTTGAACATCCGCGATTTAGATATACTCCTTGACCGAGTCGATCGTAAACAAGGCTGTATTCTGCTCGGTTCCCACTTAGGGAGTTTTGATATTCTTCGAGCCACGGGTTTAGCCACCAGAAATGCTCCCATCAAGTTGCTTATGCACCAAGAGAACGCACCTATTCTCAATGAAGTTCTCGGAAAACTCGACCCCACCATGTTGGATTGTATTATTCCAGTAGGCGAACCCGATACCATGTTACGAGCCAAAGAATGTTTGGATGCTGGAGGACTGGTCGGCATGCTTGGTGATCGCCCGCTTAAAGATGAAAAGGTCGTGTTCTGTAATTTTTTGGGTCATTCGGCTCAATTCCCCTCGGGCCCAATGTTACTAGCCAGTATCCTCAAAGTGCCTGTCGTGTTATTTTTTTGTCTGTATCGCGGGGACGGACAGTACGATATTTATTTCGAATTATTTGCAGAAGCAATCACGATCCCAAGAGATAATCGCGCCCAAGGCTTACAGGAATGGACACAGCGTTATGCCCTTCGCTTAGAAACCTATTGCCAAATGGCCCCCAATAATTGGTTTAATTTTTATGACTTTTGGGAAACAGATAAGTAAGACTTTCGTTTGGAGCCTTGCCTGCTGTGCACTTTTCCTACCTGGGTCGCTCGCACTTTCCTATGCCTGCGAGAATTGGGGAAACACCGAACAGCCTACTCCGAATAATGAGAGCCCAGTAAGCTTAGACGTAGTGCTGAAAAGCCTGGAACAGTCAACCCTCTTTGAGCAGACCTTTCATGAAACCTACTATTCAGGCATGCTCATGACCCCTTCACATAAAGAAGGAACACTCCTCTTTTTCCCACCGGACCGTTTGGAAAAACATGTGCGGATCCCTACTGAAGAATCTTTTATCATCAATGGGAACAGCCTGCTTTATGAAAATCCTGCACGGGAAATTTCCCAGACCTTTTCTCTTGAAGACTATCCAGCTTTAGCCATTCTGATTGAAGGCTTGAGAGCTATCTTTAACAACAACAAACACACACTACAAAAATTCTTTGAGATTTCGGTAGCCGGCACCCTGCCAGCTTGGACATTACATCTTGCTCCAATTATTCAAAATGAAGAAGACGGGGAGGAAGACGGCGTGGAATGCATTCGTCTCGCCGGAAGCAGTACACACCTTCATACTATTTCAATAGAGGAAAAGAACGGCGACCGCTCCGAACTTCAACTTGACCTACCGGTGCCGTGAGAAAGATTCCCTTCACCCCCTGGTTGCTTTGGTTTGCGAGTATCACACTCGGTTCCGCCTTTGCGGTCACCTCTATCCCGATACAGACAGAATTGCCACTCCTACTTCCATCTTCGGGATCATTCTCACAACAATTATTCGTGGACCAACTACAGTCGGGCCCTACTTCACGGATCCTCCTTCTTGGAATCCAAGGAGCAGAACCTTCTATCCTGGAAAAAGCGAGCAAAAAACTCGCAAGGGCCATGCGGAACCATGGGAAATTTCTTCACGTCTACAATGGTGAACAGACTCAACCTGCTCTCGATCATGACCTTCTGTATCAATACCGATATCTTCTCAGCCCTACGGTGTCTGCTGATCAATTCACCACTAAAAGTTTACGTGAAAGCCTGCAACATCGACTCCAAGACATCGCGAATCCCCTCCCCTCGTTTTTCAAAAAACGAATCCCTGAAGATCCCACGGGAGCCTTCCAAAGCCTACTCAACCAATGGAGAACAGCCAATATAGTCAAGATCGCTCATGGCGTCTGGTTTTCTGCAGATCGACCGGTGGCGTTGCTTGTCGCCGAGACAGCCGTAGGAGGCTTTGATCTCGATGCCCAAGAGGCCATCCAAACATTTTTAACCACGACAATGGAAGAAATTCAGACCAAGGTCTCACCCTCATCATCCCTGACCTTAATCCGTTCCGGCCCGTCGGTTTTCGCCGTCCAATCACGAAAGGTGATTAAGCAAGACGCAACCTGGCTTTCTACGCTTGGCGCAGGATTCGTCATTGCGCTGCTCTTGGTCACCTACCGATCATTGACGATTCTCTGCCTCAGTCTTGTGCCTCTCGTCACGGGTCTGCTCGTAGCCGGGATTACCGTCTTCTGGGTATTTGGTTTCATCCATGGCATGACTTTGGCATTTGGTGCCACCTTAATAGGTGTCGCAATTGACTATCCCCTCCATGCCTGTGCACATCTGGAAGCTGGCCGTTCGGCCAGAAAAACCATCATGGGAGTCTGGCCCACCATTCGATTAGGCGCGACCACCACAGCAATCGGCTATGGGGCTATGTTATTTTCAAGCTTTCCTGGCCTCTCACAATTGGGACTATTTGCCATCGTCGGCCTTTTAACGGCAGCCGCAGCAACACGATGGCTCCTTCCTGTCCTAGTTCCTAGGAAAGTGACAAAGCCTATTTCCTGGGCCTCATACCTCCCGCTTCAATTCGTGGGAACTAAACCTGCCATTGTGGTTATGCCTATTATCATGATTATGTCCTTATCGTATTTGGTCTGGTCAGAAAAACCATTTTGGGAGATGGATATCGCTAATCTCAGCCCGGTTCCCAAAGAACTGCGCGATCAGGATGCCTGGTTACGAAAAGACCTCGGTGCGCCAGCTGTGCGAGACATGATCGTGGTGGTGGCACCAGATGCCCAACAAGTTTTAGAACAGAGTGAAGGCCTCAAACTGACCTTAGAGCAGCTAGTCAATCACGGACATATGGCCGGATATGAAATGGCCGCCGATTATCTTCCCAGCATTCGATTACAACAATTAAGACAGGACGCCTTACCCGATCAAAACACCCTACGAAGCTATCTCAAAGAAGCCCAACGGGATTTGCCATTTAAGCCTGGACTATTTGATCCGTTTGTCCAAAGCATGACCGCGACAAAAAATCTGGCACCATTGGAAATTGAAACCATTCATGGTACTCCCTTAGAAAAAAAAATCCGGTCACTGCTGTATCCTCTTAACGATCAATGGGTAGGAACAATTCTCATACGTGATGTGAAGAATCGAAAGGCCATTCAGCAAGCTATACGTACCGAGACACTTCCATCTGTGCATTATCTGGATTTGAAATATGAATCAAACCATATGGTCACCACCTACCGACAAGAAGTCATGACCTACTTAGTGATTGGACTTGGTTGTTTGATGACAATTTTGGGCATTGGATTACATTCCCTTACCAGAGTCGCCACGGTCTTACTTCCCATTGCTGGGGCAATCCTGCTCGACCTCAGTATCCTTCATGCCCTTGGCGAACGCCTGTCCTTATTTCACCTGGCTGCCTTATTGTTGGTGTTTGGTATTGGATTAGATTACACCCTTTTTTTTCAACGGGCCCATAACACCGTCGTCGAACGTCAGCAAACGATTTCAGCCATCATGGTGTGCAGTCTTACAACTATTGCGGTATTTGGATTGTTAGCTTGCTCACAGACGCCGGTTCTTCAAGGTATTGGCTTAACAGCATTCTTTGGCTCGCTCAGTTGTTTTCTCTTTGCCGCAATGTGTTCACCAACCCTAATTCAAGAGGCAACCTAATTGGTTATGCCACGGCATTACCTTGATATTGCCATACTTGGAGCTGGCCTTGCCGGCAACCTAGTAGCGAGGCAACTCCGACAAACCTTCCCTCACCTAAAGATCGGGATGTTTGAAAAAAATAATTCCACTTCATTTAAAGTGGGAGAGTCCACTGTGGAAGTGACAGGGAATTACCTGATCAGACGACTTGGTCTGGGAAATTATCTAGCCCAACATCATTTCCTGAAACATGGCCTTCGGTTTTTCTTTGACCAAGAAAATCGTCAAGCTCCTTTGATTGAAATGAGTGAAATTGGGGGAATCACTCCACCTCTATACAAGAGTTATCAACTTGATCGCTCTAGGTTGGAAGCTGACCTCCTACGAATGAATCAAGAGGACGGGGTGGAACTTTACCTGGGAACCCAGGTCTTTGATATTCAGCTCAGCCACGATTCCTCCCCTCATCAATTTTCCACAGAATCCCCCTCAAAAAAATGGCAAATCCAATGCAGATGGCTCATCGATGCCAGTGGCCGATCCTCAATCCTCGCCAAACAAGAAAATTTACGAATTCCGGAATTACGGCACTCTGTAGCCGCTGTATGGGGACGCTTCAAAAATGTAATCAACTTAGACGAAGTCGGTCCGGAGACATTTCGCCAACGAGTAAACGGCACCCGACGGCACACTTCAACCACCCATTTTTGCTATCCCGGATATTGGATTTGGTTCATCCCCATAAGTCAGGAAGTCGTCAGTGTGGGAGTGGTCATGGAACGAACAGCCGGATGGCAGGAAGGGCTCAGGAAGCCCAATGGGTTCTTGGTTTTTCTCAAACAACACCATGCACCATGGTCACTCCTCCAAGAAGCCCAACTGCTAGATATCGGCAGCTTTCAGCATCTGGCCTATGGAACGAGACAATTCTTCAGTCAACATCGATGGGGGTTAACCGGTGAGGCCGCAGCCTTCACTGACCCGTTCTACAGTCCCGGGTCAGACTTTATTTCCTTGGAAAATGATTTCCTCACAAATCTGATTCGCCATGAACTCGAAGGTACCTCCCCTCAACAACTGCACCGTCTCGTCAATCTTTCCAACGCCTACATGCATTTTCGTTATGAGGCTAGCCTCTATTTATATCGTGACCTCTATTCCCTACTTAGCAGCTATGAGTTATTCAAATTGAAATTCCAATGGGATCTACCGTTGTACTATCATATCTGGCTTTCGGAATTTATGCAGGACCTTCATCTCAACCACGAATTCCTCGCTAATCAGGTTCAGGGACAACAGCAAGCTCTCAATTCCCTTTCGACGTTCTCGCAGCTTTTTAAACGAGTAGAACGACATCTTCAGGCAACCCAGTCCTTGTATCGGGCAAACCTTGGAAATTTCACAGATGCCTTCGAAGGCATAGACTGGATCAAAGAAGTGGGACAACCTCTGACTCCTCAGCAGTCGGTGACCCGGCTCCGAGAAATATTCCGTCGCAGTTTCGAACAAGCTAACGATCTTCTCAAAACCCCATCAGACAGAGAGAGGGACCAGACGACATCTCCTGTTGGATAACCTCACATCATAAGATTTGGCGAGTACCCATCTACCTTATTTTGATTTTCTTAAGCTACTTTGCTTCTTCCCCTGAAAATGAATGACATGCTCTTACCATCTTGCTTCCAAACGGAAGCTTGATTATGCTCAAATAAATTCTTGTTGAAATAAGAAGGGGAAGAAAGGTTTTGCTTCCCATCGTAATTTCCTTGTTTAATATTGGTTTCTGTTAAGGCTTGACTCATGCCCCGACATCATCTTGATATCGCCATTCTTGGTGCAGGCCTTGCCGGAAACTTGCTTTCTCGACAACTCCGGCAGACCTTCCCTCATCTTACCGTTGGGATGTTTGAAAAACGTCAATCCACATCATTTAAAGTAGGAGAATCCACGGTTGAAATCACCGGGAATTACCTCACAAGGCGGCTTGGTCTTGAGAACTATTTGACGGATCATCACATTGTGAAAAACGGCCTGCGGTTTTTCTTTGACCAGGAAAACCGGCAAGCTCCCCTTATTGAGATGAGTGAAATCGGCGGAACCGAACACCCCTTTTTCAAAGCGTTTCAACTGGATCGTTCACGTCTAGAAACTGATCTTCTCAAAATGAACCAAGAAGACGGCGTGGAACTTCACCTGGGAAGTCGGGTCTTTGATATCCAATTGAGTTCTACTTCCAATCCCCATCAATTTTCAGTGGAAACCAACGCCAAAAAATGGAATGGACAGTGTCGATGGCTCATTGATGCCAGTGGCCGATCCTCTGTCTTGGCGAAGCAGGAGAATTTGCGTATCCCCGAGTCGCACCATTCTATGGCCGCTGTATGGGGACGGTTCAAAAATGTAATCAACTTAGACGAAGTCGGTCCGGAGACATTCCGACAGCGGGTAAACGGCACCAGCCGACACACCTCAACCACCCATTTTTGTTATCCAGGATATTGGATTTGGTTTATTCCAATTAGTCAGGAAATCGTCAGCGTGGGAATCGTGATGGAACGAACAGCCGGATGGCAGGATCGTCTGTGCAAACAAGAAGGGTTTTTGAGCTTTCTAAAACAGCACAGTGCAGCCTGGTCACTCCTCCAAGAGGCCACCCTCCTGGACATTGGCAGTTTTCAAAATTTGACCTATGGGACCCGACAATATTTTAGCCACAACCGATGGGGGCTCACAGGCGAAGCAGCCGCATTTTCTGATCCATTTTATAGCCCCGGGTCTGATTTTATTGCCTTGGAAAACGATTTTCTGACAAATATAATTCGCTATGAAGAAGAAGGAATTTCGAAAAAGAAATTGCATGATCTGGTTGATCAATCAAACGCGTACATGGACTTTCGTTTTGAAGCCAGTATGCGTCTGTATCGTAACCTTTATTCCCTCTTTGGTAGCTATGAACTCCTCAAATTGAAATGGCAATTAGATTTCCCATCGTATTATCACATCTGGCTTTCAGAGTTTATGCAAGATTTACATCTCAACCAGGAGTTTCTCACTGAGAAAATTCAGGAACAGGATACCGTGCTCAATGCCCTTTCGAATTTCTCCCAACTTTTTCAAAAAGTTGAACAGCACCTTCATCACACCAAAACGTACTTTCAAGGAAACCTTGGACAATTTACCAATGCTGTAGAAGGAATCGAATGGTTGGAAGAAGTTGGGCAACCGCAAACTCCCCGTCAATTTTTTTCCCGACTTCATGAGATATTTAATCGCTGCCAGGAACAAGCCAACCAACTCCTTGGCGTCACTGAAACCCTCCATCCCCTTCCTCTTTCACACTTTCTGACACTCAAGTCCTCAGCATAATCATTCCGCATGACTCCTCTTTACTTCGGACATGCCACAATAGTCTCCTCAATTGGGCGTGGGAGACACGCTCATTTTTCCGCGCTACGGGAACGACAATCCGGGCTGCAGCCGTGTGACTTCGAAGGGAGAAAACTTCCAACTTACATGGGAAAAGTAGAAGGAGTTGAGGAGGTTTCACTGAAATCCAGCCTTAGCCATTTCACATGCCGAAACAACCAATTAGCGTTATTAGGCCTTCAACAAGATGGCTTTGACGACCAGATAGCCGCGGCTCGCCGACGGTACGGTGCCCATAGGATCGGAGTACTCATTGGAACAAGCACATCAGGAATCCTGGAAACGGAGCATGCCTATCAAAAAAAAGACCCCGTCACCAAAAAGCTCCCAGCCACCTTTATCCCAAGAGGTGAGTATACCCAAGATACCTTTTCCGTCGCACATTTTGTTCGAAAATATCTTGGGCTCACTGGCCCAGCCGTAGTCATTTCTACTGCCTGTTCCTCGAGCGCCAAAGTCTTTGCAACAGCTTCACGGTATATCGAATCAGGACTTTGCGAAGCTGTTGTTGTTGGTGGAGTGGATAGTCTCTGCCTCACCACCTTATACGGATTTTCAGCCTTGCAATTAACTGCCCAAGGACCCTGTCGTCCCTGTGATGCTAATCGGGACGGTTTAACGATTGGAGAAGCAGCAGCCTTTGTGTTTTTAGAAAAAAGTAACATCAACAAAAAAGAGCCAAACACCGTATTGTTGGGCTATGGGGAAAGTGCCGATGCCTACCATATGTCTCACCCTCATCCTACCGGCCAAGGTGCCCTCCTATCCATGCAGGCATCACTAGATCGTAGCGCTCTTTCCCCATCCGATATCGACTATATTCACATGCATGGAACCGCGACCGTAGCGAATGATCAAACCGAAGACCGCGCCATTGCCACCATGTTCCAGAATTCAACCCCTTGCAGTTCTACGAAAGGCTGGACGGGGCATACACTTGGCGCGGCGGGCGCCGTTGCCGTCGTATTGGGAGATCTCTGCCTAGAACATGGTTTTCTACCGGGCTGTCTAAATACCAGCACGGTCGATCCCACCTTCTCTAGTCAAATCCTGGTCCACAATCAGGAACGGCCGATCCAACACATCATGAGCAATTTTTTCGGATTTGGTGGAAACAACTGCACCTTAATATTAGGAAAACGCAGATGAAGATGGTTGTTCATAGCGTGGGGGTACTTGGACCAGGGATTACAAATTGGGAATCGTGCCAACTGCTGTTTAAAGAACAGAAACCCTATGATGACTCCGTGATGCCAGACCCCATGCCCTCGATCCTACCCGCAAATGAATGTCGCCGGAGTAGCGATGTCGTTCGATGGTCACTACAAGTCGCCCAGGAAGCTGTGCAACATAGTCAGCTTGATCCAAAAACAATGGCTACTGTGTTTGCCTCATCGGGAGGGGAAGTCGGCATCCTCCACAAGATTTGCCAGTCATTAGAATCTCCCACCCCTCTTGTTTCCCCAACCTTATTTCATCAATCCGTTCATAATGCGGCCGCCGGGTATTGGAGCATTGCCTCTGGGTCGCAACGTTCGTCCACAAGCCTGGCGTGTTATGATTCATCATTTGGGGGAGGATTGCTGGAAGCGGTCACATTGCTGTCTGCGGACCAGGAAGAAAGTGTCCTGTTCGTCACGTATGATACACCTGCTCCCTTTCCGTTGCATGACACCCGACCACTTCTTGCTCCATTCGCTGTGGCTTTTGTGCTGAGCAAACGGTCTTTACCGAATAGCGTGTCTATGTTAAATATCACCCTCCTGCCAACACCCTCGAACCACGTACCCACGACGATGGCGCACTCCTCATTAGAACGATTACGGTTGGGCAATCCTGCAGCACGAAGTCTTCCACTCTTACGAAATATGACCCTAAAGCTGGCTGATTCTGTCTATGTGGATTTTTTAGATAATCTTCAACTTCGCATTGATCACCAGCCATGCCTGCCCTAACCAAACTCGAACTGGCTAAATTCCTCCCACATGGCCATAATATGTGCCTGCTATCTTCTGTTGAAGATTGGGATGAAATATCAATCGTCTGTTTTACTTCAACCCACCGAGACCAAGACAACCCCTTACGACGGCACGGAACTTTGGAAATGCTCTCAGGGTTGGAATACGCAGCCCAAACCATGGGGGTCCACGTCGGGCTGACCCAAAACATTTCCGAACATAACGCCTCCATCGGTTATCTTGGAGCCATTCGGGACATTCAGGTATACTGCTCAACATTTCAACAAATCCCTGAAGATCTCATTATTGAAGCAAAATTAATACTCGAGCAACCCATGAGTTTCATCTATACCTTTTCCATAAAGGTACTCGAAAACATCCTTCTCCAGGGACGGGCCTCGATTTTTATTCAAGGGACCGAGACCAACCTATGAAACGAGCCCTTGTCACAGGCGGTAATAGTCCAATCGGCACCGCTATTAGCCAAGAGTTGGCTTCGATGGGTCTTCACGTTATCGTTCATGGACACAGCCACCAGGAAAAATGCGATGAAGTTACAAGGCAATTGATCCAAACAGGAGGATCAGCCGAATCCATTTATTGCGACCTTTCAGATCGTGAGAGGACGGAACTCATCATGAACCAACTCCTGGAAAACGGCCCTATTCAGATAATTGTCCATAATGCAGGCATCTTTCACGATGCACCTATGGCCGGAATGACGGCTCAACAATGGCATGATGTAATTGATGTCTCGCTTCACGGATTTTTTCATGTGTCCCAACCGTTATTACTTCCTATGATCCGAACACGCTGGGGACGAATCGTCGCCATTTCTTCTCTCTCAGGAATGATTGGCCACCGAGGCCAAACCAATTATTCTGCGGCAAAATCCGGGCTTCATGGCGCAGCTCGCTCGCTCGCAACAGAGGTCGCCTCTCGGGGCATTACGGTGAATGTTGTGGCACCAGGGCTGATCCATTCCCCTTCCACCGAATATGCATTTACGGAACAACAAATTGAGAGTATGGTACCCATGAAACGTGTGGGGCAGCCTCAAGAAGTCGCCTCCGTGGTGGGATTTTTGGCTTCAGAAAAAGCGAGTTATCTCTCCGGGCAAATTATAGGTGTGAACGGAGCCATGGCCTCATGAATGACCAACAGCCAATTTATGCAGTCGTGATCCCAGCTTTCAATGAAGAGACCACAATTCTGGCGGTCGCCCAGGAATCCCTTCAACACGTTCAGCCAGTGATCGTTGTCGATGACGGTTCAACCGACCAGACAGCAGAAGTCTTACAACACCTGCCGGTGACAGTCCTTCACAACAGCACCAATTGTGGCAAAGCGGCTAGTCTCTGGAAGGGATTTCAATATGCGAAACAATGCGGCATCACTGCCGTTGTGACGTTAGATGGTGATGGCCAACATTCCCCTGCAGATATTCCCCGACTGATTGCACGAGCTGAATCGATTTCCTCTCGTATCACTATCGGGGCACGCCGAAGACCATGGACGCGCCACACATGGCACCGTATCCTAGCCAATCGTATTGCCGACTTTTGGGTTTCATGGGCTTCAGGGCACCCCATTGCCGATAGTCAGTCGGGATTCCGGGTCTATCCTATGTCCCTTATTACCCAACTCAACATTCCCACAAACCGTGAAAGAAGCTTTGTCTTTGAAAGTGAAATTTTGGTCGAAGGGGCAAAGCTGGGATTTTGGAGTCTATCAGTTCCCATTGAATCCGACCCTCGCCAATCCCCCAGACCCAGTTATTTCCGGCCTGTAGTGGATATTGCCCGTATTACACGCATGATTGCCGGGAAACTATTGGCAAAAGGATTAGCACTCCGAAATTTGTATCATGCCCTATTTGGACAGCCTCTTGCCCAACAAAGATCCAACCTTCAAAAGGTTGCCTCATCCCATTCATCTCACCAATAAAAAAACCGCCCATGGGCTATATACCCATAGACGGTTTTTTCACTTTTGCGAAAAAAATTTACAGCAAATTCAATTTTATTCGAATGTTACTATCCAAACGTTGAACCCATTTGTTGTAACCCGAGTGAATGGTCCCTTTCTCCGGGTCATAATTTAGATCAGCCGAATCTTTTCGGGTGATCTTGTATCCCTTGGTTGTGTATTCAACATCTACCTGAGCCATATGGGTACGATTATGTAACGTGGCAACAATGTGCCCAGGTTTAATGACCTGCATATTCCAGGGAGGATTTGAATTTCCAGCTGCACTTATAATAGCTCGAGTAACATCCTCTAATTTTGGTTCTGTACCGGATACGGTGTTAATAGTCGCATTTTCGACATTAAAGACCGGGGGTCCGGTTCGACACCCCCCTAACAATACCATGCTGGCGACTAAAAAGATTAATAGATTCAATGAACGGCTTTTCATCGGACAACCCTCCTTATAGTAATTTCATTTGCAGGATGGATATTGGATCCATCCCATCATGGTTGTTCCATTCCCCATCCCTGGATAAAACCTTTAGTATGGGAATCAAATCAGTAATTCAATATGTTAAATAATTAGGGGAAAAAACGCTAGCATTGTCATTACCTAGAAGGAATGAATTCTAAATTCCATATTCCCTCGATTTCCACCAACAATTCTTTTCGACACATCTCCCCTTGCAGATACAATATTGGGCCTCTTCCTAGGTCATGGGCCTCTAACACTTTCTTGACCTCTCCCATATCTTCTTGATTCCGTACAAAAACTTTTAAAAGACCTTCAGCCGATTGCCCGCCACAGGATTCCAGCTCCTCATGACGAACTCGATGCAGGACCGCAGCAATGTTCGACAAGGTCTCCAAAGTCTGTTTGGCTAAATCCCCCTTGTGTTGAGTGGCATGGCCCACAATGCTTGCCGTCCCCGCAAGAAACAATTGACCGCCGTTAGCCGTTCGATGAAAAGTCGCTCGGGAAAAAGAAGGACTTTCCGGCCCATACATAGGGGGATACTCATAGGCACTAATTTGTCGAGGATTCTCTAGAGGCTTTCCTGATTGTTTGCCGGCCAAAAACAGTACTTGGAAAGGGCCATCTTGAGTTCCAACAGCACTGGCTGCAGGAAGCATGGAGGCAAAATCTTTGTAATACGTCGAGAACGCTTGATGCCTTCCCATACAAAATCGTTTATATCGTTCTAGCCCACTTTGATCTCTATTTATGTGTGGGAAATAGTTCCACATACGTAAAAGGTGGGGAAATCCAGACTGGGCACAATACTCAAAGATTTGCTCGTACGCCAAACGAGCCATATCCTCCAGAGCCGTTTCAGATGATTCTTGAACCTCTAAGCAGCCAAAGACCGTCTCATCCGTAAAGGCAGATTTTATGCCGTGGACCTGCTCACACAATACTGGAGCTGCACTACTCCAGACTTCGAGCACTCCCGGTCTGAACACTTGTGGAAGATTGACATCAATATTCAGCCCGTTCTCATTTACTGATTCAGAATGCCTCCCCCCATGGTTGATGACTGCGAGGATATGAGGGGCTTCAAAATCGAATACTTGTGAAGAACTGGACACAGGAACATACCTGACCATTATCGCATCGGGACTTAGCGATAGGGACAAGGCTGGCGGTTGATCCCCATTTGAAGATACACCAATAGCAAAACCTGCCTCGATTTTTTTTTGTGAAAACTGACTATCCATAACTCTTCGCCAACAACCAATTTGTGGGGGGCCATTTCCTTAATGCTTACGACACCACAGACTTCTCTTCTACGGCATGCTTTCTTTTTCGATATTGGACGAGGTTGGCTTTTAGGTCAAGCATAGAAAAGAGAAAATAGAAAAACTTAAAGAGAAGAATAGGACGTTGTGTTGGTGTATTGCCAAACAAATCCCCCGCTAAAATCGACATCACACCCTCCTGGATTCGAAAGGTATTTTTGGGAGACATGAATAGATTGCGAAAGGCTGGTTGGGTAAACCGATAGATAAACCAGGAATAGGTCTTCAATCCTTGCCGAACCGACCTTTCAAATTGCCTAGCCTTTTGCTCAGCCTGCTCATGACCATGTAAACAGGCATCCACGACCTCAGCACCTCGAATTCCACTATGTAAAGCCAAATGGACCCCACTCGAAAAGACGGGATCGATAAAGGCAAAGGCATCACCCACCATCATGAATTGGGACCCTATCATGACCTTGGATTGATATGAATAATTCCCGGTTGCCACTATAGGGATGATCGCCTCCGCATCCTTCATACGGTCAACCATTGGCGAACAACTACGGACGGTTTGCCAGAAAAATTCTTCGAGAGTACCTATGCGAGATTTCAGATATGAGGGCCAACACACCATTCCAACACTGGTCACGCCATCATGAAAGGGAATGATCCAAAACCATCCATGGTCAAACCAGCAGAGGCTAATATTGCCTTCATCTTTTCCTGAATGTCTGGCAACCCCCTTAAAGTGGCCGAAGATGCCCGCACTATTGTGATTGGGGTTTCGGTGTTTTACGCGTAATTGATTAGCCAGAAACGTCTGCCGTCCGGTCGCATCCACGACATATCGAGTCTGCTGTCTCATCGGTTCACCCTGGGCAGTCACCCCATGAATCATGGCCTGACCTGGGTTAGAGAAGCTCACGTCTTTGGCCTCCAACCCTTCTCGAACTTGTACGCCTTTTTTTTGGCAATTCTGCAAAAGAATGTTATCAAACTCCGCGCGGCGCACTTGAAAGGCATAGGGATAGGCTTTATTCAACGCCTCGTCAAAATACAACGTCACCGGCTCATCATGATATGGAGACATCACTTCCGCTCCAAATTTTTTCAACCCGATACGTTCGACCTCTTCAAAGACACCAAGCTGTTTCAAATACGGCACCGTGTGAGGGAGTAATGACTCACCAATGTGAAAGCGCGGATGAGGGGTTTTTTCCCACAGGTTGACCTTCCAACCCTTTTCTGCCAAGACTGCTGCAATGGAAGAACCCGCAGGCCCACCCCCAAGCACTAACACATCGCAAGCAATAGAGGAATTCATTTTTTACCCCATTTCAGAATAATTAGGATATAGTTTGTATTATTGATACTTTAAATCCTAAATGACGTTCTTTAACCACCCTAACGCCAAACCTCACAGACTTCCTTAGGTAGCCAATTGTACATATTCTATGAATGATGTCTAGAATGATAATCTAACTCCTTGTATAGCCTGAGCCAAGCCCCCCTTTCCTCTAACATCAAATTTTTGTTTAGATGGGAATTCTACTCCAATCACTCATAAGGAATTAATGCACAACTGGAAACGAATACGAGGACCTCATGAATTTAGAAGATGAGTTTTGCGATATTTTAAAAAAAGCACGTTTTGGACAAGAGCATAGCCTTAAATCCTTGGCGGAATTGACTCAAATTGAGGCCTCAGGCCTGGAAGGTCTTGAGAAAGGCCACCGTCTTCCAACAAAGGCAGAAATTCAACACATTTGTCAGATCCTGCATTTGCGATTTCATTCTTTATTGGACATTACCCTCGAAGGGTGGGCTCCCCATCCTCAACCGGGCTGGACAACTCAGGACCATTTAGTGGAAACCATTCTCGGAGATATTGGTGGATACGAAGTTAAAGGGTATCTTCTGACAGATCCTGACACCAAGCATACACTTATGATTGACACCGGGTATAATGCTCAACAAATGTTGGCAACAATCAAAGAACACGAATTAACTCTCATCGGAATTGGGCTCACCCACGGACATGCTGACCATGCTGGAGGGTTAGACAAAATTTTAGCTGAATGGCCAGTACCCGTTTACCTAGGGAATGGTGACTTTGATTTACTCCCTTGGAAACCCGATCTGGCTTCCTTAAAAATTCCAACCGATCATCAAAAAATTGCCCTTGGGGAACTAACCGTAGAATGCTTAGCTACTCCCGGGCACACACCAGGAGGCTTTTGTTATCTCACCACGCATAAAGCTCATAGCCTATGTTTCGTCGGTGACACGCTTTTTTCTGGATCAGTTGGCCGATCGAATCCATTTTCCCTCTATCCTCAACACCTTCAATCAGTGAGGCAAACAGTATTGCACCTCCCCAAAGAGACTGTCTTATTCCCCGGGCATGGGCCACCGACCACCGTGGCGGAAGAGCAGGGCCACAATCCATTCGGATAAGCATGAACGCATAGAAAGCCTTTTTTATTCCATGACACCTTCTTCAGACAGGGATGATCCGCAACCCCAAGACTCCCCATCTCAAGTTCCATTTCCTTCTGCTGACTCGCAATCCAATCCCCCTTCGTCAGATTCTTCAGATCCAGACCTTTCCCACACGATTCCTTCAGGATCTCTCATAGCACCAATTTCTAAAGAAGAAGTTATTCGGAGTCGGATGCTGCAAAACCCCCATCGCATCACGTGGACGGCAAATTCAGCCCAGGAAGAAATGGGGCTTCCTAGACACTCGTATTATCAGGACTTGCGTCCACCACCAAGTACATTTTCAGCTTGGGGACTGCCCATCATCCTTTTTGTACTCACCGCGTTCACGACCCTGTGGGCTGGAGCCTATCAGGTCAACACAAAACCTGTGACCGGCGCCTGGGACTTTCTTACCAAATACCCTGATTCTTTGCTCAATGGCTTACCCTTCGCCGCAACCCTCTTAGGCATATTAGTTATCCACGAACTGGGGCATTACGTCCTTGCGCGTATCCATCGGGTGCCTGCATCCTTTCCACTTTTTATCCCGGGACCGCCACAATTCATTGGAACTTTTGGAGCTGTCATTCGTATGCGTTCGCCAATTATGAAACGTCAAGCCCTTTTTGATATTGGAGTGGCCGGACCAATAGCAGGATTTATTGCCGCGGTAGTCGCCGTAATCGTTGGTCTCTCATTTTCCTATGTCGTTCCCAAAGATCAAGTTTTCGGTCTCCAACTTGGCGAACCCCTACTCTTACAGGGATTCGCCTGGCTCATGTTTGGTCCTATTCCGAAAACCCACGACCTCGTTCTCCACCCTATTGCCTTTGCAGCTTGGTTTGGGTTTTTCGTCACCGCTATTAATTTGCTACCCTTGGGTCAACTAGACGGTGGACATGTGGCCTTTGCGGTTTTGGGGCAGCAGCAAAAACAGGTGGCCTATGCCACAGTCCCCATTCTCATTTATCTTGGCTTCACTGGTTGGCCTGGCTGGATTGTTTGGGTAGGAATGGCAAGTTTTGTTGGGCTGGCCCATCCTCCAATTAGCGACCCCAATACTGTATTAGGAAAAGGCAGACGCTGGGTAGCCTGGGGTGCTCTGGTTATTTTTATCACCACATTTGCTCCAGTTCCTTTTTCGGTTGGGTAATACGAGAGAAGGGAAATTTAATCCAAAATTTTTCATTTTGGAATCTTAGAAAACACTGTCTTCTGGATTTCTCAATAAAAAAAGGATTAATTCGCTATGGCACTTCAAGCCTCCCAAATAAAAAGCTACATTCTTGAGCAGCGCCCATATTTTGAAGATATGTTGGGTCAGATGGTAGAAACCCCATCAGTCAGCTCTGATCCCAAACATGCCTCGGATATGCAGAAGACCGCCGAATTGGCGGTGGACTATCTAGAACAATTTGGGGCAAGGGCGGCAATTGTGAAAACCAAGGGCTACCCAAGTGTTGCTGGTGAATGGTGGGCGGGGCGGAAATACCCCTCCGTAACCATCTATAATCACCTAGATGTTCAACCCGCTCTTGAACCTGAATGGCGGCAAGCGCCGTTTGCTTTTCACAAAGACGGCGACCGGTATTGTGGGCGAGGTGCCACAGATGATAAAGGCCCTGCGCTCACTGCCCTATTTGCGGCACGATTTGCTAGAGAAGCTGGCATCCCTCTGAACATTCGAGTGCTCTGGGAATCAGAAGAAGAGATCGGGAGCCCACATTTTTCTGAAGTGCTCCACAATCGCAAAACTGTTCCCCCCTCCGATTCGGTGTTGATCTCCGATACCATTTGGGTTGCTAAGAATCGGCCGGCATTGTCTTGCGGGCTTCGTGGGTTATTAGGAGCTCGCCTGATCCTGAGAACCGGGGAAACCGACATTCATTCTGGCCTCACCGGGGGAGGGGCCCGCAATCCCCTCGCTGAATTATGTGATGCCGCCTATTCATGCGTGGATGCGAAAACTGGACGTGTGAAAATCCCAGGTTTTTATGATGATGTTGTCGCTCCCACTCGGGCAGAAATGAAAGACTTCGTCGCTTCGGGCTTTCAAGTAAGGAAATTTAAAGAAGCCTATCAATTACGTTCGCTGCGCACTTCCGACCCTAAAGAACTGCTCAAGCGCATTTGGGCATGGCCCACCTTTGAAGTGCATGGGCTAACAGGTGGACATACAGGACCTGGAGTGAAGACCATTGTTCCCGCTTGGGGAGAACTCAAAGTTAGTATGCGTTTGGTCCCAAATCAGAAACCACAAAAAATTTTCCGTCTCTTAAAAAAGCATCTCCGTGAGCGCAATCCGGATATTGAAGTAATCGCCGACGGAGCCCTAGAACCCTTTCGCGGTATTTCCGAAGGACCTTATGCCGAAGCATTACAGAATGCAGTCGAAAAAGGATTCGGCCGTCGCCCAGTATTCGTCCGAGAAGGCGGCTCCATAGGAGCAGTTGCCACCTTGCAACGTGCCTGGAAAGTCCCTATTTTATTTATGGGATTGAGTCTGCCAGAACATGGCTACCATGCTCCGAATGAATACTTCGACTGGGGGCAAGCCTCTGGGGGCATCCATGCTTTCGTCGAATACTTCCACGCCTTAAGTCGCATGTAAGCATGATTCCCAGATGGCATTTCTATGCAACGAAGCCTAAGGAACAGATGCAAGCAAACACATTGCGAGTCCTAGAGATGTTGCTTTAACACTTTCTCCGTAGCGCCTTGGGTTTTCCCTTATTTTTTTCCTCTGCCTCGCAATAATATTTTTATCGGAATTCCTTGAAATCCATATTCTGCACGTATGGACTTTTCCAGATACCGAAGGTAGGCCGTAGGAATCTTCTCTGCTCCTTTGACAAATAAAGCAAATGTAGGAGGCTTTGTGGCAACTTGTGTCATAAACATGGATTTTTTTGGATTGCCGCGATGTAAGGAAAGGGGATTTTTTTCTAAGAGTTGCTGCAGAAACAAATTAAGTTTTCGTGTCTGAATTCGTTTTCCGAAAAATGCAACCACCTGATCTATTTTGGCAAACAAGTGAGGAAGCGTTTCCTGTTGAACCGCTGCGCCAAACAGCACTGGAACATGGGCAAAGAAGGGAAAGCGCCGTGATAGGGCTAAATTATAGGTTGGGTGAGCTTCGGGATCATCTTCACGCACATCCCATTTATTCACTAGGATGACGCACCCGCGCCCTTGTTTACTAATTAATCCGGCAATTTTGGTGTCCTGTTCTGTGACACCCTCAATACCATCCAACACTAAAACTGCCACATCCGAGCGACCCAAGGCACGCATTGCGCGCACAACACTATAGCCTTCTATGCCGCGATCGATCCTTCCACGTCTTCGAATCCCTGCAGTATCGGTAAAGATATAGTTTTGCCCTTTACGAGTAAGGAGCGAATCAATAGGATCACGGGTTGTCCCAGGGATATCACTCACGATGAGCCGTTGTTCACCCAAAATGGCATTGACCAACGTTGATTTGCCGACATTCGGTCTACCCACAACGGCAATTCGAGGAATCTCCAGTTTGGCTGATTCATCAGGAGCGAGAGGCAGATAGGGAAAAAGTGCTTCGAGCAGTTCATCTACTCCCATGCCGCCTTCAGCAGAAATCGGAAAAATGTCCTTTACACCCAATTGGTAAAAATCTGCGAGAAGAGGTTCAGACTTTGGAGTATCAATTTTGTTAACAGCCAAAAATACGGGAGTTGTGATAGGGCGTAACAGTTCAGCCAATTCGGTATCTAATGGAGATAAGCCAACCCGCCCATCCATGACAGCGATGACTAAATCCGCTTCCGCCATGGCGATTTTGGTTTGTTCTTTTATCTGAGACACAATGACATCTTCGGCATTAAGATCTAACCCCCCAGTATCGACCAAGGTAAAGAGGCGATTTTGATATTCGCACTCCGCCATATTGCGATCGCGTGTGACTCCCGAGACATCATCCACAATGGCGGTTCGATGACCGACGATTCTATTGAAGAGAGTAGATTTTCCGACATTAGGGCGCCCCACTATGACTACCACTGGCTTATGTGGTTGCAGATCTTTGCCACCCTCCGGATCGGATAAATCCGGTTGGAGGGATTGGGGTTCTACAGTAGGTCGTAAACGGGAAGAACGTTTCATTTAAAATGACTTTTACTATTTAAATACTATTCAAACTTCTTTTTGTGCGGTTCATTAGAGCCATAGTGTTCCTACATGGATATCGTCAATAGACCGCGTAGAACTCTCATGAAAGATGTTGCCCAAGTTCTTCTTGTAAGAACAAAACTAGGGGTAGCGAAAAGGGGTACTGAAGGGCCAGATCTCCCTCTATCGAGTCAAATGAAATCGGAAATTGCGCTGTAAGTTAAGGAGATAGACGTTTAATCTTGTAGGTGCCGCCTTCTTGACGTGGGGGAATATTTTCGGAGTACCCCCCAACTCGAGTATACCACCAGATTCCTTCGGCGGTCTTTCCATCTTCGGACAAGAGCACCTCAAACCCACCTTCCCGATCATTGCCTTTTTGATGCCACGTTCCCGACCAATAACGGTCTTCTACTTTTTCCGTCTGAAACCGCCCTTCCTGCCAATTGTAGGAACCATTGCCTTTGACATCTAGAGTCGCTTGATACGCTTTGTCTTCTTCCTGAATTTCCCATACTCCAGCCAGGTTAACCTCCACCAAATTGGCTTTGGAGACAGCTTGGGTGGACGAGGCTTCTCGCTCAACAGCCAATGGCTTGATAGGTTCCCGCATGGATTCGTGCCAATTCACGAGCATCCACTTTCCATCCCGACGATTCAAGACACCCGTATCGCGCAAGGGCCAGGTTTTTTTGACTGGGCCATCTGCCGTTTGTACTTGGCGGTTGTAATCGATTTCCATGGCAAACCAAGCCACTTCACCTTCTTGCCAAACTTTGAGATTGAGAATATCAATGGTTAACCCGCTCAACATGGTGAACTCTTCCTCAAAGGATTTTTTAACATCTTTCCATCCGATGTATTTACGACCGCCAATGGTATAGCCCACCGTATCCTCATCCGCAGCCATATGCATTTCAAGTGTCTTCAAATCCATTTCGGCATTAGCTTTGACAATCTTCCGAATAACGGTCTCGGGATCTTCCATGTTCACCGGAGTATTAGCCCATGTTTCCCAACTTCCATTGAGAAACACGATCATACTCAGGAGGGCCATGACAAACCTTGCACGTTTTAAAAAACTTCCACCTTTATTCTCAATTGCTATTTTTTGGTTTTGTCGTGTCAAAAAAAACATGCCTTCTTCCTTTCTACATGATTCCGTCATGAAAGATACGATCTATTCAAATTGGGTTTGAGGGAAGAAAGAGGGGAAAACACTTTTCTGGCCGGAGCTGAACCGAATATCCTCTATTTAGGTATGAAGATGTTTCATCGCTGCTGCACATAAAATAATAAAAACACCCATCCATAGGGCTACTCGCTGAAATGGAACAGGTTCTACAGCCATTTCTTCTAACTCTTCTTGGTCTTCATGGCCCGTTGGATCATTTTTAAAAATGATTGTGTAAAGAAAAATAGTCAGGATTCCAAGAACCAGGAATAGTTTTATAAAAAAGACCGTAAGATATTTGGCATGGTGGGCCACGCCTTCTCCTGTCGCCATGAACATTCCTTCACTCACATAATGGAGATTCAGACCTCCGGTAAAGAGAATGACAACCAAGAGTATTCCCACCACACGTTTATATTGCTTGTAAAAGGTGTCTGAAATGGGTTTGATCAATTCTTTTGGCACAGTGGTTTTTAGGCAAGGAGTGACAGCCATGACCAGAAAGGCAAGACCACCGATCCACACAACTGCGGACAGCAAGTGCAGCCAATGGACTAAAATAGGAATAAGTTGATTGAGGTCGGTGATAACCCCTAGAAGGGATTCCATTAGAACTTAAAGACTGGCTTTTCGTTGCCAAATCGACGCTTACGGAGTTCTTCCATTAATTCAATGGTAACGACTGGGATGCCCTCTTCCGTAGCATGACGCTCTACACCCTTTTTGACCATGGCCCTGAGGAAATACGGAATACGACTTAACCGTTCTTCTGAAGCCTCATCCCATTCTACTGTAGAAGCTTCTGGGACATTAAAAGCAACCTGGATTTTTTCACCACCCTTCGGGGTATAGAGGCACCATTCATCCTCATCCATCCAATCCCCATGATCCACATATGGACGTGCTCTGCAACCGCCACAAATCTCACTGTACTCACAATCACCACATTTGCCCTTCAGATGCGGATACCGAAAGGAATCAAATATATCTGACTTCTCCCACAAATCCACAAAACTAGTATCTTTGATATTTCCCGCTGATAATGGCATGTAAGGACAGGGCGTCAGATCGCCATTTGGGGTTACCCGCGCGTAGTTCGTTCCGGCAAGACATCCACCACCCATATAGCCTTGGGCTTTGGTGATGGGGGAATTCGGGTCTTTTTCATAAGCTAGGCGCTTAAAATGCGGCGCACATCGAGCTCGAACTAACATATCTTGGTATTTATCTTGGGATTCAATTAAATGGCTTAACACTTCTTCGTATTGCGAAGGGGTAATGTCTGTGAGTTCTTCTCCACGTCCCGTACAGACCATGAAAAAGACATTTAACACCTTGGCTCCAAGGTCATGGGACCAATCGATGACAGCCGGTAATTCTTTATAGTTCATGGGCTGTGCGCTGAAATGCACTTGGAATTGGAGCCCATTACGCTTACAGGCTTCGATGCCTGCCAAAGCACCTTCCCAGGCGTTCGGCAATCCACGAAATGTATTGTGTTTGGCTGGATCGAGCGAGTCGATGCTGATACCAACTCCCATGACACCGATCTTGACCATCTCTTGCGCCATAGCATCGTCAATCAACATACCATTGGTGCCAAAGACCACCATAAATTGCTGTTTCACAGCATGACGAGCAATATCCAAAATGTCGGGACGCACTAAGGGTTCTCCACCCGTAATCACTAACAAACTTCCCCGATTCACTTCGGCAATTTGGTCGATGAGGCGAAAGCATTCTTCGGTGGTAAGTTCATCATGCCCACCACCCATTTTCGTCGTTGCATCCAAATAGCAATGATCACATTTAAGGTTACAGCGGCTGGTGAGATTTAGGGCGACTAGGTACGGCTTGAAATCATCAACAGTTCGACCATCACCTGGTGCATCAAGCCCAGGACCTGGTCGCAACGATTCAAACTTAGAGACGGCACTCGAACCTATTGAAGCCAGACTATTGAAGACTGAATTGAGAACCGGAAGCGATTTACCCATTATTGCCAGCTCCGGATTGGGCTTCGGAGGGAGCCCCTGTCCCGGTCAATTTTGCGACAATATCTTTGACATTACCGGTCTTCATGGCTTCTTCCATGGTTTCCTTCGCTTGCTCAATACCTTCGTTTGCCACATCAAGGCTGATAGTCGTGATGCCCATTTTGTCCGCATGCTTAATGATTAACGCTTTAGTGCAATCTCGCATAAACCCAGCCGGAGCCCGTTCAAGTCGTTGGAGGGCATCAGGTTCCCAGGTATACGGATCAGATTCTTTGGCCTCAGGCGCTTGATCATTCTTCGAATCAGAACCCATAGTTGAGGCCTCCCCAGCAGTTTTATTAGCAAAGATTGGGGTATAGTCTTCGGCCGCCGCCTCTTGAATCATCGGGGCCGCATACTCCAAACTAATCGTTGTTATTCCTAGCTTTCTCGCGGTCTTTTCAATTTTTGCTTTTGCACGCCGACGCTGAAATCCTGCAGGAACCGCACGAATAGCTTCTCGTGCATCTTTCGTCCATTGCATGGGAATATCGTCATAAGCCACGTCGGTTTCGAGACCACCTTCCGCTTTGGCTGCTGCATCGAAAATAGATTTATCCACTTGTTTAAATTGCGCCCCATCAAGACTACAAACAGGACACATAACCGGATGCGCCCCTTTTCCAATATAGCCGCAGCCCCCACACACATAATAATCTCGGGACATCCGATCTAGATAATTTTGATTCCCGGCACTCAATGGGGCAGCGGCAGTTGGTTTCTCTTCTACAACCTGTGACATCATGCCACTCATTGTCGATCCCATTAAGTCTTGAGCTACTTGATTGTCAGCTTGCATGGTGTTCCGATCAACACCGGCAGCATCCAAAGTTCCTCCAAGATTTTTCATGGCATCCATGGCACCAGCCGGGAGAATATCTCCTACTGCCTCATCAATAACTGAATTACTGATGATCGTATGACCTTTTTCAATGGCATATCGATGAATGGCTGTTTTCGCTACACCTCTGGCAAAAACGGGAATTTTTTCCATTCGTCGTAGTGACTCTTCAGTCCAGGCAATGGTGTATTCCGCCTGTGTATCAATAGGGGGCACAAACTTTCTATTGGAAATCAAGACATTGCAAGGAGCCGAACGCAAGAGATTCTCAGCATTACTCCCAATATCCATATCCTCATCACTATGAACTCCAATGCGTCCGACAATAAGGAGCCATGGCTGCTCCTTCCGAACGTATTGGATAACCTTCTCAAAGGCCTTGCCATCCAATAAAGTTGTTTTAATATCAGCGCCTTCATCCTGAGCAACATCCCGAGAGACATCTAAGTGAGATTGATAGATTTTGGCTAATCCACTATCAATCACTTCTTCATGCAATTTTTCTTGTTCTTTAAATCGGAAGACTTTACCGGCCTCTTCGTTTAGCACACCGGAAATACTGTGGAAGGCAGCATAGTGAAAATACGGATCAAAAGCGGAAATTGCTTCCACAGGCTTATTCAAAGCCTTGCCAAGAGCCAGAGCGGTTTTTAAACCTCCAAAAGAATAATGACTACCATCTACCGCCACTACAATTTTGCCATCACTCATGGGTTTTGTATCTTTGACAATAAACATGTCTGAATTTCGCACCCGTCGTATGACACGTTCAGTATTGCTCCCAATGAGCGAGTCCTTGACGGCTCCTACGCCCAAAGCCCCCATAATGGTGAGGTCATAACCATTTTTAGTGATATCTTCCGCAATAGCTTTCCAATTACGCCCCTCCAAGGAACGCCGCTCTAGAGGGATATTGGCTTCATCACACTTCTCGCCAACATAATCTAAATACGAATCGGTAATAATCTGGAGGCCCCGTGTAATAAGAGAATCATGGATTTGCCGCTGTCGATCTAATTCCTTTTCATCATGATATTCCTCAGGGAGACCAGCTTCCATTTGCTTAAACCGCTTATCGTGCATCTTGGCAGCATACACATGGCTCCCAACCATTTTTGACCCGAACACTTTTGCAAATTGAACCCCCAATTCAACGGCCATATTGGAATGGTCAGAATTATCAACTGGGACATATATAGTTTTATACATTCACGAGCCTCCTTACTGGAATTTCCATGAAAAAAGCGACTGTACGCCGCTTGCTTTTCTCTTCAGGGAAATCGCAGATATGCCTAATATTTATCCGCAAAATAACAGCGGATCTTACCACCCTGAATTTCTGTTATGCAAGCCAAACCCCTTAGAGTGTGCACTGAAGTTAAAAGAGAAAACTACCTATTTTTCAAGTGTTTTTGTCTTAGAATTTCGAGTCCATACTCAAGAACCACATCTTTGATACCTAAGTATATTCATTAAATTTAAATTAGGTAATTCATATTAAACAATCGAAGAGGTCTAGATGAGGGAAAATCATATACTCTTAAAGGCCCAAACTTGAAACTTGATTAATTTACCCTAAGATCCCCCATTAGCACTTAAAAGTGCACATATAGGCTCTAAACTCCTTCCTACTTTTGGCCGAAAATACTACGTACCGCTATCTACGCTCCAGATCATTCTCGTTATACCGGTAATTTTTACTGATTTTGCATAGATCCAAGTTTTGACGTATAGTAAGGGTTTTGGTTTTTGCATTATCAACTTAGGGTCCTGGTCCGGGAGGAGCAAGAGGCTCGACAAAATTGTTTAGGGGGATTTAATGAGACAATCCAGTTATCTGTTTACTTCAGAATCAGTCACAGAAGGACATCCAGATAAAATTGCTGACCAAATTTCTGACGGCGTTTTGGACGCCATTATGGCTAAGGACAAGAACTGTCGCGTAGCGTGCGAAACCCTGATTACGACTGGATTAGCCTTAGTTTCCGGTGAAATTTCCACCAAAGCCTACGTCGAAATTCCTGACATTATTCGTGAAACCATTAAAGGTGTAGGGTATTCAGATGCAACCTGGGGGTTTGATCATCGTACCTGCTCTGTCTTGACCTCAATTGATAACCAGTCTGGCGATATCGCGATGGGCGTGGATACCGGAGGGGCAGGAGACCAAGGCCTCATGTTTGGTTACGCTTCCAATGAAACTGCAGAACTGATGCCAATGACCATTGTCCTCGCCCACAAATTGACTCGCAGATTAGCCGAAGTGCGCAAGAAAAACATTTTGAATTGGGTACGCCCAGATGGAAAAGCCCAAGTTACTATTGAATACAAAAATGGCAAGCCCATCGGAATCAATACGATCGTGGTTTCTACCCAACATAGTGACGCAGTCACATCCAAGAAGATCGAAAAAGATATCATGGAAAAAGTGATTATTCCCGTCATGCCCAAGAAATTGTTTAATCCTAAAAACGTCAAATTTCACATTAATCCAACAGGACGATTTGTCGTGGGAGGACCAATGGGTGACGCAGGACTCACAGGCCGTAAAATTATTGTCGACACCTATGGTGGTGTAGGCAGCCACGGTGGAGGAGCCTTTTCTGGAAAAGATCCGAGCAAAGTCGATCGGTCAGCCTCTTACATGGCCCGCTATATTGCCAAAAATATCATTGCCGCCCGGTTGGCTGAAAAATGCGAAGTGCAATTGGCCTACGCCATTGGCGTGGCTGAACCTGTCTCAGTCTTAGTGGATACCAAAGGAACAGAAAAAACCAACGTGGAACGCATTGAAAAACTCGTGCGCAAGAATTTTTCCTTAACCCCAAAGGGTATTATTGAACACCTCAAATTGCGCCGTCCCATCTACAAACAAACGGCTGCCTATGGACATTTTGGGCGAAACGAACCAGGGTTTAGCTGGGAAAAGACTGACAAAGCTGCCTTGCTACGACGCGAAGCTGGGTTATAATTTTATAAAATAGCGTTTCAGCTGAATTGAGGGGAAGAAGCCAGACTTCTTTCCCTCAATCTATATCTTTGTATTGTATAATTTGCTTAATTAGTTAGACCACAGACCAACGAGGGGAGCGACCATTATGAGTA
>JAJDBP010000020.1 GCA_029261295.1 Nitrospirales bacterium | reverse complement strand
CGCGCGCATCCAGGAGACGCTGGACGCGGCCAGCGATGACGTGCCCCTGGACGAGACCCTGCTGGTCGTCGTCGGGCGCGGCGCGTCCGACCCGGACGCCAACGGCAATGTCGCCAAGGTCATGCGGCTGCTGTGGGAGGGTTTTGGTTTTGGCTGGGGCGAAACGGTCTATTCCGGCGTCACTTTTCCGCTGGTGGAGCCGGGACTGGAACATGCCGCCCGGCTCGGCTTCAAACGCGTCGTGGTGTTCCCGTATTTCCTATTCACCGGAATTCTGATCGACCGCATCTACGAGCACACCGACCGGGTTGCGACGCGCCACTCCGATATTGAATTCATCAAGGCTGGATATCTCAACGACCACCCGCAGGTGATCGAAACCTTCAAGGAGCGCGTAGAGCAAATCCTCACCGGCGACACGGCGATGAATTGCGGCAGCTGCAAATACCGCACGCAGGTGCTCGGCTTCGAGGATCAGGTGGGGCTGGCCCAGGAGAGCCACCACCACCACGTGGAGGGTATCGGCTCGGGGTATACCCATGACGATTCACACGGGCATGATCATTCCCACGATCACTCACATGATCATGACCACTCCCATGACCATGGACATCACCACCATCCCTACCCCCATGCGGATCATCCGCTGGGGCCGAAAACGCTTAAATAGAGCGTGAGGGAGAGACCCGTGTTGGAGTATCTGAAAGACCCGCAAGCGATCTACGACGCGTCCTTCGGCATCGTCCGCGCCGAGGCGGATCTCGCGGCGCTTCCCGCATCTCTTGAGAGCGTGGCCGTGCGCATGATCCACGCCTGCGGCATGACCGATATTGCCGATGATCTGCGCTTCGACCCGGGGCTGCCCGAGACGGCGGGAGCGGCGCTTAAATCCGGCGCGCCCGTCATAGCGGATTGCGAAGCCGTGGCCGCGGCCATCACGCGTAACTTTCTGCCCGCGCAAAACGAAATCCTCTGTACCCTCAATGATCCACGCACGCCCGAGCTCGCCGGGACGCACACAACAACGCGTTCAGCGGCAGCCGTGCGTCTGTGGGAAACGCAAGGAGCCATCATCGTTATCGGCAACGCGCCGACGGCGCTGTTCGCCTTGCTGGAAGTACTCGACGAAGGGACTGCCAAACCTGCTGCCATCATTGCCACGCCGGTCGGCTTCGTCGGCGCTGCGGAGTCCAAGGCCGAACTCGCACGCGATGCGAGGGGCGTGCCGTATCTCACGCTGCTCGGACGGCGCGGCGGTTCCGCCATGGCGGCAGCAGCCCTCAATGCCATCGCGCTGGGGACGAAGGCATGAGTGCGTGGCTGACCATAGTGGGTATCGGCGATGACGGGCTGGACGGCCTTGCGCCGGCACCACGCGCGCTCATCGGCGCGGCGGACATCGTCGTCGGGTCGCAGCGTATTCTTCAGCGTGAAGATCTGGGCGACACAGAGACCCACATCTGGACATCGCCCATCGAGGACATGCTCTCGCAAATAAAGGACTGGAAGGGGAAGAATGTCGTCGTTCTCGCCACCGGTGACCCGATGAATTTCGGCGTCGGCGCCACACTGGCCCGCCATATTGCTCCGAAAGAAATGACCGTCATCCCGGCGCCTTCCGCCTTCTCTCTGGCGGCCGCGCGGCTCAAGTGGCCGTTGCAGGACGTCGAGACGATTTCACTCCATGGCCGGCCCGTCTCCCTGCTCCACCCCCTGGTGCAGCCGGATGCGAAACTGCTCGCGCTGATGGGCAGCGGCAAGAGCGTGCATGAGGTTGCCAGGCTGCTGAGCGCGCGTGGGTTCGGGGACAGCGAACTCACCATACTGGAACATATGGGCGGACCCTATGAACGCAGTATAACGCTCACCGCAGCGGAATGCGGCTCTCAGGATTTCGCGGATTTCAACACGCTGGCCATCGCGTGCATTGCCGGCGCGGATGCAAAAATTCTGCCCCGGGTGCCGGGCCTGCCCGATGAGGCTTATACCCATGACGGGCAGATCACCAAGCGGGAGGTGCGCAGCATTACGCTGGCCGCGCTCGGCCCCACTCCGCAAGCTCTGCTGTGGGATGTGGGCGCGGGCTGTGGTTCTGTCGCCATCGAGTGGATGCGCGCCGCTAAAGGGGCGCAGGCGATTGCATTTGAGCAAAACAAGGCGCGCATCAAAATGATCGCGGCAAACGCTGTGGCGCTTGGCGCGCCGGGGCTGGAAGTGGCCGCTGGCGATGCGCGTGAGACGCTTGAAGGGCACGGCGCACCGGATGCTGTTTTCCTCGGCGGTGCGGTGGCGAGCGAGGAGGTTTTCCGCAGCTGCTGGAGCGCTCTCAAGCCGTCAGGCCGTCTTGTCGCCAATGCGGTGACGCTGGAAGGCCAAGCCGCGCTCATCGCCCGCCATGAAGCCCATGGGGGCGAGCTGGTGCGCATCGATATCTCCCATGCGGCAACCATCGGCACGCGCCATGCCATGCGCCCGCGGATGGCCGTAACGCAATGGCGCGCGGTGAAGGAGTAACCGGCATGGCTCGAGGCACTCTTTATGGCGTCGGCGTCGGCCCGGGCGACCCAAGGCTCATGACCATCCGGGCAGGAGAGGTCATTCGCGCGGCGGACGTTCTCGCCTATCCGGTTAACGGGTCGGGTGAAAGCCGGGCGCGTTCGATCGCAGCCCCTATTGTCGACGGCCACGCAATCGAGATGCCCATCCACGTCCCCATGACTGTCGAGCGCGCCCCGGCGCGCGCTGCCTACGATGCCGCGGCGCTTGATATCGACGATCACCTCAGGGCCGGAAGCAGCGTCGCCTATCTGTGCGTCGGCGATCCGCTGTTCTATGGCAGCTTCATGTATTTCGTCGCGCGGCTGGGAGAATCGCATGAAATAGAAATCATCCCCGGCGTCATCTCGCTGTCAGCCTGCGCGGCGCGCATGCATATGCCGCTCGCCGGCCGCGACGAT
>JAJDBP010000019.1 GCA_029261295.1 Nitrospirales bacterium | reverse complement strand
TGATCACACCCTCAGTGTCGATTTTGGCGATACCTTGACCCTCGGCCCCAACATTACCGTGCGCGGGTCCCATGGCCAGCTCGCCCCCGAAAATACCGCCCAGCTCATTAATCAAGGCACCATCCTCGCCGATCAACCCGGTATTTTTCAGGTAAGTGGAACTTTTACCAACGACGGTTTGATTGATGCAGCCCAAAGCGATATTTCATTTTTTGGACCGGTATCTAATAGTGGGACGCTCGTCGCTCGGTCAGGTCGATTGATTGTTATTAATGGAGATCTTACACAAACCTCAACAGGCATGCTGGAAAGTAGGTTGAATGGAATCCTGCCTCAAGATTTTGGACGGTTTGACATTAATGGCATAGCCAATCTGTTAGGTACTTTTGATTCAACCTTAGATGTCGGATTTTTGCCAAACCTTAATGACAGCTTTGAAGCTCTCACCTTTACTTCTCGAAATGGCACCCTATTCGACACCATCACTGGCTTGGATATCGGAGGAGGACTGATATTTGATCCACAATATAGCGATACGGATTTGACTCTGGTCGTAATCAATGCACTAAGCCCGTTGACTGGTGGGGAAATCCAAACCTTCGCGCTCACTGATGACACTATTGAATCCGGAGATGAACCAGTCACGTTAGGTTCACTGGATGGACAAGAAGCGGCCTTATCTTCATCTTCAGATTCTTCTGCCTCACGAATCATTGTTGAAGAATTGTCGTCTCAGCCAAGTGCTAATCAGATTGGGAACCAGCCTTCCCACCCTGTCTCTTCCAATTCCCTTACTACTCGCCCTGCCTCGGTATTTGTCAAGTCGCAGCCGTTGAACACACCGGCTAACAAGTCGTTGTGGCCGTTTTTAGAAGAAACCCATTCGTTTGTTCCACGGGTGAATCTTGATGAGAAGATTCCCTCTCTGGCGGTTTCTGCCTCACCGGCATGGATGGAAGAGTTTTTGATCGGAGAAGAATTGGAAGAAGAGCTGACCATTACACTGTCATTGTGAAGTGAGGGAAGGTTTCTGATATTTTGTTCCAGGCACCCATTCTCTACACCAAAGTCCTCCCCTCTCTAGTTCAAAAAGAGAAATTCTGGCTTGTTATTATTGGAAAGTCATAGAGTCCTTTCACTATCGAATAGGCCCTCACCCAAATCTTGTCCTCTCTTCAAGACCAAGTCCCTTAAATGGCGAGGGAGTTATTGAGTAAAGCGCATCCCCCTACCCAGAATTTTCATCCTGACAACTTCATTGGAAGTCGGTCCTCTGCTTTTGGCTCTTGCTTTAAATCCAGTACCGTAGATTGAACGGTCGCCTTGATCTGTCCCTCCTCATCTATGGAGCCAGGTTGTTGCAATGTCAGTGTGCCTTGGATATGAATGGGTTGTGGAGCCGTCGATTCTTTGGGTTGCTCACGCAATCGAAATGCCTCCCGAATTGGTTCGGCCCCTGCCGCAATCAAAATTCCTGTCAATATGTAGGCCATGAATTGAGGGTGGAGAGCCAAGCCAAGATAGGCGAATAAATCCAACTGCCACATGACTGCACACATCATCGCTATTCCAGCACTGAGTCCAAATAACGTCACTCGGCGATTCCGGTCGATTTGTGCACGTGCATCCCAGCCCAAGGAGGGCGAATATTCCATATGAGCTCTCCACCATTTTCCATAGCTGAAAATTAACGCCATTCCATTAGTGACTCGTTCGACGAGAAACGCCAACAGCGCCCATAATGCCAGTGTTGTGGTGGTATCCATCATCCCCTCCTTGGTTGGGTCAGGTCGTTTCAATATCGTGGCCTGAATTCGTTGACTATTTCTCAGCACCGTTTCTTGAATTTCAACTCCCATACCGTCGGCAGCCAAGCCTTCAAAACTTGGAAATGCCCTATCCCGTAGAATCTTAATTTTCGTGACCTCTTTCTTCACTGTGGGGTTGATTTTTTGTTCTTGTTTAGGATGAGTTGCCGCGGGTCGTGCCGTGGTTTCCGCCAAATTATTTTTTGAGAGAGAAATCATGTTTCCTTGTTCTTTAGCCACAAATAAACGCGGGGGAACATGCTTGCCCATAAATCCAAAGGCTTCGGGATCTGGGATCTTTAAAACCGTGGACTTCTTCATCTCTTCTTCCAAGACTGGCAGACATTCTTCCTCTAAGGTTTTGGTTGTTCGGGTCTTATCAAACTTCGCACAAGGCGCCATAACTCCTAAATTCTGAGCTAGAGGTAAAGCAGGGAAGGAGAGGGGCTTTGGCTCTGGACCTCGCTCAGGAATGTCGGGGTTTCCGGTACGCGATATTCCCGTCCCACCCTTGATCTGTTCTGACAATACCAACAGACCTCCGGTTGCTCCCTGTTGTGTTTGCGCGAAGACCCATTGTTGTTTTTCACTCATCGGTGTCATCATCAAGCAGACTAAACCAAACAGACAACTTTTCAGAAGGGGCTTAACCAAAAGTCCGAATCGCCTGAATGGTTTAGTTGCATTCATATTTTTCAATCCTTCTGATTACTCCCACTCCGCTCATCTAAACTGTCTTCAACGCTTACCTTTGCAAAGCCAGCAGAGTTTGTACCATTCCTATTGCCACAAATTTTCACACAATAGTCGTTTAACGAATTGATAAGTCCTTACCCTCACCCAGGCCCTCTCGCTTAAAAGGAGAGGGAGATTCTGCATGTCGTTGTTGAAAGCTAAAACCCTCTCTGCCAATTTTAAGAAAACGTCCCTTGTGAACACGAATGATTTTGTAGAGTGATGAGGAAGAGCGTTCCCGGAATGACAGCGAAAAAAATTTCTGACACGTAGGGGATGCCCAGGATTCCTGGACATCCCCAAACATGTAACAATTAGGCTGCATGTTTTTCAATTTGTTTGGCTTCTTCCTTTTCAACAAAGCCTACTGAGACGTTGGGCGGCAATCCCAACTTCACCCCGACTTCAATACCCGTGAATGGAATACCGTCAACCCGTTTGCGAATACCCGCTGCCATCTTCAGGGCTTTGAGTACGGTGGTGAGGGTCTTATTGTCCTCGTGTTGTCCAATCATCAAATCAATTTTATCTTCCTGCACATCTGCAAGGGAGCCCACTAATTTCGCTTGAATTTCTGGAATAATTCCCATGCCCATTTTGAAATCTTTCAACGAGAGGCCCAGCGCTTCCAATACCGGTAAGGCGGCATTGAATTCAGCTAACATACGATCGACTTTTTCTTTCGCTTTACCAAAGAGTTCCTGCATTTTGATTTTGAGATTTTCCAGTTGTTCTTGCAGCGTTGCCATTGTCATAACCTTACCTCCTTGATGAACACGATGGTTATTGGATAATTTATTTGTTTTGTTTGAAATACTAGAGCAACCATCGTGCCACATTGTTCTTTACTGAGCTGCTTTGGTTCGCAGCTCTAGTCGGATAACCATTCAAAGGGCGTTCACCTTCCGCCCCTCCCCTCTTCCTTAAAGACAGGGGAGTTCTGGAATTATTTCGTGGAACGTTCCCGTACGATAAGGGATTAAACTCAGGTAGAAGGAGCAAAGGCTTTTGGAAGGTAGCATGGTGTGTACATCGTTCACACTCAACCCGTCATTTGGGTCCAACGTGGACACGTCAGGCTGTCTTTTGTGGGTGAGCACTAGCCGTCATGATCAGTGGCACCCGAGAATTCCGTAAGTCGTTAAAAAACAAAGGGATTTTCTTTGGGCTGTATTTCCCTGCTCAAGTTACCACTTTAGGCAACAATGGCATTAGGCTTGCTATATATACAAAAGTATGAGAAACATTCACCAGAATATTCTTGCATTATGTGATATCCATCACGGCAGCATAGCTTCAAGTCTGGTAGATTATTGATAAAAGGAGACCGATTATGAACCAAAGAATTCATACCACCCAATATCATTTATTGAACACAAAGAACTTACAGGCGGTTTCTTCGCCTCAAAGTGAAACCCGGCTGCATCAAGGAGGGACTATCATGACGCACCATCGGTTCTCTCGGTTCATTCTGTTAGGAAGTATGGCTGTTCTTTTGGGATTAGGACTGCCAATTCTAGGTAACGCCTCTTCAAAGGCCACACAGCCCAAACAGGTGAAAAAAGTTGCCGTCCCCTCGCAAGAAAAATCAGCAAAAACCTCACAAGGTATCGTGGCGCAATCTAAGGCCACCAAACGGGTACCGTTACCCGCCTATCAACCTCCACGCCGTGGCGCTCCAGGCGGACGGATTGGCGGAGCCACCAGAGGCCCCGTACAAGATCTTCCGGTTCTCTATGCCTTGGCGCCAGATCATCTTGGGTTAACTATTGCAACCCAGCCGACGCTCTATTGGTATATCTCGAAACCTTCCGACTATCCATTGGAACTGACCATCATGGATGAGAATGGTATTCAGCCGGAAACGGAAACAATCCTTCCTTCCCCCAGTCAAGGCGGAGTTCATCATGTAGCGCTTGAGGACCTCTCCCTCTCTTTAGAAAAGGGGAAAGCCTATCAATGGTTTGTGACCTTGGTGGTAGATCCTGATCGTCGTTCGAATGATGTCATTGCTGGAGGGCGTATTGAACTAGTCGATTCCCCAACCCAAGTGATGGACTCGGCTCCACAAACTTCTGCCGAGGATTTAACGAATCTCTATGCCGAAGCTGGCCTGTGGTATGACGCCATCCGATCAATTTCTCGTGAAATTGATTCCCAACCCGATAATGGGGCGCTCAAACACATTCGTTCGACGCTATTAAAACAAGTCGGATTGGATGAATTGTCTCAGTTAGACACAAATGGCGCAGCGCTTGGTGATCCAGGAGATACTATCTCAACGACTCCCGCTTCCAACCAGGGATAGTCGCTTCGCCCACGAAGGATTACGCTATTCTTCAGTCAGCGAAGGCCGTTTCTCGGATATCCGAGAAACGGCCTTCGCTTTTCTTTTTTTGACCTGGTACGCCCGCTTCCCTTTCGCAATCATCATCAACGCGGGAGAAGATATTCTATTGTCAGGGGAATCAATACAACCACGTGTGACTCTCTCAAATATCAGCAAAGGCTAAGAATGTTTCACCAAATTTGCACTCAGTCGTATTTCTACGAAAAGACCCTCCACAGAAGGTTAGGAACAATCAAGGAAATATGGAGTTGGCCGATAATGACGCACAGTCTCATTCATATTTGGTTAATAACTTTCAACCGTAACGAGCACATCCCTTTTCTTCCTTTATGGATGCTTCATGACAATTTCAAGAAATACATCATTTTGGTTCATGTCTTTTCACGTTTGTGCCATGAGCTTTCTCACCTTATTACCCTTTACAGTAGAGGCACGCCAACTTTCCAAAATGAATTTTTCTCCGCCCGATTTGATAGAAGAACTTGTCCTGCCCAAAATAGCCAAACCTTCACGATTGGCAAGCACTTCAGCCAGTCCTCAACTGGCCCACTCCACACTCTTGCAACCCATCGACAGGCAGCCAACTGTGAACGCTGGACAAATATACTTTGATCAGACAAGGCGATCGATCTCTTCAGATAATTCCCACTTGCTCAACCACATTATGAGTACGCTCAAAAGGAAGAACTGGATTCTACATATCGAAGGTATATGCGATGAACGTGGTACTCGGGCCTACAACCTGGCTCAAGCTCATCAACGAGCGACTCATGTGTCCAATTATTTGATGAACCTGGGAATGACCGAATGGCAACTGAGTTCGACAGGCTTGACAGAAATTGGTCATCTGGCAGATGACTCACAGCTCCAATATACGTTTCAATTCTTATCGGTAGAACAGACGAGGCAAGGCTGTGTGGCTCGCTTGCAATTAGAGGCTGGATCAGAATGGCCACAAGCTCTGCGGCTCATCCAACACAAACCCTTCCTCCAACGGATTCACCTGAGTAGGATGGAAGACATCAATTAGGTTCCACCTCGGAGAGCCAAGTTTCTTTCCTCCTGACCAATCCTCTCTTCCCCATCCCTTCAGCACCATTGTCTTTTAGAAAATATTCCAGACAAACTGAAGGTGGACGCCATGATCTTGCAAATTTCCTCCTGGGGGAGTTTCCGACACATGGTTCAGCTGAATGCCCCAATAGCCGTTTAACTGTACTCGATCAAACAGATTAATCCGTACGCCAGCGCCAGCACTGGCTAACCATTTAGGAGAAGGAGTTGCTACCTCAGCATTCCAAGAGCGTCCGACATCGACAAAAGGGGCGAAATATAGGACATTGTTTCCGATCACGGAAGGTAAAACGGGCAAACGAGTTTCTAGAGAAAATAAAAAGGCATTATCTCGCACGACCTGATTTTCCCGATAGCCTCGTACCGAATATCGTCCACCTACAGCAAATTGCTCTAATGGAAACAGGCTATCATTCGCAATTTGAAGGGCGGTACTCGTTAAAAGCTGAATGCCCCAAGGATCGATGCGTCGGACCCATTGGGCTTGTCCCAACCATGTCCAAAATTGGCTATCCGGATCATGAGTATTCAAACGGTTGTTCGTTGCCCCTAAAACGTCCAACCCTAAACTGAATCGTGATCGAACGGCAAAGACTTGATTGGATTGACGGCGAATCCACTCTTGCCCAAATCGCAACGCTGCCACAACCGCTTTTCCCTTTCTCGTCGTTCCAGGCGTAAAAGAAAACCCGTCTCCTAATAGAAAATTTTTATTTTCTAAATATTCACCGGTAAAAGACAGGGCAATTTCATCCTGCACAGTGCGATAGACCGGTTGCCGAAGGGTGAACGTAAAGATTTCAGTCTCACTTTCAATTTCCAAGGCTTCAAAGGCCTTAGAGACAACCTTGAAATCGTTGCGACGATATTGAAACGCCAAGGTCGTATCATAGGGGGTAATCGGAAGCAGATAGCTAATATCAAACAAGGGGTCAATTCCTTGGGATTGTCCAAAGGTGAATTGCGCAACGTCTCCCAAACCGAGAAAATTTTGATGGGCAAACGTGGCGAGCCCTCTCTCTGCCCCCACCGTCGGTGATTGAAAGTTATTCAATTCAACCCAGGCTCGATAGGGACTGGCTTCTTCGACACGTACATGTAGCTCACTGGTCCCCAGTTTTGCCCCAGGCTTGAGTTCGGAATTGAGCCGTTCGACTCGTGAGTCCAGCAGTAAAAGCTGTAATCTTTCTTGCAACGGTCGGACATTCAAGGGTTCTTCGACACCCAATCGGATCCGACTACTAAAATAAAATGGTTGAAAATGTTTGGCGCCCTCAATAACAACATCAATATCATCCAAGGTCCCTTCAAGAATTTGGAAGGTCACGACTCCATCCGCTATACCCTGATCTGGAATGATAGCCCCAGAATTGATGTAGTCATTATCGACGTAGAGCAAAGTCAGCGCGCGCCGGACTGTTTCGAGATCTTCTGTTGTAATAAGTCTATTGTGATAGGGATCAATAATCGCGTGAATGTCTTGATCTGAAAAAACGGTATAGCCCACCACCTTCAATTCCTTGACAAAGACCTGTATCGGCGTTCCACCTTCTTGGCTCCCTTGGCGCAATTGCTCTAATGACGGCAACACCGGACGAGAAGGTTTGGTCGTGCGTGGAGCCTCCTTGGGAATGAAAGTCGGTGGTTCACCCGATCGCCCGGTAGGATCAAGAACTGGAGGGGTTTGTGCCCAAAGTGCCGTTCCAAAAACGAGGACGAGCATCATTTCTCCAGGGAGGAAGAGCCCACAGGCTTTGGCACAAACACCACTACGAAAAAGTTTTGACGGAAATTGCGCAAATACCCTCAGAAACAATGGAATAATTCCTTTTATTTTTTGGCACCCAATAATATTGAGGATTCCTAAAGGCACGCCTTGCCATGAATTCTTCCCCCTACGTATTGAATCGAACCTTTATGGCCTTCTGAAAAACTCCCTTCATCTGGAACCTAGCCATGGCCAACAATAACCTTTTGAAATTCTAGGCTTCGGCATCCTGCTTAGATTAAGATGAATCATATGAAAAATTTCGGATAACATCAAAGAAATTTCAAGTTTTCTTTACCCCCCTGACTGGGCACTCACTCCTTAGGCAACATCTCCATGAATATGGGGGCAACACACATCGATGTAATTATTTCCAAATTAGCAAAAAATTAGTCCGTACGGAAACCAAAGTCCTCACTCGAACATGTTCAGACATTTAGGCTGCCTGTTTCATTGCGTGTGCCGGGCAAGGCGATTCTTCACGCCCCTGACGGACTTGGCCTTCATCCATATTCAAGCCGTACATCCAACAAGCGTACATTCCCAGTAAACTCATCACTGTCATAATGGTTCCCCAATCCATAGAAGTACCCTCCTCGCTCGATTTGTGTGGACTTTTTTTACTTAGCTCTATCTATTAATCAAAAGCATAGAAGATGCCAAAACATTCCAAGAACACCACAATGAGCAGGGAGTGACATGGACCGTTAAACCTTTAATGAAATTCAAGAAAATACGGGAAATGAAAAACTAACAAACCACCGAACATTATAGAGTCAAAAATCGAAACTGCCTATAATGTTGGCAAAGTGTAACCGACGGAGACTAGAATAAATCTCTCAAAGTGAATCCACAACACTGCGCTTAGACTATTAAACCGAACAATTCAAAGGGGATACAGATAAAATCAGGATTTAATCCAGAGAAATCCCATCTTGAAGAAATACCTAAAAATGAAAAGGAACAATCATGACCAAACTTTCATGTATTGATTTATGATGACTACCGAGCATTGCGTGCTTTCCTTGACCGCCTCTTTTGGCGTGTGTTCTTTTTCTCCTTGTGCTTCCTTGGCTTGCTCACCTCCTCCGATTCCACATCTGCAAAAGGCGTCAGCGGGGTCTCCCGACTCTCGACTGTCGGGGGCGGGAGTCCCTCGCTCTCCGGGGCGGTCAGGGCACTCATTGCGCCACTGCCACTGGGGAGATGAAGAAGCAAATGGTCCACAATGGCATCTAACGTCGTGCGGCTCCCATTGGGGTTGATCACTCCAGTGATTAATGTGCTATTGGCCCGCAGCTCAGCCTCGGTCTGGCCCGCCGCCAGCGCGTGAAAAAACCGCGTCACCACTTGCGCGTCCGTCAACGCCCCCGCCACGCCATCGCCGTCCACATCCACCATCGTCAGCCGCGCCGCCTCCAGGTA
>JAJDBP010000018.1 GCA_029261295.1 Nitrospirales bacterium | reverse complement strand
CATTCATGTGTACTCCGTTCGATACATGGAAGGTGATGCAGGCTATTCTCGATTCTTTGCATTACTTGGCCTCATGACCTTTGTCATTCTTTCTTTAGTCTCCAGCCCAAACCTTCTGATGTTGTTTGTGTTTTGGCAGCTATTAAGCTGGACCCTGTATCTAATCCTGGCTTTTAATTACGGACATGCCCCCGCTTACCAGAATGCATTCAAGACCTTTATGGTGCATCGCATTGGAGATGTGACCTTTCTTTGTGGAATTTTTCTGACGTATAAATATTTCGGCACCCTTGAGTTTACTGAACTTTTTGAGCGCACGGCACAACACTCTCACATGATTTCGCTGTTGCCAGGAAATCTCTTCGAAGTGAATGTCGTCTCTCTCATTACGTTGCTGATTTTTGTTGGAGCCATAGCCAAATCCGCTCAATTTCCTCTGCATGTGTGGTTGCCGGATACCATGGATGCTCCCACCCCTGTTTCTGCCCTTATGCATGCGGGGATCATCAACGCGGGGGGATTCCTTCTCAATCGACTGGCTCCACTTTATGCTCTTTCACCAAACACCCTGCATATTGTGTTTGTGATTGGCGCCATGACCGTGGTGTTCGGTGCTTCGATGATGCTCGTACAAAATGACATTAAGAAAATGCTCGGATACTCCACGATGGGCCAGATGGGCTATATGATCATGGAATGTGGGCTAGGTGCCTTTGCGCTAGCCATTTTTCATCTCATTGCGCATGGACTGTTCAAAGCCTCACTCTTTCTCAGCGCGGGCAATGTCATTCACGCCGCTCGTCACGAACCTAAGTTTCCTGAGTCCTCAGGCCATACACCGACGAAACTGCCTGCCCAAGCCACCTGGATCACGGGAATGATTGTGACGTTGATTATGCCGCTGATTATTTTGATGGTGGCCCATGGTCTGCTGGAAGTTCCACTTGAAGATGCCCATGGCGCTGTGATCTTCCTGTTCTTTAGTTGGGTCACAGCCTCCCAAGCCATCTTCAGTTTATATCGCCTGCATGCCGTGGCTTCGTGGAAAGTCGCGAGTGCGATGATTGCCGCGTTATTTCTTATTGGATTTACCTATTTGTGGGCTGGCGAAGCCTTTACCCATTTTCTTTATCCGGGACCGGGAGAGGCCGATGGGTATTTCGTCGCCGCCGCTTTGAATCCAACCGTCTTTGATGCGTTTATTTTGGTCACGACGCTCTTAATTTTCTTAGGGTGGATTTATGCCTACACCGATGCCAAGGGACAAAAGATATTGAATGTCAAGAGCGGTCAAGCCATACAACAAAAATTGTATGTGCTTCTTATTAACCGGCTGTATGTGGATCTCCTCTACATGAGACTAGGGAACACACTCTTTCAATGGGCTCAAAAAATTGGAAACCGGTATTAAGTGCAACATTGGGTTAGATTGAGACCGTCATGACGATAGAAGCCACTGCTATACTTGCCGTTGCGATTGTCCTTTCCGCTTTTTGCGCAATCCTTGGGCAAGCCCGTTTACAACGTTCGTCCACGACTCTTGTAGAAATTCTTGTGTTATCGGGGTTGGGGCTAGGAACGTTGCTCACACCTTTGCCCATCAATCGATACTTTCTCGTTGGGGTTCTGGGCATGGCGGCTTTTTCCCTCTTTAAGGGTCATGGTGCCGCCACGATCAAAACGATCAGTCTCGCGCAAATCACGCTGGCGATTCTCCTCGTGCTGGGTTCTTCCTTTTCGGATCACTCATTCATGATCTGGGCTGGACTGGTTCTAGGGGTTACCCTCATACCACTCTTTCCTTTCCATCTACCGTTCGCCTCACTCGTGAGTTGTTCCCATGGAACAATGTCTGGTCTATGGACAACCGTCTTTCTTTCTCTCGGATTGGCCGAGCTCACAGAGCTCACAACTATCCTCTCTGAAGGAATACCAGCCGCAATTTCCTGGTTAGCGCTAGGCAGTGCCCTTTTTGCCTCGTTCAAGTGCTTGGGACAAATCCACATTCGATCATTGCTGGCCTACGCCACCATCGCCCAAGTCTCCATGTTGTGGGGACTCACGACGGTGTTCTCGACGTTTTCCGAATGGCTCATACCATTTGGGTTAACCATTGCCTTGATCATGACCGGTCTCCTCTTCACCTATCAGTGTATTCAGCAGAGGCTTGGATCTCATAGCATAGGAACTCTGCCAGGGTTAGCCTTGGTCATGCCACGACTTGGGGTATTATTGATTATCTTGATCACCATCGCTGTGATGCTTCCCCTGATTCCGGTATTGTCAGGGTTGCCGGCCCTGCCGACGGCCGACAATCAAGATATCTGCCTGGTCATTATGTGCTTCATCATATTCATCGTGTGGATGTTTGGAAGTTGGTACTTTTCACATTTACTGCATCAAACGGCTTTTGGAAAGGCGAGGCCCGGTATTCCCTACACCGATTTTACTGCAAGGGAAATCAGCGCTCTGACCTTACTCATTGCTGCAGCCAGTTATAGTGGATTATTTTTTTAGAGAGTATTGATTGTGGCTGAAGTGAAAGAAATCAAGCAGTCAAAAGACGGCCAGCGAATGGAAATTCTCTCGCTGGTCAAACTGGCGAGTGAGCCTATTTCTCACTATTGGCCCATGCAAACCTTTATTCACCATAATCCCCTCCATGGATTGGAACACCTACCCTTTGGTGAGGCCATTAATGAAGCCACAAGGTTCCTTGGTGGGAAAGGGTATCTCCTCAATACAGAATACCGGAATTACCAGCAGGAAGGGCGCATTACTCTACACGCCATTGATGAAGCGTTAAAGGATCAGAATGAAAATCAACACATGGCCATCGGCAATCGAAAAATCTCTCATCACGAGGCCTTACGCGCAATTCTCATCCATGGAACCGGTTACACCGCACCGGATGTGGCTTCAGCCCTCTTGCAACAGTATCAAGACGACAATGAAGTCAAGGTGCTCATTGAGCGACTCCAAGCTCTGTCGAAGTCAAACCCGCCTTCCTTTTCTTTCAATGATCATTCTGCTACCGAGCAAAAGGACCTTGCCTCGGATTTCATCCTGTCGGCCTGGTGCGACCAAACCCTGAGCACCACGGTTCAAGACCTCATGAACTATGAGCTCATCAAATGGTGTGGTGGTTTTCTGGATGAAGGACATGCGGCTTGGCCTATGCCTCTTCGAGAAAAAACCTTTTATGGTGGTTGGAAAGCATTGGCCCAAATAGATCGGTCTGGTTCGGTGCTAGGCATTCCACAATGGCAATCCAAAATTCAACATCTTCCGAACCGACCAGAAGATGCCATCCTCGAAAGCCTCGAGGCCATGGCCATTCCGCGTGAAGTGTGGATGGATTATTTCACCATGCATTTGGCGCAGTTGTCGGGATGGGCCGGATTCATCAAATGGCGGTCGGAACAATCGGATTATCAATGGCAGAATGCCAATCGTATCGACCTGATCAAATACCTCGCGGTTCGCTTGTTTTATGAAAAAGAACTGGTCGCATTGGCTTGCCAAGACAAACTTGGCATCCCAGGAACCTATCCTTCGATTCAGTCCTTTCTCGAGAGCCACCCTGCTGGATATGGCCTGTACAAGGAATGGAAGCTCAATGGCTTACCAGAAAAGATTGTCGAAGATCTTGGGCTTTCACTGTTTGTAGAACAACCCTTGCCTATTGATGCACTCGATCAGAGTGTCAGTCTCATCCGAGAAAAATGGCAGTCGAGTCGCCGAGACCAAGACATTCACCAAAAGGCGTTAATTGCGTTGCACCTCGCCAAATCCCTTGACGTCTCAGTCAATGAGTTAGTCACCAGTCCTCAAGAAACATTGGTGAGATTATTGGAATGGGCATCACAATTTCCAGAGTCACAACATGGTCCGATTTGGCTGAAAGCCTTTGAACTCTCCTTCATTAAAGATTTTCTCCCAGGGTTTTCTTCGAATCTTGCGAAACTCGGAAAAATCGATGAGTCAGAGGAACAACCCGGTGAATCACGTCCGTCGGCTCAGGGAATTTTCTGCATTGATGTTCGATCTGAGGGTTTTCGTCGACATTTCGAAGAAGTCGGAGGAAATGAAACCTTTGGATTTGCCGGATTTTTTGGCGTGCCCCTTTCCTATCAAGCATTTGGAAGCGAGCAAGAAACCGATCAATGTCCGGTGCTGCTCAAACCCAAACATGTCATCAAAGAAATTCCTCGAGCGTATCAAGGCAAAGCGGCCAAACAATTTCTGGAACGACAACAGCTAGCCAGAGCAGGACATACGCTCCTTCATGATTTAAAAGAAAACGTGATTACACCGTATGTCATGGTCGAAGCCATTGGCTGGTTTTTCGGGTTCAGGCTGTTTGGCCAAACCTTGAGCCCTTTGTGGTTTAAACGGATCACGTCCTGGTTTAAAGAACGATTTGCCATGCCCCTTGGCACGACGTTGACCGTTGACAAGCTGACCAACCAGGAGGCAGAGGAGATGGTTGCCTCAGAGAACCGTGCCACGATCTATCGCATGCTCATCGAACAGGGCGGTCGACGAGGGATGGCCGTTTCACATGACCAAGTCGAACGACTTCGCAAGCTCGCGCTGAGCCACATAACGTTTGATCCGATCGAAGACCAGGAGTTACTCAGCAGACTCCACTGGACGGAATCTGACCACACGAAATTTATTGAAAACTTACGAGGCCACTATGGTATCCACGACCGCGCTGTCACCAATCGGATGCATCGCATCACGCAAACAGGATTCACCGCCACCGAACAAGCCCTGTTCGTAGAAACCGCGCTTCGGGCTTTAGGGTTCACCAAAACGTTTTCCCGACTCATCTTAACGTGCGCCCATGGTAGCATTTCTGATAACAATCCCTTTGAGTCGGCTTTAGACTGTGGGGCTTGTGGAGGAAACCACGGTGTCTCGAATGCCCGAACCTTTGCAGCCATGGCCAACAAAGGACAAGTGCGGCACATTCTGGCGCAAAAAGGCATTCACATTCCTCTTGATACGCATTTCCTGCCAGGTCAACATGACACCACCACTGACGAGGTCGAATTGTTTGACCTGGAAGACGTACCAGCAACTCATCGTAAAGATTTAGGGAGACTCCAACACGACTTGGATGAAGCCACTCACCGCAATAGTAGGGAGCGGCTCACTCGCTTACCTGACGACAAAGGCTGCAAATCGTTGCATGAGGCATCTGAGAGGACCAAACAACGGAGCGTCGATTGGTCTCAAGTTCGGCCCGAATGGGGCCTTTCTCGACACACCGCATTTATTGTGGGACGACGTCTCCTCACACAAGGCATGAATCTTGAGGGGCGAACGTTTTTACACTCGTACGATCATTCGCAAGATGAGACAGGAAAATATTTGGAAATTATCATGACTGCACCCATGATCGTGGCAAATTGGATCAATATGGAGCATTATTTTTCCACGGTGGACCCAGTGGTGTATGGTGCCGGAAGCAAGGTCTATCACAATGTGGTGAGCCGCGTCGGGGTCATGTATGGATCCCAAAGTGATCTCTGTGTTGGCTTGCCAGTACAAACCGTTTTTGATGGGGAAAAACCCTATCACGAACCTATGCGATTGTTTGTGATTATCGAAGCACCGCGTACACGAATCAGCATGATCATCTCGCGACATGGCATTCTTCAACGCCTCATGGGCAATCAATGGATCAATCTGGTGGCCCTAGAACCGGACACCAGGGAATTCTTTTTTCATGATTCACAAAACGATTGGCAACTCATTCAGTAATCCATCAGGTTGAGGAGGGCCTGGACATCATGAGCACCATCAAGCTTCATCCGATGAAAGAAATCAAAGTCATCATTGACGGCGAACACTTGAACTTCGTCACAGAAGTACTCGATCGCATCAAAGCCAGTGGCTACACCATCTTCAGCAATCTATCTGGGAAGGGACATAGTGGGTTCCACGAAGGGCACTTGATGTTCAATGACACGAGCAGTTTGCAAATGATCTTGACCGTGGTCCCAGAAGAGAAAGTTGAGCCCATTCTCTCAGGACTGAAACCATTCTTGGAACGACACTCCGGAAGCATCTTTGTGATCGATGCTAGTGTTCTCAGAAAAGATCACTTTGATTCAGCAGAATCCTAACGGAGATATAAGTGGGCAAGTGGATAAGCCTGTTCAAGGCGTTCGCCCCCTGTCGGCGAGTTCGTCATCTTTCGGCTCATGACAAGGTAGATCCTCAATAGTTCAATTATCCTTCCTCCTACTCTCAATAGAGTGCTGAGTTATTTCTTCACCATCTGAACCCCAACGTCGCTAGAGAGTCGCGCGAATGTTAGTCGTTGGAATTGAGGCTTGAGGGGCTCGGCGATGCACCAGTATCAGATGACGTGAGTGGGTCAATAATGGTGCCCTTGAGCATCGCAGGAGGATTCTTGGCTTCACGATCATTCAAGGTTTGAGTAATACAAAATCGAAGCTGTTGTAAATGTTCCGCAGTTAACGCGTCGGGGTCTTTTCCAAAATCAAGCGCCAATTGCTGGCACTTTGTCGGTGATGCTTCTGGGCTCTGCGCCTCAACTGCTTCAGTTGATAACGCCAGGCCGAAGAACAATACCAATACAAAAGTCTTCATCGTGTCTCTCCGAATGTGTGTGAATATCTCAAAAATCCCTTCAATAAAGTGTATCAGTTTGGCCAACGTTGTCAAAAAAAACGGGTAGCGCATGGTGGATATGTTTGTCTCGCTGTAGGCGGAAACTGAACTTGCTAGGGTCTCGTGGCCTCGTGGCATGGTCGAGCAGGGGAGCGGGCACCAGAAAAAGGCGGGCACTAATGATTGACCTCCAATAGTCCGACGCCTGCTGACTGGCCCCTCTGGCGAACGCTTGTATCCTGACGCGGACCTTATTTGAGCGCAGCGAGTTTGCGCGCCGCCGGAGTCGGTGAACCGCGCTGGGCACCCGAAGGGCCATGGCACGGCCAACATGGTTTTGAGTCCTTTTGCCGAAACAAAAGGAATTCGTCCGCCGGGACGAGACCCGGCATTGATTAAAGCTTCACATCTCCTCCAGCATCCTTCATCAGACATCCACCTTCTTCTGTCGATCATCAAAAGCGAGTTGACTTATATGCATCAATAGTACAAATTTATACCTATGAGAACGACCTTAAATATTGATCATGACCTTCTCGAAAGAGCCTCAAAATTAACCGGCGTTAAAGAAAAAACCTCACTAGTTCGGTTAGGGCTTGAGGCACTCATTTCTAAAGAGGCTGCATATCGCCTAGCTCAACTTGGAGGGTCAGAAAAGCAATTGAAACTGCCACCGCGTCGGCGATTGATTTCCAAATCATAACTCTTCGACACCTCTCACCGACCGTTCAGCCAACTCGACCGCCGATTTACCAAAAAGGTGAAACGTGTCTGAGCCCAGCGAATTGTTTACCATCTCTTCCAGGCTCCCCTGGCCTGGTGGCATGGCTGAGCCGTGCAACCGGCACCGGATAAAAGGCGGGCATTGTTTGAGCGCAGCGAGTTTGCGCGCCGCCGGTGTCGGTGAACCGCGCAAGGCACCCGAGGGTGCCATGCCACGGCCAACATGGTTTTGGCCACTTTTGCCGAAACAAAGGTGGCTCGTCGTTCGGGGGCGAAACCCAGTCTGATCCTGAGCCCCATGTTTTTATCTAGTACACTAGCTATTCAATCCGCTTCCACCATCACATCACCCCCGGCATCATTCATTGGGCGTCCATCTGAACTCCGTCATCCATGTAGGCACTAACTGGACGTTATTCTTCTGTATGCTAGGCCCTTCAATATGATGTCCACGGATCTCTACCCACAATTCCCACAAAATCCTCATAGATACTCGAGAAACCTTCAAGTACAATAAAGACATGAAGCCCAGACCGTTCGTATGTTGCCCGAAAGGCTAGAGGGAGGAAACGATGAAAGACATCCTAGAGATCAAACAGATGTCTCGCGAGGAAAAGCTCCGAGTCATGGAAGCCATTTGGGAGGATCTGTCCAGCGATGACCAATCGATTCAATCTCCCGCCTGGCATGAATCGTTATTACAAGAAACAGAGCAGAGGGTTCAATCGGGACAGGAGAAAATTCTTGACTGGAAGGAAGGCAAGAAGGAACTTCGGAAACGATTTGAATGAAAATCAGGATACTGGGATCTGCTCTGGAAGACCTTCAGACAGGTCGGCAATTTTATGAAAACCAAGCGGAAGGAGTCGGCGAGTATTTCTTCGATGCCGTATTTGCCGACATCGACTCATTGGCATTGTATGCCGGAATTCACCCGAAGGTTTTTGGATATCACCGCTTGCTGGCAAAAAGATTTCCATACGCCATTTATTACAAAATGGATGATCCGAACACTGTAATCGTGCAAAGGGTTCTGGACCTCCGTCAACATCCCCAAAAGATTCAAACCGCCTTGGCATAACACCCTGGATTGACTCGTCATCCCCGACATTCGTCATCGAGGATTCATCTTCCTTTTCTTTCATACGGATTCCCCTGCCCTGGGGGCATGGCCGAGCTGGGGGGCGGACACCGGAGAAAAGACGCGCACTAATTATTGGCCTCCTATAGTCCGACGCCTGCTGACTGGCCTCTCTGGCGATTGCTGGTATCCTGACGCGGGCCTTGTTTGAGCGCCGCGAGTTGGTCCGCGCTCCACAGGGCGGCGTTCGACACACCTGATGTGGCCAGTTTGGGCGTCAATGGTTTTGGCCACTTTGGCCGAAACCAAAGTGGCTCGTCCGCCGGAACGAGACCCGGCATAACCCCCTCTCCCCCGACAAATCTGCCTGAACAATAATTCTGTACTTTATTCAATGGGTTGGGTAGCATGGCAGTAGGGCTCAAAAATCAATAAGATTGTGACACTTACAAAAGCAATGAGGAAAAATAAACGAACTGTTATGAATTGGTATTAAACACGGAATATTCGTTTTTAAGACTAGCTTCCAGTTTCTCTATCAATTTGGCGCGAATTGGTCGTAAGTCAACCCAAGACCTCACCTCAATTCTTCAAAAATTGTAACTATCCATTTGCCTATTAAAGGCCACTAGTTATGAATGATCCTTTCCAAATTTACTTACAGAAGTTTCAAGAAACCCCTATAGAGGACAAGACCGAACACACAGATAGAAGTGCATTGGAAGAATTATTAAATGCTTTTGCTGACGAAGGAATCCATATCCAACATGAACCGAAAAAGAAGGAAAACAGCGCTCCTGATTTTAAGGTCACACATTCAGAATCAATAATAGGTTACGTCGAAAATAAAAAAGTAACAGAGAACCTTGATAACGTCATCAAATCAGAACAGATCAAAAAGTACCAAAATCTTTCAAACAATATTCTCCTCACCAACTATATCGAATGGGTTTGGCTCCATGATGATCAAATCCAACGAGAAACGCTTTGTTACCTAACCGACCTTGAACATCCCTCCTTCAAGCCAAACCCCGAAAAGGCAGAGGGCGTTAAAAATATCATCTGTAACTTTTTCTCTGTTGCGCCAAAAGGAATTGGTAGAGCGGACGAATTGGCCAAAGCACTAGCAGTTCGGTCCCATGCTCTTAGGGATTTCCTGCATGAAGAATTGGAAAGACAAGAAAAGGATAACCGGCAGGGTAAGTTATTTGGTTTATATGAATCCCTTCGCATTAACATTTTTCATGAGCTTGGCCTCGACGATTTCGCAGATGCTTTTTCCCAGATGCTCACTTACGGGTTGTTTCTCGCCAAACTCAATACAGAAGACCAACAAATCACCCTGTTTAATGCGGACCAATTCATACCCAGCAACTTCGAGGTAATTCGGGAACTAATTGAATTTATCAAGGTCCTCCAAACTCGTGAGCGCTATGCCGATGTACGCTGGATTGTGGAGGAAATCCTAAACATCATGAACCATCTCGATCTGGTGGAAATTCATGAGGATCTATCTTTTGACAAAAAGGGGCAACTCCGTCTGTTCAAAACAGAGGAGGACAAACTCCTCTTCCAAAAAGACCCGTACGTGTATTTTTACGAGGACTATCTGAAATATTTTGATAAGAAGACAAAAAAGGCCAGGGGCGTCTACTACACGCCCCCACCCGTGGTTAATTTCATCATCAGGGCCATTGATGACATCTTGCGAAATGATTTCAATATCAGTAAGGGTCTGGCCGACCGAGACAGGGTAACCATTCTAGATTTTGCCACCGGGACCGGGACCTTCTTGCTGGAAATCATTGAACGGATTCTAGATCAGACATCTGAAGGCAAGCGAGATCTTGTCATCCGGGAACACATCCTTAAAAACCTATTTGGTTTTGAATATCTTATTGCTCCTTACACCATTGCCCACCTGAAGCTCAGTCAGTACCTGCACGACAAAGGGTACACGATGCAACCCAAGGAGCGTCTTCAGATTTACCTAACCAATACCTTGGAGCCCGTTGTCCCCCAGGCAAATTACTTACTGCCGGCATTAGCAACGGAAGGCAAAAAAGCTCAGGAAATCAAAGAACGGAAAATTTTAGTAATAACAGGAAATCCACCTTACAGCGATAAGTCGAAAAATAACGGGGATTGGATACAGAAGCTCTTGCGTGGTAGGGATACCTCAAAATCGATTGAAGAGAAAACATTTGAAAATTATTACAAAGTGGATGATATGCCTTTGGGTGAGAAGAACCCTCGACTACAGGATGACTTTATTAAATTCCTTCGTTATGCCCAGTGGGAGATGGAAAAACAAGACGAAGGCATAGTAGCAGTTATCACGAATCACTCTTTCATCGAAAATGTGACGCTGAAGGGAATGAGGCAGTCGCTCTTAAGTACTTTTGATCACCTGTATATACTTGATCTGCATGGCAGTACAAAGAAAAAGGAAAAGGCTCAGGATGGGTCCAAAGATGATAATGTTTTCGACATTGAACAGGGGGTGGCAATCTCCATCCTCGTCAAGAAGCCGGGGTTAGGAAAAAAGGTCTTAAAGAGCGATCTTTGGGGAAAAAGAAAACAGAAATATATAGCTTGCCTTGAGAATTCTCTGGATACAATTGATTGGAAAGAACTTTCTCCCGTTTCTCCAGATTACCTTTTCTTATATCAAGATTCAGAGCTCAAGAAGGAATTTGAAAAAGGCATCTCACTTCCTCAGATCTTCCAGGAACACAATTCTGGAGTGAAAACACATCGTGATCATTTTGTTATTGACCACGATGAAAAGGCTTTACAAAAACGCATCGCTAATTTCAGAAATATGGAATTAACAGATGAAGCCCTTGCGGAAAAATACAACCTTAAGAGTAGTTCAGGTTGGGATTTGAAAGAAAAAAGACAGGCCCTTTCAAAGGATCAGAATTATAAAAAAGCATTTACAAAAATCCTTTATCGCCCTTTCGACTGCCAGGCATATTTCCACCATACTGATGTGGTAGATCGTCCGCGCCATGAAGTTATGGGGCATATTTGGAACAGGGATAATATTGTTTTGGTAAATGGGAGGCAGTTTCAAGTTATTGGATCAGATCATTACGATATTGTGTCTGTGACAGAAGCTATTACGGACACGAACTATTTCCGTAGAGGCGGTATTGCATTATTTCCCCTTTACCTTTATCCATCAGAGGAAAAGGAAAAAGAATCAAAAGCACAGCTTTTTGACGATGACTCATTTGAAGGAAAGTCGAGGATTGAAAATTTCAAAAAGGAGTTTCGTGATTTCCTTGACGGCCAATACGGGTATCATTACCTTCCGGAAGAAATTCTGGGCTACATCTATGCCATACTTCATAGTCCAGCCTACTGCACCAGGTATCTGGAATTTCTGAAAACTGACTATCCGTGTATTCCTATTGTTAACAAACGGCAAACCTTCGAGTCCTTATCAGCACTGGGGCAAGAATTGATTGAGGCGCATCTCCTACACAGGATCCCTGCTTCCCCCTTTGGAAACTATAAAAGTAAGGGTCATCACAAGGTTGAAAAACCAATATGGGCAGAGGAAAGGCTGAAAATCAACAAGGAGAGCTGGTTCGAACCGGTACCGGAAAATGTCTGGCAATATACAATTGGCGGCTATCAGGTGCTGGAGAAATACCTCAAATCTCGAAAAGACCGTGATCTCTCCCTGCCGGAGATCGAAAACATAGAAAATGTAATCAAGGTTCTCGCTTTCACAATTGAACAAATGAAAAAAATTGATTCAATAAACTTTTTGAATAATTAGTGCTGGACTATTTTCCATCTAAATTTAATGAGGTTTTAGCAGGAGATGATTGTCCAATAATTTGGATGATTAACATTCAGATGAGCAAGTGCCGTCAGGTCTTGAAATTTCGCAGCACCATTTACTTTTCTACGAAGCTCTCTTTTGCTCTCCTCTCCCCTCACCCGTTTCTATTGCCTGATATCGAAATGGAGTGGGCGTAGCTTCTTCTTTTATGTTTTCTCTGGTCGCCTCATCCTGACTAAGAGATAACCCCGCCTTTGGCGTGGCTGAGGAGCGCAGCCAACTTCGGAGATTCGGCGAGGACTGTTTGAGCCCTTCGACATGGCGAAGGACAGGCTCCGCGAGTTCCGCAGCTGCCGAAGTTTGCGAGCACCGCAGGGAGTCTGAAAGACCACGCCAAGGTGAACATGGTTTTGGGTCCTTTTGTCGAAACAAAAGGACCTCGTCGTTCCGGGACGAAACCCAGTCATTTCGTTGGCATTGGATAATGGAGTAAATGTGGTTACAGGTAGGACGGAGAGGGGAAGAAAATCGGACTCTACCTCCCCTCCACCCCTCCTTACAAAGGAGGGGGAAGCAATCGGGTCTGGATTCCCGCTGACTTCCGGCTTGAAAAGCGATGTGTTGGTGCGAGGGAATCTTTACCCTCACCTAAAAACTTGCCCTTCATCATTCCATCCATTACAACAAGGGACTGTTGAAAAAATCAGAATCCGACTCTCACCAACTCGTGGTGAAGAGAATCTTGGACTCACGGGAATACCTACATGAACAATAATCATTGGCTGCGTCGAATTCGCTACATTCTGGATTTAAGTGATTCCCAAATGATTGAGGTCTTTGCTCAGGCCAACCACACGGTGACACGAACAGAAGTGAGTGCGTGGTTAAAGAAAGATGATGATGCCGATTTTGTGCTATGTCCTGACCCCTTGTTCGCCACGTTTCTCAATGGGTTGATTATCGCGAAGCGTGGCAAGAAAGATGGCCCGCAGCCTGAACCAGAACAACGGCTCAACAATAATATTATTTTCATGAAACTGAAAATCGCCTTCAATTTACAAGCCGATGCCATATTGGCGATCTTGGCGTTGGCTGATTTTCGTTTGAGCAAGCATGAGTTGAGTGCATTTTTTCGCAGACCTGACCACAACCACTATCGCAAATGCCAAGACCAAATTTTGCGGAATTTCCTGAAAGGCCTTCAGCTTCAGCATCGTAAGGAGATGGATCCTGACGAACTCCCAGAATAGCCAGCTCTTGAAGTCGTGGGGGGACCAAACCCCGTCTGATTCTGAGACACACAAATTTCCCTGGTACCCTATCAATCGAATGGTTCTCCATAACGAGCATCCGGCAAGCCCACCAATAACTGGCCCCTCTGCCTATTCTCAAACGGACCTTTCTTCCCTTATCGCATCATCAGGTTCTTCCGTTCTCACACGACCGGCATGAACTGCGCCACCAGCCCTTGAACGGAAGAGATAAACAGGGTATCGTTTCAGATAGTATCCCTCTTCAATCAGAGAATAATTCCAAATGGCCAATCCCACACAAGAATTACTGAAAGCCAAGCGGGAAGAAATTTTGGCATTAGCCGAAGCCCACGGAGCTGGAAACATTCGGTTGTTTGGCTCAATGGCCCGAGGCGACAATACCGAACTTAGCGACGTGGACTTTTTAGTCCAAATGAACCAAGGGCGTCATCTCTGGGACCTAATCGGTCTCACCCAAAACCTGGAAGAACTTCTCCACTGTAAAGTGGATGTGGTTACTGAAGGAGGACTGAGCCCTTACCTTAGAGAGCGCATTCTTGCCAGTGCGGCTCCCTTATGAAGGATGATCGCGTCTACCCCTCCATATCCAAGATTCTCTCGCCAACATTCGAGACTACACCAATGCTGGACGAGAATTTTTCTTCCAAGACAAGAAAACCCAAGATGCCGTCGTCCGAAACCTTGAAATCATTGGCGAGGCCGTTAAGCATCTATCGCCTTCCTTGACCACGTCGCATCCGTCCATTCCGTGGAAGCAAATTGCCGGAATGCGGGACAAACTCATACACGAATATTTTGGAGTCTACCTCAATCTGATCTGGGATGTCGTGGCTACCGGCCTACCAGAATTGAACCGAATCATTTCGGAGATACTCAACTCCCCGCCAGCATCTGCTCCCTAACCAGTCATTCAATTCATCTGTTCCATCATGCCCTACATCAGTCAGAGGGAATCCATTCTCCTTCCCCCTCCTTTGTAAGGAGGGGCTAGGGGAGGTAGAGGCACCATTTTAGCCTCGTCTTCCTTTTCTTTCCTGCGGTATTTCCCTGGCCTGGTGGCATGGCCGAGCAGTGCAGGTGACTCCGGAGAGAAGGCGCGCATTGTTTGAGCAAAGCGAGTTTGCGCGCTGCCGGAGTCAGCGAACCGCGGAGGGCACCCAAAGAGCTTGCCCCTGCGAAGGCAGGGGGCCATGCCACGGCCAACATGGTTTTGGGTCCTTTTGCCGAAACAAAAGGACCTCGTCGTTCGGGGGCGAAACCCCGTCTAAATCTGAGACATACGTTTTTAGCTGGTATCGTGTAGTGTTGTAATTCTCAAATACGCCCTTCACCCTCACCCAAGCTTGTCCTTTCTTCAAGGCCAAGTCCCTGAAAGGGCGAGGGTGTTCTGAGTAGTCCTAGTTGAAAGTTACACTACAATAGTGGGGGTGCTTTGGTTAAGGCATCATTCTCATGATCGAACGGTAAATATTGCGGCGGGTTCATGGTTGGGATCGAGTCGAACAATGTATTCCTGCCCGACCACGTCGTGGTGGTAGTCTTGGATGAGTTCATGGAGGTGATAGGTGGCTGTTTCATGGATGCCGAATTCTTCTAGGGGGATGGTGAGGCGGGCTTCCTGGGTGTGATACGGGTCCATATTGACGGCGAAGAGGAGCCTGTCTGTTTTGTCTGGGGTCATCTTGCCATAGAACAGCACATGTTCATTGTCGGAAGGGTAAAATTTCAGATTGGTGAAGGCCTGTAAGGCTGGATGGTCCCGCCTGATCTGATTGATACGGGTGATATAGTCTCGAATATTTCCTGGACGATCCCAGTCCCAATGGCGTATTTCGTATTTTTCTGAATCTTGATATTCCTCGGTCCCTGGAAGGGCGTGGTTTTCACAGAGTTCATAGCTGTTATAGATGCCATAAGTTGTGGACAAAGTTGCCGCGAGAAAAAAACGAAATTTAAAGGCTGGCCGTCCTGCCTCTTGGAGGATAGGGGGGAGGATATCCGGTGTGTTCGGAAAAAAGTTCGGGCGAAAATATTCGCTCATCTCACTCTGGGTGAGTTCGGTAAGATACTCCGCCATTTCTGCCTTAGTGTTGCGCCATGTGAAGTAGGTATAGGATTGGGTGAACCCCGCTTTGGCTAAGACTCGCATCATTTTTGGCTTGGTAAAGGCTTCGGCAAGGAAAATGACATCAGGGTGCTCGAGTTGGATTTCCCCGATAAGCCATTCCCAGAAGATGACTGGTTTGGTATGGGGGTTGTCGACGCGGAAAATTTTGACCCCATGTTGAATCCAAAATAGGAACACTCGTTTCATTTCCTGCCAGATTTCCGGCCAGGCATCTGAATAAAAATCAAAGCCATAAATGTCTTCATATTTCTTGGGCGGATTTTCCGCATATTTGATCGTGCCGTCCGGTCGTTGTTTGAACCACTCGGGATGTTCTGTGACATAGGGATGATCCGGTGTGGCATTGATGGCAAAATCTAACGCGATCTCCATGCCATGTTGATGAACGGCGGTATTCAAGCGATCGAAATCTGCCATGGTGCCCAGAGCCGGTTCCACGGCATCATGCCCGCCATGGCGACTGCCAATGGCCCAAGGGCTTCCCGGTTCGCCCGGTTGCGCGGTCAAACTGTTGTTGCGGCCTTTTCGATTGGTCTCCCCAATGGGATGAATGGGCGTGAGATAGAGCACGTCGAAGCCCATGTCGCGGATAATGGGGAGGCGTGCTTCACAATCTTTAAAGGTGCCTCCTTGCCCTTCAATCGTGCCTTCCGAACGAGGAAAAATTTCATACCAGGCGCCATACCGGGCGCGCTCTCGATCCACGATGACGGCTAATTCTTGCGGATAGGTGGACCAGGCGGCGCGTTGTTCGTAGAGGTTCACCAGATGAGCGAGATCGGCATCAAGGGCGATGGCAATGCGGGCGTCCTGGTTAGGAGCGGCTTTCCATTTGGCTGCCCATTCTTTCAGGGTCGCGAGATCCGGCCCTTTTGCTTGCCCCATGGCTGCCAGGAGTTGGGCTTCGCCCTCCAATAATTCACTTGCGAGATCCGGTACCACTCCATGTTTCTTGGTCAGTTCTTCTCTCCACGTCTCAAAGCTTTGAATATAGGCCCCGACTGAAAAGAGATAGCGAGTATTTTCTGACAGAAGGAACGAGCCTGCCCAGCGATCATTGTCGACATGATGCATGGGTGTTTCCTGCCATTGTTTGGTGCCATGGACTTTATATCTGAGGATTCCCGTCATAATGTCATGGCCTTCCTTGAAGATATCGGCCGTGACTTCTAGCGTTTCTCCGACAATGCGTTTCACCGGGTAGCGTCCGCCATCGAGTTCAGGATTAACGTGTTCAATCACCATGGTCTGAAGTGTTTTTGGCATTGTTGCCATAATCGATTCCTTACTGTGTGCCTGTCAGGATGAATATTCTTGTTTGAGGTATTGAGGCCTTATGGTAGCAGATCAATCCTTAGGTTTCTCTTCAAGAACTATGGTTGGTTGATTGGGGCAAAGTGGTGTTTGGCAAAGGCAATGCGATCTCCTATCGACTTGAGGGTTGGTGCATGTTGTTCAACTAATTGGAGGCGCGTTAAGAGTCCGGCACGATTGGCTATTTGAATATTGAGTCCCGGCCGAGCATTGAGTTCGAGAATGAGCGGACCTTTTTCTTTATCCAGCACTATATCAACACCTTGATACCCTAAGCCTGTCAATTCATAGGAACGGGAAGCGAGATCTAAGATCTTTTCCCATTCTGGAACTTGGACTCCCGTTATCGAGCATTCCGTGTCGGGATGTTCCGTCACAATTTCATTTTGCCATACCCCGGTGAGGGTTCGTCCTGTGCCGAGATCAATGCCGGCTCCAATGGCTCCTTGGTGCAAATTGGCTTTGCCATCTGACATTCGGGTCGGGAGTCGAACCATGGCCATTACGGGGACACCTTTAAACACAATTATTCGGATGTCCGGAACACCCTGATAGCTGATGGCTTCAAACACGGGATCAAAGAGAACCCGATGTTCGATTAAGACCTTGTCGGGATGGCCCCCCAAGCTATAGAGCCCACTAAGTGCATTTGAGACATGATGATCAAGATCTTCTTGCGTCATGAGTTGTCCGTTGGCTTTTCGATATCGGCCATGATGCCGTCCAATAATGACCACAATGCCATCTCCACCACTTCCTTGTGCCGGTTTGATGACGAAATCTTCGTATGGTGCCAGGAGGGTGGCGAGTTCTCGGACTTGATGTTGAATTTCAATAACCCCATAGAGTGGAGGGACGGCCATGCCCGCTTGCTGTGCGAGGGTTTTCGTGGTCAGTTTATCGTCGACAAGAGGAAATAAATGTCGGGGATTGTGCCACAGGGTATAACCAGCATTGCGGTGATTAAGGCCCAGGACCCCGGCTTGGGATAGTTTTCTTGCGATACCAAACATCGTGATCTCTCGTGTTCTTTAGGGGACCAGGGCTTTAAAGCGGCGTAATTCCAAGAGGCGAAATCCTGAATATCTACCTAGCAACAGTGTGCCAGCTAAAAGCACTAGTAATAATTCTGGGAAGACGAACAAAAGATGTTCAACATGAGGGATGGTCATGGTGACATACGTGAGGGCGGCGACGAGTAGACTGCCGATGCCCTGTTGAAGTGATTCGCTCGCGCCTCGCTCTTCCCACACAATACACATGCGCTCAATGGTCATGGTAATAATCACCATGGGAAATAAGGCGACTGACAATCCTCGTTCGAATCCAAGTTGATAACTGAGTACGCTCAAAAAGGCCATTAAGAGGACGACGACAATGAGGAGAGAAGCGAGCCGAGGAACTAACAGGAGCTTGAGTTGTTCCAGGTAGAATCGGACTCCCAGTCCGAGGCTGACGACAAGACTAAATATAATAATTCCCCAGAGGAGTTGTGTTTCTCGAAACGCCAAGGCCATGAGGATTGGCATAAATGTCCCAAATGTTTTGATCCCGATGATGTTTCGTAAAATCAATAATAATAAGGCCCCAAGGGGAACCATGAGTAAAATTCGATAGACGGCTTGGGTTTGTAGGGGCAGGTTAAATAACGAAAAATCAAGAAGTTTGGGAATGGCCAATTTTGTTGAGAGCAAGGCCGCTTGGATGGCTTCTTCCTGATTGGGCGCCACTGAAACGGTGTATTCCAGTTTTTTCCCTCCACTGAACTGGAGAAAGGGCGTAGTCCCATGCCACCATTCCACATAATCTTCAGGAATTTCTGGTGTGCCAGTCAGAGGATCAAACGATCGCCACATTTTTTTGTCGTACACTTGAAACCACATGACCCACAGAACCGATCTCGCCATCACAGGTATGCGAATGCCATGGACGATTCGAGCGGGAAGCCCTGACGCTTTCAGGACTTCTACCACGGTATTTAATTTGGTTTCGAGTGTGGGATTTTGGCCGGTTAACACAGAGATCGTTTCTTCAGGGCTTGGATTGTGAATGCGTTTGATTAAGGTCTGAACAAAGGTTTCCGTGTCAGCTGATTTTGAGAGGAGATCCTTGGCCAAGGCCTGGGCGGCTTCAAGTAAAGGAGTTTCTAATGTGGGTTTGGTGAGAGGGGACGTTTTGGGTTCGCCTGGCTCGTACTCAGAAGACATTCGCCGAATGACTGCGCGGTAATACAGGGATTGTTTCCCGCTGGCTTTACGAATGGACCAAATCGCTCGACGGTTTCCTTCTTCCGGTGTGGTGGTGATGAGTCCAAATCCCTGAGAAATAAAGTTCTCATCTAAAATGACATATTCTGATGTATTTCTGGGAATATAGATTCCCATTTTGATGGGTTTGTCTTGAGCGGTGAAGCTGGCATGGACTTCTAAATTCCAGAGCAGGGCTGTGGCATCAGGGACGAGTGGGAACTGCAGTACGAGAGCTTTATAGGTAAAGAGCCCCAGCCCACTCAACACCAAACTCAAGGCAAGAATATAGAGATGGCGTGTATTCAAATGAAATTATTGAACAGTACAGGAAGGTGATTGGGTCAGGGTCAAAGATGAGTCCACAATGGCTGCCCCTTTGAGGAAACTTCGCCCGATGAGCATGTGATATTTAAATCCGCTACGATCTGCAAGATTCACGGGCACATTTTCTTTGTAGAGCGTTCCTATGCACAGATTGAAAAGGATGACTGGTCGTTTGAGTCCAGGGGCTTTTTTTCGTTTAATTCGTGCAAATCGTATGATGGGTCTTTCGACGGTCACCGTTTCATCTTTCTTAACGGGGATGGAGAAGCGAATCCATTTTTCTTCACCCTTCATGAATTCAATTGGATTGATGACATTTAGTGAGGAGTGGTCGGCACCTGTGTCAATTTTGGCCAATACAGAAATATCTTCTGGCAGAATTTTTACTTTCTCAATCCATCCAATGATGTGTTTGCTTGGTATTTCATTGCTGGCTTTCGCCTGTATGGGGATGCTCACAATGAGGATAAGCCCTAGAAACATTTTTAGGATGGGGGAGAGCTGAAATTTCACACGTACGACTCTTATGGAGTTTTCTGAAGAGGAAAAATATTTCAAGTAAATTTGTATGCCTAGAAATGCGATGGTAGCCAAATACAGAACTTCTTCATTATAAAATATTACTGGTTCTGTGCAAGTTTAGAGGGAGTTTCCCTGGTGCCTAGGCAAAAGTTTCCCAACGTATTTTTTTGCAATTGGTTACCGTTGGATTCGATTGACAAAGATTCCTGTTCATCTTGAGGTGAATCATGAGTAGGGTGCAGAGAGTTGTCGAGTTCCTTGTGTGTCGTGCATGACTGAATCTAGGGGGTTATTCAGGATTTTTTCCATTATCGGGTCTTATGCGACTTGTGGTATGACTCATAGGGAATGAGGGACCATTGTCCCCAAAATCGCAGACGAAGAGGAACGTCATCATGTTTGATATTGAGGTATCTCAGTCAGCACTCATCGATATTCGTCATGCCACGGTGTATCGAGGTACCGAACTCGTGCTACATGACTTTTCATTAGAGATTGCCAAGGGATGTTCAACGGTTATTCTTGGTCCCAATGGATCGGGGAAATCTACCTTGATCAAACTTTTTTCAAGAGAATTATATCCGGTTCTAGGCAAAATGGGATTTGCACGCGTATTTGGCCAAGACCAATGGAATGTGTGGGATCTTCGGCGGCAGCTTGGTATTGTGTCAGCCGATTTGCACCATGAATATTGGGGAATGACGCGTGGGATGGAGGTCGTGGTTTCTGGATTTTTCTCCAGTGTTGATTTGTATGATCATCAGTCTATTAGCCATTTTCATCGGGCGCAGAGTTATGCCATGATGGAACGGTTAGGGGTGGATTCGCTTTCCGAACAACCTTTTGCGCAGATGTCCACAGGAGAACAACGTCTGGTTCTTTTAGCCCGAGCGTTGGTCCATGAGCCGTCTACGCTTCTTTTGGATGAACCGACGACTGGATTAGATGTGTCGGCCTGTTTTCAGTATTTGGAAATCCTTCGAGATTTTATTCGTGAGGGGAGGACGGTGATTTTGGTCACGCATCATATTCATGAAATTCCTCCTGAAATTGACCGAGTTGTTCTGTTAAAAAATGGGGCTATTCAGGACGATGGACCGAAAAGTGACGTGTTAAATGAGCATAGTCTTTTGGCTCTATTTGGGACACCCATTGAGCTGCTTCATCGTCATGGCTGGTTTCAGGTCGTTCCGGCAAAGGCCGTGTAGGCTTGAATCTTTGCATAAATAATTCTGAGTGAAATTTGATGCTTGATGGCTTGTTGCTATTTAGTGTGTTGGATGTGTGGCGAATTCTCTTGCCGCTAGGGCTGTCTATTATTTGCCTGGGAACGTTTGCCTTTCAACGAATGGTAAAGGGAGCTCTCGATAGTGGGCTGAATTCGTTTCTCTGTATTTTATCCTACCGTCTCACGGCGACTCTGGCTGTCACCTTGGGTATTGTGGGGCTCATTGTTCCATGGATTCTAGGCTATTCTCTTCCTGAGTCGCATCTGGCTGTTGGGCCCTGGAGCTATGAAGAGATTTGTGGATATCTTTTGGGATTGATTTGCCTTTGGCGTCTTCAACAGCAGGTTCGGCAACAGCGAATTCCCAGCGGTTTCCTGATGACCGTGGCCATGTTCTTATTTTTGTGGACGGGCTTGATCTGGATTGCGCGGTGGGATGTGATGGCCAATGTGGGGCAAGTGTCTGGTGGATGGTTTATGGGGAGCTTCGTTCAATGGGAATGGCTCAGAGTTATTCCTAAAAGTTTTCACCTCCTTTTTTCAGCCATGGTCACCGGAGGGATGATTGTGGCCGTCTTGGGTATACTCGGCATGTTGAATAGAAGCTATGGGCAGGGGCCGAAAGGCACTGAATTGATGGAAAGTTCTCCTGATATTATTCGATATGGTATGGGCTGGATTCTCTCCGGGCTGGTTCCTCAAATGTTGATTGGGCCTTGGTTATTCCTCCTGTTGCAACAACGACCGCAAATGGCCCTGATTGAAGGCACGAGCTTGACGTCTGTCATCTTTTTTGTGAGTCTGACGGCGGCCTTATTAGCCTTAGTCTTTTTAAATGCCTCTTTCATGGTCCCGCATGTGAAAGGGTTGGTTTGGGCTGGTTTAGGGAATGTGGCTATTACCTTGGTCTTAATGGGCATTATTCGATATGAAGCATTTGGGGCTACCCTTTTTTCCCATAATATTCCGTCTGCCATGGATGAATTGTCAGGGTGGCATGTTTTGTCCGTGTTTGCGTTGCTGGCCTTGCTCGGCTCTTTGCTTGTGAGGTGGGGCGTCAAGCCTTCTGCCTTGATTTTTCAAGCGACTTTGCCGACAGCACAACTAGACAAAACGTGAGGAGGCCACTAAGGTATGGATATGCATATTTCAGAAGTGCTACAGCAACATAATCCTGCGATTAGCTTTGAGTTTTTCCCTCCTAAAACCCAAAAAGCGTCTGAGGAATTGTTTACGGCTATTTCTGCGTTGATGCCCCTCAAGCCGGCGTATGTAAGTGTGACATACGGGGCAGGCGGAACGACACGAGAACGCACCCATGATTTAGTCGTGAAACTCCAACGGGAAACTGATTTGACCATTGTCTCTCATTTGACCTGTGTTGGGTCTGTTCGCAAGGAAATTCATCAAATTTTGGCAAAATATCAAGAGAATGGGATTCATAATATTATGGCGTTGCGTGGAGATCCGCCCCAGGGTTCCACGAAAGTTGAGATTCCTCCTGATGGATTTCCCTTTGCTTCTGATTTAGTGGAGTTTATTAAAAAGCAATTTCCTACGATGGGGGTGGGGGTTGCTGGTTTTCCGGAGGGACACCCTGGAACCCCCAATCGTCTACTGGAAATGGATAACCTCAAGCGCAAAGTTGATGCCGGAGCCGATTATATTTGTACCCAACTGTTTTTTGATAATCGGGACTTTTATGATTTTTGTGAACGTTGTGAAGTGGTGGGAATCAAAGTGCCAATCATTGCTGGTCTTATGCCCATTGGCTCTAGGAAAGGGATGGCGCGTATGTCGGAATTAGCCTTAGGCGCACGATTTCCGGCAAAACTTTTACGGGCGATGGACCGAGCCGAAAATGATACCGCCGCTGAACATGTCGGTATTCATTGGGCCACGGAACAGGTCAGGGATCTCATTGATAATAAGGTGAAGGGCATTCATTTTTATACCTTGAATAAATCCAAAGCGACGCTCAAGATTTATGAATCATTGGGCGTCCATAATTCGGAAGGTTTGCAGCAGGCCTTTGGTTGATTGGCGAACATTAGGTATTTCTTTCCGTACTATTCCCACCTCTTCATTCTTCATTGACCCTGCCTGAGAATCCTTGAGATTGGTAGACATCATTGACTGATCTTTTTATGTGTCAGAAATAATTGGATATTTTCTTCTAGAGTCGAACTTGGGTATGATAGATATTTTGTGAAGGAGGCTTTGTTATGAGTCATAATGCTGGGTTTCAAGGGACATTAAATTTAGAAGGGCGTTTATGCCTGGTGATAGGCGGGGATGAGGAGGCGGTTGAAAAGATCACTCGTCTGTTAGATGCTGGGGCTAAAGTCACCGTGGTACATCCTACGTTGCATTCGGACTTACGAAAGCTTACGGCTTCAGGAAAAATTATTCATCGTGGACGTGGCTTTCGTTCAGCGGATGCCCAAGATGCGGTGTTGGTTTTAAATGTTTTGAAAGACGATCAGCCTTTGGCTAAATCATTATATGAATTGGCCAAAACCGAACGTTTCTTAGTCTGGTCGATTGACCAAGCAGAATATTCCACTCTTTTCATGCCTGCGTTGGTTAAGCGTGGCCCCTTGCGGATGGCCATTAGTACGAGTGGGTCGGCTCCTGCTTTAGCTCGCACCCTTCGAGAAAATCTCGAGTCTCTTTTTGATGAGGAGTTTGATCAATTTCTAGATTGGTTAGGGGCGTTACGGGAGGAATTAAAAAAGACTGAATCCAACGATCGTCGTCGACGAGAGCGATTGCTTGATGCGGTCAATGGGTTTGCCTTAACCGCCACCCTTGAATACCCCAATTCCTGGAAATTGGCTAAAGAGCCAGAGTTAGATTCGGTTGGAAAGGAAGGTGCCTAATGGTGTTGTTGGAATTTAGTATGTCTCCTCTTGGCAAAGGGGAGAGTGTGAGTAAGTATGTGTCTCGTTCATTGGATATCATTGACAAGAGTGGGGTTGATTATCAATTAAATCCCATGGGAACGGTGCTAGAAGGTGAATGGGATGAGGTGCTTGGGGTGGTGAAGCAATGCTACGAACGCATGAAAGAAGACTGTCCTCGAATTTCTTGTGTGATGAAAGTGGATTATCGAGAGGGACCCAAAGGTCGATTGGCCGGGAAAGTTGCTAGTGTGGAAAAAGAATTAAACCGAACGTTGAAAACCTCTTCGTAAGTCAGCTGGCCTATGCTCCTGCCGCTTGTTTCTATCTTCAGTACATTAGGCCCTTCTGCTAGGTTTTGGGAAGGAAATTGTGTCTTCCTGAATAAGGCTAATCTGAGGGGAGATAGGTTCGGTGAGCTTTGCCACCGATTCCACAGAGGATTTCATAGGGAATGGTGTTTAACCAACCAGCATAGTCTTGAGCCGTAATCTCATTTTCCCCTTGCTTTCCCAGTAACATCACTTCTTCTCCGATGGTTGGATTGAGAATGTCTGTGACATCCACCATCATCATATCCATACAGATCTTTCCAATGATGGGTGCGGGTTTCCCCTGAATGAGGACATGGCCTGTTCCTGTAAGACCTCGTGGGAAACCGTGCGTATAACCCACCGGTAAGATGGCAATATGAGACCGACGTCTTGTACGAAACAGTGCATTGTATCCGACAACTTCACCAGGCTCTAATGTCCTGAGGTGGGCGATATAGGTTTTGGCCTGCATCACAGGCTGCAGGTGAAAAGGTAGAGGTTCCGTTTGGTGTCGAGGCGTATAGCCATAGAGCATAATGCCCGGTCGAACCATTCCTAAATGTGAAGCTGGATGAAAGAGAATCCCGGCACTATTAGCCATATGATACAGCGGTACTTGTATTTTTTCTTCTCGAACTTGCTGCATAAATACTTGAAACTGTTCAAGCTGTTGGTTCGTCAGCCTCGTGTCGAGGTTGTCGGCATCTGCAAAATGCGTGAGGAGTCCTTGCAGACTTACAGCTGGAGTTGATGAAAGCCCTTGAATTAAGGCGAGGGCTTCTTTCGCTTCGAAGCCCAGTCGGTGTAATCCGGTATCAATTTTTAGATGAAAAGGAAAGGGTTGTTTGTTTGATGGAAGCTGGGCAAGTAGTTGATGAAAGATATCCGGGTGGGAAATGACAGGGGTTAAATCATAATGAATGATCTCAGGGAGATGGTCTCTTAACAGTGGGCCCATAATAATGATGGGTGTTTGAATATGGTGTTCTCGAAGGCGGATGCCTTCGGAGACCGATGCCACTCCAAAGCCAAATATATTGAGAGACTCTAAGGCTTGTGCGACAGGCACAGCGCCGTGTCCATAGGCATCGGCTTTGATAATGGGAAGAATCTTGGTCGAGGAAGAAACGAATTGGCGAATTTCTAAGAAATTCTTTTTGAGAATGTCTAAATGAATGGAAACGGTGAGAGGTGTAAGTTGCACCGTAAAGGGAAGAGATGGAAAAGGCGGAGAGACAGCCACAGGTCAAGCCTTAGATGGCCAGTATTTCCTCCTCCTTTTTTTTGATGAGTTCATCTACAGAATGAATATATTTGTCGGTCAATTTTTGGTTTTCGTTTTCTAATTGGCGCAGGTCATCCTCTGTAATGCTGCTATCTTTTTGCTGGCGTTTCAGTTCATCATTGCCGTCTCGCCGAAATCCCCTAATCTGAACTTTGGTTTCTTCTCCATATTTTTTGCTGATTTTGACGAGATCTTTTCGTCGTTCTTCGCTAAGCGGAGGAATCGGTAGGCGAATGAGTTTGCCATCATTTGATGGGGTGAGCCCAAGATCAGAGCTGACAATCGCTCGTTCAATATCTTTAATGTGTGAGGTATCCCAGGGTTGAATGGTGATCAATCGACTTTCGGGAATCCCTAAGTTGGCCACTTGTTTTATTGGGGTTGGAGTCCCGTAGTAATCAATTTTAAGATGGTCGAGAAGCGTTAAGGAGGCACGTCCTGTACGGAGGCCAGAAAATTCACGCTTGAGGTGCTCAATGGCACCATCCATCAGATTATTCACCTTTTGAATGGTTGGATCGCTCATGATCGTCCCCTTTATTCGTTGATGAGAGCATGTTTTGAAACAATGGTCCCGATAGGCTCGCCTTCTAAGATCTTCCGAACGTTTCCGGGTGAAGTCAGATTAAAGACGATGATAGGCAGATCATTATCCATGCATAAGGAAATCGCTGTCGCATCCATGACTTTGAGGTTTTTGTTGAGGACGGACAAAAATGGTAATTCTGTAAAACGTGTTGCCGTTGGAGTTGTGACAGGGTCTGCATCGTAGATGCCATCCACCTTGGTCCCTTTCATAATCACATCTGCACCAATTTCCATGGCACGAAGAGCTGCGGCCGTGTCAGTCGTAAAGTATGGATTTCCTGTTCCAGCGGCAAAAATGACAACGCGTTTTTTTTCAAGGTGACGAATGGCCCGGCGACGAATATAGCCTTCGGCTAGTTGGCGCATTTCAATAGCAGAAAGCACTCTGGTCGGAATGTCGCATTTTTCTAAAGCATTTTGCAGGGCCAATGCGTTAAGCATCGTAGCGAGCATGCCCATATAGTCTGCCGAGGCACGCTCCATCCCTGAGGCACTAGCAGCCAGTCCACGAAATATGTTGCCCCCACCAATAACGATGGCCACCTCGACGTCCATCGTCATGACGTCGGCAATCTCATCCGCAAGTTTGTCTAAAACAGAAGGTTGGATGCCGTATTCTTGATCACCGGCCAGCATTTCTCCACTTATTTTCAAGAGGATTCGGCGGTATTTGAGGGGCATTAGTCTTGGCCAAGTTGATAGCGCGTGAAGCGGCTAATCGAAATATTTTCACCCAATTTCGCAATTTTTTGAGAGACCATATCTTGAATGGTGACCTTTGGATCTTTAATGAATCCCTGCTCTAGCAAGCATTGCTCTTGATAAAACTTTTCAAGTTTGCCGTTGACAATCTTTTCCCAGGCGGCTTCGGGCTTGCCTGATTCTTTGACTTGCCCCAGGTACACGTTTTTCTCACGCTGAATCAAGTCTTCGGGGATTTCTTCTCGTTTGACAAAAGCCGGCTGCGAAGCCGCTATTTGTAATGCGACATCTTTCACAAAGGACTGAAATTCCTCATTCCTGGCCACAAAATCGGTTTCGCAATTTACTTCCAGTAGGACTCCAATTTTTGAGCCGGCATGGATATATGAAGAAATGAGACCTTCTTTCGTTTCCCGCCCAGCCTTCTTCTGTGCGGCAGCGAGGCCCTTTTGGCGTAAAAAATCAATGGCTTTTTCAATATCACTTCCATTCTCTTGTAAGGCTTTTTGGCAATCAAGAATACCTGCCCCGGTTTTTCCTCGCAATTCTTTCACCAAGGCGCTCAAGCTAGACATACGCGTACTCTCCTAATCAGAAATGTAAAATGATGTGGAACTATAGAATGCACAACCCTCAAGCAGGTTGTGCATTTTCGGAAGTTAGAACCTCTGAAGGTCCTGGGCCGTCTGGTGCGGGAATGAATCCCTCTCCATTAGCAGCTGCTTCTTTGCGCTTCTGGCGTAGTTCGGTTCCTTCTATGCACGCATCAGCAATTTGGGCCGTAAACAACTTGAGTGATCGAATCGCATCATCATTTCCTGGTATGGGAAAATCGACGCCTTCTGGGTCACAGTTCGTATCGACGAGCGCAATGACTGGAATTCCCAATCTATTGGCCTCTTTGACGGTAATGTGCTGAATTCGTGTGTCTAAAATATAAATACATCCTGGGATATCTTTCATATTCTTGATCCCACTGAGGTATTTTTCTAATTTGACTTGCTCTTTCTTCATCTTGACAATTTCTTTTTTCTTGTGCCGCTCGTAGGTTCCATCTGTTTCCGCCGCTTCCAGCTTTTTGAGCTGGGCAATACTCTTACGGAGTGTTTGGAAATTGGTGAGCATGCCACCCAACCATCGTTGGTTGACAAAAAACATTCCACAACGGTTGGCTTCTTCCTCGACAATACTCATGGCCTGCCGTTTGGTTCCCACGAATAAGACGGATTCCCCTGCGGCTACCGCATCTCGCGTAAAATCGTAGGCCTTTTGAAAACATTGCATGGTAATTTGCAAGTCGATGATATAAATGCCGTTTTTTTCGCCAAATATATAACGCTTCATCTTTGGGTTCCAACGGTTGGTTTGATGCCCAAAGTGAACTCCAGCTTCCAATAACGATTTAATCGTGACCATAGTGGACCTTGCCACCCCCTTCCAGGAAAAAATGGATTAACACCAAGCTGTATGCTTTGTTTGAACTAGTAAAGGCGTTTGTTGGTTCAAATGGGACCGGCAGGAGACAATGAGATAAAATTGTCCAGTCAGGCAGGTTATTCCAAGTGAAGAGTCATTCATGAAATCTACGTAATTCTAATAGAATACACCTAAACCAAAAAATTTTAGCATAGTAGGAAAAACTAATTCAAGCGCTGTTTTCGTATGGTTATCTTTATGGGTTGAACATTCCTTGCTAGCTGCTTTTCAGAATTCTCGCAAAAAGTGCACGAAATCAAGTGAAAAACTCCTTTTGACTCTATGAGACCCCAGGGCTATAGTCAATGCCGTTTGCTTCTTTTTTATTCTGTTAAAGGAGTTATTGACATGGTTGAAGTCCCCTTAAAACTCTATATACAAGGTCTATTGAAACAGGCGAAGGCTTCCGCAAGATCGATGGCCTGTTTATCCTCCTCACAAAAAACATTAGCCTTACAAGCTATGGCTGAGGCCTTAGTGGCCGAAACATCAAAAATTCTTGAAGCCAATGAGCGTGACCTGCAATTGATTCCCAGGGATGGTGGTCAACAGGCTCATAGGCAAGCTGCCGAACGTATTCGAGTCAATGAAGAAGATATACAGCATATGGCCGATACGTTACTTGCTTGTTTGGCCTTTCCAGACCCTATAGGAGAAATGAGTCAGGCCTGGATGACCCCAGACGGGATGCAAGTGCATACCGTGCGAGCGCCGATTGGTGTGTTAGGGGTGATTTCTGACTTAGGACCTTTGATGATGGTGGAATCATTAGGAATGTGCTTGAAAACCAATAATGTGTGTGTCTACCGTGGAGGGCCCGAATGGTTGCAAACCAACCAAGCGATATTCGATTGCCTCAATGACGTGGCGAAAGAACAGGGAGTTCCCGAAGGCGCTTTGCTCTTTATTGATCGAGGGGCCCCTGAGGCCGCGTTAGAAATCGTCCGTCAACCCCAATATGTTCAAGCAGTCATTCCTCGTGGCCGAGCGAGTTTGCGAAATGGAATTGTTGAACATTCACGAGTTCCTGTCATTGGGTTTGATGGGGGATTATGCCATGTGTATGTTGATCAAGATGCGGATATTCCCCTCGCACAAACCATTGTTGTGAATGCAAAAGTGCAGGATCCCACAGCGTCCAACGCCATGGATACTGTGCTTGTTCATCGAAGTGTCTCACGGCATATTTTGCCAGGGTTAACCCGACGGCTGCTTCAAGAATATCGAGTGGTGCTTAATGGATGTCCTAAAACAGTTTCCATGTTAGGAGTGTTGGAGATGACAGGGCATTTAGGGATTAAGGATGCAGAAGAAGCCGATTGGGATAAAAAATTTCAAACTCTCGCGATGAATATTAAAGTGGTTCAAGATCGGCAAGAAGCCTTAGACCATATTGCCAAATATGCACCAGGGCATACAGACACCATTGTCACTCGAGATTATGATTTTGCGATGAGGTTTGCTCGAGAGGTTGATTCAAGTGCGGTCATGATCAATGCTTCAACCCGTCTCAATGGAGGAGAGCAATTTGGGTTAGGGCCTGAGCTTGGAACAAATAGCCGTCGTTTACATTCCCGTGGCCCTCTCACTTTGGCTAAGCTCACTATGGAAAAATACATGGTGCTTGGGACCGGTCAACTGCAGCAGCCGCATCCCGTTCCCCAAGCCTATGAAGATGCCATGATGTTGTCCTCAAAATTTTGATGTACGTCGAATTGGCCGTTTAAGTCTCTCTGGTATTGAGTCGTTTTGTTATGAACGATGGAGGGAATGCCCATCAGGATATTGAGGCAACTCTAAATCGGTACTTGCAGTCGTGGGGGCTACTGGAGTTTCATGATGAAGGAACCTATTATGAATGGCAACGCCAGTCATTGCCTCCACAAGATTTGCAGAGGTTGCAGTGGCTAGTCGAACAACGGCAAGGAGGAAAAAATACCTCAGCTGATATTCAGTTCTATGATTTGTTAGCCGACCCCTCCTTTCTTCCCATTCTCTATTCTCAACGCTTTGATTATTTCCGACAACTCGGACAGCTCCTCTCTCCACGGCTTTCGTCTTCTCGCCACGTCTTAGATTTTGGATGTGGTGTGGGAATATTAACGTGCTTTTTTGCTCAACAATATCCTGAATCGGAATTTATCGGGATTGATCGTTCCCCTCATTCAATTGATATCGCGCAAAATGAAGCCAAAAAACGGCAAATTTCTAATGTGCGATTTGCTCTCATTCAGAATATGCCAATCCCTTTCGACCATCCGTATGATTGTATCCTTTCCACGCAAGCCTTATTCCAAGCAGAGCAAGAGCCGGGGTTGCCTAGTCAAAATTGGCAAACATTTGAGCGGCCAGTCGATGATTCTCGACAACAAGAACTTGAACGAAGTACGGGTCTCAACGAACGCTTGGTAGCATTGCTCAATACATTATCTCCGGATGGCCGATTAATCTGTTGTGAGAAAACGTGGAACCTTGGTCGTCGAATCTTTTTTCAACGCGCGTTGGGTGCAAAAACTCTTTTTCCTATTAGTGAGCCAATTCCCTGTTCCTACCATGAGTTAGGGGAGCCCAGAATTGATGGGCCCGTGTATGAGGTCACTGGAAGGACAGCTACTCAATCAGTTGCGTGGAATGAACAGCCTTTTTATAGAGAAGGCGAAAGTGTGTATCGCTGTGTAGGCGATATGGCCGAGCGGATGGGAAAGGAATTTCTTAAGACCCCCAGGCAGGAGAAAAGGTTGGGTCAGCATGGGAGTTACGGAAATTGGACTATCCGGTGTGGAGTGTGGGAAGACGCGTTAGCCTGGGGAATGTTGGAAACCGGTTCAAGATTTCGTGGTTTGGTGATGGCAAGTAAAAGAGACCGCCCTTTGATTTTTCAATTGCTTGAGACTGTCGGTTCTCTTTCAGATAGTGAGTTTGAACAGTTTCTTCGCCATGGATGGGGCAATGTTGATAATGACACTCCGAATACCTCCAGCCCAGGGTATGAAAACCATTTTCCTTCCGCAGAGGAGATCTATAAGGACTTGCCCCGAAAAACCATTAAACAAGAATCAACCTTTTCAACTGGCCAAGGAAAGGAAATGCATATTGAAGTGGGAAGCACGAACACCTTGCGATATCTCTACTGGGCCAATACCTTTGATCAACGCCAACTTCTGCTTATAGATGAGCGGGGAGGCGACATCTTAGAGGAATATTTTCAAGAATCCGTTGAAGCTGCTCAAACCCCCTCTTAAGAAGGTCCACCGCTTTTCGAATTTCTGCTACATCCTGGGGCTTTTACATGTGTTGTGTAAGAAGGAACTGAAACGGTCGATGCTGGGTTTTTGCGTAGCAGACGACTGAATTGTAGGTTTGTTTCTGAACACGAGGTGTAAGTTTCTCCCATTTCGGAGAAAGCCGAATAGTTAGGGTTTCTCCATTGTCTTGAATGCTTGAAATCGTTCCAATTTGAAGATAGGCCAAAAGACGATCCCCATGTGATTGGTCGGCACAGGGGGGTTCCGACGTTGCGTTGATTTTGGATGGGAGTTGGGGGTATTTGATTGAGACCGTTCCAGCCCAAAGAAATACTCCCAAAATTAAAAAAAGACCAATCCGCATTTTGGCTCCAGTAAAGTCTTCAGGGAGTGTGACTTAGGATGTGAGAGACCGTAAATACCTCAAATTGAGTGCAAAAAACATCATCAATGCAAGCAGTTGTCCGCAATCGAGGGTATTGAGGGGTAGCATAGGAACTAGCTTGTTTTTGAGGGAGAACAGTCATAACGTTTTACTTTTTCTCTTTTTGAGGGATCTTAAGATGCTGGCATCAAAATCCGACAAGTAGCACGATACTGCCAGAATGGGGTCTTGGCGCCTTTTTGCTTTTGGTCTTTCTGAGCAGAAAAGTAAGAAAGAGTACCTGAAAAAGTTGCTTGAAAACCAAGAGAAAAGTCTTCCTGTTCAGGGTTTATAGAGGTGGAAATGGTGGATAACGGGATGCCGTGTTGGTATCAGGAAAAGGAGTCCTGAGATGGAGAACGTACCAATTGCCTTGTGGATATTAATGGGCACTTGTCTTTTGCACTGGACAACAGTTTCCGTATTAATCCGGCGAGTGCGAGAAACAGAAAAGCCTTTGGCCTGGAATCTTTTAGGGTTGGCTGTCAGTGTTCTTGCGATGCAGCAATCCTATGGGTTCTATCTTCAATGGGCAGAATTGAATCCTCCATCTTTAAGTATTCTGAAGGAATTGTTGGGGTTGATTGTGGCGGGATTTATGTTGGGAGGCATTATCATGTTGGCCCCCATTTTAAGAATCCTCCAACGCAATAAAGAATTGTTAGAGGTGATTGATGAACGGAATGTCATCATTTGTCAATTTCATGATCGAATCGTTCGGACGTTGCGCCAAGTTCAAATAGCGATGGAAGTAGGAAAACCGACAAATTTTATTATTGAACAAATTGCGGAAATGTCACATATGCTAAAGGTCTTTTTAGAAGATCTTAAGGCCGGCGTGCTATTGGGAAGTAAATTTGAAATTGCGTTAAAAACACTGGTGGAAGATTTGAGTAAAGAGGGGGCTTTTCCTATTTCTGTGTCTGTGGATTCAGCTATTGAAGATTCGATTTCCTTTGATCAGGGTTCAGAGCTCTTACATATAGCACGCGAGGCGCTTTACAACAGCCTGAAATATTCGGAGGCAAAAAAGGGAAAGATTGTTGTCAGGGTCACAGAAACGCAAATACTACTAGAGGTTTCAGATAATGGGAAAGGGTTTGAATTTGATCTTGTTGGAGCTCAAGGACATGGATTAGGGAATATGGCTCTTCGTGCAAAAGAAATAGGAGCAAGTTTGAAAGTTCAAAGTCAGCCTAATAAAGGCACAACCATTATCATTGAATTGCCGAATAAAAACCGATCCTCGAATGATACAAGTTTGAGTTCAGATTCTAAGCCTACAGCTCACAATACTCAAAAAGCTCCAGTAGTGTAAATTTCGACTTAATCTGATAATTCACAAATGAGTAATAGGAAATTTTTATCCCCGAATATGATGTCTGTGCTTTGATTATTCAACAACGACAATCAGTAGTCGCAGGAAATTCCATAGCGCAAATTCAGGGATCTTGCACGTGAGAGCAAAAGGAGTCGAACGTTGAGAAGAAAGTGGTGGCGGTGGAGGGTCTCGAACCCCCGGCCCGCGGCTTATGAGTCCGCTGCTCTACCACCTGAGCTACACCGCCATTTTTTACTTGAATAGATCGAAATGCCATTTTCAAAAACATATGCCGGAAATCTATACCATAGGTTGAGAACCTCCGACAATTCCTTTTGGCTAAACGTGCCATTTTCTTCAATTTCCAATATTTCTTGGTTTCTTTTGAATCGCCATGTCTGAAATTGTCACTCCCACGCTGAAGCAGTCGGCATTGGTTGGCCGCCAAGCAATTTTTAACCGCCAAATGGAGGTCTTTGGTTATGAGTTGCTTTACCGTGATGGGACGGACAATCGTGCAAATATAGTCGATGGGGATGAGGCGACGGCCAGAGTCATGGTGAATTCCTTTTTAGAGCTAGGCATTGAACAAATCTCTGGTAATGGTCAGGCCTTTTTTAACCTCACCGCCAATTTATTCTTAGGGCAACAGTATGAAGCCCTTCCCACAAAAAACGTCATTCTAGAGGTGTTAGAGACGATTGATCCAACTCCGGCTGTATTGGAGGCTCTCATCCAAGCCAGAAAGTGTGGCTATAAAATTGCCTTGGATGATTTTGTGGTGAGTGATTCGCATCGAGTGTTTTTAAACCACGCAGATTATGTCAAAGTCGATGTGCTGGCGTTAAGCCAAGATGAGCTTCAGCAACAAGTTGCCATATTGAAAGAGTTTCCTGTGCAGTTGTTGGCAGAAAAGGTGGAAGATCATGAAATATACGCACAATGTTTGGATTTAGGATTTGACTATTTTCAGGGGTACTTTTTTTGTAAGCCACAAATTGTAGAGGGTGTGAGTCTAAATAGTAATCGAATGGCTGTGATCTTACTTCTTGCCAAATTGCAAGATCCCTTTATTGAACTACCGGCTCTTGAAGGCTTAGTGAAAAATGATATTGCGCTGAGCGTTAAATTGTTACGATATGTCAATTCGGCGTCGGTGGGTTTGCCGCGTTCTGTGGATTCCATCTCTCAAGCCATAGGGTTCGTTGGTACCGAGCGTATGCGACAATGGGCATCGTTGCTCATATTGGCTCAGACTGGGGATAAGCCTACCGAACTTATGCGAATAGCTTTGATTCGTGCACATATGTGTGAAGACCTTTCTCCTTTGTATGGGGGATCTCCGGGACAAGGCTTCACGGTCGGATTATTTTCAATATTGGACGCCTATTTTGATTGTGATATGCGACAGCTGGTAGCCGAGCTACCTCTTGCACCAGAAATCTTGGATGCGTTGCTCAAAAGGGAAGGGGCGTTGGGGACCACTCTAGAGAGAATGCTGGCTTATGAGCAAGGAAATTGGGAGGGATGTGTGGATTCCATTGTGGAGCCTGGGAAGTTCAATGCAGTGTATTGGCAGAGCGTTGAAAGGGCGAATACCGTCATGGAAACGATAGTGCAATAAGAGTGTCGGATTAATCTCGAGTCTTGTTGTTACCAATAAGGCAACCCTTAAAAATTATCCTCGCCGTTTATCGTCTTGTTCGCCCATAAATGAATTGAGGACACCCAATCCTTGTTCGCCAAGTTCAACCGGTTTCTCTTCTTCTTCAGTAGCAATTTGATCATCAGCTTGTTTCGGGATGATTTTAGCTGAAATCTCATCTTCCAACCCTTCATCGGAAAGGTCCATATCGTTTAAAAGAGCATGCAATCGTTGGAATGCAAGGATGGAACGTGCATGAGATGCCCAAGAACCAGAAAATTCGGTATCGTTAACTTTGGTGATATTTGTCCAGAATTTTGATTCTTCGGGTTCAGACATCAAACCACTCACAAAAGCCTCTAATTTTTCCATCAGAGATTCTTCCGTTTTTTCTAAGCCATCGTATTCAATAAGGGATCGTTCGATTGGACGATGAGCTAAGGTATTAAAGGTTTCCCGCCAAAGATCGAGCGCTTGAGTATTTTCATTAGAAGGCGAAGAGGGGTCTTGGTTTCCTTGGAGAATTTTGAGGAATTGTTCCAAGGCCTTCACTTTTCTTCCAGCAAGGCTTCCAAGGGGAATTCCCCATACATGAGCAATTTCATGGTCTTTCAGTGATGAAAGGCCTGCCGATAAAAATTCCTGTTGGGAAATTTTAAAGCGACGTCGAAAAATGGCTCTTCTTCGAAGCAGGGCTTGAAATTCTAATAACAATCGTTGAACCTGATAATCCTTTTTAGGGATTTCCTCATGTTCCCAGGCACGCTCTAATTTACGAAGTTCCTGACGGAGAAGCACAGATGGAGCTTGGCTCTTTGTAGATTTCATCGTGTCTTCATCGGTTGAAAAATCTTCAAGAAGCATCCGTTCAACAATGCGAATCTTACGATCCAGGATCGTGAGCATTTCTTTCAGAAATTCCACATGCATGCCGGGTCGTTCACGCTTTTGGCGGTAATACCCTTTATATTGATTTGAGCGAGATGTCACATTTTGAACGGCCTCCAAGGAAATACTTTTCCCTTGTGGTTGATTCCCGGATAAAAACCGTGAATCAGGTTGATCGGTGGCCATGTAGTCAATTTCTTCTTGGGTCACATCAATATATTGCAATAATAAAAGTTGAATCATGGTCCGACTTTGGAGAGGGAGTGCCTGTAAGGCCGTTTCAATATGTTCAAACTCAACACAAATAGACATAGATCAATCCTAGGTTATTGGGTGAGCTTTAAGATGATGAATTATTTTCACCCAGAGTCTCTAAATAGGTAGCCGCAAACTCCCGAAGTTGTTGGACGGTCCCACTTGCGTAGAGTTCCCTCGGGACAGGAACTCGCACCAATTCAGAGACATTGGCCCCTCTTTCGGCCGCCCAATCTTCGTCGACATATAAAGTCACCGCTCCGTCGGGTTCACGGCGTACGAATAAAATATTTTGTTCTTCTTCCATTTCCATGCCTACCTTCAAAAACTAACACGAAATCATAGGGTTGTGATAGCACACCATTTGAATGGCTGTCAAAATAATCACTGGTAGCTTAATTGATCTCCAACGCCATTTTCCATTATCAAATGATAGGGGAATTTATCACTCGTAAAAATACCTAAAAAGGCATATTTTTGGTAAATGGCAAAAAAAACACGGGCTATGGTTTCCATAGCCCGTGCATTATATTTTAGGAACGTTTGAGAGGGAATCCGGGTTCTTTGCCTGACTTACCCTCCAAGCGTTTCAACTACTTCTTTAATGCTTTTCATAATACAGGTGAAAATGGGGATGTCTCGCTTCACATATCGGCTACCTTCCGTGGACCGTAATTCCATTACTAAGTCTAGAAAGTCCTGTGGCGAATCTGTTTCAAAGGCCACCACAAATTCTTGGTCATCTAATCCAAATGAATACGTCGTGTTGAGTTTAACGGAAGGATACTTATGGCCAATGGCAATATGTTCGTCCATCATCCCTTGTCTGGCGGCTTTCGTGAGCAAGTACCATTCGCGGGTTTTTTCAAAAGGATACACAAAGATATATTTAGCACGGCCTGGGGAAATCTTTAATCTTCGGCTTTCTTGGCCTTCATGAATATGGTTGTCGACATAAATTGAGCGCTTAGTCATGGAAAGGTAGGAGTAAGGATTCGTGAGATACTGGCCTAGGCCGCTAGCCAAAAGCTTAGAGCTCATTTCCTGAAACATTTCTAAGTCATAACTAATGCGCCATAATAAAAAATCACAGTCACCTCGAATGCCTGTCGTGGTATAAGGGACGACGATGACCTTGCCTTGATATTCTTCACACACACGGATAAATTCTTGCTTACCCTGATCTCGTTGGTCTTGGGGCAGACGCCTCCACAATGGGTCGACTTTATAAAAACTAAAATTGACAAATTGTTGTTTGGCAGCCTCTTCGGCACCGGCCATAGTGAAACCTCCCCTAAGAATGAAAAACCCGTGTATTTTTAAGAACTTAAAACTGAAACTGAAGGTAGTACCATCGACACTGTAAATTTGTCAATGGGGATTTGTCATGGGATGGCTTTGATTGAATTGTGAATCGAAAAGGTCAAGTGATACTGGCAAATAACCAAAGAAAATGAAAAATGAGAATCACGAAGACCTAAAATTTCAGCGGAAAGTCCTTAATTTGGAAATGCCAATAATTAAAGTTGAGCTTGAGATAATGAAAGGTCTCAAATCCATAGGAATGGCGATAGTCATCATTGTTCTTTCTACTAGACCGACCTATGCAATCTTTCAGGATCTATCTAGCAATCAAGTCCACCGTGCATTGAAAAGAGGGGTGGATTTTGCACAACAACATCGTCCCCCTAATGAACTCTATTGGCATTTTGGGGTTATACAAAAATTTGAACCGCGTGGATTTTTGGTGACTAAAGTCAGTGGGCTGTCTGTCATGGCCGCACATTACGCATTACGTGGGGAACAGCCAACGGTTCAGGATATTCAGCAAGTCTTGACTGAAGAAGCCCTACAGGTTGTGGTGACTGTATATGGAAATTCACTCCGTTTTGCCAAAGATAGCTACTTGCTTATGAAGCAAGGGCAACACGTGATAAAGCCAGATCGCATTCGCTTTGATGCGCGAGCAAGAGAGGCAGGATTCGAACACGGGGCTCCGGTGTATCAAGCAAAGATTATTGGCTTTTTCAAATATAGTCTGTTTAAGGAAATTGCCTTGACGACCTTGTTAGTCTTTCCAGGGGCGGGTGGAGAAATCCGTTTTGAGCTAGATTTTTCAAAGATTCCATAAAGAGAGAACTCTATTAAGGTTAGGGAAAGGGTAGGGGGCATGAAAACGATACGCGCAGATATTCTCGCTATTGGCTCGGAGTTACTTCATGGAGGAAGAGTTGACAGCAACTCTCTATTCATTGCCGATATGTTGGCTCAATGTGGCATTCGGGTTGTCAAAAAAATAGCTCTTGGTGACGAGTTGCGTGATATGCAAGTGGCTCTACGGGCGTCCTCCAGGCAAGCGGATGTGGTGATTGTCACTGGTGGCCTCGGGTCCACCGTCGATGATCGGACGCGTGAGGCGGTTGCCACGACATTTCGTCGTCCACTCAAGGTACGCCCCAAAGCCATGCAGATACTCAAAAGACAAGTTGAGGAGAGAGGTCGAGTTGTCACTTCCTTGTTAGCGAGACAGGCAATCATGCCCACAGGGGCCATCGTGTTAGACAATACGGTAGGTACCGCACCGGGATTTTTTATCCATGAGGGAAGAGCTCATGTGTTTGTCATTCCTGGTGTGCCACGTGAGGCGCGGGAAATGATGAAATTTCAGGTTCAACCGATATTGAAAAGAAAACTCAAGACGACTGCTGTCCTTTGGACGCATTCCTTCAATACGATCGGTTTGCCGGAGACCGAAATCCAGGAACTGATTTCCCCATTCTTTCAACCATCTTCAGCTATAGCTCTCAGCTTGTTAGCCTCGACAAAAGGAGTCAAGGTGACACTGAGTGGTTGGTGTTCAAAGCTTTCACACTCGAGAACACCCAAATCTTCGAAAGGTTTTGCAGAAGGTGATTACCTTGTTGGAAAGGTTCGGGAGGCACTAGAACCCTGTCTGTTTTCTGAAGGGGAAGACACGATGGAAATTGTGGTTGGACAATTATTGTCTTCTAAGAAGTTGATGCTAGGGTTAGCGGAATCCTGCACAGGGGGGCTGATTGCGCATCGCTTAACAGAGGTTCCTGGGAGTTCCAACTATCTTGACCGTGGTGTCGTCACGTATAGCAATAAGGCCAAACAGGAATTATTAGGAGTCCCACCTGCATTACTGCGAAAATATGGCGCCGTGAGTAGTCAAGCCGCAGAAGCCATGGCCAAGGGTATTCGTGGGAAAAGCCGAGTAGACCTGGGCGTGAGTGTGACAGGAATTGCAGGGCCGGGCGGAGGTTCGGCCAAGAAGCCCGTAGGCCTAGTGTATATGGCGATTGATGGTCCTCAAGGGACCCAGTCACAACGTTGCCAATTTTGGGGAGATCGCACCGAGATCAAATTCCGTTCATCTCAAGCCGCTTTGAATATGATCCGTCGTTACGCGCTTCATATTTGAACCTAAGCACACCCAGATGATCCGAGTGTTTATAGCCGTCGAACTTTCGTCTGAGATACGAGAGAACCTGGCTGTCTTGCAACAACAACTTAAAAAAACTCTGCCAGCAATTAATTGGGTTCGCCCGGAATCGATTCATCTGACTCTAAAGTTTCTGGGCTATGTGGAGCCATCTCGTATTTCTGAACTCTTGTCTGCTCTTGAACCGATAGGAACGAAGCACCAAACCTTTTCACTAGATATTCAGGGGATGGGCGTTTTTCCTCACATCAAACACCCCAGAATATTATGGGTTGGGGTCAACGAACAGACGCCAGTCTTACAAGAGTTGGTATTGGAAATTGAAGCAGAATTAGAACCCCTCGGGTTTCCTGTTGAAGAGAAGTCCTATCATCCTCATCTAACGGTGGCGCGAATTAAACGTGAGAATGCCATTGTAGGGTCGGCTCTTATTGAAAGGGGAGCCCTCGAAAGTGCGCAACCGTTAGGCATATTGACCATTGACCGATTTATTCTGTTTCAAAGTGACCTGGATTCCTCAGGAGCTACGTACACTCGTCTCGGCACTGTGCAATTATCAGGCAATATCCAATAACCGTAACGTCAAGGTTAAAGAAAAGCATTTACCTGTTTGGGCACGTCCGGTAAGATAGTCTGACCCCATTCCTCATTGATATTGAACCAAAGGAACACCCATGGCCGATCGTTCTGCCTCGCAAAAAGAGTCCACCAAAGACGGGAAAAAACAAGCGCTGGATTTGGCCCTGACCCAAATTGAAAAGCAGTTTGGCAAAGGTGCCATTATGAAACTGGGAGGAGCCGACATCCCGACCGATATTCCGGTGACGTCGACCGGGTCTTTGACTCTCGATGTCGCGTTAGGAATCGGCGGGTTGCCGAGAGGCCGAGTTATTGAAATCTATGGCCCGGAGTCTTCTGGAAAGACCACCTTGTGTTTGCATGCCATAGCCGAAGCTCAAAAAGCTGGGGGAGCGGCGGCCTTTATTGATGCTGAACATGCGTTGGATATTTCCTATGCCAAAAAGCTTGGCGTTGAAACGGATGATCTGCTGGTAGCCCAACCGGATACGGGGGAGCAAGCCTTGGAGATTGCCGAAACCTTGGTACGCAGTGGAGCGCTGGATGTCATTGTGGTCGATTCTGTGGCAGCCCTCGTGCCTCGAGCCGAAATTGAAGGAGAGATGGGCGATTCGCATATGGGGTTGCAAGCTCGATTAATGTCTCAAGCGTTACGGAAATTGACCGGTGCCATTTCTAAATCACATACGTCATTGATCTTTATTAACCAGATTCGAATGAAAATTGGGGTGATGTTTGGCAGTCCTGAGACGACGACTGGGGGAAATGCCTTGAAGTTTTATTCCTCGGTCCGGTTAGATATTCGTCGCATCGAGTCGATTAAGGAAGGGCAGGATGTGATGGGTAGCCGAGTGCGCGTGAAAGTGGTCAAAAATAAAATGGCCCCGCCCTTCAAACAAGCCGAATTTGATGTCATGTTTGCCCAAGGCATTTCCAAAGTGGGGGAACTCGTGGATCTTGGTGTGGATCGTCGAATCATTGATAAGGCCGGGGCATGGTATTCCTATAAAGAAGAACGACTGGGCCAAGGTCGCGAAGCGGTGAAAGCCTTTTTGAAAAGTAATCCTGATGTGGCGGAAACCATTGAAAGGCAAATTCGAGAAGGGTATGGCTTAGGAATCAAGCCACAAGACGATCAGCCGACAACCGCCTCTCGAACGGATGCCAAAAAATCTGCTGGGGCCAAATCGTAACTCGTAACATTGGAGCTCTTTTTCTAACCCTTCGTAAGGGCAGACTATTTTCCCATGATTAGCACGTCTCTTGAGCTACGGCAGGCTTTCCTGGATTACTTTGTCGAGCGGGGGCACACTGGAGTACCCAGTGCACCGCTCATTCCACAAGCCGACCCAACTCTTCTCTTTACCAACGCAGGGATGAATCAATTTAAGAGCATCTTTTTAGGGGAAGATACGCGTCCCTATACCCGGGCTGTCTCGATTCAAAAATGCATGCGGGCTGGTGGTAAACATAATGATTTAGAAAACGTGGGGTTTACACGCCGGCATCATACATTTTTTGAGATGTTGGGAAATTTTTCTTTCGGGGATTACTTCAAAAAAGACGCGATTGCATTTGGTTGGGAATTTCTTACCAAGGTCGCTGAGCTTCCTGCGGATCGTTTGTGGGTCACCGTTTTTCGAGATGATCAAGAAGCCTATGATTTGTGGCACAACACCATAGGAGTATCCGAGAGTCGGCTGGCTCGTCTTGATGAAAAAGACAACTTTTGGCAGATGGGTGATACCGGACCTTGCGGGCCCTGTTCCGAAATTCTCATTGATCAAGGGGAAGCGTTTGGGTGTGGACGATCGACGTGTGCCGTGGGTTGTGACTGCGATCGCTATTTAGAAATTTGGAATTTGGTGTTCATGCAATTTGATCGTGACTCCACTGGCACCTTGAACCCACTTCCCAAGCCCAGTATCGATACGGGCATGGGGTTAGAACGTTTGGCTGCTGTCACGCAGGGTGTGTCGTCCAATTATGACAGCGATGTGTTTCGACCCCTCCTAGAAAGTATTGCCAAGAGCACGAACCAGGAATATGGAAAAACGTCAGCGGCTGATCGATCCATGCGAGTGATCGCGGATCATGTTAGAGCGATGACGTTTCTCATCACTGATGGAATATTGCCATCCAATGAAGGACGTGGCTATGTCCTGAGAAGAATCATGCGCCGCGCGGCACGCCATGGACGGTTGCTGGGGTTAGAGCGAGAGTTTTTATTTGAATTGATACCGACGGTGGTAACCCACATGGGGCCTATGTATCCGGAACTGCGTCAAATGGCCGATACCGTTGTTGAAGTGGTGCAGGGAGAGGAAGGGCGGTTTATTGGAACCTTGGAGCAGGCCTCACCTCTTCTCAATCAAATCTTGCAAGAAACCAAACAACAGGGAAAGACCGAAGTATCAGGGGACGCCGTCTTTAAACTCTACGACACTTATGGATTCCCTTTGGATTTGGTTGAAGATGCGGCCAAGGAAGAAGGTTTGGCATTAGATCATGCAGGCTATCAGCACGCTTTAGAAGAGCAGCGGGAGCGAGCTCGCAAAACGGCCAAATTTGCACAAACGACCTCACGAGCCGAAGTGGTGAAAGCTATCGAGTCATTCCCTGTGACACAATTTGTGGGTTATGCCCAACAACAGGCTCAAGGGACCCTGTTAGCCATGGTGAAAGATGAACATCTCGTAACCGAATCTCATCAAGGAGAAGAAGTTGAGTTTCTCTTAGACACGACTCCATTTTATCCCGAGGGCGGAGGACAGGTTGGTGATCATGGGATCTTGGTCGGGCCATCGGCGAGAATTCGTATTCAGGACACCACGAAATTGGCGAGAGGGTGGTTTCTGCATAAAGGGCAGGTGACGGAAGGAAGTGTTCAGACAGGGGATCACCTGACGGCCACGGTGAATAGTGGGTTGAGGGCAGATGCCGCTCGAAATCATACGGCCACGCATTTGATGCATGCCGCACTAAGAGAAATTCTTGGGCCACATGTGAAACAACATGGGTCTTTGGTTGCTCCGAACCGCTTGCGATTTGATTTTTCCCATTTCCGAGGGTTGGGCTCTCGCCATTTAGAGGACATTGAAAACTTAGTTAATGAGCAAATTCGCCGCAACACCTTAGTGAATTCCGAAGAAATGGGTATCCAAGATGCACTCAGTCGTGGAGCCTTAGCCTTCTTTGGTGATAAATATGGAGATCAAGTACGCGTAGTTGAAATAGGAGAGTTTAGCAAGGAACTGTGTGGAGGCACCCATTGTCAGCACACGGGGGATGTGGGTCTGTTTCGTTTGATCTCGGAAGGCGGCGTGGCTGCGGGAGTGCGGCGAATTGAAGCCTTAACGGGTGAGGGAGCGCTTCACTACGAACAAAAGCGAGATAACGAATGGCGAGAACTGGCTGGATTACTAAAGAGTAGTCCTCAGGAGGTGCTTGAAAAAACCAAAAAATTGTTACTGACGTTAAAGGATACAGAACGAGCTCTTGAGCTAGCCAAGCAAAAGGCGTTAGATCAGCAGGGTGCCGGACAAGAGGCAGCCATTCGAGAAATAAACGGGTTGCCGGTTCTGGTTCAACGGGTTGATGGCCTCTCTCCGCAAGAGCTGCGCACTTTTTCTGATAAACTACGGAACAAGGTCGCGACCGGGATACTTGTGCTGGGTTCTGTTCTGGATGGCAAAGTGTCCCTATTGGTGATTGTGGGGAAAGATCGCACCAAGCAATTACCCGCAGGCCAAGTGGTGAAACATTTGGCTCAACTCGTGGGAGGGTCAGGCGGGGGCCGACCTGATATGGCCCAAGCTGGAGGCAATCAGCCAGAGAACCTCGATTCGGCCTTAGAGCAAGTGTATGAGTTTGTCGCTACACAGCTTGGTTCGTGAAGAATAGACGGAGTTCTGCTCCGTTATTTTTGGGTCAAACTTCCCTCATGTTGAACCGACAAGGATCTCATGGAATGTAAGGGAGACAATGATGCGGCTGTTTAAAAGGCTAGTCCTTGTTGGGCTATTAGCCGGGATTGCCGGCCTCCTTGGTATTTTAGTGTTTGTCGAATTCAATCGACCTCTAGGAACTTCAGACTCTGTGCAATTGGTCGATATTCCTCCCGGGACCGCCTTCACACAAGTTTCCCATCTTCTTCATAACAAAGGTCTTCTCGGCACCGAATGGTTTTTCAAGGTATTGGGCCGAGTTCAGCGACTTGATCGAAAAATAATTCCTGGGGAATATCAGCTTCATGCCGGCATGAAGCCAACGGAATTACTCAAGACCTTAGTAGAAGGCGAGGTTCATCAGTATTCCGTAACTATTCCCGAAGGGTATAACGTCGTACAAATTGCCGACATTCTGGATCAAAAAGGCTTGGCAGAAAAACGCGATATTCTTCGTTTGAATAAGGATCGTGGTTTTATCTCGAGTTTAAAAATTACGGCCTCCACGTTGGAAGGCTACCTGTTTCCCGACACCTATCGGTTTGCCCGTTACACACCACCGGAATCAATTGTGCGAGCCTTCGTGGCGCGGTTTCATGAGATGGTCACCCCTGAATTGCAAGCGCAAGCCAAGGTTATGGGAATGACGCTTCAGGAGGTCCTGACATTGGCATCTGTTGTGGAAAAAGAAACCGGTTTAGCCGCGGAACGATCGCTGGTCTCCGGTGTCTTTCATAACCGCTTACGACAAAACATTCCTTTGCAAAGTGATCCGACTGTCATCTATGCGTTGGAATATTTTGATGGGAATATCCGCAAAGCCGACTTGGCAGTCAATAGTCCCTACAATACGTACAAAGTACGAGGGTTGCCGCCTGGACCCATTGCCAACCCCGGTCTGGCAGCCATTCAAGCCGCTCTCTATCCCACTCCCAGTGATTATGTGTATTTTGTTTCACGCAATGATGGGAGTCATAAATTCTCCGCGACATTAGCCGAACACAATAAAGCGGTGGATAAATATCAACGGCGACCTCGGTCTAAACAATCCTCGTAAACGAAACGTCTAGCAGATTCTTTCATGACCATCGCAGAAAATCTTCAGCGACTTGAGGTGATCTTACCTCCAGCACCTCGTCCAGTCGGATCATATGTTCCAGCCTGCCAAGCCGGAGATCTGGTCTTTGTGAGCGGTGTTTTGCCATTCCAAGATGGGAAAATTCTTCAACCAGGAAAAGTGGGGAAAGATTTATCGATTGAAGAGGGACAAACCAATGCCCGAATTGCCATCATCAATGCTCTTGCGATTTTACAGCAAGAACTAGGGGATTTATCTCGGATTACGCGGGTCGTGAGACTGACCGGCCATGTGGCCTCCGCCGAAGGGTTTGGTGATCAGCCTGCAGTGATAAACGGAGCGTCGGATTTTCTCGTAGAAGTATTTGGAGAGCAGGGACGCCATGCACGTTTAGCCTTAGGAGCATTTGAGTTGCCCTTGCATGCCCCCATCGAACTCGAACTCATTGTCCAAGTCTCTTTATCCAAAGCTAATTAAAAAAGCCACTTCAAATTTGATTAGAGTCGCGGTGTTTCCCCCTCCTTTGTAAGGAGGGGCTAGGGGAGGTAGAAACACCAGGTGTGCAGGGCTTGAATGTGAGTCGGTAATTATTGCTATTGGTGAAAATCTACCCGACCGAAATGCTTGTTTCCTCTTCGGAACCAAGCCCCTTACAAAAGGGAGGAACAAATTCATAAAATAACAATATGAAACCTCTGCCATTCTTTTCAATCATCATGGCCTGTAGTCTCTTCGTTGGACGTGCGGACATCGCGTTTGCACAACAACCGATTATTCAGATCACAGAACAACCCAATATTCAAGTGGTGGTCCAAGCATCTACGTGGAAAACTCGAGGGCGGCTTTTGTATGACATTGAAGGCTCCATCCTAAAAAAACTCTCCCTGGCAGGATTTCAGGTGATTCATGATCCTAAGAAAGCGCATCAGTACCAATTGGTCGTGCAGTATGAAGAAGAGCGTGGCGCCCAATATGGCGTGGAATTATGGGGAACCACCATTAATGGGACATTCTTCTTGCGTGGAGGGGGAATGGCTCAATCGATCAGGTGGGAGATTCATGAAACCTCTACAAATACCGTCTCTGGTCCGGCACCCTATTTGGATGCACTCCTAAAATTTGAAACCCATCCTCATTACTTCTTTCTGGGGGCCATGTTGAAACGGATGACTCAGGGAGTTGGGTCTCAACCTGATGCGTTGATGCAGGCGGTTGCCGAATTCGTATACGTCGTCTATCCGACAATTGATGCAGCCATTCCTCAAGATGGTGTTCGCATTCAAGATCATTTTATGGATAATTCACGACGAGTGTATCAAGAAGTGGCCTTGCAGCGAGCCCTTGATGAGTTAGTCCATCAGGATATTGCGGATGAGACCTTAGCTCCGATTGCCGAACGACTTTTGGAGTCGGCAGATCCCCATTCCCGAGTGCGCGCCGTTCAGATTTTGGGTCGTACCCACAATGCGGCATTCCGGAAAAAGATTGAGAAGTTGGCGACTGATGATCCCACTCGAGCTGTCCGCCAGGCTGCCAAGCAATTCTTCCCCCTCTAAAATTTTCTAGCTTGATCTGCCTTCCGCGATGTTGTGTATTGGGAATCCATTCCTTTCATCATCCCCATGGGATCGAAACCCAAACTCGGTAATGTTCTCAATAAATCAAAAAATCCCTCGCCCCTTTGTGGGGAGAAAGTGCGTACGAGAAGGGTATTAAGTGTTGAAACGACTAAGATTTGGGACGTAAGGGGAGGGGAAGTTCTTTTTTGGCTTTTGGGGGTTCGGGCTTTCTGAGCAGATCGGGTCGGGCTTTGAGGATCCAGTCGATGGCTTGTTCATTATAGTTGCGGAGTTGGCCATAGATAATTGCCCGCATGGTGTAGACGGTATCAAGATAATCATCAAAATTTTCTTGGGTAATTTCTTCAGGGGCTACCCGTAATATTGTCGGGAGTAGACAGCTTTCACACCCGGAGGCTTGTTCCTGGTAGGCTGCGTACACAAAATATTTAGCCAAATCCAGCCGGTGACACAGGATGCGCGCAAGTTGGTTGTAGTTGTGTTCTTTCTGCGTTTTCCCGCTCACCCCACAGATGTCTTCACCATACAGATGAATCTTTTCCCAGGTAATGGCATACGGCGCCTTTTGGAGCAGCGTTTCCAGTAACGAGGTTTTCGCTCCCAATAATTGTTCTTCAAAGGCCGGGGCAACCACATATCTCGCCATGTCCGGACATTCGTCTAACATTTCGGTCATCCAGGTAAAGCAAGCTTCTTGGGTATGTGGATCCAGGTAATCCAAAATGGTTTCGATCAATTTCATGTCTTCGCCCGTAATAAGTCTCCGATCTCGCTGCATGATTTCTCGGGCTTTCCTGACACGGCGTCGCACGAGTTCAATGCTTGACCCGCCATTGAGCATATGGGCGTTATCGTAATCACCTCGTTTTTCTTCATTGCTGAGTACTGCATATGCTTCGTTGATCTTAAACATCCGTTCCCTGGCGGCAGGTCGATCAAATTGCGGGACGACATCTTCATGATTATCTTTCACGAAGGTGCGCCATGCGGATTGGATTTCCTTGAGCAGGGCATCCTCCGTGACACCCAGGATTTGATAGTAGTTCACGCCGTCAATCATGGGAGGGAATTTTAATGGCCAGCAAGGCGGCAGGCAAATATTTCAGGTATTTAAAAAAGTATGGAAATATCCCTCGCCCTGAAGGGTTTCATTCCGAAGAGGGGCGAAGAAAATGGTAAGAGTGAAAGCTGAGGGTTTAACTGTGACCAATGTAGAAGCAAAGAACGGGAGTGTTCATAAACGATCCTAGTTCCAACATTAGGCCTTGTCCTTTTTGGGATAATCAAAATCTAAGAGCTCTGCCTGAACTTGGCCAATCTTCGACCAGGTGTTGGTCGGAAACCTCAAGACAGCCATACTGCAGGTTGGAACCTCCTTCATCTGACTTCCGCTAAGAGCATTAATCACGTCGGTAAACGTGGGGTTATGACCCACCAGCATGCCGCACTCTATAGCGTCATTCAATTTGCCAATAATCGAAATCACATCATTTAGTTCAGCGCCATAGAGGCGTTCATCAATTTTCAAGTCTGATAGGGGATAATCGATCGCTTCGGCCAATATGGTGGCGGTGGTTTCAGCTCGCACTGCCGAGCTGGAGATAATAATCGTGGGTTGCGGCTTCCGCGCTTTCAACCGTTCCCCCATCAGAGGGGCATCCCGCTCTCCTCGGTCGTTAAGGGGGCGAGCATGATCGGACATATTGGCATTGTTCCAGGAAGATTTGGCGTGGCGAACAAGATACAGGGTTTTCATAGGGATGCTCTAAGGCCAATAAATGTTTAAGCTCCGAATCGTTATTTATACCATAAATGATGTTAACGGGGTCTCGTCCCCGTACGACGAGAAACTTTGGTTTTGGCCAAAGTATCCAAAGCCATATTGGCCGTGGCATGGCCCTTCGGGACGCCTCCGCGGTTCACCGACACCGGCGGCGCGCAAACTCGCTGCGCTCAAACAATGCTCGCCTTCTTTCCGGTGTCGGCTGCACGGCTCGGCCATGCCATCAGGCCAGGGGAGACTAGAAGGGGAAGGCGGACCAACTCGCCTGGCTCAAACAAGGCCCGTCAAAACATCAGAGCGTCCACCAGAGGGCCGGCTTGCAGGCATTGGTCAGTGTTGAAGAAAAGACTGTGGAGGCGTAGGGTATGCCGTTGCGATCAAACCGTGTTCGCCACATATTCGAATACAGTCCTGAATTGATCAAAACTTATAACAAGGAGGAAAATTATGGGGAATTTTATGATTGCGTATTACGGGGGAAATCAACCGAGTTCACAAGAAGAGGGTATGGCTCAGATGGGGAAATGGAAAGCTTGGGTAGAAAGTCTTGGTGAAAAGGTCATCAATCCAGGAACGCCGTTACCTGCTTCAAGAATTGTCACATCAAATAGTGTGAAAGATGATGATGATCCTAATGCAATGAAAGGATTTGCCGTGGTCAAAGCGGAAAGCATGGAAGCGGCGGTTGAAATTGCTCAATCCGATCCGTTCTTAGAAAATGGCGGAACCATCCGCGTCTCTCAAATGATGGAAATGCCCTAAGTCGAACCTCTCATTGTTAATTTCCGTTTCTACTCTTCCTAGAATAATGTCATGCAATGACAGACTTGCTTTCTAAATCTTTTATTAAATGGTGTTAGCTGTAGATTCAAGTGGAGGCGTAAATCAAGAAATGACCACAAATAGAAATGCCCTGAGTAGAATCCAGAATTGTTAATTTTTTCTTTTCATTCCTCTTCAAAAATTATTATATTTAAACAGACTTGACCCTACTATATTTCATCAGGGATGGAAGCGAAGTCTTACCATGCCGTCTGTCTTCTATAATACATATGCGTTAGGATCTTACCCGTAAGAATAATATTCTGCAAGGATTGACTATGATGGATGTAAAACCAATTTTTATAAGTGCCCTGCAGATCAAAACCATATTTCAGCAAAGGACAGTGACTGATCGGATAATAATGCTATGAGTGCCGACGTTTTTATCTCCTATGTTCGTAATAATGAAAAATTTGCAACTTCACTAGCAGCGTCTTTACTGAAACAAAACATTACCTCATGGGTAGATACTGAAAAAATAGGCCCGGCAGAAAAATGGAATGCTGCTATACGTGAAGGTATTATAAAGGCGCATGTATTTGTTGTACTCCTGGATAAGCAGTGGCTGAACTCAAAAGTTTGTAATGACGAATACTTCCTGGCGCTAGAACATGCAAAGACAATAGAGCCAGTGGTCGTTGAGCAAGTCGATTCTCTTGGTTGGAAAAAACTGGAACTTACCGTGCCCGATGAACTACAAAGCAGGAATTATATTTTTACCCATAACCGTGAGTTTTATGATGTAGTTAATGACGTTGTTATGGCTGTCCGAACTAATTATGATCGTAAACAGCTTTTAAGCAGGTATGAGCAACGGGCGGTTAACTGGAAAAATTCTGGTGAAAAGTTCGGCTTAATACGTGGTCTTGAACTTCAGCATTTCATTGAATCAGAACAACTATCCCATGGTGAAAAGCCAGATATGACAGTCCTTTCACAGGATTTTGTCCTGGCTAGTCAAAATGCTGAATCCAGAGAACTGGAAGAAGTTCGTGAACGCAAACGTCAGGCAGAATCGAAAGTCCTGGCGGCTCAATCTGAACACCTTAAAAAAGAAAGCCCAGGTGAATCGATTGCCTATGCGAGTGATGCCTGGGTAAAAGCTCCTACTGTTGAAGCGTTAGTATCGTTGGGTTCCTGGTTCACAGAGTACATCCACCTTGTTGGAATGTGGAAGCTTGGCCTGGAGGTAGATGCTGTGGCTTTCGACCAGGAGGGGGGCTCTCTCGCGGTCAGTGAAAAAAATCATGCAATGATAATGGGTAACTCGATCAATCAGACCTTATGTGTTTGGAATATTGATGATCTCGGTAAAATGGGTGATTTTACAGACCCTGAGGGTTTTGGTGGGTGCACCTGGGGGAAAGGGCAACTTGTTGTCCAGCGGCGCGGAAATATTCTGTCGTACAGATACGATCACTTTGACCAGAAATTTCGTCAGACTTCAACCGGTGTGGCCTTACCTGAAGCTAGAGGTAAAATGGTGTCGAGTCCTTCTGGTGGGCTGGTGGCTATGCCATGTGGCCACGAGGGATTTGCGCTCTATGACATTCAGACCAAGCAGGCCATACGGTTGCCTGCGAATGAAGAGTGTAATGCTATCGCCTGGCTTGATGAAAATATTCTTCTGCTGATAGAGGGAAATACTTTAACCCAGCGTTCATTGACTAATCTGAAGGAATGTACTGTACTTCTTGAACATCAAACCGTAGCCATTGATGCACGAGCTGGTAGATGGGTCGCATTGTCGATGTCTGATAGAGCGCGATTACACTGGTCTACTGCCGAAGGCGTTGATGGTGTTGACCTTCTATCTTCACCTGACCCTGCATCAGTACTTCGTCTGGATCCAGATGGTAAAACTGCCTTTATCGGTGGTGGCGGTGGTGGTTCAACACCTTTTGGAATGACCGAAGTAGATATAGTGTCAGGCCAGATTATCCGACATTGGCTGGGAGGTTTTGACCAGGCAGTAACAGATATAGATGTAACAGGAAATGGGTACATGGCTGCAGGGCGTAGCGATGGTACGGTTTTTCTATGGAATATTAGGGCAACGGTTCTCGACAACAACGACAATGTTGAACCTGCTGAAATGAAAACTTTGCAAGGGAACATTAAAGAGTCCGACGATTTATTCGCACAAAAACTTGAGGTGTTATGGGATGACAAGAACGGCAAATGTATAGAGCGATTGCTACCTCCCTCTGGTAGAAATAATGATGTATTCCCTGGACCTACGCCATGCGTTATGTGCGACGAAATACTCTGTACAGGATTCGGGTCTCTATTGTTGTGGTATAACCTTTCCAGTGAAGAAAAACCATTAGAGGGTAAAGGCCATACAAATCCCATAACGCATATTTCGTGCTCACATACGAATGCTCTATGGGCGAGTTTGGCTGTGAACTGTAACAATAATAACCTGATGGAAATATTTGCCTGGAACCATTGCCACGAAAAACCAATATTACAACTGCTCATTCCATACATATTAATTGATGAGATGAATTTCGACAGTAGTGGAGAAATACTTTTACTACAACAAAATTCTATAACTGTACGTCAACTTCTGATGGATCCTGATCGTTGGATATCAAGTGGGAAAAAAATCTCAGAACTTAGGTGGTCCAGGACTTGAAGTAGTTGGGAATAGGAATTTTCAAAGGCCTTTTTGACTAGGCGGCAAAGGATCAAAACCCGTGTTGAGGATTCAAGCCCCGGGCTTCCCTGTCCGAGATGCGGAAATTCTTCCTGTGAGAGGTGTCTGACGGGTCCATTTTCCTCGGATGGTGCAGGCCTTTGTTAGTAGCTTAATTGAAATGGGTATCAGGAATCCTGTTGAGGGATAGAGAGAGGGGTAGTCGATAGAAGACCTTGATTTTAATCCGCCTATTGTCATCGGGATGCGTCCATCTTCAGTTGGTCTATTGGAAAGATGGATGCCGATGTGCGAAGTCGCAAAGGGACATGCGTGAGAAGCTCAGCTGCAATAGGCAAGGGCCATGATCCATAAGTGGCCAGTTTCTTTCTTTTTTTGCGAGCTCATCTATCCGCCTGAAAACTTAACACTGAAGCCCTTCTTTTCTAACTGGGCTTTGATCTTCTCGCGGTGGTCACCCTGTATTTCAATCGCACCATTTTTCATTGCACCACCTGTCGCACAGCTGGATTTCAATAGTGTGCCGATTGTTTTTTGTTGTTCAGGAGGTACACCTTCGACAACGGAGACAACTTTCCCACCGCGGCCTTTGGATTCACGTCGAATGCGTATGACACCATCAGTTGCAACTGTTGAAGGATCAGCTTTTTTGCCTTCTTTGATTCGGCCCACTCCTGTGGAGTACACCACTCTTGAATTGTCGCTCATTGTTGTGACTGCAGGGTTTATTCTTATTTGCCATTATTATACAGACTCAAAGGTCTGAATGAAGATAGACAGGTTCTGTTATGAATACATCATACAAACTATTATCTCATGTCATTCAAAGGAATTTGTGATGGGGTCAGGCCTGCGTTAGTGCCTTCATTGAAATGGGTATCAGAAACCCTGTTGGGGGATAGAGAGAGAAGGTCAGTCGACTGAAGACCTTGAATTCAAGCCGCCTATTCTCATCGTGATGCGTCAACCTTCAGTCGGTATCTTGGAAAGATCGATGCCAGTGTGCGAAGGCGCAAAGGGGCCATGCCCAAGTTGAATCAATATATTAAAGCATTTACGCAGCCCTGACCCTACTATTAACGCAGCCCTGACCTCAATGCTGTCCTTAGCGCGGCCTTCTCCAATGCCGAGGTCTTTCATCAAGGACTTCCATCATGACGAAGTCACAGGAGCACTGTCCCTCAAGCGAGACCTCGTTTCTTCAACTTTCTTTTATTGATCCGATATTGTAGGGTCGTTGAATCCAGCAGTTGCTAGAAGGCAAGTGCCCGGTCTTACCCTGGGTATTTCGAAAAATCAAAGATCTGCTGCATTAATTCACCCCTTGCTCTCCTAGCGTTTCACCATGCCCAACCCCGAACATCTCGCAAAACTCCAAGCAGGCGTAGAGACCTGGAATACCTGGAGGGAAGAGAATCCTGAAATAGAGCCTGACCTCAGCGTGGCAGACCTCAGCGGGGTAAACCTCAGCGTGGCAGACCTCAGCGGGGTAAACCTCAGCAGGGCAGACCTCAGCAGGGCAAGCCTTATCGAGGCAGACCTCAGCAAGACAAACCTCAGCGAGGCAGACCTCAACAGGGCAGACCTCAGCTGGTCACACCTCAACGGGGCAAACTTCAGAGAGGCAGACCTCAGCCTAGCAGACCTCAGCGGGGTAAACCTCAGCGGGGCAGACCTCAGCGGGGCGAACCTCAGCAGCACAACCCTCATCCAGGTCGTCCTCACGGAGACAACCTTCACTAGTGTGATCCTATCCCACACGTCTCTTGGGATGCTTGACCTCTCGACCGTCAATGGCCTTGAGACCTGTGATCATAGCGGTCCCAGCTTGCTCGACACACACACCCTTGCCAAGTCCAAAAATCTGCCAGAGATCTTCCTGCAAGGCTGCGGGCTTTCTAACTGGGAAATGAAAGCCTATAAGCTGTATGAGCCAAGCCTCACGAATGACCGGCTCATGGACATCCAACAAGAGATTTTTGAACTTCGCAAGAATGGAGCACCCATCCAGTTTCATTCCGTCTTTATCAGTTACTCGGCCAGAGATAAGACCATCGCGGAGAAGCTTCATGCCGATCTGCAAGAAAAAGATGTGCGCTGTTGGTTCGCTCCAAAGGATTTACCCATTGGAAGGAAAACTCGACCAGGCATCAACGAAGCAATCCAGAATCATGAGCGCGCCCTGCTCATCCTGTCCAAGGATTCGATTCAGAGTGCGTGGGTGAATTTTGAAATTGAAACCGCACTGGAAAAAGAGGAGCAAGAAGACCGGGAGGTCATTTTTCCCATCCGTATCGATGAAGAGCCACTGAACACGCTGGATCCCTTGTTGAAACATATTCGCCGGACCACCAACATTGGGGATTTCACCAACTGGCAAGACCCAAAGGCCTACCAAGCCGTCTTCACCCGACTCCTTCGGGATTTACAGCGCCCCCCGTCACCCCAACAAAAAGCAGAAGCATAAAAGCCACGAACCCACACGATGCCCGACGGGATATTTAAATACGACAAAGCCAAAAACCACGTCCCCCCCTGGGTCTACCGAAAAATGAAAGAACTAGTGCACTGAATGAGCGACAAAAAGAAAAAGGCCCTAACTCCGAAAAAGGCACCCAAGGCCGAGAAACCAAAACCCCTTGAGGCTGCCAGCCTATCTCCATCCAGCCAAGGAGTAAAAATGGAACAGTACGATGCAGCAATTGGAAGGCTCAGCCAAACATTAGAGTTGGCCGTTTTTTATGCAAAGGCCTTTCTTGAAAGATGCTTTAATGTTGATGGCCTAAATGACACCAAACTGGCACGTCTACTCATGGCAAATATGAACGCCAGCCAAACCATTGCACTGATTCCTGATTTTTACAGATTAATAAAAGGAAAAGACACTGATGGAATTAACGAGCTTACAAAATTGAGGGAAAATTTTTTAAAAATCAACACCAACCGAAATCTGATTATTCACGGGCTCAACTTCCCTGGCGTCTCAGACTGTTCAGATGGTTATGTCCAGGCCATAAAACTCAAATTTTTATTTAGGGGGAAAGAGGACATACTCCAAAGACTGGACGCCACAATCATCAACGAAAATACCTCGTATATCTTGAAACTTATAGACACCCTTAAATTGCTGAACCCCATGTCCAAAGGCACAAAAGAGCTGGGAGCGCTGCTCAAGGAATTCAACACCATTCCGCCCCCGATCATTAGATAAAAAATTACTGTGCCCATGCCCGACGGAATCATTAAATACGACAAAGCCGGAAAACCTGCGTGGGGCGTCCGGCTCAAATTTCGAATATGGGGTTATGTTTATTCTTGAATAGTCCTTCAGTTCATTGATTGCCAGAGAAATAAGAGCTTGGGCCATTAACTGTTCTAGTAAGAGGAAATCCGTCTTTTTCTTTTCCATGTCCCATTCGATCGAGTTGTTGCTATCAGGTACAAATCAGGCTATTCAACCAACCGTAGATCTACTACACAGATCTTTGAATTTTGGACAGTTTAAAATTTAAGGGGAGTAAGTGATAATGGATGCTCGATGATGGTCGCCTCATAAATGTGGCGAATTCTGGCCACTGCTTCTTTGAACTTCTTGTTTTTTGCATGTCCGACGCCTGCTGGCTGGCTCTGGGAGGTGGACGCTCTTATTATTCTGCGGGCCTTGTTTGAGCGTAGCGAGTTGGTCCGCTTTCCTCAGGTTAGCGTCTGACCCATCCTAATCGGGCCAGACAGGGCGTCAATGGTTTTGGGTCCTTTTGCCGAAACAAAAGGAGCTCGGCCGCCGGGCCGAACCCCGGCTACACCAAAATTCAATTGGCACTATATGGAGTGTTACGTACTTCCATAGGCTTTCACCCTCACCCTGCCCTCTCCCTGAAAGGGCGAGGGAATGAAAAGTAATAGTGAAGAACTAGGGTGGATTCCAGATGACGAATGTCTGGAATGACGGACTAGGGTAGGGTGGCGCGACCAATCGTGTTGGCATCGGTGCCGAACCAAATGGTTTGCGTGGGCTGGTGATACACCATATGCCGAACCGATCCTCCTCCACTTTCAATATTCGTCATGCTCATAACCTCTTGGGTTTTCGTATCAAAACCTACCAGACGATTGGGGCGTAGAATGGTTTCCACAAACCATATCCGATCTTGATCATCAACGGTCATCCCGTAGGGCCGTGCATTTTCCCCTCCTGGCACCCGCCATTCTTGCAACTTTAGCGTACTAGGTGTGATCTTCCCGAGATACCCTTCCGCATAGTCCACATACCAAATGGCACCATCAGAAGTGATGGCCAGTCGTCGCGGTCGTGCTTCTGTGCGAGGCAGTGTAATTTCTTTGACTGACTTCGTCGTCGAATCTATGGTGCCGAGTTTATTCGTGCCGAATTCAGTGAACCATGGTTGGTGTGTGGCATCCACAACGATGCCATACGGACGGGCGTTCTGTGTAAAGAGGGGGGTGAGGAGAACACTCCCTGTATCCATGGAAAGCTGTCCGACGTAGTTTCCTTGTTGGACGGTAAACCAGATTTCATTAGGTTTTCCAAATACGAGGGTATGTGGATCGCCGGCGGAATCATTGGGCATGGTATATTTGGTGATGTGGCCTGTCTTGGGATCGAGTTTGCCGATATGTGCCGCGCGGTTGCCGGCATACCAGACAAACCCTTGTTTATCGACAATCAGATTATGTGGACCGGTTCCAGGCTCTAAGGGGAATTGTTCAAACATGCCGTCCTTGGGATCGAGCACTGCAATGTAATCTCCTGTTTGGCCCACAAACCACACGCGGTTTTGCTGATCCACATAGGGATCTCGCGGTCGGGTCTGTGCCCAAGGCACCTTCCATTCTGTGATGTTGATCGGATTGCGTTCGACTTCTGCCCCATGTGTGAGGGTAGCGTAACTCAGAACGATGAATAAGGAGATGAAGATGTTTGCAAGCAGCGAATAGGGCTTCATGTTTTTCTCCCTCGCAAGTTATGGCGATGCGCGGATCAGGTTCTCAGTTGTAAACCCGAGTCCTTGACTGAATGCCACAAGTTCTTGATAGGTGGATTCTGGAAGACTTGGTGTTCGAGCCAATATCCATAAATACTCACGATCGGGTGTGCCCACAATGACGTGGCGGTATTCTGGATCAACACGAAGAATCCAATAGTTTCCTTGGTCTGAAGACGTAAAGAATGCGACCAATTTTGCGGCCCATTGGTCGAACAAGACATTGAACTTTGCACGATGTACCTGGTCTACAATCGTGGCCTTCCCTTCAATGCTGGTTTCTTCGCCATCTGTCGTGACGCAGGCATTTTTAACTCCGATTTCACCTGATTCCAATACCCTGTATTCTGCTGTAGACCGTAGACAGTTTCGCTGTGCCCACATGGGCAATCTGGCAATTTCATACCATTTGCCGACATAGCGAGAGAGATCCACAGAGGTCGCGGTCGGTAACTCTTTTACTAAATTGACCGTGGCACATGCTGTGACCATAAGGATCAGAGCCGCGAATGGTATGTGGAAGGGAGCCATCATCTTGTGAGAACCTCTTTTCTGGGATATTCTTTTCATTTTTTTATTGTCTCAATTAAGGCCAGACCGAGTCGAGCCTTTCGTTCCCTAACAACTCATTCCCTCCGACATACCACAATTATCCGACGCCTGCTGTCTGGCTTTTGTGGCGGACGCTCTTATTATTCTGCGGGCCTTGTTGGAGCGTAGCGAGTTGGTCCGCTTTCCTCGGATTAGCGTCAGACCCATCCTAATCCGGCCAGACTGGGCGTCAATGGTTTTGGGTCCTTTTGCCGAAACAAAAGGATCTCGTCTGCCGGGGCGAAACCCGGCATCACAGAAAACCATTTGGAATGTTCGGTATGAAGAGGAAAGAAGTCCTCTTAACCTAATTCCTATCTCAAATTGTCGGGATTATAGGTAAATTGACGGCCAAAAAGACCGCTTGATATAGTCAGTTGTCCACCTTTCCTGTTTGGTCCCATTCCAATTGTTGGTACCCCCAGATTAGGTCGGTAATCTCGGTTCTTAGTTAGTGGAAAACGGATGTATCCATTACTTTTTCTTTTAATATCATAAGGTTGTTAGCACTATGAAACACATTACGCGCCTTTCATTAATGAGTGCGTCGGTTCTCTTAGCTTTTCATATGGGTTCGGTGGCTCAAGCCGAAATTTTTCCGGCTGAGGGCCCACCCGGGACAACAGTGACAATTAGTGGAGAAGGGTTTGGAGATTTTACGAATACCCAAGATAACCGGGTGGAGTTTCAAGGGGCCTCGGCGCTCATCCAATCGTGGGAACCCGATTTTATTTTGGTGAAGGTGCCGTTGAAAGCCTCGACGGGGCCGGTGATGGTGATGAATGGTGGAAAGAAGAAGGAAGCTGGGACCTTTACGTTACAAGCAGTGAAGATTACGAAGGTGAGTCCTTCGACGGTTGAGGCGGGGTCCTTGGTGACGGTTGAAGGGGAGAACTTTGGCAACACGGCAGGTTCGCGCGACCCCAATACAATGTTTGGGGTGAACCAAGTCATGATTAATGGCATTAAGGCGGACGTGCGGCGGTGGCGGCCCAATAAGATTGAGGTACAGATTCCAGCGAATGCGAAGACCGGTGATGTGGAGGTGCGTTTGGCATCGAGCGATCCGTTACCTGACGGGTCCTGTTGCGCGCCGGTTGAATATGTGGTGAGCAATACCAAACCGCTAACCGTGATTCCCCCTATTGCTTATGACCCGCAAATGGGTCCCATCGGGAGTAAGGTGGTGTTGTCGGGGCAAAGTTTTGGGGAGACGGCTCCGAAAGATGGTCGTGTTTCCTTTGGTGGAAAACCTGCAGCAATTGCGCAATGGTCGGATCGGACGATTGTCGTCCATGTGCCTTTAAATGCTGAGCCAGGCCCTTTGGTCTTGCATCGTGATGGACAGGATCGGACCATAGGAAATTTTGCTGTGGTGGCCACAGAAGTTGGTGAATATTTCCCGAAAAAAGGGCCCATTGGGACGTTGGTTATTATTCGGGGAAAGAATTTTGGCATTCACTCCGAGGGTGGCGATACGGCTTATGCTTTTGATTTTGAAGCGGCTAATAATGGCGTCACGATTGGTGGTGTGCCTGGTGTGATTCATCGTTGGCTTGATGACCAGATTGATGTATGGGTTCCGTTTAGTGCCAAAAGTGGTCAGATTGTAGTGAAGCGTGGCGGAGGTATTCCTAATGCTGATGGAACCTGTTGTGAACGCAAAGAAGTGGTGAAATATGTGGCTGGAGAATTTACGGTGGTGCGACCGGAAATCCATGACTATACTCCCAAAGAAGGTGGCCTGGATGAGATAGTGACCATTACGGGCTCGGGCTTTGGCGAATTCCTGAAGATCTCGGAAGCGACCCGACTGGCGATGAATCGACTAGCGCATTCATGGCAGAGTTATCGCTTGGGTGAGGATGTTTCGAGGACGGAAGTGTTAATTAATGGGCTTGCGGTGCAAGTCGTGTCGTGGAGCGATACGGAGATCCAAGTGCGCATTCCCAGGCGACAAGCGTTTGGGATTGGGAATCCAGAAGGGTTTGAAACGGATTTGATGGAAGGCACGCTCCTGGTCAAGCGCGGATCTTGGGACATGTTGGAGAGTGGGAATTGCTGCAAACCGAAACAATGGATCACCATTATTGGTGGGCCCTTTAAAATGTTACGGCGTGGGCTTCCCGATATGGATTACTGGAATGAAAAGGGCCGCGCTCAATAAACCGTATTCTGTGCCATTTATGGTTTGTCTGACCGTGGGCGTTCTCATCTGATTTTTTGATTCTGATAGGATTGATCTAGATATGTTCATTCAAAATGTGAAGAATGCATTTGTGCTCTCTGTGCTATTCGCCATTTGTCTTGGGGGGATGCCTTTGGTGGGATTCGCCCAAGAATCACCCTTGACGATGACCCTTCAGAAAAGTCCGACACCAGGAACATTATTGGATGTCCATTTTCAAGATGCCCAACATGGTTGGGTGGTCGGTGCTGGTGGAACGATGTTGCAGACGAAGGATGGTGGCGCGACATGGAAGAAAGCTCCACGTCGAACCAATATGTTGTTGACCGATGTGACGTTTGCCGATACGCAGCATGGGTGGATTCTAGGACAAAATGGCACGGTGTTTCACACGAATGATGGTGGCACCAAATGGTCGCCTCAGGTGAGTGGGACCAATAGTATGCTCTATGGGTCCTATTTCCTCTCCCCACAGCACGGATGGATTGTTGGGGCTCGTGGCGTGATTCTGGTAACCCAGGATGGGGGCGAAACCTGGGATGATCAGGTCAGTGGGCTGACGGCTGATTTATTTGGGGTGCACTTTTTAAATGAAAAACAGGGATGGGCTGTTGGCGCTCTTGGCACCATTTTGGTAACCAGTGATGGCGGCGCATCCTGGAGTGCTCAGGCGACGAATAATCCTGCCACCTTTTTTGATATTACCTTTACGGATGCCGTCTCAGGCTGGGCGGTGGGGACCCAAGGCACTATTTTTCAAACGTTGAATGCTGGAAAAGAGTGGGTTGATCGTCCGCGTGCTTGTGGGAGTCCCTGTCTCAAGCCGGCAGACTTGGTGAATATCCAATTCCGCACTCAAATGAGTGGCCGTATAATTGGGGAACGTGGCACGATTCTGATGACCGAAGATGCTGGGTTTACTTGGCAAGAGGTCGAAGCCTTGAATACTGAAACTCTTTATGGTCTTTCTCTTCCTGATCCTGCCCACGGGTTTGCGGTTGGCGATCACGGAACGATTCTGCATTTCTCACCCACACCTTCAGACCCTGCCAGTTCGTAGTCTTACAGAATTCCTCTCCTTTGTAAGGGACTTGGGCCCGAAGAGGGGCCAAACAGGCGAGGTAGTTCATAGCACAAACAGGGGAATTCGGGACGAACAACCCTACGTTGCAACCCTCCAATGGCGAAAGAAACTTTCTTCTAACTATTGAAGCGAGCCTGAAGTATAGCCAGTGCTGCGAGGCTAGCGGTTTCTGCCCGTAAAATTTCTTTTCCGAAAGACGCGAATGTATAATTGTGGGACTTCGCTGCTTCGGTCTCTTTTGCTGCCCAGCCTCCTTCCGGTCCGATAATCACTGTGACTCCTACCTCTTGATTTTCTGATGAGCAGGGGATGGTTAACAGTGAGGAACATTCTTCTCGCTCGGCCATGAAAATTGGTGAGACTGGTCGTGGGGTGTCTATAAATTTCTGAAATGGTTGAATAGGAAAAATGTCGGGCAGCGTCCACCGCTCACTTTGTTGCGCGGCTTCTAAGGCAATACGTTTCCATCGTGCCTGATGGGCTTCTTCTTGTTTTTCCGACAATTTCAAAATGACCCGGTCAGTGATGAGGGGAATAATGGACGTGACTCCAAGTTCAGTTGCTTTTTGAATGACCCATCCCATTTTTTCTCCTTTGAGGAGGGCTTGGGCCAGAAGAATGGGAGGGCGAGTTGAAAGGGGAGGGGCTTCCTTTTGGTTGACTCTGGCTTGGAGGTTCCTCCTTGTGATCTGAGTGACGCTGGTTTGATATCTGTTCCCCTGGTCGTCATTGAACAGCAAGGAGTCCCCCGGCTTTGTCCGCAAGCTTTTTGCGATATGGCTTAGGAGTGGCTCGATGACCGTGATCACGCCATCCGCCACATCTTGGGATTGGATGAAGAAGACGGGCATATGGACTGGAGGGTTATGAGGGCAAAAACGTGGGTTCGGTTAGTCGAATAAGTTTTTGACTTTATCGAAGAGGCCTTCACCTTGATTGTCGGTGTTGAGGCCACTTTCTTCTGCAAAGGCCGTCAGAAGTTCTCGTTCCTGTGGGGTGAGTTTGGTGGGAATATCGATTTTAATTCGAATGAGTTGGTCTCCACGAGTTTGAGATTTGAGGCCAGGAGCTCCCAACCCTTTTAGTCGTAGAATTTGATCATGTTGTGTGCCTTCAGGAATTTTCACCATGGTGTGGCCTTTTAAGGTGGGCACTTCTACTTTGCCACCCAAAGTGGCGGTCACAAAATGGAGGCGTCGGTCGTAGAGAATGTCTTGTCCTTTTCGCACAAATTGCGGATGGGCTTTGACGCTCAAGGCGACGTAGAGATCGCCTGGTGGGCCTCCGTTCGCTCCATGTTCGCCCTCATGTGAAAGACGTAAGCGCATCCCAGTTTCGATTCCGGCAGGAATTGTGACGGAGAGCATTCGTTCTTTATGGACGCGTCGTTGCCCACGACAGCTTTGGCAGGGATCGGCAATAACTTTTCCCGCGCCTTGGCATTGCCCGCAGGTTCGGTTGATCGTGAAAAAACCTTGTTGCAGTCGAATTTGTCCGGCACCGCGACAGGCCGAACATGCTTTGATGGATTGTTCGGATTTGGCACCGGTTCCTTGGCAGGTATCGCAAACTTCCCAACGAGGAATTTTGAGTTTGGCTTCCTTGCCATCAATCGCTTCCTCGAAAGAGATTTCTAAATTATATTGAAGGTCGTTTCCTTGCTCAGCGCGGCTGCGTCCACGACCACCACCAAAGAAGTCTTCAAAAATATCGCCAAAGACATCACCGAACCCTCCGCCCCCAAAGCCTTCATGCCCTCCACCTTGTCCGGCAGCAGCATGGCCAAACATGTCGTATTTTTGGCGACGTTCAGTATCGCTTAAGACTTCATACGCTTCCCCAGCTTCTTTAAATTTTACTTCGGCGGCTGCTTTCTTGTCGGGTTCTGCATGGAGGTCAGGATGATGAAGGCGGGCAAGCTTTCTAAAAGCTTTCTTTATTTCTTCCTCAGAAGCATTCCGCTCCACCCCCAGCACGTCGTAATAATCACGTTTCCCTGTTTGTGCCATTAACGATGCCTAACAGAGAATTTCTGGGGGTGGACCGAATGTGACATGTTCATCATCATGAATGCGTGTTATTACTTGCCTTTGTCGACTTCTTCGAATTCTGCATCAACGACTTTCTCATCACTACCGGAACCTTCTTCTGATCCCGAAGCGGTTGGGCCTGATTCACCGTCTGATCCAGGGCCCGCTGATTCCGCGGCATCTTCCGAAGCTTTCTTATACATTTCTTCAGCCAATTTATGGGAAGCGGTGGTCAAGGTTTGCATGGCGGTTTTAATCGTTTCGAGGTCTTCTTCTTCAAGTGATTTTTTCAGGCCATCAATGGCTGTCGTAATATTGGTTTTTTCTTCTTCGCCAATTTTATCCCCATGTTCACTTAAATTCTTTTCCGTACTGTACATGAGCGTATCGGCTTGATTCTTGAGTTCGACGAGTTCACGTTTCTTTTTGTCTTCTTCGGTATGGGCTTCTGCATCTTTAACCAGTCGTTCAACTTCCTCTTTGCTTAACCCGCTGGACGCCGTGATTTTAATGGACTGTTCCTTTTGAGTCGCCATATCTTTGGCGGACACATGGACAATTCCATTGGCATCAATATCAAAGGTGACTTCAATTTGTGGCATGCCTCGAGGGGCAGGAGGCAGCCCGACCAAATCAAATTGGCCTAAGAGTTTATTATCATTAGCCATTTCCCTTTCACCTTGGAACACCCGAATGGTAACGGCCGTTTGGTTGTCGGCGGCAGTCGAGAACACTTGGCTCTTTTTTGTTGGAATGGTTGTATTGCGTTCAATGAGTCGAGTAAAGACTCCACCCAGTGTTTCAATCCCTAATGACAGCGGGGTGACATCCAATAACAACACATCTTTGACGTCACCTTTGAGCACGCCACCTTGAATGGCTGCTCCAATGGCGACCACCTCATCAGGATTCACGCCCCGATGGGGTTCTTTTCCAAAAAACTGTTTGACTCGTTCAATGACTTTAGGCATGCGGGTCATTCCACCGACCAACACAATTTCGTTGATATCGCCCGTGGTCATTTCCGCATCAGCCAAAGCCTTTTTGCAAGGCTGGATCGACCGTTCAATCAAGTCGTCAACTAATTGTTCGAACTTGGATCGTGACAGTTTGAGCACAAGATGTTTTGGCCCACTAGCGTCAGCCGTGATAAACGGCAAGTTAATTTCGGTTTCTTGTGAGCTGGATAATTCAATTTTGGCTCGTTCAGCCGCTTCTTTCAGTCGTTGAAGAGCCATCTTATCTTTTCGGAGATCAATGCCTTGATCTTTTTTGAATTCCTCGATGAGCCAATCAATCACCCGGAGATCAAAGTCGTCCCCACCTAAGAAGGTATCTCCATTGGTGGATTTGACTTCGAAGACCCCTTCACCAATTTCGAGAATAGATACATCGAATGTTCCACCCCCTAAATCGTAGACGGCAATCCGCTCATCTTTTTTCTTGTCGAGGCCATAGGCCAAAGAGGCTGCCGTGGGTTCGTTAATAATACGTAGGACATTGAGCCCAGCGATTTGTCCGGCATCTTTAGTGGCCTGCCGTTGGCTATCGTCAAAATATGCCGGAACGGTAATGACGGCGTCGGTGACTTTTTCTCCCAAATAATCTTCAGCCGTTTGTTTCATTTTTTGAAGGATCATGGCGGAGACTTCGGCTGGGCTATAGCTTTTGCCTCGAATTTGAACATTGGCATCGCCGTTGTTGCCCTCCACAATTTTATAGGGGAGCCGCTTCATAGCTTCTTGAACTTCACGGGCAGAAATTTTTCTCCCCATGAGCCGCTTCACGGAGTAGATCGTGTTCTCAGGGTTGGTGATGGCTTGCCGTTTGGCAATTTGGCCAATCAAGCGTTCGTCCTTGTCTGTGATACCGACAACGGATGGGGTTGTGCGTGCACCTTCTGAGTTGGCAATGACACTGGGGTCTCCAGCACTCATCACGGCCACGCAGGAATTTGTCGTTCCTAAATCAATTCCAATAATTTTACTCATGCTTGTATTCCTCCCTCTTCGTCTGTGTCTTCGGTAGATGATGGTTCAGTCTGATTAGATTTTTCTTTGGCTACGGTCACCATAGCCGGGCGTAAAATTCTGTCATGTAAAAAGTACCCTTTTTGAAATTCTTCAACCACGGTATTGGGTGCGGCGGTATCCGACTCAACATGCGCAACGGCTTGATGGATGTTGGGATCAAAATCCCCTCCTGCGCTGGACACTTGTCGTACGCCTAATTTTCCCACTGTTTCTAGGAATTGTTTATGGGTGAGTTGTACCCCTTCTATGAGCGCTCCGCTGGCACCCGCGTCATTTCCGCTTTGAATCGCGCGTTCCAGGTTATCAATGGTTGGAAGTAAATTTTTCAATAATGACTCGTTGGCATACCGAATGGCATCGCTTTGATCTCGTTGGGCCCGCCGTTTGTAATTTTCAAATTCTGCCGCAAGTCGCATATATTTATCTTGGAATATCTGGAGTTCTTCTTGTGGAGTCTGTTCTGTCCCTTGTGCCTCATCAGGGGAAGATTCCGATGCTTGATCAGGTTCTGAAGAATTTTTTTCGGAAAGGGATTCTTCTACTGGGCTTTCGGATGCCGATGTGGTGGGACTTTCTTCAGAAAATGTGGTCATGGAGGTCCAATTTATAGGTATTTACATGAATTTCCGCATTCCTAGGTCAGATAGTCACTGAGGTTGGCAAGTCAACCCGTCAGAGGAAATTTCTTGTTGTTTTTTGGGGAGTTTATTTAGGTAATGAGGCTATTGCGGTTATCCACAAGCAGCGTTCATTCGCGAGTAAAGGAGGGCGAGGCCTTCGAGCGTGAGGTGTGGCCGAACTTCTTGAATTGTTGAAGAAATGGGGCTGATCACGGAAGCTAAGCCTCCAGTAGCAACAACGTAATAGGGTAATTCAGTATCTTTTTGGATTCGCGTCACGATGGCATCAACCAATCCGGCATACCCAAACATAATTCCTGATTGCATGCTGGTGGCCGTGTCTCGTCCTATAACGGCATCCGGAACGACCAAGTCAACCTTAGGAAGCTTGGCTGTTTTTTGGTGAAGGGAGTCGGCAGCCATTTTCAGGCCCGGTGCGATGGCTCCGCCGAGATATTCTCCCAGTGGGGTGATGGTGCAAAATGTCGTGGCAGTTCCAAAATCCACTATGATAAGCCCCTGTTGGTAATGAGAGAATGCGGCTGCGGCATTCACGAGCCGATCTGCTCCAATTTCATCCGGGTTGTCGTATCTAAGTGTGAGGCCATGTGGGCATAAGGCGCTGACAGTAAATGGTTTTCGTCCTAGGAGTGCGTCGAGGAGGGTTTCAAATGTGTGGGTCAGAGGAGGAACCACGCTGGTGATAATGCAGCCTTGTATTTTGTCGATATCGATTTTATTAATCTTAAGTAAAGCTCGAAGTATCATCCCGTATTCATCAGCGGTCTTAATGGGGTCTGTGGATAGGCGCCAGTCGGCAATTATTGTGTTTTTTTGGAAGACTCCACAAACAATTTGTGAGTTTCCTATGTCTACAGCTAGAAGCATGGCTTGATTATACTTAATGTATCACTTAATGTTTTTGCCTGGCTGATTTTCGTATTTCTTGGATATCCCCAGCATGGACTTCCCTTATGTTTGCGAATACTCCAATAGAATCAGAAGCGGAGGGTATCACCCGCAATTGACCGTGTTCACCAATGGATTGTGCCATACCTTCAAACGCAGTGCCATCTGGAAAGGTAACGAGAATGTGTTTTCCTAGGGTATTGCAACGTTTGGTATACCCAACCTTACAGCTTGATGGCCCTTCTGTGTTCAGCGCGTTCCATCCATTTTCCAAGGTCGGGATAATATTTTTCAATAGCTGATGGCGATCCAATGATGATTGGGAATGCATGGAGAGGGATGTGGCTTGCTGTTGCAATTCCTTCGGAAATTCTGATTTGGAGAGATTGACGTTAATGCCAAATCCAATGACCACCCCAGTTTCTGTTGAATTTCGTTTGAATGATTCGCATAGAATTCCACCAACTTTTTGGTCATGAATTAATAGATCATTTGGCCACTTCAGGTTTATTCGGATATTTGTGGAATCTTCTATGGCTTGCGCGAGAGACATTCCTGCCATTAAAGGAGCCCAGCCAAGATCTTTGAGTTGGCCCCTAAATGAAAATATGAGTGATCCGTAAACATTAGCCTCTGGTGGGGAAAACCAAGCTCGTTTGAGACGGCCTCTCCCTGCAGTTTGCCTGTCAGCCAAAACAACCGTTCCCTGTGGGGTGGGTTTTCTGGCCAATTCTAAGGCAAAGGTATTTGTCGAAGGCAATTCACTGAACACAAAAAGGGAAGTGTCCAGTATTTTTGTGGGGAGTAGGCTCGCTAATTTTTCTGGAGATAACACAGCTGGTATCGAGGAGTCTTCTTCTGGATATTTATTTGGGGGTTTTTAGTCTTCTCTTCTTCTGTGCAACTGGCAGGATATTCATTGAGAGGTCCATTGCCGGAGCGGAATGGGTGAGGGCCCCAATTGAAATAATGTCTATTCCCGTGTCGGCAATGCTTTGGATATTGTTTAAGTTAATACCGCCAGAAACTTCAACTAATGCTTGACCTTTGATGATCTTAACCGCCCGTCGAATTGTTGCGGGGCTCATATTGTCTAGCAGAATGATATCGGCTTGACCCTGAATGGCTTCACGAACCTGTTCTATGGATTCGACTTCAACGCTCACTCGGAGACCATGAGGCGCTTGTTGCTTAGCTAATCGGCAGGCTTGGCTGAGAGATATGTTCTTTGCTCCAAGAATCATAAGGTGATTGTCTTTGATGAGAATGCCATCGTGAAGGGAAAACCGATGATTAGAGCCGCCTCCGAGACGAACTGCCCATTTTTCTAAGGTACGAAGCCCGGGGGTGGTTTTTCGAGTGTCAGCGATTTTGATTGAATATCCTTCCACTGTACGGCAAAATTGGCGGGTGAGGGTGCTTATTCCTGAGAGCCGTTGTATGAAATTAAGGGCAACACGTTCGGCTTGGAGAAGGGACTGGGCGTTCCCGGCAATTGTCAGAACTTTGGTGTTTGGTCTGACCAAAGCTCCATCTTGGTAATGGAATTGTATGTTTACGGAATCGTCAATTTGGTGGAAAACTTCCTGGGCGACTGCGAGACCGGCAATAACCATAGCTTCTTTTGCCACGATTTGAGCTTGGACTGACATGTTTGGAGAGAGCAGGGTCATAGAGGTAAGATCACCGAACCCAAGGTCTTCCTCTAGGGCAGCGTGGACGATCCCTCGAATATGAGATGCGGGAGGCTGGAAAGCCACGAGTTTTTTGGTGGGCATTAACGCAACATGGTCCCGAGTTGTTGTTCACTGCTTGTGAGCAGGGCTAACTCTTGTTGGAGACTGATCACTCGTTCTTCCGATTCCTGAATGACCGAAGGCTCGGCTTTTTCCCGAAAGGCTGGGGAGGAGACTCGACTTTCTAAGCGGCTACATTCTTTGTGTTTGGCATCAATCTGTTTTTTAACTTTTTTGACGACTTGTTGAAGGTCTAGGTTGGGTTCTACGGGAAGGCCAATGGTCAAATTTCCAGCCACTAATTGCAAAATGCGGTCAGAGGGCCAATCTGGGGTTCCAGCCAGGGTCAGTGTTGAGCGCAGTATTGATTCGATAGATGTTTGCAAATCTTTAAGGCTTGCTGATTCGTTGCTATGAGTAGATGTTCCAAAAATTGCAAGCGGTTGATTAGCTGGAATGTTCAATAGGGCTCGGCCCGTCCTGGTGGTCGACACAAACGCTTGCAGTAAAGAAAAGTCTAATTCTGACTGAGCATCATTCCAATCCACGTTCTCTGTAGGAAAGGGTTGGGTCATTATTGAAAGACCTTCGTGAGGGAAGGATTGCCAGATTTCCTCGGTAATAAATGGCATGACCGGGTGGAGTAGACGTTGAATGGTTTCGAAGGATTCTAAAAGCGTGTGACGAGTGGCTCCAGCATCTGGGTCGTTGTCTCGTTGTAGGCTGGGTTTAGCCAGTTCGATATACCAATCACAATATTCATGCCAGATGAATTGATAGAGATACGACGTGGCTTGGTCAAAGCGATAAGTATCTAAGGCTTTCGTGACTTCACAAATGGCATGATTCAGGCGACTGAGTATCCATCGATCCGCGAATGGACGAGAGTTTGGAGGTGATGGAGTTTTGGTTCCATCCGTATGGAGTTGAATGAAGCGAGCGGCATTCCAAATCTTGGTTGCAAAATTTCGGTACCCTTCAATTCGTTCTTCAGCCAATTTCATGTCGCGACCGGGGGAAGCCATAGAGGCCATGGTAAATCGTAAGGCGTCAGTTCCGTATTCGTTCATTTTGGTGAGAGGGTCAATGACGTTACCTTTGGACTTACTCATTTTCTGTCCTTCGGCATCTCGAACCAAAGCATGGATGTAGACATCACGGAAGGGGACTTGCCCTGTCAATTTGATCCCCATCATGACCATTCTGGCCACCCAAAAGAAGAGAATATCTAGCCCGGTGACCAAGGTGGAGGTGGGATAGAATTTTTTGAAATCTTCCGTCTCCTCAGGCCATCCAAGGGTTGAAAATGGCCATAGGGAGGAAGAAAACCACGTGTCTAAAACATCTGGGTCTTGGAAGAGATTATCTCCCCCGCATTGAGGACATTGAGTCGGGGCTGTTTCGGACACGATTGGTTTAGCATCTGATGTGATGAAACAGCTCATGGTTACTGATTCAGGAATTACTCCTCCCTCGGTTGTTGTTCCGATCGCATGTCCTGTTTCCAGTAGATGTTCCTTGTTGCAGGTTCGACAGTACCAGGCTGGAATTTGATGGCCCCACCAGATTTGTCGGGAAATACACCAATCTTTTATTTGTCGCATCCATCCAAGGTAATTGTTTTGCCATCCTTCGGGAATGATCCGAATTTCCCCCGTTTCGACAGCGTCGATTGCTGGTGCTGCCAAGGGGGCTGTCTTCACAAACCACTGTGGTGACAGATACGGTTCGACGACAGTTTTGCAGCGGTAACACTTCCCCACGGCCATAGGGTGCGGTTCTTCTTTAAGCAGGAGTTCCTGTTCTTGTAATGACTCAATAACCAGCAGGCGAGCGTCTTTTACGGATTTGAGGCTGAGGTTCGCTAATAAGGTTTGGTCCACCATGGCATTTTTCAGACCCAAGGGATCCATTCGTGCCTTGAAATCCAATATCGTCAGAGGTTGTAATCCGTGTCGTTCTCCAGCTTCGAAATCATTGAAGTCATGGGCTGGCGTAATTTTGACGGCACCGGTACCAAATTCTCGGTCGACTAAAATCGAGTCAGCGAGAATAGGAATCGTGCGAGTGGTCAAGGGAAGTTGCACCCGTTTGCCAATTAAGTGTTGATAGCGGGGGTCATCAGGATGAACGGCTACGGCGGTGTCTCCCAATAAAGTTTCCGGACGCGTGGTGGCGACGGTGAGAAAGACCTCAGGCTCATCAGCCAGTGCATAACGAATGTGGTAGAGAGTGCCTTTAACATCTTCGTGTTCGACTTCGATGTCAGAAAGGGCCGTGAGGCAACGTGGGCACCAATTAATCAGGCGTTCGCCTCGATAGATGATTCCCTCTTCAAAGAGTTGAACAAAAACTTTCTTGACGGCGAGAGAAAGCCCATCATCCATCGTGAATCTTAGCCGCTCCCAATCGCAGGAAGCGCCTAACTGTTTGAGTTGTTCAAGAATGTGGTCCCCGGACTGATGCCGCCATTTCCAGACTCGTTCAATAAATGCCGGACGGCCAAGATCTTCTCGGGATAAACCTTCTTCTTTGAGTTGCCGCTCGACCACATTTTGCGTGGCAATGCCTGCATGGTCAGTCCCTGGTAGCCAAAGGGCTTGGAACCCTTGCATACGTTTCCACCGAATAAGGATATCCTGGAGGGTATTATTGAGAGCATGACCGATATGAAGGGAGCCCGTAACATTAGGCGGGGGAATGACGATACAGAAGGGTTCTGATTTTTCGGTTTGACGAGGTTGAAATAGTTTGTGCTCAGCCCAATGGGCACCCCATTTTTTCTCGACGGCCGTTGGATTGTAAGTTTTATCTAAAGGAGATGACATAAGCGTTTGGAAATGAATAAGGCGGCTGGATGTTATCATGGGACCTAAGCCCCTGCAATATATACCCTTGTTCCCTTGAGGACCTCTGTGGTATAGAATAAACTCATTACTATAAATATCTGAGAAGGAGAATCTCTATGCCTCGTGGCCGTGAAAAAGATCGTGAGATGCGAAGAAAACATCGAAAAAACCAACAACGTGTGAAAAATCTTGCGACAGCTCGACAGGAAAAAGGTAAAAAGAAATAAATAATTGTCGGGTTGGTTTGAACATCGTTTTCCTTGCAACCCTCACGCGTCCTGCAACTATTATCCCTCCCTTGGCTCCTTCCTCATTCTGAACATCTTGTAATACGTTCTCTCAGTAAATTCGTATGTTGATTAGGTGGATTCTTGATGGCACCGTCTCCCATTAAAGCCATATTTTTTGATGCAGTTGGTACATTATTCGATGTGAAGGGTTCTGTTGGTGAGGTGTATCTGACCTACGCCAAGAAGTACGGGGTTCCTCAAACTGAGGAAACGATCACTGCCCTTAATAAAAGATTTAAGGAAACCATGAAGGACATGCCTGCGCCGATTTTCTCGGTGGAGCGTCCTGAAAAACTCAAGCAATGTGAGAGGTTGTGGTGGTTTGATGTGGTGCATGCGGTTTTTTACAGGGTCGGGATGTTTGAAGGATTTGATGATTTTTTTGATGAAGTGTTTGACGCCTTTGGGCAGGCGACTCATTGGGAACTCTTTCCTGAAACCATTGAGGTTTTGACACTGTTAAAGGAACAGGGTTTCGAGTTGGGGATCATTACGAATTTTGATAGTCGCTTTTTTGAAGTTTCTCGTGCCTTGGCCATTCACCAGTTTTTTGATTCTGTCACAATTTCCAGTCTTGCTGGAGCGGCAAAGCCTGCCTCAAAAATTTTCTCCTATGCATTGGAGCAACACATGCTTGAGCCGCATGAGGTTCTGCATGTCGGCGATCATCCAATTGAAGATGTGGAAGGAGCTCAGAAGGCAGGGCTTCATACAGTCTTAATTGATCGTTCAGGATCTGCTTCCTCTGAAGAGGATATTCTTTCCACTTTAGCTTTAATCCCTCAACTTTCATTGCTTCAATCATCACATTCCTCATAAAACTCTCCCGCGGAATGGGTTGTTGAAAACATTGGGCTCATCTGTATAATTCATCGTACAGAGGGTTACTCGATTAACATAATTTTCCTTGAAGACTTGACCATTTTGTTGGTTCGCGCTACGGTTCGATTTCAAGACAGATTTCCATCAGGCTGGTGCGGCCTTTCGGTCGGGTATCTGTTTGAAAGGTGCACTTTTCCTCTCATGACCCTCCCTCGCAAAAAAGACAAATATGGAATTATTTGCAATTAGTGGGTTACTCAATGGCTTAGCAGCCCTTGGGCTTGCCGCATTTATCTATTTTCGTTCTCCCAGAGATCCTCGACATTGGACTTTCGGCCTTTTTGGAATATCTACGGCTATTTGGAGTTTTGGATATTTTGCATGGCAGATATCTACTTCTGAGATGGAGGCACTTTTTTATGTTCGCCTTTTAATGGCCGGCGCCATTTTTATACCCATCACATTTTTGCATCATGTTCTCTATTTACTGCATAAGGAAATTGCCTGGAAGAATGCGATTAAGTGGAATTATATTGTCGGGGCAATTTTTTTAATTTCTGATGCCACTCCTTTTTATATTCAAAAGGTGCAACCCATATCCATATTCCCTTATTGGGGCGTTCCCGGTATTGTTTTTCACTTTTGCTTAGTCTGGTGGATCGCTCTTGTGGTCGTTGCTCATGTACTGCTTCTTCAAGGGTATTTACGAGAAAAGGGATTACCCCGCCGGCAAATTCTCTATTTACTCATTGGATCGACCATTGGATATCTTGGGGGTGGGAGCAATTATCTTCTATGGTATGGGATAGAATTAATTCCCTATGGAACCGTCGGTTTCGGGGTGTATATCTCTATCGTAGCGTATACCTTATTGCGATTTCATTGGTTAGATTATTCTGTGTACGTGGAAAAAGGGTTTTCTTATTTTGCCCTGTTGCTCTTACTTTCCCAACCGATTTACCCCGTTCTTTTACTCGCCCAAATTTGGGTTTTTGGATCGATTAATTCCCAATTTGCCATTATCCAACTAATCTTTCATCTTTTGACGGTCGTGGCGGCATTTCAAATGAAGGTCGGGACCAAGGGCGCAGTGGCAAGGACTATAATGAAAGGGCGGGAGCTCCGTATCCAAACGCTTGCCAATTTTTCATCTGAAGTTTCGAACTTTCAAAACGTTCCCGATTTGGGCGAAGCCATTTTAAAAACATTGGGAAAAGGGGCCAAAGCTTCTAGGGCTGCCATTTTTAGCTTGGAAGTCAATGAAAACCGGTATAAGGCGATTGCCACGGTTGGTTTTCCTCAAGATCATCCCCTTATCCAAAAAGGGTGGACGACCTTTGATGATCTTCCTCAATGGTTATTAGATACGCATTCTAGGCTTTCTGTGAAGGAATTGGATCATTCGGATGAATGGGAAATGCAAATTGGCAAAGAACTGGAATCCATGGGCTTAGAGTTACTGTACCCAATTTTTGGAAATAACCAATTGCTAGGTTTTTTGGCTTTTGGTTCGGATACGAATGAGGTCATACAAATAGTCGGTGGGAAAAGAGTGTGGGATACGCTCATTCAGGAATCAGCCTTGGCTTTAGAGAATGCCATCTTACGAGAAGAAAATCGGCGTTCTGAACAATTGTTGTTTCAGGTTGATCGCTTGCGTTCGCTTGAAACCATGGCAGATGGTTTAACACAGGAACTCCATAACCCTCTGGTTTCGATTAAATCATTTGTTCAAGTCGCCCAGTTGCGGCAGCATGACGGAGAATTTATGGAATCGCTGCATCGTATTCTTGGCGAAGACCTTGGGAAGATTGAAGAATTAACGAAAGAAATTCGAGATTATGTCAAGCCGTTATCCGTCTCTTTGACTCCAAAAGTTCAAATAAACGAAGTGTTGGAATCCTGTTTGTTATTCGTTTCGAGTAATCCCAGCTACCACCATATTATGATTGAGAGGAATTTTAGCCCTGATATTCCCATGATCCATATGGATCGCCAAAAGCTCATGCAATCTATATTTAATGGGCTTTTATTTCTCCTCAAGGATTCTAATAATGTAGCAGAAACATTAACCCTTGAGACAAAATGGGATTCCCTCGTCCCGGGGAAAAATTGGATTCAGGTGGATGTTGGTTGGAAATCTACACTTCCTGCTCCAAATCTCAGATTGGTTTCAGTGGATAGTTGGGGTTTTGATGATACTTCCGAAGATCTCGACGATCCATCTTTGATGCAAGGAGTCATTCTTGCCTCTCAAATTATTCAACGGCACTCGGGAAAATTTCGCCTGTTCACCAATAAAAATTCTGTTCTTGGATTTCAAATTCAGCTCCCTCTCAGTATTCGCTCTGATCAGGAGCATCTCATCGGATCTGTCCCCCATTCCTCGTCTTCCCCCAAACACCTGACATCGAGTTCTGACTCTGAATCTCTTTTCTCCTAAAGCAGATTTGGTACAATACCCGCAGTCGGGGCAGTCTTATTTTTTGTTTTGATCTAGGCTAATTGTCTCCCATGGATGCCGCTGAACAAGGTTTACATTCATTCTTTGAGCATGTTCCTGTTGTTTTCTATCGATGTCTACAAAAAGGGCTTGATAGGAAATTTCTATTTGCCACTCCGCATGTGCAAATTCTTTTAGGTAAGACACAAGAACAATTAAAGGCTGATCCCAGAGCCTTTTTCCGTTGTATTCACCCAGAAGATCGGAATAAATTTATACGTGCTTGGGCAGATCAACCTTCCTTCCCTGCCGTTGTTTGTATCGAATACCGAATTGTGACTGAAGATCAACGCGTCACCTTAGTTCAAGAACATAGTGTGATGTCATTGGATGGGAAAGGACAGGGATGGGTCTGTCAAGGCTTGTTGTTAGAAATTCCCAACTATCAACAAGTTCAGGAGGAATTGCAGCGTTGGGACCAAGAGCTTCATTCCTTAACGGGAAACCTTCCCGATATTATTGGGCGAATTGATCACAGAAATCGAATTCTGTATTTGAACCGGTGGTGGGATAGTGTTGATCAGCTTCCTCCAGAGAAGTATTTAGGAAAACGAATAGAAGATTTAGGTCTATCTGCCAAGGTGGCAGATATTTTTGAAACGAAAATAGCCAAGGTATTAGAAGGTGGAATGGCCGCTACCTTTGAAATATCTCACCCAACATATCAGGGGATGAGATGTTTTGAGGTAAGGTTTTGTCCCGAACCTGCTATCGGCAAGCAGATTCTCACGGTGCTCATGATCTGTCGAGATATGACAGATATGCGAACAGCTGAACTGGCATTTAAAGAAAGTGACGAAAAATTTCTTCAACTAGCCGAAGCGATCGATAGTGTTTTTTGGATATGGGATATTCCATCCCAGCGTATGGTCTATGTGAGCCCAGCCTATGAACGCGTATGGGGTGGAAACGCCAAAAGGCTGATCAATAACCATTTTGATTGGCTCACCGTCGTCACGCTAGAAGATCGGTCGCGGGTCGAGAATCTTTTTTTGAAACGGTTAGATGGCACGAGCGTCGATATAGAATACCGAGTGATTGATGCGAATAAAGAGATTCGGTGGGTTCATAATCGAACGTACCCCTTGAAAAATAGTGGTGGGGAAATTTCCAGAATAATCGGATTAGCTCAGGATGTCACCGAGCGTAAGAAATGGGAAGAAGAACGCGTGCGGGGAGCCAAGCTCGAATCATTAGGTTTATTAGCTGGGGGGTTGGCCCATGATTTTAATAATCTCCTCACTGCCATATTGGGGCAATTATCCCTAGCAAAATATGAAGTCGATGCCTCGAATCCTCTTTATGGACGCCTTGCCGAAGCTGAACAGGCCTCTCTACGAGCTCAAGATATTGCTGGCCAACTTCTGACTTTTTCTAAAGGAGGAGATCCCGTAAAAAACGTCGTGTCCTTAAAAAGTATCTTAGAGGAGAATGTTCGATTGGTCTTGGCTGGTTCAACTGTTCGCCCTGTCTTCAATAATTCGGATGGGTTATGGAGTGTGAACGTAGATCTAGGGCAAATTTGCCAAGTTCTTCATAACCTGGTCATCAATGCACGCCAAGCCATGGCAAATGGTGGAGAATGTTTTGTTGAGGCGACCAACGTCCATAAAGAAGAAGGTGAAAGACTCCTGCATCCCCATCAATTGGAATCATTGCATGACCAATGGATTCTTGTTTCTGTCAAAGATCAGGGCATTGGCATTTCTAAAGAAAATCTACCAAAGGTTTTTGATCCCTATTTTTCTACTAAATCCACAGGGTCAGGTTTAGGGCTCGCTACCTCATATTCCATTATTCGAAATCACGGTGGGATCTTGTGGGCTGAATCCGAAGTGGGAATTGGGAGTCGATTTTCATTTCTGCTTCCGGCGCTGCCGCCCGAGCAGAATCCCCCCATTCCTGATAAGAAAGAGATCAAATTTGGTCAAGGGAGTATTCTCATCATGGATGATGAGGTACAGATTCGGAAAGTACTCGGAGAAATGGTCGAAACGTGTGGCTATAGTTTTCAGGCTGTTGCTGACGGGGAGGAAGCTCTTAGGGAATTTCGACAAGCTCAAGCCAGTGGAGTGCCTTTTTCTGCGGTCATTTTAGACCTGACTATCCCAGGAGGCCTTGGTGGGAAGGAGGTGGTGAAGGAAATGCTTTCTTTAGATCCTCATTTGCGAGCCATCGTCGTGAGTGGGTATTCTAATGACCCTGTCTTGGCAAATTATGAAAATTATGGGTTTAAAGGAAGGGTCGCTAAGCCCTTTAATCTTGTCGATTTGAGCCTTGTCCTTAACTCTGTATTACAAGAAACCGTGTTATGAGTGCATGGAGGTTCCTAGAGAAAAGATCTAGCCTTCTCCTGTAGGTTGATGGCATACCGCAAATCCTTTCCTTCAATTGCCCAACGCGTACATTTCAACAATATCCTCTTTGATATCGTTTTTTGAATATGGTCTTCTGCCATAGAGACAGTCTTGTTCTATTTGGTGAGAACAAGAAATTGGTTAATGCCTTCAGATTCCTGTTCGACACGAATTTGATGGTCTTCATACCCACATTCTTGGGCGAGTTGCCGTAAATGTTGTTGGCTGCGATGAATAAGTTTCCACTCGCAGAGTTCCATGTAGCCGCGACTGGGGTTATTAGGTGAAAAATTTCCAATAACCATTCTCCCATTTGGTTTCAAGAATTTCGAAAGTTTTCGAATGGTCCGCTTGAAGAGGTTGTCATTGAAGTAATCAAATAACCCAGCAGACCAAATTAAATGATAGGTAGAATTTGTAGAAAATCGGAAAATATTCTTATGAGTAAAATTAATATTTTGGATGAATGGTCTGCACAGATTTTTGGCAAAATCAATGGCATTATGGTCTTGATCAACGCAATCGATTTTCAAATCTGACGCTCCGATAACTTGTAGGGCTTCATACATGTCTCGACCAGGGCCGGAAGCGACATTCAGCACTTGTGTGGCCGACGGGTTGTCCATTTTGGTTTTCCAGAGTTGGTCAAGGAAAAATGACAAGCGATTTCTTACAGCTTGAGGAGCTTTTTGCGCATGAAAATAGTCATCCCATTTGGCAAGCTCGGGGACAGATGATCTATGGAAGTTATATATTTTTTCAATAATTTGAAAATCTCCGGCATAGCCCAATGGTTTGTGATAGGCCCATCCTTGGATGGTTTGTGGTGAAAGGGCTGCGCCAAAAGCCTCATAAATTGAAGCTTGTTGTTGTTTACTCAAGGATTCCTGAACGGTTGTTTGAGAAAATTGTTGAAAAATTGAATCCAAAAAGGGGTAATCGGTTTGGTCTGGTCCGCCCTTTTGAGTAAGGTTTCGAATAAAGTTTCCAGTTGTTTGGACGATCGTCTCGATTTGAGGTTGGGTTGTTGGAATGAACTGAGAAAGTGGGATCGTTTGGATGGACATGTAGCACCTCCTGAAGAATTAAGAGAAAATTGATAAAATAAAACCGAACCCGAATACGGGTTAGGAGAGGCAAGGCAAAAACGATTGTTTAGTTGAAGAGCGACTTGTGAAATGACAAAAAGGATTCCCCCAGATTCTGGACACGGGGGAGTGGGGAGGATAGAACCGGATTTCGTCCACATGATAGGACAAAGACCCCGGAAAATGCCGTTGGATGGTTGATAGAAATATTACGGTGATTTAAGGATCATCGCGTATTCCTCCTAAATTTGGGGGTAATGAATGGCATTGAGGGCTGCGTTCATACATAAGGAATGGAATAAGATAATGACCCTGTGTAAAAAAAGGGACATTACCTGAAAAATAGTAAAACTGTCTAGCTCATGGAATTTTTCATAGGGTGCCCATCATTTTCATGATGGGATCTATGCGGTTTTCCTTGAGGAAAGTTAATTGGCGCTTCTGAATAGGTAGAAAAACCGCCGCCGGTTGAAAGGTTTACGAGCATGCCCTCTCCCCATCAAGTACGAAAGAAGATAAAACCAAAAGATGGTTTTTCTGAAGTTCAGGATATTCTCCCTTCGAAAAAGAGAAAGTTTCAGAAGCGCTTATTGAAGTGGTATGACGAATCGGGACGCGATCTTCCGTGGAGAAGGACCGAGGATCCTTATAAAATATTAGTGTCGGAAGTGATGCTACAGCAGACCCAGGTGGATCGTGTTATTCCAAAATTTCATGAATTCTTACAAAAATATCCAACCGTTCAAGATTTGGCCAAAGCCAAGCCAGAAGAGGTACGAAAAACCTGGTATCCCTTAGGCTACAATGTTCGTCCCTATCGCCTTCATGGAATCGCTTGTGAAACCATGGAGCGATATGGAGGAACCATCCCCAGCGAAGAAGAAGAATTGATGTCAATGAAGGGTATTGGACGTTATACCGCCGGCGCCATTCAATCCTTTGCCTTTCAAAAGGATGCGCCCATTCTTGATACCAACGTAATGCGGGTCTTGCATCGGATATTTATTGGCACAGGTGACCCCAAAAAACAAAAAGCGATGTTATGGTTACTATCAGAAAAATTGATTCCGAAGGGGAAATGCTACGATTTCAACCAAGCCTTAATGGATTTTGGTGCGATGGTGTGTACGGCAAGAAAGCCGTTTTGCCTGCTCTGTCCTATGCGAAATATTTGCCGCGCTGTTTCGGCTGATGAATAATCCTGGGCATCAAGAGGCTCCCTTCGTTGTTGTCACGGCGGGCATTATCTTTCACAATGAAAAAGTTTTAATAACCAGGAGGAAACTTGATGCACATCAGGGTGGATTGTGGGAATTTCCTGGTGGCAAGCAAGAGCTGGGAGAGACGCTAGAGGACTGTCTGCAAAGAGAGTTAAAGGAAGAGATTGATATTGAAGTGATGAATGTAAAGGCCGTCGCAACGTTCCGTTACCGCTATCCGGATAAAGAAGTAGAATTGCATTTCTTTTCATGCACCCTCAATGAGGGTGAGCCAAAGGCTCTTGAATGCCTAGAATGGGCATGGGTTCCTCGCCAGGAATTATTATCTTATGATTTTCCGGCTGCTGATCAACCAATTCTAAAGCAGCTTCTTGAAGGAAAATTTTAAAGAGGATTTGAGGGGACACCAGAGTGCCGAAGTCTCTGACTGGTGAAAAGGTTTTCTAAATAGGGCAAACTCGATTCTGTTGAAATTTGGGATAAATCAAGAAGACCCATTTTTCTTGAAGTAGTACGTCATCGTATTTAGTCCTTGATTCCAGGGTGAGACTATTTTGGTCCGGTTTCTTGAAGACGTCGAATTTCCTTGTCTTGTTCATCAACCTTTTTTCGTAAATCTTGCAGTTGTTCCTCCAGGGAAAGCGTTTCTGGCGAGCTGTGTTTTTGGTGGGCAGGAGTAACAGGGCTACGACGGTTTTTCCCTTCTTGAGTATTTTTAACTTCTGTTTCTGGTCTAAGGGTCTTAAGGTCAAGGGCAATCCATGGATCCTTAGGTGGGATTTTCATGAAGCGTTGACCATCTTCCTGGGGAAGCATCGCTTTTTCTTGGGTAAACATAAGCGTGATGTGTTGGTGAAGGGATCGTGAAGAAGTGGCCATTTTGGTTGAATTTCCTGGTTGCTTTAAAGTCAGGAAAAAAACATGAGGAGAGAAAAGAGTCACCGTCCCACGTATAGGATCCGCTCCTTCATTGTCTCCAAAGTGTTGGAACATAATGAGTTCTTCTGACGTAGCCTGGGAAAGGGCTTCAATGAGATGAGGAGTTAAAAATTCTATCTGTGTGGGAGAAAAAACGGGAGAGTGTTGGGAGTCAGAAATAAACAACTCTTGGAGAATCCCTCGTTCTTGCTTTTGTGAAATGCCTCGTAATACCTGTGTGATCTGTACTTCAGAAAGAACTTGGGGGTGTTGCGGGGGCATTTTGAAGGCCTCAGAGGTTTGGAGGGTCACAAGGCCCTCTGTATCACGATAGATGATGGTTTCGACTTCAGGAGTCCATGTACATTGAAGTGTGAAAAATAAAAGTGTGAGGAGCATTCCACTAAACTGGAAGGTATATTGGCGGGCTTTAATGAGTGAAAAATTCACAAACAATTTTCCTATGAGAATGTGAGGATCTTATGTGATACCGTCTTGATTAAGAGGAGCAGGTAGAAAAGGCAACGAGGCAAGTGTAGAACAGATGGCCTTATTTTTGTCGAATCCCGCAAGCGCGTGCAATCCCATCTTGATAGCGGCCCCATAATGTTAGGGCTTCTTCTAATCGTGAAAGAATTTTGTATTGTTGGTCGGTGTCTGTGGCATTGTGGGTGATCATGTCATAAATGATTTTTCTGGCTCCTGGGGCAAACATGTGCTGAGCCCGAATGTAGTCCATTGATTCTGGGGTGAGGCCTTGGTGCTGGGCAAGGGGGTGCTTTTTAATCAGATCTTCAATTTCCGTTTGGTTTTGTGCAGCCTTAGGATACAACACTTCTTCTGGGTCACCAGAGGTCCCTTTAATGAAAATGGTGAGAGCGGCAGCGCCAAGGGTCCAATCCTCTTCTTGGCATATGCTGTTGAGCCATTCTCGGTACCCTCGGCTGGGTGCGAGTAATTCCACATCCCGAAATCCTGCACGATTAAATCCAAGGCCCTTCATCATTTGTAGAAATAATTCTTGGTGAGGGCGCCCCAAGGAAAATCCCCCGGTTTCCTCTTCATAAATTATAGTAGCGAGCCGACGGCGAGCTTCCCACGGGGGATTTTTGCCAAGAATTTGTGCAAGAAGAATTGAAAAATCACGAATGTAGACGACATATTCTTGATGGAAATAAATATTTAACTGTTTTTTGGTAATGGCGCGATTTTCAAAATATGCGGTGGCCCAATGCTGCTTCCGACGAAGGACATCAAAAATTCGATCACGAAATTGGTCCGAGGTGAGGGTTTTAAACATTGAAGCGTTGATGAAAGGTTGGGGAATTCTATTTTTTGATTGTGGCAGGTTGTCCCTGATCACCCATTCGATATAACATAATGGGGGTTACGTGCTAACCATAGAATATCATATATCCAGGGAGTCTGTAACCATGGAACCGGTAAGTATCGCAGATCCTCAAAGTATAATGGAATTTCTAGCCGAGGTCGTTTTAAAAGGCGAGGGGCTCACGACCGACAATCTCATGGAATATGCCATGGATGAGGGATTTATGGACCCAATTTATTTGAGTGCCAAGGGGGAAGACCCAGAAGCGTTTTATAAGGGAGAAGCCAATGCTTGGGCGGTGTATCAAATTCGGGAATGGAAACGTGTGTTAATCATTTCAGGTGGCCCAGGAAAACAACGTCGGATGCAAATTACGGAAACTCCGTAGGGGATGGATGAAGACAGAGCGGGAAAAGAATTATTGGAGGACCAAAAGGGATAGAAAAGGCTAGTACCAGCCTCCTAAAAGTTTCCCTTCCTCAAAATATAAGTACCGGTGTTTAATGGTACTGGCATCAATCCAGTCTTCATAGACCCATTCTTCTCGCCGAATACCTTTTTCTGTATAACTCACATTCATTTGATAGGGACCACCCCATGCTTTCATGACTTGTTCTCGACTCATGCCAGCCATAACCGCTTTATCTTCAATATGTTGTTCCCCGGTAGGGTCCAGTAAACGGGGGACAATACCCCAACCAATCATCCAAAGCGCAAACGCGCCCAAGAGAAGATAGAGGCTAATACGGACCGGTCGTCGGCAAATCCAAGGAGTTGGAGCGGTTTGAGAAGCCTGGCTATCAGAAAGTGTCATAATTTTTGAAGAATTTGCTGAATTCTCTACTTTGAGCTATACAAGGTAAGGTTGGAATTTCGTCTTGAAAATTTCCAATTAAGGCGTTTCATTCACTCTATCAGTGACTTTGAAAAGGGGTCAAGACAACCTATCGATGTTTATTGAAGTTGAAAATAATCCTAATTTTGAAGGTTCCTATTTTGTCAGATTTAATGAACTGGGACCTTCTCGCCTTCTGAGACAAATCAAGTCGTATGAGCGACTGTCTCGAGGGGAGTGGTGCGATGTCACGGGATGGTCGGATGACCCGGACCAGCCCCTCTGTCCTGCCTATGCGCAAAAAGTAGAAGATTCTGGGGCTGGGGCGACGTATATTATTTTTGGTGGGAATTGGGGTATTCGGTTAAAGCCGGAAGGTCATGCCGTGGAGTGGAATCTCTATGATGATGATCAATGGGGCGAAGGCTATCTGTCTATCGGTGAAGAGCGAGATCTTCGATTTCTGTAGTGTGAAAGGAGTCTTGTTTGGCGCAATTTGTTATTAATCTTCATATTGAGGGCGAGGAATGGCCTTGATCGTTGGTGGTTTGACGGGTTGCCGTTTCTGAAATTCGGCAGAAAACGGGTTGAGAATGGGTTCGTGCGTTAAGCGTTGTTGTTGTTGAACAAGCTGAAGACTTTGGGTTCCAATTTCCAAACGATCAATGGGCGTTTGAACAGAAAGATAATCAGGAATCCCATTAACGGCAAACATTTGGTAGGCTAACGACCACGATAATTTTTCCCGACCTCGTTCCTTTGCGATGAAATAGGCTTCAGGTGAAGGGGGGCCTTTAAATACCAAGACCCATAAATTGGAACGAAACGCAGGAGACGATTGTTCAGAGGAAGGGACGAATTCCGGAACCAAGGATGGAAGGCTCTCCAAGTTAACAGCTGGAGAGAACTCTATTTCACATCGTCGTACATACAAGGTTGGGAAGTCTTTGCCTTCATTAAGATCAGGGATATAGGTAAATGAATACCGAACTTGAATGCCATTTCGTGTGTAGGTATACACATCTTCCCCATTTTCAGGGGAAACTAAGTTTTTGAAATATTTTTGCCAATCGGTGTACGTGTAATAACTAAAGATCCGCAATGCGGCCTTTCGGGAACGAACGGCCATCGGTGTTCCCAATTGGGCACGTATTTCCTCTTGAGTGAGACCCAAGAGCCCATCTTCAAAAAAAGGCTTTGCAAGGGAATGCGGAGGAGAGACAGTAAATGTTACGAGGCACAAGAGCAATGCAATCGCGAGAATGTAAGCGTTCGAGAGGGGTCTTTTACAATATTGGTGAGAAAATGTCATAACATTATTGGATTGAGGGACAACCATTCATCCTATTTGTTGAAAATCACCGAAGTCAAGAAAACACCATGAGGAAACATGAAGGGTAGGGTCTATACGTGATGGGAGGACAGGCATGATCGAAAAAATGGAAGAGCTATTAAATAGTCGGATCCTTGTGCTGGATGGTGCAATGGGGACGATGATTCAAAACCATAAATTAGAGGAAGCAGATTTTCGTGGAACACGATATGTCGATCATGTCTGTGACGTGAAAGGCAACAATGATCTATTGGTCCTGACGCAGCCAAAGATCATCGAAGATATTCATGTCCAATATCTTCAAGCGGGCGCAGATATCATCGAGACGAATACCTTTAATTCCAACGCGATTTCCATGGCTGATTATCACATGGAAACGCTCGCCCATGAGCTCAATGTGGCAGGGGCTCAAGTGGCAAAAAGGGCGGCCGCTCGTGTCGAGGCCGAACAGCCGGGTCGCCAATGTTTTGTGGCTGGTGCGCTAGGACCAACGAATCGAACAGCGTCCATGTCGCCTGATGTCAATAATCCAGCCTTTAGAGCGGTCACCTTCGATAACTTAGCTCAGGCCTATTATGAGCAGGTCAAAGGGTTAGTCGAAGGGGGCGTCGACCTGCTTATGGTCGAAACCATTTTTGATACCTTGAATGCCAAGGCCGCTTTTTTTGCCATTGCGCAATACTGCGAAGAAATACATCGTGATATTCCCATCATGGCTTCTGTGACCATTACGGATCTGAGTGGTCGCACGCTCTCAGGGCAATTGATCGAAGCTTTTTGGAATTCCATTTCCCATGCCAATCTCTTGAGTGTGGGAATTAATTGTGCCTTAGGAGCTCCGCAAATGCGGCCCTATATCGCTGAACTGTCCAAGGTGGCTCCCACCTATATTAGCTGTTATCCCAATGCGGGGTTGCCCAATGCCTTTGGCGGGTTTGATGAGACTCCAGAACGCATGGGCGCAGATCTTCGAGACTTTGCCAGCCAGGGATGGGTCAATATTGTGGGCGGATGTTGCGGAAGTACCCCCGATCATATTCGAGCCATTGCGGAAGGAGTGAAGGATTGTGCCCCGCATAAAAAAACACACATTCCGCGTATGACTCGCTTAAGTGGATTAGAACCGGTGGCTATTCGACCGGAGGCGAACTTTCTCAACATTGGTGAGCGAACCAATGTCACGGGATCTCCAAAATTCGCCAAGCTGATTCTCAATGGAGAGTTGGAGGAAGCCTTAGCCGTGGCCCGTCAGCAAGTAGAAGGCGGGGCCCAAATCATCGATGTGAACATGGATGAAGGACTTTTAGATTCAGAAAAGGCGATGGTGGAATTTTTACACCTGATTGGTTCTGAGCCGGATATTTCCCGCGTACCCATCATGATCGATAGTTCGAAATGGTCAGTTATTGAGGCGGGCTTGAAATGTATTCAGGGAAAAGGTGTGGTCAATTCCATCAGTCTGAAAGAAGGCGAAGAAAAATTTCTGGAACAAGCCAAGCTCATTAAACGGTATGGCGCAGCGACCGTCATTATGGCGTTTGACGAATCCGGGCAGGCGGATACGTTTGAACGAAAGGTAGAAATTTGTACGCGAGCCTATCGGCTCTTAACGGATAAGTTGGATTTTTCACCAGAAGACATTATTTTTGATCCCAATATTTTGACTGTGGCCACCGGCATGGAAGAACACAATGGCTATGCCGTGAATTTCATTGAAGCCACGAAACAAATCAAAGCCACGTTGCCGTTTTGTAAAGTCAGTGGCGGAGTCAGCAACATTTCATTCTCGTTTCGAGGCAACAATGTGGTGCGCGAAGCCATGCATACGGCATTTCTCTACCATGCCGTGAAGGCCGGGTTGGATATGGGGATTGTGAATGCAGGCCAGTTGGGCGTCTATGAAGAAATTCCCAAAGACCTGCTGAAGCTGGTGGAGGATGTCTTGTTGAATCGTCGCCCAGAAGCCACCGAGGAATTGGTGACCTTTGCCGAGACGGTGAAACAACAAGGCAAAGTGGTCGTCAAAGATGATGCCTGGCGCAAGGGAACGGTGGAGGAACGGCTTTCACATGCGTTGATTAAAGGGATTGTCGAATTTATTGATGCCGATGTTGAGGAAGCCCGTCAGAAACTCAATAAGCCCTTGGATGTGATTGAAGGTCCGTTAATGGACGGCATGAATATCGTTGGGGAATTGTTTGGTGCGGGAAAAATGTTTTTGCCACAGGTGGTGAAAAGCGCGCGGGTCATGAAAAAGGCGGTGGCGTATTTGTTGCCGTTTATGGATGCGGAAAAAGAGGCAGGCGCGAGTCGGAGCCAAGGGAAAATCTTGCTCGCGACCGTCAAGGGGGATGTGCATGATATTGGGAAAAACATTGTGGGGGTCGTGTTGGCGTGTAATAACTATGAAATTATTGATCTGGGTGTCATGATTCCATGCGATAAAATTTTACAAAAGGCACGTGAGGAAAATGTCGACATTATAGGGCTCAGTGGGCTGATTACGCCCTCGTTAGATGAGATGGTTCAAAACGCAAAAGAAATGACGCGCCAAGGTTTTACAGTCCCCTTACTTATAGGCGGAGCCACGACTAGTAAGGCCCATACGGCGGTGAAAATTGCGCCAGGTTACACGAATCCGGTGGTGCATGTCTTAGATGCGTCCTTAGCCGTGAATGTGGTGCGTAAACTCATGAGCACAGACGATAAGGCCGCCTTTGTTCAGGATATTCAGGAGAAACAACAGAAAACTCGTGAAGCCTATGAGTCCAAAACCTCAGCCAAAAAACTTGTCTCGTTGGAGGATGCCAGAAAACAGCGTGTGGATATTGATTGGGCGACCACGGACATCCCCAAGCCAAGCTCCCTAGGTGTCAAAGTTCTTGAAGACTTCTCGCTCGAAACCCTGGTTCCCATCATTGATTGGTCACCGTTTTTCCAGGCTTGGGAATTGCGGGGGAAATATCCAAAGATATTTGAGGATCCCGTTGTGGGTCCAAAAGCCAAAGAACTCTTTGATGACGCGCAAAAGCTCCTGAATGAAATAATTGACAAAAAATTGTTCACCGCGAAAGGCGTATACGGATTATTCCCCGCGAATAGTCAGGGGGATGACATCACCATCTATGCCAATGAAACGCGTTCTGAACCGATTTCCGTTTTCCATACCTTGCGCCAGCAAAGTGAAAAGCCCAAGGGTGATCCTCATTTTGCATTAGCGGATTTCGTGGCACCTCAATCCAGCGGCAAGGCGGACTATATCGGTGGCTTTGCCGTCACAACGGGTATTGGAGTTGAAGCCCTCTGTAAGCGGTTTGAAGCAGATCATGATGATTATAACTCCATCATGACTAAAGCTCTGGCCGACCGGTTAGCAGAGGCCTTTGCCGAATGGTTACATCGCGAAGTGCGGAAGGAATGGGGGTTCGGACAAGACGAAGAATTGACCAACCAGGAACTCATTCAAGAAAAATATCGTGGCATTCGCCCCGCACCAGGCTATCCGGCCTGTCCGGATCACACGGAGAAGCAGCACTTGTTTGAGTTGCTTCAGGTTGAAAAAAATATTGGAATCACACTCACCGAATCGTATGCGATGTATCCGGCGGCCTCAGTCAGTGGCTTCTATTTTGCCCATCCCCAAGCCAAATATTTTTCGGTGGGGAAATTGAAAAAAGACCAAATCCAAGACTATGCCAAGCGAAAAGACATGGAAGTGCCGGTGGTCGAACGCTGGCTCTCCCCCAATCTTGGATACGATCCAGATAAAGCCTGATGGGGATCGTTTCTTTGATTGAAAACGATCGAACCTAATTTAGTGGTCTGCCCAGTACGTTAATCGCAATCTCCTAGGATTTCGAGGTCCACCAGTATAAGGTTCAGTGAATGAGGGTTATGCCATAATTTAAGGGGCAGTAATTTAAATGGGAACTATAATTCGAGTCTGACCCCTAATTTGTTGTTTAATAGGGTTAGTGGGGGTCGGAGTAGCGGGTGCCGTCGGCGCCTGACCAACTCGTGTTGCCTACTTCTTGGGATTCCCAGAGAGCTTGGGTTTCAAGGTCAGCGAGCTCGGATTCCTTTTCTTGTAAGGCTTTTTCACCTTCGGCCGACCCTTCTGCTTTAGTATTGGCAACTTGAGTAGGATCGGGACCTCGGCCTCGTGGAGTCTCTTTTGGTAGGACATTAATTGGCATCGGCTATCACCATAGCAGGGTCAGAGGTCAGGATTCCACCAATGCCGGTTGCAAATCAGCGATTTGTTCAATAGGAGCTGATCCAGCTGGATGAGCGACGGTTTTAAGGGCTGACACAATCCACCCATATCGTTCTTCTGCCCAGTTGTTAAATCCTGATGAGGTTTCAAAAACAATATCCCAGGCTGGGATCGAATCGAGTAGGAGTAATTGATGCGGTTGATTCTGTCCTGGATGGTAGACGACGAGAATGGCTGATTTGCCCATAAGGCTAATGTCCGTAAACATGTGAATCATGGATTGCTGTGGGATGGTGACGGTCCGTGAAGCTGCCTCGACGATAGGCCTATAAACGCGATGTAATAATTGTTGAATCGTTTCATAAGGTGATTTGGAATGATGTAAATTCGGATTTGGGGCTTCTCCCACCAAGTTGGTTGTGAGATATTCCATGGCGTCCCATGTCGGCATGGCTCCAGAATTGACTAACGAATCCATCAGATAGGACATCCAATTTCGTGGTTCAGGCACAATCATAGCATTCATGGTGATTCCTCAATACGCCTCCCTTTTATCTAGACAGGAAGGCCGAACGTTGTGGGTGAAGGAGTCTGCTTTTTAGGCGGGACTGTTTACATGTATACACGTATAGTAATCGATAGCAGAAATTGGGTCAATTTTGCAGGGTGGTTCTTCTGGTAATCATTTCATGGGTGCCCTTGACCATCTATTTTTCAAGGACTTAGAATGCACAATCGATTTGTCAAAAAATATTGATAAATCAAAGAGTTACTTTTCTTATAATCAGGTGAATGGACATGGGCTTTCTCGGATATTTCCCAGCGATAAACAATTAATATTTTTACCTAGGAATTATAGATGAGAATCAATTATGACAAAGGCGGCTTAATTAGTCCTCTTCGTGCGAAAACCCAATCTTCCTCAACTTCCGTCAGTCCAGGAAAACGGGGGAAGGTCATGTTAGTTTTTCCTCCTGATTGGTATCCCTCTGAACCCTACCTCAGTCTTCCAACTCTAACCGCCTTTCTTCGAGAGGCTGGGCATGAGGTGATACAAAAAGACGTCAATCTTGAAATGTATGATTGGTTTTTTAGTGGAGATTTTCTTCGTCGTGTGCTCAAAAAAGTTCCGCAGCAGTTGGACCGATTGAAAAAAATATCTAGAGATCGGGATTTGACTGAGGCGGAAGTTGAGTTGCAGCTCGCGCTCTGTGATTGTTCACGAAGTCGAATTGGAGAATTGGTTGAAAAGGCTGAAGAAGCCAAACGAGTGGTGCGCACCCCGGAGTTTTACGATAGTGAGAGGCTTGAATGGGCTATTGCCGTCTTTCGGGAAGTCACCACAACTATTTCTCTTGTCTATTCCCCCGCTCGAATTTGTATGCCTCCGATGGAAACGGATCTTTCCTATAAGCTCTTCATGTCGACTGAAGTGTTGGATGCGGTGTATGACACTCAAGTGAATGTGTATCGCGATGTGTTTGAGCATATCTTGAAACCCGCTATTCTTGCTGAAAAGCCAGAGGTGATTGGCATTTCCATTGTACTTCGTCAGCAATTGTTTTCCTCCATGACTTTTTGCGCGATGATCAAGGAACAATTTCCGGACATCCATGTCACCATTGGTGGGAATACGGTGACCCGTTTCCGGGATGTGCTACCCAACACGCCCAAGCTCTTTGCGTTGTTTGATAGTGCCATTGTCTATGAAGGCGAAACGGCCCTGTTGCGATTGGTAGAAGGGATTGCCAATGGGACAGAGCTTTCGCATGTACCGAATCTGATTTTCAGAGATGACGCAGGTATTCATGTGAATAGTGAAACATTTGCGGAGAACATGGGAGCCTTGCCTCCACCAGACTTTGATGGGTTGCCGATGGAAAAGTATTTCGTCCCTGAGCCGATTTTGCCATATTTAGCTACGCGAGGCTGTTATTGGGGACGTTGTGAATTTTGTGATCATGGAGAAGGCTATACCTCTGGATATCGCACGAAAAAGGATTGGCAAATCATTGACGAACTCACCTTCTTGAAAGAGAAATATCAGACCAAACATTTCCATTTTACTGATGAGTCCTATCCACCGGCTCTGTTCAGGAAATTGACGAGAAAGCTGGTCGAATCCAAGTTGGATATTGCCTGGACCACACATATTCGATTTGAAAAAAGCCTCTTGTCGGATGAGATTTGGCAAGACGCGGAAGACGCTGGATGCAAGTATTTGCATATGGGTTATGAGTCGGGGAGTGAGCGAGTCTTACAATTAATGGATAAGGCCACGACGACTGAAATTATCCAACAGAGCTTGGAGCTTTCGTCACGTCATGGTGTCTGGAATCATGTGATGGGCTTTTTTGGATTTCCTGGGGAGACCTACGAGGACGCGAAATTTTCTACCCAATTTTTGGAAGATAATCGTGAACATGTGCATTCCATTGGATTTGGAACCTTTGACCTCAGTAAGCATACTCCGGTGGCGAAGAATCCTGAGAAATTTGGGATTACCTTTTATCAAAACCCTGAATGGGATTTGGCCATGGATTATTACTTTACGGTCAAAGAAGGTTTGAGTATTGAAGATGCCGAGCGGGTATTCGAGGAATTTGAGCAAAATCATTATGCCGGATGGGATTTAAAAATCTTTGTTCGGGAATACGTCTTTCTCTATGTTTCACATTTCGGTTCAAATAAATTGCCAGCGTTGCAGTTCCAATTAGGCTCACAAGATCCTTCCTCAACTCTTGCCTCGGTATAACCATTAGGAAGGGATTACGATGACTGATACCCTTATTGATATTGACGGGGCAACATCAACCGCAAAGCCTCGCCGCAAGTTCAAAACAATGCTCCTCTTTCCCCCGGAATGGGTTCCTACAGCTCCCTATCTTGCGTTACCTAGTCTCACCGCTGTTCTTCGGGACTATGGGCATGAGGTCATTCAAAAAGACATTAATATTGAAATGTACGATTTGTTTTTTACTGCTAACTTCTTGATTTGGGTCAAGATGCGAATGGATCAGCAACGTCGCGGGCTTGAAGAGCGAGAAGTTCGTCAGCAGTTATCCGATGTGGAACGTGAACGATTGACGTGCCTTCGTGCACAAGATGGGGTTGATGTGATGGCCTTGGCTGACCAGGCTGAAGAAGCCAAGATCATTGTTCGGGGAGAAGGATTTTACCAGGCTGAAAAATTGGAAGGGGCGCTGAATACCTTTCGAGATGTGATGCAATATATTTCGGCTGCCTATTTCCCGGCATCTCTGGTGTTTTATCCAATGGAAAGCAACTTAGGGTATCGTTCCGGGGTATCTACTGAAGTGTTAGCAAGTCTGGAAGATGAACAGGTGAATATCTACCGGGATGTCTGCCGACAACTGGTCCTTCCTGCTATTCAGAAAGAACAGCCAGAAGTAGTGGGTATTTCTATAGGAACCCAAATGCAGTTATTGGCGGGGATGACCTTTTGCAAAATGATTAAGGCCGAATTTCCGGATATTCACGTGACCGTTGGCGGGAATGTGATCACTCGATTGCAAGAAGACCTTCCAAAGCAGGATAAATTTTTTACTGATGTGTTTGACTCGGCCATTCTCTATGAGGGTGAACATGCTCTTGTTTGGCTGTTGGAAGCGTTGGCGGGGGAGCGGGCCTGGGAACAAGTTCCGAATCTCATGTGGCATCAGGATGGCCAGGTCAAGGTCAATACGGAAATTTATACCGAGAAGACCACCGCGTTGCCTCTTCCAGATTTTGATGGGTTGCCACTCGATATGTACTTTGTGCCTGAACGAATTTTGCCGTATCTCGCGACGCGAGGGTGTTATTGGGGGCGGTGTACATTTTGTGACCATGGCCAAGGATATTTCGATCAATATCGTGGTAAGCCAGCACAGGATGTGGTACGAGAAATTAAGGCCTTGCAAGATAAATATGACGCGAAACACTTTTTGTTTTCTGATGAATCCTACCCACCAGCTTTATTGAAAAAAGTCTCTCAATTGTTAATTCAAGAAAAAGTCAAAATTAAATGGACGACCTTGATTCGGTTTGAGGAGACGCTGCAAGATCCTGAGATTTGGAAGCAGGCTGTGGAGGCTGGTTGCTGTACGCTCTATTATGGGATGGAATCAGCGAATGAGCGCGTATTGGAATTAATGGATAAGCATGCCAAGAAATCTGTCATTGAGAACAATTTACGAGAAGCCGCCAAAGCAGGCATTTGGAATCATGTGATGGCTTTCTACGGATTTCCCGGTGAAACGTTTGATGAAGCTGAAGATACTCGTCAATTTCTTTTGGATAACAAACGGTATATTCATTCGGTTGAGTTATTCTATTTTGTGGCGTATCGGCATACGCCAATGGTCAGGAATCCTGATAAGTTTGGGATTACGATTCATAAACAGGACGATTATGATATGCCATTGGATTACTATTATACGCTGAACGAACCAGGTGGCATGACGTGTTTAGACGCGATGAAAAAGGCCGAAGAATTCTATCAAAAGGACTTTGAGCCCTGGGCGGTTCGAGTGAATGCTCGAGAGCATGTTTTTCTCTATATTTCGAAATACGGCACTAATTATCTCCCACAAATTTATGCCATGGAAGCTGGGCAGGAAGAACCACGAACTGATGGGGTGCAAGGACTGGTGACCTGGCCGGTAGCTCATGGTCCTGCCGAGAAAGATGGGTCTGGAGAATCAGGAATGTCCCGGGTTGTCAGTCATGTGGCTCCCTAATCTCATTTCTTCAGGATGGAATTGAGGGATGTCTAAGAAGAGAAAGGCCTAACTCTCTTCCTGGATTTCCAGGTAAGTGAGGAGTAGTTGATAGGCTGCTTGAATTTCTTTGGTTTTAGCCTCTCCCTTTTTATACATTTCCATGTATTTCCCAGGATTGTTGGTGAGGCCTGCATAACGGGAGGGATACCAAGTTCGGCGAGCTTCCTCATAACGTTGCGTTAAAGCTTCTTTCGAAAGTGGTTTGGTGAGATGTAATAATTGTATGGCCTGTTCTATTGCTGTTGAGTCAAGTGAATTCATGTGGGTGAAGTTTCTGATTGGCGACATTCGGTTCTGAGTCGAGTTTTTCAGATGGCTGGTCTTTCTGTCAATCGAATTTTTCGAGATTTTAATTGAACGATTGGACGAGTAGAGTACACTAATGGCACGAGAACTCCCCCTATTGGAAGCCCCTCAGTTATTTGGAAAACAAAATTATCGTGATGTGTTAAAGCGAGAAATGGATGCGGGGAAAATTCCCCTCAGCCTTGGAAAAGCTTGTCCGGTAAAATGTGAGTTTTGCTATGAATTAGATCATTCGTACAGAGAAACGCTCGATCCACCAAAGACGACGCAGGAAGACTGGGAATTTATGCTGAATTATATCAATTCCCGGCCGACGGACCCCCTACAATTTTGGTGTTTGGGGGGAAATGAATTCATGGAGTGGACGGATCTTTTTTTGCATCCCAAGGCAATGGAGTGGCTTGAGGACTTCCTAATTCATACTGATAAGAATGTTCAATTCTTTACGGTTGGGTTTGTTCATGTTCCTAAGATTCATCGATTGGTGGAGCAATATCCTGGCCGAATTAATTTCGAATTATCTGTGATTACTCTTGGCGACTATCGACAGAAATTAATGCCGCACGCCCCATCAGTGAAGCATTTAATGAAAGTGTTGGATGGCCCGGCTGTATCTTCGGCGAATTTTTATGCTTTTGATCAGGATACTATGTCAAAAGATGCCAAAGCTATTTCAGAAATTAATTCGAAATGTGTCTTATGGATGGGCTGTTTAACGCCAGTCGGTGGCATTAATGATTTAACCAAGACGATCATGCGGCAAGGCCGACAATATCTGCCTGTTGAAGCCGAAAAAATTTATGATGCTGGGCTTCCGAATTCGACCACCATTCATACGGAAGCCTACGTGACGGCATTTCTCAATCGCCGGCGTATTATTAGTTTATTTGATTCGTTAGAGCTAGAAAAGCGTGATCCTGTTGTGATGGCGGGAAGTGTCTATCGGATCTTAAAAATGTTCCGAAAGGGTCGAGCGAAATTTTTGCATGTCCCGAATGCCACGCTTGGTGGAGATTCAGATTGTACGGTGTTGCTGACACTCAATGATATTGCCAAATGCCTGACTAATGAAAAGTATATTTATATCCCTCAAAGTGTTGTCGAATCTGGACGAGGTGCGGGGCGAGATATTGCGGGAGTTCATGTAGATGACTTTGTCAAAATGACCGGGGTGAAAGTACGAACCTTAAGGAAAATTGATACCAAGTTTGCTAATAATCGTTTATATAGAAATGGTTCTTTGCAAAATTACGTGGAAGATTATGTGCGAAATCCTTTGACTCGTTCCTATGAAGCCTTTCCGCTTACTGCATAAACCTGCTATCTTTCTCGAATAATTTTCGGTCTTGAAAGCTGCTCGTTCATTGTTTCTTGGTCCTGTGCCAAATTGTCATGGATATTTCTCGTAATTGGCTTCAGTTTTATCAGGCGGATGTTTTTACAAGCGAACCATTTGGTGGGAATCCGCTTGCCGTATTTCCTGATGCGGGTCAATTGACGGATCGGGAGTTTCAGCAAATTGCCAGAGAAATGAATCTTTCGGAGACCGTTTTTGTGTTGCCTCCGATCGATTCCCGAGCCGTCGCAAAAATCCGTATCTTTACCCCTTCTCAAGAACTCCCTTTTGCTGGGCACCCAGTTTTAGGTACGTTTTTTATACTTGCTGCCCTTAAGCGTCTTCCCATCCAGGAGCCGGTGACAAAAATATGGTATGAATGCCATATTGGGGTATTTCCACTAGAGCTTATTGTCCTCAAAGGTCAAATTGAACAAGTCGTCATGACTCAACCCGCTCCCGAGTTTCTCGAGGTGGTCTTACAGGTCGAAATGCTGTATGAACTGGCGAAAGCATTGGGAATTCACAAGTCGTTAATTACAGATTCCCCTTTTCCTGTAGAGGTCGCCTCCACTGGGTTGCCCGTATTAATTGTACCAGTTCGAACATTGACGGCCGTGAAATCTATGCAGGTGAATCATGCGGCAATTTGTGATTTATGTGCTCGATTAGGTGTAAATGGGATCATGGTGTTTACCACGATGACCCTCGAAGAAGATTCTACGGTGCATACCCGTATGTTTGCCGACCCCATTGGGATTCCAGAAGATCCAGCGACCGGGAGTGCTAGTGGGGCATTGGGGGCGTATTTAGTGAAAAATGGAGTTGTGGAGATCGGGCCGACGACGGAAGTCGTGATGGAACAGGGGTTTGAAATGGATCGCCCTTCACGGATTCTCGTTCAAATCTTTTCAGATGACGATATGATTCAGGAAATTAAGGTAGGTGGCCAGGTGGTGATGGTGGCCGAAGGAAAGATGGTGTATTAAGGGAATGGTGAAAAGTGCATTGATTGATTCAATGCATTCCACTTCCTGAATAAACTATTTTGATAGCTCTCCCGCAATATGGCTCATTTCAGGGAGAATCAATTGTTCCATCGCCAATTGAACTGCGCCGCGAGATCCTGGAATTGAAAAAATGACCAAATTCTCATGGATACCTGCGGTTGCACGGCTGAGCATGGCCGCCGAGCCAATGTCCTTAAAGCTTAGGTAGCGAAACAATTCACCAAATCCATCCAGTCTTTTTTGTAAAAACTCATCAACAGCTTCAAACGTAGAATCTCGCCTGGAAATGCCTGTTCCTCCGTTAATAATAACCACCTGATTATCGGGATGTTGAGCTGTTTGTTTCAGTAGCTGGGAAATTTCTGCTGGTTCATCTTTACTGAGCTGGTAGTCCTTAATCGTATGCCCGTGTTCTTTGAGTAAATGGCAAATGAGTTTCCCGCTTGTATCGGTATCCTTTGTGCGGGTATCACTACAGGTCACCACTACGCAATCAAGTGCAATTGAGCCATGGGCCTTATGGGAGACATGTGAGGGCTGGTCAGAGTGTGTATGTTCTTCATGTTGGGTATGATCACCCATAATCGAATACTTTCTTGTCGAAGGAAGCTAGGCCCAAATCGAATCAGGGTTGAGTTGTGTGGCAGGTTCTCCTTTTTTAATATGCTCGTCTAAAATGATGGCCACATCTGAATCTTTGACTTGTGAATACCAAGTGCCTGTGGGGTAGACCACAACATTTGGTCCTTGTTCACAGGGGCCAAGGCAGGTTGTCCCGGTCACCAACACTTCCCCTGGTTCTACTCCACGTTCAATCAATCCCATATTCAAGGCCATCAGTAGATTCTGAGCTCCTGCTGATCCGCACGAAGGTTTGGGGTGGCCGGGAGGACGAGAATTTGTACACACAAGAATATGATATTTTGGCTTTGGCATAGAATCTCCTTGTTCTTAAAAGAATGTGAAAAAGCTTTGAGATAGGATAGAACGGGTCTTTAGTTGTGTTTTGCGTTACCGAGTGCGGAAGAGATCCCACATATCAATACATTCGTTAGGTAATTCCCATTTTTGAACGCCTGTCATGACCCAATCCAAATAATGGTCTTTTGCCTTAAACTTCCCAATCGCTTGTCCGACATGGGTGGTCACGAATTCCTTTTGATCGTCTTCTGTAAACACGTGAATTTCAATATGTCGAAACGCTTCTTCAGGTAGATCACCCTCAAATTTGTCTAGTTCTTTGACGTCTTCCTGGGTTAATTCAAAAACCGCACCCCAAACCCGTTCCCCGGCAGAGGGAGTAATCGTGGCAAGGCCACATCGCCATTGATTGGACCAACGGCCAAATGAAATGGTGTGGTCAGGAATGTAGGCCTTAAACAAAAATTGGTGTTCAGGTGCTCGCCGTTTTAATTGGGAGGCGTTGAGATTGTCCGCATACATAAAAAATCGCATAGTGTATTCCTGTTCGTTTAAGCAACAGATAGTATTACCATACTGCCTTTGCGGACTGTCAAGGAAAGTTTTTGGCGAAGAGTTTTGACCGAAAGGCCGGGGTTGACTAAGGGCAATTGGAAAGGAGAATGAGGGGATGTTTATATGGCTAATGAAAACTCTAAAGTTTGGACGATTTGGGTGTGAGGTGAAGTTTCCGTTGCGAATGATCTAACTGGACTATAAAACGATCGAAAAAACTGAGTCCCAACAGTCCATCAATTCCTTCAGGAAGACTAGGTATTGTATGGATGACCACTCGAACATTTTCGCGCCCAGCATGTCCAACGCGAACTCTTGGAGCGATCCCCATAGCCGCTTTAACGTTTCCTCCTGCCGTATATAAATTTATATGAGGGTTTCGTGGATCGGATTGAATGCCGACGTCAAATGCGAGGTCCTCGGAAATTGTGGTAAAGGTTGCACCGGTATCCACGATGAGTTTTGCATCGTGTAAGTCGTTAAACTCTACGTTCACCACCCATACCCCTCCTTGTCGTTCCAATGGAATAACTGAATCTTCAGACCCTACCGTAATATTTCCAGATGTGGCCATACCCATTTTCGGTTTAAAGATAGTTGGGTCTAAAGGGAGGTGACTAAATATCTTTTCACCCCCTACAACGGCTCCAATAAATATCAGTCCTAATATGATGAAAAAACGACTTGATCCCATACGAAAGTCCCCTGAATCAGTACGGCAAAATAGAAGTGAATTTTAGTCGCCGATGGTTCTATCCTTGCTTGTCGGTTTCCTTTGAATAACTCTTGAAATCTTGGATGCTTGTCAGCCTGCGTCGTGAATTATTCCTATCACGCGGTGTATTGGGTGGATCGAGCGTTGACCAAGTGTCTTTAAAAGCTCTTGCCGAATGGACTTTCTTGCCTCAAATGAGGGGAGATCAACCTGTTGAGGGGGAGGTTCCCGTCCGTATTCATTTCCGAATAAAGTAAACTACAGGACTCATGTTTTTACGTAGACTTTTACGCGGAAAACGAGTATTCTTCCTCCAATACTAGATTTGGTGTTTCAGCTTTCTCACCAATTGTGAGTAGGAAATATGATCGTCCTCTCCGATTCCGGTGTTTGGTTTCGGTTTTTCCTTCCTAGTTTTTGTTTTTATTCCTTCTCTATAACTAACCAAAACCTTCTAGGTTATTGAATGATGAGAGGATGGCTAAGCAGTCGTCGTATCTTTTTTGTATTGGTGTGCCTTATTGTTTTTGCCAATTGGGTTCTCTTGAGTTGGTTGTATACGGGAACCCTTGAGCGGGAAAAAAATGGGTTAAAATATTTAGCTCTTTTCCATGTTCAGCAGTTGGAAAGTTTGAAAAATTCCTCAGGAGGAGATTTATCCTTTATTGAGAATCAGGGCTTCCTGGAAAACCATATAAAGGAAATATATGATTCTCAAGCCCAACATCATCGGTTTGGTAAAACAGGGGAAATAGTTTTTGTTCCTAGTGATAATAGATTTGGTGGCTTGAGAAATTCCGATATCAGCCAAAGGGAAACTCTTTTTAATTCAATAGGTGGGGAAATTCTTGCTGCATATGTTCCTTATAAGGAAGCTTCTTTCGGGATTGCGGCAACACGCCAAATTCAAGAAATTCGACTATTGTATTTACAGTCAGGTCTTGGGATTGGTTTCATCGGACTTCTCGCAATGTTGTTGGGCGGCAGGTTCATTTTTTCCCGAAAAGATGCTAGCCCGCAACCTATTCAGGAGAATGATGCGACCATTCGGGCTATTGTTGCCAGTGCTGGTGAAGGGATTGTGACATTTAACGAATATTCTAATATTGAAACATTTAATGAGACCGCAGAGTCCATGTTCTTGTACACCAAGGATGAAATAATTGGAAAGCCTTTTGAGTCTTTGCTTCTAGCATCTGACCAAAATAGATGTGATACGTTTTTGTTGACCTACCGTGCTCAGGGTACGACCCGAATGTCAGGAGTGGTGAAAGAATTTCAGGCTCAGCGAAAAGATGGGACGGTTTTCCCTCTTACTTTAACCATAACCGAAGCGCCCATTTGGGGGCATCGGTTGTTTACCGTATTATTGCGGGACATCACTGAGCAAAAGTTAGCCGAACGTCGATTGGCTGCTCAATATGCCGTCGCACAAGTGTTGGCAGAATGTACGACTATTCAAGAAGCTACTCCGGAAATACTTAGAGCCGTATGTGAAAGCTTGGGGTGGCAAGTCGGGATTTTGTGGCAGGTTGATTTCGAGACACAGGTATTACGGTGTGTTGAAGTTTGGCGAGCTTCTCCTGAACGTTTTTCTCGTTTTGTGGCTCAAACTCAAGGAATGGTATTTGAAAAGGGCGTGGGTCTTCCGGGGAGGACATGGAAAGAAGGGAAGCCTGTTTGGATTCCAGATGCTGTTCAAGATCAAAACTTTCCTCGGGCTCCTATGGCTGCAAAAGAGGACTTGCATGCTGCGTTTGCCTTTCCTATTCAATTAGGGCCTTCAATCCATGGAGTTATGGAGTTTTTTAGTCGAGAGATACAAGAGCCTGATCAAGATTTGTTGCATCAATTGTTATCAGTGGGAAGTCAAATTGGGCAATTTATGCAACGCAAAAATACTGAAATGGCCTTACGCGAAAGGGAAGAGCAAACCCGTCTCATTTTAGATACAGCTCTCGATGCGGTGGTGACATTCAATGAGAGTGGTTCTATTCTTAGTTGGAATCTTCAGGCAGAGCGGATGTTTGGGTGGACCCGTGAAGACATCGTCGGCCAATCCTTGGTCGAAAATATTTTTCCACTAACCTGTCGAAAGGGATACCTTGAGAGTTTGCAAGTTTATGTCAAAACTGGATCGAGTGAAATTTTAAACCAGCGAATGGAATTGTCTTGTTTGCATCAAGATGGGCATGAATTCCCCCTTGAATTTGCGATGACAGCCGTTCGATCAAAAGGGCAATTTATTTTTAGTGGGTTTATGCGAGATCTCACTGAGCGGCGCCAAACGGAGGAGGCCTTGAGGAAAAGTGAGGAACAATTACGGCAAGCCCAAAAAATGGAAGCCATCGGAACCTTAGCCGGCGGGATTGCCCATGATTTTAATAATATCTTGTCTGCTATTATCGGTTATACTGAACTCGCAATGGCAAAAAGCCAGGGAACCAACGGTGTGGTTCCCCGATTGCAAGAGGTCCTCAAGGCTGGCTATCGTGCCAAGAAACTTATCCGCCAAATTTTGACTTTTAGTCGACAGGATGAATCTGGGAAAAAAGTTTTATGTATTCAAACCATCGTTGAAGAAGCACTCAATTTACTTCGTGCCTCCCTTCCGTCCACCATCTCCTTGGAAGTAGATCTGGAAGCCGACACCTTGCCTGTATTGGCGGATGCGACACAAATTCATCAAGTGGTCATGAACCTCGGTGCTAATGCAGAATATGCTATGCGTGAATTTGGTGGGAAATTAGTGGTCAGACTTGCTCAGATCGAAGTGGATGAAGGCCATCTTCTTTTACGGCAAGGTTTTTCGGTTGGGACATACATTCGTCTTACTTTTTCTGATTCTGGAAAAGGCATGACTCCCAATATTCAAAAGCGAATATTTGATCCTTTCTTTACGACCAAAGATGTGGGAGAAGGGACGGGGATGGGACTGTCAGTTATTCATGGTGTGGTTACCAGTCATGGGGGAACCATTCAGGTGGAAAGCCTTGAAGGTGCAAATACGACGTTTATTATTTATCTTCCCTGTTCAAACATGGAGCGAAGTGCTGAGACATCTGTTTCAGTTGCTCCAATATCTTCTTTTGGTCAGGGAACGGTCATGTTTGTTGATGATGAAGTTTCTATTGCACGGTGGGGGAAAGACGTATTAGAAGCTCTAGGGTACCGTGTCTTCGTTTTTACTAATGCCACAGATGCATTAGGAGCTTTTAAAGAGGATTCAGAAACGTATGATGTCTTAGTGACTGATCAAACGATGCCCGGTATGACTGGTGAATTGTTGGCGCAACAGGTGATGAAGTTTCGTCCTAATTTCCCGGTCATTGTATGTTCGGGATTCAGTTATACCATGAATGAGAGTAAGGCATCGGAAATGGGCCTTCAGGCTTATTTAACAAAGCCAGTGTTGATGGATGATTTGGCAAGAGCTATTCAATTGGCGATTCAAAAGAAGAAGGCACGTTCCTTGGTCTGAGGGTTTCAGTACTAGGCTGAATTAGATTAGGCTAGGGAAATATTTCTGAGGCGGAGGGAATTGGCTACGACACTCACGGAACTCAGTGCCATAGCTGTTGCAGCCATAATGGGTTGCAGAAAACCATACTCACCAAAAATCCATTCCAGTCCCTGTGGTACTCCACCAATTTCGTGGAAGACAGGATAGAGAATTCCAGCAGCAATTGGAATGAGGGCAATGTTATACGCAAAAGCCCAAAACAAATTTTGATAAATTGTACGCATAGTAGCACGACTTAACTGAAGCGCTCGGGTGACGCCATGAAGGTTTCCACTCATTAAGGTAATCTGGGCGGTTTCCATGGCCACGTCGGTTCCGGTGCCGATAGCCATCCCCAAATCTGCTTGCGCCAGGGCAGGGGCATCATTGATCCCATCTCCAACCATGGCGACTCGTTTTTGTCCCTGTTGTTGAAGTTTTAAAATTGCGGATTTTTTTTGGTCCGGAAGAATATCTGCTAAGACCTGTGAAATTCCCAAGGTGGAGGCTATCGCCTCTGCCACTTGCCGATGATCTCCAGTTAACATGATGACCTCTAGCCCAGCCTTTTGAAGTTCTTGAATGACTGTTTTTGATTCTCGCCGAATGGTATCGGCTATGCCGATGCAACCTTCGATATTTCCATTAATCGCAACCAGGAGGGGAGTTTTGCTTTCTTGGGAAAGCTGTCGTATTGAGTCAGATATCCTTTCTACACTGGTTGGGCCAAGGTGTGTTGTCATAAATTTAGAATTTCCAACGATCACTGATTTGCCAGTAACGGTGCCAGTAACGCCTTGACCTGGTGTATTCTTAAAATCTTGCGACTCTCCAAGTTCCAAAGATTCCTGAATAGCGTATTTTATAATGGCTTGTGCGAAAGGATGTTCCGAGCCACGTTCTAGGGATGCAGCCAATCGAATGAGTTCCCTCTGATTTCCACCTGGAGCAATGACGTCAGTGACGGTCGCGACTCCACTGGTTAATGTGCCTGTTTTATCAAAAACAATGGTGTCGATTTGATGAGCCATCTCCAAGGCTTCACCTTGGCGAATTAAAATTCCTTGTTCTGCGCCTCGTCCTGTTCCCACCATAATGGCTGTTGGTGTAGCAAGCCCAAGTGCACAGGGGCAGGCAATAATAAGCACCGCGACAAAGGTAAGAATGGCGTAGGTGAGGGCAGGTTCCGGCCCAAATCCCCACCATAGAATAAAAGCGAGTGTTGCGATCCCCATGACGGCTGGGACAAAAATACTCGCAACATAATCAGCAAAGCGTTGAATCGGAGGTTTTGAGCCTTGAGCTTCTTGAACGAGATGGACGATTCGGGCAAGAACGGTATCAGCTCCAATGGATGAGGCTGTGAACAGGAAGCTTCCCGAGAGGTTTATGGTACCGGTATAGACTGTTGAGCCTGGCCCTTTTTCAATCGGGAGACTTTCGCCAGTTAGCATAGCTTCATTCACTAACGCGTGACCTTCAGTAATTTCTCCATCCACAGGTATTTGTTCACCTGGTCGAATGACGATGAGTTCTCCTGTTTGAATACGTTCAATCAACGTGTCCTTATCGTCGTTTTCTCGTCGAACTCTGGCCATTTTTGGTTGCAAGCGCATGAGTGAATGAATCGACGATGAGGTTTCTTTTTTTGCTCGGGCTTCAAGATAACGTCCAAAAAGGATGAGCGCGATAATTATGAGGGAAGTGTCATAATACACGGCAACGGGAATTCCTTTAGCCTGGAAAAAGGTAGGTAGGAATGTGGCAAAAGCGCTGTACCCAAAAGCGGAAAGAGTGCCTACTGCAATAAGTGAATTCATATTCAAGGAGTAGTGAATGGCCGCTTTCCAAGCGGCCATAAAAATAGGTCGTCCTGCTAAAAGTAAGCCGAAGCTCGTAATGAAAAAGAGTCCAATGTGGCGTGTATGTTGGGTAAGAGAAGAAAAACCTGGTAAGACATTCATGGTTACCAACATAACAAACACTCCAAAGCTTCCACTTAGAATGGCCCGTTTCAATAATAGCTGGGTATTGTCTTCTTGTGGCTCAGGTTTGTTTTGGTCGGGTGACTCTTCCTTGGCTGGCGGAGAAATAAGAGTGTACCCAGCGTTGGTTATGACTTCTTGGAGCGAAGTAATTGGGATTTGGCCGGTACTGGTGGATATGTTGGCGGTGTGAGTTGCCAAATTAACATTTGCCGATAAAACTCCAGGTATTGTGGCCAATGCCTTTTCCACATGATTGACACAGGACGCGCAGGTCATGCCACCAATGGAAATCGACTGTGATTGAGCGAAAACCTCATAGCCGGACGCTTCAATAACTTGTGCCATCAGTTTTGGGGATGTGATGGATGGATCGAAGTTCACGGAAGCCATTTCTGTGGCAAGATTCACGGTGACGTCCGTGACACCTTTAATCGCTTTCAAAGCCTGTTGAATATGATTGACGCAAGACGCGCAAGTCATTCCGCGAATGGGCAATGAGACATGTGTCGTATGAGTTGTCATGCTAGTGGATCGCTAGTCTTTTATTTTGTCTAGAGTATAGCCAGCTTCCTTGAGCGCGGAAGCCATGGCCTCATATGTTACCGATTCAGAATCGTATTCAATCAGAGCGTCATGATTTTCAAGATTCACTTGGAGTAGAGAGATCCCGGGGAAATTTTTGAGAACGTTTTCTACATGTCGGACGCAATTAGCACATGTCATTCCCTGAATAGGGAAATGTTGACTCATCTTCATTCTTCGATTCCTTTCTCCATACAGATTTATCGTCCTACCGTATACAGCGAACGAAGTTCATCAATGATTTGTTCGGATTTCCCGTTTTGAATTCCATCAATAACACAGGTTTTGAGATGACTATCCAAAAGGAGAGCTTCGAACTTCTCAATAGCTTTTCGAATAGCGTGCGTTTGTTTCAGGATATCTACGCAATAGCGGTCTTCCTCTAACATTTTTCGAACGCCATGTAAGTGGCCTTCAATATAGGATAAACGTTTCAACGCATCCGTATGAATTTTCGGTTTCATAGGCAATCCTTTCATTTTTTAGGCGGGAATAATACCCATACCCATAGGGTAAGGGTATTATCACAGGAACACAAATGATCGTCAAGGAAGACCTTTATGATTATTATTAATCACTGCAATTGGGATCTCTAAGGAAACAAGGGGTAAGGAATGGCAACGATATTAGGGAACCTGAAAATGTAGGTTTCATTTTTACTAAGTTTCATCACTCACAAAGAAGATTTTGTCATTGAGATTAACAATATTCGATCCAATTACCGGATGTTTTTATGGGTTTTGGTGAATTCCTGATTTTTCCTTCTTCTGTCAATGAGACATCGTTAAAATTTCGAACAGTTGAGGCCTAGGATCTTGTGTCATTCATCCCTCCTTCGAACTAGTTTCCATTTTCTACTGATAGGAAAGCGTAAAATTGGAAGGTAAGAATCAGGCTGTGAAGTCATGGTTTGGTCTTTGCATTATTGAAATTTTAAGGAAGCTTGCATGTGGGGATGGAACGCTCAATGGAGAATTCTTGAAATGTACCAATTTTTTTATGATGAACGAGGAACAGCAGCCATAGAGTATTCCCTGTTTATAAGTTTTATTGGACTTGTCATGGCTGGGGCTCTTCATATTCTAGGTGGGAATTTGATGGAGGTATTTACTAATATAAATGACGGTCTTCCCTCGATTCTTATACTCGAAGAGTCTGGTGGTCCTCAAAAATAAGAAGTTCTTATTTTTTCCTCAAATCTGAATTTTCTTCTCTTTTCTTCCCTTCCAAATAGATATTCTTCCTTATTTGTTCAAGTCCAAGTTCTTCTTTTCCGATAAGCATCGTAAACTGGAGGATGTTTCAAATTATGATGCTACGAATACTTGCGATTTTTCTTATCTTTCTTATTTGTGGGTGCGAGTCGTATTCTGTGAATCATCGAACTGCCGATGAGACAAAACCAGTCCAACCGTTGCTCTCACTCACTTCCCTGTCAAATTCAGCGAATTTTGACAAAGAGACTCCACTCTCAGACCGTATGGTCATTCCTGAAGTTTCGGCAGAAGATGACCTTAAAGGAAAATCCGGCAAGGTAGAGCCTTTCCCGACTATCTATTTTCCTTTTAATAGCTGGGAAATTACCCCTAAATTACGGGAGCGGCTAGATGCCACAGCCAAGTGGATGACTCATTTTTCGACGTATGGCCTGACGATTGAGGGGCATGCAGACATCCGAGGTAGTGAAAGTTACAACATGATATTGGGAGTAAAGCGGGCAAACGCCGTAAAAGATTATCTGGTGAATTTGGGTATCCCACGAACTCGATTAGATATTGTGTCTTATGGGAATACCCTGGTTCTTTGTGATGTAGATGATGAGCGTCGCTGCCATCAGTTCAATCGAAGAGCAGATTTGTTATTAGAATAAGCATTTTTCTCTACTAGCCATCATTAATGACTTTCCGTAATTTTCCTCTTTTTCGAGGGATCCCACACCGGGGGCATTAATTTTTCGCGGAACCCACTTAGTCCAGCTTTTCGAAGTTCTGACCGACAATTTCCCAATTCCCTTTTCTTCTGGTTTTTGAGTACTTCCCTATTTAAATTCATGAGCATGGTCTAATCCCTTTTTCGGGAAACAGACTTCTTCCCTCAAGTAAAAATTTTCCTTACGATCCTTAGAATCATTAAGACTCCCATGAAGGGGAATATCTAGGATATTGTTCTGTCTATTGAAAATTGAGGATCTCTGTCCACGTATGGGCTATTTTTTACTTGCAATAGACTTGCAATAAATGATTAAATGAATTTGTTAATAAAAGGCATTTTTTCGTGGAGATTATTTCTGTTGTTAGAGAAAACGACCAGCCAGGGTTTGAGAGCTACTGGGCGAAGAATGACTCGCACAAGAAAAGCAGTCTTGTCTCTCCTAGAAGGTACACAGCAGCCTTTAAGTGCGTCTGAGATTTTTTTGCAATTACAGAAAGATCAAATTGCCATTGACTTGGTAACCGTATATCGCACAGTGAATGTGTTGAAGGAGCTTGGTTTGGTTGTTCAATTGGATCTACACCAAGAGGGGCAATCCCGGTATGAGTTAAAAGAAGGACGAAAACATCATCATCACATCCGGTGTCAAATGTGTGGGAAAATCGTTGATTTATTGTTATGCCCGTTAAAGAAATTGACCAAGTTAATTGAAGAAAGAACACAGTTTGTGGTGGAAGATCATACCTTGGAGTTTTCGGGGTTTTGTCCAAAATGCCAGTAATTTAAGAAGGAAGATCAATGAGTACATTTGGCCCAAAACTCTCTAAAGCTGGATCTATTGCTTCATTGGTGTGTGCTGTGCATTGTGCGGTAACCCCATTAGCCTTGCTGGCTCTCCCGGTCATTGCCGCCCATTCTTGGGATGGTTTAGATGGACTCTTAGGGGTCTTTTGGGCTGATACGACTGAATGGGTCTTTATCGCTATTATTGCTCTCTTGGCCGGATTTGGTTTATTAGCAACCTATCCTCGTCATCGTGATATTCGGCCGACTGTTCTGACCATACTTGGGCTATTCGTTTTAGCGGTGTCTCATCTTTGGATAGAACCGGGGAGTGGAACAGAAATTTTTCTGGATGTTCTTGGTGCAGGACTAATTGCTTGGGCTGGTTTTTGGAATCGCCGTCTCTGTCATGACCTTGGCTGTCATACTCATGAGCATGTTCACGAGCCTACATCGGCTAAGATAGATCCTATACCTGATTTATCTTCCAATCCGTAATTTACACAATAAAAATGAGGAAGATCCCTTCTATGGGGTAAAGAATATTTCCTCGATATAAATAATTATACGGGAGCTTTGTTTGCGGATTTATCTAAAGTCTCGGCGAGTTCTTCCAAAAGATGTTCTGTGTCTTCCCATCCAATGCACGCATCAGTAATCGATACGCCTTTCTTTAAAGCCTTTCCAGCCTCCCATTTTTGATTGCCAGGGTTAAGGTTGCTTTCAATCAACAGCCCCATAATGGCCCTTTGCCCTTCAGCAAATTGATTGACCACTGAGCGAGCAACGGGGACCTGGCGTGTGTGATCTTTTTCGGAGTTGCCATGCGAACAATCAACCATAACAGGTCGATGAATCCCTTCTTGGGAAAGACATTGTACGGCTTTGGATATATCATCAGGGTTGTAATTTACACGGCCACCTCCGCCACGGAGTACGAGATGGCGATCGGGGTTTCCATTTGTTTTAATAATAGACGTGATCCCTTCCGCATTCACGCCTATAAAACTTTGCGGATGCCGTGCGGCGACCATCGCATTGAGGGCAACCTGAAGCCCGCCATCAGTTCCATTTTTTAATCCCACTGGCATGGATAGGCCACTCGCCATTTCCCGGTGAGTTTGGCTTTCCGTCGTTCGTGCACCAATCGCTGACCAACTAATTAAATCTGATATATATTGAGGCGTCACGGGATCGAGAAATTCTGTCGCACAGGGCATGCCCAGATGATTGATTTTTAGGAGGATAGAACGCGCGAGTTCTAACCCTTCCTCGATATCACACGAGCCATCTAATCTGGGATCGTTGATCAGTCCTTTCCAACCAACGGTCGTGCGAGGCTTTTCAAAATAGGTTCGAGCGATGACTAACAAATGATCTTGAACACGATCAGCCACCTGTTTGAGTTGTTCAGCGTATTGAATGGCCGCCTCAGGGTCATGAATTGAGCAGGGGCCAATAATGACTGCAAGACGATGAGTATCTTGTCCATGAAGAATATCTCGGATGGCCTGTCGAGCTTTTAACACCTTTTGCCCAGTTTCCTGTGGGAGCGGCTGGCCTTCTTGAATGTGTTTCGGCGCAGGAAGTGGGGCAATATCAATAATGTTTTGGTTGTTCAGACGCATAGCCATGAGATAGATCTTTCGTTGGGGCAAAAGGAAAAGAAATAAATAACCCTGAATGTCAAAATTTAAGGGAATTATGAAGATATTGTAATCGGAAGGTCCTTTCTCAGGCAACTGAGGCTGCGCGAGTATCCCCTCAGCTCATTTATAGGGTCAGGAGAAAGTCGGGAGGGGGGCTCTACAACCAACTGTCAGGTATTGGATCTGACACAAGAATGGCTCAATAACGAAAGGGGAGCAGGGTGAAGATTTTGATAAACAACCCTAAGCAGATAGGATGGGCGAGGGGAGATTAGGCTCTGGTGTTGACGAAATTGGCTTGTTGAGAACGATACCACTGGAGGATATTCTGATTGGCGATATCATTGTCTGATTCAAAAATAAATTTGATTCCCATGATCAGTTCATTTGTAGGTTGGACCCATTCGATTGAACCATGAAATTTTGATTGATGGTCAAATCCTGGTAATCGACAACTAATGAAAAGATGGAGGTTGGAAACTTTTGGCCATGCCGAAGGGTCGATGCTAAATTGACATCCAGAGGGAGAGAGATTGCTTAGTTGGACCGGAAGGACCGCAACTATCTGTCCGTTTTTGCTAAGGGGACGAACCACTCCAGGTATGTCGATGGTTAAACGAGGAAAAGAACGAGGAACTTGACGCAGAATTTTTGGAGGGGCTTCGAGGCGAACAGCCGGGGGAAAGGTGAGGAATTCTTGGATGACAGTTTCAAATTCATAGACATCTCCATCAATATATGAACGGCCTTTGCACAGAAGACCTTTTGTCAGTAAATCAAGAGGTTGGTCTTTAGGGAGTGCACACAGAAGGGAATTGTCAGGTCCTAAGCCGAGAAGGGATGATCGGATTAAGATCGTTTCCGGCTGAGATGAAATGGTTAACCACAGAATATTTGAACCCATGGCAGAATAGCGAGAAGTCGTACTCATTGCTCTCTTTTCGGTTGTTGTCCTTCATGCTACAAGGCAAAAAAAAGTGAAACAAGAGAGAGGAAGAGGAAATGAATGAAACATCACACAATATACAATAACTTTGTCGAAATTCTAGGTTAAAGAAAACCAAAGAATAGTTAAATCTGTGGTGAATGTTAGTGGTTGTCGAAAGACGATTTGTAAAAGTTGTTAGGAAGGAGAGGAAGGCGGGTAAGTTAATTAGGGTGGGAAAGAGAGTCCTTTGGTCTTGGATTTAAGATGTCTTGAATAAGTCTGTCAACAAGGTCGTTGGAGGAGATTTCGTAGGTGCCTGATTCCAAGGCTTTTTGAATTCTGGTGATGTGCTCTTGCCGAATATCTGGAAGGTTTGCGAGCGCTTCAGTGTATCGATGTATTTCTTGGCTTGTCTGAGAAAGGGAAGTGGGTTCTGTTTCTGGGATGGTCTTCGGGGCCTGAGGGTTGTTGCCGGGGTTGATGGAGGTGTGTCGGGTCTTTGATTGAGAAGAAGGTGAGACCGAGGGAATAGGGTTTGAGTCTAGTGGATCCATATGTTCTATTCTAAAGGAAATGTCTCAAGAAAATCATAGAAAAAATTGAGAAAAGAATCAAATAAAGCCACTAAGAGGAATTTCTATGGAATATGTTGTTCCAGCTCGTATTGCCAAACTTCAGGCTATTGATCCAGGGGAAATTCGTCGAGTGCAATTGGTTTTGCCGCCATATCTTGAGATCAAGGGGAGACGTGTTCCACTGTTAGATACCATGAGGCCAGGAACAGCATTTTTGGCAAAACCTTGGGGAAGTCGGACGGACAAGGTTCGACGTCGTATGTATACCAGATCGAATTCCTCTAACCAGGAGCCAGGTATCTTGGAGACGTTTATTAATCATACGCATCGTCAACAAGCAGATACCTCAATTTGGTGGCAGTCACAAATAGTCGATGATTGGTATGAAAAGGAACAAGGCATTGATGTGCGAGTCACATTTGATGAAGACCAAAATTGCGCAAGGGTGTATGAAAATACTGCCGTGTGTAAAGAATCAAATCTTCGTTTAGAACCTGACGGCGAGTGGGAAGGGCGACGGTTAGTTTGTCTCGCCTTTGGAACTGGTATAACGCCATTTCTTTCGTATATCCGTTACATGGCCCATGGGGATTGGCTCTCAAGCGCTAGGGAGTCTCATGGTCATATGACTCTTATGGTGAGCGCACGCCATGAAGGGCAACTCATGCTTCATCAAGAACTGTTGGAGATCGCTCGAAAGTTCCCAGAACATTTTCAGTATATACCCGTCTTAACCCGATCCTGGCCAAATGATTGGACCTCACTCAAAGGTCGAATGATTCGCATAAATGCCTTATCTTCTGGAGAGCAAGAAATTGACCTTTCGCCCTTACAGACATCTATCCCAAATATAGCGCAATCTGATCTCAGAATTTGCGGAAGTATTGAGGCGTGTCGTCAATTACTACAAGGCTTACAAGAAAAGGATATTTGTCCGGTTTCAGTGCGAAAGGAATCCTGGTAGAGACGAGTGGGTGATGGTCCGTTTCGTTGGAAAATTCTCAATCTAACCCATGGTGGGGCGAGTAATGGATTCGGGAATTGTGACATTCGGTCGTTTCAGGAGGCGAATAACAGGTCGGCCGATAAAAGAGTGATGGCCACAAATCAGACAATGAATGCTGAGAGTCACTAAGAGTTCTTGCTCTAATTGTTCTAAATTAACTGTGCGGGATCCACAGCGGGAGCAACGCGGGTGCTTGTCAGCCTGTGTTGATGTTGTTGAAGGATTTTTCGCCGACTTCTTTCGTGGACGTCCTCGTTTGGCTGGTACTTGGGGGATTTTTTTCATGAGTCAGTCCTTCGTCTAGAGTCTTTCAACTTTTCTCCCTTTGTTATTAACAAGTCTTGTGCCAAACAGAAGATGCAACAATATGCATCAATCTTCATTAAATACATAAAAAATCTGGATGAAATTGAAGAGGGTAGGTAATTTCTTCCAGTCGCACTCGGTCGAAATGTGGAGGCTGAGATTTTATAGATTATTTAGTGGGGACCGGGGAAGAGTTGGATCTGGCTAAAATAGCATCGGCTCGTGCCAAGAGGTTGGCCGCTTGAGTGGGGTGTTGAGCTTCTTGTAGAACATGGGCGTAACGTTTGAGGATAGCAGCAATTTCAGGGTGATTTGGTCCACTGGTACGTTCTTTTATGTGAAGAGCCCGTTGATATTGGTCAGCAGCTTTATCAAATTCTTTTCGATCCTGATAAAAATTAGCCAAGCTATAGAGGCTACTTAAAAGAAGGGGGTTTCCTTGTCCGAGAGCTTCAGCATTTTTGATTGTCGCCAATAACTGTTGTTCAACGAGGCGTGGTTGGGTTTGTGTGGCTTTACGGCTTTGAGGAGAATGTTTGGGGTGATGGTGGCAGGCTGAAATGAGCGTGAATAAAAGGGTAAGGCCAACGAGCAGAATGAATGGCTGCCTTGTGAGTATAGGGTTGGGCATATTTATCGAAATAGCAGCAATTCTAAAATTATCATTTACTCTAATCAATTCTATGAAGTTTTGTGGGATCTCTGCAAGTCGGAATCCACCGAACTCCTTGTTAGGGTTTTGAAAAGGCCTGAAAGGAAGATTGAATGCCAATCGTTTGGTGCGCTATTTCTGCTCATGGTTTTGGCCATGCAGCACAAGTGATTCCTATTCTAAATGAATTGGGTAATCTTGTTAAAAGTCTTCGTGTGATTCTTCGAACCGAGGTGGTGCCACATATTTTTGAAGAGTCATTGCATGTGCCTTGGACATTGCAGCCAGTGGCTCAAGATGTCGGGTGTTGTCAGCCAGGGCCGTTGGAGATTGATATTGATGGAACGTGGGCAGCCTATAAGGAGTTTCATGAAAATTGGAAATCTCGAATGGCGCAGGAAGTCCAAGACATGCGTGGGGTACAACCAAATTTGGTGATTTCCAATATTTCTTACTTGGCTATTGGAAGTGCGGTCGAAGTCAATTGCCCCGTCGTTGCCATTGCCTCGCTCTCCTGGGATCAAGTCTTACAAGGTCTTCTCTCCTCTTTGAGTCCAGAACAACAAACCGTGCTTGACCATATCCAAATGGAATATTCAAAAGTGAATCATCTTATTAAATTGCATCCAGGGATCGATATGCCGGCCTTCTCATCTCACACGGAAGCCGGACCTTCGTTCCCATTATTGAAATCCTCTTCAAAAGATGTACGGAAATCGTTGAAGATGAAAAGCGAAGAACGGCTTGTCCTTGTTGCATTTGGAGGAGTGTCCCTGACGAGTCTCCCTTTGGAGCAGATGGAAGCATGTGAGGGCGTTCACTTTTTGGTAGCTGGGATGTTGGGGAATCTATTGTCGGAACGAGTTCATCGAGTAGAAGATGTTGGGTTATCCTTTGGGGAAATCATGAGGCAGGTTGATGTGGTGATGTCCAAGCCAGGGTATGCAACAATAACCACGGTCGTGCATTATGGAATTCCCCTCATCTATGTACGGCGCCATAACTTTGTCGATGAACAACCCTTAGTCGACTATGTTCATAAGCATGGCCGTGCCCAGGAACTCAGTCGTAAGCATTTTGAGTCTGGTGTTTGGATTGAGGCTATCCATAGGGTCATGGCGTTACCCCTTCCATTGGATCCCCTTCCCAAGTCCGGCTCTCTTTGCGTTGCGAGTGTCTTGAGGGACTATCTTTAAGGATGGATATCCAAAAGTGATGTATGCAAGGCTACGTGCTTTGGGGAATGGAAGATGGATAAGGCTTCACCTCGATCGCTTCGAGAACATTCAATAGGAGGGTTCCGTTTCTATCTTGTTCTTTAAAAAAAGTCCCAACCACGATAACGGTTGAACCCATTTGAATCGCTGGTGGTCCAAGGGTGCGATCATGCCGGCCATAGACGACGAGGGAATCGGTTCCCTGCTTCAGACGAAACACAAAATCTAAATAGAGTTCAGTAGTATCCAAATGTAATTCAGGTTGGGAAATCTCGCCGCGAATAGAAATAATGTGTTGGTGATGCTGGTGCCCATTTTGAATTAGCTCAGGAATAGAGACTTCTTGGGCTGATGTGCTAAAAGTGAAGGCCTTTGGCGGGTTAGGAGAGAAAGGCGCAATCTTCAATGGGCGTTGGTGGTCTGGGGGTTGTTGGGGAATTTTTCTATGATGAGCGGTCAGCTCTTCTCCATTTGATATCAAGAAAAAGGTTCCGATAATCAGGGTCTTACAAAAATACAAAATATTCATGGAAAGAGATCTGTGTAAAAGAATGAATATTTCCAAGCAGCAGACACGATTGAATTCATGGCCATCATCCAGTGATTCTAAAAAGAAGCGATCCGCTTGGAAAGTGATCCTATGGCGAACTTGAACTATTATGCGGTTCTTGAAGTGTCTCTTCAAGCGTCCCAGGATGAAATTAAAAAGTCGTATCGAAAATTAGCACTTCAATATCATCCTGATCGTAATCAAGGAAATCGCCAAGCCGAGCAAAAAATCCGGGAAGTGAATGCGGCCTATGAGATCCTAGGAGATCCGGATGCTCGGAAAGCCTATGATCGATTGCGAATGGGCCATGTCGGACCGTCAGTGTCTCGCCAGCAAGAAGAGGACGAAGATACCTCTCCTTCACCAAGTATGGTTTTGGAGCGTATGGAAGGAACCCTATGCGAAGAAGCACGCAAGCAAATTTTTAAGGCCATGATGAAAGATACGAATAGAATTAAGGAAGAATTAAGGCAAATTCGTGAAAGAGTTATTGCATTACAAGGGTATGATACTTTTTTAGAAAAAGTTGTTACTCAGTGTGGAGAAGAAGGTCTTAAAGATTTAGTCACGGAAGAGTTAGAGCAACTACGTGAACGTTTAGTTGATATTGCGGTTGAAATGGTGTGTTCAGAAGTTCCCGGATCCTTTCAAGGAACTAAAACGATTGATCAGCTTCGACAAACCTTAAATCAGGCGTATCATAAGGGATGGATACTAGGATATGCCCAGGCTTGTGAACTGCTCTATGAACGACGATGAGTCAGTACTGATTCTTGACGGATTCCCCAAAATTTCGGAGAAATTATTCCCGATATTAGTTCTAGTGAGAGACATGCTAAATAGAATATCTCTCCCTATAGTTACTGAAAGATTATCGATCAAATGGTGACGGCGATTGTTGAAAAGTATTGTTTTTTGCCGTTGGGGAGGTGGAGGTTGCGAGCGCTTGGGCTTGTTTTGAGAGAGTCACATGATCTTGGACAGGAGCTGGTCCCCCTTGTTCTTTAGCTTTATCTGGGGTTTTAGAAGTGGCGTTGGTCGCTGTTGTCGACTGCTGGGTCTGATGGATGCCGACATTCTTTGGGGAAAACGGTTGGGAGGCTACGGTGTTGAGTTCCACAATTGTGCTCCTTCCAAAGTGAATACTGGTGGTTGGTCTTCAAACGGCCTAGGAGTCTTATCGGTTTGTAGACGAAATCCTTGCTCATAGATAAAGAAATGGGCTTCACTGATTGAAGTATAATGACTAAGAAGTAAAAATAATGAAGGTGGTTATAAATCTTCTGGCACGAAATGACTTCTGATGATTACTGAATTTCTTGTGGCAGAGGGAGAAAGGGTCAAGCGCCTGGATGCCTTTTTAGTAAGCCGCGAGCGAAGCGTTTCTCGATCTGGCCTCCAGCGCCTTATTCTCGCAGGCCGGATTCGCGTCAATGCTGCCGTGGTACGTCCCAGTCGAAAAATTAAACCTGGTGATTGGATTACCATAGAACAACCAAAACCAGGCCCAATGCTGAGCGACAACAAACCTATTCCACTTGATATTCTGTATGAAGATGAAGCGTTACTCATCATTAATAAACCGAGTGGTGTCGTGGTGCATCCGACATCAGGAAATTGGCATGGAACCCTGTTGAATGGGTTGTTAGATCATTTTCAAACACATGGCAAAGTGAATGAGTTGAATACCTCAAATGGCCTTCCTGGGTTGGTTCATCGACTCGACAAGGAGACGTCCGGGGTCATGGTCGTGGCAAAAACGAAGCAGACCCAGCGTGATCTTGGTTCACAATTTGAAGATCACACCATTATCAGATCCTATGAAGCGCTGGTATATGGAAGGCCAACAATGGAGCGAGGAACCATTCGTATTCCCATTGGACGTGATGTCTACGACAAGAAGAAGGTGTCTAGCCAGACCCATCAAGCGCAAAACGCAGCTACAGAATTTAAGGTGATACAATCATTCAAAAATGTGGCTTGTCATCTCGAATTAATTCCGTATACAGGTCGTCAACATCAGCTTAGAGTTCATGTTGCAGAACTTGGGTGTCCAATTTTAGGGGATCAACTCTATGGCGGGCAGCAGGAGTCACAAATTCAAGGAAATCCTTATCCAAGAATGATGTTGCATGCTCGAAGTTTAAAGTTTTGCCACCCCGTCTCCAAGCGGGAAGTGGAATTTTGCAGTAAAACTCCTACGGAAATGGAATTGCTTATAAGTCACCTAGAAAACCAACGTAACACATCCTGTTAGCTAGAGAATCCGTCGAACAAGAATAATGGTCTTCGTATGTGGAGCAGGAGTAAAAAACGGCAAAACTTCCTCTGGGCGACTGTATTTTTGATTTTTCTTAAGGGTATCCTTGGTCTTGGTTGTGTGTTGGCTTTGGGTACCTCAGTGTTTGCGCAATTAAGTGATCTTCGTCATTCCCGTCAGCCCCTTCCGGGGATATCAGAAATTTCACAGGTAGGTATTTTGGTCCATATGGGAGCAGCTCAAGATCTTCTGTCTCCTATAACGATCCTTGAAACGGTCCAACCGCGATTAGAACAATTGGGGTATCGTGTGGCTGAGCCTTCCACGCATTCGTCGGGAGGTCTTTGGCTTCAGATTCATTGCCAGGTTTTGCGGGAGAAAATAAACGCCGTTTCCTCCCAAGCTGGAAAAGGAGCCATAGCAGAAGTTCGAGTTCTGGGGCCTCCCTGCGAGTTGGCCTATAGCTTTAAGCAACAAGTGGTTCCATGGAAAAATGTGGATCGATTGATTTACTCAGAAAGTGTGGCCACGATGCAGCGCATTTCCCAAGGTGCAAGGAGGCTTAATCCCAAGGAATGTGTTGAGCAGTTCTTTCACTTATATGATTTTCCAGTATTGTTGGCAGCAGAATGGGGACATATCAATCGTCTCCTACAGGTTCTCAAGAATCCTGATACAGATGTCTCTCGGCAACGTTTGATTCTGATCTTATTGGGGGAAACTCAAGTTCAAAAAGGATATCCCGTCCTTGTGCAAAAATTACGTGATCCAGAAGTAGCGAAAGAAGCCGCAGAGGCATTAGGGTATTTTGGGCTCCAAGGCCAAAAGCATTTACTCTCTATCCTACAAGATGGTTCAAGTCCGTCGCTCCAAGTATCTGCTGCAAAAGGTCTAGGGCGCATCGCTGCAGCGACTGGTAATAGTCAACAGACCCCGCTTTTTTTGGAAATGGTGAAAGATCCGATGGTCGATTTGCGGGTACGAACCGAATTAGTTTGGGCTTTAGGCAAGGCCCCAGACATGCAAGCCTACTCGACTTTATTAGGATTAGAGCGGGAGATTTGGAATGACCCTTCTCCAGGAACGGATCTTCAAGAATTTCGAGAAGCGGTGGATTGGAGCATTCGAGAAGTCAAACAAGGAGGCCACGGAGATGATTTTTAATCTTGCGTGATTGTTTACTCAATTTTCAGTTAGGAGGATTCGACAAGCCGAGTTAGCCATCCCTTATGTTAGATGTCGTACTCTTTGAGCCAGAAATTCCGCCAAACGCTGGGAATATTATTCGTTTGTGTGCCAATACGGGGTTTGGGTTGCATTTAATTCATCCATTGGGTTTTGAGTTGGATGATAAACGGGCGCGTCGTGCGGGGTTGGATTATCACGAGCTTGCTCGGATGAGAGATTATCCCACCCTGCAAGACTATCTAAATGCAAACAATCCTTCACGAATATTGGCGATAACGACCAAGGGTCAAACCAATTATCATGATGTGGCGTTTCAAGCTGGCGATGCGCTGCTCTTTGGCCCTGAAACTCGAGGTCTTCCCGCGCATATTCTCGAGACACTTCCTTCCACGCAACGTCTCAGAATTCCCATGCAACCAAACTCTCGAAGCCTCAATTTAAGCAATGCGGTAGCGGTGGTTGTCTACGAGGCTTGGCGGCAGCATGGGTTCTCCTTCTCTCAATAAAGTTTGAACGGACATTCTGCCTTTTCCTTTGTTTGCTTAGTGGATTCTGAAGTCTTACACTAAGTTTCGAGATCCCCCTCCTCTTCGGCCTATCTATCCTAATGGACTTACGGAGGTCTGCCATGATGATTGCTAAGCTCATCGGTATTCTGATTGTTCTTTTCATTCCAAATGCGGCTTGTGCTCAATTTGACTTTTTCGAAGATCTGACAAAGAAAGGGGTGGAGTTGCTGGATAAATCTGGCAGCGGTGATCTAAGCAACGAGAAGATTATTTCTGGCTTGAAAGAAGTGCTTGAAGTAGGGACCGAAAAGACTGTTGAGCTGACCAGTCATGTTGACGGATACTTAAAGAATGAATCGATTAAAATCTTGCTTCCTGAAAAATTGCAAAAAATGGATAAAACTTTACGCATGATCGGGTTTGGGCCCCAAATTGATGAGTTCGTAGTGAGTATGAATCGATCGGCTGAACAAGCAGCTCCCTTAGCCAAACCTATTTTTAAAGATGCGGTCACAGAAATGACCTTTGAGGATGGGAAGGAAATTCTCAATGGTGGAGATACTGCCGCAACCGATTACTTTAAGGAAAAAACAAAGGCGAAGTTGGCGGAGGCTTTTAAGCCAAAAGTTGCTCAAGCGATGGATCAAGTTGGGGTGGCCGCCCAATATAAGTCTCTGGTTGGTCAATACTCTTCTCTGCCCTTCGTCAATGCGGAAATCTTTGATCTGGATAGTTATGTGGTAGGAAAGAGTTTGGACGGGTTGTTTCATACCTTGGCTCAAGAAGAACAAAAAATTCGAACCAATCCGGCTGCACGTGTTACGGAATTGCTTAAAGAGGTTTTTGCCAAATAGGCGCGATTTGAACCTACCATTGCACTCCTATCTTGTCAGGATCAGCCAACAAAATATTGTCTTAAGGACAATTGTTTTGTAATGTAGCGAAAGATAGAGCAGTCGTCTTTTTTGAAAATGTTGGTGTGGCTTTCTTTTTTCAATAATTCCCCTTAAAAGAATTCATCTAATCGGTGTGTGTTGCAAAAATCCAAATCTTAGTTTTTCGATTCAACGAAGGAGGTTTAACATGAGTAGATCATTCTCCCGTGAAGGGTTGCAGATCCTCACGGGCCCCCTCAGAATGTCTATGAGTATTGGGGTTCTTGTCCTATTTTCTGGATGCTGCAATGTTGGGTTAACCATCATGGACCCTCCCGTTCTTAAGCTGGATCTTGTGCCTTCTGTTGAGAAAATTACGGTAAAAAATGGTGCAGGCCAGACGCTATATGAGGGTGCCCCTGGCGAGATTACGGCAGATCCGCCGCTTGAACAGCTTGATGGGACAATGACTATCACACAGCATTGGGACGACGGTGCAACGAGAAACTATACTCTGACACACGATCCCAATACTCAAGTTAACGCAGGTTGGGATTCAGATTTAGGAAGATATGTTGTTAAAAAGCCTGGTCCCTTACAAATTGGCATCGCCGGTGGGGTAGGACAAGTAGAGGGCACGCGGTTTGGAATCGGAACGGTTAACAAGGGTGGAAGGGAACAATCTCTAGCCGAAAATGACGATCGGATTAACACCACATATGTCCACTCTCACATCTCGTATGATTTAGGTCCCAGGGTGTTCTTTTCTAACTCCCAGATATATCTCCGAGGGCGCTACCAATATGGGGAAGCAAGAGAATCAACTCAAGAGCAAGCAGGTGGTCGCACGGTAGCTCTGACGTATGACCGGAGTGCCTCAAGCGGTTCTTCTACTGGCGTAGGGTTAGGAGCCACCGGAGCAGAGGCACGATCTGAAAACCATGTAAAGGGTCTTGATCTTGATTTAGGGGTGACGGGTGATATCGATTTGGGGGCTGGGTTTTCGGTCGCCCCGAACATTAACCTTTCCTATCGAGGTTTTTGGCAAATGGGCTGGGGGGACTTCAGGAGTTTAACCTTTCTCAATGATGACATTCTCTCTGAAACTGAACAAGACCTCGATGATAATTATTACGGGATTGGTACAGGGGCATGGGTGACAAAAACTTTTGCAGATCCTGGAATAGATGTTTTTGGGGGTGTGGACATCACTGGCTATTACCGTGATACCGAACTCAAGTCTGAACAAAAGAATCGGTGTGTTGTTGGTGGGTGCACGGCAGCTAATAATTTTACCGCTAAGGTGAACGATGACGATTCTGGGTTTACCTATGGGGTGGTAGCAAGGGTAGGAATGAGTGTCGACCTCAGCTATCGTTTTAAATTAGGGGTCATGGGGAGAATGGATTACCTCGAAGAACGAGGAGGAGTGGTTAATCGAGAGAACCCGCTCCAGGGAGTGAAAAAAATTCAAACGGAAGATGCCTTTGATTGGAACGCCGGGGTGTTTTTGCGAAGGGATTTTTAAGCTCTTAAGAACAACAACTGAAAAGCGGTCAAGGAAAGGAGAAATCCACTCTTTTCCCTGGCCGCTTTTTTTTTATTTCCCCACGATGATCTTTTGTATTGGCTATCTCTCGGAAACAGTGTTAGGAGCCTTTTTCAACGTCTTTGAGAAACCCTAAACCAATGAGCGTATGGGCCAGTTCCTCATTAGATTTAGTGAATCTCAATTTTGAGTGATGGAATTCGCGTCGGATGGGATAGTTTTTACGAAGGGCATCAAATTGCGTGGGGCGTGTATTCGGAGATAAGAGAAGCAATTCTTTTATTCGTTGAAAATCCGATTCTATATCATAAATCTTCTTGATCGTTTCTCGAACCCGTTCCTGATTGGATTGTGAAGAATTGGACACGTCAATTATTGGCAGAGTTGGGGAGGGAAGCGATTGGGCAGGATTCCAAATAGGTTCTATGTCCAGATGGTTACACAAGGCTGTGTAGATCATAAAAGTCCCATTGGCTTTACCGTCTAGGGAGTGCCCGGCAATATGGGGCGTGCCTAATGAGACGGCTTGAAAGAGCTTCCAGTTGATATCAGGCTCGTGTTCCCAGACATCAATAATGGTGGGCCCGACGCGTTCTTCGGCGATGGCCTGCAACAGTGCAGAAGTTTTGACAACTTCACCTCGGGACGCATTAATGAAAATGGATGAGGGCTTCAGCCACTTGAAGGTCTGCTCATTGAGTAAATGATAAGTTGGATAGGGTCCCACGGTCGTCAGTGGCGTATGTAGGGTGACCACATCACAATTCAGTGTCTCTTCTAGTGAACGGTGATCAATTTGCTTAAGCTTAGCTAACGGTGGATCATGAAGGATCGGTTGCATCCCGAGGGCCTCTACTTTTTGCTTGACCAACTTGCCAATATTTCCTACCCCAACAATGCCGATAGTTTTGCCCTTCAGGACGAAATTCCCTTGCTTGCTAAGATAAAGTAATCCCGCCACGACGTACTCGGCGACCGAATTAGCATTTGACCCTGAAGCCGAAGCAACCTCAATATTTTGAGATTGTAGATATGCCGTATCAATATGGTTGGTTCCAGCCGAAGCCGAACCCACAAATTTCACTGGAGTCCCTTGGAGTAAGGTCTTATTGACTTGAGTAATCGATCGGATGAGTAAAATCTGGGTATCGTGTAAATCCGTAGAGGAAATCGCACGGCCCGACAAAATTGAAAGGTTTCCCAGCGTTTCGAACGCGTCTTTGAGATAGGGAATACTTTCTCCCGCGACCATGTTGAGAGAGGGGTTCATATTTTCGTGTTCATTCAAATGTTATGGATACGTGTTCCTGTTTAAGTTCATTTTCATCCTATCATGAGACAATACACCCGTCTCGCCTAGATGCTTGCGTTGCATTCTTCTCAAAGTTTTGATATTCCTCTTCGAACGGTTATACATAACAGGAAATACCTTTTTTTGCTTAGGATGGAGAGAGGAACGCAACATGGGCAAACGTAGTAAACGTCAACCAACCGAAACTCCTAAGCCTGAGGTAGGCAGTTCGGCCAGCAAGACGAAGTCTACCTCCGTGCTTGATTTGGTCATATTAGTGCTAGCTGGAATCGGTATTCTGCTTACCGCCTATCTGTCCTATGTCGCCTGGTTTGAGTCCCACCCGGCATTTTGTAGTGAAGGTTCAGGGTGCGATCTGGTTCAAGCCAGTCGGTGGGCGACCCTGCTTGGTCTGCCCATGGCCTTTTGGGGATTATTAACGTATGTGTTGTTAGCCCACTTGATCTGGAGAGGTAAAAAGAAGCCGGGTAGTTGGACGATGATTGTGTTTGTCGTCGTGTGCGGGTTCGCGATTAGTGCGTATCTGACGGTTGTCTCAGTCATAGAAATTGAAGCCACATGCCCCTATTGTCTGGCTTCATTTGGAATTATGACGACGATGATGGTTCTCACCCTCGTGCGGCAACCGCCGAATTGGACGACCTCGTTGAAGGAGGGACTTGTGATTGCCTTCTTATTGGTCGGAGGATTACATCTGCATTTTAGCGGTGTATTTGATGCAGCAGCCGGTCCCGAAGATCCGCAACTCCAGGCATTGGCCATTCACCTAACGGATAAGGGAGTAAAATTTTATGGGGCGTATTGGTGTCCACGGTGTCAACAACAAAAAGCGGCATTTGAAGCTTCAGGAGAACGGTTGCCCTATGTTGAATGTAGTTCTGGAGGTCGAGGAAGTGCCCTGACCAAGGCGTGTGTAGCAGAAAACGTCAAGAGTTTTCCGACCTGGATTATTGGCAAACAGCGAATGACCGGTCTTCAGACGCCCCGTTCTCTCGCCGCAGCTACAGGTTTTGACTGGAAGGAATAGAATCCAAAAACCAAAAAAGGATGAGAAATGTTTTGAGTAGATGATGTGTTTTTTGCTACCTACTTTTGACAGGATTTTTCTTATCGTGAAAGGGGGCGTCATGGCTTTTCCTTTTTCTGCTCGACCCGTTTTCTCTATTGTTTCTACCATCCCATCGAAAACAGCTGTGTAATATTTTTTGGACCCATTTGACTATCTTTCATTAAAGAGATCATGTAAGAGGTGGTTAGCAAAAATTTTCCTGAGCAATTGTTTCGATGTGATTTGTCTTTGAATCATGAAAATCAGAATGACTACATATTTTCGAATAGTATTTTTTGCCCTACTGCTATTGCCTATTCAATCAAGCTGGGCGGAGAAATTTGAATGGTTATCAGTTGGAATCCGTGGAGCCGTGAATTTTAAAGAGGCTGGATTACCTCCAGGAGAAAAAGTCGATTTTGAACAATTTGATGTTGTCGGGGTGCTTGGTTTTCCAGGCCGTTGGGAAATTCCTGGGGATTGGAAAGCTCGCTATCAACTTAATACGACGGCAGGGGTGTTGAGGGGAGATGAGGCACTTGGATTTATTAGCACTCTGACAGGGGGAATAGCCATAACAAAAGAAGAATGGCGAACCACCCTAGATATTGGAGTTGGTGGGGCATTGCTCAGTAAATGGAGATTCCCTGGGCAAAATGTGGGAGGCCCTTTTCAGATTAGTGCCCATGGGGGCGTGCTCTTTCACCTTCCTGGAAACCTATTGGCAGGATATCGTTTCCATCATATGTCTGACGGAACTATCTATGGGAATAACCGAGGGGTAGATCTTCATATGCTGGAACTGCGTTATCGGTTTGAACTTTTCTCATAGAGGGCTTGAGGTTCCAAAATGTCATTTATAACCCATTGTTATGAGTTGGTAATATGCGGAGATCTATTACGCAAGGAAAATGGCTATTTTGCCGAAAGGAAAGGATATGTCATGAGACGTCTTCTAAAGTGGAGAAAGTGTGGTGTACCTTCAATTTCGAGTGTGTGTGGTTTTTGTCTTTTTCATCCTTTCCCTTAATCTTTCTGCCACAGAGCTTTGGGCGAGCCCCACGTTTTTAAATCGTCAAGCCTATCCCTTACAACTGGGCCTCACCGACATTGGCCAATTTCATAATAATGACTTAAAAACTTTTGAAATCTGGACCCAATGGGATAATCCATCCAATAAGAAAATTCTGGTGACACTCACCTTTTCGTTTATCGATAGGGATTCGTCAAATTCGCAATTAGGAGAAGATGGAAAAGACGATGTGCTCATGACGGTGCAGGAGTCGGTCACCATTCCTGAGCAAGTGAATAATTGGGGGAAATACTTTCAACTCACCGCCATCGGCCAGAAGCTCAATCAAGGGTTTGACCATCAAGAAGAAGGAGCCGGGTTAGAGCTCTATCTCGATGCGCAGGTGACTTCAGTGCAGCATCTCTCTACAGAGTAATATCTAAGGGAAAACCTTCCTTCTTTCCTATCATTGGCATCTTTTTTCTCCTGGGTGTATAGTGAATCGTACCTCCAAAGAGGTATTGTAAAGATCTTCATGTAAGAGGTATTGCACAGAGACAGAAAGAGAACACAACCACAACTAAAAATACCCAAGAGACAGGGGAGGTAATCTGGTGCGGCCCCGATTACGTGTTTTCCTGCTTATTCTTTTCTCAATTGTATTGACAGGTTTGTCTTTTTCGCCCCTCTGGGCGAGTCCAACCTTTTTGAATCGGCAGGCCTATCCCCTGCAACTGGGCCTTACCGACATAGGCCATTTCCAGAAGAATGACTTAAAAACATTTGAAGTCTGGACCCAATGGAATAATCCCTCTCCTGAAAAAGTGGTGGTGAATCTCACCTTTACCTTTATTGATAGGGATTCAGCAGACTCGCAACTTGGAGAAGACGGAAAAGATGATGTGCTCATGACGGTGAATGAGACGGTGATCATTCCTGAGCACGTCAATAATTGGGGGAAATACTTTCAACTCACCGCCATCGGCCAAAAATTGAATCTAGGGTTTGATCATCAAGAAGAAGGGGCTGGGTTGGAGCTCTTCCTAGATGCTCAAATAATTTCTGTGCAACATCTCTCTTCTGAGTGATACGTCTCATTTTCTCTTTTCATTTTCTGCCATCATTTGACACAGGGTGTCCCGTCTCTCATAGTTTCTAAGAGATTTGGCAACGTTCCCAGCCTGTTTCTTAATGTGTGGCTCCACGAATTCACCTTCTCATGGTCTCAACATTTCATCGAATTTCGCCGGTCTTTCCCGTCGCAAAGGTGAAAGAAGCCATTGAATGGTATAGAATCGCTTTAGGCTTCCTCCCCATGTTTATAAATGATCAAGATGAGGATGAAACCGGAGCATCATGGGTCTACGCTATTTTGAAAAACGGGGACCTAGAAATTCATCTATGCCAAATCCAGCCAGACGATGAGACGCTATCATCACCTTCCAATTGTTATCTCTATGTCGATGACATCCAATCTCTGCATGCACATGTCTCCTCGCTAGAGGCTCAAGTCACAGCGTTAATGGAAATGCCTTGGGGAAATTTGGAATGTTGGTTACATGACCCGGATGGGAACCGAATCGTCCTCAGTGCGCCCATATGAGCTATGAATCACACCTGAAGAAGTGTCAACCTGTAAGGACCGCTGATTTTTTGTCATAGACGGGCAAGAGAAAGTGGCAGTGATAGTCAATGCCAGGGCGTTTCCCCTCAACCTCGAGTTCCCAGAAAGTCGCGGGACGTTCACTGGGTGTGCTGGTGAGATGAGCATCGTCTGGGAGATTCCACGAGCAACGAAGTTGTCCGCTCTCGTTGACCAGTTCTCCTCGAAATGTTTGAACAGCAAGATAGATTTGATAACAGACGACCACTGACTCTCGTTTCCGTCCCCCTTCTCCTATTCGAATTTCATAAGCTTCTTCAATACATCGAAGAGTCAATTCTACGGTGTCGAGGTTTTCTGGTAATCCTTCGACGGTAAGAGACATTGTCTGACCTAAGAAAAATGGGAAACCCCCGAAACTGATTCTTCCGTTACCAAATGTCCAGAGCTGGCCGACATTCTTGAGCAGATAACTTCCAACGCCTAGTGCGATCACCACATCAAAAAATCCAGTCAAGATTTGCCAAAACAATCCTCCAGAATTCGAGACAAACGCAATCCAATTAAAAGGAGCCAGAAAAGCACCAAATGCGATAAGGGCAATCAGACCATTAAATGAGGCCGTGAATTTATTGTCGGTAATCCCCGAGGCGTGCCAGGGATAATCCCACATCCAGGGTCTATCAAGGAGTTCTTGTTTGCCATGAGAGAGATTCCACTGCCGGTGCAAGCCTTTAGTGCCATGGATCATAAGCCAGGCTCCACACGCCACAAATAGCCCGCCGCAAAAACCAATCACCCACAGCGGAGCATGAATCAATGATTTGGGATAGTCCATCCAGCCCATCCCAATAGCAAGGATAGGGGACCCCATGATGATAAAAACCGCGCCAAACAGAATAGCTGGCCAACCATGGATGGTTGTGGGGCTTAAGGGTGTATGCCCTTTAAGGGCAATGCGCTCGGCTGGTGGTTGGAGAGTAGGGGCCATGGGTTTTCACTGACACGGTCCGAACAGCTCGGAGTACGGTCATCAATGTCTAGTATTTTCGGTTGGTCTGCTCAATTTATTGATCTGATGAGAGTTGCCGAACCGAGACCTGGCAAGTATTAATGAAGCTTTGAGATCCATTATTCAAAAATTTAAAAAATAGACTTGACCTCAGAACATAATTTCACTCAAAGGACTTGAAAAGTAATATCTGTAACAACAGACTTGCCCGTACTTTTATTGTATGAATCCGCGTTTCTTCTGGGCTTTCGGAAGCCCCTGTCGGGATAAACTGAAAGGAACCTAGTTCATGCCACGTCCAGAAAGTCGGACAGAAAGGGAGGGTTGGTGAGAGTGGCGGGGAGCAATCAAAAAGCCCCACCTCCGAAGAGGTGAGGCTTATCGGTTTTACATGATTGGTTCTATGGGTTAGGCATTGATGTTCTTTCGATACCGCATGGCAGCTAATCCGGCTATGCCAGTGCCGAACAACAAGATGGTGCTGGGTTCGGGGATGGCAGGAGGATTGGCTGGATCGACCAAGCGGACATTGGACACGGTAACCATGGAGTCAGAGGCGAAATCAAAAGCTAAGAGATCAAATTGCAGCCCTAGGTCTGAGGTCCCTGTCAGCGAGCTCAGGTCGAAGGTCACCGTGCCAGATGAAGTATCTGAGGTGAAAAATTCAAATGGAGTTCCAAGAGAACCACCTGTGGCAGGGTCTATAATAAACGCCCCAAATTCATCATCATTGCCAGCCCCTTCCATAAAATCAAAGTCAAATTTCAGACTCCGCCCAACTGCTGCAATGATGACCTCTGGATCGCCCAAGAATGGATCATTAGATAATATTACCTCAGCAAAGGTGAGGTCCTCACTCAATTTAGCGGAAGAGCCATCAACCTCAACGATGACCGTAGGGTCAGAAAAAAAATCGTTAAGATCAATCGGTGTGGAAATCGCCCACGCCTGGGTCATTCCGATGGGACACACGGTCAACATGACTGCACATAAAAACTTCAGAGGTTTCTTCATGGTGATCCCTTTCTGAGGAAAAGATGATGTCAGTTAGGAGGGAATTATCTGAAAAAGATACAGAGGCCATTTCGTTATTTTGGTGCCGGGGGGGGCTATTTATAATAACTAAATTGGAGAAAACATCCTCGATTGAAAGGTAATGTACACGTACATTATATACTTCTGGAAGCTCAATTGTAGAATTATTGAGGTTGAAGATCTAACCCCTCAAAATGACTAGGAGCAATATCCTGGGACAGCGTTTCCTAGCATAGGGGGACAGGACATGCGGGAATGGGTTCAAGACCGGTCGGCGTTCTAAGGGGTGGAGTGTACTTAAATTCAAGTCTTATTTAATGGTGAGGCTAGGGGACCCCATTGAGGACAAAGAGCGGATCGAACACAAGGGCGGGCCACCCATGAATGGTGGTGTGGCTTAAGGGCTTCTGGCCTTTTTTAAGGGAAAGAGGCTTGGAGGGTTGGGGCCATTGTTTTGTCGTGATATGGTCAGGATATTTTCAATAAAACATACTCAGGGGTAATTCTCGGTTGTTCCTACCGAGAAATTGATGCGGCGAAGGTTGTCGGGTTTCGCCCCGGCGCACGAGCCACTTTTGTTTCGGCAAAAGTAGCCAAAACCATGTTGGCCGTGTCCTGGCCCTTCGGGTGCCCTGCGCCGTGCCGTCGACTTCGGCGGCGCGCAAACTCGCTGCGCTCACACAGTGCGCGCCTTCCTCCGAAGTCG